>NZ_JAMZAQ010000002.1:0-1686267 GCF_024181795.1 Vibrio sp. Y10_XG_PY6
TGGCGACCATAGCGTTTTGGACCCACCTGACTTCCATGCCGAACTCAGAAGTGAAACGAAATAGCGCCGATGGTAGTGTGGGGCTTCCCCATGTGAGAGTAGGACATCGCCAGGCTTTAAATTATGGACACTTGCTGATTACAAGTGAGTGATACCACTGCGGAGTGGTAGTTCAGTTGGTTAGAATACCGGCCTGTCACGCCGGGGGTCGCGGGTTCGAGTCCCGTCCACTCCGCCATTTATATTAAGCCCCAGTCGAAAGACTGGGGCTTTTTCGTTAATGCAAGTATATTTCTCCCTTCGTTCGAATGACTCCCGCAGAAGGCCTACTCGTAGCCCGGATCCGCTGCCACTTTTGAAAGACTAAGACTTTTGGTATCTGTAGTGCCAGCTTTCTCTGTAACCGAGTTGCACAATTCTAGTTGAATGTAATCTTGCCCATTTCTCTACAGATTCGAGCCTATAGTAAATGCTGGAGACCGATGAATCCGCATGAGCTAGCTCGTAGTTTGTATCCTTGTCACTGCGTATTTCGTTAACGCTCTTCTCTAATAAGAGTTTTCTACTGCCACTTCGCACATATTCATCGTTCTAGTGTTCTGGATAGTCCCTAGGAGAATGGATTGCTGGAGTTTGTTACCGCTAGTCTGATTTAGTCATTGGAAGAGAATGAGCGTCTAGACTGTTAAGAGAATAAAGTCATTCGAACATTCATGTCTTTTAGAAAACTTTGTTTTCTTTGCTGATCTTGCTAGTAAAGATTAACCTAAGAGGAGTTCTCGTAGGAGTAAGTTTGATGATGCAACAAATAAAAAATGAAACCTTGAAATCCGTATTTAAACAATGGTCTTCCGAAGAGGGAATTGTGGTCATCAACCCTGCAACTGAGCAAGAGTTAGTTCGACTAAAGCCCAGTGCTCTTGAGGAATTAGATGACATTATTGGTAAGTGTAAAACCGAGCAAATTCGCTGGGCAAAGTTAAGTGCTAAAGAGCGCTCTCGTCGCTTGAAAAAGTGGTATCAATTACTCCTTGATAATGCAGAAGACATTGCCACAATTATTACCTTAGAGCAGGGAAAACCATTAACCGAGAGTAAAGGGGAGGTGATGTATGGCGCCTCTTTTGTCGAGTGGTTCTCAGAAGAAGCCAAACGTGCTTATGGCGAAGTTATACCTGCCCCCACGACAGATCGACGCCTGTCTGCTATTCGCCAGCCTGTAGGAGTATGCGCTGCAATTACGCCGTGGAACTTCCCTATTGCGATGATTACAAGAAAAGCAGCACCAGCCCTGGCGGCAGGTTGTGGCATGTTGATCAAGCCCTCTGAGCTTACACCTCTTACTGCAATTGCTGTTGTTGAATTAGCTTATCAGGCAGGAATCCCAAAAGAACTGCTTCCTGTGGTGGTATCAGAGCAGGCAGCTGAGTTTGGCCAAGTACTAAGTACTGATCCTAGGATTAAGAAAGTTTCTTTTACGGGCTCTACGCGAGTCGGGAAGATTTTGATGAAACAAGCCAGTGACTCTGTCAAAGCGGTTTCGATGGAGTTAGGTGGTAATGCACCTTTTATTGTTTTTGAAGATGCAGATTTAGATGCGGCTGCGGAAGGGCTTGTCGCTTCGAAGTTCCGTAATGCAGGGCAAACATGTGTTTGTACCAATCGGCTGTATGTTCATGAAGGTGTAAAACAAGTTTTTATTGAAAAAGTATTGTCGAAGTTAAGCAAATTACAGCTTGGTAATGGTTTAGATAACGGTGTCACATTAGGCCCTGTTATTACGATGGCTTCTAAACATCGTCTAGAGGCGGTGATCGATCAAGCCGTACAAGAAGGGGCTTCTATTGCCAACTCTCCGCAGAGACGCTCTGGGCGCTTTATGGAGCCCGTTCTTTTGGATAGCGTCAAGCAGCATATGTCGATTGTTCAGCAAGAGCTATTCGGGCCTGTGTTACCTATTATTACCTTTGAGAATGATGAACAAGTTCTCGGAATGGCGAATGACACAGAGTATGGTTTGGCTTGTTACTTCTACACGAATAACTTCAAGCGTATTGTTGCTTTCAGTGAAGGTCTGGAATACGGCATGGTTGGTGTCAATGAGGGGATTATTTCTACTGAGGTGGCCCCGTTTGGTGGAGTGAAAGAGTCAGGAGTTGGCCGAGAAGGTGCGAAACAAGGGCTCGATGAATATTTGGAGACAAAGTATATTTGTCTCGGTGGTTTAAGCTGAGTTGGTTGATTTAAGCAAAAAGCTGGGTTTTACCTGGCTTTTTTTGATCTGGAAGGCGTACCACCCACTATGATTAATTTGGTTTATATTTATTGGTGAACATTGCTTATGGTGGGACTATCGATAGAAAGCAGAGTTGTTGGTGAGCAGATATTCCACTCTAAGTTAAGCGATGCCTTCAAGGTAATGATCTAAACTCTGATTTTCTTTCCTGAGTGACATGAGTAGAAAAGAGTTAGGCTTTAAACCAATGCAAAAAAGCCGTATCAAGAGATACGGCTTTTTCTAATATGGCTCCTCCTACTGGACTCGAACCAGTGACCTGCGGATTAACAGTCCGTCGCTCTACCAACTGAGCTAAGGAGGAACAAATTTTAATAAGTGGTGCCGACTACCGGAATCGAACTGGTGACCTACTGATTACAAGTCAGTTGCTCTACCTACTGAGCTAAGTCGGCACATTTTCGTTAATAAGTAATCGACTTACTAACTGAAAAATGGCTCCTCCTACTGGACTCGAACCAGTGACCTGCGGATTAACAGTCCGTCGCTCTACCAACTGAGCTAAGGAGGAATTGTCTTTTTAAAAGAATAAATGGTGCCGACTACCGGAATCGAACTGGTGACCTACTGATTACAAGTCAGTTGCTCTACCTACTGAGCTAAGTCGGCACACTATATTCTTTAACTATTGTTCGTGCTAAGCACCAACAATTAATAAATTGTGGTGCCCGGAGGCGGAATCGAACCACCGACACGAGGATTTTCAATCCTCTGCTCTACCGACTGAGCTATCCGGGCGACGAGGTGTATTAAACGGTTTTTCGGCTCTTAGGTCAACCATAAAATTAAAATAAAATATCGTTTGATGAAAATGTGCTCGGAGTGGGCTGTTTTTATGCATTTTTGATACAAATCCACCATCAACTAAGCTTTCTTTAATGGAAAGATAGGAGTTTGAAAGTAGAGTAAATGGATAAAAACAAAAAAAGCACGCTTGAAAACGTGCTTTATACTAAACAATTGACTTTAACCTAGTGCTTTACAGAGAACTTGTTTACCCAACCTTCTAGCTCATCCGCCAGCGAAGCTAAACTTTGAGTGCTTGATTGACTCTCCGTTACCACTGAGTTGAGCTGGCTTCCGCTTTCCTCGATAAGATTTACGCGCAGCGCAATATCATCGCTAACCTGAGTTTGTTCGGCTGCTGCAGTCGCGATCTGCTGACTCATTGCAGTGATAGATTCTAACGCCGTTACAATTTGCTGCAGAGCTTCAGAGGCATTCTTAGACTCTGTTACTGTGCCCTCACTGGTTTCTGCACACACTTCCATTGTGTGAATAGCGTTACGGGAACCTTCTTGCAGGTTGGAGATCATATGCTGAATCTCTTTAGTGCTATCTTGTGTTCGGCCTGCCAGGTTACGCACCTCGTCGGCAACAACGGCAAAGCCTCGACCTTGCTCTCCGGCACGTGCTGCTTCAATGGCAGCATTGAGTGCGAGTAAGTTTGTTTGCTCTGCAATATCGCCAATTACATCGAGCACTTTCACTATACTATTTACATCCTGATCTAGATCGGCGACCGCTTTACTTGCAGTATTTAATTGAGAAGCCAAACCTTGAATGTTTTCAACAGTACTGTGAATCAACTTCTGAGTATGCTGACTTTGTTTATCGGCTTCGTCTGTGTTGTTTGCTGTATCACTTGCCGAGTTGGCAACATGGTTGGCTGAAGAAGCCATTTCAGTCATCGCAGTGGCAATCATTGCTGTTGACTGCTGCTGGGATACGGTGAGATCGGCAATCGTATTTGAGCGAGATTCTACGGCAGATAACTCAGCGCGCAGTGCGTGCATGGATTTCTCAAGGTTTGTCACCATGGTGGCTAGTGATTGACTCATATCTTGCACCGCACGATAGATACTTCCTCTCGGCGCCACTGCATCAAAACTGGTCTGAATGTCGCCTTGTGCGACAGCTTGAACGGCTTTGCGCACATCGTTTGGCTCTCCACCAAGTAGATTGAGCATCTTGCGAATCGAGATTATCAGGCCACCGAGAATACTCCCCGCGATAACTAAACACAGTACAAGCTGCCATTGAGCGGTAGCCCAGAAGCGAGCATTCACCTCATTAAAGCCGATCCCTGTACCTACAACCCAGCCCCAATGTGGTGTTTTCTCGGCAATAGAGTGTTTTTCTTCAATGCTTCCGTCGGCCTGCTTTTGACTCCAAGTATATTCGATGATTTGACCTGTTTTGCGCCCCAAAACATCTAAGATAAGTTGGCCGACGCTGTTGCCATCTCCATCACGAAAGTCGTGAAAGCTTGTTCCATGTAATTGAGGGTCAAGCGGAGCTGCAACAAAAATCATGTTCTCATCTGCGACATAAACGTATTCGTTGTCTTTGTAGATATTATTACGGAGTAGGCGAGTGGCTAATGATTTCGCTTCGTCCTCTGGCATTTTGCCTTCGATAGCCATTTTTTCTACTTCGGTAAGAATGCTGTACGCACTTTTGAATAGCTCAGTAACCCGAGCTTTGTTATCAAGGTTACTTGCGACGCGAAGTGTCCATAAGCCCGTTGCGGTCAGTGCTAGGAGTGCTAGCAATATGATCGCAGATAATAAATAGGCTTGAGTTTTTAGTTTCATATTTGGCTCACAAATAAAGTGTCATCACTATGCAAGGCATAGCTAAAAGAAGAAATGTAATAACTCGGGCATCTTAGTGAAGATGAATATTCGCGCATACTAATGCGTATTGAAATTATGATGAGGATTAAATTTTTAGCGTAAAATAAGTATTTTTTAGAGATTGGGCTTAATATTTTGCGATGCTAGAAACAGAGAAACAGAGAAAATGAAATGAGCGTAGGGCAGGATGCCAAAAAGCCGCATCAAAAGATGCGGCTTTTTAAAAATGGCTCCTCCTACTGGACTCGAACCAGTGACCTGCGGATTAACAGTCCGTCGCTCTACCAACTGAGCTAAGGAGGAATTATTCGTGTATCGTGTTTAGCAATGACACCAAATAATGGTGCCTCGAGGCGGAATCGAACCACCGACACGAGGATTTTCAATCCTCTGCTCTACCGACTGAGCTATCGAGGCAAAAGAATGGTGCCGACTACCGGAATCGAACTGGTGACCTACTGATTACAAGTCAGTTGCTCTACCTACTGAGCTAAGTCGGCACACTTTATTCTTTTTAGAAGAGATGAACTCTTCGTTTTAAGAATCTCATTTATATGAAATTCTTGAAGTTGGCTCCTCCTACTGGACTCGAACCAGTGACCTGCGGATTAACAGTCCGTCGCTCTACCAACTGAGCTAAGGAGGAACTATTCTGTTTTGTGTCTTGCCAATGATTTAAAATTAAGCAAGCGCACCAAATATGGTGCCTCGAGGCGGAATCGAACCACCGACACGAGGATTTTCAATCCTCTGCTCTACCGACTGAGCTATCGAGGCAAAAGAATGGTGCCGACTACCGGAATCGAACTGGTGACCTACTGATTACAAGTCAGTTGCTCTACCTACTGAGCTAAGTCGGCACACTTTATTCTTTGTGCTTTTGTCCGTGTTATAACATTTCGTTAAGACACCAACAAATCAAATTGTGGTGCCCGGAGGCGGAATCGAACCACCGACACGAGGATTTTCAATCCTCTGCTCTACCGACTGAGCTATCCGGGCGACGGAGCGCTATTAAACGGATTTTCCCGCTTTGCGTCAACCACTTTTTTTAAATAATTTCAAAAAAGTGCTTGTTCGAACGCTTTTTATTCAACTGTCACTACAAAGTTTGCTTTGAGTTAAATTCCTTTTTGAAATTTGTAACTTTTTCTAGGTAACGACGTGCTTCTGCGTTCGGATGTTTCTTAGTTAATGCCCAATAAACTTGGTTGGGTTGCAACGAATTAAGATCTTGCATTGCGCGTTTGCGATCGTTGCGATTGAATGTGTTTAAAACACCCCCTGTACCGCCATTGTACGCGGAAATCATGCTGTACTCGAGAGAGGTAGGGTGATGGACTTCTCTTAAATAACGATTTTTTAAGATGTAGAAATACGCAGTACCGGTATCGATGTTGTTTTCTGGATTAAACAAATATTCCGGGCTTGGTTGGCCTGAGCGCTTTTTCACGAGCTTGAATACGTCTCGACCGGCGGTTTTAGGTACAACTTGCATTAAGCCATACGCATTTGCCCAACTTACTGCGTACGGGTTGAAGCTGCTCTCGGTTTTAATAATGGCGTATATCAAATCTTCTGGAATATCGTATTTCTTGGAAGCTCGGCGCACGATATCGGCGTATTGGTAGCTGCGTGTTGAAAAATGGTCTTCAACCATGGGGATTTCGACGTAATACGCTTTCTTGAAATCAACGTCTTTGGTCTTGATTTTGTTTGCGATGAGATACTCCGCAAATCGGTTTGCCCGCCAAGACCACTGAATTGGCTTATTGTCTTGGTCAACAACTTGTTTATACAGAAATGGTTGCCCTTCTAACGTGATTCCTTTTGAGGAGAACAAGTCGACGTGAGCTGGATCGTCTGGCGTGAGTAAGGTCGTGACAATCGCCTCTTTGAGGTGCTTTTGGGGCTCGGTCGGTGATACGGTTTCAATCGTGATCACGCCTTTGCGAAAGTCGACTTCGGCACGGCTAAGGTAGTTATCGATATATTTGACGTAATTACTTTTGCCTGCGTACTTAATTTCTTTTTTACCCCAGCGCTTTTGAATGTTACCAGAGAAACTATTGATCAGGGCGTCCAACGCGGCGGTATCTTTTTCAAATTGTCCAGGTAGCTCAGCTAAATTATTGGCAAAACGGTTTGTGGGCTCGTAGTTGACGTCATAAATCTTTTCGACGAATTCACGGCTACAGCCAGCCATTAAAAGTGCGGCAGCAATAAAGACAATTTTTTTCATAAGTATCAGGGCTATTGAAGGTAATAGAAAAATGACACCACAAGTGGTTGTGATGTCATTGTTTTAACTCAAGCGACTTTATTCGCTCGGCGGTGTGTAACCTTCGATATGAACGTCTTTTCCTTCAAAGAGGAAATTTACCATTTCTGTTTCGATCAGTTTGCGGTGTTCTGGATCCATCATGTTGAGTTTCTTCTCGTTGATCAACATGGTTTGTTTGTGTTGCCACTGAGCCCACGCTTCTTTCGAGATGTTGTCGAAAATGCGTTTACCTAGTTCACCAGGGTAAAGTTGAAAGTCTAGACCTTCGCCTTCTTTCTTTAGTCGAGCACAAAATACAGTGCGGCTCATAATGACTCCTTGTATTCAATTAACGAAGTTCGTGGGGTAGCGTTTCCAGCAATAGTTTTACTGGCGCGGCTAAACCGACTTCTTCAGGTTTAGATAAGTTATACCAAAGACCTTTGTTGCCTTCCATTATCACGTCCGGTTGCTTTGATAAATCAATCAAAATTGGCGTGATATCTAGGTGGTAATGGCTAAAGGTATGACGAAAGGTAATCAGTGTTTGCTGCTGTTTGATATTGCTGGCTTGAATGCCGCGTTGATCCAGTAGCAATTCAATGTCGCTTTCTGCATCCACATGTTCGGTTTGTGGGAAGCAGAATAAGCCACCCCAAATGCCTGTTTGTGGTCTTTGCTCCAACCACACCTCATGACCATTTTCGGTGTTGTGGTGAAGCATCACGAAACGAGTTTGCTTGATTGGTTTATCTTTCTTCGGTTTTTTGCCCGGGTAGTCGAGCACATTACCTTGTTGCTTTGCCACACACAGATCAGCAACAGGGCAGAGGCTACATTTGGGTTTGCTGCGTGTGCAGACCATTGCGCCCATGTCCATCATTGCCTGGTTATACTTATCTACATCCGCTTGTGGGGTATGCGTTTCGGCAATTTCCCACAGCTGGTTTTCAACCTTTTTTTGTCCTGGCCATCCTGCAACTGCGAAACAGCGGGATAGGGTGCGCTTCACGTTACCATCAAGAATCGCGTGTGGTTGTTTATACACAGACGATAAAATGGCGGCAGCGGTAGAGCGACCAATCCCCGGTAGGGCGTTCATTTTCTCTATATCAAGAGGAAACTCACCATTGTATGTAGAGGCGACCTCTTGTGCTGCTTTGTGAAGGTTACGGGCTCGGGCGTAATACCCTAAGCCAGTCCAAAGGTGTAGGACTTCATCTTGCTCAGCATTGGCAAGATCGATCACGGTTGGAAAGCGTTCCAAGAAACGTTGGTAATACGGAATAACCGTAGTGACCTGAGTTTGCTGAAGCATAATTTCAGACAACCAGACACTGTATGCGGTCTTATTTTGTTGCCACGGAAGATCTTTTCTTCCATATGCGTCATACCATTCTAGGATGGCACTGGCGAAAGGTGTCACGACTTGCTCTGTATTCTATTATTGGTTAGGTGCAAAATTGCACCACATAATGGGCAAGAAGTACAACGGATAAACAGTAGGGATATAAAGAGGTGTGTCGTTGCTTTTTGGTTGCCATAGACCAAGAGCTCAACAAATACTTGCACCTAAGTAAATTCTTTGGATAATCCCCGCTTTGATTAATCAATGTGCAGGCAAAATCAATGAGTGAAGTAACCACTAACGAATACAACGAAGACGGAAAGCTGATCCGCAAAATCCGCAGCTTTGTACGCCGTGAAGGGCGTTTGACTAAAGGTCAAGAGAGCGCGATGAATGAATGCTGGCCTACGATGGGTATTGACTTCAAAGCTGAACTTCTCGATTGGAAAGAGGTATTTGGCAACGATAACCCAGTAGTGCTTGAGATCGGTTTTGGTATGGGTGCTTCATTGGTTGAAATGGCAAAGAACGCGCCAGAGAAAAACTTCATCGGTATCGAAGTTCATAGCCCAGGCGTTGGTGCTTGTCTTGCCGATGCTCGCGAAGCGGGAATTACTAACCTGCGTGTAATGTGTCACGATGCGGTAGAAGTATTCGAACACATGATCCCAAATGGCAGCTTATCGACACTACAATTGTTCTTCCCAGACCCTTGGCATAAGAAGCGTCACCACAAGCGTCGTATTGTTCAATTAGGTTTTGCGGAAATGGTGCGTGAGAAGCTTATCCCTAATGAAGGTATTTTCCACATGGCGACCGACTGGGAAAACTACGCAGAGCACATGATTGAAGTGATGAACCAAGCGCCAGGTTTCGAAAACATTGCTAAAGATGGTGATTTCGTTCCTCGTCCAGACGATCGCCCGCTAACGAAGTTTGAAGCTCGTGGTCACCGTCTTGGTCACGGTGTTTGGGATATCAAATATAAGCGTATTGCGTAACCAGAGGAGTTCATGGGATGTACCATTACGCGATATTAGCGAATCCGGGTCATAACCGAATTTACTTTGATAGCGCAATGACCATTGCCTGTTCTGAGCTAAAAGCAATTTTAGCTTCACAAGGTGTGGATGTGACAGAAATTGGTAGTAAAGACGTTGGCTTACCTGCTGCGTTGGTGTTTTCTTGTCAGGAAGCGCTAACCGATGAGCAGGCGCGAAGAATCGCAGCCTCTTCGATTTACTATGCGCTATTTGAAGTGCGCGAAGATGGTTTACTTCGACCAGTTCAATCGCCCGTATTTAACACTTTCCCGGAAAGTATGAGTCAGATTTTGCGCTACACCGGGAAAACAAACGAGCAGTTTACCCGTTTGATGGTGAATATCGGCATTAGTGCGTCCAATACGGGAAGTGAACAACTGACCTTAATGGATCCAATGTGTGGTAAAGGTACAACCTTATTTGAAGGCTTGATCCACGGTTTGAACGTGGTAGGGGTTGAGATCAACGCCAAGTGGGTGCAAGAGATCCAGACCTTTATTGTTAAGTTCATGAAGAATGGCCGCTTTAAGCACAAAGTGAGCAAAGAAAAGCGCACTGCGGGTGGCAAGAAAGTGGCGGATGGTTTCGTGGTTGAAGCTGCAGCAAATAAAGAAGATTACAACCAAGGCAATCTTCAGTTTATGAAGCTGTATTCGGCTGATACTCGTATCGCTGATCAAGTCGTGAAAAAGAACTCAGTTGATGTGATGGTGTCTGATCTGCCTTATGGCGTGCAGCACGGCAGCAAAAATGCCAAGGACAGCAAACTGAACCGTAGTCCACTAGAGCTTTTAAAAGAGGCTCTGCCTGCATGGAAAGTGGTATTGAAAAAGCAAGGTTCAGTGGTGTTGTCTTTCAATGAATTCACATTGAAATGGAAAGATGTCGCGGCATTATTTGAAGAGCAAGGTTGGAAGGTACTTTCAGAAGAGCCTTACATCGGTTATCTTCACCGTGTTGATCAATCTATCAACCGCAATATTATTGTGGCAGTAAAACCATAATCGACTTGAGTCGAACGAACCCTATGGAAAAGCCAACGACACGTTGGCTTTTTTTACCTCTGAGCTCAACGAGTTCTCTTGTAAATAGAAGGTAGAGAATGAAACCGACAGTGGAAATTTTGACAGATATTTTGGCGGAAGTACGCCCTTTAATCGGCCAAGGTAAAGTGGCTGATTACATTCCTGCTCTGGCAAAAGTACCCAGCAACAAGTTAGGTATTGCGGTATACACCAACGAAGGTGAGGTTATTAAGGCGGGTGATGCCGATGAACCTTTCTCTATCCAATCTATTTCAAAAGCATTGAGCTTGACGTTAGCGATGTGCTTGTACAAGCAAGAAGAAATTTGGTCTCGAGTGGGAAAAGAGCCTTCGGGGCAGGCATTTAATTCGCTAATCCAGCTAGAAATGGAGCAAGGTATTCCTCGTAATCCATTTATAAATGCTGGAGCGATAGTAGTGGCAGATTTGTTACAAACTCGCTTATCTGCACCTCGTCAGCGCCTGTTGGAATTTGTGCGTCAGCTTTCTGGTGATACCCATATTGTGTATGACAAAGTCGTTGCGGCATCCGAAATGATGCATGGTGATCGTAATGCGGCGATTGCATATCTCATGCGCTCGTTTGGCAACTTCGAAAATGAGGTGATTCCAGTACTACAAAACTACTTCCACGCTTGTGCGCTGAAGATGAGTTGCGTCGATTTGGCTAAAACGTTTAGCTATTTAGCAAACAAGGGCACATCGGTACAAACGGGTAAGCCTGTAGTTTCTCCTGTGCAAACCAAACAACTTAATGCACTGTTAGCAACGTGTGGCCTGTATGATGGCGCGGGCGAGTTTGCTTATCGCGTTGGTATGCCTGGTAAGTCTGGTGTTGGTGGTGGCATTATCGCGGTAGTACCTGGTGAAATGACTATTTCAGTATGGTCTCCAGAGCTTGATCCTTCAGGTAACTCGCTTGCGGGTACTAAGGCGCTTGAGCTGCTCTCAGAGCGAATTGGCCGTTCAATTTTCTAATGTTGGAAATGTGTCAACCTTATTTAGGACGGCACAGTTTCTAAATAAAAAGCCTCTCAATTGAGAGGCTTTTTTTGTTTTGGGGTTGCGTTACTCTTCGCTTTCTTCGGCCATAAAGGCTTCGAGCAAATCATTAAGGAAGAGCTTCCCTTTTTCAGTAATTTGCCAATGGGTAGCCGTTTCACTCAGGTAGCCCATTTCTATCGCCCAGTCGATGGTTTCTTGAATCGTACTAAGCGGTAAGCCCGTGGTGTCCACATAATCTTGCTTCGGACAGGCTTCGATTAAGCGGAATCGGTTCATAAAAAACTCGAATGGACGATCTTCATCCGCGACGACATGTTCTGTATGCAGATAAGGTTTGACCATATTTTGATAAGCCGCTAAATAGCCTCGCGGGTGTTTTACCTTTGTCGTTCGAATAATACGTCCGTCGGTAAAACTGAGTTTGCCATGAGAGCCACAACCGATACCAAGGTAATCACCAAAGCGCCAGTAGTTGAGGTTGTGCTGACACTGATAGCCCGGCTTGCTGTAACCGGAGATTTCATATTGCACATAACCCGCGGCTGCAAGTTTTTGGTGTCCGAGCTCGAAAATATCCCACAAGTCATCATCGTCAGGTAGCGTTGGTGGCTTGTAGTAGAACATGGTGTTTGGTTCGATGGTCAGCTGATACCAAGACAAGTGCGGCGGTGCCAACTCAATCGCTTTGTCCAAATCTGCCAAGGCTTGTTCGATGCTTTGATCAGGTAAGCCGTGCATGAGATCGAGGTTAAAGCTGTTCAAACCGATTTGGTGCGCCAGCTGAGCAGCGTTGACGGCTTCGTCTTGGCCGTGAATACGCCCCAAACGCTCAAGCTTTTGTTGCTCAAAGCTTTGCACGCCGATAGAGATACGCGTTACCCCGGCTTTACGGTAGCCAACAAAACGCTCTGCTTCGATGGTGCCTGGGTTCGCTTCCATGGTGATTTCGATTTCAGGCTTGAACGGAATACGCGCTTCAATGCCCTTAAGTAGACGCTCGATGCCTTCTGCCGAAATCAAACTCGGCGTACCACCACCAATGAAGATTGAATGCAGTGGACGTGGCGCTTCGTTAAGTCTGTATTTCTCAATGTCGGTATCCAAATCTTCTAAAAGGGCACTGATGTACTCTTCTTCTGGAATCTCGGTTTTGAGCGCGTGAGAGTTAAAGTCGCAATACGGGCACTTTTGCACACACCAAGGGATGTGTACATACAAGCTGAGTGCTGGGGGCGTTAACATGGTCTAATTCGCTCGTGATTACTGAGACACTTGCTCAGACAGTTGAGCAAACAACGACTTGAGCGCTTTACCGCGGTGAGACAGTTGTTTCTTACGTGCAGGTTCAAGTTCGGCTGACGCACAGTTGTCTTCAGGAACAAAGAAGATTGGGTCGTAGCCAAAGCCATTTTCACCGTGTGCTTCAGTTAGAATTCGGCCTTCCCATTTACCGTGACAGACGATAGGCGTTGGGTCGTTCTCGTGACGCATGAGGACTAATACGCAGTGGAAACGTGCTGTACGCTCTGCTTCTGGTACGCCTTCCATTGCCGCTAGCAATTTTTCTAGATTCTCTTGATCAGATGCGCTCTCGCCTGCGTAACGTGCAGAGTAAATGCCCGGAGCGCCTTTTAAGAAATCGACTTCTAATCCAGAGTCGTCTGCAATGGCAGGAAGCCCTGTTTCTTGTGCGGCATGGCGAGCTTTAATGATTGCGTTTTCAATGAAAGTTGTACCCGTTTCAGCTACTTCCGATACATTGAATTCACTTTGCGCTAATACTTCAAAGCCGAAGTCAGACAACAAATCTGCCATTTCACGAACTTTGCCTTGGTTACCAGTTGCTAGCACAATTTTTTTCATGGGAATCTCTTTTAATAGTGATAGAGGAGAACAAATCGTTCTCCTCTAGATATTCTTTAACTAATAAGTGGTTTTTAGCCTGCTTAGATCCAAAAGCTTTTGGAACATCACAACCCAATTACTCTTCAACATAAAACTTCTGGGTGAATTTAAGCTTACCTGAGCCTTTGTTTCCAGCTTTTACGTCAATATCGAAAGTAAAAGTTTCTTCGTGGGTAATTGGCAGTTCGGCTAAATAGTATATCGCATTGCCTTCTTTGACTTCACGAAAGGTCAAGGTCTGAGTTTGGCCGATAAGGTTCTTCGCGCGTCCAGCAATTTTTGCTTCTAATGCTGGCTTACCCAATGAAGCTCTATCTAACACGCTAATATTAACCACAGCGAGGTATCCATTACGTTTGATATCGTAGCTACGTGCGACTTTGGGTGTTAGGAATGTTGAGTTAAACGCGACATAGTGTACTTCGATATCTTTCATATTTTTAAACTGATCGGCGAAGCTTGGTAACGACAACAGGCTAATCAGTAATGCGGTAATCCATTTGCTCATTGTTACTTCCTCAAAGCACTTGTTATAAAACAACCATAGCTGCAATTTTACCTTGGTCAGGGGGTAAAAAATGCGTACTCAGTCGTTGGTATTAGTAAGTGTGGTACAAAATCGTAAATAAAAAGCCATCATAAGATGGCTTTAATTTCTGTCGGTATCTGGGTAGGCGATTCTATCCGAACTTGTTTGTGCCGTCCTAATTCACCTTTTTCTATGTGAACCAAACCCTTAGCGATTTTAAACTGCTTGGCTAAGAACTTAGTTAGGTGCGCATTAGCTTTGCCATCGACAGGTGGAGCAGTAATGGCGATTTTGAGCTCTTCACCATGCAAGCCAACAATTTTATCGCGGCTTGCTTTAGGTTGAATATAGAGCTTTAGGATGATGTCCTCGCCATCTTGCCAAACTGCGGCTGACATTATAACTGGAACCAAATTGGACCAATGATATCACCCATCAAGAAGTTCGCGAACTGCAAGCCGATAAACAGTACCAGTACGCTCAAATCAAGACCACCAATAGCCGGGATAATACGACGGATTGGTGCGCACATTGGCTCGGTTAATTGATGGAATACGTACTCGATAGGGCTGCGACCTTGGCTTACCCAGCTCAAAATTGCACGGATCAATAGTACCCAGAACAGCAGACCTCCAGCGGCTTTGATTAATGATAACAAGCCCAAGAACAAGAAATCAGCGCTGAAAGAGACGGAACCGTTCGAAGCTATCAGGATCAGAACGACAAATTTAAGCACACACAACACGTAGGCAAACAACACTGTTGCTAGGTCAATATTCCCCACGGATGGGATAATGCGGCGCAGTGGACCAATGACCGGCTGAGTCGCTTTTACTATGAATTGCGAGAATGGGTTGTAGAAGTCTGCGCGTGCAGCTTGCAACCAAATTCGCAAAATTACGACCATGATGTACAGGTCAAATAGGGTTGAGATGAGAAAACTCATTGAATTCATAAGGTACCCTTAACAAGTGATGGATGATACTAAACGGAGTTCATCCAAATAATTAAAACAGTTTTTCCATTTCTTCCGCGCGAGCCACAGCAGCTTGCATGGCTTTAGCAACAATATCTGAAAGTTGATGTTCGTTGAATGTACGCAGTGCTTCTGCCGTTGTCCCACCTTTCGATGTCACGTTCTCACGCAGGGTCGATAGCTCAGTTTCTGGGTTGCTAACCACCATACTGGCCGCGCCCAATGCAGCTTGCTGAACCAATAGTCGAGCGGTGTCTTTATCAAAACCTTGAGCAATCGCTTCTGCTTGCATCGCCTCCATAAACAGGAAGAAGTATGCCGGAGCACTGCCTGCTGCGGCAATCACATTATTGATGCCAGACTCTTGCACAACCCAACATACTTTACCGACCGCTTCCATTAACTCTGCAGCAAAAGCTTTGTCTTGCTCAGTTACATGGGCTGGTGCGAATAAACCACTCATGCCCAACCCAAGTTGTGATGGCGTATTTGGCATAACACGAACCAAGTTCAATTTGGTGGCTAGCATATCATCCAATCGTGAACAGTTGATGCCAGCGGCAATAGAAATCACCAGTTTATTAGTGAAATCGATCGCTTGCAGTGGTTTACAAACATCAGCCATCATTTGCGGTTTCACAGACAATACCACCACATCCGCTTCGGTCGCAGCTTGGATGTTATCGCTGGTGGTACGGATGCCAAAATCTTGTTCTAGCGGAAGACGGCGAGCCTCTGAAGGAGCTGTCGCGGTAATGTTTTGCGCTGGGTATCCGTTAGCAACCAAGCCAGAAACAATGGCTCTTACCATGTTGCCAGCACCAATGAAGGCGATTTTTTTATGTTCCATTTGTCTGATTTCCATCATGATATTTAGAGTTTGTTGTGCGCTCAGGTGTATAATGGCGCCGCTGTTACTTACTGCTCCTATTGGCGAGTAAGATGATTACGCGATTTACTCTTTAATTTAACGACGAATTTATGTCGCTAGTGAGCGTTTTGTTGATTTAGCTGTAGTCTCGCGCGCCGAAAATAGCGGTTCCAATACGAACCATTGTACTACCAGCTTCGATTGCAGCGGTCATATCACCACTCATTCCCATTGATAATGTATCGATTTCTGGGAACTGAGCTTCGAGTGTTTGCTTCAATGTGGCCAACTTCTGAAACTCATGAAGTTGTGATTCGTAGTCAGACACGTTGGCAGGAATCGACATCAACCCTCTTAAAGTGAGGTTGGGTAGGCGAGAAATCAACTCCGCAAGCTCGAATACTTCCGCTTCAGTGACACCAGATTTAGATGTCTCACCACTGGTGTTAACCTGAATCAGAACTTGTAGCGGTTTAAGTTCATTGGGACGCTGATCATTCAGGCGTTGAGCAATCTTGGTTCGATCGATGGTGTGAACCCAATCGAAATGTTCGGCAACAAGTCGCGATTTATTCGACTGAATCGGGCCAATGAAGTGCCATTCGATTCGATTATCTGGATAATGCTCGGCAAAGTGCTGAACTTTACTGACGCCCTCTTGGACGTAGTTTTCACCAAAGGCGGTTTGTCCCGCTTGGTAGGCTTCGAGAATTGCCTCGACAGGTTTAGTTTTGCTTACCGCTAGAAGTTGCACTGACTCTGGAGTTCGACCACATTTTTGCTCGTCATATCGAATTTGAGAGGTGATATGTTCAATATTTTGTTGAATACTACTCATAGCTGTACTTTAGACTTAAGGATTTTAAATGGATATCACTGAGTTACTGGATTTTAGTGTAAAACATAATGCCTCAGATCTACATCTTTCTGCAGGTGTCCCACCAATGGTTCGTATTGATGGGGATGTGAGAAAACTAGGCATTCCAGCGTTTACACACCAAGAAGTGCATCGTTTGGTTTTCGAAATCATGAACGATGCCCAACGCAGTGAGTTCGAAGAAAAACTCGAAGTCGACTTCTCTTTTGAGTTGCATAACGTTGGTCGTTTCCGTGTCAACGCTTTCAACCAATCTCGTGGCTGTGCGGCAGTATTCCGTACCATTCCAAGTAGCATTCCAACTTTGGAAGAGCTGGAAGCTCCCGAGATCTTCAAAAAAATTGCGAACGCTGAAAAAGGCTTAGTTCTGGTTACTGGCCCAACAGGTTCTGGTAAATCGACGACCTTAGCAGCCATTGTTGACTACATTAACCGTAATCACAACAAGCACGTACTCACAATTGAAGATCCGATTGAATTTGTTCACAACAACAATAAATGTTTGATCAACCAGCGTGAAGTACACCGTGATACGCATAGTTTCCAAAACGCACTGCGCAGCGCATTACGTGAAGACCCGGATGTCATTCTGGTTGGTGAGATGCGTGACAAAGAAACCATCAGCCTTGCGTTAACGGCAGCGGAAACGGGGCACTTAGTGTTCGGCACGTTACACACCAGCTCGGCGGCAAAAACCATTGACCGTATTATCGATGTGTTCCCTGGTAGTGATAAAGATATGGTGCGCTCGATGCTTTCTGAATCCCTTCGTTCGGTTATCGCACAAAAATTATTGAAACGTAATGGTGGTGGCCGTATTGCATGCCATGAAATCATGATGGCAACGCCTGCGATTCGTAACTTGATCCGTGAAGACAAAGTCGCGCAGATGTATTCGATCATTCAAACTGGTGCGGCTCACGGCATGCAAACCATGGAGCAAAATGCTCGTCAGTTAATGGCACAAGGTATGGTCGCTCGTGAAGAGGTCGATAGTAAGATCGGGTTAGAAGTGCAGCAATTCTCGTAACGCTCATACAGATAATGGTGAATACGGAAGATGGATCTAAATAAATTTCTCGAAGGTATGCTGGCGCTGAAAGCGTCGGATCTGTACATCACGGTTGGTGCGCCAATTTTGTTTCGCGTGGATGGCGAATTGCGACCTCAAGGTGAAAAACTCACCGAGAGTGATGTGGCTGCATTACTCGACAGTGCTATGGAGCCAGATCGGCGTCAGGAATTTCGTAAAAGTCGTGAATCGAATTTTGCCATTGTGAGAGATTGTGGCCGCTTCCGTGTTAGTGCTTTTTTTCAACGGGAATTACCGGGTGCGGTGATTCGTCGTATTGAAACCAATATTCCCACCTTTGAGCAATTAAAGTTACCGTTAGTGTTGCAAGATTTAGCGATAGCCAAGCGTGGTTTGGTGCTGGTGGTTGGTGCTACTGGGTCAGGTAAGTCCACCACAATGGCGGCAATGACGGGCTATCGAAACAGCAACAAGACGGGGCACATTTTGACGGTCGAAGATCCGATCGAATTCGTGCATGAGCATAAGCGCTGTATCGTGACTCAACGCGAAGTTGGGTTAGATACGGAAAGCTATGAAGTTGCGCTTAAAAACTCGCTGCGCCAAGCACCAGATATGATTTTGATTGGTGAGATCCGTAGCCGTGAAACAATGGAATACGCGATGACGTTCGCTGAAACAGGTCACCTGTGTATGGCGACTTTGCACGCCAACAACGCCAACCAAGCCTTAGAGCGTATTCTTCACTTGGTACCGAAAGATCAAAAAGAACAATTCTTGTTTGATTTGTCGATGAACCTAAAAGGTGTGGTTGGTCAGCAGCTGATCCGAGATAAGAATGGGCAGGGGCGCCATGGTGTATTTGAGATCTTGCTAAATAGCCCACGAGTATCTGATTTGATCCGTCGCGGAGATTTGCATGAGTTGAAGTCAACCATGGCTCGCTCAAATGAGTTTGGTATGCTGACGTTCGATCAATCTCTTTATAAGTTGGTGATGCAAGGTAAGATCAGCGAAGAGGATGCGCTGCACAGTGCCGATTCGGCGAATGATTTGCGCTTGATGTTGAAAACACAGCGTGGCGAAGCATTCTCTACGGGCAGTCTTGCTAACGTTAAGATCGATATGGATTAAGCGTGTTTAGACGAAAAAAGGTTGGCACTTGCCAACCTTTTCTTGTTTTGAGTATTGTGTTTTATTCACCCCAGAGGGCTTCAAACCAGCTTTCTAGAATCACCACCGCTGACTGGCAGTCCACATTCCCTTTCGATAGGGCTTTGTAGCCGCCCATGCTGAACAACTCCGCACGAGCTTCTGCTGTAGATAATCGCTCATCATGCAGTTCAACAGGTAAGCCGTATCGGCCTTGCAGACGCTTAGCAAATTTTCGTGCACGAGGGGTTATGGTCTCAAGGTCTTTGCCATGAAGATCAGTTGGTAAACCGACCACTAGCAAATCTGGCTGCCACTCTTTGATTTGCTTTTCGATATCGTCCCAATTTGGAATACCGTCATTGGCTTTAAAGGCTTTTAATGGGGAAGCCGTACCAGTAATTTCTTGGCCAATAGCGCTACCAATGCTTTTGGTTCCAAAGTCAAAAGCCATAATTGTGCGTGACATAAGGTGTCTCTATCTAATGTAACTGTATTTCGGACTAAGCATGTCCAGAGTCTGCTGAAAGGTGACTTGGGTCGATGCCCAGCTTTTCGACCGCTTTCTTCCAACGCTCGTTGATTGGTGTATTAAAGATAATTTCAGGCGTCGCTTCAATGGTGAGCCAAGAGTTTTCGACCAGTTCACTTTCTAATTGACCTGCACTCCAACCTGAATAGCCAAGTGCCACTAAGTAATCACTTGGTTCTGCTTCTGTTCCTAACACCGAAAGAATATCACGTGAAGTGGTTACTGCGAGGTCATCGGTCATTTGGACGCTGGACTCGTAGTAATCTTTAGGTTTATGCAGAATAAAACCACGATCTTCCGAGATTGGGCCGCCATTGTAGACTGGTCTATCTAAACTGGCTTCAAATAGACGCGGGTGTACCGGCTGAACTTCCACCTGCTTGAGCATGTTGCCGACGGTGATATCAACAGGAGCATTGATCATCAACCCCATAGCGCCGTCTTCGTTGTGCTCACAAACGTAGATCACGCTGTTTTGAAAGTACGGATCTTTCATCCCAGGCATGGCAACTAAAAAGTGATTTGTGAGATTCATACTCATATTGACCCTTAACTCTCGTAAATGCCCCTAAGCAAACATCATACAGTTTACCTCTAGGTATGTGCATGAGTTTGCTTAAGTTAATGTACTACGCTCTCTATTAACTGTAATACAGTTTGAGTTATTCGCCTTTTACTCGACGCTCAATCGCATCCATCAGTTTGCCAGTGATTGAGATGTCAAAAGCCGCTTCAATTTCGCGAATACAGGTTGGGCTGGTGACGTTGATTTCTGTTAGCTTGTCGCCAATTACGTCAAGGCCAACAAAAATAAGACCTTTTTCTTTCAGTGTCGGAGCGACAGTTTGAGCAATCTTAATATCGGTCTCGCTTAGTGGTCTAGCCTCACCTGTGCCACCAGCTGCAAGGTTACCGCGCGTTTCACCTTTTGCAGGAATACGAGCTAGACAGTAAGGCATTGGTTCACCATCTACGACTAAGATACGTTTGTCACCGTTGCTGATATCTGGCACGAAGGTTTGCGCCATTGCGTAGTTTTGACCGTGGTTGGTAAGTGTCTCGATGATTACAGAGACGTTAGGGTCGTTTTCTTTTACGCGGAAGATAGATGCGCCGCCCATACCATCAAGCGGTTTTAGGATGACATCACCATGTTTTTCACGAAACTCTTTAATTTTCTCTGCTTTTCGCGTCACGATTGTCGTTGGTGTCAGCTCAGGGAACCACGCTGTAAACAGTTTTTCATTACAATCACGTAGACTTTGAGGTTTGTTAACGATCAGTGCACCTTGTTCTTCTGCACGCTCAAGGATGTAAGTCGCGTAGATGTATTCTGTGTCAAACGGAGGATCTTTACGCATTAGTACAGCGTCTAGCTCAGACAGTTCGATCGTTTGCTCTGATTTGAACTCGTACCAACCGTTTGGATCTTCTTTTAGTTCCACCACTTTAGTATCTGCAATAGCAACGCCTTGATCGAGATGCAGATCATTCATTTCCATGTAGTGGATTTCATAGCCGCGTCGTTGCGCTTCAAGCATCATGGCAAAGCTAGAGTCTTTTTTGATGTTAATGGACGAAATTGGGTCCATCACAATGCCGAGTTTGATCATTATTTTTCTCCGTTTAACCAAGATCGCCGAAACGAACTTGTAAGGCTGTAATTGCTGTCAGAGCCGCTGTTTCGGTGCGCAGAACGCGAGGGCCGAGTAGCGTTTCTTCAAATTGATATTCTCGAGTCATCTCGATTTCTTCAGACGATAAACCGCCTTCAGGGCCGATCAGTAGGCGCACTTTTTCAACCGGTGTTGGCAGTGTGTTGATTGAGTAGTTAGCACGAGGATGAAGATTGAGCTTTAAGCCATCGTACTCTTCTTTACACCACTCTTCCAAGCTCATAATTGGACGAATCTCTGGAACGACATTGCGTCCACACTGCTCACAGGCACTGATGGCTATTTTTTGCCATTGCGCGAGTTTTTTCTCAAAGCGCTTTTGGTCAAGCTTGACGCCACAACGTTCGGAAATCAGAGGTGTGATGGTATTGACGCCAAGTTCCACTGACTTTTGGATAGTGAACTCCATCTTATCGCCACGTGAAATAACTTGACCAAGGTGCAGGTCTAAAGGGGATTCAATACTGTTTTCTACACGCTCAGTAATGTTAACCAAAACCATCTTTTTGCTGACTTCACTGATAACCGCTGGGAATTCTGCGCCGCTGCCGTCAAATAGGAGAACGTCTTGGCCTTCTTTCATGCGCAGAACACGGCCAATATGGCCTGCTGCGTCGTCACTTAAAGCAAGTGAGCCAAGTTGATGAATGGTTTCTGGATGATAAATTCGAGGGATACGCATGAGATTTCCAGCAAGAGAATAAACTTAAACCCTAACATGGATGCTTTCCACCGAAAAAACAAGGGGCAAGAAGCGTTTCAATATCAGTTATTGAAACGCTTCAAGGTAGAGGAGCACTAGAGTGCACGACAGGCTTTTTGAACAAATGGGTTATGATTGCCTTGTACTTTGGCAATGCGCTCGTCACGCTCACATTCCCATTTATCGACTGGGTAGGTTTTGTTCCAAGCACTCATCAACTGCGTTTGCTGCTTTGATAATTTAAAACCGTACTCTTTGCTCATGTATAGGTAGGTACGAGCAATCGAACCTCGAGCACGGTCTGGTGGCATGACTTTACGCTGCTTAAAGTTCACTTGCATCTCACAGCGACCATAACTCACGCCATCGATACCGTTCCATTGGCTAAAGTTGTAGTTCGAACGGTCACCGTTTACTTCACCAATGGCAGGGGTTAGGTTGTGCAGGTCTGCTTCCATCAAGCGAAAGGTTTTGTCTTTTTTCTTGCAGTTTTTACGTCCACCATCTTGCCAGCATTGACGCTGGTGGCCAAATTGCCACGCAGGTACAACGTGCTCCCATTCGATTCGTGCGGCCCGCTTTTCCTGTTTACGGACTTGGTAACCGCAAGAGGCTAAATCTGGGGAGCCTTTTTTGCCTTGCCATTGAATGTTGCAGCCACAGTAAAAGCTCGTTGGATGGTCTTGATAAATTTTTACCGCCTCACGTTTGGCGGCAGAGAAGGAGCTTGGTGGCGCGGCAACCGCAGTGCTAGAAAGCGCGATAAGTAACAAAGAGAATAGGTATTTCATGATTAAAGTCTTTATAAAGTATGACTTTATTCATGATAACACGCATAAAATAGCTTTAGTGATGAGTAAGTTAACAATAAATGGCGAAGGGAAGGTTTTGATAAACTAGATCTTTATTTTGGGAACGCAAGTAACACTATGAGATATAGATTACGATAATTGAACGCCTGTAAAGTTAAGTGGTTGGCGGCATTTTTGACAAGAGTACGTCGCCTCTTTGCGCAGCACTTTATTATGACGGCGAATCGATAGAGGGTAGGTCATACAGCCACAACGATACTCAAAGGTTTTACCTTGAACGGATTTTACTTCAAAGCTGTGAGTGGTTTTGGCGGGCACTTTAAATACGGCTTCCATGACACCTTGCCATTCTTTGCCGTGAGGTCTAACTCGTCCGTAAACCTGATAAGTAATCAGGTGAGCCACCTCGTGAGGAATGACTTCATCTAAGAATGCTTGGGTGTTTTCGCGAAATAAAACGGGGTTTAGGCGAACTTGATTTAATTGAAGGTAGGCTTTTCCTGCCGCTTTTCCGCGGACGTTGAAGGTGACCGTTGGAATAGGAAAAGAACGTTTGAAAGCTTGCTCTGCCATCGCGATGCAGTCCGCCATCACTTGTTTGGCTTTATAGCTTAGTTCTATATCCACAACTCACCTCGATAAATCAAATAAAAAAGCCCCCGCATTCGCGAGGGCCAGATCATAGCATCAGTTAATTACGGAGTGTGTTTTTTCTTGATGGTGGCATGGTAAGCGTGCCATGTACCGTAGCCTAGAATTGGCATGGTAAACAACATTCCGATCCCGTACGTTGCAAAGCCGATAAGAATACCGCCGCAGATGATCGCCGCCCAAACAATCATCGCTGGAATGTTGGATTTCACCGCATTAAAGCTAGTAAATACAGCGGTCATCATGTCTACGCGACGCTCCATCATGAGCGGAATAGAAAAGGCTGAAATGCTAAACACCACACAAGCCAAAACAAAGCCAACTAGAGAGCCGATGACAAGGAAGGGGAGGAACTCACTTAAAGATGCCCCTTGAACAGAAGGGTAAAGCGCATGAAGTAGAGCGGCAATACGCATCCAAAATATCATACACACTGCGAGTAACACGGCGAATGCCCATTGAGATGTTGAATTACGACCGATCGCTTTCATTGAATGGAACAAGCTTGCTTTGTGTCCGCGCTCTCTCTCCCAACTGGCATCATACAAGCCGAGCGCGAGAAACGGACCGATTAACATGTAAACAATCAAACTGGGCATGACGACCAAGTGTGTGCCTTGCCACTGAACGAGCAAAACAATGCCTATCGCAGCTGCCATAAAACAGATGCCATAGAAAGCACTAATAAGCGGCATTCGCACGAAATCATGCAGACCTAATGCGAGCCAATGAAAAGGTGCAGAAAGATTGACCGTATTGCACGGTATGGTTCTGGCGTATTCGTTGTCTGGCACTTCCTTTCGCTTGTTGTGGAAGTCCGATGGATTAACAGTTCGAGGCATAACTCCTCCTTGATTTATTCCCACATTATCCGCTTATACCAACTGACAGCGGTTTTTGTTCAGTCAAACTTGAAGCGACTTTTTCAAGTTTACATCTGAGCATTGGCTTAGTTTGGTATCGGCCATAAAGATGCCTGACTCATGTCTTTACTTAAGTGTTGCTTCCACAGTCGCCAGCATCCGACGTCTCTATTTAAATTGGAATTAACAATATTTTAACTATTGGCGGAGATGGGATAATTTACAAATAATTGCTTAAAATTTATTCGGTATAAAAATGAGGGAGAAACAGGACTGCTTTGTGGGGCTGGGCGGTATGAGCTGAAATGGCTGGATAAACGTTGCTGAAAATACAAAGCCCCCGCCATAGGCGAGGGCTTGATTGATTCTTGCTTGGCTTGATTATTTGATGCCAGCGAAATCGCGTAGAAGTGCAGCTTTGTCTGTCGCTTCCCACGGGAATTCTTCACGACCGAAGTGACCGTAAGCCGCTGTCTTCTTGTAGATAGGTTGAAGAAGGTTAAGCATTTCTTGTAGGCCGTATGGACGTAGGTCGAAGAATTGACGAACTGCTTCAATGATGATGTCGTGAGATACTTTCTCAGTACCGAACGTTTCCACCATGATAGACGTTGGATCAGCAACACCGATTGCGTAAGAAAGTTGGATCTCACAACGGTCAGCCATGCCAGCCGCTACGATGTTTTTCGCTACGTAACGTGCTGCGTATGCTGCACTACGGTCAACTTTTGATGGATCTTTACCAGAGAACGCACCGCCACCGTGACGAGCTGCGCCGCCGTAAGTATCTACGATGATCTTACGACCTGTTAGACCACAGTCACCCATAGGACCACCGATTACGAAGCGACCCGTTGGGTTGATGAAGAAGTTTGTTTCTTTGTTGATCCACTCAGAAGGTAGCACTGGTTTAATGATCTCTTCCATTACCGCTTCACGCAGGTCTGAAGTTGAGATTGAATCACAGTGTTGAGTTGAAAGAACAACCGCGTCGATACCAACGATGTTACCTTGATCGTATTGGAATGTTACCTGAGATTTTGCATCAGGACGCAACCAAGGTAGTGTGCCGTTTTTACGAACTTCTGCTTGCTTTTGAACAAGACGGTGAGAGTAAGTAATTGGCGCTGGCATTAGTACTTCAGTTTCGTTACAAGCGTAACCAAACATGATGCCTTGGTCGCCTGCACCTTGTTCTTTAGGGTCAGCTTTATCAACACCTTGGTTGATATCTGGCGACTGTTTACCGATTGTGTTTAGTACCGCACAAGAATCTGCGTCAAAGCCCATATCTGAATGTACGTAGCCTATTTCACGAACGGTTTCACGAGTTAACTCTTCGATGTCTACCCATGCTGAAGTCGTGATTTCACCACCCACCATTACCATACCGGTTTTAACGTAAGTCTCACATGCAACACGAGCCTTTGGATCTTGCTCTAGAATCGCGTCAAGAACCGCATCAGAAATCTGGTCTGCAATTTTATCTGGATGACCTTCTGATACTGACTCAGAAGTAAACAGGTGCTTAGCCATGTTAGCTCCACTATATCTGGTTTAAAACTGGGGAATGATAAACTCTCCAGCGCAAATTAATACTAATTTTTGTAGGTGTATCTACATCTAGACGTCTATTCTAAATTTGATTGCTCGAATTACAAGCTCTTTTTTGGTTTTTGTTATAACCAAACGTTTGCCTGATTTATTGATAATTTTAAGAACTTCGAACGATTTGGCGCGAAAGGTGCAATATTTGTGAGGTTTTGGACTGGAAAACGTTTGCACACCCAACAGGGCTTTGAGAGAATTATGACCTACTTTTCGTTTCGCTTAATGTACTCAGGAGCAGACATGTCGTCTCGTAAACATCTTGCCAATGCAATTCGTGCTCTAAGCATGGATGGTGTTCAACAAGCTAACTCAGGCCACCCAGGCGCACCAATGGGTATGGCTGATATCGCTGAAGTTCTTTGGCGCTCTCACCTAAACCACAACCCATCAAACCCAGAGTGGGCCGACCGCGACCGCTTCGTGCTGTCAAACGGTCACGGCTCAATGCTTATTTACTCTCTACTGCACTTAAGCGGTTATGAGCTATCTATTGACGATCTGAAAAACTTCCGTCAATTGCACTCAAAAACCCCAGGTCACCCAGAGTACGGTTACGCGCCTGGTATCGAGACAACAACGGGTCCTCTTGGCCAAGGCATCACTAATGCTGTTGGTATGGCTATCGCAGAGAAAGCACTAGCGGCACAGTTCAACAAAGAAGGTCACGACATCGTTGACCACTTTACGTATGTGTTCATGGGTGACGGCTGTCTGATGGAAGGCATCTCGCACGAAGCATGCTCTCTAGCAGGTACGCTAGGTCTAGGCAAACTGATCGCGTTTTGGGATGACAACGGTATCTCTATCGACGGTCACGTTGAAGGTTGGTTCTCTGACGATACACCTAAGCGTTTCGAAGCTTACGGCTGGCACGTAATCCCAGCGGTAGACGGTCACGATCCTGAAGCAATCAACGCAGCGATTGAAGCGGCTAAAGCGGATCCTCGCCCGACTCTAATCTGTACTAAAACAATTATCGGTTTCGGTTCTCCTAACAAGTCTGGTTCGCACGACTGTCACGGTGCGCCATTAGGTCACGATGAGATTCAAGCGGCTCGCGAATACCTAGGTTGGGAGTACGGTCCATTTGAAATCCCTGCAGATGTTTACGCTGAGTGGGACGCAAAAGAAGCAGGTGCAGCGAAAGAAGCGGCTTGGAATGAAAAGTTCGAAGCATACGCAGCAGCTTACCCTGCAGAAGCAGCAGAGCTTAAACGTCGTCTAAACGGCGAACTTCCAGCGGAATGGGAAGAAAAAGCGAACCAAATCATTGCTGATCTTCAAGCAAACCCAGCGAACATTGCATCACGTAAAGCATCGCAAAATGCACTAGAAGCGTTTGGTCAAATGCTTCCTGAGTTTATGGGTGGTTCTGCTGACCTAGCGCCTTCTAACCTGACCATGTGGTCTGGTTCTAAGTCTCTAGAAACGGATGACTTCTCTGGCAACTACATCCACTACGGTGTACGTGAATTCGGTATGACCGCTATCATCAACGGTATCGCATTGCACGGTGGTTTCGTTCCCTACGGTGCGACATTCCTAATGTTCATGGAATACGCTCGTAACGCAATGCGTATGGCTGCGCTGATGAAAATTCAGAATATCCAAGTGTACACGCACGATTCGATCGGTCTTGGCGAAGATGGCCCAACTCACCAACCTGTTGAGCAAATGGCATCTCTACGCGTAACGCCAAACATGAGCACATGGCGTCCATGTGACCAGGTTGAGTCTGCCGTAGCATGGAAACTAGCGATTGAACGTAAAGATGCACCAACAGCACTTATCTTCTCTCGTCAAAACTTAGCGCAACAAGATCGTACAGCTGAGCAAGTAGCGAACATCGCGAAAGGTGCTTACATCCTGAAAGATTGTGAAGGCAAGCCAGAGCTTATCCTTATCGCAACAGGCTCTGAAGTTGAGCTAGCAGTAGAAGCTGCGACTCAACTAACAGCAGAAGGTAAGAAAGTGCGCGTGGTTTCAATGCCATCAACAGATGCATTCGACAAACAAGACGCCGCTTACCGTGAAGCAGTATTGCCATCAGACGTAACGGCACGCATCGCTATCGAAGCGGGCATCGCAGACTTCTGGTACAAGTACGTTGGTTTCGACGGTCGCATCATCGGCATGACGACATTTGGTGAATCTGCACCTGCTGGTCAGCTATTCGAGATGTTTGGCTTTACGACTGAAAACGTAGTGAACACAGCAAAAGAATTGCTAGCGTAACTGCTAGATTGTCTCAATAGTCCGAACGTAAAGGACGACTGTTAGATACTAAAGTTGAAAAGGCCATCATTGCGATGGCCTTTTTTGTTTTTTGTCAGGTTTTCCAACCTTGTGGAATGCTTTGGTGAATACAGTCTAAAAGTACGGATAAGCGCAGTGGTGGTCTTCCTGCAGGCGTATAGCAGTTAATGGAGATGGGCTCTGAAAGCCAACCTTCTAAGCAAGGTGTGATTCGACCCGGATGATGTTTCTCGTAGCCGCTTGCTGTCCAAGTTGGCAACAGTCCAATACCATGACCATTCGCGATGCTGTCGATCTGCATTGCGATGTTGTCGCTGTATAAGCGACTCACAAATGGCTCTAAAAAGAACTCACCGTGTTGAGGGTGTGTGAGCATCAATCCATTTTCTTGTACCGAGCCAAAATCGATCCACGGATGCGCTTCAAGCTCTTTGGGGTGCAGGATCGAACCGTGTTGTTCAAGATAAGCTGGAGAGGCAAAGGGCGTGTAACGAAATGAGCCTAATACCTCTTTGCGCCAATCGAGATCTTTACGCTCACCGAGCCAGATGAACAAATCTGGGTCATGGTGCGCTTCAGAAAAGTCACTGGTAAGTTGAACCCTAACGTCAGGATTATCGGCAAGAAAGCCGTTGAGCACACCTCCTAGCCAACTTCTAACTAATGCTGTGTGACAAACAATATGCAGCGGCCCTGAAACTTGGTTTGTTAAACCTTGAAGTGCGTCATAACTCTCTTCACTTAGCTCAAGAATCTGGCGACTGTAGTGGGCAAAAATTTCTCCCGCCCTTGTCAGAACTAATCGGTTACCTTGTCTTGCGGTGAGAGCCTGACCGAAATCTTCTTCTAATTGTGCTAAGCGACGACTCAGCGTTGATTTAGGCTGGTTAAGGGCCTTGGCAGCGGCGGTCAAACTCTTATGCTGATTGAGCGCATCAAAGGCTCGAATTGATGCTAAGTCGTGCATATTTCATTAACTCCTTACTGCGTTATGCACGGGTTCCATAAATGGGAAGAACCGTTCCATAACTCTCACTATGCATCTCATTCTATTTGTGAATAATTCACTTTCGAAAATAATAATCATTATCAATTATGGAGATGTAGATGTCTACTCTTAGACTGCCAGTTATTACTGCAACTGGTATTTTAGCCTTCGTCAGTGTCCCTCATGTGTTTGCCAATGATGCGGTTTCTAAAATGGAAACAGTGGTTGTAACTGCATCAAGTTATGAGCAATCTCAAGCGGACGCGCCTGCAAGTATTAGTGTGATTTCGCGTGAGGAGTTGGACTCTCGTTATTACCGCGATGTGACTGATGCACTAAAAAGTGTGCCTGGTGTCGTCGTAACAGGTGGTGGTGACACTACCGATATCAGTATCCGTGGTATGGGTTCTAAATACACTTTGATACTGGTCGATGGTAAACGTCAAAGCACACGTGAAACTCGCCCAAATAGTGACGGCCCTGGTATCGAACAAGGCTGGTTACCCCCTCTTCAAGCGATTGAGCGAATTGAAGTTATCCGTGGTCCAATGTCGACGCTTTATGGCTCTGATGCGATTGGTGGTGTAATTAACGTGATCACGCGAAAAGACGCGATGGAGTGGACAGGTAATGTTCAGTTAGGCACGGTTCTGCAAGAAAACAGTCGCTCGGGCGGAGAGCAGAGCGCGAATTTCTTCGTCAATGGGCCGCTAGCCGAAAATCTATCTCTCCAAGTATACGGTCAGTATACCGCAAGAGAAGAAGACGATATTGAATACGGTTATGAAGATAAAGATATGCAAAGTATCTCTTCAAAACTGACCTACCAGATTAATGACCGCCATTCTGTGCAACTAGAGGGTGGCACATCGGCACAAAGTCGTCGCGGTAACGTTGGCCTTTCCGTACCAACGACGGGTTGCCGAAGAGGTTGTGAGGATTCACTCAACGAATATCGTCGTAATTATGTAACGCTAAGTCACAATGGCGACTGGGACTCGGTTGGCATCTCAGATACTTACTTACAACGTGAAGAGAGCGAGAACAAATCTCGTGAGATGACGATCACCAACACCACGTTCAAATCGAGCTTGGTGACTGGTATTGGAAACCATACGTTGACGACTGGTGTGGACGCCACTCATGCAGAGCTTGAGGATTTCACCTCCAACAAAGCGTCATCGAAGACCGAAACATCGAATACGCAGTGGGCTGTTTTCATTGAAGATGAATGGAGAGTCGCCGATCCGTTTAGCGTTACGCTTGGTGGTCGTCTAGATCATGACGAAAACTATGGCGCGCACTTTAGTCCGCGTGTCTATGGTGTATGGCGAGTTGACCCGTCTTGGACTGTGAAAGGTGGCGTGGCAACAGGTTTCCGTTCTCCGCAATTACGTGAAATTACTCCTGGTTGGGCGCAAGTCAGTGGCGGCGGTAATATCTACGGTAACCCAGACCTTGACCCTGAAACGTCGCTAAACAAAGAAATCAGTGTCTTGTATCAAGGTGACTCTGGTTTAGATGTCTCTTTGACTGCGTTCCATAATGAGTTCAAAGACAAGATCACACGTGTTGTTTGCCCAGATACCATCTGTACAGATGGACCAAACCAATGGGGTGCAGATCCAACGTACCGCATTAACGTGGACGAAGCGGTCACACAAGGTATTGAAGCGACTTTAGCATCGCCATTAACGGAAACCATTTACCTCAGCTCGAGCTACACATTTACTGACTCAGAGCAAAAAACAGGTGAATACAAAGGCATGCCGCTGCAGCAGCTACCAAAGCATCTGTTTAATGTGGATGTAACTTGGCAAACAACAACAGATCTAGAAAGTTGGGCTAAAGTAACTTACCGAGGTAAAGAAATGGATCCGGTTACTGGCCCATCAAGAAACAGTATCGTAGAGCCTGCTTATACCTTTGTGGACGCTGGTGTGACATACCAGTTAACCGATAATACTCGTATTAAAGGCGCGATCTATAACTTGCTGGATGAGGAAATCAGTTACGAAGAATACGGATATGTCGAAGATGGTCGTCGCTACTGGTTAGGTTTAGACGTCGCATTTTAATTATTGTTGTAATAAGGCCGAGCATTGTCTCGGCCTTTTTTAATCCTGCTTTACTATGATTCAACAGGTGCGTTTTTCAGCCTGATCAGGTAGTATCTGTGACACGAAATTTTTGGTAGGGCGAAGGATAAATGCTAAAGGTTGCGATCAATGGATTTGGACGTATAGGTCGTAATGTTCTGCGAGCCGTATATGAAAGCGGAAAACATCAGCAGATCAAGGTTGTGGCGGTTAACGAATTAGCGCAGCCAGAAGCGATGGCGCACCTACTGCAATATGACACTAGTCATGGTCGCTTCGGTAAAAAAATCTCCCACGACCAAGAACACTTGCATGTTCATCATGACAGCGGCGAATATGACTCTATTCGCATTCTTCACCTCTCTGAACTCGAACTACTTCCTTGGCGCGATTTAGAAGTCGATATTGTCTTGGATTGCACTGGCGTGTTTGGTTCGCAAGCCGATGGGCAAGCGCATATAGAAGCTGGCGCGAAGAAAGTGCTGTTTTCACACCCGGGCGCAAACGACATAGATAATACGATTATCTATGGTGTGAACCACGAAACTCTGAAAGACGAGCACCGTGTTGTCTCCAATGGCTCTTGTACTACCAACTGTATCGTTCCCATCATTAAAGTGTTAGACGAAGCCTTCGGTATTGAGTCCGGTACCATTACCACGATTCACTCTTCCATGAACGATCAGCAAGTAATCGATGCGTACCATAACGATCTACGCCGTACCCGCGCTGCTAGCCAATCTATTATTCCGGTTGACACCAAGTTGCATAAGGGGATTGAAAGAATCTTCCCGAAATTTTCCAACAAATTCGAAGCAATTTCTGTTCGTGTCCCAACCGTTAACGTCACCGCAATGGATTTAAGTGTCACAATTAATACAAATGTGAAAGTTAATGACGTAAATCAAACCATTGTTAACGCATCTCAGTGTACATTACGTAACATTGTTGACTATACTGAATCGCCACTCGTTTCCATCGACTTTAACCACGACCCCCATAGTGCGATTGTAGATGGAAGCCAGACTAGAGTGAGTAACGGGCAACTCGTAAAAATGCTCGTTTGGTGCGACAACGAATGGGGCTTTGCTAACCGGATGCTGGATACTGCCTTAGCAATGCAAGCTTCTTCTCAAGTGGAGCAGTAATGACGAAGAAGTGATGGAGAATTTTTATTTCAAGCCTTGAAATAAATCCATGATATCTCCATATCATCTATAACCAGTTTGAAGAATTAACAGGCTTGGCAGGGTTGCCGAGTTTTCAAAAACTTTAATTATCAATATTTGAGAGGACACATCATGTCTGTAATCAAGATGACTGACCTGGATCTTGCAGGTAAACGTGTATTTATCCGTGCTGACCTAAACGTGCCAGTAAAAGACGGTAAAGTAACTTCAGATGCACGTATCATCGCATCTCTTCCAACTATTAAGCACTGCCTAGAAGCAGGCGCTAAAGTAATGGTTACGTCTCACCTAGGTCGCCCAACTGAAGGTGAATACGCTGAAGAGTTCTCTCTACAACCAGTTGTTAACTACCTAAACGACGCACTAGATTGTGAAGTTAAGCTAGCAAAAGACTACCTAGATGGCCTAGAGCTAAACGCTGGTGAACTTGTTGTTCTAGAAAACGTTCGCTTTAACAAAGGCGAAAAGAAAAACGACGAAGAGCTATCTAAGAAATACGCAGCACTATGTGACGTATTCGTAATGGATGCATTCGGTACGGCTCACCGCGCTCAAGCGTCAACTCATGGTGTTGGTATGCACGCACCTATCGCTTGTGCTGGCCCTCTTCTAGCAAACGAGCTTGAAGCGCTAGGTAAAGCAATGGACAACCCAGCTCGTCCAATGGTTGCTATCGTAGGTGGTTCAAAAGTTTCTACTAAGCTAACTGTACTTGAGTCTCTATCTAAAATCGCTGACCAACTAGTTGTTGGTGGTGGTATTGCTAACACATTTATCGCAGCTGCTGGCCACAACGTTGGTAAGTCTCTATACGAAGCGGATCTAGTCGACACTGCTAAGAAGCTAATGGATGAGTGTGCAATTCCAGTAGCAACTGACGTTGCATGTGCGAAAGCATTCGACGAAAACGCAGAAGCAGAAATTAAACACGTTTCTGAAGTACAAGACGACGACATGATCTTCGACCTTGGCCCAGATTCAACAGCTGAATTAGCAGAAATCCTTAAGAACGCGAAGACTATCCTATGGAACGGTCCAGTAGGCGTATTCGAATTCAAGAACTTCGAAGCAGGTACTAAAGGTATCTCAGAAGCTATCGCAGCATCTGAAGGCTTCTCTGTTGCAGGTGGTGGTGACACGCTAGCAGCTATCGACAAGTTCGGTATCAAAGCTGACGTTTCTTACATCTCTACAGGTGGCGGCGCTTTCCTTGAGTTCGTAGAAGGTAAAGTTCTTCCAGCAGTAGAAATGCTAGAAGCACGCGCTAAGTAATTAAAGCAAAGCGGGGGAGTGATTCTCCCGCTTTCTTGTTTGCTGCAACGTGTGAGGAACTCTGCTAGAATAGCCTCAGTTGTGAGCAAACGTTTGCAAGATTTTCAACTTAACAAGTTTTGTTTAAAAACGACAGATAAATAGGATTACATCCATGTCTAAGATCTTCGACTTCGTAAAACCAGGTGTTATCTCTGGCGATGACGTTCAGAAAGTATTTGAAGTTGCAAAAGAAAACAGCTTTGCACTTCCAGCAGTAAACTGTGTGGGTACTGACTCTGTAAACGCAGTACTTGAAGCAGCTGCAAAAGTTAAAGCTCCAGTTATCGTTCAATTCTCTAACGGTGGCGCTGCTTTCTTTGCTGGTAAAGGTCTAAAACTTGAAGGTCAAGAAGCTCAAATCCTAGGTGCTGTTGCTGGTGCGAAATACGTTCACGCTGTAGCTGAAGCTTACGGTGTACCAGTAATCCTACACACTGACCACGCTGCTAAGAAACTACTTCCTTGGATCGACGGTCTACTAGACGCTGGTGAAGAGTACTTCGCGCAAACTGGTAAGCCACTATTCTCTTCTCACATGATCGACCTTTCTGAAGAGTCTCTAGAAGAGAACATCGAGATTTCTGCTAAGTACCTAGAGCGCATGGCTAAAATGAACATGACTCTAGAAATCGAACTAGGTTGTACTGGTGGTGAAGAAGACGGCGTAGACAACTCTGATATGGATGCGTCTGAGCTATACACTTCTCCAGAAGACGTTGCATACGCATACGAGAAACTAAGCGCAATCAGCCACCGTTTCACTATCGCAGCATCTTTCGGTAACGTACACGGCGTGTACAAGCCAGGTAACGTTGTTCTAACTCCAACTATCCTACGTGATTCTCAAGCGCACGTTTCTGAGAAATTCGGTCTTCCAGCGAACTCTCTAAACTTCGTATTCCACGGTGGTTCAGGTTCTTCTCTAGAAGAAATCCGTGAGTCTATCGGTTACGGTGTTATCAAAATGAACATCGATACTGATACACAGTGGGCAACTTGGGATGGTATCCGTAAGTTCGAAGCTGAAAACCACGATTACCTACAAGGTCAAATCGGTAACCCAACTGGTGAAGATGCACCAAACAAGAAGTACTACGATCCACGCGTATGGCTACGTGCTGGTCAAGCTTCAATGGTAGCTCGTCTAGAGCAAGCATTTGCTGACCTAAACGCAGTTGACGTACTATAATCGTTACTGATTAAGTTACTTAAAAACCCGCTTTTTGAGCGGGTTTTTTTATGTCTATCATTTTGCCCCTATGTTTCTTTCCCTGTTTTCCTATTGATATCTTTATGCGTCAGGTTGTATTTTCTGGTGGGATGTTCCCCCTTTAACGTTTTTAAATAAAAACATAGGAATATCAGTCATAGGAGTGGCGAAATAAGAGTGCATTGCGTAACCTGTAACAAGCCAATATCAGAAAACTCTGATAAAGTCTTGTTTTGCATATCTTTGCGAAACTCTGACTTTGAAAAAAGTCAAAGTTGGGATATTGTGCCAAAAATCTGACACTGTTCAGTGGGGCAATAGGGATGTTGTTTTAGAAAAGAGCCTTTAAAAAACAAGGTTCATAAATTAACGGCAATTGGATTTATATATCTTTATTTTTGAGGATAAGAATTATGGCAGGTGAATCGGTGGGTATCGATACCACTTTAACGGATGGTCTAACTCAGGCTGAAACTTGGCTGACAAACAACTCAGATCTACTGGTTCAGTACGGTGTGAACATTATCTCTGCGCTGCTTATTCTGTTTATCGGTAATATTATCGTTAAAGCAGTCGCTGGTAGTGTTTCTAAAGTACTAGAAAAGAAAAACATGGATAAGGCTGTCGTTGAATTTATTCACGGTCTTGTTCGTTACTTGCTATTTGTAATTGTACTTATCGCCGCTCTTGGTCGATTAGGCGTTCAAACCGCTTCAGTCGTGGCTGTAATCGGTGCGGCAGGTCTTGCTGTTGGTCTTGCGCTACAAGGTTCACTATCAAACTTTGCAGCTGGTGTACTCATTGTTGCGTTCCGCCCATTCAAATCTGGCGACTACGTAGAAATTGGCGGTGTAGCGGGTAGTGTTGAAGCAATTCAAATCTTCCAAACTGTTCTAAAAACACCAGACAACAAGATGGTTGTTGTGCCTAACTCGTCAGTAATCGGTGGTGCAATTACTAACTACTCTCGTCATGCAACGCGACGTGTCGACTTAGTGATTGGTGTGTCATACAAAGCGGATCTTAAACTAACGAAGAAAGTAATTCGCGAGACGCTAGAAAAAGATCCGCGTATCTTGAAAGATCCTGACATCACAATCGGTGTACTTACACTGGCAGACTCTTCAGTAAACTTTGTGGTTCGCCCATGGGTGAAAACTGCAGATTACTGGGGCGTATACTTTGATGCAATGCAAGGTATTAAAGAAGCATTGGATGAAAATGGTATCGAAATTCCATTCCCACAAATGGATGTTCATCTGAACAAAATCGACGCTTAATACAAGCGGTAGATATTCGAAAGCGAGGCCAATTGGCCTCGCTTTTTTATATCTCATAAAGAATGTGATTACCGGCAAGCAATAGACGTTTTAGATGTTTACCGGCAAAGCCAAAGGTGAATTCAGGCAACCCTGGCGTATAGAGCAACTCTTCGTGTTGATACAGGGTTGTATCAACAATGAGCGTGACATATTCAGGTAAGCCAATCGGACATACCGCTCCAGGCAAACAACCTAACACTTCGACCATTTCATCGTCGTCACAAATTGAGGGGCGTTTACCTGTGACGGCCTTTATTTGTTTGGCATCGAGGCGAGAGTCTTTTTCTGTTAGATAAATTGCGTAGCCTTGCCCTTTAAGTTTTAAGAAGAGGCTTTTGGTGTGCGTGCCTGTCCATCCAAGCTCGGACGCAATTCTTATATCCGTGTCAAAGTCTAAGATGGCTTCATGCTGCCATTCCCGAAAAGGAATAGAGAGCGCGTTGAGTCGCTCTCTATTGATATCATAGATACGCTTTAGTGACTCCATGTCTATGTTGTCCTGTTGATTACCAGTACTTTTCAATAAGTTCGCTAGCTAAAATATACGCTATCGTGAACATCATTACTGCGACCGCGATGTCGATGCCTTTTTTCACTCTTGGCTTTGATAGGGTAGGGCCTAGTTTTGCGGCTCCTATCGACAAGGTATAGAACCAAACAAAGGAAGCCATCATCGTACCTAGTGCAAAAGCAATTCGGTCATGGCCTTCAAACTGCCCACCAATAGAGCCCAGAATAACGACTGTATCTAAGTACAAGTGTGGGTTAAGTACTGTGACGGCTAACGCGCCTAATATGACCGTTCGACGACCACGAGCGACGACTTCACCTTTTGATTCTGACTCACTGTCTGACTTAAACGCACTCTTAAGTGACAGTAATCCATAAAAGCTCAGGAAGGCAATACCACCAAGCGTCACCGATGTTAGCAAGATTTCATTTTGAGACAAAATCGCACCACCACCAAAGATACCTAGAGAAATGAAGATCATATCTAGGATGCTACAAATAGTGGCAGTCGTCAGGTGATGATTGCGCTTTATGCCTTGATTTAAGACATACGCATTTTGTGCGCCGATCGGAATGATCATTGATGCCCCTAAACCAAACCCTTGCAATAGAACCCACAAGCTCACACTTCACCTCACTTCAAAATAACCAATAAATTCTCAGAAGAGTGAAAGATAAAGAGTTTATCTAAATAAGTATAATTAATGATTTTAATATTATATTAGCCAAGCTAATTTAAGGGTTGGTGTTTTATCAGGAGAGGAAGAGTAGGATGATAGGGTTGGACTACAAATGGATTGAGGCATTAGATGCCGTGGTTTATCAGGGGAGCTTTGAGCGTGCAGCTGAGCATTTATTTGTCTCGCAATCAGCGATTTCTCAACGTATTAAACAATTAGAGAAGTTTCTTGCACAACCCGTTTTGGTTCGTAGTCAACCACCCAAGCCAACGCCGATTGGTAAAAAGTTATTAGGCCTTTATCGTCGAGTGCGCTTACTCGAGCATGAAATTCTGCCCGAACTCAAGAATGATACCAGTACTCGACCTGTACAACTCTCTTTGGCGACCAATGCTGATAGCCTTGCTACTTGGCTACTGCCTGCACTGCAAGATGTCATGAAGCAGCGTCAAGTTGAACTCAAACTCACTATCTACGGTGAATCTCGTTCCATCGAAAAGCTAAAAAGTGGCGAAGTGACGGGGGCGATCAGCTTAGAATCCCAGCCGATACCTGGCTGTAGAGCGGATTACTTGGGACGTGTTGATTACGTTTGTGTCGCGAGTCCGGAGTTTTATCAGCGTTACTTTGCTCAAGGCGTCAATAACCAGACTTTGGCCAAGGCGCCGGCCGTTTCGTATGATCAATATGATGACCTACATAAAACCTTTCTTACCGAGCATTTCAATGTCAGCCCTGATAGCGTCATTCACCATAACATCAGCAGCTCTGAAGCGTTTCTAAAAGTGGCGTTAGCTGGTGTAGCCTATTGCTTAATCCCTCGTTTGCAAATTACCGACGAGCTAGAGCGTGGCGCGTTGGTTGATGTTACTCCCGGTTTTTTAATGTCCCATCGGATTTATTGGCATCATTGGCAACTGGAAACGGGGGTTCTACAAGAAATCTCACACGCGATAGTCGGGTATGCTCAGCGACACTTACCTCAATAAGTTCATTGTCACAGCGATGGGTTCATTGCCGATAGAGTGTTTCGTTGAAAAATTACGCCAATGTTACATAGTCAAAGTTGTGTTAGAAGTCATTCTGAGTGCTTGGATAATCGACAGAAGTTTCTATTATGAAACCATACACTTTCTCAGTAGTGATAGTTTTGTCTGAATCTTGAGCCTTTCTGCTGAGAGTAAGTACTTTATTTTTGTATGGATGGATTTATTGAATGAGACTGTATTCATTTTTGCTGGCTTCTGCACTCAGCCTTACTAGTGCTTCAGTGTTGGCGAACTCGCCTGAATTTGCTCACGTAACGACGACGGGTTATGGTGAAGTTATTGCTACACCAGATATGGCGACGTTTTCTGTGAAAGTGGTAGATACGACAATGACTGCTGAACAGGCCAAGCAGTCAGTTGACAAAACCGTTGAGCAATTTCTGAAAAATCTATCCGATGCTGGCTTATCAAAAGACAATGTTACCAGCTCGAATTTATACCTTGCGCCTCAATACCACTACCCTAAATCAGGCAAAGCAGAGCTCGTTGGTTATCGCGCTTCTCGTAGCATTGATGTGACGGTTACGGATCTAAAAAACCTAAACCAGTACCTCGATATGGCGTTAGAAGCAGGGATTAATCAGGTTGATAATATTCAACTTAAGGTAAGCAACCAGGCTGAGTATCAGCAAAAGGCACGCATGGCGGCTATCCAAGATGCGCGAGAAAAAGCAGCGTCACTGGCTACTGGCTTTGAGAAAAAGTTGGGTGATGTCTGGCAGATCAATTACAGACAGATGCACGTTCAGCCAGTTCTAATGCGCTCGATGGCGATGGACAGTAAAGAAGGGGCAAACAGCTACCAGGATTCTACCATGATTATTCGCGATCAAGTTGACGTGATTTACAAGCTGAAATAAGGCAGGGTGCAAAAAGAAAAGGCAGGGTATTCCCTGCCTTTGTTATTTCTGCTTCACAAATTAGTGAAGGATACGAGCACGGATAGTGCCTTCAATACTTTTCAGTTTCGCTAGTGCTTCTTCTGAGCGCTCGGTTTCAACATCGATCACCACGTAGCCGATTTCAGCGGCTGTTTGTAGGTACTGTGCGGCAATGTTAATACCGTCTTCCGCGAAGATGGTGTTGATCTGAGTAAGAATACCAGGACGGTTTTTATGGATGTGAAGCAAGCGAGAGCACTCACCACCGTGCTCTGGCAGTGACACCTCTGGGAAGTTTACGCTTGAAAGCGTAGAGCCGTTGTCAGAGTACTTCGCCAGTTTTCCTGCGACCTCAACACCGATGTTCTCTTGTGCTTCTTGCGTTGAGCCACCAACGTGTGGAGTGAGGATGACATTATCGAACTTCTGCAAAGGAGATTCGAACGGGTCGGCATTCGTTTTTGGTTCTGTTGGGAATACATCAATCGCTGCACCCGCAATATGACCTGCTTCTAAACTATGGCAAAGCGCTGGAATATCCACGACAGTGCCGCGTGCTGCATTAATAAAGATTGAGCCTGGCTTCATGCGAGCAAACTCAGCTTCACCCATCATATTTTTTGTTTCTGGCGTTTCAGGAACGTGTAGAGAAATTACGTCACACTTGTTTAGTAGTTCACTCATAGTATGTACTTGCGTCGCATTACCAAGGGACAGCTTGTTCTCGATGTCGTAGTAGTAAACGCGCATACCTAAGTTTTCGGCAATAATACCTAGCTGCGTACCAATGTGGCCGTATCCGATAATGCCAAGACGTTTGCCACGTGCTTCGTAAGAGTTGTCAGCACTTTTCTTCCAAATACCGCGATGTGCAAGCGCATTCTTTTCAGGAATGCCACGCAGAAGTAGTAGGATTTGACCAAGCACTAGCTCAGCCACACTGCGTGTGTTAGAGAACGGTGCATTAAACACAGGAATGCCGCGTTTTGCTGCTGCGTCTAGGTTTACTTGGTTAGTACCGATACAAAAACAGCCAATTGCAACCAGTTTATTCGCCGCATTGATTACCTCTTCGGATAGGTTCGTACGGGAGCGAATACCGATGAAGTGCACGTCTTTAACCGCTTCAATCAATTCTTCTTCCGGAAGGGAACCTTTATGGTACTCAATGTTGGTATAACCAGCTGCTTGAAGAACTTCAACTGAAGAAGGGTGGAGTCCCTCTAACAAGAGGATCTTAATCTTTTCTTTTTCCAGTGAAACTTTGGCCATTTTTTCTCGTCCTTAAAATGGAAAGGTGGGCTAATGTGGCGCACATTGGGCAAAACTATTAAAAAGGGGATAATTGATAGTTTTGTAGGAGGACAAACGTTTCCTTGTGCGTCTTCTGTTCAATAAAGTAACAAAAAAAAATTGCTTTGGGTAAGAAAATTACGGAATAAGAGATAATTTTCTTAGAGAAAGGAATAAAAAACGGTGCCTTGCAGCACCGTATGTAATGAAATAACAGAAAAGTGAACCAGATAGGTCGATTTGAGCTGTTATTTATTCTTCAATTTTTGCGCCTTCTGGTGTACCTGTGATTACGACGTCAGCACCACGGTGAGCAAAAAGACCCACAGTCACCACACCCGCGATACCGTTGATCTTGTCTTCCATTTCTTTCGGGTTAGTAATCTGCATGTTGTGTACATCCAAAATTACGTTGCCGTTGTCAGTCACAACGCCTTCACGGTAAGCCGGGTCACCGCCCAGTTTTACTAATTCGCGCGCGACGTAAGAGCGTGCCATTGGGATCACTTCTACAGGTAGTGGGAACTGACCTAGTACGTCAACTGCTTTGGTGCCGTCAACAATACATACAAACTTATCAGAGATTGCTGCGACAATTTTCTCACGAGTCAGAGCCGCGCCGCCGCCTTTGATCATTTCACGTGCTGGGTTAATTTCGTCTGCGCCATCAACATACACATCCAGCTTCATTACGTCGTTACACTCGTATACTTCAATACCAAGCTCTTTAAGGCGCTCAGTTGAAGCGACAGAGCTAGACACTGCACCTTTAATATCGTCTTTGATAGTGCCTAGTGCATCGATGAAGTGATTCACGGTAGAGCCAGTACCAACACCGACAATGCTGCCTTTCTCAACATATTTTAGTGCTGCCCAACCAGCCGCTTTTTTCATTTCATCTTGAGTCATGCCAATCTCCTGAATAGATGTTCGTTAACGTTTGCGGGCGTGATTATAGCGGCTTACTTGCCACTTTCCCATTGCCATATTCGGCTTGGGGTCACGATCTTAGGTAATGGAATGTCCCAGCTTTCGATTGGTAAGCGTTCTACATGTTGGCAGTCGTGAGCGATACCAACAGGCTTGGCACCTTCTCCGGTTATAAACCAATGAGACAGGGTACGGTCATAATACCCTCCGCCCATGCCTAAGCGGTGGCCGATGCTGTCGAATCCAACCAAAGGTGTACAAATGATATTAAGTTGACGAACGGGCTTGAGATGGCGGATGTCCAGTTTGGGCTCTAAGATGCCGTATTTGTTGTAGACCAATTGATCATCACTTACGTACAGAAGAAACAGTAACTGACCTTTGGCAAACGGATGGATGACAGGTAGATAAACCGATTTTCCCTGTTGCCACAACCACTCAATGAGCGGCTTGGTATCAAGTTCACCGTCAGCAGAAAGATAAATAGCAATATGCTGTGCTTGCTGGATTTCAGGAAGTTGAGAGAACTGAGTGACAAGGTCGATCCCCGCTTGGAATTGCGTGTCGCTACACAATGCGTTGCGCTTTTCACGAATCAGTTTGCGGAAGTCTTGTCGAGAGAGGTCTGACATAGAGAGAATACCCCAGGGTGCCGTTGAGGATTGTGGCCCTTGAACCAGCTGGTTCAAGGCGGATCAGCAATGACAACCGTAGGCTTCTCGGTGCATGCCGAGCTTGCTCAATAGTTACCAAATACTAACCCTTAGGTATTGCTTATCGGCTCAGGGACTTAAATCCTGCTGACGCACACCCCAGGGTAAATTTTGTATTTACTGCTGTCCTTGCGTAACTTTGCTTAGTGCGTTCTCAAGAGACGCAGTGAGCTTTTCCATTCGCTCAGTAATTTCTTGCTGTTGACCGTTTGATTCGTATGACTTGGTGTGCAACTCATAACAAATATTCAATGCAGCGAAGGTCAGCAGTTGGATTTCATTGGTTACCTTAGTACGTTCGCTCATTTCTTTCAATCGGCGATCCAGATCTTTTGCCGCTGCAACAAGAGACTCTTCTTGTCCTGTCGGACAATTCACTCGTGTAACTTTGCCTAATATTTCAACGTCGATCGCTTGATTGCTCATGATGAATAAACTCTATATTCGCGCTATCTAAGGTGTTGCTTCATACAACTACCGAGGAGCAAACTATAGGAAAACCGCTATTAAGATTCAAGCATTTCCCATCACAGAAAGAGAAATGATGACGAGATCACACAGGAATTGGGCAAATTGAGCAAATGCTGTTCAAAATTGAATTTGATAGCCGTTTCAGACCACTAACCTTGATGGTAGGATATACCAATACATTATTATGCAAGAATGAGCCAAGTTATGAGTGAAATCACCCTTCCTGAATACCAATCTATTGCTGCTGAACTGCAATCTGCAAGCCTAGCAGTAACACCTGCGGAATTACATGGCTTATTTGTCGGCATGTTAAGTGGTGGATTGGCGATTAATGATCAAACTTGGCAGCCTATTCTGTTTGACTACACCAATGATGGGATGGGGTGGCCTTCTACCGCGCTAGCGTTTGCTCAAAGCGTATTCACCGTTACTGTCAATGAACTCACGGGCACGTCGATGGAGCTGTCTTTATTATTGCCAGATGAGCCGGGAGAAGAAGGCTTATTCACGTTGGCTGACAGCGTGTCCGATTTCGTAAACCATTTTATTTCTGGGTTAGGTCTAGCAGGTGTTGCGCTAAATAAAGCGTCAGATGACGCTAAAGAAGCATTGGCTGACCTAGAAGAGATTGCCAAATTAGGCATTGATGAAGATGACGACCTCGGTGAACAAGCGCAATTGCTAGAACAAGTGATTGAACACATCAAAGCTTGCGTACTAACGATTCATGCTGAGTTTGGTGTTCGCCCTGAAAGTAGCGATAAAAAGCCTACTATTCATTAATCGTAGATGGTCCAGAGGTTAGCATGAAGCAATATGATGTAGTCATTGCTGGTGGTGCCATGGCAGGGGCAACGTTGGCATTAGCGATTGACCATTTGTCTCAGGGAAAGCTCCGCATTGCCGTCGTTGAGCCTTTTAAAGCGCAGTCAGATATGCACCCTGGTTTTGACTCTCGCTCAATCGCATTGTCTTACGGTACTGTCAATCTGTTGCGTCAACTACAGCTCTGGACCTCGATAGAGCCGTTTGTCACACCCATTGAACATATCCACGTTTCTGACCGCTCTCATGCTGGGATGACGGAAATTACCAAGCAAGAGATTGGCGTTGAAGCACTAGGGTATGTTGTCGAATTAGCCGATGTTGGTCGCGTATATCAAGAATTATTAGATAGCAGCGCATCCATTACGCTGTTTTGCCCTGACTCTGTTACCGATATCGAGCGCGAGCAACACTGTACCCATATTACGTTGAAAAGCGGTGGGAAGCTTGAAGCAAAACTGTTGGTGGCAGCCGATGGTGCTGTTTCAACCTGCTGTCAGAAAATTGGTTTAGAGCTTTCTGAGCAAGATTTTGAACAAGTGGCTGTCATTGCCAATATTGTGACTCAAGAACCTCATCAAGGTAGAGCCTTTGAACGTTTTACTGAAAATGGCCCTGTTGCTTTATTGCCAATGAGTGACAATAGAATGTCCTTAGTTTGGTGTCTGCACCCTGAGGAAGCCCAAGCAGTTCTTGAGTTATCTGACCAAGCATTTCTCCAACGTTTACAACAAGATTTTGGCTGGCGTTTGGGCGCGATGAAAAAAGTGGGACGACGTGCGAGTTACCCATTGCTTCTTCGCCATCGAAAGCAAAATATCTCTCATCGTTTTGCGATTGTTGGGAATGCGGCGCAAACGCTGCATCCGATAGCTGGACAAGGTTTTAATCTTGGTATTCGCGACGTTGTCTCGCTAGCAGAAGAAATCGTGCAGCAAAGCGGTGATGTTGGTCTTTATCAAGGCTTGATGCGCTTTAGTCAGCGTAGAGAGGCAGATCGAAGCGAAACGATCTGGCTAACCAGTGCCTTAGTGCATATTTTTTCAAATGATTTACCCGCGATGCGAATTGGGCGAAATACAGCCTTAGCAGCGATGGATAACCTTTCTATTTTTAAGCAGCCGCTACTGCGCCATACGCTTGGTTTGGTAAAACGATGAACGGCCGCACTGAATTAGGTAATAAAAAGCAATGATGCAAAGTGTAGATATCGCCATCATCGGCGGAGGGATGGTTGGGTTGGCACTTGCTGCCGCGTTCAAGGACAGCGATATGCGTGTCGCCGTAATAGAAGGCAAGGTGCCAGATGAGTCGTTGAAAGAGTTACCTGATGTGCGTGTGTCTGCGTTGAGCCGTTCTAGTGAGACTATCTTGCGTAAGCTTGGCGCTTGGCAGGGGATAGAGCAACGCCGAGCTTCACCATACTACGGTATGGAAGTGTGGGAGCAAGATAGCTTCGCTAGTATTGAGTTCAATGCACAAAGCATGGCACAACCTGATTTAGGGCATATTGTTGAGAATCGAGTGATTCAACTCGCACTGCTCGAACAAGTCCAAAAGCTCGATAACGTCACTATGTTTATGCCTGCACGTTGCGCGACCTTAGCGGTGGGCGAACAAGAAAGTTGGTTGACGCTCGACAATGGTCAAGCCATGACGGCTAAGTTAGTGGTCGGAGCCGATGGGGCAAACTCGTGGCTTCGTCATCAAATGGATATTCCGTTAACGCATTGGGATTATGGACATCATGCTCTGGTCGCGAATGTTAAAACCGCTGCTCCGCACAATAGCATTGCTCGACAGATTTTTACTCCTCAAGGGCCATTGGCGTTTTTGCCAATGTCGCAACCAGATATGTGCTCTATTGTTTGGTCCACTGAGCCAAATCGTGCAGAGCAGCTATTGGCAATGAGTGAGCATGATTTCAACAAAGCGTTGACGAGCGAATTTGATACACGACTTGGTCTATGTGAAGTCGTGGGAGAACGTGCCGCGTTTCCTCTGAAAATGCGTTATGCGCGAGATTTTGTTGTGGAGCGAGTCGCGCTGGTTGGCGATGCAGCTCATACCATTCACCCACTAGCGGGACAGGGTGTGAATTTAGGTTTATTAGATGCAGCCAGCCTCGCTCAAGAGGTGTTAGCACTATGGAAGCAAGGCCAAGATATTGGCAGCAAACGCAATCTAAGAGGTTATGAGCGTTGGCGCAAAGCGGAAGCAGCAAAGATGATCGCTGCAATGCAAGGGTTCCGAGACCTGTTCTCTGGAGAGAATCCTGCTAAGAAGCTGGTTCGTGGCATTGGTTTGAGTTTAGCGGGTCAATTGCCGGGAGCGAAAGATGAGATCATGAAGCGTGCGCTTGGTCTAAAAGGTCATCTGCCGGATCTGGCACGTCAGTAGGTGTAAAGCGAACTTCAAATACACAAAAGGCTGGTTAATCCAGCCTTTGTTTTATCAACGTTTTGCTAAGCATATGCGCATCGGAGTTTCATTATTTCTTGGTTGATCTCTTTGACCGCTCGGAAATGGCGTTGCTCTGCTTTCTCCGGCAGTATTAACTTGCCGTTATCAAACTCGAATCTACCGACCCCGTAAATATAAATTCTTCCTTTAAAAAGACGACTTATATGTTTAGCAATCATACTTGGTGTATAGCGCTTAAACAGTCTCATATTTACTTTCCTTTTATCTAACCTAGCCTAGGTATTCTACGTTTTGGACGCGAAAATTATTGTGACAGCCATAGTATTAAATACAGATGTAGGGTGTTGCGTCAGAGATTTGTGTTGTCTTAGACAATTTGACAGTGTCATCTCTTAAATAGCGTGAGGATTACCCCAAAAAATCACCGTTCAAGGAACCCTTACGACAATACACTCCTTTTTACGTGACGCATTAAGCAATAGTTTTGTTACAGAATTAAGAATAGAACGAAAATGATTGTTTGCTAATTGTTTCTATTAAGGTGGTATCCGACAGAACAAGCTTTACGTCCTAACGGTTAGAGAAAGAGGAAGAGAAAAAAGTTCCGCACAAAAAAAAGCCCGCTTCAGCGGGCGAATAGTCACAGATGCATTACACAAAAGTGGACAGCTGACGGCATGAATACTGTCATTCAGTCAGCTGATTCACTTTATGTTGGTTAAGTGCTTGTTTGAAACTTAACCAACAAATTCAGCATATACGAGTTTTATCTTTGTGACTATTTATGTTTTATATGTGATTAAAAATTCTCTCGTCTATTTTTATAGATATGAGCGAGATCACGTGATGATAGAAACACTACGTGCTATTACATTATTTTTAGACGACTAACGACATATCTCAGCTACGGTCGGCTGACACAATTGAATAAGATCTTGGATAGAAAGCGCCAGTCCAGCCATGCGATCGCCACTGCTGATCGTGACTTCCTGTTCTTCTAGTAAGCTAGGATCGAACACGATCGGCATGTGTCGTTTGAGTAATAGTGGAGTGACAGTACCAATTTTGTAACCCGTGATGGCCTCAACGTCGGCTTGATCAACGCAAGTCATCCGGCGGCATTGCAGTAACGAGCGCACTTTTTTGGGATCGACACTACGATCACCAGGCGCACAGGCGAGAGCATATTGATTACCCATGTCTCGTAGCAAGATCGCTTTTACCATTTGAGAAGGGCGAATGCCGCGTTGTTGCGCGGCATCCTCAATAGTGGTTGCTGGTCTTTGATGCGGTAACAGACGAAACGGAATGTGTTGGTCTGTGAGAAATTGCATCAAAGGAGTATTGATTGTATTACTCATCATCAAGGCTGTAAGGCAGTGATTCGATTGTCCATTCACATTCTGGTTGAGCAACCAAACGAAGACGAGTGTCTTCATCGAGATTATTGGGCAGTACGATCAGGCCAATCGCTTGATTGTCGCTGAACTGGTAGTGGTTTAATAAAGCACCCACTGAACGCCAGTTTTCACCCACGCTGCGTTCGAGCTCAATTGGCTCGTCACTAAATGGAGCAGAAGTTGCCCCTTTTACGATGTACATCGCACGTTTATTTGTACCGCGATACTTAGCTCGTGCTACCGTTTCTTGTCCTGTGTAGCAGCCCTTTGTGAAGCTAATGCCTCCTAAAGCTTGCACGTTGAGTGCTTGTGGAATGTGAGCATTCTGCGCGGATGCAGAGACAAATGGTAAACCAGCTTCAATGTCGAAACGATTCCAAAGCTCATTTGTCGTAAGGGCAGCATCTGTATTTTCAACGACTTGTTGCGCAGCTGACGCACTTAATATCAGTAGCCAGCGGCTTTGTGAAACTTGTACCGCGGTGCCGCCTTCAACAGGGCGAACGCTGCCAGTCGTTTTGCTCATTGAAGAAATAAGCTCGTCGGCTTTTACGCCGGCAACACCTAAGATAACTTCATCAGAAGCTTCAATCGTTACTTTAGAGAAAATGGCGTATTTTTTTATTTCGCTAAGTTCTACGTCAATCGCCGATTTTGGTTGGACCATGCCGTAGCCATCGTGGTGATGGAAAAGGCGGAACACACTCCACACTTTACCTTTCGCATCACAATGTGCGCCTAACGTTGATTGGTCTTGTTCTAAAGAAACGACATCGCAGGTAACCTGACCTTGTAAGTATGATTTTTTATCGTCACCGACCATGGTGATCATGCCGAAATTGTCCAGCAGCGAGATAGATAACTCTGGAAGTGCGTCTTGAGTTGAGAGAGGTAGTGCTGAAAAACGAGTTTGCCATTCCATAATTACAATGCCTTTTGAAGATATTTTTCCGCTATGTTATACCCAAATAACCTTGAGATACTAGGGGAGCGATTTACGAATCAACATTTGTCTGCTTTCACTATCGTATTGTGACCCGCACACTAGTGACGTTGCACATCCCTTGTTACACTCCGCACTAACAACAAGACATCTATGAAGGAATAGTGAATGTACACTCCGGAAGAAAAAGCGCGTATTAAATGGGCTTGTCGTCGAGGCATGCTTGAGCTTGACGTAGTAATTATGCCGTTTTTTGAAGAGTGCTTTGATACTCTGAGTGAACAAGAGCAGCGTGACTTTGTTTCTTTACTTGAATGCGATGATCCTGATCTGTTTACTTGGATAATGGGGCATGGCCGCAGCGAAAACTTAGGTCATGCTGCAATGGTTGATAAAATTGTCGCCCATAACCTCAGCAAAGTTCGTTAATTTTACCGCTTCTCCCTCTCTGACTGCCCGAGTTCTCAATGTAATACTTTTCTTACTGATGACTTGGGCCGTTACCCTCTCTAGCATCCCTCTCGTATTATCGATTTATTTGTTATTAATGATTGTTAAGGCACTATTGAGCCAAGGCTTTGTTAAACCGACAAGTCAGGGTTATTGGTATGTGCATTGCGATGGCTCGGTTAGGTTTGAGGCCTTTGAGTATGGCGAATACTCGGAAGATATTGAGTCCGAAAAGGGTCATTTACAGCGAGTCGATACATCGGCATCACCATTCAAGATAACATTCCAATTGCAATCTGGCCGTAGTGTTACGATTTGGCGTGATAGCTGTGACGATGAGCAGTATCGTCAACTATCTTTGGTATTACGCCAATGGGAAATGAAACAGGGAGCTAATGCTCCCTGCTGATGTAATAGTTTACTTGGTAGAGTTAAAGCTGTTTAGCTGGAACCAAAATCGTTGGTCCGCTGTTTTCCAGTTGGTTCGGATAATCAAGCGTGTAGTGCAAACCTCGACTCTCTTTACGCTGCATCGCACAACGAACCATCAACTCTGCTACTTGTAAAAGGTTACGCAGTTCTAATAAGTTGTTCGAGACACGGAAATTGCTGTAGTACTCATGCGTTTCTTGTTGCAACAGTTGGATACGGCGCAAGGCGCGTTCTAAACGCTTGTCAGTTCGTACAATGCCCATGTAGTCCCACATAAACAGACGAAGCTCGTGCCAGTTGTGCTGAATGATCACTTCTTCATCACTATTGGTTACTTTGCTTTCATCCCAACATGGCACCTGTGAGGGTAGCTCAACGTTAGTGTGATGTTTTAGAATATCTTTTGCCGCAGACCAAGCATAAACCACGCATTCGAGAAGTGAATTTGATGCCATGCGGTTAGCACCATGCAGCCCTGTATAGCTGACTTCGCCAATTGCATACAAGTTTTTAAGATCGGTGCAGCCATTTCTATCCACCATGACACCGCCACAAGTGTAGTGCGCAGCAGGTACGATTGGGATTGGCTCTTTGGTCATATCAATGCCCAAGTCCATTAAACGTGAGTAAATGGTTGGGAAGTGCTTAGTAATAAAGTCCGCAGGTTTGTGACTGATGTCGAGGTACATACAGTCGGCACCCAAACGCTTCATTTCGAAGTCGATAGCACGAGCCACGACGTCACGCGGAGCAAGCTCTTTACGCTCATCGAAATCTGGCATAAAGCGAGAACCATCGGGACGACGCAGGTAAGCACCTTCACCACGTAACGCTTCGGTCAACAAGAAGTTACGTGCTTCTGGGTGATATAAACACGTCGGGTGGAACTGGTTAAACTCCATATTTGCCACACGACACCCTGCACGCCAAGCAATGGCAATACCATCACCAGACGAAACATCTGGGTTAGAGGTGTATTGATAAACTTTTGAAGCGCCACCTGTAGCGAGAACCACAAATTTGGCCCGCACGGTTTCGACATGCTCTTCGTTGCGGTTCCAAATATAAGCACCGATAACTTTGTTTTTATCACCGCCAATTTTATCTTCGGTGATTAAGTCCAGCGCATTGTGACGTTCGAGAACATGAATGTTTGGATGGTTGTGAGCGTTATCTTGCAGAGAGGTTTGCATCGCCATACCTGTCGCATCTGCCGCGTGAAGAATACGACGACGGCTATGGCCACCTTCACGAGTTAAGTGGTAACGAGGCTCATCGTCAGAGTCATCCTCTTCACGATCAAATGGGACACCACCGTCGATCAACCACTGTACGCACTCTTTTGAATGTTCAGCAATGAACCTCACGGTGTCCTCATCGCAAATACCATCGCCGGCGATTTGCGTGTCTTCAACGTGTGAATCAATGGTGTCTGACTCATCAAATACAGCAGCAATACCACCCTGGGCATAATAGGTCGCCCCTTCGCTGCGTGGCCCTTTACTCAGCACCATCACTTTACAGTGGTTAGCAACGCGCAAAGCCAACGACAAACCAGCCGCGCCACTCCCTACCACTAACACATCACACTCATGTTCACGATTTGTGTTCATATAACTTTTATAATCCCAAGCTAAGGTAACAAAGTCACCTTGTGTATTATTTGCACACCATGTGCATTCCATTATCGCGACACCTGTCGCTAAGGGCTAAGTTGGGAGACCTATCGACATCCGTGTTACTGCGGTGACTGAGCCACTCTTCTTTTTCATGCAGAGCATGAGCATGCTTCCTAAGTTATATTTGTAACGCGGTGTTCAGATAGCCATTAGCCATGCAAATGAAAAGTAATAGTTTGTCAATGCCATTGCTTTTCCATGCTCGACCCAGCACAATCTGGGACAGAGATCATTCATTATACCCATTTCCCCTCAAGATGCTCGCTTGTCAAACTTAGACTAAAGTCAGGCAACGGTGGTTATTTGGGTATAGACATCACACTGTGAAAAAACAATGACAAAAAACTTGAGAAACCATGGAACTTTCTCATTCACGTTAGGGTCACAATAGTGCTCAAGTAAGCAGTGGTGTCAATACTACGTTTTGCATAATTAGTACCCATATCTGAGAAGAGTAGGGGCATAACAAATAGGAGTATCCGCTCGAATGAACGAGCAGCTGACCGATCAAGTATTGATTGAGCGAGTTCAGAATGGCGATAAGCAAGCATTCAACCTGCTGGTAACGAAGTACCAGAACAAGGTATGTAATCTTATTTCCAGATACGTTAGTAATCCTGGCGATGTACCAGATGTAGCACAAGAAGCGTTTATTAAAGCTTACCGAGCTATTCCCAGCTTTCGTGGGGAAAGTGCGTTTTATACGTGGCTGTATCGCATTGCAGTGAATACTGCGAAAAATCACATTGTTGCTCAAGGGCGTAGACCTCCAGCGACAGATGTCGATGCTGAAGATGCTGAATTTTACGAAACAGGTAGTGCACTTAAAGAAATATCGAACCCTGAGAACTTAACGTTGTCCAAAGAATTGCAACGGGTGGTGTTCAGTGCAATCGAAGCTTTACCTGAAGATTTAAAAACCGCAATGACATTACGAGAGCTCGATGGCTTGAGTTATGAAGAAATTGCAGAAGTGATGGATTGCCCGGTAGGAACGGTACGATCGCGTATCTTCCGTGCTCGTGAGGCGGTGGAAAAGAAAATCAGACCTCTTTTGCAACGCTAGTACAAGTAATAACTATGGTGAAAATAATGGCTGACAAAGAAAAACTTTCAGCTCTCATGGATGGAGAATTGGTCGATAAGGCTTTAATTCAAGAGTTAGAGCAAGACCAAGAGAGCCGTGATGCTTGGCAGAACTACCACCTGATTGGTGATGTGATGCGAGGCGAAGCGCCAGCAAAACCTGAGTGGAATATTGCTGAAAGCGTGGCGTTAGCGTTAGAAGATGAACCTGCGCACCGTGCGTTTGATGCGCACAGTGCAAATGTTATCTCAATTGCTGATACGCCAAAAGAGTCGCAACCAGAACCGCAAAAAGCAAAACGTCAGTTGCCAGGTTGGTTGACACAGTTTGGTCAAGTTGTTGTTGCTGCATGTGTATCGCTTGTTGTTATTTTAGGTGTACAGCAGTACGGTGGTAGCGATTCAATGTCGCCGCAAACAGACCAATTGCCTGTGTTGCAGACAGTTCCGTTTGCTGGCAGCGCAGAGCCTGTGAGTTTAACTCGTGAGTCTGTTGAGCGTTCTGTAGGTGAAGCAAATATGCAAGAGCAACGTAAGCGTGTTCATGCTATGCTGCGAGACTACGAATTGCAGTTACGAATTAACAGTGATGCATCTCAACAAGATGCAAATCTGAATCCGGATATTGAATGAAAAAATTTCTGATCAGCGCTTGCGCTCTGTTCAGTATGATGTCTTCTCAAGCCTTTGCTGGTGATAAGCCAGCGGAGGCTTTATTGCATCAAATGAGCGAGGCGAGTAAGAATTTAAGTTACGAACTCTCTTATATCCTTATCAAAAAGAACAGCATTGAGCCGTTGCTGTATCGTCATGCGACGCATGGTGACGATCAATATGCTCATCTTGTTTATTTAAGTGGCCCTGTGCGCGAAGTGATTCGTCGTGGCACAGAAGTAAGCTATATCGAAACGGGTTTAGAACCATTCACCATCGAGTCAGGTAAAATGGTCGCTCCGACCATGCCTATGCTCAACACCAATATCGATGAGCTAAACTTGTATTACGACTATGTAAAAGTGGGTAGAGCTCGTGAAGCAGGTGTAGCAACACAAGTGCTGCGTGTCGTCCCTAAAGACGGTCTGCGCTATTCATACGTACTATGGATTGATGAAAAGAGTAAATTGCCGTTACGTGCCGACCTTGTGGACCGTGATGGTGAGATGCTTGAACAATATCGCACTATTTCTTACACGGTGAATCCAAAAATCGCAGAGTTAATGAGTGGCCTACAAGATGTTCAATTACCAGCTGTTCTCACCATGCCAAAAGGCGATATTGGAACCAGCAATTGGCAGGTAGGTTGGATCCCTGAAGGTTTCGAACCGAACGAGCTCAACCGCTATCGTATGGCCGTTACTAATCAAATGGTGGAGAGCCAGCTGTATTCTGATGGTCTGTTTAGCTTCTCTGTTTACGTAGCAAACAAAGATGAGCATTCGTTAAAAGGGCAGTTGGTTCGCCAAGGCAGAAGAACGCTACACAGTTTTGTGAGCGGTCAACATGAAATCTCCGTTGTAGGAGACATTCCGCCGACCACAGCACAACGTATCGCCCAATCTGTCACATTTAATGTAACAAAGAGTAAACAACAATGATGACCGCGTTGGCTACTGTGACAGACGTACATCGTCGCGGTAAACAATACGAAATTGGTTTAAGCTGCGAACAGCAGACCAGTTGCAGTAGTTGCTCTTCACAGAAAAGCTGTGGAACGGGCGTTGTGACTAAAGCCATTGGTAACAAGAGTTTATCTTGGCACCTGCGCACGGATAAATCAGTGAAGATAGGTCAAGTCGTCGAGATAGGCTTTCCTGAGTCGAGCCTGATAAAATCAGCAATGGCGGTTTATTTACTGCCGTTGTTTGGTTTGATTATCGGTGCGATGTTTGGTCACTTCCTATTAGCGCCGCTGACCGCGGGCGGGGAAGGTATCATCATATTGGCATCAGTACTATTTGCAGCTGGTGGAATGTGGATCGCAAAACGTGTTTCTCGTCCGTTAGAGGATGAATCCAAGCGCCAAGTTACCCTCGTTCGGGTACTTGGAGAGCCAATCCAGTAAGTGTTGTCCCCCTCCACTAAAGGTTATTTGGGTATGTACTTTAAATTACGTGCGCCCGTTAACGAAATTCGGTAGAATCTGCCAACTTGATTGAAATGCCGTCAGTAGATGGCGTTTCTTACTGTCCCTATTTGTAAAGAGTTAGTCACCCTAAATCTATGAAGCACATTCGTAACTTTTCGATTATCGCCCACATCGACCATGGTAAGTCGACCCTATCAGACCGTCTAATCCAAGTTTGTGGCGGGTTAACCGATCGTGAAATGGCCGCACAGGTTCTGGATTCTATGGATCTTGAACGTGAGCGTGGTATCACCATTAAATCTCAGAGTGTGACGCTAAACTACACCGCTAAAGACGGTGAAACGTATCAGCTGAACTTCATCGATACTCCGGGGCACGTTGACTTTGCATATGAAGTATCACGTTCTCTAGCGGCTTGTGAAGGTGCGTTATTGGTTGTAGATGCGGGTCAAGGTGTTGAGGCTCAAACACTGGCTAACTGTTACACCGCGATCGAAATGGATCTAGAGGTTGTGCCAATCTTGAACAAGATTGACCTACCAGCAGCCGATCCTGAGCGCGTGGCAGAAGAAATTGAAGAAATCGTTGGTATCGATGCAATGGAAGCAACCCGCTGTTCTGCGAAGACAGGCATCGGTGTTGATGACGTTCTAGAGAACATTGTGTCAGCGATTCCAGCACCGGAAGGTGATCCAGATGCGCCACTACAAGCGCTGATCATTGACTCATGGTTTGATAACTACCTTGGCGTTGTTTCTCTAGTACGTATTAAAAACGGCGAACTGAAGAAGAACGACAAGATCAAAGTGATGAGCACGGGTCAAGTTTGGGGTGTAGACCGTCTTGGTATTTTTACACCAAAACAAGTAGATACCGACATCCTTCGTACTGGTGAAGTAGGTTGGGTGGTTTGTGGTATTAAAGACATCCTTGGTGCACCAGTTGGTGATACGCTGACTATGGCTAAGAATGGCTGTGAAAAACCGCTACCAGGTTTTAAGAAAGTAAAACCTCAGGTTTACGCAGGTCTGTTCCCGGTATCTTCTGACGATTACGAGAACTTCCGTGATGCGCTGGGCAAATTAAGCCTAAACGACGCATCGCTATTCTACGAGCCAGAAAACTCCGCGGCACTTGGCTTTGGTTTCCGTTGTGGTTTCCTTGGCATGCTGCACATGGAAATCATCCAAGAGCGTCTAGAGCGTGAATACGACTTAGATCTCATCACCACGGCACCAACCGTAGTTTACGAAGTTGAAAAAACGGATGGTGAACTGCTGTACGTTGATAGTCCTGCCAAACTACCAGCGATCAATGATATTGAAGAAATTCGTGAACCGATCGCTCGTTGTAATATCCTGGTACCTTCAGAGTATCTAGGTAACGTCATCACGCTGTGTGTTGAAAAGCGTGGTACTCAGGTCGATATGGTTTACCACGGTAACCAAGTCGCCGTGACTTACGATATTCCAATGGCCGAAGTGGTACTGGATTTCTTCGACCGTCTGAAATCGACCTCTCGTGGTTATGCGTCTTTGGATTACAACTTCCAGCGCTTTGAAGCGTCGAACATGGTGCGTGTAGACGTTCTTCTGAACGGTGACACCGTTGATGCACTGGCGATGATCACACACAAAGACCAGTCTCAAACTCGCGGTCGTCAGCTGGTAGAGAAGATGAAAGAATTTATCCCTCGCCAAATGTTTGATATCGCAATCCAAGCAGCGATTGGTAACCACATTATCGCACGCTCAACTGTAAAACAGCTACGTAAGAACGTAATCGCGAAATGTTACGGCGGTGACGTAAGTCGTAAGAAGAAACTTCTGAAGAAACAGAAAGAAGGTAAGAAGCGCATGAAGCAGATCGGTAACGTTGAGCTGCCTCAAGAAGCGTTCCTAGCTATCCTTCACGTAGGTAAAGACTAAAGTTGAACTTTGTCTCACACTTGTCGGTCTTAAGACGTTAGATATTAAAATAAGTGAAAGGGTTTCGGCTCTTTCACTTTCGTATTTTTAGATAAGGGAATTTAATGGCGAATACATTCTCACTGATGCTGGTTATTGCGACTTTGGTAACTGGCGTGGTTTGGCTACTGGAAAAGCTGGTTTTCGCGAAAAAGCGTCAGGAAAAACTGGCTGAGATTCAAGCTCAGACGTCTAATGGTTTGGATGCAGTGACCTTGCAAAAAGTTGAGCGTCAGCCTTGGTGGGTTGAAAATAGCGTCTCAATTTTTCCTGTGATTGCGTTCGTTTTAGTATTGCGTTCTTTTATCTACGAACCATTTCAAATCCCATCAGGCTCAATGATGCCGACTTTGTTGGTGGGTGACTTTATCTTGGTAGAAAAATACGCCTATGGCTTGAAAGATCCGGTATGGCGCACGCAGTTAGTTGAAACAGGTAAACCTGAGCGTGGTGATATCGTGGTATTCAAATACCCGCCACAACCAAGTGTGGATTACATTAAGCGTGTTGTTGGTTTGCCTGGTGATATCGTGCGTTATTCAAGTGATAAGCAGCTTTGCGTGCAAAGCCAAGGTGAATCGGCGTGTAAACCAGTTAAACTGAGCAATGTTGAAGAAAGTCAGTTTAGCTCGAACGGTATTCCAATGATCCAACTGGATGAAAAATTGGGTAACGTGGAGCACAATATTTTGGTTAACCCTCTTGTTCGTAACCGTGTGGAGCAATACTTCCCACGTAGCGGCACGACAGAGTGGGTTGTACCACAAGGTCAGTACTTTGTGATGGGTGATAACCGTGACAACAGTGCTGACAGCCGTTACTGGGGCTTCGTTCCTGAAGCAAACTTAGTCGGCAAAGCTGTCGCCATTTGGATCAGCTTCGAGTTTGATCGTGGCGCAGATAGCGTTCTACCTTCATGGATTCCAACTGGTGTGCGTTTTAACCGCATCGGTGGTATTCACTAACCATTTTATATCGAGAGAGTATGAATTCTCCAATTGATAAACTAGAGAGAAAGCTCGGCTACCAGTTTCAAGATGCCGGGCTTATCAACTTGGCGCTGACTCACCGCAGCGCCAACAGTAAGCATAATGAACGTCTTGAGTTTCTGGGCGATTCAATTTTAAGTTTTGTCATCGCTGATGATCTGTACCATCGTTTCCCGAAAGTGAACGAGGGTGACATGAGCCGTATGCGTGCTACTTTGGTTCGCGGACATACATTGGCGGAACTGGGTCGTGAATTCGATCTAGGAGATTATTTAAAATTAGGTCCAGGTGAATTGAAGAGTGGCGGTTTCCGCCGAGACTCTATTTTAGCCGATGCGGTTGAAGCCATTATTGGCGCAATTTACCTAGACAGCGATCTTGAAGTCGTGCGAGGCATTGTATTGAGTTGGTACAACTCACGCCTTGAAGCCATTAAACCTGGCGTCTCACAAAAAGATCCGAAAACTCGCCTACAAGAGTTCCTACAAGGCAGAAGAAAACCGCTGCCTGTGTACACAGTGACTAATATTAAAGGTGAAGCGCACAACCAAGAGTTTACGGTTGAGTGTGAAGTAGCAGGTGTGGACAAGCCTGTAATCGGGAAAGGCACCAGCCGCCGCAAGGCAGAACAAGCGGCTGCTGAAACAGCACTTGAGCAATTAACAAATGGCTGATAACGAATTCGATATCGATGCGTTTTTCGCATCACAAGGTGAGCCAAGCTCGCCAGAAAACCAGCACTGTGGCTTCATTGCTATTGTTGGTCGCCCAAACGTAGGTAAGTCGACACTTCTGAACAAAATCTTGGGTCAGAAGATTTCGATCACCTCACGTAAGCCACAAACAACACGCCACCGCATTATGGGCGTGGACACGGACGGCGATTACCAAGCGATTTACGTTGACACGCCAGGACTTCACATCGAAGAAAAGCGTGCGATTAACCGCTTGATGAACCGTGCGGCTAACTCATCTCTAAGTGATGTAAACCTAGTGTTCTTCTTAGTCGATGGTACGCATTGGACTAAAGACGATGAGATGGTGCTAACTAAGCTTCAAAAATCGAACTTCCCAGTTGTGCTTTGTGTCAATAAAGTCGACAACGTGCAAGATCGTAACGAAGTGATGCTACACATGGCTGAGATGTCTAAGAAGATGGACTTCGTTGACGTTGTGCCAATCTCTGCGAAGCAAGGGAAGAACATTGATGTACTGCGTAAGCATGTGCGTAATCACTTACCTAAAGCAACGCACCACTTCCCAGAAGAATACGTGACTGATCGCTCCCAGCGTTTTATGGCATCTGAAATTGTGCGTGAAAAGTTAATGCGTTTCACGGGTGAAGAATTGCCATACTCGGTAACGGTCGAGATTGAACGTTTTGATTACAACCCAGAAACCGACGGTTTCCATATCAATGCCTTGATTCTTGTTGAGCGTAATGGCCAGAAGAAAATGGTGATTGGTAAAGGTGGCGAGAAGATCAAGACCATTGGTCGTGAAGCGCGTTTAGATATGGAAGAGTTGTTCGGTCGTAAGGTTTACCTAGAAACCTGGGTAAAAGTGAAATCTGGCTGGGCAGACGACGAACGAGCACTGCGCTCGTTGGGTTATATCGACGACTTATAATCTTGGCTGCGAAGATGCTTCGCTCCAACATCGATGAAAAATTAGTATCGATTAAAATAAGGAGCCGCTCGGCTCCTTATTTTTTATTTCACACTTTTTAGGCACAATGACTTAGATGAGTAATCTGTCTTCCGAAGGTTTACAGCGCTGTTTTGTTTTACATCGCCGCCCTTACAGTGAATCGAGCTTAATCCTTGATGTATTTAGTGAGGAATATGGCCGAATGACTTTAATGGCCAAAGGCGCGCGCAGTAAGCGTTCGAACTTAAAAGGCGCATTGCAACCTTTTACTCCGCTGTTACTTAAATGGTCGGGAAAAGGTTCAATGAAGACTTTGCGTCAAGCTGAGCCGATAAGCCTAGGTTTACCGTTAACGGGCATTAATCTCTACTCTGCCATGTACGTCAATGAACTGATTGGCCGTATCTTGATGGCTGAAGTGCCGATGCCAGCGCTATTTCATGATTATTTGCATGCGCTAACAGAGTTGGCACACAACGAGAACCCTGAGCCAGCACTGCGTCGTTTTGAGTTAGCATTGCTATCTGCGATGGGGTATGGCGTAGATTTCTTGCACTGTGCAGGTACTGGCGAGCCCGTCGACCCAGAGATGACGTATCGTTACCGGGAACAAAAAGGCTTCATAGCTTCGGTTAGGCGCGATAACCTCACGTTTTTAGGGAATGAACTGATTGCTATCAGTGAGCGGCGGTTCGTCACTAAAGAGCAGCTAAAAGCGGCAAAACGCTTTACACGTATAGCCTTAAAGCCGTATCTTGGCGGCAAACCTTTAAAAAGTCGTGAATTTTTCATTCAGACCCCCAGAGCACGGAGTAACGGAAAATGAGCTCAATTTATTTAGGCGTCAATATCGACCATATTGCCACTCTACGCAATGCACGTGGTACAAAATACCCGGATCCTGTTCACGCTGCAGAAATTGCTGAGCGTGCAGGCGCGGATGGTATCACAATTCACTTACGTGAAGACCGTCGCCATATTTTGGATCGTGATGTACGTATTCTGCGTGAAACCATTCAAACGCGTATGAATCTAGAGATGGCAGTGACAGACGAAATGGTTGAGATTGCGCTGCAAACTCAACCAGAGTTTGTGTGCTTAGTGCCTGAAAAACGTGAAGAACTGACGACGGAAGGTGGCTTGGACGTTGTGGGGCAGCTTGAAAAAATTAAAGCTGCGACGAAAAAGCTGACAGATGCAGGCATTAAAGTTTCACTCTTTATTGATGCTGACCGTCAACAGATTGAAGCTGCGAAAAAGTGTGGTGCTCCGTTTATTGAGCTACACACGGGTCATTATGCTGATGCGACGACAGAAGACGAACAACAAGCTGAACTGAAGAAGATTGCCGCTGGTGCGAGTTATGCTCATGACCTAGGTATTATTGTTAATGCCGGGCATGGCCTGACTTATCACAATGTCGCGCCAATTGCTGCATTACCAGAAATTTACGAACTCAACATTGGTCACTCAATCATTGGTCGCGCGGTATTTGATGGTTTGAATAAAGCGGTTGCGGACATGAAAGCACTGATGATTGAGGCACGCCAGTAATAGGGCTATCTAGATGGCGATTATAGGGTTAGGGACCGACATTGCAGAAATTGAGCGTATTGAAAAAGCGTTAGCTCGTAGTGGTGAGCCTTTTGCTCAGCGTATTCTTTCAGAAGAAGAAATGGCTAAATTTTCACAGCTTAAGCTGCAAGGCCGTTATCTTGCTAAGCGCTTTGCGGTCAAAGAAGCGGCCTCAAAAGCATTGGGGACAGGGATCGCAAAAGGGGTCACGTTTCACGATTTTTCCATCTCGAACGATGCGCTTGGAAAACCAGTGCTCGCATTGACGGGCACAGCAAAGCAAATAGCGGATGCGATGGGCGTTAACCACATTCACCTGTCCATTTCCGATGAGCGTCATTACGCTGTGGCGACGGTCATTTTTGAATCCTAGCTTGTAAGTCTTAAACAAAATACTAAAAAGCCAGAGCAGATGCTCTGGCTTTCTTGTCTCTCGAGCAGATTACTGTTCAAGGTATAATTTTGCAGTCGTTGTGACTTTAATCATTTCATCTTGCAGCTCGAACATTTCAGGCTCAACCTCCTCAAGACTGATCCCTGAGCGCAGTGCTTGCTCAAGCGTCGCACAGAGTGATTTCAGCCTAGGCACTCCGCAATATGAGCTACTGCCGTGCAGCTTATGGATGACATGAATTAGGTCATCACGGGAGATATCTTCTTGCTCCAGAGCTTGGTCAACGACTGCTTCTACTTCAGGGATGAACTCAATCAACATGCGCAGCATGTCTTTGGCGAGATCCTCTTTATTCGCGCTCTGTTTTAAGGCAGCTTGCCAATCAATAATCACATCCTGTTGAGGCGAAGAAACGGATTGTGGCGCGCTCCCTTCAGGCTCATCAACGTATGAAGGGGCGACTTTGCCAATGCTCTCTATACAAGCATTTGGGTTCCAGTGAACCAAAACCTGTTGTAGCACATGCTCTTCAATAGGTTTGGTCAAGTAGTCATCCATTCCTGCCGAGAGCAAGCGATCTCTTTCACCCGCCATGGCATGCGCAGTTACCGCAATCACTGGCGTGTCTTTATTTAACTCCAACTCTTTAATGTGCTGACAAGCGGTCACACCATCCATTTGTGGCATTTGGATATCCATGAAGATTAAGTCGTACTTTTTCTCTGTCGCTAGGTTCACCGCTTGCTGGCCATTGCTACAGGCGGTGACGGTTTCTACTCGTTCGCGGAGCAGAGCGGAAATCAGCTTCAAGTTCGCTGGGTTATCATCCACCGCTAACACCGTCAGAGGTAAACGCTCCCCTTCGCTTGGCGTAATTGGAGCACTCAATGTTGGTGGTGATTCGACATGTTCGCTAATCAGGCTTTGTAGCAGTTTACGACGAGACAACGGCTTCGTCAGGCATTGGACGTGATGCTCAGTCATAATTTGGTCGGCAAGCGCCAGTTCGGTACTCGGTGTTCCTAGGATCACACTCGGAGCCATGCGTTTCGCTTGTTCTATCCAAGGTGTAATGACGTCTGCATCATGCGTTTGATTCGCCGCTAAATTCAGTAATACATAGTCATATTGTTCTTCATTTTTTGGTAGTGAAGAACGGTAGGTCACTAAGATACCTTCTTGACTTAGAATCTGCTGGGTAACGGATGCGGCTTGCATGTTTGGTTCAATCAACAGCAACTGCTTGCCCGTTAGAAGTTCCACTTCAATCAGTTCGCTCATTGGCATCTCGGTTGAGTGCAAGCGCACCGTAAACCAGAAGGTTGAACCTTGGTGTAGGCGGCTGGTTAAGCTGATCTCGCCACCCATCTGGCTTACCAATTTCTGCGTGATAACCAAACCTAACCCAGTGCCGCCGTAGCGACGTGAAATGCTGGCATCCGCTTGGCTAAATGCTTGGAATAATTGCGCTTGCTGACGTTCAGAAATACCAATGCCGGTATCACGCACCATGAATTGCAGTTCGACGGAGTCCCCAGATTGAGAGCGCATTTCAACGCTAACATCAATGTTGCCTCGCTCGGTAAACTTGATGGAGTTACCGACTAAGTTCGTCAAAATTTGCTGGATACGTAGTGGGTCCCCAACTAAACCCGGTGGAATTTTAGGGTCCACTTTTAGGGTGATTTCTAACCCTTTCTCATGTGCACTTGTGGCTTGTAGGTTAATCACTTCTTCTAAACTTTCTCGGAAATCAAACGGAATGTTTTCCAGCGCCAGCTTACCCGCCTCAAGTTTCGAGAAGTCGAGAATGTCATTGATGATGTTCAGTAGATTGTTCGCCGACTTCTCAATCGTCTGTAGGTAATCAGTTTGGCTGTTAGAAAGCTGTGTTTTAAGCATTTGACGAGTAAAGCCAATAACCCCATTGAGCGGAGTACGCAGTTCGTGCGACATGTTCGCCAAGAACTCAGATTTAACCCTGGCCGCTTCTTGCGCGCGTTTCTTCGCGATATCTAACTCAACGTTCTGAATCTCTAGCTGCTCAAGCGTTTCACGCAAGTCTGATGTGGCTTGGTCTATACTGTGCTGCATCTCCACGTGATATTCCGATAGCGATACCGCCATGGCGTTAATACCGTTTTTCAGTTGGTCTAACTCACCGTGCATTTTACCTTCGATACGCACGTCTAGGTGACCACGGCGAATGCGGTCAACGACATTCTTCATGTGGGTGATAGGCTGGGTAACATCGTGCATCAGACGTGAAGCAAACACACTTGCCAAGCCAAGACCGAGTATAAGAACTAAAAAAGCAGAGAACACTTCTTGATACTGTTGCAGCCTTAAAGAGGAGAGATCTAACTCAACGGCAATATAACCAATTGCTTTAGTTCCTTGGCTTTCGTTCGACAGCTCAGCTAAATAGTGACCCTCGGACAAAATAGGTACGCGCAATATCAGTGAGTTTTCGTAGATTTCCGAATTGCCCAGTTGCGGGATCGGTTTATCTTTAGGGAACATCAAGGCTTCGAAATTAGGGTGAAAGTTAGATGTCACGAAGAGCTCATGATGTTCATCAAACACCGCGATACTACGAACCAGTTTAGAGTTTTTGCGATGGGCGTAGCTTATCAAGCGACGTACCGCCTCTCGGCTTTCTGATAGTAGATGAGTTTCACTGGCAATTGCTAACGGCTCAATGATGCTGTTACCAGTGGTGATAACTTGTTTCTCAAGATCTTGGTAGCGGTTGAAAGAGAAAAAACCGCTCAGTAATAAACCAATGATGAGAGTGGGAGCGAGAGTCAGTGTAATTACACGTGCTCGTAAGCCATATCTGGTCATGTTATCTAATTACATCGGAGTCTGGATATGGGAAAATAACGCATTATTTCTCAAGCGCACGATAAGGCGTTGAGCAAAGAAGTGACGTCACCTAATAAACGGTAAGCATAATCAAGTCACTCGAATCACACAACGGCTGCAATCAAGAATAGTGAAGCCGAAGAGCAATTAGACATAAATCAGGCATAGAGCATGGCACGCATCTTTCAACCGAAAAAGAAAACCCAACTCAATACTCGTCATCAAGCGGTGCAAGTGGAGCGTTTAGATCACCACGGCGCAGGTATTGCTTACCTAAAGAAAAAACCGCTGTTTATTGATGGCGCAGTGCCGGGAGAAGAAGTCGTCACACAATTAGTGGAAGAAAAAAGTAAATTTGCTCGCGGTAAACTGATTAAGATTCTCAAGCCGAGTGACACTCGCGTGGAGCCATTTTGTCCGCATTACCACGAGTGTGGTGGCTGTGATTTGCAACATCTAGATTATGACCAACAATTGACGTACAAACAGCAAACACTGCGTCAGCTGATGCGAAAATTTTCAGGCAATGATATCGAGCTTGATGCGCCATTATTAGGGGATTCACTGGCCTATCGTCGTCGTGCGCGAGTGAGCTTATTTGTCGATAAAAAAACACGTCAGCTACATTTTGGTTTCCGTAAAAAGCAGAGTAAGCAAATCGCGCAAGTGACCGACTGCCCAGTGCTGGCGCCGGAACTGAACGTTCTGCTTCCAGAGATTTATTCAGCACTAAAAGCGTTTAAAAAGCCGGAGCAATTGGGCCATGTAGAGCTGGTTCTTGGTGATAATGGGCCGTGTATTACGTTGCGTCACTTGAGTGCTCTGACAGCGAGTGAAACTCAATCTCTAACGGAGCTGGCAAAACGTCGTAATGCATCGCTGTACTTAATGCCAGCAACAGATCAGCTAAACCTTGTTGAAGGCGATATGCCTTTTTATCAAGAAGTTGGCGTGAAAATTCCTTTTGCGCCAAATAATTTCATTCAAGTGAACCAAGCCGTAAACCAAAAAATGGTCAAGCAAGCGGTTGAGTGGTTAGACCCGCAAAAGAGTGACCGAGTGTTAGATTTGTTCTGCGGCGTAGGCAACTTCAGTTTACCGATTGCGAAGTTAGCTAAGCACGTGGTTGGGGTTGAAGGTGTTGCAGAGATGGTCGAAAAAGCCACAAATAATGCATCCTTGAACCAAATCAATAATGCGCAATTTTATCACGCTAACCTTGAGCAAGATTTTGAAGGGCAGGTCTGGTCGGCAGAACGGTTTGATAAAGTGCTGTTAGACCCAGCACGCGCGGGGGCAAGTGGGATCATCGATCAAGTTTCTGAGCTTGGCGCACAGCGTGTAGTTTATGTTTCTTGTAATCCTGCTACCCTTGCTAGGGACAGCCAAAGCTTGATGGAGCAAGGCTATAAATTAACTAAATTAGGTATGCTGGACATGTTCCCTCATACCAGTCATCTAGAATCGATGGCATTGTTTGAAAAGTCCTAACTTTAGGACTTTGGCCCCTTATTTGTGGTGGGTGGTCATAAAGCCAGCGTTTACGCGCAGGTAAAAGAACTAACCTGGACGGTGTTAGTCAAACCACACGAATATAATAATTAGGATGATGAGATGGTTGCGGTAAGAAGCGCGCATTTAAACCAAGATGAACAGTTTGAACTCGAAAACTGGGTGGCTAGCCTAGGACAAGAGAAAAACACAGCCTCACGCTTAATCGAAGTATATCGAGATTGCCAGACGGTATTAGCCGATAACGAGCAAGCGGAACTGTTGTTGTGGCGTGGACGAGAAATGATCGAAATTTTGATCACCTTGTCTATGGATCAGGCCACCTTAGTGGCTGCACAACTGTTTCCTTTGGTTTCAAGTGGTGCTTTTAACAGAGAAATTCTGGAAGAGAAATACAGCAAAGAAATCATAAAATTAATTGATGGCGTTGAAGAGATGGCGGCTATTGGCCAACTCAATGTCAACATGGAAGGCAGTGCAGCGTCATCTCAGGTAGATAACGTACGCCGTATGCTGCTTGCCATGGTGGATGACTTCCGCTGCGTGGTTATCAAGCTCGCGGAACGAATTTGTAATCTTATTGAAGTTAAAAAAGCGCCTGATGAGGTTCGACGTGCGGCGGCAAAAGAGTGTGCCAACATCTATGCGCCGCTAGCAAACCGATTAGGCATCGGTCAGCTGAAATGGGAAATTGAAGATTACGCTTTCCGCTACCAACAGCCGGAAACTTACAAACAAATTGCCAAGCAGCTTTCTGAGCGACGCATCGTTCGTGAACAGTACATCAAAGACTTTGTTGAAGACCTCACGCACGAAATGGAAGTGTCAGGTATTAACGCCGAAGTGAGTGGTCGACCTAAGCACATCTACAGCATTTGGCGAAAAATGCAGAAGAAGAGTTTGGCATTCGATGAGCTGTTTGATGTTCGAGCAGTACGTATCATCGCAGACAAACTGCAAGACTGTTACGCGGCTTTGGGTGTAGTTCACACCAAATACAAGCACCTACCGAGCGAGTTTGATGACTACGTTGCTAACCCTAAACCAAACGGTTATCAATCGATCCACACCGTAATTCTAGGGCCAGAAGGCAAAACCATCGAGATCCAGATTCGTACCAAGCAAATGCATGAAGAGTCGGAGCTGGGTGTTGCCGCGCACTGGAAATATAAAGAAGGGGCAAGCAGCCGAAGCGGTTATGATGAGAAGATCACGTGGCTGCGTAAGCTACTGGATTGGCAAGAAGAAATGTCAGATTCTGGCGAAATGCTTGATGAGCTACGTAGCCAAGTCTTTGATGACCGTGTTTATGCCTTTACACCACGTGGTGATGTTGTCGATTTGCCAATGGGGGCAACGCCGCTAGATTTTGCCTATCACATTCACTCCGAAGTGGGACACCGTTGTATTGGCGCCAAAGTCGGAGGCCGCATAGTACCGTTTACTCATAAACTACATATGGGTGATCAGGTTGAGATTATCACTCAGAAAGAGCCTAACCCATCGCGAGACTGGTTAAACCCATCATTAGGCTTCGTTCATTCTGGCCGCGCGCGTGCCAAAATTAACGCCTGGTTCCGAAAGCAAAGCCGTGAGAAGAACCTCGAAGCGGGTCGTGAAATTCTTGAACATGAGTTAGCAAAAATTGGCGCAACGTTAAAAGATGCTGAGCATTACGCTCTCAAACGGTTTAACGTCAAAACACCAGATGAGCTTTACGTTGGTGTTGGTAGCGGTGATTTGCGTATCAACCAAATCATTAACCATATTAATGCGCTCGTTAACAAGCCAACGGCAGAAGAAGAAGACCAGCAAGCACTGGAAAAACTGCAAGAAGCAGAGCACAAATCACCAGCGCAAAGCCGACCGAAAAAAGACGCCGTCGTTGTAGAAGGCGTTGATAACCTAATGACGCACCTAGCGCGTTGCTGTCAGCCGATTCCAGGTGATGATATCTGTGGTTACATAACGCAAGGGCGCGGGATTTCAGTACACCGCAGTGACTGTGAGCAGTTAGAAGAACTGCGCCATCATGCGCCAGAGCGTATCATTGATACTGTCTGGGGCAGCGGCTTCGTCGGGTCATACATCCTCACCGTCCGTGTTGAAGCGATGGAGCGAGGTGGTCTACTCAAAGACATTACGACACTGTTCGCCAACGAAAAGATCAAAGTGACCAGTATGAAGAACCGAGTCGATTACAGACGTCAACTTGCCATCATGGACTTTGACCTAGAAGTCACCAATATTGAGGTGCTTTCTCGTGTTTCGAAGCGTGTTGAGCAGATTAAGGATGTGATGACGGTGAAACGCCTCGGCTAACTTTCACGTCGTACTTGTCACTTTTACTGCGTTAACTGCGTTTTCTTGCTCCATCACATAGGCGAGCTATGCTCAGGAGTCGCGAAAACTTGTTGCCTTGTCAAAGTAACAATTACTTAGTGAAAGCTGCTGAGAAAATATAATGTAGAAGGTGAGTGGTTTTGGCTGCTCACCTTTTTCTTTAGTAGAAAGGTTTAAAGGAACAAAAAATGAGTCATCCAATTGAACAATTAGAACAAATCATGGCGAAGTTGCGTGACCCAGAAAACGGTTGCCCTTGGGACTTAAAACAAACCTTTGACACCATCGTTCCGCATACAATAGAAGAAACCTACGAAGTGGTGGACGCGATTCAAAATCGAGATTGGCCGAATCTAAAAGAAGAGCTAGGGGATTTGTTGTTTCAGGTGATTTTTTACAGCCAGCTAGCGAAAGAGCAAGAGCTGTTCGAATTTTCGGATGTTGTCGAAACTGTGAATGAAAAACTGACTCGCCGTCATCCGCATGTTTTTTCAGATGTTGAGTTTGAATCGGACGAGGAAATCAACGCCAACTGGGAAGCCGAAAAAGCAAAAGAAAAAGCGCAGGTAGGCAAAGCGGAAGAAAGTATCCTAGACTCAATACCAAACTCTTTGCCGGCACTTTCTCGTGCTACAAAGATACAGAAAAAATGTGCGAAATATGGATTTGACTGGGACTCTCTTGGCCCGGTCGTCGATAAGGTGCGAGAAGAAATTGATGAAGTCATGGAAGAAGCGCTACAAGTCCAGCCTGATGAAGAAAAAGTGGAGTTGGAACTTGGTGATTTGCTATTTGCGACCGTCAATTTGGCACGCCATCTTGATAAAAATCCAGAAGTCGCACTAGGTAAAGCAAACTTAAAGTTTGCGAGACGTTTTAAGCAAGTTGAAGTAAAGGTCCAGCAGTCAGGCAAAGCGCTTACAGATTGTTCTTTATCAGAGCTCGACGATTTCTGGGATGAAGTAAAGCGAGAAGAGTCGAGATAGGGGGGAAATAAGCGGAATATACAATATGAGGCCAGTTTGCCTCTTAACACGAAAACGGACTTTGGTTTGTCTTTGCTCACTTTGATTTGAAGCAAAAAATAAAAAATTACGGTGTGATAGATTTCACGTTGTGGCGGTAAGGAGCTTCTGGTATATTTATCTCCCGTCCAGAAGCACTCCATTTCCCTCATTCAACCAATTTCAGGTTAAACATGACGACAAATTACATTTTTGTTACTGGCGGGGTTGTATCCTCTCTAGGTAAAGGTATTGCAGCAGCATCTCTTGCGGCTATTCTAGAAGCTCGTGGTCTTAAAGTGACTATGATGAAGCTTGACCCTTACATCAACGTTGACCCGGGCACAATGAGCCCTACTCAGCACGGTGAAGTGTTCGTTACAGAAGATGGCGCAGAGACTGACCTTGACCTTGGTCACTACGAGCGTTTCATCCGTACCAAGATGACCAAGCGTAACAACTTCACTGCAGGTCGTGTTTATGCCGACGTACTTCGTAAAGAACGTCGTGGTGACTACCTAGGCGCAACTATTCAAGTTATCCCTCACATCACTAACGCGATCAAAGACCGTGTAATTGCTGGCTCTGAAGGCCATGATGTGGCTATCGTTGAAGTTGGCGGTACCGTTGGTGATATCGAATCACTACCATTTATGGAAGCGATTCGTCAGCTAGCCGTTGAACTAGGCCGTGAGCGCGCAATGTTCATGCACCTAACACTTGTTCCTTACCTAGCGGCAGCGGGCGAAGTGAAAACTAAGCCAACTCAACACTCTGTAAAAGAACTTCTATCTATCGGTATTCAGCCAGATATCCTGGTTTGCCGTAGCGACCGCGTTATTCCAGCGAATGAACGTAAGAAAATCGCACTATTCTGTAATGTTCCAGAAAAAGCAGTAATTTCAATGAAGGACGTAGATTCTATCTACAAGATTCCTCAATTGATCAAGTCTCAAGGTCTAGATGATCTTGTGTGTGCTCGCTTTGGCATCACAGCTCCTGAAGCTGATCTTTCTGAGTGGGAACAGGTTATTTACGAAGAAGCAAATCCTACTGGTGAAGTAACCATCGGTATGGTTGGTAAATACACTGAATTGCCAGATGCATACAAGTCTGTGAACGAAGCGCTTAAACACGCTGGCTTGAAAAACCGTCTAAGTGTCACAATTAAGTATGTAGACTCACAAGATATCGAAACAAAAGGCGTTGAGCTGCTAGAAGGCTTAGACGCGATCCTAGTTCCAGGTGGCTTCGGCGATCGTGGTATTGAAGGCAAGATCCGTGCGGCTCAATATGCACGTGAAAACAATGTGCCTTACCTAGGTATTTGTTTGGGTATGCAAGTTGCACTAATTGAATACGCGCGTAACGTTGCGGGTATGGAAGGTGCACATTCAACAGAATTTAACAAAGAGACTAAGTACCCTGTGGTAGGTTTGATCACAGAGTGGGTAGACGAGTCAGGTAACGTAGAAGAGCGTACTGAAAAGTCTGACCTAGGTGGTACGATGCGTCTTGGTTCACAGCTATGTCACCTAGAGAAAGGGACGAAAGCTCGTGAACTTTACGGTAGCGCGACGATCCATGAACGTCACCGTCACCGTTACGAAGTGAATAATGTGCTTCGTCCGCAAATCGAAAAAGCAGGTCTGAAAGTTTCTGGCCTATCAGCGGACAAGAAGTTAGTGGAAATGATTGAGAACCCAGCTCACCCATGGTTTGTAGCGGCTCAGTTCCACCCAGAATTCACATCGACTCCTCGCGATGGCCACCCATTGTTTGCAGGTTTCGTTAAGGCTGCGGGCCAAAACGCACGCGGCGAATTCGAGAAGTAAAAGGATACGGGCGGCGGCGAAGGTTGTGCTGCTGCCCTTTAAAATTGACATTTATATTTGAAACGAGAGGAAACATTAATGTCTAAGATCGTTAAAGTTCTAGGTCGTGAAATCATCGACTCACGTGGTAACCCAACTGTAGAAGCTGAAGTACACCTAGAAGGCGGTTTCGTAGGTATGGCGGCAGCTCCATCTGGCGCATCTACTGGTTCTCGCGAAGCTCTTGAGCTACGTGACGGTGACAAAGCACGTTTCCTAGGTAAAGGTGTTCTTAAAGCAGTTGAAGCTGTAAACGGCCCAATCGCTGAAGCTCTAGTTGGCAAAGACGCTAAAGACCAAGCTGCAATCGACGCAGTAATGATCGAACTAGACGGCACTGAAAACAAATCTAAATTCGGTGCTAACGCTATCCTAGCTGTTTCTCTAGCAAACGCTAAAGCTGCTGCTGCAGCTAAAGGCATGCCTCTATACGAGCACATCGCTGAACTAAACGGTACAGCTGGTCAGTTCTCTATGCCTCTACCAATGATGAACATCATCAACGGTGGTGAGCACGCAGACAACAACGTTGACATCCAAGAGTTCATGATCCAACCAGTTGGCGCTAAGACTCTTAAAGAAGGTCTACGTATCGGTGCTGAAGTATTCCACAACCTAGCTAAAGTTCTTAAGTCTAAAGGCTACAGCACTGCAGTTGGTGACGAAGGTGGTTTCGCTCCTAACCTTAAATCTAACGCTGAAGCTCTAGAAGTTATCGCAGAAGCTGTTGCAGCTGCTGGTTACGAACTAGGTAAAGACGTTACTCTAGCTATGGACTGTGCAGCATCTGAGTTCTTCGACAAAGAAGCTGGCATCTACAACATGAAAGGCGAAGGTAAAACTTTCACTTCTGAAGAGTTCAACCACTACCTAGCTGAGCTAGCTAACCAATTCCCAATCGTTTCTATCGAAGACGGTCTAGACGAGTCTGACTGGGATGGCTTCAAGCACCAAACTGAACTACTAGGTGACAAACTTCAACTAGTAGGTGACGACCTATTCGTTACTAACACTAAGATCCTTGCTGAAGGTATCGAGAAAGGCGTAGCTAACTCTATCCTTATCAAGTTCAACCAAATCGGTTCTCTAACTGAGACTCTAGCTGCAATCAAGATGGCTAAAGACGCAGGTTACACAGCAGTAATCTCTCACCGTTCTGGCGAAACTGAAGATGCAACTATCGCTGACCTAGCGGTAGGTACTGCTGCAGGTCAAATCAAAACTGGTTCTATGAGCCGTTCTGACCGTGTTGCTAAGTACAACCAACTAATCCGTATCGAGGAAGCTCTAGGTGAGCGCGCTCCTTTCAACGGTCTTAAAGAAGTTAAAGGTCAAGCTTAATTCTTAATTGAATAAGTTTAGCTAAATAGCTTTCTAGAAACGCTCCACTTCGGTGGGGCGTTTTTTATTTAAGAGCGATGAGCCGTTCTGGCCGTGTTGCTTGTCATACCTAAAGAAAGCAACCCATTTATCTGCATCGAGGAAGCTCTAGATGAGCACGCTCCTCCATGTTTCAAAGAAGCGGTCTTAAAGAAGTTCAAGCTTAGTTCTTCATTGGATTAACCGCTTAGATTGAAGCTTTGAAATACCCTGATTTTGCGGGGTGTTTTTGTATCTATAGGCTTGTATTTCTTGGTTTTACTTTGGTGAGTGCTAAGAATAGCTTCATATGTCTTTGTTTCATTTTGCTGCTTATTTCTTGTAAGGAGCGTGTGAGTCTCCCTTTCTCCCCTAGAGGCAACCTCGCATTTATGCTATATATGTCACCTTATCTAATTCCTTCCGGTACAGAATGTTAGCAGCGATATGCGAATCTTTGTTATAGCCCTTACGCTACTGTTTGGCTTGCTTCAATACACTCTATGGTTTGGTAAAAACGGAGTGTCTGACTACTACACAGTAAAAGATGAAATTGAAGTTCAGCAACAAGTGAACAGCAAGCTACAAGCTCGCAATAATGAAATGTTTGCTGAGATTGATGACTTAAGGCAAGGTCTTGATGCGATTGAAGAACGTGCGCGTCATGAGCTTGGTTTAGTTAAAGATGGCGAGACTTTCTACCGCATTATAGGTGAGGAAAATCATTAAAATGTTGGATGTGAACTCATCGCATGTCGCAATTGTTCCTGCTGCCGGTGTCGGTAGTCGAATGAAGGCTGACCGCCCTAAGCAATATTTATTGATCGACGGAAAAGCGGTGCTGGAACACACTGTAGAAAAGTTGCTGTCGCACCCACGAATTTCGAAAGTGGTTGTCGCCATTACCGAAGGTGACCCTTATTTTCCTGAGTTAACCATCGCGAACCATCCCGATGTAATTCAAGTCGCGGGTGGCAAAGAGCGCGCTGATTCCGTACTTTCAGGGCTAAACTATGTCAATGAACATCTGGAAAGCGAGTGGGTATTGGTCCACGACGCTGCAAGGCCATGTGTATTAACATCCGACATTGACCGTTTGATTGATGTTTGCTGCGCTCACCCAACGGGTGGCATCCTCGCATCTCCAGTGAGAGACACAATGAAGCGAGCAAATGCAGCACAAGATATCGGTCATACGGTAGAGAGAGAAGCATTGTGGCATGCATTAACTCCACAAATGTTTAAAACTCAACAACTAACTCGAGCACTGGCTGACGCATTAGAACAAGGCGTAGCCATCACGGATGAAGCATCGGCTTTAGAGTGGTTGGGCGAAACGCCTGCTTTAGTCCAGGGTAATGCGAACAACATAAAAATTACTCAGCCAGAAGATCTCGCGTTAGCCGAGTTTTATCTGAGCCGTGAGCGCGGCTAAAAAAGAAAGGATAAAAAATGATTCGAATTGGTCACGGTTTTGACGTGCATAAATTTGGTGGTGAAGGCCCGGTCATTATCGGTGGTGTTGCTATCCCTTACGAGCAGGGCTTAGTAGCCCACTCAGATGGTGATGTTGCTCTTCATGCTTTGACTGATGCGCTGCTTGGCGCGATTGCTGCGGGTGATATTGGTCGTCACTTCCCAGACACGGATGACAAATGGAAAGGCGCAGATAGCCGCGAATTGTTGAAAGACGTTTATCGTCGTGTCAAAGAGCAAGGCTACCGCCTTGGTAATGCCGATGTCACCATCATGGCACAAGCACCTAAGATGGCACCTCATATTGACGCGATGTGTGTGGCGATTGCGGAAGACCTAGAAACCGATATTAGTAACATTAACGTAAAAGCGACGACGACAGAGCGTCTCGGTTTTACTGGACGCAAAGAAGGCATTGCAACGGAAGCCGTGGTGCTTCTGTTCAAGCAATAATTAACCAACTTGCTCCTTAATGCTGTGTAAACAGCGGAAAAACATCATGTCAGATATTTTATCTTCATTGGCTTATCTAACGGGTAAGCCTGTTGCATCGGCAAAAATCAAAGCGCAACCAGAACATTTTCAGGTTCGTGAGGATTTAGGTTTTGCCTTTACGGGCGAAGGCGAGCACCTAATGGTGCGTATTCGAAAAACTGGAGAAAATACCAGTTTTGTTGCGAATGAGTTGGCGAAAGCTTGTGGAGTAAAGTCGAAAGACGTTAGCTGGGCAGGCCTTAAAGACCGCCATGCCGTGACGGAACAGTGGCTGAGTGTCCATTTACCGAAAGGGGAAACGCCGGACTTCTCGGCATTCCTAGCTCAATATCCGAGTATTGAAATCGTAGCGACTGATCGACACAACAAAAAACTGCGTCCTGGAGACTTAATAGGGAACGAGTTTGTTGTCACTTTGTCTGAAGTGACTGACGTTGAAGATGTAGAGCAACGCCTTGAAAAAGTGAAACAAGTTGGTGTGCCAAACTACTTTGGTAGTCAGCGTTTTGGCAATGATGGCAACAACCTTGAAGAAGCACGTCGATGGGGACGCGAAAACGTTCGTACCCGTAATCAAAATAAGCGCAGCATGTATTTATCAGCGGCGCGTTCGTGGATCTTCAACCGTATCGTTTCTGCTCGTCTAGAAAGTGGTGTGTTTGATAAATTTATCGATGGTGATATTGCACAGACAAGTTCTGGCACTCAGTTGATTGATGCAAGCAATATCGCAGATCTACAAGCACAATTTGCTGCTGGTGAAGTGGCAATTACCGCTGCGCTTGCTGGCGATAATGCGCTTCCAACTCAAGCGGATGCGCTTACTTTAGAACAACCGTTCTTAGATGAAGAGCCTGATCTCATGGCGCTGATTCGTGGTAATCGCATGCGCCACGACCGTCGCGATATTGCGCTGAAGCCAAAAGATTTAGCTTGGACGGTTGAAGGTAACAACATTACGCTGACTTTCTCATTGGATGCGGGATCTTTTGCAACCTCTATCGTTCGTGAGTTAGTTAATGAGGTTGAAGTAGAAAGAGAATACTAATGGAACAGGATTCACTAAACGCGAAGCCCCTAAGAGTCTTAATCAGCAACGACGATGGCGTACATGCGCAAGGGATTCATGCACTTGCTGATGAGTTGCGAGATATCGCTGAAGTGACCATTGTCGCACCCGACCGAAATCGTTCAGGTGCTTCGAATTCACTGACACTAGAGCAACCATTGCGTGTAACTGAAATTGCCCCAAGTATCTATTCAGTGCAAGGCACGCCTACAGATTGTGTACATTTCGCGCTGAATGAGCTGATGAAAGATGATTTGCCCGATCTTGTTTTATCAGGCATCAACCATGGTGCAAATTTGGGTGATGATGTTCTTTACTCAGGAACGGTAGCAGCAGCAATGGAAGGGCATTTCCTTGGTGTTCAGTCAGTTGCTTTTTCGCTGGTGGGTAAGCGTCATTTCGAATCTGCCGCAAAAATTGCACGTCAAATTGTGCAACAGCATTTAGCGTCTCCGATTCCAACGAATCGGTTATTGAACGTAAACGTGCCTGACTTACCAGCAGAAAACCTGGGCGAAATCGAAGTCACGCGTTTAGGTGCGCGTCATCACGCAGAGAATATGATTAAGCAGAAAGATCCGAGAGGTCATGATATTTATTGGCTAGGGCCTCCAGGAAAAGAGCAAGATGCGGGGGAGGGCACCGACTTTTATGCGATTGAACATGGTCGAGTTTCAATGACGCCTCTACAAGTTGATCTCACTGCTCATGAGTCGCTGCGTGCAATGGATAGTTGGTTAAAGGAAGAGAAGTAATGAGTAACCCACATGCTGACAGGTTGATAGCGTTTCTTATCTCCAGTGGCATCAAAGACCAAAGAGTTCTGGATGCTATCCAACGCTTACCACGAGAAAGCTTTGTCTCTCAAGCGATGATGCACCAAGCCTACGATAACAATGCGTTACCGATTGGTCAGGGACAAACTATTTCTCAACCTTATATTGTTGCTCGTATGACCGAGTTACTCGAACTAGAGCCAACGAGTCACGTACTGGAAATCGGAACGGGTTCCGGTTATCAAACCGCAGTACTGGCGAAAATTGTTGACCATGTATACTCCGTTGAGCGAATTAAATCGTTGCAATGGGAAGCAAAACGCCGTCTGAAACAATTGGATATCTACAATGTTTCAACCAAGCATGCTGATGGGTGGCAAGGCTGGGAAGCTCGTGGTCCTTTCGATGCCATCATTGTTACCGCAGCTGCAGAAGTGATCCCCCAAGCACTTCTCGCACAATTAAAAGATGGCGGTAAGATGGTGATTCCTGTTGGAGACACGGAGCAACAGTTACTAAAAATTGAACGTAAGGGAGATGAATATCTCTCTACTGTTGTGGAAATGGTTCGATTTGTACCTCTGGTTGCGGGTGATTTAGCTTAAGGGTTAGGGATAGGTGAGTAAGTTATTACGTCATATTGGTATTAGCTTTGTGTTTGCTGCAGGACTAGTTGGTTGTGCAGCGCATTCTCCTGCACCTGTCTCTAGCTTAAAGAAAGACTATTCAAGCCTTGAAAGAGGAAGTTACAGAGGGAGTTATTATGAGGTAAAAAAAGGCGATACACTTTACTTCATAGCTTATGTCACAGATAAAGATGTAAATGATCTTGTCCGTTACAATGAGTTAACTCAGCCTTACACCATCTACCCTGGACAGAGGCTAAAACTTTGGGCTCCGAAATATGTCGCCCCTAAATATGGCCAAAAAGTTGAACCCGTTGTGGTTCCTGTTGTTACGACGCCACCAGCCCCAGTGACGAAAACATCAACAGCCTCTAAACCGAAAAATTCAAGTAAAAACTCTAGTCAAAAACCTACAGAGACTAAGCCTAAAGTCGTACAAAAACAGCCTCCAAAGAAGGTTGAACAATCGAAAACAAAGGAGTATGTTGGTTCAAAAGATAACCAAAAAGTGAAGCAAAAAGCGCCAGTTACCACGGCGAAGAGTGATAAAGTTTCTAAGTGGTTGTGGCCAACAAAAGGGAGAGTAATCAAGAACTTTTCGGCGGGAGAACAGGGAAATAAAGGTATCGACATCGCAGGACAGCGTGGTCAACCTATCGTTTCAACCGCAGCCGGCACCGTTGTTTATTCAGGCAATGCGCTACGAGGTTATGGCAACTTAATTATAGTAAAGCATAACGACAATTATTTAAGCGCCTATGCACATAATGACAAACTGCTGGTATCAGAAGGACAAAGTGTAAAAAGCGGACAGAAAATCGCCACCATGGGTAGTTCAGGTGCAAAATCAGTCAAGCTACACTTTGAAATTCGCTATCAAGGTAAATCGGTGAATCCAAAACGCTATTTGCCTTAAAACTTTGAAAAACAACTTGCGACATCATTTAGCGACATATTGAGTTGTCATGTCTTGCTAACTCGCCAGGGGGAGGCGTTATGAGTATCAGCAACACAGTAACCAAAGTTGAAGAGTTTGCATTTGACAATGCGTCAGTGAAGACCATTGATAACGAACTCGAAAAATCATCATCCACAGAAAGCAAAACGGCTGCGCGTGAAGAATTTGACGCGAGCAGTAAAAGCTTAGACGCAACTCAGTTGTATCTAGGTGAAATTGGCTTCTCACCTCTACTTACTGCCGAAGAAGAAGTGCTTTATGCTCGACGAGCTCTGCGTGGCGACGAAGCGGCACGTAAACGTATGATCGAAAGTAACCTACGTTTGGTGGTCAAGATCTCTCGTCGATATAGTAATCGCGGCCTAGCACTACTCGATCTGATTGAAGAAGGTAACCTTGGTTTGATCCGTGCGGTCGAGAAGTTCGATCCAGAGCGTGGTTTCCGCTTCTCTACTTATGCGACCTGGTGGATCCGACAAACGATCGAACGTGCGTTGATGAACCAAACTCGTACGATCCGTCTACCTATTCATGTCGTGAAAGAGCTAAACATTTATCTGCGTACTGCGCGTGAACTTTCTCAGAAGCTCGATCACGAACCTACCGCAGAAGAAATTGCTGCTCAGTTAGATATTCCAGTCGAAGATGTAAGCAAAATGCTACGTCTCAATGAGCGTATCAGTTCTGTCGACACGCCAATCGGTGGTGACGGTGAAAAAGCGCTGTTGGATATTATTCCCGACGCAAACAACTCCGATCCAGAAGTCTCGACTCAAGATGACGATATCAAATCATCGCTGATTCATTGGTTAGAAGAGTTGAATCCAAAACAAAAAGAAGTACTTGCACGACGTTTTGGTCTTCTAGGCTATGAGCCTTCGACGCTTGAAGAAGTTGGTCGAGAGATTGGTTTGACACGTGAGCGTGTACGTCAAATCCAAGTAGAAGGTTTACGTCGTCTTCGTGAGGTTTTAATCAAGCAAGGTTTGAATATGGAAAACTTATTTAACGTCGAAGATGATTAAATAATCCGTACTTCAGTAGATATGCAAAAGGCTATGGTTATCCATAGCCTTTTTTCTTTTGTGCTCGCTTAAGTGAATCGATTTAAAGCATCTTCTTCAAACGATACAACTCTTCAAGTGCTTGGCGTGGAGTCAAATCATCAGGATCAATACCAGATAAGGCTTGTTCGATCTCGCTAGGTTCTGGAATTAGACTCAATTGGTTAGCCACATCTACTGCACTTGGACGTGGTGCGTCACTGTTTTGCCCTAGTTGCTCTAGCTGAGATAGTTTGTTACGCGCATTTTTGATGACCGTTTTGGGTACGCCGGCTAAGCCCGCAACAGCTAGGCCGTAAGACTTACTTGCCGCACCTTCTTGAACTGCGTGCATAAAGGCAATGCTGTCACCATGTTCTACGGCATCCAAGTGAACGTTCGCTAAGTTTGGCAGTTGGTTTGGCAACTCTGTCAATTCGAAGTAGTGAGTTGCAAATAGTGTCATCGCACCAATTTGTGTTGCGAGCCATTCCGCACTTGCCCAAGCTAAAGATAGGCCATCGTAAGTACTGGTACCGCGACCGATTTCATCCATTAGCACTAAACTGTTTTTAGTTGCATTGTGCAGAATATTAGCGGTTTCCGTCATTTCTACCATGAAGGTCGAACGACCAGATGCAAGATCATCTGACGCTCCAATACGAGTAAATATACGATCTAAAGAACCAATTTGTGCAGATTCTGCAGGTACATAAGAGCCGATATGTGCCATCAATGCAATCAGCGCAGTTTGACGCATGTAAGTGGATTTACCACCCATGTTTGGACCGGTGATGATTAACATTTTACGTGCTGGGTTAAGCTCTATTGGGTTCGCGATGAACGGTTCTGTTGTTACTTGCTCTACGACTGGGTGACGACCCGCTTGAATGTGAATGCCAGCGTCTTTCACAAGCGTTGGTCGGCAGTAATCCAACGAATCTGCACGCTCTGCTAGGTTTTGTAGTACATCGAGTTGAGACAGAGCAGAAGCTAAATTCTGCAGCTTCTCCAGATTTGGCATCAATAGATCAAACAGTTCTTCCCACAGCTGCTTTTCAAGTGCCAGCGCTTTCGATTTCGAGTTAAGTACTTTGTCTTCGTGCTCTTTAAGCTCTGGGATGATATAGCGTTCGGCATTTTTTAGTGTTTGGCGACGTACATAGTGCGGTGGAACCAAATGGCTCTGGCCACGGCTCACTTGAATAAAGAAGCCATGTACGTTGTTGTAGCCGACTTTAAGCGTATCGATGCCGTGTCGTTCACGCTCATCTCGCTCAAGCTGCTCAAGGTATTCTGTTGCACCGTCTGCTAATTTGCGCCATTCATCGAGCTCGGCATTATAGCCTTCAGCGATCACACCACCATCACGAATAACAACTGGCGGATTTTCTTTAATTGCACGCTCTAACAGATCACATACTTCGTCAATCGGAGCTGCGTATTGCGCCAGTTTTGCTAGATATGGATGGGTCAAAGAAGCGGTTACAGATTCTAGCTCTGGTAGCTGCTGCATGGCATTGCGAAGTCTAGCCATATCGCGAGGGCGAGCAGAGCGCAGTGCAAGGCGTGCTAAGATACGTTCAATATCACCAATTTGTTTTAACGTTGGTTGAAGATCGGCAAACAGCGCTTGTTCTTTAATCTCACCAATCGCATCAAGACGATTGTTTAACGTTTCAATGCAACGCATAGGCTGATGTAACCAACGCTTCAGCATTCGGCTGCCCATCGGCGTCGCACAATGGTCGAGTACCGCAGCGAGCGTGTTATCGGTTCCGCCTGCTAGATTTTGAGTAATTTCCAGGTTGCGTCGGGTAGCGGCATCAAGGATGACGGATTGGTCCTGATGATCAAACGTTAAAGAGCGAATATGAGGTAAAGCCGTACGTTGTGTATCTTTCACATACTGGATCAAACAACCAGCAGCACATAACCCTAAGGACGCATGTTCTACGCCAAAACCAACCAGATCTTTGGTGCCAAACTGTTGATTGAGTTGTTGCTTAGCCGTATCAAGCTCAAATTCCCATACTGGGCGACGACGGTTACCGTTGCGGCTTGCCATTAAATGTACAGGTTCAAAATCTTCTGGGAATAGTAGCTCACGTGGTGCGGTACGCTGAAGCTCGGCTGTCATCGCTTCTTCGGTTTCTGGTTCTGTCAGTTGGAAGCGACCAGAAGTGACATCCAGCGTCGCATAACCGAACTTACCGTTGTGATGGTAAATGGCTGCGATTAAGTTATCGACACGCTCAGAAAGCAGTGCTTCATCCGTCACAGTACCTGGTGTCACGATACGTACAACTTTACGTTCTACCGGACCTTTGCTGGTGGCTGGATCGCCAATTTGTTCGCAGATTGCGACTGATTCACCAAGCTGAACAAGTTTTGCTAGATAGCCTTCTACTGCGTGAAATGGCACTCCCGCCATAGGAATAGGCTCTCCAGCTGACGAACCGCGCTTAGTTAGCGAAATATCAAGCAGTTGGGACGCTCGCTTTGCATCATCGTAAAAGAGTTCGTAGAAATCGCCCATGCGGTAGAACAGCAAAATCTCAGGGTTCTCAGCTTTTAGCTTGAGGTATTGCTGCATCATCGGAGTGTGTTTTTGTTCAGCTTTCACAGGTAAGTTCTTTTGTTTATTTCCGTAGCGGCTTAGGATACGTGAATCCCTATCAAGTAAAAAGAGACAAAGGGCATTTTGGCTATGGAAAAAACAACAAAATTGAGCGCAGATTTAGGCGCATTATTGGCAAAGCATGGTCATGTTTTAACGACGGCAGAATCGTGCACGGGTGGCGGTGTTGCGACCGCTATTACTGATATTGCAGGCAGCTCAGGTTGGTTAGATAGAGCTTTTGTCACTTACAGCAACGAAGCCAAAATGGAAATGCTGGGTGTGAGAGTGGAAACCTTAGAGGAACATGGTGCCGTGAGTGAGCCTGTTGTGCTTGAAATGGTGCAAGGTGCGCTTCAACACTCGAATGCCACTATTGGGGTTTCCATCAGTGGTGTTGCTGGACCGGGGGGAGGCACTGATGAAAAGCCGGTTGGAACCGTCTGCTTTGCTTTTGCGGATAAGCACGACTGGCTCTTTGTTGAGACCATGCATTTTTCTGGTGACAGGGCGGAAGTTCGTCAACAAGCGGTGATGCATGCATTGACTCGATTGCATCAACATTTAATTTAGAATTTCTTACACCGTCTTAGCCCAGAATTGATAAGGGCTAGAGCAAATCCTTAGAAGCAGTGAACTAAATTTTTTCTATACAGGTATAGACACTGTATGAATCAACAGTATAATAACTTTCATTGCTGAGCAGGTTAGCTGCTTAAGAAAAATGAATTACTATTCGTCGCCCAAAGAAGATGAATAAATCGGAGAAAGTAATGGACGAGAACAAACAGAAAGCGCTCGCCGCTGCGCTAGGTCAAATTGAAAAGCAATTCGGTAAAGGCTCTATCATGCGCCTTGGTGATAACCGAGCAATGGACGTAGAAACCATCTCAACAGGCTCTCTTTCTCTTGATATCGCTTTGGGTGCAGGTGGTCTGCCAATGGGTCGTATCGTAGAAGTCTACGGTCCAGAATCTTCAGGTAAAACAACACTAACGCTTGAGCTTATCGCTGCTGCGCAACGTGAAGGTAAAACTTGTGCGTTTATCGATGCAGAGCACGCTCTGGATCCTGTCTACGCGAAGAAACTTGGTGTTGATATCGATGCGCTCTTGGTTTCTCAGCCAGACACTGGTGAGCAAGCACTAGAGATTTGTGATGCACTAGCTCGCTCTGGCGCTATCGACGTAATGGTTGTTGACTCAGTTGCGGCGCTAACACCAAAAGCAGAAATTGAAGGCGAAATGGGCGACAGCCACATGGGTCTACAAGCACGTATGCTTTCTCAAGCGATGCGTAAGCTAACAGGTAACCTAAAACAGTCTAACTGTATGTGTATCTTCATCAACCAAATCCGTATGAAGATTGGTGTGATGTTCGGTAACCCAGAAACGACCACGGGTGGTAACGCACTTAAATTCTACGCTTCTGTTCGTCTTGATATTCGTCGTACTGGCGCAATCAAAGAAGGTGACGAAGTCGTTGGTAACGAAACGCGCATCAAAGTGGTTAAGAACAAGATTGCTGCACCGTTTAAAGAAGCCAATACGCAAATCATGTACGGCCAAGGCTTTAACCGCGAAGGTGAACTAGTAGATCTAGGCGTGAAGCACAAACTGGTTGAAAAGGCTGGTGCTTGGTACAGCTACCAAGGCGATAAGATTGGTCAAGGTAAAGCGAACGCGTGCAACTACCTACGTGAGCATCCTGAAGTAGCTAAAACTATCGATACTAAATTACGTGAAATGTTGTTAGCGCCAGCCCTTACGGAAGCTCCTGAAGCAGGCGAAGCGCCTGAGCAAGCTGAAGAGTTTTAATCCCTTCACAGATTAAAAAGTGATAAAGCCCTGCAATGCGGGGCTTTGTTGTATCTATTGACATCAAAAATCGAGTCATCACAAAGGCCATTGAGAGTCTGTACAGCAAAAATACCTTTAGGATCACCATGTACCAAAAGCGCCAGGCACCAACATTATCGAGCAAAGAGGCGGCTATCCAACTGCTTAGCCGTCGCGATCATGGTCAGTATGAGCTGTACCAAAAACTGTCGATGAAAGGCTATGAAGCATCAGACATCGAAATCGCGATTAATTTTTGCTTAGACCACAACTATTTAGATGATTTACGTTATGCGAAGAGCCAAATTAGGCAGCATGTATACAAAGGACATGGCGAGCGTCGAATTCGCCAAGAGTTAAACCAGAAACGTGTTGCGGAATCGGTGATTGAGCAAGCCATGGCTGAAGAACCACAAGACTGGTTTGAACTTGCTAAGCAGGCGGCAGAAAAGAAATTCAAAGGCGTCAAAGCCAAGGACCAAAAAGAATACGCAAAACAAGTCCGTTTTCTACAATACCGAGGCTACAGTTTCGACCAAATTAGCTATGCGCTTGCCTTTGAAGACCAAGATTAGCGTTGATCCAATTGCGCTGATTTTTGTTTTGCTTCAAATTTTTTCTTCTACTCCCTCTTTTCCTCAAGAAAACTAGTCTCAGCTGTTTGCATGATCTACAATACGGCAAAATTCTAACTCGACTATTTTCAGGAAGAGCTGCATGTACATGAGCACTGACGAGGTTCGTAACGCGTTCCTCAAGTTCTTTGAAAGCAAAGGACACCAAATCGTAGAAAGTTCATCGTTAGTTCCACATAACGACCCAACCCTGCTGTTCACAAACGCAGGTATGAACCAATTTAAAGATTGTTTCTTAGGCTTAGAAAAACGAGCCTATACTCGAGCGACTACGGCTCAACGTTGTGTACGTGCTGGTGGTAAACACAACGACCTGGAAAATGTTGGCTTTACCGCTCGTCACCACACATTCTTTGAAATGCTAGGCAACTTCAGCTTTGGCGACTATTTCAAAGAAGATGCGATTTCATTTGCTTGGGAATTCCTAACCGAAGTTCTTAAACTGCCTGCGGATCGTCTATTGGTAACCGTTTACGAAACCGATGACGAAGCATTCGACATCTGGAACAAAAAAGTTGGCGTGCCTGCTGATCGTATCGTGCGCATTGGTGACAAAGATGGTGGCAAGCCTTACGAGTCTGATAACTTCTGGCAAATGGGCGACACTGGTCCTTGTGGTCCATGTACTGAAATCTTCTACGATCACGGTGAACATATCTGGGGTGGTCGTCCTGGCACGCCTGAAGAAGACGGTGACCGTTTCATCGAGATCTGGAACAACGTATTCATGCAGTTCAACCGTCACGCAGACGGTACTATGGAACCGCTACCAAAACCATCGGTAGATACTGGTATGGGTATCGAGCGTATCTCTGCAATCATGCAAGGCGTTCACTCAAACTACGAAATCGATGTATTCCAAACTCTTATCAAAGCAGCGGCTGAAGTCATTGGTTATGAAGATCTATCGAACCAATCGCTACGCGTTATTGCTGACCACATCCGTTCATGTTCATTCTTGATTGTTGATGGTGTGATGCCTTCAAATGAAGGTCGTGGTTACGTACTACGTCGTATCATTCGTCGTGCCGTACGTCATGGTAACAAGCTAGGTGCACAAGGTGCATTCTTCTATAAGCTTGTTGGCGTATTAGCAGAAGTGATGGGTACAGCTGGCGAAGAGCTGAAGCGTCAACAAGCAGTGGTTGAAAAAGTGCTGCGTATCGAAGAAGAAAACTTCGGTCGTACACTTGAGCGCGGTATGGTAATTCTTAACGAAGCATTAGATAACCTAGATGGCAAAGTGCTAGACGGCGAAACGGTATTCAAGCTTTACGATACTTACGGCTTCCCAGCAGACCTCACTAACGACGTTGCACGTGAGCGTGAGTTCGCGATCGACGAAGAGGGTTTCGAAAAAGCGATGGAAGAGCAGCGTCAACGTGCGCGTGAAGCTGGTCAATTCGGTACAGATTATAACGCAGCAATCAAAGTTGATACGCAAACAGAATTCTGTGGTTACACAGGTACTAAAGGTTCTAGTTCAGTCGCTGCGATGTTTGTTGAAGGCAACGAAGTAGACTCACTATCTGCAGGCGACAAAGCCATCATCGTGCTTGGTGAAACGCCATTCTACGCAGAGTCAGGCGGTCAGTGTGGTGACGCGGGTGAAATCCGTACTGAATCTGGTGTATTCCGCGTTGAGGACACTCAAAAACTAGGTAACGCAATTGCACACCACGGTGTAATGGCAGAAGGCGTTCTAGCGAAAGGCGACGAAGTAGCAACTATCGTTGACGCAGAGCGTCGCGCAGCTATCTCTCTAAACCACTCAGCAACGCACTTGCTACACGCAGCACTACGCCAAGTTTTAGGTGAGCACGTAACGCAGAAAGGCTCATTGGTGAAGGCAGACAACCTACGTTTCGACTTCTCGCATCTAGAAGCCGTAACCGCAGCAGAGTTGAAAGAAGTTGAGCGCCTAGTTAACGCGCAAATCCGTCGTAACCACACGATTGAAACCAACGTGATGGATATTGAGTCTGCTAAGAAGAAAGGCGCAATGGCACTGTTTGGTGAGAAGTACGATGACGAAGTTCGCGTGCTATCTATGGGCGATTTCTCTACTGAGCTTTGTGGTGGTATTCACGCATCAAGCACGGGTGATATTGGTCTATTCAAAATCACATCAGAAAGCGGTATTGCAGCCGGTATTCGTCGTATTGAAGCGGTAACAGGCGAGGCGGCATTAGACGCTATTGAAGCTCAAAACGCGAAGTACGAAGAAAAACTGGCGGAATCGGCTCAAAAAGCCAAAGCACTAGAAAAAGAAGTGCAGAAGCTAAAAGATAAGATGGCGGCCGCAGAAAGCGCTAACATCATGGGCAAAGCGGTTGAAGTAAATGGCACAAAAGTTCTAGTTGCGGCTCTTGAAGGTGCTGATAGCAAGAACCTACGTACCATGGTTGATGACATCAAGAATCAAATGGGTTCTGGTGTTGTACTGCTTGCAAACGTAACGGGTGACAAGGTTGGCTTGATTGCTGGTGTGACTAAAGATCTCACTGGTAAAGTAAAAGCAGGTGATCTGGTTAAAATGGTTGCAGAGCAAGTCGGTGGTAAGGGCGGTGGTCGTCCAGACATGGCTCAAGCCGGTGGTACTGATGTTTCAGCACTACCAGAGGCAATCAAAACAGTTCAGCCTTGGCTAGAAGAGCGTTTATAAGCTCTTAACTAATAAAATTACGCTCAATCAAGTTTCTTTGATTGAGCGTAATTTTTTTAGCAACCAAGTGGTTTAATTGACCAAAAGTTAACCGAGTCATTTAAGCTGCTTGGTTTTTGTTGTAACTACTGCTTATATAATTTTTCTCAAAGGAAATATTTAAGATGTAAGCAGTTCTAAAGAGACTTCGGTCTTGGGAAGGTGAAGACTGGTGAAAAAGCCCCTTATCGTGCAAAAGTTTGGCGGAACCTCTGTGGGTTCAATTGAAAGAATCCACCAAGTCGCTGAACACATCATTAAGGCGAAAAATGATGGCAATCAAGTTGTTGTTGTCGTGTCTGCAATGTCAGGCGAAACAAACAGACTGATGGATCTCGCTAAACAGATAGATAGCGTACCTACAGCTCGAGAACTTGATGTTTTGCTCTCTGCTGGTGAGCAAGTGTCAATGGCACTGTTAGCCATGACTTTGAATAAAATGGGTCATGCTGCGCGCTCGCTTACCGGAGCACAGGCGAATATTGTGACGGATAATCAACACAATGACGCAACGATTAAACACATTGATACCACGACAATTATGGGATTGCTTGAGCAAGACCAAATCGTGATTGTTGCGGGCTTTCAAGGTGTGAATGAGAATGGGGATATCACCACATTAGGTCGAGGTGGCTCAGATACGAGCGCTGTGGCACTGGCGGGCGCATTGCGCGCTGACGAGTGTCAAATCTTTACCGACGTTGATGGTATTTATACTTGTGACCCACGTGTAGTGAAAAATGCGCGCAAATTGGCGGTTATCGATTTTCCTTCAATGGAAGCGATGGCAAGCCGAGGCGCAAAAGTATTACATTTACCTTCAGTGCAATTTGCATGGAAGAATAATGTGCCACTACGCGTGCTTTCGACATTTGATGTTAATGAAGGCAGTTTGGTAAAGGGGGAGTCAGGCAATCAAGCCGTCTCTGGTATAGCCATTCAACGTGACCTTGCCATTATCGAAGTCGATAAAGAACATTTATCTAGTGCTACAAAACAATGTCAGATGCTGGGTATAGACATTTGGAATGTGATCGAGGAAGCAGAACGGGCAGGTATCATGATAAAACAAGATGCATGTGCCAAGTTCGATCTGGTGTTCAGCGACAAAATCCGTAATAGTGAAGTGGTAAGCCTGTTGACCGCAGTGGGGCTTGAGGCCAATGGAATGGTAGAGCACGCATGCGATTTGTTGGCAAAGCGAGATATTGAGATCAATTTCAGCGCAACGAATGCACTCACTATGATGCTAGTTTTAGCACCCGAATGTGTGGATACAGCAGCAAACATTCTGCATGATGCTTACATTACGTCTAGTGAAGCATTAAACATTCAACAAAAACATGCCTTTTTAGGCTGATTTTCGCTAACAAGGTAGTTTACGAAAATATAACTTTTGTTGGATAATAGCTTTGTAGCAAGAAAATTTAGAGATTACTCAAGGAGCAAAGAATGCTAATTTTGACTCGCCGCGTAGGCGAAACACTGATGATTGGTGATGAAGTGACTGTAACTGTACTAGGTGTGAAAGGTAACCAAGTACGTATCGGCGTTAACGCTCCGAAAGAGGTTTCAGTTCACCGTGAAGAAATCTACATGCGCATTCAAGCTGAAAAAGGCAATGGCAACGTTGCTTCAGGTAACTACTAAGTCGCTCCTGTTTACAGAGCTTAGTTTGAATGAAAAAGGCTAACCGAAGGGTTGGCCTTTTTAGTCTTTAATGTTTTTGAAGATTTGCGGAAACCATTGTGTTGAGTGTGGCTGTGAATCCGTCAATATTGTTGAATCGAACACCAGGAAGTTGTTTGAAAATAAATGTCTTTTTTTCAGAGAAGACTCTCTTTTTTTCATCATAATAGAGTGGTAAAGTTCGTTTAATAGTCACTTTGATTAAATCAGCAACGGTTAAGTCAGTTTCGTGGATTTTTTCAAAGAAAGTGTTTGACATATTTTCGGTAAAACGTAATATGTGCCTCCGCAAGACGGTGAGGTGGCCGAGAGGCTGAAGGCGCTCCCCTGCTAAGGGAGTATACGGTTTATCCCGTATCGAGGGTTCGAATCCCTCCCTCACCGCCATTCTTGCAACGTTGATAAATCAACAAAAAAGTGCGTCCTTAGCTCAGCTGGATAGAGTACCTGGCTACGAACCAGGCGGTCGGAGGTTCGAATCCTCCAGGACGCGCCATATCTCTTCTGAGATATAACAATGAAAACGGTGAGGTGGCCGAGAGGCTGAAGGCGCTCCCCTGCTAAGGGAGTATACGGTTTATCCCGTATCGAGGGTTCGAATCCCTCCTTCACCGCCATTCATTGACTGGCCCGATGGCCTTTTTTTTGTTTCGTAAGAAATGAATGTGATTTGCTTCACAACTTCCTAGCAAGAAGATCTGCGCGTCCTTAGCTCAGCTGGATAGAGTACCTGGCTACGAACCAGGCGGTCGGAGGTTCGAATCCTCCAGGACGCGCCACTATTTAATAATTCGTTTGATAAACGGGTTATACAAAGTAAAATAAGATTATTGCGCGTCCTTAGCTCAGCTGGATAGAGTACCTGGCTACGAACCAGGCGGTCGGAGGTTCGAATCCTCCAGGACGCGCCACTTATTTAAGGGTATTGCCCTGATATTGATGAAAGTCGATATCAAAAACTGCGCGTCCTTAGCTCAGCTGGATAGAGTACCTGGCTACGAACCAGGCGGTCGGAGGTTCGAATCCTCCAGGACGCGCCACTTATTGAAGGGTATTGCCCTGATATTGATGAAAGTCGATATCGAAAACTGCGCGTCCTTAGCTCAGCTGGATAGAGTACCTGGCTACGAACCAGGCGGTCGGAGGTTCGAATCCTCCAGGACGCGCCACTTATTAAAGGGTATTGCCCTTATATTGATGACAGTCGATATCGAAAACTTGCGCGTCCTTAGCTCAGCTGGATAGAGTACCTGGCTACGAACCAGGCGGTCGGAGGTTCGAATCCTCCAGGACGCGCCACTTATTAAAGGGTATTGCCCTGATATTGATGAAAGTTGATATCGAAAACTGCGCGTCCTTAGCTCAGCTGGATAGAGTACCTGGCTACGAACCAGGCGGTCGGAGGTTCGAATCCTCCAGGACGCGCCATTTACTGAAAAAGCCTCGCAATTGCGAGGCTTTTTTGTATCTGGACATCTAGAACTATAACCTGAGTCGTTAGAGGCGATGCCCTTCTTTTCCAAAAGCGAATATGTGCTTATCTAAGCAATTTGGAATAAAGTTTCTGCTGTAGTTTGTGAATCCATCCTTACTATCTCTCCTGTATATTGATTTCCGTTTCTTTCACTTCAATTGTTTAAATGTAACTTCTTTGTTTTTTATTTGTTTATTAATTGTTATTAAATGACATCCTTTTGTTTTTATTGGCTTTTATGTGTAAATCTCGATTTGGTTTTGAAATCCAAATCGCAGTTTTTATTTATGTCCTCCTTTACTCTGTTCGTAAGGAGATAGCAGATTCGCAGTAATTATTTTGTCATGAACTGTGATCTGGGTAGTGAATAAATAATCATTTATCAGGATTATTACAAACCTTCCTTAAACAAAATTGACAAAATTTAACCAATCGAGATAATCCATTGGTCGGGATTTGACGCTATTAAAGTCCTGCACGTTGTCAGGATGACAAAGAAAGGAAGCAACATGACTAATATAGGAAGCCTGCTAGTAGATGCGGCCACCCTGATGCTAACGGGGATGGCGGTCGTATTTATTTTCCTCACTATTCTTGTTTATCTCGTTCGGCTAATGTCGAAATTGGTACCAGAAGAAGTACCAGAGCCGATCGCAGCACCAAAAACAAATACTAATATTCAATCAACCTCTTCAGCTGTTAGTCCACAAGTAGTGGCGGCGATCTCGGCTGCGATTCATAAACATCGCGCCTCATTCGCGAAGTAGCCGAACCAGGATTAAAAAGGAGTTTAAGAGCATGTCTAAACCACTAGCTATTACAGATGTGGTCCTTCGTGATGCCCATCAATCACTATTTGCTACGCGTATGCGTATTGAGGATATGCTGCCTATCGCAGCTGAGTTGGATAAGGTTGGTTACTGGTCTCTAGAGACTTGGGGTGGCGCAACGTTTGATTCTTGTATTCGATTCTTAGGGGAAGACCCTTGGGAGCGTTTACGTGAGCTGAAAAAAGCGATGCCTAATACGCCAATGCAAATGCTACTGCGTGGTCAAAACCTTTTAGGATACCGCCATTATGCCGACGACGTAGTAGAGAAGTTCGTTGAACGCGCACATGCTAACGGTATGGACGTATTCCGTATCTTTGATGCAATGAATGACGTGCGAAACTTCCAGAAGGCTGTTAAAGCAACGGTCGATGTTGGCGCACATGCTCAAGGTACGCTGTCTTACACAACAAGCCCTGTGCATAACGCAGACACTTGGGTTGACTTGGCAAAACGCCTAGAGGATTTAGGTTGTCATTCACTGTGTATTAAAGATATGTCTGGCTTACTCAAGCCTTATGAAGCGGAAGAGCTTATCACGCGTATCAAAGCGTCTTGTGATGTGCCATTAGCACTTCATTGTCACGCGACGACAGGCTTGTCTACTGCGACAGCGGTAAAAGCAGTTGAAGCTGGTATTGATATTCTCGATACAGCGATTTCTTCAATGAGTTGTACCTATGGCCACACGCCGACGGAAACGGTAGTCGCGATGCTAGAAGGAACCGAGCGAGATACGAATTTGAAGCTCGAGCAACTAGAACCTATCGCCGCGTATTTCCGTGAAGTACGTAAGAAGTACGCGAAGTGGGAAGGTCAGTTGAAAGGTGTAGACTCTCGCATCCTGATTGCTCAAGTGCCTGGCGGCATGCTGACCAACATGGAAGGCCAGCTGAAAGAACAGGGCGCGGCGGATCGCATTGATGAAGTCTTAGAAGAGATCCCTCGTGTACGCGAAGATCTTGGTTTCATTCCATTGGTGACTCCAACTTCGCAGATCGTCGGAACGCAAGCGGTGATTAACGTGCTTACTGGCGAACGCTATAAGAGCATCACTAAGGAAACCGCTGGTCTATTGAAAGGCGAATACGGTCAAGCGCCAGCCGAGTTAAATACAGAGCTGCAAGCTAAAGTACTTGATGGCAAAGAGCCTATTACTTGTCGTCCTGCCGATTTGCTTGAGCCTGAAATGGAGACGCTTACTGTTGATCTGATGGAGAAAGCGAAATCAGAGGGTATTAAGCTAGCAAGTGAGCGTGTTGATGATGTACTTACTTATGCGCTTTTCCCTCAAGTTGGTCTCAAGTTCCTTAAGAATCGTGAAAACCCAGAAGCATTTGAACCTGCACCAACGCTAGAAGCCGAGAAGCCTGCCGTACCTGCGGCGCAACCAGCAACTGGCGGCGTAGAAACTTATAGCGTACGTGTTGACGGACAGGTGTATGAGGTGGAAGTTGGTCCTCAAGGCGAGCTAACCTCTGTCGCTCCTTCTGCGGCGCCTGCAAAATCGACGGCACCTAGCGCTCCTTCTAGCGCTTCTGCTGAAGCGGTGCCTGCTCCTCTTGCCGGTAACATCTTTAAAGTGAATGTTCAGCCTGGTGCTGAAGTGGCTGAAGGCGATGTACTACTCATCCTTGAAGCAATGAAGATGGAAACAGAAGTGCGTGCGGCGCGTGGTGGTGTTGTCCAAGAGTTGAACGTTAAAGAAGGCGATGCTGTCACAGTAGGTGCGCCTCTGCTGAGCCTGGCGTAAGGGAGTATCATGGACGGATTGTTAACCCTTTGGGCAGAAACTGGGATCGCTAACTTCGAGTTCGGCCAAATCTGTATGATGCTGGTTGGTTGTACCTTGCTGTTTTTGGCAATCAAAAAAGGCTTTGAGCCTTTACTGTTATTGCCGATTGGTTTTGGTGCTATCTTGGCGAATATTCCAAATGCTGGCTTTACTGAGCCTGGCGGCTTGCTCTACTACGTTTACTACATTGGGATTGAATCGGGTGTGTTCCCGTTGTTGATCTTCATGGGTGTGGGTGCGATGACCGACTTTGGTGCTTTGATCGCAAACCCAAAAACGTTGTGGCTAGGTGCGGCAGCTCAGTTTGGTATTTTTGCGACACTGTTTGGCGCTATTTTGCTCAACTATGTACCTGGTATGGAGTTCTCCATGGCGGATGCATCGTCTATCGCCATCATCGGTGGTGCGGATGGCCCAACGGCGATTTTCTTAGCAAGTAAGTTATCACCAGACCTGCTTGGTGCGATTGCTGTAGCCGCGTACAGCTACATGGCTTTAGTGCCAATCATTCAGCCGCCAATCATGAAGGCGCTAACCACTAAGGAAGAACGTGAGATTCAAATGGCGCAACTGCGTCACGTGGGTAAATGGGAAAAGGTATTGTTCCCGATGGCAGTATTACTCATGACGATTCTTTTCCTACCTTCAGCAACGCCTCTTGTCGGTATGTTCTGTCTTGGTAACTTAATGCGTGAAGCGGGTGTGGTCGATCGTTTATCGAAAACCGCACAAAATGAGCTGATCAACATCGTGACGATCTTCTTGGGCTTAGGGGTTGGCTCGAAGCTGCAAGCGGATCAATTCCTGAACTTAGAAACATTAGGCATTCTAGGGCTTGGTGCGGTTGCGTTTAGTATTGGCACGGGGGCTGGTGTGCTAATGGCTAAGTTGCTGAACAAGTTTTCAAAAGAAGACATCAACCCACTTATCGGTGCGGCTGGCGTTTCTGCGGTACCAATGGCCGCGCGTGTGGTGAACAAGGTCGGCTTACAAGCTAACCCACAAAACTTCTTGTTGATGCATGCGATGGGACCAAACGTTGCAGGTGTATTGGGATCAGCGGTTGCCGCTGGTATCTTGCTAGCACTTGTCGGCTAGTCATTACCGAAAATGGAATGATCAACCAATTTACAAAATCACGATTAACTTCGGTTAACAAAATGGTTTATAGTCAAAGGGATGCTTTCGCATCCCTTTTTGTTTTCTTGCAGGGAATGGTTTATGGAACACAAACAGATCGTTATCACTGAATTTGGTGATGCCAACGTACTCGCGATTCAACATGCTTCTACACCATCACCACAGCCTGGTGAAGTCTTAGTAAAAGTCGCTTTTTCAGGCGTAAATCCTATTGATGTTAAAACTCGAGCCGGACTCGGTTGGGCAGCTGCGCAGAACAAGGATAATTTACCTTGGGTACCAGGTTACGACATCTCAGGAAAAGTCGTGTCCTGTGGAGACGGGGCGTCGCGTTTTAATGATGGTGATGAGGTGGCTGGATTTATCGGTTTCCCAGTCCGAGGCGGTGGGTACAGTCAGTACATATGTGTTCCAGAAGCTGAGTTAAGTCATGTTCCCAGTTCAGTTACTTTAGAGGCTGCAGCAGCATTACCGTTGGCTGGCCAAACTGCGGCACAAGCACTCAGCAAAGCCAATGTGACAGAAAACGATCGCGTACTTATCCTCGCTGGAGCCGGTGGCGTTGGACACCTAGCGGTACAAATCGCGGTCGCGACTAAAGCGGAAGTCTTTACAACCTGCAGTGAACGAAATTTAGACTACCTGGCTACCCTTGGCGCTCACGCAGTGAACTATCAATTTGCACCAGTGTCAGAACGTGTTGAAGACGTTGATGTTTTGATTGATTTAGTAGGTGGAGATGCCGCGTTAGATGCGCTTAAATGCCTGAAAGACGGTGCGAGAGTCATAACCGTTCCAACCATCACGGCTGAGCTGATTTGTGAAAAAGCCAAACTCCTAGGCTTTGAGGCTAACGGCATGTTGGTTGAGCCAGATCCAGCGCAATTAGATACCTTGTTGTACATGGTTGGCGTTGGTTTACTGAAGACTGAAATTCAACAGGTTTATCCGATGAGTGATGTGATTGCTGCTCACCAGCAAGTTGAATCAGGAAGAACCAGAGGCAAGGTGTTGCTTGATATGACATGCTAGAAGCATTTAATACGAGCTTTGAAAGTTTAGCGCTTTGGTTTTCAGATTCAGCATTATGGGTGCTTTTCATGACCGGTTTTCTCAGTGCCACTTTGTTACCTGGTGGTTCTGAGGCGGGCTTAGTTGCCACTCTCTCATTAAATCAATATTCCGTTTCGTCAATTATTATGGTCGCCACTATCGGCAATACGCTTGGTGGCTTAACAAATTATTGGCTTGGCTTGTGGATTCCCAACAAAGCGCAAGAAGAAAAGCACGGTCATACCGCATTAAACTGGCTGTCTAAGTATGGCTATTGGGGATTGTTTTTTAGCTGGTTACCCATAATTGGAGACCCGCTGTGTTTAGCCGCAGGGTGGCTGAGAATGAAGTTTCTGCCTTGCGTGATTTTAATATTTTTAGGAAAGGCTGCCAGGTATAGCTTACTTGTGGCTATCTATCTCGGATTATTTTAAGGAAAGTACATGAAGATGTTTTGGGTTGGCGCGTGCTCACTGTTAGTGATCACGGGCTGTGCATCAAATACGCCAGTTTCATCACTGCCGGAAGGGGTAACTTTCGTCGAGTCGTCGAAAGCGGAAGAAGGCAAAGTTAAGATTCCATACCAAAAGTATAAACTTGATAATGGCTTAACGGTGATCTTAGCTCCTGAAGATTCCGACCCATTGGTCCATGTGGATGTGACTTACCATGTTGGTTCGGCTCGTGAAGAAGTGGGTAAGTCTGGTTTTGCGCATTTCTTTGAGCACATGATGTTCCAAGGTTCAGAGAACGTTGGTGACCAAGAGCACTTCAGAATCATCACAGAGGCTGGCGGCACGTTAAATGGTACGACAAACCGCGATCGTACTAACTACTTTGAAACTGTCCCGGCTAACCAGCTAGAGAAAATGCTGTGGTTAGAGTCTGACCGTATGGGCTTTTTGCTGGATGCGGTTTCTCAACGCAAATTTGAAATTCAGCGTTCAACTGTAAAAAATGAGCGAGCTCAGCGTTACGATAATAGACCTTATGGCTTAATTTGGGAGCGCATGTCTGAAGCGCTATATCCTGAAGGTCATCCGTATTCGTGGCAAACCATTGGTTATGTTGAAGATCTTGACCGTGTTGATGTGAACGATCTCAAAGCGTTTTTCTTGCGTTGGTATGGCCCAAACAATGCGACTATCACGATCGGTGGTGACTTAGACGTTGAACAAACTCTTGAGTGGGTAAATAAGTACTTCGGTTCGATTCCTCGTGGGCCAGAGGTTGAAAATGCGCCGAAACAACCTGCAAAACTGCAAGAAGACAAATACATCACGCTAGAAGATCGCATTCAACAACCGATGGTGATGATCGCGTGGCCAACAACTTACAACGGCGAAGAAAGCCAAGCGTCTCTCGATACGCTATCTGAAGTGCTAGGTGGTGGTACAAACAGCGTGCTCTACCAAGACTTAGTCAAGACTCAAAAAGCCGTCGATGCGGGCTCATTCCATGACTGTGCAGAACTGGCGTGTAACTTTTACGTTTATGCAATGGGTGACTCTGGGGACAAAGGCGACCTATCAAAACTGTACGACGAGCTTTTACAGTCACTTAATCAGTTTGCTGAAAAAGGCGTGACAGAAGATCGCCTTGAACAATTGAAGGGTAAGGCGGAAGCGGATGCTATCTTTGCATTAGAAAGCGTTAAAGGCAAAGTAACGCAGTTGGCATCCAACGAGACATTCTTCGGCGATCCAGACCGTCTTGAGCAACAACTTGAGCAGATCCGCGCAGTGACACCTGTATCGGTAGAAAAAGCGTATACGGATTTTATCCAAGGTAAGAACAAAGTGACCCTAAGCGTGGTACCAAAAGGAAAAACTGACCTTGTCGTAAAACCAGCGACCTTTGTGACGCCAAAGCGCACGCTACCAGAATACGAGAAGATCACTGATGATCAATTGGCGTATCGTCGTGCGACCGATAACTTCGATCGCTCTGTGCAACCGCCTGTAGGGGAGCCAGTGAAAGCGACGATGCCTGAGTTGTACGAGCTTCATTTTAATAATGGCTCGGAGTTGCTTGGCGCGGTTAGCGATGAAACACCAACGGTCATGATGCAGTTTAGTTTACCTGCGGGAACACGTTTTGTTGAAAAGGGCAAAGAAGGTCTTGCCCAATTGACCGCCGCAATGTTGCAAGAAGGCACAACGAAACGTAGTGTCGAAGAGATTCAAGCTGAGCTCGATAAACTAGGTAGTGTCATCTCCGTGAATGCAACGGGCTACACAACAAACATCAGCGTTTCTGCTTTAGAAAAGAACTTAGAGCCGACGTTGAAAATTGTCGAAGAGATGTTGCTGTCTCCTGCATTTAAGCAAGCAGACTTTGAGCGTGTGAAGATGCAAGCTCTAGAAGGTCTTGTGTATGAGCATCAAAACCCAAGTTGGATGGCATCACAAGCGACTCGCCAAGTGCTCTATGGGGATTCGGTCTTTGCTCGACCAAAAGACGGCACGCAAGCAGGTGTCAGTGCACTAACGTTGGATGATGTCCGTGAATTCTACTCGAAGCATTACACGCCACAAAGTGCGCAAATCGTCGTTGTTGGTGACATTGAACAACAGGAAATTGAACAGCAACTGACGTTCTGGAAAAACTGGCAGGATGAAGCTGCGCCATTGTATGCACCGCAAAGCATCGCTGCATTAGGTGAGCAAAAGATCCATCTTGTTGATAAACCAGGTGCACCACAAAGTGTGGTCATGATGGTTCGTCAGGGTATGCCTTACGATGCAACGGGCGATTTTTACCTAAGCCAACTGGCAAACTTCAACTTAGCTGGAAACTTCAATAGCCGCATTAACCAAAACCTACGTGAAGACAAGGGTTACACATACGGCGCTTACGGCTACTTCTCTGGAAATCCAGAAACTGGCTCGGTTGTTTTCACCGCGCAAGTACGAGCGGATGCAACGGTTGCTTCTATCATTGAGATGGAAAATGAGCTAAATGAATACTCGCAGTCAGGAATTACTGATGAAGAGATGAAATTTATGCGTCAAGCGGTCGGTCAAAAAGATGCACTGAAGTATGAAACGCCAACACAAAAAGCGGAACTCATCAGTGATATTCTTAAGTACAACCTCGATCAAGATTACTTGCAGCAAAGAAACGCTATCGTAGAAAAAGTCGATAAGCAGACTTTAAATGCACTGGCTCAAAAGTGGTTTGATCCAAATGACTATCAAATTATCGTCGTTGGTGATGCTAAATCACTGCGTCCTCAATTAGAAAAGTTGGGGAAAGACGTAGAAGAGCTTGAAATCATTCGATAGAGTACACATTTAATAGCGGAGAAACGTTTCTCCGCTATTCATCTAGATAAGCGACTTTTCGTGGGTCATTTATCTAGATGCATTAAATATCAATAACTTAGCTTACGCTTGTCCTTTGTGACAAGTGTCCTGCTCCCAATATAAGCGAACCTCATTTTGACTGATTTTGCTGCGCGACTAAAAAAAGTTGCATCAAACCCCGAAGTATTTAAGCAGTTTGGACGCGGTGTTGAGCGAGAAACTTTGCGCTATCGTCAGGATGGACATCTAGCAACAACACCTCATCCAGAGGGGTTAGGCTCTGCGTTCACAAACCAATGGATCACGACAGATTTTTCTGAATCATTGCTAGAATTCATTACGCCTGTGTCACATGAAATTCCAGAACTGATGGCACAACTGAAAGATATCCATCACTTCACGCAGACAAAAATGGCTGAAGAAAAGATGTGGCCTCTTTCTATGCCATGTTATGTTGGCTCGGAAGAGGATATTCAGCTTGCTCAGTACGGCTCTTCGAATGCAGCAAAAATGAAAACCCTGTACCGAGAAGGCCTAAAACGCCGCTATGGCAGCCTGATGCAAATCATCTCAGGTGTGCATTTTAACTTCTCGTTCCCTGAGACATTTTGGGATGCGCTATTCGGCGAGCAAGATGAACAAGCCCGCCAAGATGCTAAGTCTGATGCCTACTTTGCGCTGATCCGTAACTACTACCGTTTTGGTTGGATGATTCCGTATTTCTTCGGTGCATCGCCAGCGTTATGCGGCTCTTTTATTCAAGGTCGTGAAACCGATCTGCCATTCGAGAAAATTGGCGGCACTTTGTATTTGCCGAAATCGACGTCTTTGCGTTTGAGCGATCTGGGCTACACCAATAGTGCGCAAAGTGTACTGAAAATTGGCTTTAACAGCATTGATCAGTATCTGGAAGGTTTGAGCGATGCGATTCGTCACCCATCAGAAGAGTTTGCGAAAATAGGCGTCAAAGTGGACGGTGAATACCGCCAGCTTAATTCCAATATTTTACAAATTGAGAACGAGCTATACGCTCCAATTCGCCCGAAACGCGTGTCGAAAAGTGGTGAGAAGCCTTCAGATGCGTTACGACGCGGTGGGGTTGAGTACATTGAAGTTCGCTCTCTAGACGTTAACCCATTCAGCGCAGTGGGGTTGGATGAAGAGCAAGTACGATTCCTTGATCTCTTCCTGACTTGGGCGGCCTTGTCAGACTCGGATCCAATGGACAACTGTGAATTAGAGTGTTGGCGCGACAACTGGAACAAAGTCATTGTTTCTGGTCGTGAAAAAGGGCTAATGCTTCAAATTGGTTGCCAAGGTGAACGTCTATCTCTGCAAGATTGGGCGCATCGAGTGTTTGTCGAGTTGCGTCAGATAGCACAGCAAATGGATATGGCTGCTGGTGGCAGTGCATACCAAGATGTGTGTAATAAACTCGAGACATGGATTGATAACCCAGAACTAACGATTTCAGGTCAACTTTTAGAGCTGACGAAAGAGCTTGGTGGGTTAGGTAAAGTCGGCTGTGCGCTTGGCATGAAGTACCGCGAGGAAAATCTAGCTCACGGTTATCAGTACTACTCGCAAGATACGATGGAAACGGAAGTGGCGTCGTCAGTAGAAAAGCAAAAGCAAGCGGAACAAAGTGACACGCTATCTTTTGATGATTTTTTGGAAGATTACTTTGCTTATCTGAAGCAGTAGTGAATAGGTAAAGGTTGGGTGGGATTGAACATTAAACCGTTAGTAGTATCGGTACTCGGAAGCATGTTACTTGCAGGTTGTGCCACGGCACCGCCAAAGCAGCAGAATAATTTATGTGAGATATTTCGAGAGAAATCCGGCTGGTATGATGATGCCAAAGATATGGAAGAAAAGTGGGGAACCCCCATTCATGTCGCTATGGCTATCATTAAACAAGAAAGCAGCTTTCGGCACGATGCGAAACCACCCAAAGACTATTTATTGGGATTTATCCCTTGGGGACGAGTCAGCAGTGCGTATGGTTACGCTCAAGCTCAAGATCCTGCTTGGGAAGATTTCCAAGATGCGACGGGTCAGGGCGGTTCTCGTACCAACTTTGATGATTCAATGATGTTTGTCGGTTGGTATACTCACGAAACGAGGCGCCAACTAGGGATTTCGTTATGGGACCCATACAGTCAATATCTGGCTTATCATGAAGGTCGAGGTGGGTACAAGCGAGGTACTTATAAGCGAAAGCCCAGCTTGCTCAAAGTCGCTCGACGTGTTGAACAAACTGCAAAAACTTATGGCTGGCAGCTGAAGCAATGTCGTCAGGAATTGGAAGACAACAGCAGCTGGTTCTTTTAACCTACAGCCTGTTTATGTGCTGTAGGGATGAATGACATTTATCCAGTACCGAGAGGTATTGGAGTTACAATCAGGAGAGATGTAATGCCTTTACTCGATAGTTTTACCGTGGACCACACTCGCATGAATGCACCGGCAGTGCGAGTGGCGAAGACCATGCAGACCCCAAAAGGGGACACGATTACTGTCTTCGATTTACGCTTTACCGCGCCAAACAAAGACATCCTTTCTGAAAAAGGTATTCATACGCTAGAGCACCTTTATGCCGGCTTTATGCGCAATCATCTTAACAGCGATTCTGTTGAGATCATCGATATTTCGCCTATGGGTTGCCGCACGGGCTTTTACATGAGTCTGATTGGCACTCCATCAGAGCAGCAAGTAGCGGATGCTTGGATTGCGGCCATGGAAGACGTACTAAAGGTAGAAAGCCAGAACAAGATCCCTGAACTCAACGAATACCAATGTGGCACGGCAGCGATGCACTCTTTAGAAGAAGCACAACAGATCGCCAAGAGCATTTTGGATGCTGGTGTATCGGTGAACAAAAATGATGAACTTGCTTTGCCTGAATCGATGCTAAAAGAGCTGCGCATCGACTAGTTGCTAAAAACTTATCAAGAAGCATATTTATCCAGAAACAAAAAGAGCCTGATCATGTCAGGCTCTTTTCTTACCTGTACAAAAAATAGGACCGCATGGTCCTATTTTTTTGTTTTTATTTCTTATCGTGAGTTGTAGATAGGGGCTATTTTTTCTTTTTAGGATAAACACGAACGAGCTTGATGCGGTTTTCTTCAATCTCAACAAGCTCCATTGGATGACCCGCCACTCTCACGCTTAAATGGCTCTCTGGAATATCTTCCAGGTGCTCCAAAATAAGACCGTTTAACGTTCTTGGGCCATCCGTTGGTAAATCCCATTTCAGGCCTTTATTGATATCTCGGATATTGGTGCTGCCTTCAATGAGGAAGCTTCCGTCACCTTGAGGACTGATTTCATCAGAAAGGCTTGGAGAAATCGAGGTCGTGAACTCGCCAATGATCTCTTCCAGAATATCTTCCAATGTCACCAAGCCAATAATGTCGCCATATTCATCAACAATTAGACCAATGCGCTGTTTATTGCGTTGAAACTTTAACATTTGCACGTTCAGTGGCGTACCTTCCGGGATGTAATAGACTTCATCCGCGGCACGTAATAGCGTCTCTTTATTGAACTCGTTTTTTTCTAGCATCAGGCGGTAAGCTTCACGCAGGCGCAGCATGCCAACCACTTCATCAATTTGGTCACGATAAAAAACAATGCGTCCATGTGGTGAGTGGGTAAGCTGACGAACGATGGATTTCCAGTCATCATTAATATCGATACCGGTAATCTCATTACGTGGCACCATGATATCGTTCACAGTGACGTGCTCAAGATCCAAAATAGATACCAACATGTCTTGGTGTCGGCGAGGGATCAAGCCGCCAGCTTCGTTTACTACGGTACGCAGCTCATCGGAACTAAGATGGTCTTCTACTGAGTGATCGGCTTTTACGCCAAGTAAACGAATAAAGCCATTCGTAATAAAGTTAACGAGCATCACCAAAGGCGATAGTAACTTCATCAATATGGTCAGTAGGATACTGCTTGCGTAAGACACGCGTTCAGGGTACAGCGCTGCAATTGTTTTTGGGGTAACTTCAGCAAAAACCAATACAACCATAGTCAGTGCACCGGTTGCGATGGCGACACCTAAATCACCATACAAACGCATACCAATAATGGTCGCGATAGCGGACGCGAGAATATTAACGAGGTTGTTGCCGATAAGAATAAGACCAATCAAACGATCTGGACGGTCTAATAGTTTTTCGACTCGCTTAGCGCCTTTATGCCCATTTTTGGCTAAGTGCTTTAAGCGATAACGGTTCAGAGACATCATCCCTGTTTCTGAGCCGGAAAAGTAACCTGATATGACGATAAGACACGCGAGTAGCGCAAACAAGATACCCGTAGAGATGTCGTCCAAAACGTTGCTGTTCCTTGTAAGTATTGGGTTATATAACGGTTGAGTAAGTCCGTTAAGTCAAAGGGTTGAGGCGTACTGTATTTTATCTAGCCTAAAATATAAAGGATAGGAGCCCTAGAGCTCCTTAATTCAAGATGATTTCTTTCACAAAGCGACTGCCAAAATACGCCAGAGTTAACAGCGTTGCCCCTGCGACAGCGAACCAAGTAACTTTTCTACCACGCCAACCTTTTTGATAATGACCCCAAAGCAGTATTGAGTACACAATCCAAGCGATGAAAGAAAGAATGCCTTTATGCGCTTTACCTTGAGCAAACATATCCTGCACAAAGACAAAGCCAGTAATGAGCGTGCCAGTTAACAATAAGTTACCGATCAAAATGATTTTGAATAGCTGACGCTCTACCATTAATAAAGGCGGCAGGTTTGGGTTAATCGCCAAAGATTTTTTTGTTTTCAGTTTGTGATCCAACCAAGCCAGCTGAAGTGCGTAGAGTGCACCGATAGTTAAAGTTGCGTATGAGAACAGCGCAAAAGAAATGTGAATGAGTAGCTTAGGGTCATTCTCTAGGTGCTTGATAAACGTGCTTGGCAAAAATGTGGCAGCAGATAAATTGATGGCAGCAAAGCTATAAACGACAGGCAATAAAAACCACAACCGATTTTTCAACATAGCAAGGCTCATGACCAGAGAAATAATAAAACTGATCAAAGAGGCTACGTTTAGAATACTAAGGTTTTGACCTGAACCATCAAAAATCAGATCACTCAAAATCCACGCATGAAAAACAAGCGCACAGGCAGCACTAGCAAACACTGTTTTTGCTTTGATTCCTGACTGCTGTGAGAGTCCGGGTATGATGGTCGCAATCGCCAAAACATAAAGTATGGCGGCCGCGATGGCTATTAAGCTATCCATGAATCCTAAATATTATTGTGCACAATGAGGAAATTATACCTTGCATTACACTTTGGGGCTACGTTATATCCGACATCAATCGTGAGAGATGAGATATTGAAATTAATAAGTTACCGCACCATATAGAAATAGAGACAAGAATAGAGCAGCGGTACGGGTATGACTCAGACCTTGGCTAATGTATACTCACACTAATTAATCGCCATTTTAGCGAAGAGACAAAGATGTTTGAGAATTTAACGGATCGATTATCCAAAACGCTGAAAAATATCAGTGGCAAAGGTCGTCTGACCGAAGACAACATTAAAGAGACCCTACGTGAAGTACGAATGGCCTTACTTGAAGCTGACGTTGCGCTTCCGGTTGTTCGTGAATTTGTTAACCGCGTTAAAGAAAAAGCGGTAGGTGTAGAAGTTTCTAAATCTCTGACTCCAGGTCAGGAATTTATCAAGATCGTTCAAACAGAACTTGAAGCCGTAATGGGTGAGTCGAATGAGGCGCTAAACCTTGCCGCTCAACCACCTGCTGTGCTTCTTATGGCGGGTCTACAAGGTGCGGGTAAAACCACATCGGTAGGTAAGCTATCTAAGCTTTTAAAAGAACGTGACAAGAAGAAAGTCTTGGTTGTGTCTGCCGACGTTTACCGCCCTGCTGCAATCAAGCAGCTTGAAACGCTGGCATCAGACATCGGTGTTGACTTCTTCCCATCATCACCAGACCAGAAGCCTATTGATATCGCCAATGCAGCGATTGACCATGCGAAGAAAAAATTCTACGACGTATTGATTGTCGATACCGCAGGTCGCTTGGCGATTGATGAAGAGATGATGGGGGAGATCAAAGATCTTCACGCAGCTATCAACCCAGTAGAAACGCTATTTGTTGTTGACGCTATGACGGGTCAAGACGCAGCAAATACAGCAAAAGCCTTTGGCGATGCGCTACCTCTTACCGGTGTAGTTCTAACTAAAGTTGATGGTGATGCTCGTGGTGGTGCGGCACTGTCAGTACGCCATGTAACGGGCAAACCAATCAAATTCTTGGGTGTCGGTGAAAAAACTGACGCGCTAGAACCGTTCCATCCAGATCGTGTTGCTTCACGTATTCTTGGTATGGGTGACGTTCTGTCTTTAATTGAAGACCTACAACGCAACGTTGACCAAGAAAAAGCAGAAAAGCTGGCGAAGAAGTTCAAAGAGAAGAAAGGTTTCGACCTTGAAGATTTCCGTGAACAGCTAGGCCAGATGCAAAACATGGGCGGCATGATGGGCATGATGGATAAGCTTCCTGGCATGTCTCAGCTACCAGACAATGTGAAAGACAAAGTCGATGACAAAATGTTCAAGCAGATGGAAGCGATCATCAGCTCCATGACAATGAAAGAACGTCAACGCCCAGAGATTATCAAAGGCTCACGCAAGAAACGTATTGCGGCTGGTTCTGGTGTGCAGGTTCAAGACGTAAACCGCTTACTAAAACAGTTCACCCAAATGCAGAAGATGATGAAAAAGATGCAAAAAGGTGGCATGAAAGGCATGATGCGCAACATGCAAGGCATGATGGGCGGCATGGGTGGAGGCGGTGGCTTCAACCCATTTGGTCGTTAATTAATCGATCACGCATAGATTCAGGGTGTTAGGTACGTCACAAACTTTAAATTCAATTTATGTTGGTGAAAAAGTAACTAAACTCCTTGCATTGCTCCGGGAGAAGAGTAAAATTCCGGAGCTTTATTTTGGCACGAGACCCCAAACTATTTAATTTCTTGAATGGTTTTTGGGGTTAATTTTATTTTTGAGAAAGCAAAGAGGACGACATGGTAACCATTCGTTTGGCACGTCACGGCGCTAAAAAGCGTCCATTTTATCAAATCGTAGTAGCGGACAGCCGCAACGCTGCAACTGGCCGTTTCATCGAGAAAGTTGGTTTCTTTAACCCAACTGCTAAAGGTCAAGAAGAAGGTCTACGTCTAGACCTAGACCGCGTTAACCACTGGGTTGGTCAAGGCGCGTCTGTATCTGACCGCGTTGCTAAGCTAGTTAAAGACGCTCAAAAAGCGGCTTAATTTTTTACTTGAAAAGTAGAAACTAGTTTATGTCGATGAAAGGTAAAGAAACAATGAGCAACGAAAAGATTGTTGTAGGCAAGTTTGGTGCTACTTACGGCATTCGAGGTTGGCTTAAGGTTTTTTCCTACACAGACAATGCTGAAAGCATTTTCGATTACAGCCCTTGGTACATTAACCAAAAGGGTAAGTGGGTTGAGTACAAAGTAGAAAGCTGGAAGCGCCATAACAAAGGTATGGTGGCTAAGCTGGAAGGCATGGATGTTCGTGAAGACGCGCATCTAATGACGAACTTTGAAATTGCTATTGACCCTGCGGTACTTCCTGAATTGTCAGAAGATGAGTTCTACTGGCGCGAATTGTTTGGGATGCAAGTTGTAACCACTAAAGGTTACGATCTAGGTGTCGTTACTGACATGCTAGAAACTGGCTCAAACGATGTTCTGGTTGTTAAAGCAAATCTTAAAGATGCTTTCGGGCAGAAGGAACGATTAATTCCGTTCCTTGAAGAGCAAGTGATCATTAATGTTGATCGCGAAGCTCAACGGATCGAAGTTGACTGGGATCCTGGATTCTAATCTCCAAAATTACAGAGCGAGATAAACATGTGGGTTGGCGTTATTAGCCTTTTTCCAGAAATGTTCCGTTCTGTTACTGATTTTGGAGTAACAGGTCAAGCGGTTAAAAAAGGTCTTTTGTCGATTGAGACTTGGAATCCTAGAGATTTCACTCACGACAAACATCGCACAGTCGATGACCGACCTTACGGTGGTGGCCCTGGTATGTTAATGATGGTTCAGCCTTTGCGCGATGCCATTCATACCGCGAAAGCAGCCTCACCGGGCAAGACGAAAGTCATCTACCTTTCTCCTCAAGGTCGCAAGCTCGACCAGAAAGGAGTAGAAGAACTGGCAACAAATGAGAACTTGCTTCTGATTTGTGGTCGTTACGAAGGGATAGATGAGCGCATCATTCAATCTGAAGTCGACGAAGAATGGTCGATTGGTGATTTTGTGATGACGGGTGGTGAGATACCAGCCATGACGTTAATCGATTCTGTCTCTCGGTTTGTTCCGGGTGTACTAGGGGATTTCGCGTCAGCAGAAGAAGACTCTTTTGCAAATGGCTTGTTAGATTGCCCTCACTATACGCGTCCAGAAGTGTTGGATGACAAAGAGGTACCAGCGGTACTGATGTCAGGCAATCACAAGGACATTCGTCAATGGCGACTAAAACAGTCGCTGGGCCGAACTTGGCTTAGAAGACCAGAGCTCCTGGAAAACCTAGCTCTGACTGACGAACAGGAACAATTACTTGCTGAGTTCATTAGTGAACATAACGCAAAGTAACCTAATTTATTTAGTATCAGTTTATTCTAGGAATTTAAAAAATGAGTAACATCATCAAAGCTCTTGAAGAAGAGCAAATGAAATCAGACCTACCTAAATTTGCACCAGGTGACACTGTTGTAGTTCAAGTTAAGGTAAAAGAAGGTGACCGTGAGCGTCTACAGGCTTTCGAAGGCGTTGTAATCGCAATCCGTAACCGTGGTCTACACTCTGCTTTCACTGTACGTAAAATCTCTAACGGTGAAGGTGTTGAGCGTACGTTCCAAACACACTCTCCAATCGTTGATAGCATCGAAGTTAAACGCCGTGGTGCAGTACGTCGTGCCAAGTTGTACTACCTACGTGAGCGTTCTGGTAAGTCTGCTCGTATCAAAGAGAAACTTGCTAAGAAGTAATGCTATAACTAGCGTTCTCATCTTAAACGGAGTCCTTTTAGGGCTCCGTTTTTTTATTTGTGTAATTAGCTTGCTCGTTTTCCTTTCATCCGACCTGTACTGCCGATGCTCATGCACTGGCATATACTCCGCGCCTCTGCCTTGCTCGAATAAAAATAGCTTTGCTAGATCATCAAAATAGTCAGAGTTGAAAAGGGGTGAATGAATACCGATTGCAGACCGCAATGGTTAAAATTCATCATTCTGAACAGCGACGAAGGAGCGTGATTCAGAATCTACTAGCCGAAAGCGCTAGTGTTTAAGTCGTTACTTCAGAAGTGTCCTTGCTGTGAGTGGATTCCTGATGTCGTTATGGTTCCTCGGAATGATGGCAAATGATGACCAAAGATTACAGGGCTCCGCGGTTAAAATTCGTCACTCTGGACAGCGACGAAAGAGCGTGATTCAGACTCCCCAAGAAGGAGCCTAGGATATTCCTTTACCCTAGGCCTCAATTTAATACTGGTCTTCAGACCAGCCATCACTGTCGGACATATCGGGGGCGCCTGGGATGGTGTTTTCTTCATCTGCCCATTCACCAAAATCAATCATTTGGCATTGTTTACTGCAGAAAGGGCGATGAGGACTTTGTTCTCCCCATTCTACGTCGGCGCCACATTGTGGGCATTGAACGATGGTAATTTTAGACATAGTTGAGCGTCCCATTACTAATTGGTGTTAAAGGGTAGTATACCTAAATGAATTCAAGATGGCTTATTCAACGCGCTATTGCTGCTACGAAATTTTATCCAATATACGCACAATAAAGCGTTGAATTTTAGATTGTGGGGGTGAGGCTTAGTGTCGTCTTAGCTGCACACAGCAAGTTCAAACTCAATATCTTGTGTGCACGCTTGACCGTTTTCAAACGACATAAACTTTATCGCAAAGCGGTTTTTATGGCCAGAAATCATAGGATAAACGCCATATTCCATTGGGATGTGGAGCCTTAGAATATTGGCTTCATCAGCGTCACTTTGGAAGAAACCCGCACGACCGATTTGAGCTTTGAAATGTCCGGTCTCTCTGGTGAGTTTCAACCATAGCGAAAGCGCATCAGATAAGGGCTTTAAGCTTACTTGCCACTGCTGTGCATCATGCTTTTTACGTTCAATGGGTAGGTGAAGCCAGTAATGTAACGCTGGCAAATCAAAACAGCATGAACCACCCGGTAGATTAAAGCGTTGGCGGATAGAGCTTAAGAAGCGATCTTCTTTTAGTGCTTGACCAAAACGCTCTGCACCCATCAGTTGGCTATGAACGACATCTATCTCTTGTAGTAGGGTATTTAATGCGTCTTGATCGACGCCATCAACATTTAGCCAATGGCGGTACGACAGTCGTTGTTTCTCTAAATCTTTGGCCAGTTCACTTTTTAGCTGGATCTGTTCGAAGATTTCAACCATATCGAATAACGCACGGAAAAACAGTTGGTACTGGTGATTTTCGCTAAACCCAGAGGCCAAGTGAGCCTGACGCAGCAGAGACTCCACTCTTAGATAAATACGAGTTTTCTCATTTAACGGATGTTCAAATTTGTGCGTGGTCATCGACATAAGCCTTTGTGAGTTTCGTTCCTATTTTCGCAGATTTTTCTTACACATGGCTAGGTACTTTTCGTGCAAATCTGTGATTTGAAGCAAAAGATCTGGGTCACTTGGATTATTCTTAACCACATCGTCTGCAAGCGCGAGTCTTTGCTCTCTTGATGCTTGAGAGGCAAGGATAGCGCGAGCTTGTTCTTCACTCACATTGTCTCGTTTCATCGTGCGAGATATCTGTGTATTCGGTTCTACATCAACGACAAGAACTCGATCACACAAACTGTCTAGCTTGTTTTCTACGAGCAACGGCACCACAAGTAACGCATACTCTGAGGTGACTTGCTGCAAATCTTCGATCATCTTTTCACGAATTATCGGGTGCAACAGTGCGTTGAGCCATGCTTTTTCATCTGAGTTTGAAAAGATTTTCTCTCTCAGCTTTGCGCGATCTAAAGTTTGGTCTTCACGAACGATATCGTGACCAAAATGTTCAATAATCGCGTTTAGGCCGGGAGTGCCTGGCTCGACAACTTCTCTTGCTACAATGTCTGCATCGACGATATCGATTTTAAATTGTTGTTTGAACAGATTCGCGACGGTTGTTTTACCGCTAGCGATACCACCTGTTAAACCAATAACCAAAGCCATTTACACTCCTAGAACTGAAGTAAAGTACCAGTTTAAAATCTGGTCGCCCCAAATTAAGCTTATCCAACCAGCAATTGCTAAGTAAGGACCGAAAGGAAAAGCTTTTTCAATTCCCTGTTTTTGCAAGCGTAGTTGAATGATGCCAAATACGATGCCAACCACAGAAGAAAGTAGAATGATCATCGGCAGTGACTGCCAGCCCAGCCAAGCCCCTAGTGCTGCGAGTAGTTTAAAATCACCATATCCCATTCCTTCTTTACCGGTAAGTAACTTAAAGCCCCAGTAAACGGACCAGAGACATAGGTAACCAGCAATAGCACCAATGACAGAATCTTGTAGAGTAACAGGACTTATTTCGACTAATGCTAAGGCAATGCCAGCCCAAGTTAATGGTAATGTTAATTGGTCAGGTAACAACATAGTATCGAGATCGATAAATGTTGCGGCGATTAAGATAAAAGTGAAAAAGAGTAGGGCAACGGTAAAGTAACTAAAACCAAAGTGGTAAGCGACAAAGCCTGAGCAGAATGCAGTGAGCAGTTCAATCAGTGGATAGCGTGCGCTAATGGCTGTCTGACAGTTGTGGCATTTGCCTTTTAAAAGCAGCCAGCTAATCACAGGGATGTTGTCTCGAATACGTATCGGCGTTGCGCACTTCTGACAGGAGGAGCGTGGGACGCTCAAGGTCAGCACTTCTTTAGGAGGTTCTATTTTGTATTCAGGAAATGATTCGGCACATTCGCGTCGCCATTCTAGTTCCATGATTTTAGGTAGTCGATAAATAACCACATTGAGGAAGCTACCCACGATCAGACCGAAGATGGTGGCAAACACAACGAATAGCCAAGGGTAGTACTGGAATACTTCCATATTTGTCTCTTGAGCGATGAGTGAAATCAGCAAGATGCTGTTTTAAAGGAGTTAACAGCTCATTCTAGCCCAATACACTCATTAAGTTAAAGATTGGCAAGTACATTGCTGTCACTAATCCGCCAACAACGATGCCTAAAAAAACGATAATTAGCGGCTCTAGAATTTTACTAAGGTTGTCGACGGTGTTATCGACTTCAAACTCGTAGATAGTTGCAACTTTATTGAGCATATCGTCAAGTCGACCAGACTCTTCACCGATCATGACCATTTGTAACACTAATTCAGGGAACACATTACAGTTACGCATGGCAACATACATTGGCATACCTGCGGCGGTATCACGGTAAACTTCTTCTATGGCGAGTTGATAGTGTAAGTTTCCTGAGGTTTTTGATGTGGTTTTTAAACTGGTTAGAATTGGAATACCCGCTGTAAAGCTTGTGGCGAGTGTTCGACTAAATTTGGCGATAGCGGCTTTTGATAATACAGGGCCCAGAACAGGAAATTTAAGCACAGAGCGGTTGAGCATTAAGCGAAAAGAATCTGAACGCTTAGAGAGGATTCTCGCCGAGATGAATAGACTGATAGAGCCTAGTGCTATAAAGGGGCTCCAGTTTTGTGTCCAGGCGGAAAGATCCAACACTTGCCTGGTAAACCAAGGTAAGTCAGCACCAAAACCAACAAACATTTTTTCGAACTCGGGAATGACTTTGGTGAGCATGATAAACGACACGCCTAACGCTACTAGCACTACCATGGCTGGGTAAATCAGTGCTTTGATCACTTTCGCACGAAGCTGCTCATTTTTTTCTCGGTAGGTGGCTAAGCGCTCGAACACTTCCGCTAAGTTGCCGGATTGCTCACCTGTTGCGATAAGGTCGGTATAGAGTGGGTCAAAGTGTTCACTTGCAGTGCGCATGGCTTTTGACATGGGCGTACCGGCTTCAACGGCGCGTGTCACGCTCATCAAAATGGATTTCATCTCTGCTTTTTTATGGTTTTCTGAGACCAATTTTAAAGCCTGAACTAAGGGCACACCAGTTATCAACATCGTCGAAATCTGACGGGTGAACACCGTGATGTCTCTGCCTTTCACGCGATGGCTGAGTTTAGTGAGAAACGAGATACTGCTTTTCTTTAACTTCTTGATCTTGATGTGCTGTGCGTCTAGACGCTCGCGTACTTCAATTTCTGTCATCGCGAGGGTTTGTCCAGACGTCTTTTTGCCTGAACTGTTGATGCCTTTCCAGCGGAAGTTTTTAAGTTGTGGTGTAGTGCTTTTCATAGAGGTGACTGCTGATTAAAGGATTAAAAATAAAGTACGCGCTGTAGTTCACTAAAACTTGTGATCCCTTGTTTGAGTTTTTCTATGCCCGACATTTGTAACGTGCTCATACCATTTGCGATGGCGAGTTTTTCTAGTTCATGTACCGAGGCACCTTTAATAAGCGCTTCGGAAAGAAATTCATCAAAGCGCATCACTTCATAAATCCCCGTTCGGCCGGAATAACCATGGGTACACTCATTGCATCCATCGGGATTGGCTTTAAAAATGTTGTCGCTTGTTTGAATTCCGAGATGTTGTAGCTGAACGGTAAGCTCTTGCGACTGTTTGCAGTGCGAGCACAGTTTTCGGGCCAAGCGCTGGGCAATAATCAAACTAAGAGATGAGGCCAAGTTAAAGCTTTCTACGCCCATGTTTGATAAACGAATCACCGTTTCAGCCGCAGAATTGGTATGCAAGGTTGAAAGTACTAAGTGACCGGTTTGCGATGCTTTTATAGCGATTTCGGCGGTATCTAAATCACGAATCTCACCGACCATTACTACATCGGGGTCTTGACGTAAGAAAGAGCGCAGGGCTTCGGCAAAACCAAAACCAATCTTAGGCTGAACTTGAACTTGGTTAATGCCCGATAAGTTAATTTCTACTGGGTCTTCTGCCGTGGAAATGTTGATCTCTGGCTTATTGAGAATACTCAGCCCAGTGTACAGAGAAACGGTTTTTCCGCTCCCGGTTGGGCCTGTCATCAGAATCATGCCTTGTGGGCGACGCAGCGCATCCAAGTACAATTGTTTTTGTTGTTCGCTATAACCAAGCTTGTCGATATCCAGTGACGCAGAGCTGCTGTCGAGCAGTCGTAATACAATTTTCTCTCCGAATAGAGTAGGTAGCGTGGATACACGCATATCAATTGCGGTGTCTTGATTCAACTTGAGCTTAATACGCCCGTCTTGTGGTAAACGTCGCTCTGCAATATCAAGTTTAGAGAGGATTTTGATACGAGCAGATAAGCGACGACTTAAGTGGCTTGGCGGCTGCTGTGTTTCGATTAAGATGCCATCGCAACGTAGGCGAACGCGGTACATCTTTTCATAAGGTTCAAAGTGGATATCGGATGCGCCTTTGCGCACAGCGTCCAACAGAATTTGGTTTATGTAACGGCTAACAGGAGACTCATCTTGGCTCAAGTCTTCAATGTTGTCGATTTCATCTGCGCCCACGTCAACCAGATTGGCTAACTCTTCTTGGTTGATCTCTTTTAACCCGGACTTCTCATGACTCAATGAACGACCATATAAGCGTCGAATTGCCGCGCTGAGTTGACGAAAATCCGCCAACACCAATTCAATCTGTAAACCAGTGGCAAAGCGGAAATCGTCTTCTGCTTGTTGGTTCGTGGGGTCGGCAACGGCGAGTAATAACGTTGAAGTCGTACGCTGGAGTGGGAGTGCGTTATGCCGTGTGATTAATTCCCTAAGGCCAAGTTGCTGACAAAGCGAGGCGTACTCGTACTGAGATAACTCGGGCTGATTTAAACCAAAGAGAGAACTTAAGTGCTCAGCGAGTTCGCTTGATGTAAATAATCCAGAACTGAGTAAAGCCTCTGGCATCGAGATGCCAGAGGCTTTGACTTGCTCAAGTAACAGTTCTTCTTGGGCAAAAGTCAGTATTCCAGCTTGACGAAGAACTGTTGATAGGTTGCTTAGCACTTATGAGCAACCTTTAGGTTTAGTTGGTGCTGGCGAGATAGCTGTTACATCTAAACTGCATGTCCAACCGGAACTAGTGTCTCTACTATAAGTGAAAGCTGCACCAGATACAGCACCATTGTTGTGAGTAAATACAACTGTGTTGCCACTTATAGATAGAGTTCCCAGACTGTTAGCACCAGCAGATACTCCTAGGTCACTAGGGCTTGCACCAGATATAGCGCCATTTTCTTGTATATATAATTCGGCAGGAGTGATTACTGATTTTATGGTAGCAAAGCCAGATGCTAGCTCACTCTTCGACACATAATCTTTATATGCTGGGACTGCAATTGCCGACAGTACACCGATAATCGCTACCACAATCATTAACTCAATAAGAGTAAAACCCTGTTGTTTTTTCTGTTTACTGTTTTTCATTTTTAACCCTTTCCTAAAAATTAATAATGCTCTTGCATTGGCGAAAGATTATGGAGAGTTAAGGTTGGTTGAAAATGGGGAAGGGATGGGCTCTCGAGTGAGATAAAACTCTTTGGTGAAAAGTTGCATATCGCATGCAGAGTTTTGCGAGTAGTGCTATTTTTTTAGTGGATAAAAAGAAAGGGCCAATTGGCCCTTTTAAATGATGAATTACTCACAAATCACTGAGTTAGTTGAAGTAATTTGAGATTTGTTGCTTTTATTATTTGAAGCGCATCGAAAGATCCATCGCTTTTAGATGCTTAGTCAACGCGCCTACCGAAATGTAATCGACACCGGTTTCTGCGTATTCTGCGATGGTCTCTAGCGTAATGTTGCCGGAGTTTTCTAAAGCGGCACGACCTGCGTTAATCGCGACGGCTTCACGCATCATTTCTTTTGTGAAGTTATCGAGCATGATGATGTCGGCACCAGCCTCTATCGCTTGTTTCAACTCTTCTAAGCTTTCCGTTTCTACTTCTACCGGTTTGCCTGGGTTAAGCTCTTTCGCTTTTTGGATGGCTTGAGTGATGCCACCACAAGCAATAATGTGGTTTTCTTTAATGAGGTAAGCGTCGAACACGCCGATGCGATGGTTAAAGCCACCACCACACGTCACGGCGTATTTTAGTGCGCTACGCAGACCAGGAATTGTTTTGCGTGTGTCTAGTAGACGACACTCAGTATGCGCGATTTTTTCAGCGTACTCTGCGGTAACTGTTGCGCAGCCAGACAACGTTTGGATGAAGTTCATTGCGTTACGCTCACCAGTCAACAAGTCACGAGCAGGACCTGTCAGCGTGCAAAAGGTTTGGTTAGGCTCGACTTTATCGCCGTCCTTTACGTGCCATTCAATGCTGACCTTACCACCGAGCTGCTTAAAAACTTCATCAGCCCATGCTTGACCACAGAACACACCATGCTCTCGAGTAATAATCGTTGCGGTATTAACCGCATCGGCAGGGATCAAAGATGCAGTAATGTCGTTATCTGCGTCGACACTGCCACCTAGATCTTCTTTTAAGGTATCAGCGACAGAGCGAGTGATCTCTAAAGGGAGTTGTTGTTTAAGGTATTCTAGGCGTTCTTGAATGTTGTGTGTGTTCTTCATCGCAAATCTTGTCTTGAAAGGGAGATGGCAACGAATGATACTCTCCGGTGTCAATAATTTCAGCAGTTAATTTGCAAAGTAGAGAGGTTGATATGCGCCCAATTATAGAGAATGGCTGGCTGACACAGGCAAAGCATGTTCCGTCACCATTTTTTGATGCCCGCTCTGATACAAACGACATCTCTCTACTGGTGGTACACAACATCAGTTTGCCTCCTGGGCAGTTTGGTGGACCATATATAGAGGACTTCTTCACTGGCAAGCTAGACCCAAACGCACATCCATTTTTTGAAGTTATTCACAAAATGGGCGTTTCTGCACATTGCTTGATTAAGAGAAACGGCGAGGTTGTTCAATTTGTTTCTTTTCTCGATAGAGCATGGCATGCCGGTCAATCCAGTTTCGCGGGTAGGGAGCGTTGTAATGACTATTCCATTGGTATCGAGCTTGAAGGGACTGAATTTACTGCCTACACAGAAGCGCAATATCAATCACTTGCAGAGATCACTGAGGTGATTATGCAGTCTTATCCTCAAATCACCCCGCCACGAATTACCGGTCATCAATATATTGCGCCCTTGAGAAAAAGCGATCCTGGTCTAAGCTTTGATTGGGTGAAATATAGACAGCTTATACAGCGTTGATTTGTAGCGAAAGTGTAAATTCAAAAAAGCGAAATAAATAAGGCATACGATCAGGTATGCCTTTTTTTGATACCAGAAATATTAATGATTGTTAAAAGTTAACTACATTTTTACGCTCGTATACGCCGTTTTGGTGAAGAAATAGACTGATAATTTTGTCATTTTCTGTATTTCTTTTCCAAAATTGCTAGCACGTCGACTTCCCATTTGTATGCTTTATGTAATTGGTCATACCAATTCTATTGCTGTTTTAACAGTCGATTGTTATCAGAGTGTTGGAAGTAAGCTCGTTCTATGATTTAGGTCAATTTTCGGCTGGACAGTGGCGTTTTAATTATGTTAATTTCTGCACCAACTTAAAATTGGTATTACCAATTACCTGCAAGAGTAGAAGAACAATAAATTATGGCTTATCAAAGGATTCGTCAGCCAAAACTCTCTGATGTTATAGAACAAGAGTTAGAAAGGTTGATAGTGGAAGGAACATTGTCTCCGGGGCAACAACTGCCTCCAGAGCGAGAACTGGCAAGACAGTTCGATGTGTCTCGTCCTTCAGTCCGAGAAGCCATTCAACGCTTAGAAGCGAAGCGTTTGTTAACTCGTCGCCAAGGTGGCGGAACATTCGTAAGTGAGAATATCTGGAAGAGCTTTTCAGATCCCTTGTTGAATTTGTTGTCTAGTCATTCTGAAACCCAGCTTGATGTGCTTGAGTCTCGTCATGCAATGGAAGGAATTTCAGCTTACTTTGCAGCTTTACGTGGTACCGAAGAAGATTTTGCGCGTATTCAAGGTTGCCTTGAACGCATTAGCCAAGAGCAAGCAAACAACGATATCGAAGCTGAATCTGCGGAAGTGATGCAATTTTTGATCGCTTTGACAGAAGCCGCGCACAACGTGGTTTTGTTGCACATTGTTCGAAGCTTAGCGCCTTTGCTTGAGCAAAATATTCTACAAAATTTTAAATTACTACGTCGCCGCCCAGAAGCGGTCGAGAAAGTCAGTAAACACCGAGCCAATATCGTGGATGCGATTGTTTCTGGTCAGCCTGAAAAGGCGCGAGAAATGTCCCACTCGCACTTGGCTTACATCGAAGAAACATTGTTGGATTTGACTCGAGAAGAGTCTCGACGAGAGCGTTCTCTACGTCGAATTCAGCAGGGTAATGACTCGTAAGAGCGTTACTTAAATAAGTAGATCCAACCAACAGAAGGATAGATCGCCATGTCTGATATGAAGCATGACGTAGATGCACTGGAAACTCAAGAATGGCTACAAGCGCTTGAGTCAGTTGTACGTGAAGAAGGTCTAGAGCGTGCTCAATTCCTATTAGAGCAAGTTCTAGATAAAGCACGTCTAGACGGTGTTGATATGCCAACAGGTATCACAACTAACTACATCAACACGATTCCTGCAGACCAAGAACCAGCATACCCAGGTGACACAACACTTGAGCGTCGTATTCGCTCAATTATTCGTTGGAACGCTATCATGATCGTTCTACGTGCATCTAAGAAAGACCTAGAGCTAGGCGGCCACATGGCGTCTTTCCAGTCTTCTGCTGCGTTCTACGAGACATGTTTCAACCACTTCTTCCGTGCGCCAAACGAGAAGGACGGTGGCGACCTAGTTTACTACCAAGGTCACATTTCACCAGGTATCTACTCACGTGCATTCGTTGAAGGTCGTCTAACTGAAGAGCAGCTAGACAACTTCCGTCAAGAAGTAGACGGCAAAGGTATTCCTTCATACCCGCACCCTAAACTGATGCCTGAATTCTGGCAGTTCCCGACAGTATCGATGGGCCTAGGTCCAATCGCTTCTATCTACCAAGCTCGTTTCCTTAAGTACCTAGAAGGCCGTGGTCTTAAAGATACTTCAGAGCAGCGCGTTTACGCGTTCCTAGGTGACGGTGAGATGGATGAGCCAGAATCACGTGGTGCTATCTCTTTCGCTGCGCGTGAGAAACTAGACAACCTATGTTTCCTAATCAACTGTAACCTACAGCGTCTAGATGGCCCTGTAATGGGTAACGGTAAGATCATTCAAGAACTTGAAGGTCTGTTCAAAGGTGCTGGTTGGAACGTAGTGAAAGTAATCTGGGGTAACAACTGGGATTCACTACTAGCTAAAGATACTTCTGGTAAGCTTCTACAGCTTATGAACGAAACGATCGATGGCGACTACCAAACATTCAAATCAAAAGATGGCGCGTACGTACGTGAGCACTTCTTTGGTAAGTACCCAGAGACAGCGGCACTTGTTGCTGACATGACTGATGACGAAATCTTCGCACTTAAGCGTGGTGGTCACGAGTCTTCTAAGCTATACGCGGCATACAAAAACGCGGCAGAAACTAAAGGTCGTCCAACAGTAATCCTAGCTAAGACTGTTAAAGGTTACGGCATGGGTGAAGCGGCTGAAGGTAAGAACATCGCGCACCAAGTTAAGAAGATGGACATGACTCACGTACTACACCTACGTGATCGTCTAGGTCTTCAAGACATCCTAACTGACGAAGCTGTGAAAGAACTTCCGTACCTGAAACTTGAAGAAGGTTCAAAAGAGTACGAATACCTACACGCTCGTCGTAAAGCGCTACACGGCTACACACCACAGCGTCTACCAAAATTCACTCAAGAATTCATCGTTCCTGAGCTAGAAGAATTCAAGCCACTACTAGAAGAACAGAAGCGTGATATCTCTTCTACTATGGCATTCGTACGTGCACTGAACGTTCTACTTAAGAACAAGAACATTGGTAAGAACATCGTTCCTATCATTGCTGACGAAGCGCGTACATTCGGTATGGAAGGTCTGTTCCGTCAAATCGGTATCTACAACCCGCACGGCCAAACTTACACACCAGAAGATCGTGGCGTTGTTTCTTACTACAAAGAAGCGACTTCAGGTCAGGTTCTACAAGAAGGTATCAACGAGCTAGGTGCTATGTCTTCATGGGTTGCTGCTGCGACTTCATACTCGACAAACGACCTACCAATGATCCCGTTCTACATCTACTACTCAATGTTCGGCTTCCAACGTGTTGGAGACATGGCGTGGATGGCTGGTGACCAACAAGCACGTGGTTTCCTACTAGGTGCAACTGCGGGTCGTACAACGTTGAACGGTGAAGGTCTACAGCACGAAGACGGCCACTCGCACATTTTGGCGGGTACGGTTCCTAACTGTATTTCTTACGACCCAACATTCGCGTACGAAGTAGCAGTAATCATGCAAGACGGTATCCGTCGCATGTACGGTCCAGAACAAGAAAACGTGTTCTACTACCTAACGCTAATGAACGAAAACTACGCAATGCCAGCAATGCCAGAAGGCGCTGAAGAAGGCATCCGTAAAGGTATCTACAAGCTAGAAACTTACACTGGCGACAAAGCGAAAGTTCAGCTAATGAGCTCTGGTACTATCATGAATGAAGTACGTAAAGCAGCTCAAATCCTAAGCGAAGATTACGGTGTTGCTTCTGATGTTTACTCTGTAACGTCATTCAACGAACTAACTCGCGATGGTCAAGATGCAGAGCGTTTCAACATGCTTCACCCAGAAGCGGAAGCAAAAGTACCTTACATCCAAACAGTAATGGGTACTGAGCCTGCTATCGCAGCAACTGACTACATGAAGAACTACGCAGAGCAGGTTCGTGCATACATTCCTGCTGAGTCTTTCAAAGTGCTTGGTACTGATGGCTTCGGTCGTTCAGACAGCCGTGAAAACCTACGTCGTCACTTCGAAGTGAACGCAGGTTACGTAGTAGTAGCAGCGCTAACTGAACTAGCGAAACGTGGCGAAGTTGAGAAATCTGTAGTTGCAGAAGCAATTAAGAAATTCGACATCGACACAGAGAAAACAAACCCGCTATACGCTTAATTAAGAAGGTAGATAAGAAATGGCAATCGAAATTAATGTACCAGACATCGGTGCGGATGAGGTTGAAGTTACTGAGATTCTTGTAAGCGTTGGCGACAAGGTTGAAGAAGAGCAGTCTCTGATCACAGTTGAAGGCGATAAAGCTTCTATGGAAGTTCCTGCTTCTCAAGCGGGTATCGTTAAAGAAATCAAAGTTTCAGAAGGCGACAAGGTTTCTACTGGTTCTCTAATCATGATTTTCGAAGCCGAGGGTGCAGCTGACGCTGCACCTGCTCCTGCGGCAGAAGCAGCTCCAGCAGCAGCAGCTCCAGCTCCAGCAGCAGCGGCAGAACTAAAAGAAGTTCACGTACCAGACATCGGTGGTGATGAAGTAGAAGTTACTGAAATCATGGTTGCTGTTGGCGACAGCATCGAAGAAGAGCAATCTCTTCTAACTGTTGAAGGCGACAAAGCTTCTATGGAAGTTCCAGCGCCATTCGCAGGTATTCTAAAAGAGATCAAAGTTGCAGCAGGCGATAAAGTATCGACTGGCTCACTTATCATGGTATTCGAAACAGCAGGTTCAGGTGCTCCAGCAGCACCAGCGGCAGCTGAAACTCCTGCGGCAGCAGCTCCAGCAGCGTCTGCGACAAAAGAAGTGAACGTTCCAGATATCGGCGGCGACGAAGTTGAAGTTACTGAGATCATGGTTGCCGTTGGCGACACAGTGGAAGAAGAGCAATCTCTAATCACTGTTGAAGGTGACAAAGCTTCTATGGAAGTTCCTGCACCATTTGCTGGTACGGTTAAAGAAATCAAGATTGCAGCTGGCGACAAAGTGTCTACTGGCTCACTAATCATGGTATTTGAAGTCGCAGGGACCCCTGTGGCGGGCGCAGCACCTGCTCCTGCAGCGGCTCCAGCTCAAGCGGCAGCACCTGCAGCTCCAGCTCCTAAAGCAGAAGCTCCAGCGGCAGCAGCTCCAGCAGCGACTGGCGATTTCAAAGAAAACGATGAGTACGCTCATGCGTCTCCAGTTGTTCGTCGTCTAGCGCGTGAGTTTGGCGTTAATCTTTCTAAGGTTAAAGGTTCTGGTCGTAAGAGCCGTATCCTAAAAGAAGACGTTCAAGCTTACGTGAAAGATGCACTTAAGCGTCTTGAGTCTGGCGCAGGTGCAGCAGCATCTGGCAAAGGCGACGGCGCGGCTCTTGGTCTACTACCATGGCCAAAAGTGGACTTCAGCAAGTTTGGTGAGACAGAAGTTCAACCGCTATCTCGCATTAAGAAGATCTCTGGCGCTAACCTACACCGTAACTGGGTAATGATCCCGCACGTTACACAGTGGGATAACGCAGACATCACGGCTCTTGAAGCATTCCGTAAAGAGCAAAACGCGATTGAAGCGAAGAAAGACACTGGCATGAAGATCACACCACTTGTGTTCATCATGAAAGCGGTAGCTAAAGCGCTTGAAGCGTTCCCAGCGTTCAACTCTTCTCTATCAGAAGACGGTGAGAGCCTAATTCTGAAGAAATACGTGAATGTTGGTATTGCGGTAGATACACCAAACGGTCTAGTTGTTCCTGTATTTAAAGATGTGAACAAGAAAGGCATCTACGAGCTATCTGAAGAGCTAATGGCTGTTTCTAAGAAAGCACGTGCAGGTAAGCTAACTGCTGCTGACATGCAAGGTGGCTGTTTCACTATCTCTAGCCTAGGCGGTATCGGCGGTACGGCGTTTACTCCAATCGTAAACGCGCCAGAAGTTGGTATCCTAGGTGTGTCTAAGTCAGAAATGAAACCGGTATGGAACGGTAAAGAGTTCGAACCGCGTCTACAACTTCCACTATCTCTATCATACGACCACCGTGTGATCGATGGTGCTGAAGGTGCGCGCTTCATCACTTACCTAAACTCATGTCTATCTGACATTCGTCGTCTAGTTCTGTAATAGAAATTAGATGAATGAGAGGCGGCAACTTAGCCGCCTCTGCTAATCATAATTACCGACAATTTGGTTATCAGCCTTGCTTCGTTCAGGGTTTTCACAATCGAATTGTTGTCTAGCTCACAGGCTAAATTGATTTACTTTTCACACCATTAACATCTCTGTAAACTGTTAGCGGTCTGAAAATAACTGTTTAAAACAAATCTCTCTTAAACATAAAAAATCGATACCCACTCAGCCTGTTAGGGATAATGACTACAAGAGGTCAAAATGAGCAAAGAAATTAAAGCCCAAGTTGTTGTACTTGGTTCTGGTCCTGCTGGTTACTCCGCTGCATTCCGTTGTGCGGACTTAGGTCTTGAAACTGTACTAGTTGAACGTTACAGCACGCTTGGCGGTGTATGTCTGAACGTGGGTTGTATCCCATCTAAAGCACTGCTTCACGTTTCTAAAGTAATTGAAGAAGCGAAAGCGATGGCTGACCACGGCGTTGTGTTCGGTGAGCCTCAAACAGACATCAGCAAAATCCGCATCTGGAAAGAAAAAGTTGTTAACCAACTAACTGGCGGCCTAAGCGGCATGGCTAAGATGCGTAACGTAACAGTAGTTAACGGTTACGGTAAGTTCACTGGCCCTAACTCTATCCTTGTAGAAGGCGAAGGTGAGCCAACAGTTGTTAACTTTGACAACGCAATCGTTGCGGCTGGTTCTCGTCCAATCAAACTGCCATTTATCCCGCATGAAGACCCACGTATTTGGGACTCTACTGACGCTCTTGAACTAAAAGAAGTGCCAGAAAAACTGCTTATCATGGGTGGTGGTATCATCGGTCTAGAAATGGGTACGGTTTACCACTCTCTAGGTTCTAAAGTTGAAGTTGTTGAAATGTTTGACCAGGTAATTCCTGCAGCAGACAAAGATATCGTGAAAGTATTTACTAAGCGTATCAAAGACAAGTTCAAGCTAATGCTAGAAACGAAAGTAACAGCAGTTGAAGCAAAAGAAGACGGTATCTACGTTTCAATGGAAGGCAAGAAAGCGCCAGCTGAAGCTGAGCGTTACGATGCGGTTCTAGTTGCTATCGGTCGTGTACCAAATGGTAAGCTAATCGACGGTGAAAAAGCGGGTCTAGAAATTGACGAGCGTGGCTTCATCAACGTTGATAAGCAAATGCGTACTAACGTTCCTCACATCTTCGCGATCGGTGATATCGTTGGTCAACCAATGCTTGCTCACAAAGGTGTGCATGAAGGTCACGTAGCTGCTGAAGTTATCTCTGGTAAGAAGCACTACTTTGACCCTAAAGTTATTCCTTCAATCGCGTACACTGAGCCAGAAGTGGCTTGGGTTGGTAAGACTGAGAAAGAAGCAAAAGAAGAAGGAATCAAGTACGAAGTGGCAACATTCCCTTGGGCTGCATCAGGTCGTGCAATCGCATCTGACTGTGCAGACGGTATGACTAAGCTAATCTTCGACAAAGAAACTCACCGCGTAATCGGTGGTGCTATCGTTGGTACTAACGGTGGTGAACTACTAGGCGAAATCGGCCTTGCAATTGAGATGGGCTGTGATGCAGAAGATATCGCTCTGACTATCCACGCTCACCCAACTCTACACGAGTCTGTAGGTCTAGCTGCTGAAGTATTTGAAGGTTCTATCACTGACCTGCCAAACAAAAAAGCAGTTAAGAAGAAGTAAGTTTTTTCTGACTGAATGATAGAAGCCGCTGCATTGCAGCGGTTTTTTTATGTTTGTTAGTTAGGAATATAAAACGTGTGTTCAGCTGACAGCAGACAATAAAAAGCCCACCAAACGGTGGGCTGATATATATCGTGAGTTAAGCTTTAGTGTTCACGGTTGTAAATGCAAAGCATGTCTAAGTATGAACTAACAAGGTGCTTAAGTTCCGCTTCACTTTTTGCACGGTTCGCTTGGACAAACAGTGAGTAACAAATACCGTGGAACAAGTTTGCCAAGTGTTCTGAATCGTGCTGGTCACATACTTCGCCACGTTCAATTGCTTTAATGAACATGTTTTGTACCAGCAACTGGTTAGTACGGTTAGTTGAAACAAACAATGGCCATACTTCATCACGTGTTGAAGCGCTCCACTCGAACCAAACTTTTAGCCAGTGACAATCTTGGCTGACAAGCTCGATCATCGCATTAGTAATATTGGCGATGTTTTCACGCGCGTGTAAGTCTAAGTCAATGTTATCCGATAGGAAGTTCGAGAACTGACGTACGACGTGGTTGAGTACTTCATCAACTAAGTCTTCACGAGTCGGGAAGTAGTTAAAAACGGTCGCCACAGAAACTTGAGCAATTTCTGCGATATCTGCGTGACCACCACGACCGATGCCGCGGCGCGCAAACACTTCCAATGCGATTTCCATTAACTGTTGCTTACGTTTGATCGGGGAAAGCCTAGTTCTAGGTCTCTTTGCAATTGAGTCCATATCCATTTTCCTTGCCATTTGAGTTGATATTGGGGATAACCCCCTAATTGATTATTTTAATAGTTGCTTAAAGCAGTGATGAGTGTAATGGTGCATATCAACAAGGTCAACATCTGTAGAACAATTTATATACAGTAATGTCATTATTATTGATAAAATTAGCTATGAACTTTATAAAACTAAGACCTTCTTCCAAGATTTTTTGGCAACAGGATGTGACTTTCAACCCAATGAACGTGGTGATACACTACACGCCGTAAGATTAGGTGATCGTTTGCGTGCGACTTACCTCAACCCACAAATTAGATTGAGCACAGTATGAAACATACAATAGAAGTCATGATTTCTGAGCAAGAAGTTCAGGAACGAGTTCGTGAATTAGGCAAACAAATTACAGAGCGTTATCAAGGTAGTGAAGATCTTGTGTTGGTAGGCTTATTGCGTGGCTCATTTGTATTTATGGCAGACTTGGCACGTGCTATCGAACTGACTCACCAAGTTGATTTTATGACAGCGTCAAGCTACGGCAACACAATGGAAAGTTCACGTGACGTTCGTATCTTGAAAGATTTGGATGATGACATCAAAGGCAAAGACATTTTGCTTGTTGAAGACATCATTGATACAGGTAACACACTAAATAAAATCCGTGAGATCTTATCGCTGCGTGAGCCGAAGTCTATCGCGATTTGTACGCTCTTAGATAAACCATCTCGTCGTGAAGTGAATGTTCCTGTGGATTGGATTGGTTTTGAAATCCCAGATGAGTTTGTCGTTGGTGTGGGTATTGATTACGCGCAGAAATACCGCCACTTACCATACATCGGTAAAGTTGTACCTCAAGAATAATCATTGAGAGCAGCATTAAAAATATAAAAAAACGCCCATCTCAGATGGGCGTTTTTTGTTCAATTTTTAGATGTAGCTTAGCGACAAAGCAGCTTGTTGTCTGTATTTAGAATCGTCGAAAGAGCTTTCTGATAAGACGCTTCTACGGTTTCCTTCGAGTTAGAACGAATGCCTAAGTACTCTAAGCGACCATCTTCAATTCCGTATACCACGCCATGAATTTCAACATCTTGCCCACGCTCCCAAGCGTTTTGCAGGATGGTTGAGTTACCCAAGTTGTACACTTGCTCTGCGACATTAAGCTCGCCTAGTTTATCTGCTCGATCTTGCTGCGGCATTTGATCTAGGTAAGTGCGGTGTTTGAAATAGATATCTCTGATATGTAACAGCCAATTATTAATAAGACCTAGCTTAGGGTTATCAATGGCAGCGTTTACGCCACCACAGCCATAGTGTCCACAGACAATGATGTGCTTAACCTTAAGAACGTCTACGGCGTATTGAACGACGGACAGACAGTTGAGATCAGTATGGATGACTTGGTTTGCAACATTCCGATGAACGAATAGTTCACCCGAGTATAGTCCGGTTAGTCGCTCGGCAGGGACACGGCTATCAGAACAGCCAATCCAAAGAAAATCGGGCTTTTGACCCTCTGCGAGTTTTGCGAAGTATTCAGGTCGATCAGATTTGATCTCTTGAGACCATTTTGAATTGTTTTCAAATAACTGTTTAATTTCCGGCATCTTGCAAACTACTTCCCTTAAAAGACAAAAGCGCTGCCGCTTATATGAACATGCAAGCGATCAGTGTTGTAACTATACACAATGTTACAATTTCGATCTCGTTAAATATTCGTCAGACAGGACTCATCTGACTAGTTTTCATCAATAAAAACGTAAAATTAGGCCTAATTATTTGTGGTGTGAATTTAGCCTTAATCTATTTATGGTTTAAATTTTCGCCTGGCTCGTTAAAGTAATGACATTTTACTTTTTAAAATTGAATGCAGGGAAATCAGCAGTGTTCGGTAGTCGTTTTGAAGATATTAATTTCAAAGGGGATGTATTTGGCGGGGTAACCACGGCGATTATCTCTCTTCCTTTGGCGTTAGCGTTCGGTGTTGCATCCGGTGCAGGGGCAGAAGCAGGCCTCTGGGGCGCAATAATGGTCGGTTTGTTTGCTTCGTTGTTTGGTGGTTCTAATACGTTAATATCAGAACCAACAGGGCCAATGACGGTAATCATGACCGCTGTGTTAACCAGTATGATGGCGAAGTATCCAGAAACGGGCATGGCCATGACCTTCACGGTTGTTATGATGGCTGGCGCGTTCCAAATCCTATTAGGGACGTTAAAACTGGGTAAATACGTTACCTTGATGCCATATAGCGTGATTTCGGGCTTTATGTCAGGGATTGGCGTGATTCTTATCATTTTGCAGCTATCACCTTTGATGGGGCATGCTGCTCCTTCTGGAGGAGTGCTCGGAACATTATCTGCTTTGCCGGAAACCATTTCTAACCTTAAGTTCAGTGAACTGTTTTTAGGTCTACTGACTTTGGGGATTCTCTTTTTCTTCCCTAAGCAATATCGAAAATATGTACCAGCGCAACTCGTGGCGTTGGTTGCGGTGACTTTGTTGTCTGTGATGCTCTTCGATATGGAAGACATTCGTCGTATCGGTGAAATCCCGGCAGGATTGCCTTCTCTCGTTGCACCTCATATTGATCCAGATATGTTTGTTGAGATGGTTATTGATGCGTTGGTGCTCGGCACCTTAGGTTGTATCGATACTTTGTTAACGGCGGTTATCGGTGATTCCTTGACTCGTAAAGAGCACGACTCAGACAAAGAACTGCGAGGCCAAGGTCTTGCCAACATGATCTCAGGCTTGTTCGGTGCACTACCTGGCGCGGGCGCAACCATGGGCACGGTGACTAACATTCAAGTTGGGGCTCGTTCGCCATTGTCCGGTGTGATTCGTGCACTTATGCTTGCATTGGTCGTATTGGTTGCGGGTGGATTAACGGAGCCGATCCCAATGGCTGTGTTGGCTGGCATTGCAGTATATGTCGGCTTTAACATTTTGGATTGGAGTTTTATTCAACGAGCACACAAGGTTAGCTTTTCCGGAATGGCGGTAATGTATGGCGTTATGTTGCTCACAGTGTTCGTTGATCTTATCGTTGCCGTGGGCTTGGGCGTCTTTATTTCCAACATTATTATCATTGAGCGTCTGAGCCGAGAACAGGCGAGACAAGTGAAAGCGATCAGCGACGCGGATGAAGACGATGTGCCGCTAACTGACAGCGAGCGTGGCTTGCTTGATCGCGCCAATGGCAAAGTACTGTTCTTTTATCTTTCGGGCCCAATGATCTTCAGTGTTTCTAAGGCAATTTCACGCCAGCACTCCAGTATTTCGGATTATGATGTGATGATTCTCGATCTTACCGATGTACCTATGATTGATGTTACTGTCGGTTTAGCGTTAGAAAACGCGATTAAAGATGCGCTCGATGCTAATTGTGCCGTGTATTTGTTGTGTCCAAATGAGCGCACGCGAGAACAGCTAGAAAAGTTCCACGTTATTGATCTTGTCCCGAATGACAATATGTACCAATTCCGTTATGAAGCATTGAATGCGGCGGTAGCACATGTCGAGGCGGACCAGTATCAGCGTATAACGGCGTAATCACTCTGATCGTTAAAAACGCAACAGCGCTCTGTTGCGTTTTTTATTCCCTAACTTTTCCTTACTTGCAGATAACCTTTACGTTGATAGGGACTATATTTCCAATATTATCGAAAGGTTTAATTGTAATCATCGTTATTCAACGATAAACTGATGGACCTCCAGTACAATACCCAAGGCGATTTCGTAGTAAACCGCTGATAAACATTGAGTCGGTATTAGTAATCACAAACAAACGGCAATCACGACCTTATGTACGCATTAGAAATTGAACAGCTGCGCAAGACGTATGCAGGTGGCTTTGAGGCGTTAAAAGGTATTAGTCTCCAAGTGAAAAAGGGTGACTTCTACGCGCTTCTGGGTCCCAATGGTGCAGGAAAATCGACCACGATCGGCATCATCTCTTCCTTAGTGAACAAAACTTCTGGGACGACGAAAGTTTTCGGTTATGACATTGATACCGACCTTGAGTTGGCCAAACAGAATTTAGGCTTGGTGCCACAAGAGTTCAACTTCAATCAGTTTGAAACTGTTGAACAAATCGTGATGCAGCAAGCGGGCTATTACGGTGTGTCTAAAGTATTAGCCAAAGAACGAGCTGAAAAGTACCTGAAAAAACTCGATTTATGGGAAAAACGTAAAGAGCGTGCCCGTAATTTATCTGGCGGAATGAAGCGCCGTTTGATGATCGCCCGAGCTTTGATGCACGAGCCGCAGTTGCTCATTTTGGATGAACCAACGGCTGGGGTGGACATTGAACTACGCCGCTCAATGTGGGAATTTCTGAAAGAGATCAACCAAGAGCAAGGGATTACGATTATTTTGACGACGCACTACCTAGAAGAAGCGGAGATGCTGTGTCGAAATATCGGCATTATCAACCGGGGTGAGTTGATTGAAAACACCACCATGAAGGCGTTGCTAGGTAAGTTAAGCGTCGAGACATTTATCCTAGACATTGAATCTGAAGGCGAGGTGCCTGAGCTTGAAGGCGTCAATCGACAAAGTATTGTTGATGGCTCTTTAGAGATAGAGCTAGATAAAAGCCAAGGATTGAACTCAGTGTTCAGTCAGTTAACAGAGCATGGTATTAGAGTTCTTTCAATGCGTAACAAAGCCAACCGACTGGAAGAGTTGTTTGTCAGCATTGTAAGAGAAGGGAGTAAGTAAATGTACGGTTTATATTGGACGGCATTTCGTAGCTTGCTGAGCAAAGAGATCACCCGTTTTACGCGTATTTGGGTGCAAACTTTAGTACCGCCAGCTATCACAATGACACTGTATTTCATTATTTTCGGTAATCTTATTGGCTCTCGAATCGGTGAGATGAGCGGCTTTAGCTACATGGAGTACATAGTTCCAGGTTTGATCATGATGTCGGTGATCACCAATTCATACTCGAATGTGGCGTCTTCGTTCTTTAGTGCAAAACTACAGAAGAACATTGAAGAGCTGCTGGTGGCACCGGTGCCAAATTACGTGATTATTGCTGGATACGTAATGGGCGGTGTGACTCGAGGTTTGTTAGTTGGCGCTATTGTTACCTGTGTGTCTCTATTGTTTGTGGATCTGCAAGTTGAACACTGGGGCATTATTGTTGCGACCGTCTTCATGACATCCGTTGTATTTGCTCTAGGCGGGTTGATCAATGCGGTCTATGCAAAAACGTTTGATGATATTTCGATCATTCCTACATTTGTGTTGACCCCGTTAACCTACTTGGGTGGTGTTTTTTATTCCATCAGCTTACTGCCTGAATTTTGGCAAGGTGTCTCTAAGATTAACCCAATCGTCTACATGGTGAATGCGTTCCGTTATGGTTTTTTAGGCGTATCGGATGTGGGTATTGTCACCTCATTCAGTGTGCTTGCGGTGTTTGTGATAGCGCTGTATGCCGTTGCTCATTACTTAGTAACGAAAGGTATTGGGCTAAGAAGCTAAGACTCTCCCACACAACAAAGAGCAGCGAATCATGCTGCTCTTTGGCATGCATAACAATACATACCCATACAATCATTCAGTTTTTATCATGATAGGTTTCAATCATTTGTAATAAATGAGTGACCCTATGAATATTGTCCCGCCGCCGCCTTTCTCCTATCAGTTACTTAAGCCCAAATATTGGTCTGTATGGCTGGCATTTGGATCTTTAGCGATTCTTGTTAATGTACTGCCATACATAGTATTGCGAATCTTAGGTAGAAGCATCGGTTGTGTTGCGATGCATGTAATGAAGCGCCGACACAAGATCGCTCTGCGTAATCTCCAGCTGTGTTTCCCTGATTTTACGGACTGGCAATGTAAGGACGTAGTACGAAAAAACTTTCAATATACGGGAATGGCGATCATCGAAACGGGGATCGCCTGGTTTTGGCCAGATTGGCGGATACGTCGGATAACCTCTATTGTTGGAAAAGATCGTTTACTCGCTGAGGAAAAGAATGGCCGTGGTGTGTTGGTGGTGTGCAGTCACCATTTAAACTTGGAGATAACCGCTCGTATTTTTAGCCAGTGTGCCAAAGGTTATGGCGTTTATCGCCCAAATTCGAACCCTGCTTATGAGTTTATTCAACATCGAGGTCGAACTCGTTTTGGGCATCAAATGATTGATCGAAAAGACGTTAAATCAATGCTCAAAGTTCTGAAAAATGGTCATCGACTGTGGTATTTGCCCGACCATGATTATGGCGTCAGCCATTCTGTTTTTGCGCCGTTCTTTGCTGTTGAACAAGCCGCGAGTACCGTGGGCTCTAGTGTGCTTATAGACGCAACAAAGTGTGCGGTCATATCTGGCGTCACAGTGAGCAAGAATCACCATTACACGTTATATATTGGAAAAGATATCAGTGAGCGTTTCGAGAGGCGTAATGCGATTAAAGCGGCAAGTATCTTGAACCAAGAGCTTGAGAAAATGATAAAACGTGATATTCCAGCGTGGATGTGGCTGCACAAGCGGTTTAAAACACGCCCTGAAGGGTTAGATTGCGTCTATACGTAGAAAATAAAAAAGGTCGACTAAGAGTCGACCTTTTTACGTCTTGATGGCTCAGAGCTTACTCTGCGCTCTCTGAGTTTGTATTACTAGACTCTGCTTCTTCCTTCGCTTCGACAACCATATCTACCGTTTGGTTATCGATAAGACGAGCTTTGCCTAAGAACGCAGACATCAGAATGACGGCTTGTGTCGTTTCTGGTGTGATCACTTGTAATGTACGAGCATCACGAATGAAGATCTCATCAGGGTGCAAACCTGCAGCTCGCAGTTGGTCGCTCGCATCTTCGATGATCGATGCGTAGTCATCACGGCCGCCACGAATGGCACTGCTGATCCAACGCATTGTACGAGCAAGTACTGGCGCACGTTGACGTTCGTCAAGTGTAAGCAGACCATTACGTGAGCTCATTGCTAAACCGTCCATTTCACGTACGGTTGGTACACCGATGATTTCAATGTCCATCGCAAGATCGACAACCATCTTGCGGATAACAGCAAGTTGTTGAAAATCTTTCTCACCAAAACAGGCCACATCTGGCTGAACGATGTTAAATAGCTTGTTTACGATGGTTGTGACGCCACGGAAATGACCAGGGCGTGAAGCCCCTTCTAAAATAGTCGATAGACCCGGAACATCAACAAACGTTTGTTTATCAAGCCCTTCAGGATAGATAACTTCTGGTGTCGGCGTAAATACCACATCGACCCCTTCAGAGGTTAACTTGCTTAAGTCTTCCTCTAGCGTACGCGGGTAATTATTTAAATCGTCTGCACGATCAAACTGCATCGGATTAACAAAGATGCTTACGACAACGATATCAGCGTATTCGCGTGCTTTACGCACTAAAGTTAAGTGACCTTCGTGAAGGTTGCCCATGGTTGGGACAAACGCAATTTTACGACCTTCACGTTTAAAGGTTTTAAGGTGTTCACGAACTGCTGAGATTTCCGCAAAAGTTTGCATGCATTTATCCTCTAGGCAATGGTATGAGCGTCGTCTGGGAATACACCGTTGGCTACATCTTCAATGTATTTAGCAACGGCTTTGCGCATATCACCTGTTTCAGCAAGAAAGTTTTTGGAGAATTTCGGCATGTAGTTGGCAGAGATACCGAACATATCATGCATCACGAGAATTTGACCATCTGTCACGTTACCAGCTCCAATACCGATAACAGGCACGTCGAGCACTTGCGTAATACGCTCAGCAAGCTCAGCAGGCACGCACTCTAGTAAGACGATTTGAGCGCCTGCTTCTTGCAGTGCTAACGCATCTTTCACCATGCGGTCCGCTTTTTCTTGATCGCGACCTTGAACTTTGTAACCACCAAAAATATTCACGGCTTGAGGAGTTAAACCAAGGTGAGCACAAACTGGAACCGAGCGTTCAGTGAGCATTTTTACAGTGTCGACTAGCCAGTCACCACCTTCAATTTTCACCATATTGGCACCAGCACGCATCAGTGTAGCCGCATTTTCGCAAGCTTGCTCTGGCGTGGTGTAGCTCATGAATGGCATGTCAGCCATCAACAAACAATTTGGGCTACCTGCGCGTACGCAACGAGTATGGTAAGCGATATCATCGACCGTTACTGGCAGAGTATCGTTGTGACCTTGCAAAACCATACCTAGAGAATCACCAACAAGAAGTACTGGCATTTCTTGGCTTTCAAACAGTTGGGCAAAGCTCGCATCATAAGCGGTTGAAGTAGCAAATTTACGACCTTCTTGCTTCCACTTGATTAGGTCGTTGATGGTCATTTTTTTCATGGTTTTATCCTTACTAGGAGTTGGCTATGACTGCCAGATACTGAGGCCGTTTCTATCTACTTGTTCCAGTAGTTTAGAGACCTCGGTCCCATCGGGGAGTTGTAAACTTGGTGCAATTTCCGCAAGAGGGTAGAGTACGAATTCACGCTCTTTCATTCCATAATGAGGAACGATCAGCCTCTCGGAATTAATCACCTCATTGCCATAAAGCACAATGTCGAGGTCCAAGGTTCTTGGTCCCCAACGTTCGTCTTTACGGACACGCCCTTGTTCTTGCTCAATGGCTTGTGTGCAATCGAGCAACTCAATAGGCGTCAAACTGGTGTTAATCGACACAACCGCATTGATGTAATCCGGTTGGTTTTGTGGTCCCATTGGTGTGCTGCTGTATAGCGAAGAAGCCTGAACAAATTCTGATTTAGGCAGCGTTTTTAACGCTTCAATCGCTTGCTTCGCTTGGCTGACAGGATCAGCCAAGTTACTGCCTACCGCAATGTACGCTGTGATCATGACTTAGGCTTACTCTTTTTCTTGCGATAGGTTTTACGGCGGCGCTGACCACTCTTCGGTGATTGACCGTCTAGGTCGGCAGCCATTGCTTGACGCATTTCTCGGCCTGCATTTTGGAAAGTTTCCCACCACTTGGCAAGCTTCTGAGTGTCACCACCTTCAATTTCACCGCGCATTTCAAGAAAATCAAAGCCAGCTCTAAATTTATTGAGCTCCATAAGACGGAATGCACGTTTACCGTTACGTCGAGGAAGGCGCAGCTGCAGCTGCCAAATCTCGCGAATGGTTGCGGTGTGGCGTCTTGGAATGGCAATTGTACGAACTTGTTCATCAAGAATGATGTTACTCGCTTCCATAATAGCGTCGTAATGGCCTAGGTTGCGCTCTTCCATCAGTTCATCGGCTTTCGCACACAGTGGGTACCACAGCATTGCAGCAAACATAAATGCTGGATTGATGCGTTTCCCATCTTCGATGCGCATGTCGGTAGAATCTAGGACAAGATCCAACATTTGCTCAGTGTGAGAGGAGTAATCTTCCGTGAAGTGCGCTGCAATCGTCGGGAAGAGCTGTTGGAATAAGTTGTACTCACGCAGTAGGTGGTAGGTTTCTAAGCCATGACCGGATTGCAATAACTTGAGTGACTCTTCAAAAAGACGCGCTGACGGAATGTCACCGAGCAACGGTGCCATGTGTTCGATTGGCGCCGCGGTGTCTTCTTCAATATCAAAGTCCAGTTTTACCGCGAAGCGAACTGCACGCAACATACGTACTGGATCTTCACGGTAGCGTGTTTCTGGATCGCCAATCAGTCGAATGAGGCGATCTTCTAAATCCTCAATACCACGTGCGTAGTCGTGAATCGAGTAATCCGCGATGTTGTAGTACATCGAGTTAATCGTGAAATCACGGCGCTCAGCATCTTCATCGATGGTGCCGTAGACATTGTCCCGCAGCAGCATTCCTTCTTTCGATTGCTGAGAGATGCTCTTATTCTTTTGCTCTTGGTGGTGACCACGGAATGTCGCAACCTCAATGATGTCTCGGCCAAACATAATGTGAGCCAAGCGGAAGCGGCGACCAATCAAACGGCAGTTACGAAATAGCTGTTTGATCTGTTCCGGCGTTGCGTTGGTCGCAATGTCAAAATCTTTTGGTTTCTGTCCAAGCAGTAAGTCTCGAACCCCGCCACCCACAAGAAAAGCATCGAAACCAGCACCATTTAGGCGGTACAGTACCTTCAGTGCATTATCACTGATCTGCTTACGCGAAATGTTGTGCTCTTCACGAGTTATTACATTGAGAGCGAGCTCTGGAATAGTGGCAGGTTCGCTTGGTGTATAGTCGTTTGTATTCATGTGCATCTGGCAATAACTGGGTTTAGTCCAATCTTGCTTTGGTTAGTTTTTGCGCCTCTAGGGCCTAATTTGCGGCTAATGATAGCCTACACAATGCCATTTGAGAATCACGCTGTGATCTCGATCTCTGTTGGAAGCTGTTCCAAGCGCCAGTTTTCGCAGCCCCAACGAAGAATCTCTTCTATGTTGGCCGCTTTTATGGCTTCAGGTATCTCGAAGCCCAAAAATGTCATGGCGCGTAATAGAGTAGGCTTTGGTGTCTCTATATCAATAGCCGTCGCGTGATTTTGTTTCGACAGTTTATTGCCGTTGTTGTCCATCGCCAATGGTAAATGCAAGTAGCTGACTTCAGGCTGCCCAAGTATCTGGTACAGACTGATTTGACGCCCTGTTGGCTCGATTAAGTCTGCACCACGCACGACTTCGGTGACGCCTTGGTCGATGTCGTCCAATACTACCGCAAGATTATAAGCAAATAATCCATCTCGACGTTTAATAATGAAATCTTCATTAACGAGTTGCTCTGGAATTTTAATTGTTCCACGCTTCTGATCGAAGAAATGAGCGACAGGCTTGGTCATTTTTAGGCGAATCGCGCCGTCTTTCAAGTTTTTATCGCGGCAAGTGCCAGGATAAAACCCGCCATGCTCTTTAATTTGCTTTCGAGTACATTGGCAATAATAGGCCTCACCATTTTCGAGCCATGTGTTTATTTGGGCTTGGTAAAGGTCATGACGTTCACTCTGGTATACCACCTCTCCATCCCAATGCAGCTGATAGGCTTTGAGCGCATCTAGGATAAGTTGCGCCGCACCTGGCATTTCTCTTGGTGGGTCCAAGTCCTCAATACGTACTAACCAGGTTCCGTTGTGTGCTTTCGCTTGAAAATAGCTGCCAAGAGCGGCAATCAGTGAACCAAAATGTAAAGGACCAGAAGGAGATGGGGCGAATCGACCTACATAGCGTGTCATGCGTGTATCTCGAATTTAGTAAACAAATGGGATGCAAAGGTAGTCAAAACAAAAAGGGAGCCTGAGCTCCCTTCAATAATCATAATGCTTGGTTGATTAACCTTGCATTTGCTTCTCTTTGATTTCTGCAAGTGTTTTACAGTCAATACATAGGTCAGCGGTTGGACGTGCTTCAAGACGGCGAACGCCAATCTCTACGCCACAAGACTCACAGAAGCCAAAATCGTCTTCTTTGATTTTATCCAAAGTCTTTTCAATCTTCTTGATCAAACGGCGTTCGCGGTCGCGGTTACGCAGTTCTAGGCTGAACTCTTCCTCTTGAGAGGCGCGGTCAACTGGATCTGGGAAGTTTGCTGCTTCGTCCTGCATGTGGTGAACGGTACGATCCACTTCAGCTCTCAGCTGGTCGCGCCAAGCTGTTAAGATTTTCGTAAAGTGTTCAACCTGCTCTGGTGACATGTACTCTTCACCAGGTTTTTCCTGATATGGCTCCACGCCGGCAATGGCTAGGATGCCTATCGTTTTCTTCTTTGATTCTGGCATACAGCATCTCCTACTTACACCTAGTCAACTGCTACGCAGTCAATTTAAGGCGGGTATCTATAGCAAAAAGAGGCGGTGCAAGCAAATACTGAATCGCAAAGTTATCGTCAATGTGAAGACGACATCATTTTTTCTCTTAATTGATAAAATCAATAGCGGAAATCAGCTTCATTCCAGTATCGCTCAGCTCAGCTTTGTAGCAGAGAACTTCCACTCCAGCGTCTTGTGCTTGTTTGAGTAATAGTGAATATTTCGCGTCTATATGGTGCGCCGCGGATACTTTTTCAATACCTGAATGTAAAACAGTGAATAAAAGTATGGCTCTACTTCCATTTTGTGCCATTTCTGTGAGCTCTCTCAGGTGCTTTTGTCCCCGAGTCGTGACCGCATCTGGGAAGTATCCTTGTCCAATAGAGTCGGTCTCATCAAGAAGAGTGACGCTTTTCACTTCTATATAGCACTTTGGCTTGTTGTCTGCGCTGAGCAAGATATCAATTCGGCTATTTTCATTACCGTATTTCACCTCAGTTTGAAGTGTGTCATAACCACAAAGCTCTGAAATGACATTATTTTCAATAGCCTCAACGGCTAATTGGTTGGCGCGCGCGGTATTGATACAAATGCGGTGGCCTTGTTCGGTTTCACTCAACTCCCAACTATTGGGATATTTTCGTTTCGGGTTGTCGGAAGTGGAAAACCAAACTTTGTTTCCGGGTGTCGCACAACCTGTCATAGCGCCAGTGTTTGCGCAGTGGATAGTACGAATTTCACCGGTATCGAGTTCGATATCGGCAAGAAAGCGTTTATAGCGTTTGAGTAGAGTGGCGGACTCTAAAGCGGGTGTGAAATGCATTTGCTTATTTAGACAAAAATTTTTTTATGTACAATGTTGCCACCATTACACCATAAGGTATTTCCTTTGTCACAATTGCCGATTGAAGCCGTGATGCCTGAGTTGCTGACGGCGGTCAAAAATCAACATCAAGTGATCTTAAAAGCGGCGCCTGGTGCCGGTAAGTCGACCTACTTCCCTTTACAGCTCCTCTTAAACCATTCGGTTGTTGGAAAAATCATCATGCTCGAACCAAGACGACTCGCGGCGCGTAACATTGCCCGTTATCTTGCTGAGCAATTGGGAGAACAAGTTGGTCAACGCGTGGGTTATCGAGTTCGTGGCGAGGCAAAGGTAAGTTCTGCAACGCAGTTGGAGATCGTGACTGAAGGGATCATGACTAGGATGATTCAAACTGACCCTGAACTGGATGGTGTTGATCTGCTGATCTTTGATGAGTTTCATGAACGCAGCATTCATGCCGATACCGCTTTGGCATTCAGTTTAGAAGTTCAAGAGGCATTGCGAGACGATCTCAAGCTGGTGGTAATGTCGGCAACGCTTGATCAACAAGCCTTACAGTCGTTGTTGCCGGAAGCCAGTTACATTGAATCAGAAGGACGCAGTTTCGACGTAGAAATGCGTTACCAACCGTTAGGTGTGAATGATCATTTACCTACGAGTATGGCAAAAACAATAGAAAGTCTTATGAACAAAGAGTCCGGCTCTTTGTTGGCTTTCCTACCGGGCGTTGGGGCCATTAAACAAGTCGAAGAACGTTTATCTCATTTGGCGGATGATATTGAAGTGTGTCCGCTTTATGGGCAACTGAGCTTTACTGAGCAACAAAAAGCCATCACGCCGGCAGAACACGGCAAGCGTAAAGTCGTACTCGCGACCAACATCGCAGAAACTTCACTGACGATTGAAGGCATTCGCCTTGTGGTTGATTCTGGGTTAGAGCGTATTGCCCGGTTTGATTTGAAAAACGGTTTAACACGCTTAGAGCAAACACGCATTGCACAGTCTTCAGCGATTCAGCGTGCAGGACGAGCGGGACGAATAGAAGAGGGCATTTGCGTTCGCCTCTATTCTGAAAGTCAGTTCAAGCAGCAACCTCTGGTTCCCCAGCCCGAAATTTTGCATTCCGATTTGGCTAGTTTAGTTATGGAGCTCACATTTTGGGGAGCGAGTGATATCCACGATCTCAAGTGGCTTGATGTTCCCGCTAATGCGTCATTGGAACAAGCGAAGCAGCTATTGGTGTCATTGGGACTACTGACGGAAAAAGGGCAATTAACGTCCGAAGGAAAACAGGCGCATGAACTAGGCGTTGAGCCTCGTGCGGCTGCGATGCTAATTAAAGCGCAATCTTACAGTGATAAGATGTTAAATGCTGCTTTGGCGGCGGTCGCACTGATTGAAGAGCCAGAGAGAAACGTTACCAATATCGCTCATAGCTTGCATCGTTGGCTTGTTGGTACTCATCCAAAAAAGTCGCTGTTGTTCAAGCGTGCTCAATCTCTAGCGTACAAATTGGATACAGTATTTGACCTGAAAGGCGTGGATGAAGATGCATTACCGCTGGTGTTAAGTTTGGCATTTCCAGATCGCATTGCGCAGCAGCGCACAAATCAATTTGGGCGATTTACTTTGGCTAATGGTCATGGTGCAGAATGTCGTCAGGAAGACATGCTAGGTGGCTGTGAGTATTTGGTTGCCGTTGACTTAATGCGTTCTCATTCTAACTCCAGTCAAATTCATTCGGCATGTGAATTGGATGTCAATATATTGCGAGCGACCTTTGAAGCGCTATTTTCGTCTGAAGAAGTTGTAGACTGGGATGAAAAAAGAGGGCGTCTAATGGCTGAGCGACAAACAAAACTCGGTCAGCTGGTGGTTGAACGCGAGCCTTTGCCAAGCCCTGGCAAAGAAAAAATGACACAAGCTTTACTCACGTATGTCCGCCGCCAGGGCTTACAGAGTCTAAACTGGACACCGGCAGCGGAGAGCTTGTTGGCTCGGGTTCGTTGTGCGGTGGAATGGTTACCCGAGCAATCATGGCCAATGTTTGATGAAGCCAGTTTGTTGGATTCATTAGAAGAGTGGTTAGAGCCGTACATGACGTCCGTCAGTTCGGTTAACGATTTGAGCAAGATAAACTTGGTCGAAGCGCTGAACGCTCGATTAGGTTGGCCACTCAATCAACAGCTGGATGAATGGTTACCAGAGCATTACCAACTGCCGACAGGTTCAAAGAAGCGTATCCGTTACCAGTATGGCCATGAGCCGAAATTATCGGTGCGTATGCAAGAGGTATTTGGTGAGAGTGGCTCCCCTACGGTAGCGCTTGGTCGCAAGCGTTTAGTGCTTGAACTGCTTTCACCGGCACAACGTCCGCTGCAAGTGACGTCTGACTTGGCGGCTTTCTGGAACGGAAGCTATAAAGACGTTCAAAAAGAGATGAAAGGGCGCTACCCAAAACACAGGTGGCCTGATGACCCTGCCAATCATGTAGCAACTACGAAAACAAAAAGACAATTGAATAATGACTAACAGCAAGAAGCCTAGCGCGAAAAAAGCGCCAGCGAAGAAAAGTACAACCAATAAAGGAACGACAAAACAGACTCGACGCACACCGAGTAAAAAGCCGGCTAACGAGAAACGTTCGTGGCTGAAAGTTTTGTGGTCATTTAGCTGGAAAGCCGGTGTTGCGCTTGCCGCTGTTTTGCTGTTTGTGGGTATTTATTTAGATAGTGTTGTGAAAGAGCGCTTTGAAGGCCAGCTGTTTGAACTGCCAACGGTGGTTTATGCTCGCATCTTGAACTTAAATCCGGGTGAAAATATCACCATTCAAGAACTTCGTAACGAGCTGGATGTACTGAATTACCGTAAGGTAAGTCAGCCTCGCTACCCTGGAGAGTACTCATCTTCTTCCACTCGGATTGAATTGATTCGCCGTCCATTCGAATTTGCCGATGGTCCTGAACCGGATCGTCACGTGATGCTCCATTTTTCAGATTCTGGCTTACAGCGTATTCAGTCTTTAGAGTCCCGAGGTGATCTTGGTTACTTACGCTTAGAGCCTAAGATGTTGGGTATGCTGGAGAAAGATCAAGATGAGCAGCGTCTGTTCTTGCGTCGTGATCAGTTCCCAGAAATTTTAGTTGATGCACTGCTTGCGACCGAAGACCGGGATTTTTATCAACACGATGGGGTGTCTCCACTCGCGATTGCACGAGCAATGGTTGCAAACATTAAAGCGGGTCGTACTGTTCAAGGTGGTAGTACGCTAACTCAGCAGTTGGCGAAAAACCTGTTTTTGACCCGTGATAAAACGCTGTGGCGAAAAGTTAGAGAAGCGTATATCGCGTTAATTTTGGATTACCGTTACAGCAAAGATCGTATTTTAGAAGCCTACCTTAACGAAGTGTATCTAGGGCAAAGCGGTGGTGAAGCGATCCACGGGTTTGGCTTGGCATCGCGTTATTACTTTGGACAACCGATCCAAGAGCTGCGAATCGATCAACTGGCGATGTTAGTTGGGATGGTAAAAGGACCGTCTTACTACAATCCAATTCGTTACCCCGAGCGCACGAAAGAGCGCCGCGATCTTGTATTACGTTTGTTGATGCAGCAAAACATGCTGACATCTGAGCAGTATGAGCAAGCCGTCAGTCGTTCGCTTGATACGCAGAGCAAACCACGTATCGCGAGCCGTCAGCCCGCTTATTTCCAACAATTGAGCATTGAATTGAAAGAAAAAGTGGGGGAGCGATTTAAAGCGGAAACCGGACTGCGCGTGTTTACGTCTCTGGATCCGGTATCGCAAAGCAAAATGGAGCAAGCCATCGCGAAAAAGATCCCGGAGCTAGCTAAACGAGGCGGTAAAGAATTAGAAGCCGCTGCAGTCGCGGTTGATCGTCATAGTGGTGAAATCCGTGCCATGGTTGGCGGTAAACGTGTTGGTTATGAAGGTTTTAACCGCGCGCTCAATGCCAGTCGTCCAATTGGTTCTTTAGTTAAACCAGCGATTTACTTGACGGCTCTAGAACAACCGGAAAAATATAACCTAGGCACGACGCTACACGACACGCCGCTAAGCCTGAAAAGCAGTAAAGGTAAAGTATGGACACCGCGTAACTACGACCGAAAATACCGTGGTGATGTGCCACTCTACATTGCTTTAGCGAAGTCACTCAACGTGCCAACGGTGCGCTTAGGCATGGCGCTTGGTATCCCAGAAGTATCCGATACTTTAGAGCGTTTGGGCGTCAACAAAGACGAAATCCGCCCAGTGCCTTCGATGTTTTTGGGCTCGTTTTCTTTGACGCCGTTTGAAGTCGCGCAGATGTATCAGACACTGACGAACTCAGGCAAACGTGCGAAACTGACCGCTCTGCGTTCAGTGATGGATATGGAAGGTAATGTGCTTTATCAATCCTTGCCTCGTTCATCAAGAGCCGTGGATGAGCAAGCAGCATGGCTAACGACCTACGCGATGAAACAGGGGGTTGCTCAAGGTACAGGCCGCTTCTTACAAAGCCAGTTTGGTTGGGCTGCACTGGCAGGAAAAACGGGTACCAGTAACGATAACCGCGATAGCTGGTTTGTCGGTGTTGATGGCCGTGAAGTGACGACAATTTGGCTAGGCCGCGACGATAACAAATCGGTTCATCTAACGGGATCGAGCGGTGCATTACGAGTGTACGCAGAGTATTTGAAGCAACGCATTCCTGAGCGTTTAGAGCTTCCATGGCCAAGAGAGATCACCACGTTAGGATTTAAGCCGACATCAGATGGTGGTTTAGAAATGAACTGTCGCAGTGATTATAAACTGCCAGTTTGGGATAAAACGGGTCAAATAAAGCAGCAGTGTGAGAAGAAATCAAACTGGCTTAACAGCTTATTTGATTGGTAGCATCGCCAAATCAACAACATTAGCTTGTCTCTCTGGTCAATTCTTAGTACATATTAGGGCGTGTTAGTGCGGTGCTGCTAGCACGCCCTACTTGATAAGAAATTCAACAAAGGAAGAAGTGAATGTTCAAAAAGCTGTTATCAAGCCCGTCGACTCGCCATTTCGCGCTTTGGGTTAGTGCCTTTTTGATCACCACTCCTTCAGTTTCCCTCGCCAACTCTCTAGCAAAAACGGATGACGTGGAGCCTCGTCCAAAGGTGGCAGTTGTGCTCGCCGGTGGCGGAGCAAAAGGCGCTGCGCATATCGGCGTCCTCAAAGCGTTAGAAGAGATGCAGATCCCGGTCGATATCGTAACGGGCACCAGTATGGGCGCTTATGTTGGTGGTCTCTATGCAACGGGGATGAGCGCTGATGAAATTGAAAGTTTTATCTACACCGTCGATTGGAGCAGTGGTTATCGAGATCGTGTCGACCGTAGTCAACGCCGAGTTCGTGATAAAGAGTATGAAGACCGCTATCAAATTAACACTGACCTCGGCTTAAGATTTGGTGAGGTTCGTGCCCCAACGGGTGTCGTGCAAGGCCAGAACATGTTGCGCGTATTGCGTGAGACTACAGGGAACTTAGGGCGATTCGATTCTTTTGATGATCTTGCCATTCCTTATCGCTCTGTGGCGACAGATATTCTTGCGCTAGAGGAAGTGGTTCTTGGCAATGGCTACCTTGTGGACGCCATGATGGCTAGCATGTCTGTACCAGGAGCGCTTCCTCCCTATAAGCTCAATGGCCATATGCTTGTCGATGGCGGCGTGGTCAATAACATGCCTGTCGATGTGGCTCGCGCCATGGGGGCTGATGTTGTTATTGCTGTCGATATTAGCACCGACTACAAAACCGAAGATGAGTTTACCGGGCTGTTTACTGTAGCGGATCAACTTTCTAATTACCTAGTTCGTCGCAGTACGCAACAGCAAGTGGACGAGCTTGAACCACAAGATATTTATATTCGTCCCAATGTGGGCACCATGGAAACGGTCGAGTTCGACAAAATGCCTTGGGCTTTTCAAGCGGGCTACGATATTACCAAGCAGCTTGAAGATAAGCTGCTTGGTCTAAGTTTATCGAACGCAGAATACCAAAAGTACATTGATCACAAGCAAGAGGTACGTAAGACGCTGGTTTACGGTGATAAACGCATTGTTGATGACATTGTGATAGTGAATAACACCCACTACAGTGATGTATTACTTACCAACCGTATCCAATTGAAAACAGGTCGTCGTATTCCAACGGCTGAAATAGAAAAAACCGTTGAAAATCTCTATGCGTTGGATCGTTTTGAGTTAATCACTTACCACTTTGAAGATGTTGATGGTAAGACATTGTTGGTTTTTGATGTTAACGAAAAGTCGTGGGGGCCGAATTACGTTAACTTTCGATTTTTCCTTGAAGATGACTTCGATACGGATAGCCAATACGGCATCGGTATGTCGACCAATTTTACTAATTTAAATTCGCATGGTGCGGAGTTGGCGTTCAACGTAGAAATGGGCACGGATAAGCTGATAGAAGCTGAGTTGTATTCGCCTGTTTTATCTAGCCAAACGCTTTTTGTTGCTGGCCGTGTTGGATACAGCAGTGAAGATAGAAACTTACCTTTTAGCGAGTTTGAAAACCCGGACCTCAGCTCAGTTAACGACTTCTTACCCGTTTCCTATAATGACTTTGCTTCTGAACTGGCTATTGGCATTCAACCTACGTTATGGCAAGAGTTGCGCCTTGGTGCTCGTTACTCTACAGGAGATATTGAGCTGTCTACCTTGGCCTCGGCAGGGCAGCTAGACTTCGAGCGCAAAGGTATATTTGCGAGCTATCGACTCGATACGCTTGATGATTTTGCATTTCCTACTCGCGGACTGCTGGTCGATCTTGAATATTTCGTATCTCATGACAAGAGTCCGGAAGGCATCACTCTGCTCGACACGGAAAAGATGATTGAAGATACTGTGTATGAAATCTCCGCGCGATTCAAAGGTGCGGTCAGTCATCAGCGTCATACTTTAGTCGGACATGCAGAATATAGTTTTGTAGAAAGTAAAAATTCATCGGTTCCACTTGATCCGAGAGAGTTAGGCGGCTTTTTAAACCTATCTGGCATCCCAAGAAATAGCTTGATTGGACAGAACCTGTTTTTTAGTAGCTTGGTGTACCGATACAAATGGTTCGACAACGACTTTGGACTATTTGAAGCGCCAGTCTACCTAGGTGCATCAGTGGAATACGGTGGAGTGTGGTCAGATAATGATCTGAAGCTGAATGAAGCGCCACTTTACAATGCTGGCTCTATTTTCTTTGGTGTTGACTCACCAATCGGGCCAATTATGTTGGCTTATGGTCGTACTGAGCAGGATATGGATGCTGTGTATTTGATCGTAGGAACGTCGTTTAATTAACCGGGTATAAGAAAGCAAAAACTTGGCATATTTGGTCAAAATTAGCAGAACTTTAGTCGTAAGTTGCTATGTTGGTCAAAATGATAAGATTTTAATTTAAGGTTAAATTTGCTATTATTTTGCCCACAGTTTGGCCTCTACGGCGCTGTTTCTCAATCATAATTGAATGAAAACAAGGGCAATGGAGAGCCAAGTTTCCAAGGATGTTCACTCCTTTACTTTAACAATAGTAATAATAGAGGAGGAACCGCAATGAGAGGAAAAAGTCGTGCTTGAAGCCTACCGTAAACACGTCGAAGAGCGTGCTGCTGAAGGAGTTGTTCCTAAACCGCTAGACGCAGAACAAGTTGCTGGACTTGTAGAACTTCTGAAAAATCCCCCGCAAGGTGAAGAAGAGTTCATTCTTGACCTACTTGAAAACCGTATCCCTCCAGGTGTTGATGAAGCTGCTTATGTAAAAGCGGGTTTCCTAACAGCAGTAGCAAAAGGTGAAGTTAAATCACCATTAGTGAGTCGTGAAAAAGCGGCTGAACTGCTAGGCACTATGCAAGGTGGTTACAACATCGAGCCGCTAGTTGAGCTACTTGATGACGAAGCACTGGCAGAGATTGCTGTAGAAGCACTGTCTCATACACTTCTGATGTTTGATGCTTTCTATGATGTAGAAGAGAAAGCAAAAGCAGGCAATGCGCATGCACAGAAAGTACTTCAGTCATGGGCTGATGCTGAGTGGTTCCTTTCTAAGCCTAAGCTTGAAGAAAAAGTCACTCTAACTGTATTTAAAGTAACAGGTGAAACGAACACGGATGACCTTTCACCTGCACCTGATGCTTGGTCTCGTCCTGATATCCCAGTGCACGCACTTGCGATGCTGAAGAACGAGCGTGAAGGCATCAATCCTGATCAACCGGGCAATATTGGTCCGATCAAGCAAATTGAAGAATTGAAAGAAAAAGGTCACCAATTGGTTTACGTTGGTGATGTTGTTGGTACTGGATCTTCACGTAAATCTGCAACCAACTCAGTACTTTGGTTCATGGGAGATGATATCCCTTACGTTCCAAACAAACGTGCTGGTGGTTATGTGCTTGGTGGTAAAATTGCACCTATCTTCTTCAACACAATGGAAGATGCGGGCGCACTACCAATCGAAGTCGACGTGACTAAGCTCAACATGGGCGATGTTATCGATGTTTACCCATATGAAGGTAAAGTTTGTAATCACGAAACAGGTGAAGTTTTAGCTGAGTTCTCGCTGAAAACGGAAGTACTGATTGATGAAGTTCGTGCTGGCGGTCGTATCCCATTGATCATCGGTCGTGGTTTGACAGACAAAGCGCGTCAATCGCTAGGTCTTGAGCCTTCGGATGTATTCCGTAAACCTGGTGAAATTGCAGATTCTGGCAAGGGTTACACGCTTGCACAGAAAATGGTTGGTAAAGCGTGTGGCGTAGAAGGCATTCGCCCTGGTACCTACTGTGAGCCGAAGATGACGACAGTAGGCTCGCAAGATACTACCGGCCCTATGACTCGTGATGAACTTAAAGACTTGGCGTGTTTGGGCTTCTCTGCTGACCTTGTCATGCAGTCTTTCTGTCACACCTCTGCGTACCCAAAACCAGTAGACGTAAACACGCACCACACACTTCCGGACTTTATCATGAACCGCGGTGGCGTATCTCTTCGCCCGGGTGACGGTATTATCCACTCATGGCTAAACCGTATGCTACTGCCGGATACAGTCGGTACGGGTGGTGACTCACATACTCGTTTCCCGCTAGGTATTTCATTCCCAGCAGGTTCGGGGTTGGTTGCCTTTGCTGCTGCGACAGGCGTTATGCCACTAGATATGCCTGAGTCAATCTTGGTTCGCTTTAAAGGTGAAATGCAACCGGGTATCACACTACGTGACCTTGTTCATGCCATCCCTTACTACGCGATTCAGCAAGGTCTACTAACAGTAGAGAAAGCGGGCAAGATCAACGAATTCTCTGGTCGTATCCTTGAGATTGAAGGCCTAGAAACGCTAACTGTTGAGCAAGCATTTGAGCTGTCTGATGCTTCTGCTGAGCGTTCGGCGGCAGGTTGTACTGTAAAATTGTCGCAAGAGTCGATCGAAGAGTACCTAAACTCTAACATCGTGATGCTGAAGTGGATGATCTCTGAAGGTTATGGTGACCGCCGTACTATCGAACGTCGTATTACAGCGATGGAAGAGTGGTTAGCAAATCCTGAGCTGATGCAAGCTGATAAAGACGCTGAATACGCACATGTTATTGAAATCGATATGGCTGAAATCAATGAGCCAGTACTATGTGCACCGAATGATCCGGATGACGCTCGCTTGTTGTCTGAAGTACAAGGCACAGCGATTGATGAAGTGTTCATTGGTTCTTGTATGACGAACATCGGTCACTTCCGCGCTGCTGGTAAGCTGCTAGATAAGTTCAACGGACAGCTTGCAACTCGTCTATGGATCGCTCCGCCAACGAAGATGGACAAGGATCAGCTAACGGAAGAGGGTTATTACGGTATCTTTGGCCGTGCTGGGGTTCGAATCGAAACACCAGGATGTTCACTGTGTATGGGTAACCAAGCGCGTGTTGCAGACAAATCAACAGTGATGTCGACCTCAACGCGTAACTTCCCGAACCGTCTAGGTACTGGTGCGAATGTTTACCTGTCGTCTGCGGAACTAGCTGCCGTAGGTGCAATCCTTGGTAAGATTCCAACCAAAGAAGAGTACTTGGAGTATGCGAAGCAAATTGATGCAACCGCTACAGATACTTACCGCTACTTGAACTTCCATAAAATGGATCAGTACACCAAGAAAGCGGATGAAGTGATCTTCCAAGAGCCTGCATAAGTTTAACTGCACAATTAAAAAGCACCTCAAACGAGGTGCTTTTTTTATGGGCGCAATTCGCTATACTCCGCACCAAATTGATACGAAAAGGCAATCTCGATGGAATTTGAATTCATCCGTAACACGTTGATGGGCGAGTACTACGTAAAATGCAGCATGGGGCATGAGATTGTTGGGCGCTGGCTACAAGAAGAAATTGGCAAAGATCCTATGAAGATAGCTCAGGTTGAAAAGCTAATTGAGCAGTCATTTTCAGCGCCTTCTCAAGAGCATAACCTAACAGGTACAGAAATTAGCTTGATGATTCTGGGCGATGAAGTCCTAGTGCAAGAAAACGCATTGGCCCATGACCATGATGTTGAGATGGAAAGTGAATTCGATTTCTACAATGCAGAAAGTACAGCAAGCTGTGGAATAGAGGACTTCATGATTCTTATCGAGCGATGGAAAGACTTTTTGAACATTTAGTGCACAGTTTTGGGTAACTTTCCTTCTGTTGCTTTAAATTTGTGAAAAGGGTGCACCGATATGGTGCGCTCTTTTTGTTTATAGATATGTAAATTGACGTTAGTTTTTATTATTCAATGACTTAAAAACTTGGCACGTAGATTGGATTATTAGAAGTGTTTCAGGATGAAAGCTTCGGAGAGAATTGAATGAAAATAATCAATGCCATTATTAAGCCGTTTAAATTAGACGATGTGCGAGAAGCATTGGCTAACGTCGGTATCGAAGGGATGACGGTATCAGAAGTTAAAGGGTTTGGTCGTCAAAAAGGCCACACGGAACTGTATCGCGGCGCTGAGTATCAGGTCGATTTCCTACCAAAAGTGAAAATTGAAATCGCTACTCACGCGGATAATGTTGAGCGAGTGGTTGAAGCGATTACAAAAGCTGCGCAAACAGGAAAGATTGGTGACGGTAAAATTTTTGTCTACGACCTGAACCAAGCGGTGCGTATACGAACGGGCGAAATGGACGCAGAAGCACTTTAAGAATTCAAGGGATTGGAGAAACTTATTATGGAATTAACAACAACAGTAACCGAGTTACGTTACGCACTTGACACCTTTTTCTTCCTCATTTCCGGTGCGTTGGTAATGTGGATGGCAGCTGGTTTTGCGATGCTAGAGGCTGGTCTTGTGCGCTCTAAGAACACAACAGAAATTCTTACGAAGAACATCTGTTTGTACGCAATTGCATGTACGATGTTTCTGATCGTTGGTTACAACATCATGTATGTCGACAACGGAGAAGGAGGCTGGTTACCTTCATTTGGTGCGTTGATTGGTACCCAAGGAGAAGGGGCTGATCACTCTCTAGAATCTGACTTCTTCTTCCAAGTCGTCTTCGTTGCAACGGCAATGTCCGTCGTTTCTGGTGCGGTGGCTGAACGTATGAAGCTTTGGTCTTTCTTGGTTTTCTCTGCAATTTTGACCGCATTTATCTACCCAATGGAAGGTTATTGGACATGGGGCGGTGGCTTCCTAGCAGAAGCTGGATTTAGCGACTTTGCAGGTTCAGGTATCGTACATATGGCTGGTGCTTCTGCAGCTCTTGCTGGTGTATTGCTTCTTGGTGCTCGCAAAGGTAAATATGGCAAAAACGGTGAAATCTACCCGATTCCAGGTTCAAACATGCCTTTGGCAACACTAGGTACTTTCATCCTTTGGTTTGGTTGGTTTGGGTTTAACGGTGGTTCTCAGTTGATGGTTTCAGACTTTGAGAACGCAACAGCGGTAGGTCAGATCTTCCTAAACACCAACGCAGCTGCTGCTGCAGGTGCTATTGCGGCGCTATTTGTATGTAAAACAACTTGGGGCAAAGCGGACTTAACGATGATTCTCAATGGTGCGCTAGCTGGCTTGGTTGCCATCACTGCAGATCCTCTATCACCATCGCCATTATATGCGGTTGCTATCGGTGCAGTATCTGGCGCGCTAGTCGTATTCAGCATCATTGGCCTAGATAAACTGAAAATTGATGACCCAGTCGGTGCGATTTCAGTGCACGGTGTTTGTGGCTTCTTTGGTTTGATGGTCGTACCACTAAGTAACGGCGATGCTACATTCGGTGCACAGCTTTTAGGTGCTGTCGTTATCTTTGCTTGGGTATTTGGTGCTAGCCTAGTGGTGTGGGCTATCTTGAAAGCAACCGTTGGAATTCGCGTCACGGAAGATGAAGAAATGGAAGGTATGGACATGCATGATTGTGGCGTCGGTGCGTACCCAGAATTTGTCACTGTGAAGTAATCAATAGCCTGTAATAAATAGTTACACTCTCAACATATAAAAACCTGCTCCGATGAGCAGGTTTTTTAATATTTGTCATTGTCTTCTTATTGAACATACATATAATAACGCAACTGATAAACGTTATCATTAGCATGGTAAAGGATTAAACAATGAAAAAACTGCTAACTCTTTCAGCATTAACTTGCGCAACCTTAGCTCCAACAGCAATGGCTGCTGAAGAAGTGAACGTCTACTCTTACCGTCAACCTTTCCTAGTTGAACCTATGTTCAACGAGTTCACTAAAGAAACTGGCATCAAAGTAAACGTAAAATTTGCTAAAAAAGGCTTAGCAGAAAAGCTAGCTCAAGAAGGCGAGTACAGCCCAGCTGACGTTATCCTTACGACAGACATCAGTCGTCTAGCTGAACTGACAAACAAAGGTTTAGTTCAGAAAGTAGATAGCAAAATCATTGAAGAAAACGTACCAGCTCAATACCAAGATAAAGAGAATGAGTGGTTTGCTCTAACTCTACGCTCACGTAGTGTTTACTCTTCACGTGATCGCGTAGGTAAACTAGGCGCAGATTTCAACTATGCAGATCTGGCTAAGCCAGAGTTCAAAGGTAAAATTTGTACTCGTAGCGGTAAGCACCCGTACAACGTTTCTCTAGTTTCAGCAATGATTGCTCACAATGGCGAAGCAGAAACCAAAGAGTGGTTGGAAGGCGTGAAAGCAAACCTTGCTCGCAAACCACAAGGCAACGATCGTGCACAAGTTAAAGCGATCAAAGAAGGTCTATGTGATGTTTCTCTAGGTAACAGCTACTACCTAGGTAAAATGGTTAACGACAAAGAGCAAAAAGCTTGGGCAGATGCAGTTTACATCAACTTCCCTAACCAAGAGACTACAGGTACTCACGTAAACATCTCTGGTATGGCGATGGCGAAGTACTCTCCAAACAAAGACAATGCTGTGAAGCTAATGGAATTCCTAACGGGTGACAAAGCGCAGCAGATGTACGCAGAAGTTAACTACGAGTACCCTGTTAAAGAAGGCGTGAAGCGTTCTGAACTTGTGGAATCTTGGGGTGACTTTAAAGCAGACAAGCTTTCTCTAGACGATATTGCAGCCAACCACGAAGCGGCAATTAAGCTATTAGACGAAGTGAAATTTGACCTTTAATTCCTTGTGGGGGTATAACAGTACCCCCATTTGATTAAAGGATATGAGATGTATTTGCAACAGCATTTGTATTTCATACAGCCTTGCAGTAATTAGGCGATGAAAGATAAACACTCTTTATGGAAAACCAGTAGTGGGGTAATAACTCTGTTACTGGTTTTGCCGATCTTAGCGATCTTCTACACCGCAATTGGTGAAACGGATGATTTGTTTGCCCATTTAATGGCGACAGTCATGCCGACTTATATTTTTAACACGGTTGCGCTCACTATTGGCGTAATGGTGTTGTCCTTAATTCTTGGTATACCAAGCGCTTGGATAATGGCCATGTGTAAACTGCCGACCGAAAAATGGTTGCAGTGGGCATTGGTGCTACCTCTTGCGATGCCAGGTTATATCATTGGTTATATTTTTACTGATTGGTTTGATTTTGCAGGACCGATTCAGATCTTTTTGCGTGATGTAACCGGATGGGGACCAGGCGAGTATTGGTTCCCTGATATTCGCACCTTGCCTGGCGCGACCTTTGTGTTGGCTTTAGTGCTGTACCCTTACGTGTATTTGCTGTGTCGAGCTGCATTTATGGAGCAAAATGTCTCTTTGTTGCAAAGCGCGCGTTTGCTCAAATGCTCTCCATGGGAAAGCTTTTGGCGCATCTCGATGCCACTAGTGCGACCTTCTATCGCTGTGGGCTTGTCGCTGGTCGCAATGGAGACTATCGGTGACTTTGGTACTGTAAGTTACTTCGCTGTGAATACGTTAACCACAGCGGTCTACGATACTTGGTTGGGGTACTCTAATCTTAATGCAGCAGCCAAGATTTCAGCCATGATGCTTGTCATTGTAGTACTGCTCCTCAGTGCCGAACGCTACAGTCGTCGTAAACAAAAGCTTTTTCAAAGCCAATTTAACAGTCACGAAGATTTTCGTTATGAGTTGACGGGCTGGAAAAAGTGGACCGCGCTGGTTTGGTGTTGGGGCTTGGTTTCGGTCGCGTTTATTTTGCCATTACTACAGCTGATTGATTATGCGATAACTTACTTTGCGCAGAGTTGGACCCCCGAGTTTCGTGAATACGCATGGAATAGTTTGGTCGTGTCGGTTATTGCCGCCATTATTGGTGTTGCTGTCGCACTGATCGTTAACTTTACCCATCGCGTCAATGGCAAGCGCGAAAGCTTGGCATTTATGCGTCTTTCTTCGATGGGGTATGCAGTGCCAGGAACCGTATTAGCGATTGGTGTGATGGTCGCAGTACTGTTTATGGATCACCGCGTCAACGACCTTGCTAAAGCCATGGAGTGGGGAAGACCGGGACTTATTTTTTCTGGCTCCATGTTCGCCCTGGTTTTTGCCATGGTTGTGCGCTTTTCAGCGGTGGCGATTGGTAGTATCGAAAGTAATTTAAATAAAATTTCGCCTTCGTTAGATATGGCGTCTCGCACCATGGGTTGTAAGCCTAATGCCATGCTGTGGCGTGTGCACTTTCCGCTGGTTAAACGTGGTGCACTGATTGCGGCTCTGTTAGTGTTTATCGAGTCGATGAAAGAGCTCAATGCGGCTCTATTACTTCGTCCATTTAACTTTGAAACACTAGCCACATACGTTTATAACTTCGCCTCGGATGAGCATTTAGAATTGGCCGCTTTGCCTGCGGTTCTGTTGGTTCTTGTTGGGTTGATCCCGCTTGTTGTTGTTAACCGTTCACTGGAGCAAAATCACTGATGAGCTGCGCATTATCAATTAAAAACCTAACTTGCCAATATGATGATCAAACCGTACTCGAATCATTATCTCTTGAGGTGGAACAAGGGCAAATTGTCTGTTTACTAGGTGCAAGTGGTTGCGGAAAAACAACACTATTAAAAGCCGTTGCAGGGCTATTGCCATTAACGTCAGGCGAAATGAGCTTAAATTGCGTCACGATTGATGATGGGGAGAACTGGTTGCCACCAGAACAGCGTAATATCGGGATGATTTTCCAAGATTATGCGCTTTTTCCTCACCTGACGGTGGAGCAAAATATTGCCTTTGGCTTAAAGCATTACTCGACAAAAGAGAAAAATGGCAAAGTTCAAGAGATGCTCGAGCTCGTGCATTTGCAAGGCTATGGCGATCGTTATCCACATCAGTTGTCTGGTGGACAGCAGCAGCGTGTTGCGATTGCTCGCTCATTAGCTTACAGCCCAGACTTATTGTTGCTAGATGAGCCGTTCTCTAATATTGATACGCAAGTTCGCCATGAGCTGATAAGTGAGATCCGTAAGATTTTTAAGGCGCAAGGCGTGACTGCCATTTTTGTTACGCATAGCCGTGAAGAGGCTTTTGCCTTCGCTGATAAAATGGCAGTGATGAACAATGGTGTTATCGAGCAATATGGCACGGCATCTGAGCTTTACTACCAGCCTTCAAGTAAGTTTGTTGCGGATTTCTTAGGTGGTGGTAGCTATCTGGCCGCTAAACGAGTTTCGGATTCAGAATATGAAACCCACTTGGGTGTGGTTGAAGCCACAGCCCAACAAGAGATCCCAGTGCAGTCTGAATGCTCTTTGTTGCTAAGGCCGCAACATGTACAAATTCAATCCGATGAAGAGAGCTCAGTAACGGTGCTGGAGCAGCACTTTATGGGTGACCATTGCCGTTACGTGATTGATGCGAATGGCGACCGTTTGTTGGCTACAGCATCGCAGGCATTAAATATTGGTGAGTCTGTTGCAGTGAAAATTGAAACGCAGGGCGTGCTGGCATTCGCATAATTACTATTCTCTTATGTCTTCCTACACAATAAAAAAGCCCGGCAGTGATGCCGGGCAAGTATTCTTCCCCTTAGCGACAGCTTGAATTACATGACAAGCTTATCCGAAGTGCTCGGGCACAAGGTCAGTTATAGAGACAAGAAGTCTTTAAACTGTTGAAGAACACGTTCCGCAGTGTCCTTATCTTGCATTTCTGCAAAAATACGTAGTAATGGCTCAGTACCAGAGAAGCGCGCGATGATCCAACCGCCGTTCTTGAAGTAGACTTTCGCGCCATCTTCGTAGCTGACTTTTTCAATATCGAACTCAAACTCAGGCAGTTGTTTTTCAACATATATCTTGTTGAATAGGACTTCTTTTTGCGCTGGTTTGAATTGGCAATCACCTTCTGCCATGTACGCGTAGCCGTACTTGCCATAAATTTCATCCAGTAGCTCAGACAACTTTTTGCCCGTTACCGAGATCATTTCAACCAGTAAGCTCGATGCGAACACACCATCTTTACCTTTGATATGACCGCGAATAGTTAAACCACCAGAGCTTTCTCCACCAATCAGTGAGTCATCTGCTTCCATTTGCGAGCTGATGTGTTTGAAGCCAACTGGAACCTCAAAACATTTCTCACCGTGATCTTCGGCGATTTTGTCTAGTAGATGTGTTGTCGCGATGTTACGTACGACTGAGCCTTTCCAACCTTTGTATTTCAATAGGTAGTAATACAGAAGAATCAGCACTTCATTTGGATGAATGAAGTTGCCTTTCTCATCGATGATACCAAGACGGTCTGCATCGCCGTCAGTCCCAATACCGATGTCGTAGCCTTCTTGCTCGACAAGGTGCATCAAGCGGTACAGGGTCGCAGCACTTGGAGAAGGCATTAAACCGCCGAAGTCTGGGTTTTTTCCGTCGTTGATCACGTCTACTTCACAGCGGCCGTTGATTAGGACGGTTTGTAGTGCGTTTTTCGCGACACCAAACATCGGGTCAATCAGCACACGAAGGTTGGCTTTTTTGATTGCTTCAATGTCGATAAAGTCGATGATTGAATCAACAAACTCGTTCATCGGGTTGATGATTTCAATCAACTTGTCTTCAACCGCTTGATCAAAATCGACACTTTTCACATCTTGTGCGGTAAGTGTGGAAATTTGAGTTTCAATTTTCTCGGTAATGATTTCATCTGCATCACGACCACCTTCAATGAAGACTTTGATGCCATTGTAATCGGCAGGGTTATGCGATGCGGTGATGCACGCCGAGTAAGCACAGCCCATCTCTTTTGCTTTGAACATCACGATTGGTGTTGGAACAAACTTATCGATAAAGCTAACTACAATGCCATTTGCCGCTAAAACTTCGGCAAACCAACGGCCAGCTTTATCAGATAGAAAACGTCGGTCATAGCCAATGATAAAGCCACGATCTGCCACTGATTCTCTGTTAGTGATGTTTGCTACTGCCTGAGCAACCAAACGAACATTATCTTTAGTGAATTCTTCACCGATGAATGCGCGCCAACCGCCTGTACCAAATTTGATCATGATTCGAACCTCAATAAGGGCGGCAATACACCGCGCCTTAAAATTTTGCTAGCGAACCCAATGCACAAGCTAAAGAGCAAAAGTGCATTGGGGCATTTTTAAGCGATTAACCTAGTGTTACGATCACTTCGTTCACGGAGCCTTCCGCTTGAACTGGTACTGATGCGCCAGTGATAGCTTCGCCGTTCAGAGTGATAGATTTCACGCCTTTGCTGACTGAATCAGGGTTAACAACTTTGATGTTGTAAGTCGCGCCTAGCCACTGACGAGTGACTTCAAATCCAGGCCAGTTAGTTGGAATACATGGATCGATAGTTAGACCATCAAAACCTGTGCGCACACCAAGGATAAAGTTGGTCACTGCGAAGTAAGCCCAACCAGATGTGCCGGTTAGCCATGGGTGGTTTGCACGACCGTGATCTTGGTGGTCTCGACCCATAATGAACTGCACGTAGGAGTACGGTTCTGCGATACGTTTTTCGATGATGTCGTTTTGGTTGTATGGGTTGAGTGCATCGTAGAACTTCATCGCACGGTCACCGCGCCCCAATTTTGCTTCAGCAACCCAAGCCCATGGGTTTGGATGTGAGAAGATCGCACCGTTTTCTTTTACGCCTTGGTAAACGCGCGTTACAAAGCCGATATCATCATTTGGTGTTGCGAATGATGGTGAGTTCAGATGTAGGCCGTATTCAGAGAATAGATTCTCGTCGACTGCGTCCATTGCCTTTTCACCGCGCTCTTGAGATACCGCACCAGACAGCACCGCAAGAGTGTTTGACTCTAGGTGTACACGACCTTCTTTTTGTTGCGCTGTGCCAATCTTGTCGCCGTTTTTCGTTAGACCACGAATGTACCAGCCGCCTTCTTCGTCCCAAAGGTGTGTTTCACACGCTTCACGCACGTTTGCTGCCATCTCGGTGTATTTCTCAACGTCAGCTTCTTTGCCTAGGTATTTTGCAAGGTCGATGAACTCTTGTAGCGCCCAGAAGTGTAGGAAAGACACCATTGAAGACTCGCCGCCACCTAGGTTTAGACAGTCGTTCCAGTCGGCACGTAGACCTTTACAGATGCCCGTTTGACCCACGTATTCAGCTGAGAAGTCTAGCGCAGCTTTCATGTGGTCATACACGGTTGCATCACCGCCATCCGCGTAAGGAATCACTTCGTCGAAGAAGCTGTGCTCACCGGTTTCCATCACGTATTTACAGATGGTTGGTACTAGCCATAGGTGATCATCAGAGCAAGTGTCTTCAATACCGTGGATCTTATCTTCATCGGACGGAGTAGGAACAACCGTTGGAGACTTAGATGGTTTAACATCTGCTTTTTCAGGATCGAACCAATCAGGATCGAATAGGTGTAGGCCGTAACCCGCTTTTACTTGACCACGCAGTAGATCAACGATGCGCTTGCGAGTCATTTTCGGGTTCGCGTGAGGAACTGAAATTGCGTCTTGCGCCGTATCGCGGTAACCAAGACCAGTACGGCCACCGACTTCGATGAACGAAGCAAAGCGAGACCAAACCACACATGTTTCTGCTTGGTATAGCGTCCAAGCATTGATCATGGTGTCTAGGCCTTCGTTTGGCGATTTCACTTGGAACTTGCCACAACGCTCATCCCAGTGTGCTTTGATGTCAGCAAATGCATTGTCGACTTCTGCAAGGTCTTGGTACTTAGCACGCAGACGCTCACCGTTGCCTTTACCGATACCTAGAATGTAAGCAAAGCGAACTTCTTCACCTGGTTGGATAGTAAATTGCTTGTGCAGAGAGCCACAGTGGTTGTAACACGTTTGTGCGGTGTTAAAACACTTACCTTGTTCTACTGCTAGTGGGTTTGCTTCGTCGCGGTATAGACCTAGGAAGCTATCACGTTGACCGTCGTATGAATCTGGATCAAACGTTGACGCTAGGTAGTAGAAGCCTTCGAAATCGTTAGTGTTGTAGTACAGGTCGTATTCAATCACGCCTTCGTTGTATGACGTACCAGCAGAGTAGAGAGACATCTGGTGGTTTTGGTTATCAGATTGAATGTGGCTGAACGAGAACTCAACAAATGAGAATGCGCTGATCGTACGCGGTTTGTCAGAGGTGTTCTTGATGACCACATCCCAAATTTCTGCATCTTCGCCTTTTGGTACAAAGAGCGTTTTGGTTGCGCTAATGCCGCTGTATTCACACTTGAATTTAGAGTACGACAAACCATGACGAACTTCGTAGTTCGCTTCGTCTAGGCTTTTGGCAACTGGTTGCCAAGAGATTGACCAGTAATCACCCGTCTCATCATCACGTAGGTAAACGTAGTGTCCTGGGCGATCGAATGTCGCGTTTGGACGGAATTTAGTAACACGGTTGTATTCTGGAGAGTTGTAGAACGAGTAGCCACCCGCGTTGTGCGAGATAACGGTACAGAATTTTTCTGTACCTAGGTAGTTGGTCCAAGGAGCAGGTACATCAGGGCGAGTAATGACGTATTCGCGATTCTCGTTATCGAAATAGCCGTATTTCATTTGTGTCTTTCCTTTTTACGAAGCTGCATCTGCAGCCAAAATTTAAAAACTCTTCAAGCGTGATGTTTCGACATCAGTTTTGTATTACTTCCACGGTTTACGGTAATTCACTCCCTGCAAATCAAGCAGAGGTAGATGGCCTTTCAAACGTGATAAATAGTCGGTCCAGTCTCGGTGTTGTTTGTCTGTCCAACATGCTTCTGCCATTGCGGTTAAGCGCGGGAAGACCATGTAGTCCATACGAGACTGGTTGTTAATGATTTCGCACCACAATGCGGTTTGAATGCCCCAAATGCGTTTACGTATTGGATCGTCGGCTGGCAATTCAGCGAGTGGTTCATAGTTGTAAGCTTTTTCTAGCGGCAACGGGTTAGCCCAATCCACGCCCGGTTCTTCTGGTGCGTAATCTTGGGTCATATCTAGGTAGGTGGTTTGTGCAGGTTGTAGCACCACATCGAAACCTTGGCGTGCGCAGTTCAACGCCGCCTCTTCGCTTAACCACGAATAGATCACTGTGTCTTTGCTGACTTTGTCGCCATGCTGTGCTTCTTCCCAACCCAGCATGCGCTTGCCAAGTTTGCGCAGTTTGTCTTCGGCATGACGCAAGAAGTGCCCTTGTAACTCTTTGTAGTCGCTGTAACCCAGTTGTTCCATTAGTGCTTGGCACGCTGGGCTTTTTGACCATACGCCGTTAGGTACTTCATCCGCACCGATATGAACATAAGGGGCAGGGAACAGCGCGGAGACTTCTTCCAACACTTTGTCGATAAACTCATAACTTCCCGGAAGAGCAGGGTTAATGACGTTGTCGTTGTAATGCTGAATGCTGCGGTATTCGGTGGTATCTTCTGCTTCTACCAATAGGTGTGGTAACGACTTGATGGCAGCTCGGCAGTGGCCTGGTACATCGATTTCAGGGATAACAGTGATGCCTCGTTTAGAAGCAAATGCAACCACGTCTTTGATGTCTTCTTGAGTGTAAAAACCGCCGTAACGCTCAGCAAGGTGCGTGTACTGTGGCTCATTGGTTTCATCCAGCCCACGCCATGCACCAATATCGGTTAGTTGAGGCAATGATTTGATCTCAATTCGCCAACCTTCATCATCGGTAAGGTGCCAATGGAATGTATTGAACTTGTAGTGAGCCAACTGGTTGATCAAACGTTTGACTTGCTCAACGGAGTGAAAATGGCGAGCACAATCTAGCATCATACCGCGGTAACGAAAACGTGGTCGGTCTTTGATTGAACAGCAAACCACTTCCATTGAGGCTGGTTGATCGCCAACTTTGATCAGTTGTAATAACGTTGCACAAGCATGGGTAAAACCAGACGAAGAGCCTGCTTCAATTTTGATCGATTCTTCTGCTACCTTCAGTTTGTAAGCGCCTTCATCCAAGGTTGGGTTGCCTTTGAAGATGATCTGACTGCCATTGTTTGATGCGAACTCAAATTGATGAATGCGCTTAAGCTCTTCAAGTAACCACTCTTTAGCTGCATTGGCTAGGTTTGAATAAACCGCAACGCCAGCGTGATGATTAAAGCTAAAGCAGTGATCGCTGACTTCTATATGGTTTGGTTTTGGCAATAAAGGCTGCGCATGCGTCAAGCTGGAAGGGATCTCACTACGTTCACGGTACGGTGAAGCCAATACGATCGGCGTGACATCGACTTGAGCTCGCTGAAGGTTGCCGTTGACTTCAAAGTTGACCAAGGCTTCATTGAATCCATCAGAATAGTAACGGAATGGGTTCGAACCAATACTGAACTCGCAGTAAAAATGATGGTTAGCTGCCAGCACCAACCCTTCTGGTTTGAGGGTGCAGTAGCTGCCAATTTGCTTGAGCTGACCATTCGAAATACTATCCGGCAGAATGTAGCGATCAAAAGCAAAAATCAGGCTCCAATTGTGGAGATCTTGATCGCTCAAGTTATGGAAAGTCAGTCCAAAACGGCAGTTTTGCTTTTGTTCTGATAGGACGACGAGATCAACACGATATTCCATATCTACTCCTACGCCGCATTGAGCGAGTAAAGGTTATGTTCAGGCTTCCCTGCAAACATAATTGCGCCTTCAATCGCGTCAAACTGTGGTTCAACAACCCATTGCTGAACGGGTGGCGAAAGCCAACGTAAAATACGTTCAGCAATGCTGCCCATTAAACAAATACGCGTTGCGCCGCGCTTATTTAATGCCACGAGAAACATTTCGATATCAGCTGCAGTTTGCTTTAGCATCTCAATTGCCAGTGCATCACCTTGCTCTGCATGTTGGAAAATTGCAGGAGAAAACTGGCCATAATCACGAGGAAGCGCTTGTTTAGACCAAGCCACCACGTTATCGACGTCATTTTCGAAATGTGCCATGACGTGTTGTGCTAGAGGCGTTTTCTCTCTGATGCCATCTTCAGCTAACAACACTTGTTGAACTAGGCGAAGCCCCATCACTGCGCCGCCACCTTGATCCGAAATCGGGAATTCACGACCACCGACAACGTGCTGTTCCAATCCTTTTAGATAGATGCCACAAGAGCCTGTTCCTGCGATCATGATTGCGCCATCTTCGCCATTGTGTGCACCAACGCACGCGCCGTAAGCATCAGTGTTTAGAGTCATACTGGCAAACGGATGAGGAAGAGACATGAAGGCTTGCCAAGATGCTTTGTGCTCGGCACCTGCAAGGGCTAAGCCGACATGCATCGATGCAAAATCTTGTTGTGTCAGGCCGCCTTGCTCGGCAGCCGAAGTGATGGATTCAAGAATCGAAGCCATTGCAATTTCAGCGCCTAGCATTATGTTGGCGCTGCCGCTTTTAGCCTCGCCAAGAAAATTACCTTGTGAATCTTTAATCCTGGCTCGACATGACGTGCCGCCACCATCGATACCGACAAAATACATCCCCATGATTATTGTTCCTTAATATTTTTAGAGGTTGCCAACTGAGAAATATGCTGAACTTGACTCATTATCGCGAGTAAGTACCAAGCGCCATGCGGGATCCATTGTTCGCCCCAGCGCCAGTTTTGTAACATGTCGTCTTTTTGTGCTGGTGGGTTAAATGCGATGTCTTCCTCGTCTTCAAAGCCGCCAGTGATTCCGTTACACACACCGCCTTTAGCGTTGAAGAAACCATATTGAGGAAGGTAATCAGGGTTGTTACGACCGTGGCCATCAAGCATGCACATGTCGTATGGGTTTAAGCCTACAATCCAGTTCAATGCATCTTGAGCAAACACGGAAAGTTGTTGCTGTATTTCTTGCGACGCTATATGCGGTTGAGCAAGATACGCCATGGTCGCGAGTGAGCCCAATCGAGCATTCTCGCCTTGCCACCAATAGCCGGATTCATTGTTGTGTGCGACAAAAAATGCATCGCGTTTTGACTCATTTACGCCTTTAACATACTGGCGAGGGTAACCGAATGGGTTGGTCACTTTATTCGATATATTGATCTCAAACTCGCACGCTCGGTTAACAATGCGTTTTACCGATTCTATCTGTACGGAGTCGTCTTCAATTGCTAGGTATTCGCACAGGGCAATAACGGGTAGACCTGCTTCGGCAGCGTGAAAGTATGGACGACTGCCGTCTTGGTTTGCTGACCAAAAGTGTTGAATCTGTTCGTCGCTCATTTGGCGAGCAATTAAGCGTTGTGCCCACAAACGGCCCTCTTCCAAGTAGCGAGTTTCTTTGGTGGCTGTAAACAGTTCTACACTGGCTAGTAGCGCACAGTATTCGTCGATAATGTTTTCTTCATTATCATTGAGGTACTGCGTATTGTGCTCTTTTAAGTGCCAGTAACCATTTTCAGCAGCGTTGCGGTATTTCTGTTGATCGTATTCGCCGTGAACACCTAAACGCGACGCCGCGGCCAGCGCAGCGATGGCGACACCGCCACCTTGTCGAAAGCCTGCTTGGTAGTCATCAAATTTGTGACCAAGTTGCGTTTCGTAGGCACAGATTTCTCGTTGCGCAGTATCTTTGCTCCACTTATCAAAGACCGTCATGTAGAAGAAGCCTTTTTCGTTTTGCATACGAACAAGGAAGTCTGCACCGAACAGGGCTTCTTCAATAAGACGTGTACGTGTGAAGGCTGCAATGTCTTCGCTTCCTTCAAGCAATGAAAGCCCTTTTAGGATGTTCCAAATCACCATTGGGGTTTGTTGAGGGTTCAAATAATTAGCGTATGAAAGATGACTTAAATATTTGCTAACGTCTCCAGATGCGTCGTACCAGCCTCCGTGTACATCAACCGTTTGGTTGGCGTTGAGCACTGGAACTTGTCGATCTTGTTGATCGAAAATTCCACCACAACGTTGTGATTTGAAGTAGTGGATCACATCCGACAAAGTTTGATCCAACAGAATATGTTCGCCAATGGTGAAAGAGGAAGAGCGCGTATCTTCCACTTGCAGGAAATAGTCGCCTGAATCTGTGAAAGATGAAAAGTCGATGAGGTAGAAATAGCCCTGATGCCAGTTCGCCACTTTCCCCTGTTCTTCAACCGCAAAAGTTGCCACGGTTTGCTCGGTAGTGGCACAAATCAATTGGGCAGTGTAAGAAGACAAGTGTGGTTGTTCGGTCTGGACAATGGCTTTCTTTGGGCCCAGATGTTCATAACCAATGTGGTTAGTCAGTAGCAGCATTCAATGTCTCCGGGAAACGATAAAACAGGAATGGGTCAGGCTGAACCTGACCCTCGTTATAATTAATCTTCAAATAAGTAACAGCGAACAAAGTGGTTCTCAGAAAGCTGAGTGACTCCTGGTAGTCGTTCGCGACATTTATCGGTTGCGTGTACGCAGCGTCCTGCAAATGGGCAGCCGACTGAATCCGGTGTCCAAAGTGGGATTTCCCCTTTGTTGCCTTTCAGCTTCTCGTGGATAGACTTCGATGGATCAGGCACAGCAGATACCAAGAGTTGCGTATATGGGTGCTGAGGATCGTGAATGATTTCCTCAGTATCCCCCCATTCAACCATGTGACCTACGTACATAACCGCGAGATCTTCAGCAATGTAACGCGCCGTTGCGATGTCGTGAGTGATGTAAAGCAGAGACATTTGTTTCTCGAACTTCATCTCTTCCATCAAGTTAAGAACACCAGCACGAATTGACACGTCCAGCATTGATGTTGGCTCATCTGCCAATACCACTTCTGCACCTACAGCGATGTTACGAGCTAGGTTTACACGTTGACGCTGACCGCCAGATAGCTGGTGCGGGAACTTTTGCGCGGTTTCTTTTGGCGGAATCAGACCAACTTGTTCTAGTAGGTCATACACACGCTCTTCCAGTTCCTTTTTGTTGCCTGGTGCAATCTTTTTATGGATCAGCAACGGGCGAGCAATATGGTGAAAGATATTGTGTGTAGGGTTTAGTGAGCCAAATGGGTCCTGCCATACCATTTGTACGCCTTCACGGTATGTCATCAAGTCATGTCGAGAGGTAATATCTTGGATATCACGACCTCTGTATTCGATTACACCCTCGGTAGGGGCGTACATTTTAGCTATCATTTTAGCGGTAGTAGATTTACCAGAGCCTGATTCACCTACTACTGACAAACCGCGGCTCTTGTACATCTTGAATGACACGTCGTTGATCGCGCGCATTTTTGACTGCTTGATTGAGTTACTATTTAAAGGGAAGTCCTTAACGACATGTTTACCCTCAATCAGCAGTTCGCCGAGTTGTTTGCTCATAATTCTCTCCAGTGTAATTTTGTTCTTAGCTAGCGTTATTTTTTGTTGTTAAACCTTAGCTTGAGCAATCGTGTCGCCGTATAAGTGGCAATTTGAAAAACGACCAGGTTCAATTTGACGCAGCTGAGTTGGTACTCGTGTACAAGCTTCGTGGACGCGGTCGCAGCGAGCTTGGAATCGGCAGCCTTGAGGAATCTCTAATAGGTTCAAAGGGTTGCCTGGAATACCAGTTAATTTGGTTTTAGGGCCAGTTAGTGGAGGGAAAGAGCTACCCAAACCTTTGGTGTAAGGGTGGTAAGGACTTTCCAGAATTTGCTTAGAAGGTGCGACTTCAATCAACTCACCGGAGTACATAATGCCGATTCGATCCGAGAACTCGACCATGAGTGACAAGTCGTGAGTGATGAAAAGGATCGAGAAGCCGAACTCTTCTTTCAGAGCATAGATTTTTTGTAAGATTTCACGCTGAACCACAACATCGAGTGCCGTCGTTGGCTCATCCATGATGATCATTTTTGGATTGAGAGCTAGAGCAATCGCAATGACTAAGCGCTGGCGCATACCACCAGAAAATTGGTGTGGGTAGTCATTCAAGCGGCTTGGGTGAATATCAACGATTTCCAACAATCCTTCGGCGCGCTTTTTCGCTTGTTCACGTGTCATGTTGGTGTGGCGCATGATGACATCGCAAAACTGCTCTTCCATCGTAAGCACCGGATTTAATGCGTTCATAGCACTTTGGAACACCATCGACATCTCGCTCCAGCGGAATGATTGCATACGTTCATCGCTGTACTTGATGATGTCTTCTCCGTTGAAGATGACCTCACCACCAGTGATGAATGCTGGCGGCTTATGAAGACGCATGAGCGAGAAAGCAACTGTGGATTTACCACAGCCAGATTCACCTGCCAGGCCAAAGACTTCACCTGGCGCAATGTCAAAGCTAACGTTGTTACAGGCGCGGACATCGCCCGCATCTGTGATGTAATCTACGCATAGGTTACGGATAGAAATTAGTGGTGCAGTCATGATTATTTATCTCCGCTCCATAGTGCATTTTGTGGTGCCATTTCAGGCGCGCGCTCTTTCTTGTCTTTCTCTGCCAGTTTCTTCCAGCGTTTCATGCCTTTGTGAGAACGAAGCTGTGGGTTCGCAATTTCATCAACGGCAAAGTTAAGTAGAGCAAGACCAGTCACCAAAAGAGTTAAGGCGATACAAGGTGCTAATACTTCCCACCATGCGCCAATCAACATCGCTGATGAGGTTTGCACGTTGTAGAGCATGATGCCCCAACTGATGGTGTTGGCATCGCCCAGGCCCAAGAACGAGATTACAGCCTCAGTATTGATAGCGAGCATTACTGAGCCGATGAAGCTTGCACCGACAATCGGGATTAGGTTTGGTAAAATTTCAACGAAGATGATGCGGAATGAAGACTCGCCCAATACTTCAGCGGCTTTCACAAACTCTTTCTCGCGTAGAGCCATGGTTTGAGAACGGACAACACGTGCGCCCCACGCCCAAGAGGTACCAGCGATAATCAAGGCAATGGTGAGTGGACCTGCTTCGCCAATAAAGGCTGCCAGTACAAAGAGCAATGGGTATTGAGGGATTACCAGCATGATGTTCATCGCTGCACTCAATATGTCATCCACTTTGCCGCCGAAGTAACCTGCCGAGATACCAATGACCGTCGCTAGGAAACATACGATGATGCCAGCACCAAAGCCGACACCTAGCGATACGCGAGCACCGTAAGCCACTTGTGACCAAATATCACGACCCATACGTGAAGTTCCCAGAACGTGATCAGCCTTTTTCGACATAATCAGCGTACGACGATCATCTGCTAGATTTTTAGCTACCCAGCCATCAGGATTATTTTGCGCTTGTTTTACGACAAAGCTAGGGTATTCGTGTGGATTACCGGTTCGCTTGTCTGGCGCATGTTTCGTAAGTAAAGGAGCTGCGATCGCAACGAATACGAATACGGTAACAATACCAAGACCGATTCGAGCGAATGAGTTACCTAAAATAAGTTTGAATAGTTCTTTCATGATTATTTGCCTCCCGTACGTAGGCGAGGGTCTAGAATCATGTACAGCATGTCAGCCATTAAGTTGAAGCACAGCATGAACATCGTCATGATAATTAACTGACCTTGAAGTACTTGGTAGTCACGAGCGTGAATTGCGTTAAGTAGCACGGTGCCTAAACCTGGGTAGTTGAAAATCATCTCGATGATCAATTGACCACCAATGGCCATACCCAAAGACATAGATAGCGCGGTTACACTTGGAAGTAGCGCGTTACGTGCGGCGTAATTGAAGACGACACGGTTCTCGCTCAGCCCTTTGCCTTTCGCCATCGTGATGTAGTCTTCGGCGAGAAGGTTGATCATGTTGTTACGCATATTGACGAGGAAGCCGCCGATCTGAACGATGGTTGCACAGAATAGAGGGAGTACTGCGTGGTAACCCACGTTTTTGATGAACTCCCAGCTTGACCAATCAGGGATAGTACCTGGCGTGTAAGCATAGCCAGATGGGAACCATTTTAGGCCAATCGCAAAGGTAAACAGCGCTAACATTGCGATAACCATCTGTGGGATAGCTTGAATGATCAATGTACCAGGCGTTACGAATGCATCGTACTTACTACCACGCTTCCATGCGGCAAAAATACCGAGTACAGAAGCGATTGAGAAAGAAAGTACAACCGCAGTACCAGCTAGGAAGAGAGACCAGCCAAATGCACTACCTAGTAAAGAGTTAACTGAAAGAGGGTAGAACTGGATTGATGTACCTAGCTCCCAACTTAGAATGTTTTTAATGTACGAAAAGTACTGAATGTAAATCGGCCCATCAACGAAACCGAGCAGTTCTTTCATTGCTGCGATTCGTTCTGGTGTCACCTGTACAGAAGCGTTAGCAAACATCATGGTAACTGGGTCACCAGGCATTGCTCGCGGAATAATAAAGTTTAACGTCGCTGCAACTAAGAGCGCGACAAGATAGAACGACAAACGTCTTAAAAAATAACCCATAACTCACACCTTACTCACCCAGATTTTTTCCCTGTTTCTGGTTTCAGGTCGCTCCTAGCGAAATTTAGAGCGAAAAATCCCCTGACGACGAGCGCCACATCTTGGTTTCGTTAACAAGGGATTTTTATAGGCGGCACACGGGATGTATGCCGCTTGAAATGAACTTCTACTTATTTAACTGGTTTTAGGTCCAGTACGTGAAGTAGACGCTCTGGGATACCAGCCCAAATGTTTGGACGGCCCTTAGGATTTTCTTCGTTCCACCAACCAGTGAAGCGAGTTGTGTTGTATTGATACATGTACGCGCCAGATAGCACAGGAATGGTTACTTGGTCCTGAGCAATGATCTTCTGGATACCATGAGCGATTTCTAGCTGTTCTTGCTTATCAGCGGTTTTGTAGAAGCTGTTAAGAAGACCGTCTAACTTATCGTTCTTGTAGAAGTGCATTGCAAAGCGAGGCATACCGTCACCAGACTGTAGCTTCGAGTTGTAGCCGCTGTCCCAGTACAAGTGTGGATCCGCACCGTGGAAGTAGTTGGTGTAAGCAACGTCGTATGTACCTTCTAGCATTGCTTGGTTGTATACCGAGAAATCTGGGGTACGAGCACGTGCTTTAATGCCGACTTCTGCTAGTTGCTCAACAGCTAGTTGTACAGTGTTGTTAAAGTCAGTCCAACCGTTTGGCGATTGAATGAGAAGCTCGAAAGACTTGCCAGATGGTGTATCTACAAAGCCATCTTTGTTTACATCTTTGAAGCCTGCTTTAGCAAGAAGCTTTTTCGCACCTTCGGCGTTGTATGTGTTGTAACCTTTGTACTTGTTGTGCGTCTCTTCGTCAGACCAAGCTTCGAATGCGTAGCCTAGACCTGAAGCGAAGTCATTTACTGTACCGCCACCGTAGAATGCAATGTCGATAATCGTTTGACGGTCTAGCGCCATAGAGAACGCACGACGGAAGTCAACGTTAGTAAGTGCTTCGTTTTTCGCCGCGTCTGGGTTTTTGAAGTTCACTACAAACGCTTGAGTACCCGCTGGTGGGTACCAGTAGTGGTGATTCGGACTTGCTGCAGCGTAAGTGCGGTCGATGTCTGGTACGAATGAAGACGTCCAGTCCATTTCGCCGTTAACGATTTTGCCCAAGAATTGGTCGTTGTTCGCGATTTGTGGCACTCGTAGACAGTCTACATCTAGGTTATCAGCATCCCAGTAATTCGGGTTCTCACACTGAATGTATAGTTGCGGTGTAAAAGTGTCGATTTCGGTAAATGGACCACTACCTACAGGATTTTCGTTTGTGAATGTTGCTGGATCTTTCACTTTGCTCCATACGTGCTTAGGTACAACTGGTACTTTCGCAATTTCGTAAGGAACGTTTGAGTTTGCTTCGCTTAGACGGAATTTAACTTTGTAGTCGTTAACTTTCTCTACGCCAGTAACCCAAGAGTTGATACCAGATTGGTCTAGCTCTGGCTTCTCTTTAACTAGGTTGAAAGAATAAACTACGTCATCAGCGGTAAACGCTTTGCCGTCAGACCATTTTACGCCCTTACGAATATCGAAGGTCACGCTCATTAGGTCATCAGCCATGGTGAAGTTTTCTGCTAGACGAAATACTGGCGTGTTACCGTGCATTTCGTTAAAAACAACGAGCGGCTCGTAAATAAAGTCGGTTGTTGTGTGCAGGTTAGTTGCACCCAAGAAAGGGTTAAAGTTACGAACGAAAGTTGTAAACTCTTTAGGGTGGATAGTCAGTTCACTGCGTTCAGCCGCAGTAGCTACCGATGCAAAACCTGTAGTAGCCGTTGCAATAATTGCTGTTGCTAGTGCTGTTTTTTTAATATTGGCAAGCATAGCTGTTCCTTACTATTTGCTTTCATTTCACTAAATGGAATTGAATGTCATCAATTGATAAACACTCTCCAAGACCTACCTCTTGTTTATGCATTACTCATTACAACATTGAGTTTCGCCAAGAGTGGCCTGTAGGCCTTAGGCAGGAGTAAGAAAACACCTTATCCATAAAATAATCAAACTCGATTCTCGTTAAAAACGTTAAAATATCGTCACTCTCCGTTATAAACGTTATTTTGGCTAATTTTGACTAGAGATAGACCAAAAAGTAAACGTTGATATGCGTCGCAGTTTATATCCTTGTTAATAGTGAGTGTTAGTGATTGCTAACCTATAATCTATTTAAAATAAAAGCCTTCTGATTCTATTCCTGGTTCGGAGATCTCGCTCACATGCAGAAAATGTGTTAATTAATTAGCTAAAAATTAATCTGCCGTTCTGTTGTGATTGAGTTCGCAATCTCTGTCAATTGTTGGTTAAAAACCGTTTGTTATCTGAAAAATAGTCTCTTTTATCGACAGTTTTCTCTCATTTATTGCTCTTTTTTTATTGTGAAAATGAAGTGTTTTATTCGCTCGACTCAACCTAATTTGGGCAGGTTAGAGTGATAGAAGCGTATGTTTGGAGTGCCTACCATGGACAACTTCGTCCAGAGGCTTATTCGGCATTTTAATGTGGTAACGGTAGAGAGTCGCTGTCTTGTTCGTCTTTAGAGAAAGAGAAGGCTTGGATAATAAAAAGCCCAGCGTATGCGCTGGGCTAGTTTTTTGATAGGTATTAGCTGGTCAACAGTCGCTGTAGTTTATCTCGTTGAGCTTCGATGTACGCACGCTCAGGACTCTGTTCTTTACAGTGTTCAAGGATGAATTCTATCGAGCTCAATACCGTTCTCCAACGTGGCGTTTTTGGCAGCGTTTCTATACGCATGTATTTATCCAAAGTGCGTGTTTGCAGAGTGCTACGGTCAAGATAAACGCGCCATAAGCCACTTTGTTCGGCAAATGCGAATTTACTTTCACCAGTGACTGACTCCCAATACTCTAAGGCATGTGTCATTGCGTCGACCAGAATTTCTCGCATTAGCTCTTGTTTGTCTTTTTTGTTACCAAGCGCTTTGTCTGCAAGGCGTGTAAACTCTCCACCGAGTTCTTTCAGCTTCTGCAGCTGGTCTTTATCGCCATCAAAAGCATAACTTGAAAGCACCTCTACTGCGGTTTCTAGGTTGTGTATGCGAGCGGCATTGGCTCCTCCGCCAACATTAAAGATATACATGACATCTAAGCCTGAGCCTTCAGGTAGTTTAAGAATGTCTGCTTCGATGTTTTGACGAATATCTTCAATATAGATATCAATCTTGCCACAGTAATGAGGTTGTTTGACGGTCAGATACTTAGGTGCAATCAACTCATCGGCAGATGAACGTTTTAATTGTTCTAAGTTACGCTTGAATAGCTTGCAAGCAGCTTCATTAGCAAACCGGATACGTTTATCTTCACGCAAACAGATAATCGCTTCAGGAGCCGATTCCAGTTGTTCCAACAATCGCCCTTGAGTTTCTAATAAGCTTGCCTCTACAGCCGCTCGTTGGCGAAGTTCAGATTCAAGTATCTTATTCTCCATGTGGCGCATTTCAGCTTGGCTTGCCGTTAAGTGCGCTTGGATGCGCGCAGCTAGCTCTTGTTTATTGAATGGCTTAGATAAATAGTCGTTGGCTCCTGCTTCAAAGCCTCGTACACGATCTTCTGTTTGACTAAGCGCGGTTAGCATAATGATAGGTAGCTCGGCATGGTCATAAGTTTCACGTAATTCACTGCAGACTTGATAGCCGCTCATGCCTGGCATCATTATATCCAATAACAGGAGTTCCGGTTTTTCCTGCTCAACGAGTGCTAATGTTTCTGGTCCATCAGAGACGGTACGTACGCGATAGCCCTCTAAACGTAAGAAACTCTCAAGCACACGCAGGTTTACTGGCTCATCGTCAGCGACATACAGTAACGGGCCGTCTGGATTCTCTGGCAGTGATAAGTCTTCATTGTTCTCTACATCGATTTCAGGAATCTGGAAGTGTCCGTGCGCTGCAAGGGTTTGAGTTGTTTGGATCTCTTCTTCACTGGCAAGTGGTAACGTGAAACTGAAGGTGGTGCCGACCATAGGCTGGCTGCTGACGTATAACGAGCCACCCATCAACTCAATCAATTGACGGCTAATCGAAAGCCCGAGCCCCGCACCTTGACGATAGCGACTTGCGTCTTGTCCCGCTTGGATAAGTGGTTCGAAAATATGTTCAAGATGTTCTGCGGGAATACCTTGCCCAGTATCCACAACTTGCACACGAACATGATCATCAACCACATTGGCGGAGATAACGATTTTACCTTCAGAGGTGTACTTAATCGCATTACCGATCAGGTTATATAACACTTGTTCAAGGCGTTGAGGATCGGCAGACACCGCTTTCAAATCCGCTGGTACTTGGTTGATGATACGGATGGTTTTATTTCCGAGTAAATGACTGGAAAGCTCTAGTACCAGTCGCGTTGCACTGGCTAAACTCACCGCTGACTTCTGGATATCCATGCTTCCGTAACGCATTTTATGATAATCCAATAAGTCATCAACAAGGTTTGCGAGACGTTGCCCACTTTTAATGATGATATCAAGCTGATATTTTTGGCTAGCAGGAATAGCACCGTTAGCGCCGGACGCTAAAGTCTCAGCGATTCCGACCATGCCGTGCAATGGTGTGCGGAGTTCATGAGAAGTGGTGGCTAAGAACTCATCTTTAAGTTTGTCGGCCAATTGCAGTTCATCATTTTGTTTTTGAATGATCTGTATGTTGCTCTCGAGTTCTTCATTTTGCTTCTTAATGGTTTGAATTTTCTCTCGAATAGAGCGTTGCATTCGTTCAAAACTCAGCGCAAGACGGCCAATTTCATCTTTGCGAACCGTATTAAAGGTGGTGTCATCAAGATCTCCGGCAGACACTTTTTCGGCAGCCCAAGTTAACTTCAGCAACGGAGAAGTAATAAAGTTTGATAAATAATGGGAAGCGATTACCACTAGAATGATGGCGATCAGCATGGCGATAACAAACAGTTTTTCTAGTTGATGAATACGAGCGAAAGCTTCGTTTTCTGGTAATTGCACGACGAGTGCCCAAATAACACCACGCGTTTTAATCGGTGCATAAGCAGCGATGATCTCTTCACCTAAACCGTTCGTGTAAGTGCCGACGCCAAATGCACCAGAGAGTGCTTTATCGATCACTTCTAAGCTGTTCTTAATGTCATCTTGCTTGGTGTTAATTGTGCGAGGTTGGTGATCATTTCCAACCAGTAAGGTGTTAATGGATGACTCTCGGTTGGCGTCTGCGGCTAACTTCGTGATGCCATTATTTGGTAAGCGGAACATAGCATAGCTGTGTAGGTAGCCTTGCTGAACAATTGGAGCACCTAACCAAGCGACTTGTTTACCATCTTCTAGTTCGAAGTCAGACACAATCACAGGGGTGTAGTCTTCATTCACCTTACGGCGTTCAGTGACGTCATCAGCTAGACGCTTGAAGGTTTTGCCAAGTGCTGAGTCTTTGTAGGGGCCTGATAATAAGTTTGTTCCGTAGTTATCGTCTTTGTTGATCGAGTAGGTGACATTACCGTTGATATCGACCAGCAAAATATCATTAAAATCAGAGCGCTTGAGGAGCTCCAAGTAGGCCCAGTGGTAACGTTTATGTAAGAGTCGGTAACGTTCACTTCCGACATAGTTGGAAGACTCGGGTAACGTTGACGTTTTGATTTGATCTCCGCTGCCTTCAATGTAGCGCTGTTGGGCATTTTTACGAGATTCTTCAATGTCATTACCTAAACGACTAAAAGCATTGACGAGACCGTAGAATCGACCACCACTGGCGTAAGCCAGTTCAGAGCGCACAAAGCCCATGACTTCGGTTTCCCGCGCCTCAAAGTAGTCGATAATTTGCTGTTGTTTTGTATCTCGAACAGACAACAAATGTGAGGTGCTTTGTTCTTGCAGATCTTTACTGTGGGACTGTAGGAAAAAGATCGCAGTAATAGTAAGAGGTGTGATACTGAGCACCAGAAATGCGGTCATCAGTGTACTCTGAAGGCGCTTAAATTTCTGTTTTTTGTAGAATTTAAACATGGATAAGATTACAACTCATAAAGGGCAGTTCTAAAATGTACTTCGCTGCCGAGGTTCTCGTTAAAAACGGATAAGAAGTTCAACTAGATAGAATTAACAAAATTAACGAGTTTTTTTTCTTTGACAAGAAAGTTAGTTGTAAAGCGTGCAGGGTGACGCAGTTTTTCTTATGAGTATTGAGTTTTTGAGAAAAAATCGCGCAGGTTTGTACCTGCGCGAGGGAAGATTATGACTTTTTCGCGTAGTAGATAGAAAACTTATTGGTCTTATTTAGCGTCTCGCAATTATTAAACGCTCGCTCAATAATTGGTGGATATTTTAAGAAGCTATTCGCGACAATGATCATTTCACCATGGCTATCTAGATACTTTGGAGCCTGACCCAATAGTGTTTCTGCTGCGTTGTAGTTCGTATCCAAACCACTGTGGAAAGGTGGGTTACTGATGATAAAACGATAATCGTCGGCAGTGTCTGAGTAAATATCAGAGGCGAATACATGGCCGGTTAATCCATTGGCTTTTAGTGTGGCTTGACTCGATGTGATGGCATACGCGTTAATGTCACACATCTCAATCGCAATTTCTGGATTGGCTTTTGCCATGAAAGCACCTAATACCCCAGCACCACATCCAAAGTCGAGGACTTTACCTGATAGAGTAGGTAGGGTTTCGAGTAATAGGCGGCTACCTAAATCGAATTCGCCATGACTGAATACTCCAGGCAAACTCTTAACAGTCAGTGATTGCTCACCAAGTGTGACCGTATAGGTTTTAAACCAGTCTGCTTGATTGAACGGCTTTGGTTCATTGAGGCAAGTGCCCCAGTAAAATGAACAGCGACGAGCGGAATCGTATTTATTGACCGGGCCATACTCTTTGAACATCTTCTCGATGCTTTTAACACCTGAGCGGTTTTCGCCAACCACTACAATTTCAGTGTTCACGCCTAGTTTCGCCATCAACATCGCCAGAAGGTATTCGGCTTCGGCTTTGGCTTTAGGCCAGTACAAAAGCACCATGTCTGCTTGTGTCTCAGTATTAAACTCAGAACCAAAATGGCTTTTAACCTTGTTATGAGTGCGAATTTGACGGTAGAAGCTGTAGTTTGATGTGAAGACTTCTACAGATTCACAGTGTTTGGTCAGTTCAAGTGTAAAGAGATCTTCGACTTCACCTGCAACTAAAACATGTTTTCCGTTGAAGTACTCGAGCTGACGCTGAGCTATTTGGCTAGGAGCGATATAAGCAGACATAAATTGGGTTCATCTGAAATAATTTGGGGCAGATTTTCGCACAATCTGCCCCAAGCTTGAAGTGATTAAGCTGTGACTAGCTGTTGTCTTGCTGGTTGAGGAAGTCTTTGAATTCTTCTTCGTAGATATTAAACAGTACCATTGTCACGGCAAAAATAAGTGGACCGTAAATCAGGCCGATCAATCCGAATAGATGCAGACCACCCAGTAACGAGAAGAAAATCATTAGGGTATTCATGCCTGCGCTGCCTTGCATTAGCAGCGGACGCAATAGGTTATCAATAGAACCAACGACGACCACACTCCACACCGTCAAGAAGATAGCCCAAGTCATATCGCCTGTTAAGAACAAGTACGCCGCTGCAGGAATCCAGATTAGTGCGGTTCCGACCACAGGGATGAATGATGCAAAGCCCATCATCGTTCCCCAGAATAACCCCGGGAAGCCAGCAAGCCACATACCGATACCGCCAGCCAGACCTTGAGCAATCGCTGTCATGAATGAGCCCATCACGGCTGATTTAGAAACTTGCTCTATCTCTGTCAATATGCGGTCTTCCTGGCTACGTGAGAGTGGCAGAATATGACGAATCGCAGAGATAATTTTGTCGTGGTCACGAAGCAGAAAAAACAGCACAAACAGCATCAGGAAGAAGTTCATTAGGAAGTTGGTGGCGTCTCCTAAAATCTTGGCGCTGATAGCAACTAAGTTAGAGCCAAACGATGTAGCAAATTGACCAATTTTCTCAGCAATGGCTTTTGGCTCGATTTTATCGAAAGGTAAGTACTCATTAACTATGGATAAGCCTTTGATAACAAAAGGATGTTGGAATATATCTTGGATTCCGCCATTAGTGACCCAGTTGTACGTATTTTGTGAAAAAACAGAGCCTTGTTGAACAATGGCTGCAAACACAAATAGCAGTGGGATAACGATAATAAACGTCAAGACGACACATGACAGCAGTGCGGCCATATTGGGGTGCTTGGGAATTTTTCGCTCAAACCATTCGTGTACCGGAAACATGAGCAAAGAAATGATAAAAGCCATCACAATGGAATTGATGTATGGCTCAACCAATAAGTAGCAAGCAAAAGCAGCGGCGAGCAAAGCGACCATTAGCACTCGGTGACTCGACGTTATTTTTACATTATTTGGCATGAGATTTGTCCAACTTACAGGTGACGTTTACGGTTTGCGCCTTCAAAGGTGGCGTTGAACCTTTATTACTTTGCACTCTTAACTCTTTCAAGCTTATGACAATGCCGAATTAGAGCAGAGCAATATACCTTGTTATAATGACCACAAATCAGTCGGTTATCAATCAAGAGATGAACTATGGGTTGTTGCAACGGTGATAAAAAGTGTCAAACCGAGAAAAAAGCCAAACGAATACCGTGGTTTGGCATTGTTATTGGTGTTTTAGCAGTATTGGTTATATTGAATTGGCAATAAAAAAGGACCGTGATGGTCCTTTTTTAAATTAGTTATCGCAGCTTTTAAGCGATTATTTTGCTTCTTCTGCAAGAGTTGCAAAACAGCGGTCAGCCGCTTCTAGCGTGGCATCGATTTCTTTAGAACCGTGAGCAAGGGAAGTAAAGCTCGCTTCGAACGCTGAAGGCGCTAGGTAGACACCGTGTTTGAGCATTAAGTGGAAGAAGCGCTTGAAGCGTTCCACATCGCACTTCGTTACGTCTTCGTAGCAAGTCACTTTTTCTTGGTCAGTGAAGAAGAAGCCGAACATGCCGCCCACTTGGTTCACAACCAGAGGAATACCGTGTTTCTCTGCTAGAGACTTAAAGCCATCTGCTAGTTGTTTGGTTTTTGAAGCTAGGCGCTTTTCGTTGCCTTCTTCTTTTAGAAGGTTCAAACATGCATAGCCTGCAGCCATTGCGACAGGGTTGCCAGAAAGCGTACCCGCTTGGTAAACCGGACCCGTTGGCGCAACGTATTGCATTACTTCTTTACGACCACCGAAAGCACCCACTGGCATACCACCACCGATCACTTTACCCAGTGTCGTTAGGTCTGGCTTGATGTTGTAGTGCGCTTGTGCGCCACCAAGTGCCACGCGGAAGCCTGTCATTACTTCATCAAAAATCAGTAGGGCGCCTTCTTGATCACAGATTTCACGTAGACCTTCGTGGAAGCCTTCCACTGGTGGGATACAGTTCATGTTGCCTGCAACTGGCTCAACGATGATACAAGCGATTTCGCCTTTGTTAGCAGCGAATAGCTCGCGTACAGAATCTAGGTCGTTGAATGTTGCTGTTAGCGTGTGCTTAGCAAAATCTGCAGGAACGCCAGGAGAGCTTGGTTGACCAAGGGTCAGTGCACCAGAGCCCGCTTTTACTAGTAAGCTGTCTGCGTGACCATGGTAACAACCTTCAAACTTCATGATCTTGTCGCGACCAGTGAAGCCACGTGCAAGGCGAATCGCGCTCATAGTCGCTTCTGTACCAGAACTTACCATGCGGATTTGCTCCATTGATGGAACAAGTTCAGAAACTAACTCTGCCATCGCGATTTCAAGTTCTGTTGGCGCACCGAAGCTAAGGCCACGTTGCGCTGCGTCAATGACGGCTTCGCGGATAACCGCGTGGTTGTGGCCAAGAATCATTGGACCCCAAGAGCCAACGTAATCAATGTACGCTTTACCATCGGCATCAAAAATCAGTGGACCGTCTGCTCGTTCGATAAATAGCGGAGAGCCGCCAACGCCGTTGAATGCACGAACTGGTGAATTGACACCGCCAGGTATGGTTTGCTGAGCTTTTTGATACAGCTCTGATGATTTGGTCATGGGGTTATCCTCTTTTGATTGCTCGGACCAAGTGGAGCGCATTGTACCTAGCTATAATCAAGTTAGAAACGTTTTGCTTAATTTATGTGTTGTTTCGCAGTGTAATCTTATATATCCGCATCTGTTATAAAGAATCGGCGGTGAATACTTGAACGAGTTTGTCAGGTATTGGATAATCGTCTCAATTAGCACAAATTTGACGTCTTGCTTCAGGCTTGACGCATTACACGAGTGAGAGAGGTCTTCGTGAGCGAAGTAAACGTACCATTATCTTTTTCTGACGCAGCAGCATTTCGCGTTAAAGCATTGATTGCTGAAGAAGAAAACCCAGCATTGAAACTGCGCGTATACATTACTGGTGGCGGCTGTAGCGGCTTCCAATACGGCTTTACTTTTGATGAAAATGTAAACGAAGGCGATACGACAATCGTAAACAGTGGTGTAACACTGGTTGTAGACCCTATGAGTCTGCAATATCTCGTTGGCGGCATTGTTGACTACACTGAAGGGTTAGAAGGAGCGCGCTTCTTTGTAAACAACCCAAATGCAACGACAACATGTGGTTGTGGTGCATCGTTCAGTGTGTAATTAACACCAATCAGGCAGCCAGTGGCTGCCTGAACTTTACGTAGAAGGATGTCACGTAAAGTCGCTCTCGCAGAATATGCAGAGAAATAATAAAAAGGACTTTATATGTCTGGATCGTCTTTCGGACGTCGCATTGTCGAGCGCCCGTGGCTAGTATCTCTTATCCTCATATTGCTTCTTGTTGCATGGTTGGCAATCGGTCAACTGAAAGCACAAGATGATAATCTCAATTCTTCATCCTCTTCAACGAACACCACGCCACTTGCAAAGGTGATGTTCGATACTTTTATTGCTGAACCCACAAGTAAAACCATCGAACTGTATGGGAGGACTGCACCCAATCGTCAAGCGCGCCTTGGCGCTGAAGTCGCCGGTAAAATAGTCAGCCTCAATATAGAAAAAGGTCAAACAGTCAAGCAAGGGCAAGTGATCGCAAGCATCGACAAGCGCGATCTTGGTATTCAGCTCAAGCGGGCTCAGGCGATGCTGTTGGTTAAAGAGAAAGAGTTTAATGCAGCTAAATCGCTAAAAAGTCGCGGACTACAGGGCGAAGTTGCGTTTGCGACAGCACAAGCGGCATTGGTGGATGCTCGAGCGAATTTGAGCAACGTGCAAACGGCATTGAGAAATACCGAGGTGAAAGCACCATTCGATGGCATTGTTGAGCACCACTTTGTTGAGTTAGGCGACTTTGTAGGGATTGGCGATCCTATTGCGACGGTCATTGATTTGGACACTTTGGTGATTGAAGCTGATGTCAGTGAGCGGCATATACAATACCTTAAGGAAGGTCTACAAGCCGATGTAAGAACCATTAACCAACAGCATTATCAAGGTCGGGTACGCTACATTGGGCGTGTTTCTTCTGCTTCTACTAACACCTTTCCAATTGAAATCGAAATTGATAACCAAGACGCAAGAATTCCGGCCGGTATGAGCGCTGAAGTACAGCTGCCGTTGAGTGAAGTGTTGGCGGTAAAGATTACGGCTGCAATGCTAGCACTCGATGAAGAAGGTAATTTAGGTGTTAAAACACTGCGTAATGAGCATGTTGAATTTGTTCCGATTCAGCTCGTTAAGGCCGAGGATGATGGCGTTTGGCTCTCTGGGTTAGGAGAGCGAGCCGATATTATCGTGCTGGGGCAAGGGTTTGTACGCGATGGCGATCAGGTGCTGGCCAATAAAGTTGATGACGTAGTTGTTGAAGCGGCTAGTGAGCAGTAAGGAGCACCTATGTACACTCTGATTGATGCTGCGTTATCTCGCGCTCGCACCATGCTGACATTATTGGTGATGATCTTAATTGCCGGTGTCATTACTTACGTCACTATCCCCAAGGAATCGAGCCCTGATATTACCATTCCTATTATCTACGTTTCCGTTGGACATCAAGGCATTTCTCCCGTCGATGCCGAGCGTTTATTAGTTCGCCCAATAGAGCAAGAGTTGCGCTCTATTGAAGGCGTAAAAGAGATGACCTCTGTGGCATCAGAAGGTCATGCTTCGGTGACGCTGGAATTTAGTGTTGGAGTGGATCTTGATAAAGCGATGGCAGATGTCCGAGACGCCGTTGACCTTGCGAAGCCAAAATTGCCTGAGGACAGTGATGAGCCAACGGTAAACGAAGTCACGTTTGCATCTGAAGAGCCTGTTTTGACCGTTGTGCTCTATGGCACCGTACCAGAGCGAACCATTGTTCAGATTGCTAGAACGTTACGTGATCGTTTGGAAAGTTTCCGTCAGATTCTTGAGGTTGAAATCGCAGGAGATCGCGAAGACATCGTGGAAATAGTTGTCGATCCACTATTAATGGAAAGCTACGGTCTCGATCAAGCGGATATCTATAATTTAATCGCCTTGAATAACCGGGTTGTGGCAGCGGGGTTTGTCGATACTGGGTATGGACGCTTTTCGGTAAAAGTCCCATCGGTGTTTGATTCACTGAAAGATGTGCTTGAACTACCGATCAAGGTGAATGGCAAAGAGGTGATCACTTTTGGCGATGTGGCGACAGTACGACGTGCATTTCGCGACCCTGAAAGTTTTGCTCGTTTAGATGGTGAATCTGCCATCGTTTTGGACGTAAAAAAACGGGCAGGGGAAAACATCATTGAAACGGTTGAGCTGGTCAAAGAAGTACTGGCTCTGGGTCAGAAGCGCGCCGAGTGGCCGGACAATTTGCAAGTCAAATACACTTGGGATCAATCCGACGATGTCAAATTGATGCTCAGTGATCTACAAAACAATATCTTATCCGCTATTATCCTCGTAGTTATCGTCATTATTGCCATATTGGGGGTTAGGACCGCGCTTCTCGTAGGGATTTCTATTCCGGGATCGTTCTTGACTGGGTTGTTGGTGTTATCGGTATTTGGGCTTACGGTCAATATCGTCGTACTGTTTGCTTTAATTATGGCGGTGGGCATGTTGGTGGATGGTGCCATTGTGGTGACAGAGTTTGCGGATAGGCGCATGCAAGAGGGTACACCTCGTAAAGAAGCCTATCGAGATGCAGCAAAGCGGATGGCATGGCCTATTACCGCATCCACAGCAACCACATTGGCTGCGTTTGCTCCGTTACTTTTCTGGCCAGACATCACAGGTGAGTTCATGAAGTACTTACCACTTACTTTAATTGCTACCTTGGCCGCTTCGCTGATGATGGCTTTACTGTTCGTTCCTGTCATAGGTGGGATCATTGGCAAGCCTCAAGTAGTCAATCAGAAAGCTCAGCGAGAAATGGTTGAGCTGCATAACGGCAACTTTGAAAAAGCGACAGGCATTACCAAGCTTTATTACCAGACTCTGTCGGTGGCGATTCGTCACCCATGGAAAGTATTACTCAGCGCGATACTGCTAGCGGCAGGTGTCGGTTTTACCTACAACAAAGCTGGCTTGGGCGCAGAGTTTTTCCCTGAAGTGGACCCTGCCTTTTTTACCGTTAAAGTTCGCTCTTATGGTGACCTGTCTATTCACGAAAAAGACGTTGTTATGCGCGAAATCGAGAAGGTGATGCTCGGTCATGACGAGTTTGAAAGTGTCTACACGCGCACAGGATCGAGCGATAATGGGGACGAGATTGGCCAGATTCAAATAACTCCTGTGGATTGGCAGTATCGACGCAAAGTGAAAACCATTATTGAGGAACTAAAAGAGACGACAGATCGCTTTTATGGTGTTGAACTTGAGTATAAATTCCCGGACGCAGGACCGCCTGTTGAGCATGATCTCGTGATTGAAGTTTCATCGCGAAACTTGAGTGTTAGTGCGTTAGATGAAGCGGCCAAAAAAGTCCGACACTGGGCTGATGGTAATCCTGCACTGACCAATTTGAGTGATACCACTAATAAGGAAGGGATTGATTGGCAAATTGATATCCAGCGAGATGACGCCTCTCGCTTTGCAGCGGATGCGACCTTAGTCGGGAATACTGTTCAGTTTGTTACAAACGGTTTGAAAATAGGCGATTATTTACCCGATGATGCGGATGAAGAAGTCGATATTTTGGTGCGCTATCCACAAGATAAGCGCGATATTGGTCGATTTGACCAACTGAGAGTGAAAACGGCTGCTGGTCTGGTACCGATTACGAATTTTGCTCAAATCAAACCAGATCATAAGCAAGACACCATTCGTCGGGTCGACGGCCATCGAGTTATCAATATTAAAGCAGATATGGTGGAAGGTTACAATTTGGCGCTTGAGCTACCGAAGATTGCCGCTGGAATGGAACAGCTCGACTTACCGGAAGGCATTGAATATAAGATTCGGGGTCAAAATGAAGAGCAGGAAAACTCATCAGCATTCTTGCAAAATGCTTTTATTGTCGCGCTTGGTGTGATGGCTCTGATTTTAATTACGCAGTTTAATAGCTTTTATCAAGCTTTATTAATCCTCAGTGCTGTGTTGTTTTCTACCGTTGGTGTCTTCGCTGGGTTGCTTATTTTCCAAAAGCCATTTGGCATCATTATGTCGGGAATTGGAGTGATTGCGTTGGCTGGTATCGTGGTAAACAACAATATTGTTTTAATCGATACTTACAATCAGATGCGTAAACGTGGCTTAGAGAAATCTGAGGCTATTTTGCGCACAGGTGTGCAGCGTTTAAGACCCGTTTTACTCACGACGGTGACCACCATATTAGGCTTATTGCCAATGGTGTTAGAAATGAACATCGACTTAGTTAACCAGAAAGTGGAGTTTGGCGCACCAAGCACTCAATGGTGGTCTCAACTTGCGACGGCTGTCGCGGGTGGGTTGGCGTTTGCGACTTTGCTAACACTGGTTCTGACACCATGCTTGCTCATGCTCGGGAGAGAGCATCACTCCGAAAAGTAAGCTTCATCGTAATGATATTAAAGAAACAAAAAGGGCAGCTGAGCTGCCCTTTTCAATACCTGGCTTACTTCATTGCTAGCAGTTTGCTGTAGCGCTCAAGTTTGTCCATGCTAATTTTCGCGTTTGCCATGAAAGTTTGTCTCGCTTTGCCTGTTAGGGATTTAGACTGTGGCAAATTCACCGTACGCGGGTTTTTGTGGACACCATTCACAAGGAACTCATAGTGCAAGTGAGGGCCTGTTACACGACCTGTTCCGCCAAGCGTACCAATGGTTTGACCTTGTTTAACGCGTTGACCCGCTCGTACCGTACGTTTGGTTAAGTGCAGGTACTTGGTAATGTAAGTATTACTATGTTTAATGAAAACGTAGTTACCATTAAATTTGTTGTAAGACGATTTTTGAACGACACCATCGCCAGCCGCCCAAATCGGGGTGCCCACAGGTGCCGCATAATCTGTGCCTCGGTGAGGACGAACGCGTCCCGTTACAGGGTGTAAGCGGCGTGGGTTGAAGTTAGACGATACTCGACGGAAATCCAACGGCGCGCGTAAGAATGCTTTTTTCATTGCACGCCCATTTTCGTCATAATACTTGCCACTTTTCTGATCCAGTATTGCGGTGAAAGTATCGCCTTGGTTTTTAAATATCGCAGCAATGATTTTTCCGCGTCCAATCACTTCACCTTCTACCACTTCCTCTTGGTAAAGCACTCGGAAGCTGTCGTTTTTACGAATATCTAAAGCAAAGTCGATATCCCAGCCAAATATGCCGGCCAGTTCCATGATTTGGTTGCCATTTAATCCTGAAGAGATTCCCGCATTCCAAAAGTTTGATTTGATGGTGGCTTCAGCGTAGTTGTACTGGAAGTCGACTTCTTTTTTATCGACTTCTGAGACGTATTTGCCGTCTTTTAACGTGATACGAAAAGTTTCGAATGCGCTTAATGTTCTTCTTAACTGTACTAAGTCGTTGTTTTCATCAAAACCGAATTGCAATCGATCGCCAGGTCGAAGTCGGGTTAATTGCTTTTCCACTTCTTTGTCTGATGAGACAAGCTCATGCAATAGACGGGCTGAAAGCCCCACGCGACTAAACAAGATGGCGGCACTCTCACCATTTTTCACTTTGTACGTTTCCCAACGCAGTACAGCGGGGGACGCTGGAGACGAACTGTTTAGTGCACTGAGTTCTAGGGAAACTGGCACAGGATAATGTTGACCAACTTTTAATCGGCTCTGCTGTGGGTCTAGGTCTTGCGGATCAGGTAAAAAGAAGAGCGCGAAGATAATCAGCGCACTAAAAAAACCGATCAATACTTTGTGCAAGAGTGGAAGTCGGACAAAAATCGAATGCATGAGGTACTTGATTGCTAAATTAAACGGAAAAATTCACAACTACCTAGTCTAACGTGTTTCAAAATGCATCGCTATTCAAGTAATATGTTCAGCTATTATATTTTTGCCAAATCTGTGGGAGTGAACAAGAATGGCGAGCATTGAAGCTGCACTAGCCGAGATTAAGCGCGGTGTTGAAGAGCTGATTCCAGAAGAAGAGCTTATCGCAAAACTAAAAGAAGGCCGTCCTCTACGTATTAAATTGGGTGCGGATCCTACGGCTCCAGATATTCACCTAGGTCATACGGTTATTTTCAATAAGCTTCGCTTGTTCCAAGAGCTAGGTCATGAGGTGACGTTCCTAATTGGTGACTTCACTGCAATGGTTGGTGACCCAACAGGTAAAAACACAACACGTCCACCGCTAAGCCGCGAAGACGTATTGCGTAATGCAGAAACTTACAAAGAGCAGGTATTCAAAATTCTAGACCCTGCAAAAACTAAGATTCAGTTCAACTCTGAGTGGTTATCTGAGCTTGGTGCAGAAGGTATGATTCGTCTTGCTGCAAACCAAACCGTTGCTCGTATGCTAGAGCGTGATGACTTTAAAAAGCGTTACGCGGGTGGTCAGCCAATTGCTATTCATGAGTTCATGTACCCACTTCTACAAGGTTGGGACTCAGTAGCAATGGAAACTGACGTTGAGCTTGGTGGTACTGACCAGAAGTTCAACCTGCTAATGGGTCGTGAACTGCAAAAGTCTCACGGTCAAAAACCACAGGTTGTACTGATGATGCCTCTTCTAGTGGGCCTTGATGGCGAGAAGAAGATGTCTAAGTCAGCAAACAACTACATCGGTATCAGCGAAGCGCCAAGCGAAATGTTTGGTAAAATCATGTCTATTTCTGATGACCTAATGTGGAGCTACTACGAGCTGCTATCTTTCCGTCCTCTGGAAGAGATTGCTCAATTCAAAGCTGATGTAGAAGCGGGCAAAAACCCTCGTGATATCAAAGTATTGCTAGCAAAAGAAATTATTGCTCGTTTCCACAGTGAAGCTGATGCAGATGCGGCAGAGCAAGAATTCGTAAACCGTTTTGCGAAGAACCAAATTCCTGATGAAATGCCAGAATTTGATTTTGATGCAGGTCGCCCAGTGAGCAATCTGTTGAAAGAAGCTGGCTTATGCCCATCATCGTCAGATGCGATGCGTATGGTTAAGCAGGGCGCTGTGAAGATGGATGGTGAAAAAATTGCGGACAGCAAATTTGCTCCACAAGCGGGTACTTACGTGTTCCAAGTGGGCAAACGTAAATTTGCACGTATTACTATTCAGTAATCAATAATCGCTGCAAATGAAAGCGCCTGATGGGCGCTTTTTTTGTATAAAAATTTAGCGAAAAAGACAAAGTAAAACTTCCAAACATGTTTAACTTTGCTACTATACTCACGCTGCCAATAATGGCAGCGTTATCGGAGATTTACATGAACAATACCGACCATCCTCCCAGTCGTTGGGTGAGTAAGAGCAAGGGAGCGAAATAACCCGCTTCGGTATTGGCGATCTCCGCCTTACCTAAGTGGTGAGGCATCTTTTCTAATTTTCTTCTCGTTATTTCCTTCATACATTCTGAATAGACAGTGCGTCCGCATTGGTTTTCTCTGTGCATCTTAATTGTTGTGTGACTTTAAGTATGCAAGAGTGACTTTGCGTGCCTTGTCGATGGTCGTTACCAATGCCAATCGGGAGATTCGCCATGACGGTAATGAACAACACTTTTATTGAAACAACACCAAACTTTTCTGAAGTAGAAATTGGTGCAGCTCGCAATGCATTTTTGCAGTATGAGCAAGAGCAACAAGTCCATTTGCTTACGATCATGCCGATTGATGAGGCGGTAGGTATTTTGCAGCATTGCTCTGTCGGTTATGTGAATAGTCTTATTGCTCAACTTGAGCAAGCAGGCCATGACAAACGCGCACGTCATTATGCTCACCAATTGGGTTTGCATATGTCTGAAGTTGATACACCTGATGGTTATTTATCGACTAGTGTTTTGGGGCACGTGAAGCAGCGTATTGGGTGGATCATTGCACTGGCCCTTTTAGGGATTGTGTCGGGTTTGATCATTGCTCAGTATGAGGACACCCTTAGCCAGCTCGTTTTGCTTGCGGTGTACATGCCTGTGATCGCTGCGGCTGGTGGTAATACAGGAACACAAGCTGCAACTTTGGTGATTCGTGCTCTTGCAACTGGAGAGCTAAAAAAACGCCAATGGTTAGAAGTTTTGTGGAAAGAGAGCCGCGTTGCTCTATTTATTGCGTTAGCTATCGCTATCGTGATGATTGGACGCATTATGTTATTTAGTGCCGGTCAATCAACAGGGGGCTTTGAACTTACCGATATCGCACTGGCAATAGCAGTTGCGCTGTTCATTCAAGTCACCATTTCTACAACATTGGGCGGGCTGTTGCCAATTATTGCACGAGCTTGCAAGATGGACCCAGCGGTATTGGTGAGTCCAGTTCTTGCGTCTATCGTCGATATTTCAGGAATGTGGGTTTACTTTAACGTGGTGAACTATTTCTTAGGTATTGCCTGACTAAAGTTCACAATATCATTGTAAAAAAGCTGCTCAAAATGTGTGATCGGGGCGATGACAGGCGTGTTATCGTCCCTTTTTTCTGGGAAGTAGTCTGAAACAAACTGAACAAAAATGGTGTTAGGTTGACCATTTTTATCCAAGCCATATCCGGCCATGTTGTAAGTTCCGTAGAGGGAGCCGCTTTTGGCGATCAGCTGTCCTTTAATTGGCAGTTTTCGCATACTTTGTCGGTACTTTAATGTGCCGGATTCACCTGATTTCGGCATGATAGCGATCAGTTTAAGCTCGTCTTCGTGCTTCCAAATATAACGAAGAATTTCCGCCATTTTGGTGGCGGAGATACGATTGTTTCGTGAAAGTCCTGAGCCGTCTTCTAGGCGCGCATTACGAATATCAATACCAGTATTGGCGAAAATGATCTGCTTGATCGCCTCTGTACCGTTGGCAAAGCTACCTGACTGAACAAAAAACTTAGCGCCAAGTGTTTTGGTTAATGTATCTGCAATCAAGTTATCAGAGTTTTTAAGCATCTCTTCCAGAATGTCTGGTAATGCCTCTGATTGATGCATGGCGATTAGCTTGCGCTGTTTTTCCGGAGCCGAACCGATCCTAATCTTTCCTGACAACTCAATATTGAGCTGCTTAAGCAAAGCTGCCAATCTATGGCTGGTATAAAGTTCGGGATCTTGAACGGCAAATTTAAGTGGCAATGGTTTCTCCCTCTCAACTAAGCATCCAGTTAGTTTGTAGTTGTTATCAGGGTTTGCGACTAAGCCTAAATCGCAATGACGACTTTTCTTAATGGTTTTAGAAACGGTCTCGACAGTACTTGTTACACGAATAGGTTGATGCTCAGGTACGTAGACTCGAGTCCCACCGTCTTTTTGCGTATAGATAGAAGCCTGCACACAGTTGTTATTGAGTGTGATGGTCGATGCCGGAGCGCTGTAGCAAACTCCCAAGATATCCCACGGCCAGCCTACTGCACGGTTGTAACCAGTGAATGCGTTGTTATCGAGCCATAAGTCACCGTCAATACGTTTTAAACCATTTTTCTTGGCTAGGGTAAGAAGTGATTTTAAATCGTTGGTTTGGAGCGTTGGATCGCCGACAAAGTAAATCACTGCGTCTGAGCCCGACGCTTCTAGCTTGGTTCGAAAGCGGAAGTTATCACCCAGCTCTAACTTCGCCGCTAATGCTGTGACGATTTTTAATGTACTGGCTGGTGGAAATAATTGTTCGGTAGGATGAACACCGTCAAGTTCAGCATTCTCACTGAGTTTTTCCGCGACTAAACTGATGCGAGAGCCTTCCGGCAACACTTCTTGATGAGGGTACGCTTGTGAAAAAGCAGAAAGTAATGAAGAGAATATGAGCAAGGGCCAACGTAAACGCATAATGATACTTTCTAAGGTGAGTTATGTGATTGAGTATACGCAAGTCCTTTCAATATGCTAGGTAACTAAAGAAATGCTTTATATGTCATCAGGAATGAGACATGAGAGAAAGGCGCGCGGCTTAAAATGGAGTATAAAAAATGCCCGCTTGAAGCGGGCATTCGATATTCTAGTCAAAGACCGGAATTAGAAGTCGTAACGTAGACCTAGAGCTAGCTCGTCTTCAGCATCGATCTTGTTCGCAACTGTCTTACCGCTAGTTGAGCCGAACTTATCGCCAGCGTCAATTAGGTTGAAGTTGTAAGAAACGTAACCGCGGAAGTTAGGTTTGAAGTAGTAAGAAGCATCAACAGCGAAGTTGTTTGCAGAAGTTTCGTTGTTAGTTTCTGCATTGTTGTACGTTGTTGTGAATACTGTTTGACCTAGCGTGTAAGCACCCGCTAGTTCGTAACCAGTGTAATCAACAGTGTTGTTGAATGTGTCAGTCATTTTTTCGCCATCTGTGAAGATACCAGCGAAGTAAAGATCAGACATTGTGTAAGATGCAGCTAGCATGTACTCGTTTGCATCGTATTGGTCTGCGTAACCAGCACCAAGCTCAAGACCAGTGTCCGCTACAGCGTAGATAGCTGATAGAGAGTAGCCGTCTTGTTTGTTATCAGAGTATTCACCGTTTTGTTCTACACGGTCAGCGAAGCGGTAGCTTGCTTTAACACTTAGGTTTTCGAATTGACCTTTGTAAGCCATCATGTTGTCTGTACGGTCTGCTACAGCTAGTTTGTCTGCTGCAGAGTTACCGTGGTAAGCCATGATATCTGTGAAGTCAGTGATAACGCCTAGTGCACCTTCAGTTTTACCGTATGCGAACTCACCGTAAGCACCGCCAAGACCAGCGTAAGCAAGACGAGTTTCTAGATCGCTCTTGTCGTCGCCGTCTACAGTACCGTTTTGAGCAGTCTCAAATTCACCTTCCCAGAAACCAACACCGTATAGGTTGTCATTGATCTCTTGTTTACCAAGGAAGTTTAGACGGATGCGAGATTTGTCTTGAGCGTCGCCATCTTTCATAGATAGACGTGCTTCAGCACGGCCGCCCATTTCTAGAGAAGTGCCGTCTTGGTTGTAAAGTTCAGCTGCGTTTACGCCAGTTGCCATAGCTGCTGCAGATACAGAAAGAGCAATTAGAGTCTTTTTCATCTTATTTGTCCTAGTTAGCTGTCCATAATCATTGTTGTATGGGGGAGAGGTAATCTCTCACAAGTTGTTGGTCTATAATCGGCCAATGAGCGGTATAATTCGCCCTTGTAAGCCTTTGATCTAACAACTCGCTGGACATGTTTTACTGCTAAAGTTTCCGTATGAGTTAGTAAAATGATATAAATCGTATCGATGAACACTGTTCGATTGTTCTGGTTTTTGATTTAACTTTTTGTTTTAAATGGCATTTTGTGGCTATAACATTCGTCTGACATTGATTAGTTTTTATCTTTTTTGATGTTTTTGGTGTAATGAACAGTGTTGTTTTTCAACAAATTGCGACAGTGATGCACTCTAGAATCGTTCTAAAAGTGACTTATATCATTATGCCGAAAGTGCATAGTCTTACGCCTTTCGAATTAAGATGATTTCGTCCGGGAGTTTGTTTACACTAAATGAAATACATCTTTAAGCGCACTACCCAGCCCTATGGCAGGGTGGGCTTTTTTTTGTCCAAAGACCCATTTGGGCTTGAGGTTATAAAATGGAAAAAGTTCCAATGACACTACGTGGCGAGCAAAAGCTACGTGCAGAACTCGATCGTCTACTTAAACTACGTCCTCAAATTTCAGAGGCAATCGCTGAAGCTCGTGAGTTAGGTGATTTAAAAGAGAACGCAGAATATCACGCCGCTCGAGAAGAGCAGGGTATCTGTGAAGCACAAATCCGTGACATTGAATACAAACTGTCAGTTGCTCAAGTTATTGATGTAACGAAGATGGAGAACACGGGTAAAGTTATTTTTGGTTCAACCGTAACCTTGATTGACATCGACACCGAAGAAGAAAAAACATACCAAATTGTTGGTGATGACGAAGCAGACATTAAAGCTGGCCGTATTTCAGTAAGCTCACCAATTGCTCGTGGCTTGATCGGTAAGATGGAAGGCGATGAGGTTGCTATTCAAACTCCGGGTGGCGCGAAAGACTTCGAAATCGACCGAGTAGAGTACATCTAAGTCGTTGAGAGTAGTCTGTTACTCCAATAAAACGCAAAAAGGTCGCCAATGGCGACCTTTTTTCTTCAGCAACGTAAGTAGAATTACTTACGAGGGATTTCGATTTTACGCTCTTCAGACTGGCGGTACAGCACAAGCACTTTACCAATAGTCTGAACTTTTTCTGCGCCCGTCTCACGTACGATAGCGTCGATGATTAGCTGTTTTGTTTCACGATCTTCTGAAGCAACTTTTACTTTGATTAGTTCGTGATGGTTAAGAGCGATTTCAATTTCTGCTAGCACGGCTTCTGTAAGTCCATTTGCGCCCATTAGCACGACAGGTTTTAAACTGTGAGCTAGGCCTTTAAGGTGCTGCTTTTGTTTGGTGCTTAGGTTCATTACGCGGCCAATTTTCTTTAAAATAAGGGTTGAAAAAAGCTATTTTAACGCCATCTATTGCTGAAGACTATAATTTATTGAGTAATAGGTAGCGCCTATTAAAACAATAGCTCCAATTTGCGCCTTGTTGGGATTAAAATGAGTAAACAAAAACATTCGGCTAGTTCTGGTCGTTGGTTGAAAGAACACTTTGATGATAAATACGCGAATGAGGCTCGTAAAAAAGGCTATCGCTCACGTGCTTATTTCAAGATCGATGAGATTCAAACGAAAGATAAATTGTTAAAGCCTGGGATGACAGTCGTCGATTTGGGTGCGGCACCGGGCGGGTGGTCTCAATATGCTGCTAAGATAGTAGGAGACAGTGGTCAGATCATTGCGTGTGATTTGCTTCCTATGGACCCGATTGCAGGTGTCAGCTTTTTACAAGGCGACTTTCGCGATGATGCAGTATTGGAAGCTTTGCTAGAAAGAATCCAACCTTCAATGGTAGACGTAGTAATGTCTGACATGGCACCTAATATTGCGGGAAATAACTCTGTTGACCAACCTCGTGCTATGTATTTAGTTGAATTGGCTTTAGATATGTGTCGACAAGTTCTAGCGCCTAATGGTAGCTTTGTCGTAAAGGTTTTCCAGGGGGAAGGCTTCGATCAGTATGTGAAAGAAGTCCGAGACATGTTTAAAGCCGTAAAAATTAGAAAACCAGACTCATCGCGAGCTCGCTCTCGAGAAGTCTTTGTTGTAGCCACTGGTTACAAAGGTTAACCATTTTGCTCTCTTGAGAGCGTGTTAACACTATAGCTACAGTGAATGAACTGTAGTACCCTACCTTTAATTACAATTAGTTATCGAGAGGCTTACACCTTGAGTGACATGGCAAAAAATTTAATTCTGTGGCTTGTTATCGCCGTCGTATTGATGTCGGTATTCCAGAGCTTTGGCCCTGGAGAAAGCAATGGCAGAACCGTGGATTACACCACGTTTGTACAGGAAGTTGGCCAAGGCCAGATTCAAGAAGCAACTTTTAAAGACGGTGAAATTAGCTTTGTTCGTCGTGGCGGCGGTGCCAAAATGGTCACTTACATGCCAGTGTATGACCAAAAGCTTCTAGATGACCTAATTAACCAAAACGTGAAAGTACAGGGCACGCCTCCAGAAGAGCAAAGCTTGCTTGGTACTATTTTCATTTCTTGGTTCCCAATGATCTTACTGATTGGTGTATGGATTTTCTTCATGCGTCAAATGCAAGGCGGCGGCGGTAAAGGCGCCATGTCTTTTGGTAAGAGCAAAGCTCGAATGATGAGCGAAGAACAAATCAAGACAACTTTTGCTGACGTTGCAGGTTGTGACGAAGCAAAAGAAGACGTGAAAGAGCTGGTGGACTACCTGCGTGATCCAAGCCGCTTCCAAAAACTGGGTGGTAAGATTCCTACTGGTGTGTTAATGGTTGGTCCTCCTGGTACTGGTAAAACGCTTCTAGCGAAAGCCATTGCTGGTGAAGCAAAAGTACCGTTTTTTACCATCTCGGGTTCAGATTTCGTAGAAATGTTTGTGGGTGTCGGTGCATCTCGTGTACGTGACATGTTCGAACAAGCTAAGAAAGCAGCGCCTTGTATTATCTTCATCGATGAAATCGATGCGGTAGGTCGTCAGCGTGGTGCTGGTGTTGGTGGTGGTCACGATGAACGTGAACAAACACTAAACCAAATGCTAGTAGAGATGGATGGTTTCGAAGGTAACGAAGGTATCATCGTAATCGCTGCTACTAACCGTCCAGACGTTCTTGACCCAGCGTTGCTACGTCCTGGTCGTTTTGACCGCCAAGTAGTGGTTGGATTACCAGATGTACGTGGTCGTGAGCAGATTCTAAAAGTACACATGCGTAAAGTCCCTCTAGCAGGTGACGTAGAGCCTTCTCTAATCGCTCGTGGTACACCAGGCTTCTCTGGTGCTGATTTAGCAAACCTAGTCAACGAAGCGGCGCTATTTGCTGCGCGTGGTAACAAGCGTAACGTTTCTATGGTTGAATTCGAATTAGCGAAAGACAAAATCATGATGGGTGCCGAGCGCCGTTCAATGGTGATGTCTGAAGAGACAAAAGAGTCAACGGCTTATCACGAAGCGGGTCACGCAATTGTTGGTCGTTTAGTACCTGAGCACGATCCAGTGTACAAGGTGTCGATCATTCCACGCGGTCGCGCGTTGGGTGTGACTATGTACCTACCAGAGCAAGACCGTGTCAGCATGTCTCGCCAGCATCTAGAGTCTATGATCTCTAGCTTGTACGGTGGTCGTCTAGCGGAAGAGCTCATCTACGGTGCTGATAAAGTCTCAACAGGCGCGTCAAACGATATTGAACGTGCAACTGATATTGCTCGTAAGATGGTTACTCAATGGGGTTTCTCTGAAAAGCTTGGTCCTCTACTGTATGCAGAAGATGAAGGTGAGGTGTTCCTTGGTCGTAGCGTGACTCAGACTAAGCATGTATCTGACGATACGGCGAAGTTGATTGATGATGAAGTTCGTCAGATCATTGACCGCAACTATGACCGTGCGAAGAAGATTCTTCAAGAAAACATGGATATCATGCATGCGATGAAAGATGCGCTGATGAAGTATGAAACCATTGATGCTCGTCAAATTGATGATTTAATGGAGCGCAAAGCTGAAATTCGTGAGCCTGCGGGTTGGAGTGATAACTCAACTAGCAAACCTGAAGACAGCGAGAAGCCTCAAGCAAAGTCAGAAGTTAAAGAAGAAGCAACGGACGCTGCGAAAGATGCAGAAAAGTCTAGCTCTCCAGAAGCGACTTCTAGCGAAGCGCCTGAAAAGAAAGACTCTGAATAAAGAGTGTTGATAATAATAAACCCCGAGTTATCTCGGGGTTTTTGTGTTTATGATGATGATTACAGCAAATAACAAATCTTTAGATCTTTCCCGTCCACATGTTATGGCCATTCTAAATGTGACTCCGGATTCCTTTTCGGATGGTGGTAAATACAACTCGATTGAACTCGCCCTTGCTCAAGTTGATAAAATGATAAAGGCTGGTGTAAGCATTGTTGATGTTGGTGGGGAGTCGACAAGGCCAGGCGCGCCAGATGTGTCTTTAGAAGAAGAACTTCGACGTGTTGTCCCAGTAATCAAGGCCATTCGTGAAAAGTACGATGTGTGGATTTCGGTCGATACCAGTAAAGCGGAAGTTATGCGTCAAGCTATTGATGCTGGTGCAGATTTGATCAATGACATTCGATCTTTGCAAGAACCTGGTGCTCTCGAAGTCGCAGCAGAAGCAAAGCTTCCAATTTGTCTGATGCATATGAAAGGTCAACCTAGAACCATGCAAGTTGCACCTCATTATGATGATGTGATGAGCGACGTATCTGCCTTTCTAGAAGAACGTATCGCGGCATGTGAAGCAGCAGGGATTGATAAATCTCAACTGATTCTCGATCCTGGATTTGGCTTTGGCAAAACGATAGAACACAATTATCATATGCTCGCTCATCTTGAAAAGTTTCATGAATTCGGCCTGCCAATTTTGGCTGGTATGTCTCGTAAATCAATGATTTTTAAATTGTTGGATAAGCCAGCGGCTGAATGTACAAATGCGAGTGTCGTTTGCGCTACGATTGCAGCAATGAAAGGCGCGCAGATCATTCGTGTGCATGACTTTGAAGAGACAATCGAAGCAATGAAAGTTGTTGAGATGACGAAAAACAATATTTAAAAATAATAAAGGAAAGTTTATGTCGAATAAAAGACGTTACTTTGGTACTGACGGTGTGCGCGGTAAAGTAGGACAATACCCAATCACTCCGGACTTCGTACTTAAGCTTGGCTGGGCTGCTGGTCGTGTACTAGCAAAACAAGGCACAAAGAAAGTTATTATAGGTAAAGATACGCGTATCTCCGGTTATATGCTCGAATCTGCATTAGAAGCAGGCCTTGCTGCAGCGGGACTTAAAGCAACATTTACTGGTCCAATGCCAACCCCAGCAGTGGCATATTTAACTCAAACTTTCCGCGCAGAGGCGGGGATTGTGATTTCTGCATCGCATAACCCATATTACGACAACGGCATTAAATTCTTTTCTTCTGAAGGTACTAAGCTACCTGACGATATCGAGTTGGCGATTGAAGCTGAGCTGGATAAAGACATTGAATGTGTTGAGTCTGCAGAACTTGGTAAAGCCACTCGTCTAAATGACGCTGCAGGCCGTTACATCGAATTCTGTAAGAGTACTTTCCCATCTGAATTGAGTCTTGCAAACTTTAAAATCGTGGTAGATTGTGCGCACGGTGCAACGTACCACATTGCTCCAAATGTCTTCAAAGAGCTTGGCGCAGAAGTTATTGCAATGGGCGTAGAGCCTAACGGCATCAACATTAATGAAGAAGTGGGCGCAACAGATGTTCGTGCGCTTCAAAAGCGTGTCGTTGAAGAGCAAGCGCACCTTGGTTTAGCATTTGATGGTGATGGTGACCGTATCATTATGGTCGACCACCTTGGCAACAAAGTCGATGGCGACCAAATTGCTTACATTATTGCTCGTGATGCTCTTCGTCGTGGCGAGCTAAAGGGTGGTGTAGTTGGTACGTTGATGACCAACTTGGGCATGGAAAATGGCTTAAAGCAGCTAGGCATTCCATTCGTACGTGCCGCTGTTGGTGACCGTTATGTCATGGAACAACTGCTAGAAAAAGGCTGGAAAATTGGTGCTGAAAACTCAGGCCATGTGATCTTATTAGATAAAGTCACCACGGGCGATGCGATTGTTGCAGCACTGCAAGTGCTTGCTTCTGTAGTTGGCAGTGATATGTCTTTGCATGAGCTATCGCAAGGCATGACGTTGTATCCTCAGGTTCTAGAAAATGTCCGCTTTGCAGGGGAAAGTAATCCTCTTGAAGCTCAAGCAGTACTAAACGCCGTCGCCGAAGTAGAAGCTACGCTGGGTGATAAAGGACGTGTATTGTTGCGTAAATCTGGCACAGAGCCTTTGATTCGCGTTATGGTGGAAGGTGAGGATGGCGAGCTAGTTCAAAGCTCTGCACTGAAAATTGCCGAAGCTGTAAAAGCAAGTTGTTAATCATTGCGTTAAAGTGTGCAGTGAATGAAAAGGGCATCTTTTGCCCTTTTTTTGAGCGCTTAGCGCATTGGCATTGATTTTTTACTAATTTTCCCTTGTCAGCGTTACCGGCTTTCGCTAGTATTGCTCCGCCTCCCGTTAGGAGGTCGCTAGCCTTGTTCAATTATGATTTATTCTCTTGAACGGCGCTGGCTCAACAATTTGGAACATAGGTGGAAAAAATGTTTTCAGTTCTACTTGTGATTTACCTGTTGGCAGCGCTTGGTGTGATTGGCCTTGTGTTGATTCAACAAGGTAAAGGCGCAGATATGGGAGCCTCGTTCGGTGCTGGTGCTTCAAACACAGTGTTTGGTGCTGGCGGCTCAGGTAATTTCTTAACCCGAACAACTGCTATTTTAGCAACCGTATTCTTTATCGTTAGCTTGTTGCTTGGTCGTATGTCTACGCACCAGACTGAATCACAATGGGTAGACCCAACATTAGGTCAACCAGTTGTTGAACAAGTTAAGGATGCAGCGAGTGAAGTTCCAGCCCCTGCGGGTGATGAAATTCCTCAATAAGCTGTAAGGTTTTGATGCCGAGATGGTGAAATTGGTAGACACGCTAGCATGAGGTGCTAGTGCCTTAGGTGTGAGGGTTCGAGTCCCTCTCTCGGCACCATGTATTTACAAACTTGTAAATCACTTGTTTGCGAGTATAATGCTCAGCAAGTCGGACGCGGGGTGGAGCAGCTTGGTAGCTCGTCGGGCTCATAACCCGAAGGTCGTCGGTTCAAATCCGGCCCCCGCAACCAATCTCTTTCTTTAAGAAGAAATCGTAGATTGGCAAGTTTGCGTAGTGCTAACCACACTACGAGTTAAGAGAAGCATTTGTTGGCTATTCTTAACGTATCAGGGTCCAGCAGCATAAAACCCCGACTATCGGGGTTTTTTGTTATCTGAGCTTTTTGAAATAGCTCAGAGACTGCTTGGTTTTTTGATTGGGCTCTGAGCCCTTTTTTTGTTTCTGGAGTGGTTAAATGACTGGTTTAGAAAGACAACTTACTGAAATGCTTGAAGCACCAGTAGAGGCATCAGGCTATGAGTTGGTTGGATTAGAATTCATTCGTGCAGGCGCGCACTCAACGTTACGCATCTACATTGACCATGAAAATGGTATTAACGTGGACGACTGTGCAGAAGTTAGCCACCAAGTTAGTGCGGTTTTAGACGTTGAAGATCCAATTTCTGTTGCTTACAGCCTAGAAGTGTCTTCTCCAGGTTTAGAAAGACCACTTTTTAAAGCAGCACATTACGAGCAATTTATTGGTCACGAGGTCAGCATCGTATTGAAAATGGCTGTAGCAAACCGTCGTAAGTGGAAAGGTATTATCCACGGCGTTGATGGCGAAACAGTGGCAATTACTGTAGACGGTCAGCAAGAAGAGTTTGCTCTAAGTAACATTTCCAAAGCTAACCTGATCCCTAAATTTTAGTTCCCTAAAAAAGTTTAAGCTTAGAGGCTAAATACAATGAGTAAAGAAATTTTAGCGGTAGCAGAAGCGGTATCGAACGAAAAAGCGGTACCTCGTGAGCGTATCTTTGAGGCTCTTGAGATTGCTCTAGCAACTTCTACAAAGAAAAAATATGAAATCGAAATCGACGTACGTGTTGCCATTGACCGTAAAACTGGTGAGTTTGTGACTTACCGTCGTTGGTTAGTTGTTGATGATGTTGAGAACCCTACAAAAGAGATCTCACTAGAAGCAGCACAGTACGAAGATGACTCAATCGAGCTTGGCGACTACGTAGAAGACGAAATCGAATCAGTAACGTTTGACCGTATTACGACTCAAACGGCTAAGCAAGTTATCGTACAAAAAGTTCGTGAAGCTGAACGTGCACAAATCGTTGAGCAGTTCATCGACAATGAAGGTGATCTAATCACTGGCGTTGTGAAAAAAGTAAACCGCGACACAATCGTACTTGACCTTGGTAACAACGCTGAAGCGGTAATCCTACGTGATGACCAACTTCCTCGTGAAAACTTCCGTCCAGGCGACCGCGTTCGTGGTCTTCTTTACAAAGTCGCGCCAGAAGCACGTGGTTTCCAACTGTTCATCACTCGTTCTAAGCCTGAAATGCTGGCAGAACTATTCCGTGTTGAAGTGCCTGAAATCGCTGAAGATATTATCGAGTTGAAAGGCGCGGCACGTGATCCTGGTTCTCGTGCTAAGATCGCTGTCAAAACAAATGACAAACGTATCGACCCTGTAGGTGCGTGTGTTGGTATGCGTGGTGCACGTGTACAAGCTGTTTCTGGCGAACTTGGTGGTGAGCGTATCGATATTGTGCTTTGGGATGATAACCCAGCTCAATTCGTTATCAACGCAATGGCGCCAGCTGATGTTGCTTCTATCATCGTTGATGAGGATGCACACTCAATGGACATCGCAGTTGAAGCTGACAACCTAGCGCAAGCTATCGGTCGTAACGGTCAAAACGTGCGTCTAGCATCTCAGCTAACAGGTTGGGAACTGAATGTTATGACAGTTGCTGATCTTCAGAAGAAACACGCTGAAGAATCACAAGCATCTATTGAAAACTTCATGAAGTACCTAGATATTGAAGAAGACTTCGCTCAACTTCTTGTTGAAGAGGGTTTCTCAACGCTAGAAGAAATCGCATACGTGCCAGTTAACGAGCTACTAGAAATCGATGGTTTGAATGAAGAACTAATCGAAGAGCTTCGTGGACGTGCAAAAGATGCACTAACGACGATCGCACTAGCACAAGAAGAGTCTTTTGAAGGTCTAGAACCAGCTGAAGATCTGCTTGCACTTGAAGGTCTTGAGCGTGAGATGGCATTTAAATTGGCAGCGAAAGGTGTAGCGACACTGGAAGATCTTGCTGACCAAGGTATTGACGATTTAGAAGGTATCGAAGGCCTGACCGAAGAACGTGCAGGTGAGCTAATTATGGCCGCACGTAACATCTGTTGGTTCGGCGAAGAAGCATAATTTTCGGCAAGGAGGAAGCGGCATGACACAATTAACAGTTAAAGCACTGAGTGATGAGATTGGTACGCCAGTCGACCGCTTGATTGAACAACTTGCTGACGCTGGCATTAAAAAGGCGAGCTCTGACAATGTTACTGATGAAGAGAAGCAGAAGCTTCTCTCTCATCTAAAGAAAGAACACGGTGATAAATCAGGTGATTCAGAGCCGACTCGCCTTACGCTTCAGCGTAAAACTCGTAGTACACTTAGTGTGAACGCGGGTGGTGGTAAGAGTAAGAATGTTCAGGTTGAGGTGCGCAAAAAACGTACATACGTGAAGCGCAGCACAATTGAAGATGAAGCGAAACGTGAAGCTGAAGAAGCAGCACAACGTGAAGCAGAAGAAGCAGCAAAACGTGCAGCAGAAGAAGCTGCAAAACGTGAAGCTGAAGAAGCTGCAAAACGTGAAGCTGAAGAAGCTGCAAAACGTGAAGCTGAAGAAAAAGCGAAACGTGAAGCTGAAGAAAAAGCGAAGCGAGACGTAGATACGAATGCACAACGTAATGCTGAAGAAAAAGCAAAGCGTGATGCTGAAGAGAAAATTAAGCAAGAAGCAGCGCGAAAAGAGGCCGACGAGCTTAAACGTCGTCAGGAAGAAGAAGCTAAGCGTAAGGCTGAAGAGGAAAGTCAGCGCAAGCTTGAAGAAGCTCGCGAATTGGCTGAAAAGAATAAAGAGCGTTGGTCTGCTGCAGAAGAGAAAAAGGGTGATATGGAAGATACAGATTACCATGTAACGACTTCACAATACGCACGTGAAGCCGAAGATGAAGCAGATCGCAAAGTAGAGAGCGGTCGTCGTAAGAAGAAAAAAGCTTCAGGTAAAGACGACCAAGCTCGCGGTGGCCGTAACAACCAACGTGGCGGTAGAGGTCGTAAAGGCAAACTTGCTAAACCGACTTCAATGCAGCATGGCTTTGATAAGTCAGCAACGGTTGCTAAGCAAGACGTTGTAATTGGCGAAACGATCGTTCTATCAGAACTTGCTAACAAGATGTCGGTTAAAGCGACAGAAGTTATCAAAGTAATGATGAAGATGGGCGCTATGGCGACTATCAACCAAGTGATCGACCAAGAAACAGCACAACTTGTTGCTGAAGAAATGGGCCATAAAGTAGTTCTTCGTAAAGAGAACGAACTGGAAGAAGCGGTACTATCTGACCGTGACACTAACGCGGAAGCAGTTCCACGTGCTCCAGTTGTTACTATCATGGGTCACGTTGACCACGGTAAAACGTCAACACTTGACTACATCCGTCGCACACACGTTGCTTCTGGCGAAGCGGGTGGTATTACTCAGCACATTGGTGCGTACCACGTTGAAACAGACAACGGCATGATCACGTTCCTTGATACTCCTGGACACGCAGCGTTTACTGCAATGCGTGCTCGTGGTGCTCAAGCGACAGATATCGTTGTTCTTGTAGTTGCAGCAGACGATGGCGTAATGCCACAAACAGTAGAAGCGATTCAGCACGCGAAAGCGGCAGGCGTTCCTCTAATTGTTGCTGTGAACAAGATCGATAAAGAAGACGCGAACCCAGATAACGTTAAGAACGAGCTTGCTCAATACGACGTTATTCCTGAAGAGTGGGGCGGTGAGAACATGTTCGTTCACATCTCTGCTAAACAGGGTACAAACATCGATGGTCTTCTAGAAGCAATCCTTCTTCAGTCTGAAGTTCTTGAACTTACAGCTGTAGCTGAAGGCATGGCATCTGGTGTTGTTGTTGAATCTCGCCTAGATAAAGGTCGTGGTCCAGTTGCAACAGTACTTGTTCAATCAGGTACACTAAACAAAGGCGACATCGTTCTTTGTGGTCAAGAATACGGCCGTGTTCGTGCAATGCGTGATGAGCTAGGTAAAGAAATTACTTCGGCTGGCCCATCTATCCCTGTAGAGATCCTAGGTCTTTCAGGTGTACCATCTTCAGGTGATGAAGCAACAGTAGTTCGTGACGAGCGTAAAGCGCGTGAAGTAGCTAACTACCGTGCTGGTAAGTTCCGTGAAGTGAAACTTGCTCGTCAGCAGAAATCTAAACTAGAGAACATGTTCTCTAACATGACTGCTGGTGAAGTTGCTGAACTTAACGTTGTACTTAAAGCAGACGTTCAAGGTTCTGTAGAAGCAATCGCAGACTCACTAGTTAAGCTATCTACTGACGAAGTTAAAGTGAACATCGTTGGTTCTGGTGTTGGTGGTATTACGGAAACTGACGTAGTACTAGCGGAAGCTTCAAACGCAATCATCCTTGGCTTTAACGTTCGTGCAGATGCTTCTGCTCGCCGTGCTGTAGAAGCCGCAGCTGTTGACTTACGTTACTACTCAATCATTTACCAATTGATTGACGAAGTTAAACAAGCAATGGGTGGTATGCTTGCTCCAGAATTCAAGCAAGAGATCATTGGTCTTGCTGAAGTTCGTGACGTGTTTAAGTCACCGAAACTGGGCGCTATCGCTGGTTGTATGGTTACAGAAGGTGTGATCAAGCGTAACAACCCAATCCGTGTACTACGTGATAACGTTGTTATTTACGAAGGTGAACTAGAGTCGCTACGTCGTTTCAAAGATGACGTTCAAGAAGTTAAGAATGGCTACGAATGTGGTATCGGCGTTAAGAACTACAATGATGTTCGCGTTGGTGACCAAATCGAAGTCTTCGAAATCGTTGAAATTAAACGTACTCTAGACTAATTGACTAAAATTACTAATATTGTCTTTGAAAGATAAGTAGTAATTGGTTGTTGAATACACCATGGGGGGCTGGCTTTGACCAACCCCCCATTCTTTCTATATAAGAGTAAAGATATGTCAAAAGAATTTAGCCGCACGCAGCGCGTTGCACAGCAGCTGCAAAAAGAACTAGCGATGATCCTTCAACGTGAAGTTCGTGACTCTCGCCTTGGCATGGTGACGATCTCAGACGTAGAAGTCTCTCGTGACCTAGCTTACGCAAAAGTATTTGTGACCTTCCTATGTGTGGGCGAGCAAACACCAGAATCATGTCTAGCAGCACTACGCGAGCACGAAGTGCACATTCGCATGATGTTAGGTAAGCGCATTCGTCTACGTTTAACGCCAGAAATCCGCTTCCATTATGACAATACGCTTGTTGAAGGTATGCGTATGTCTAACCTAGTGTCTGAAGTGGTAAGCTCAGACAAGAAAAAGCAAAAAGACTCTGGTCGTGAGGACGAAGAATAATGGCTCGTCGTCGTAAAGGTCGTCCAATTAATGGCGTTATACTGTTGGACAAACCAACAGGCATCTCTTCCAATGATGCACTGCAAAAAGTAAAGCGAATCTACTTTGCTGAGAAAGCGGGCCACACTGGCGCCTTGGACCCATTAGCGACAGGCATGCTGCCAATTTGCTTGGGTGAAGCGACGAAGTTTTCTCAGTTTCTTCTAGATTCTGATAAACGTTACCGTGTGATCGCAAAGCTTGGTGAACGTACCAACACGTCTGACTCGGATGGTGAAGTCGTAGAGACACGTCCAATCGATGTTACGTTAGACAAGCTAGAAGCGTGCATTGAGAAGTTCCGTGGCGAATCTGATCAAGTGCCTTCCATGTTTTCAGCGTTGAAATATCAAGGGAAACCCTTGTATGAATACGCTCGTAAAGGCATCGAAGTTCCGCGTGAATCTCGTAAGATCACGGTATATGAGATTGTTCTTCACCGTTTTGAAGGCGATGAAGTCGAGATGGAAGTGCATTGCTCAAAAGGCACCTACATTCGTACCATCGTGGATGACCTAGGCGAAATGTTAGGTTGTGGTGCGCACGTAACTATGCTTCGACGCACTGGTGTTGCGAAATACCCTTACGAGAAGATGGTGACACTTGAGCAACTGAATGAGTTACTAGAGCAAGCACACCGTGAAGAGCGCGCTCCTCGAGAACTACTGGACCCATTGCTGTTACCAATGGATACAGCGGTAGAAGACTTACCAGAAGTCAACTTAGTGCCTGAACTGGCGGATATGGTTCAGCATGGGCAACCTGTTCAAGTATTTGGTGCGCCTACCGAAGGCTCACTTCGCCTTACCATGGGTGAAGAGCGTTTGTTTATTGGCGTTGGCGAAATGAACGAAGATGGCAAAATCGCTCCTAAGCGATTGGTCGTGTTCCGAGATGACGTCGCATCCAAGTAAATGATTGAAAATACCGACCTGAGTGTCGGTATTTTTATATTGCACGAGATAGGAAATTTCCCTATAATCCGCGCTTCGCGTAGCGGCTGAATCAGAGATTGGCTGCTACAACTTTAAACCTACTCTTATTAGGAGAGAATTATGTCTCTGAATGCAGAAACTAAAGCAGCAATCGTTGCAGAATACGCACAAGGCGAAGGCGACACTGGTTCACCAGAAGTTCAAGTAGCTCTACTTACAGCTTCTATCAACCACCTACAAGGTCACTTCAAAGCGCACAAAGGCGATCACCACAGCCGTCGTGGTCTTCTACGCATGGTTTCTCGTCGTCGTAAGCTTCTAGATTACCTAAAAGGTAAAAACCTAGCTCGCTACCAAGACCTAATCAAACGTCTAGGCCTACGTCGCTAATCAGCGACTGCATAGCAGTTTGTCTAAAAAGGGGCTTTATGCCCCTTTTTTGTTGCCTAAATTTAGCCAAATTAGACTTATGCCGTTATAATACTGGCGGCTAAACCTCGTAAGAGGTTTTCTCAAAAGCTCATAGCATTACAGTCAACCACGTCGACCAAAAGGTCGCGACTATTCAAAAGGAATTTCCGAGTTTCTTTTTACTAGTCGCGATTCGTAATGTCTTGAGTGTCAATTAACACATCTAAGATTTCTTTTAGCACTAAAGGAAGATTAGAAACAAGGAATAACAATGTTCGAAAAACCAGTTGTTAAAACGTTCCAGTACGGTAACCACACAGTTACTTTAGAAACTGGCGTTATTGCACGTCAAGCTACAGCAGCAGTTATGGTCACAATGGATGATACGTCTGTATTTGTATCTGTTGTAGGTAAAAAAGAAGCCGTTGCAGGTCAAGACTTCTTCCCACTAACGGTTAACTACCAAGAGCGTACTTACGCTGCAGGTAAAATCCCAGGCGGTTTCTTCAAGCGTGAAGGTCGTCCTTCTGAAGGCGAAACGCTAACAGCTCGTCTAATCGACCGTCCAATCCGTCCGCTATTCCCAGACGCGTTTAAAAACGAAGTTCAGGTTATCGCGACAGTAATGTCTGTAAACCCAGATGTTCAGCCAGATATCGTTACAATGATCGGTACTTCTGCTGCTCTTGCTATCTCTGGCATTCCATTCAACGGCCCTATCGGTGCGGCGCGTGTCGGTCATATCGATGGTCAGCTTGTACTTAACCCTAGCCAAACTGAACTAGAAACTTCTAAGCTTGATCTTGTTGTTGCTGGTACAGAATCAGCCGTACTGATGGTTGAATCAGAAGCGGACAACCTAACTGAAGAAGAAATGCTAGCAGCGGTTGTTTACGGTCATGATCAACAACAAGTTGCTATCAAAGCTATCAACGAATTCAAAGCAGAAGTGGCAACTCCTGCTTGGGATTGGGTTGCTCCTGAAGAAAACACAGCGCTTAAAGATAAGATTGCTGAGCTAGCAGAAGCGAAGCTTGTTGAGGCTTACAAAATCACTGAGAAGATGGCTCGTTACGACCGTATCAATGAGATCGCTGCGGAAGTAAATGAAGTTCTTCTTGCTGAAGATCCTGAAGCGGATACAAAAGAAATCCACACTATCTTCCATGATCTAGAGAAAACAGTTGTACGTCGTAGCATTATCGCGGGTAACCCTCGTATTGATGGCCGTGAAAAAGACATGGTTCGTGCACTAGATGTACGCACTGGTGTTCTTCCTCGCACACACGGTAGCGCACTATTCACTCGTGGTGAAACTCAGGCTATCGTGACGGCAACTCTAGGTACTCAGCGTGATGCTCAAATCATTGATGAGCTAACAGGCGAGCGTAAAGATCACTTCCTACTACACTACAACTTCCCTCCATACTGTGTAGGTGAGACTGGTTTTGTAGGTTCTCCTAAGCGTCGTGAAATCGGCCACGGTAAACTGGCTAAACGTGGTATCGCAGCAGTAATGCCATCAGTAGATGATTTCCCATACACAGTACGTGTTGTATCGGAAATCACTGAATCTAACGGTTCATCTTCAATGGCTTCTGTATGTGGTACGTCTCTTGCGCTTATGGACGCAGGTGTGCCAATCAAGTCTTCTGTTGCGGGTATCGCAATGGGCCTTGTTAAAGAAGGCGACGACTTCGTTGTTCTTTCTGACATCCTTGGTGACGAAGACCATCTAGGTGATATGGACTTTAAAGTAGCAGGTACTAACACTGGTATCACTGCTCTTCAAATGGACATCAAGATCGAAGGCATCACTAAAGAAATCATGCAAATTGCGCTTAACCAAGCTCAAGGCGCACGTAAGCACATCCTATCTGTAATGGATGAAGCAATCTCTGGTGCCCGTGAAGACATCTCTGAATTTGCTCCTCGTATTCACACGATGAAGATTAGCGCAGAGAAGATCAAAGACGTTATCGGTAAAGGTGGTGCAGTTATCCGTGCTCTAACTGAAGAGACTGGTACAACTATCGAAATCGAAGACGACGGTACTATCAAGATTGCTGCAACTGAAGGCACTGCTGCGAAAGAAGCTATCCGCCGTATCGAAGAGATCACTGCTGAAGTTGAAGTTGGCCGTATCTACACGGGTAAAGTTGCACGTCTAGCTGACTTCGGTGCATTCGTAACGGTTCTTCCAGGCAAAGATGGTCTGGTACACATTTCTCAAATCGCAGAAAAACGTGTTGAGAAAGTGTCTGACTACCTAGCTGAAGGCCAAGAAGTTCAAGTTAAAGTTCTTGAAATCGACCGCCAAGGCCGTGTACGTCTAAGCATGAAAGAAGCGGTAGAAAAGCCAGCTGAAGAAGCTGCTGCTGAAGCACCAGCTGCGAAAGACGAGTAAGACAAAGTGAGACTTTCAGCCTTTTATTAGATTAAGGGCCTGAAAGCATGTTATAAAAGGGGAGCATTTTCGCTCCCCTTTTTTTGGTTTATTTCGACGCATTAACCTCAAACAAGGTTATCGCCTATATTGCATTAAGAGAAATAAATTTTGAGCGGTCCAAACAGGAGTATCAATTAGTGAAATGGTTTCAAACCGCAAGTTTATGTGTTGCTATCGCGCTGACCGGTTGTGCAAATACTTCTCAGCAATCAGCACAAAAGTGGCTATATCCACCGATGGCGGTGCCACTTCAGCCTAGCGTTCAACAAGAAGTACAAATCGCGCGTTTATCGCAGTTGCTACAACGTCCTGATCTCAGTGATGAAGTACGCGCTAAAATGCATTATGAGCGCGGTAGCTACTACGATAGCGTTGGTTTGCGTGATCTTGCCCGTTTGGACTTTAACCAGTCTTTGCAGTTGAATCCTGCTCAACCGGATATCTTCAATCTTTTGGGGGTGTATTTCACCCAAGTAGGGGAGTTTGACGCGGCTTATGAAGCGTTTGATTCGACCATAGAGTTGGCTCCGGATAATACCTATGCTGAGCGCAACCGTGCGATTGCGCTGTATTACGGTGGCCGAATCGATCTCGCTTTAGAAGATATGACCAAGCACTATCAAGAAATGCCAACGGATCCTTTTCGTTCATTATGGCTGTACATCATCGAAGCTGAGCAAAATCCAGAGCAAGCAAAAGCCAATCTTCAACAGCGTTATTTACGAGATCGTAGTGAAGAGTGGGGATGGGTTCTTGTTGCTATCATGCTACGAGACGTCTCGGACGAAGACGCTCTTAAAGCAATTATGGATGGAACGAGAGAGAACTATCGCCTAGCTGAACGATTGACGGAAACGTATTTCTACCTTGGAAAGCGTAATCAGCTTGAAGGTGATATCGCAAGTGCCATCTCACTTTATAAGCTCGCGATTTCGTTCAACGTTTACGATTATGTTGAGCATCGCTATTCTTTCTTGGAATTGGCGCAAATCTACGATCAATTACAGCAAGATAGATTGGCCAAGCTAAAGGCTGCTAAGAAGCAGGAAATTGAATGATTTAGAGCCGCTCGATGAGAGCGGCTTTTTTATGATTGAACTTGATTAGTGACTCATTTAAAATAGTTAGCCTTGCTAACTAAGTGGCGGTGGCTTTTATGGCACTAGAAGAAAGCTTGATTGATTTAGAGCGTTTTTGCGCCAAAGCTTGGCGTGTTTATGCCAAAGAAGATCCGTTATCACATCTAAGCTTTAATGAGTTCGATTATTTACGTGTGATTCAGGTTTACCCTGAGGGTGTACGAATAACCGATCTTGCAGAAGAGTTGCAAGTGACTAAGCCTTCCGCATCGACAATGGTTGTTCGTTTGGAAAAAAAGGGTTTGGTGAAACGCATCGCATGTAATGAGGATGCCCGTGCTAAGCGTGTATTGCTGACAGAAGAAGTCGCAGAAAAAATGTCTTTGGAGCAGGTGGTTTACAAAGATATCTCTGAACAAATGATGCAACAATTAAATCAGCAAGAAGCTGAGCAGTTACAAGCTTTACTGAATAAAGCATTGAGCAATAAGTCATTTTAAATTAAACCAAAGGCCTCCGCTGTACGCATTAGCCTTTGGTGTTTCATTTTTCTTTTATTTAATTTAACCATTTAGTTAGCCTTGCTAATTAAATGGTTAGCTTTGCTAACTACTGGTGGCAGTCATGCAAAACTCAATTTATAGACAGTTTTGGAAATATACGATTCCAACCGTCGCAGCAATGCTCGTGAACGGTTTATATCAAATAGTTGATGGGATTTTTATTGGCCGTTATGTTGGTGCTGACGGATTAGCAGGGATCAATGTTGCGTGGCCGATCATCGGTTCTATCCTTGGTATAGGGATGATGATTGGGGTGGGGACTGGTGCGCTAACGTCGATTAAGCAAGGAGAAAACGATCATGAGGGCGCGAAGCGTATTTTAACGACCGGATTGGGGTTGTTAGCGATATTGATGCCGGTCGTTGCTACCATATTGTTCTATTTTTCCGATGAATTTATTCGCTGGCAGGGTGCGGAAGGGCGAGTGTTTGAACTCGCGCTGCAATATCTGCATATTCTGATTGTCGCGTGCGTATTTACGCTAGGCTCTATCGCGGTTCCATTTCTTTTACGCAATGACGACAGCCCGAACTTAGCAACGATGCTGATGGTCATCGGTGCCGTCATTAATATTGTATTAGACTACGTATTTATTGCTTGGTTGGGGTGGGAGTTAACCGGAGCGGCCATTGCTACAGCGCTGGCACAATTGGTGGTAACCGGGCTTGGTATTGGTTACTTCTTTACTTCAAAAGCGACCTTACGCCTTCGAATCAGTGACTTTAAGGTTCGAGTTGATGTTGCACCAAAGATTATAATGATCGGTACATCTAGCTTCTTTATGTACGCGTACGGCTCTGTGATGGTGGCAATGCACAACGCATTATTTGCTCAGTACGGAAGTGCAATGTTGATCGGGGCGTATGCTATTTTGGGATATATCGTGACGGTTTACTATCTGATTGCAGAGGGAATCGCGAACGGTATGCAACCTCTAGTGAGTTTCAATCACGGGGCGCGCAACCAGGCGAACGTCAGAAAATTACTGCAAGTCGCAATGGGGACATCTGTGCTTGGTGGTGTAGCGTTTGTGGGTTTGATGAACCTTTTCCCGTACGAGTTGGTCTCGGTGTTTAACAATGCTGATCAGCAGTTGATTGATAGCACGGTGATCGGGATTCGTTTACACATGTTTGCGTTGTTCCTAGATGGCTTTTTAGTCGTGGCGGCTGCGTACTACCAATCGGTAAACAAAGGCAGCAAAGCCATGTTTGTGACATTAGGCAACATGTTGGTTCAACTGCCGTTTTTATTCGTTATGCCGAAACTGTTTGGCGTGACAGGTATTTGGCTGGCTTTCCCATTGTCCAATATTGCGCTGAGTTTAGTCGTGGTCAGTATGTTGTGGCGGGACGTGAAAAAGCTGCTAAACGAAACTTCGGCTGAGCCAACAGTGCAAGCCTGTTAACAATGGCTGATAGAGAAAAGCGAGGTTGGGCCTCGCTTTTCTTTTTTGGAGAGCTAAATGTTTTTTACTTCTAAGCCAGCTAGCTGATGCCAATAGCCATTGCATTGGCGGCTTTCGAGTTTTTCAGGGTTGTCGCCGTGCTCGTTTGAGCGAAAATGCTCTAACTCAGAAAGTGTACTCACACCGAGAGGGCTTAAGCGGACCACATCAACCAGCCCTTGCATGCTTGGTAAGTCATTGATCAGGTTATAACAATACCCTGATTGCGTTTGAATACCGTTAAGGTTAAAGACTTCTTGCCCTTCTTGGCTACTGACCTGGATTCCTGTTGGGTATTTGATACAGCAGGTTTCGCAATCGTCTTTCGCTCGGTTTTCAGCTCGGGCTGTGAAACAGCGAGCGGAATACGCTAAAGGTAAATAACCGTGGCTAAATACCTCAACTTCAAACTTGTTACGAATACCAAGCTCGTCACACTGAACTAAAGTATCGTTTAACCATTCGCGAGAGAGCTCGACAGGCATGCACCAACGCATCATACCTTGCTTCAAAAATAAGTTGAGCGTGTGTGCGTTATAAGTATTGATTGCAGGACCAACGACGAAAGGCACTTTATGCTCTGATGCTAATTGAACCGCCGATACGTCATTAGCCTCAATGGCGAAGTCACCGTTATTGATGTACTTCTTCATGATGTTTACTTCACTAGGTGCTTCCAGTAGCGCCATCGTAGAGATAACGACTTGCTTGCCAGAGGCAGATAAGTCTTTGGCGATTTCCAACCAGTGGGCTGGTTTCATTTCTCTGCGTTTAGAGCAAACCGATTCACCCAAGTAAATAATGTCTGCAGAGCTTTGTTTTGCTTGTTGGTAGAAGGCTTCTACATCTTGTTTTGGCCAAAAATAGAGTAGTGGGCCAAGTGCGTATTTCATTGAGTTATCCATCTTAACCTCTACTGCCATTTACGGTGGTAAGCACCTAGGGTGGTTTGCGTTCCTTCCGACACATTTGCGAGCGTCGCATCCCATGCGGCTTCAACTTGGTAAGCTTCTGGGTTGGCTTGGTAGCGATCGATCGCGGCTCGCCATGTTCGAGTGACTTGCTCTACGTAAGCTGGGCTGCGTTGGCGCCCTTCAATTTTTACAGATGCGACATTAGCGGCAAACAGTTCTGGCAGCATCGAAAGGGTGTTCAAACTGGTTGGCTCTTCCAGAGCATGATAGCGTTTTTTCTCACCATCAATTTCTGTTTCAAAACGACCTTTACAGAGCGTGGGGTAGCCTGCGTTTTCTCCTGCGCAGTAGCGGTCAATTAGGATATTGTTTAGACGAGACTCAAGACCTTGATCAGTTTCTTGCCAACGAACGTATTTGGCAGGAGAACAGGCACCCACAGTGTTTGGGGACTCACCCGTCATGTATGATGACAAATAACAACGGCCTTCGGACATAATACAAAGGCTACCAAAAGCAAAGACTTCTAGCTCGACATCGCTAGTGATGTTGCGCGAAAGCTGCTTCACCTGATGAATCGATAAGACGCGAGGCAGCACCACACGTTTTACGTTGAAGTTCTGTTTATAAAAATCAATGGCTGCGATGTTGGTCGCTGATGCTTGCACTGAAAGATGTAGTTCCAGATCGGGATATTTGCGAGCTGCATACTCCAGAACTGCAATGTCTGCAACAATCAGCGCGTCCACACCCAATGCCGCTGCATTGTCTACCGCGTTCGTCCAGCGCTCAAAGCCATTGGGATGAGCGAAGGTATTCAACGCGACATGAATTTTTTTGTTGCGGTCGTGAACGTATTGCACCGCTTTTTCTAACTTTTTGCCGTTAAAGTTGAGGCCAGCAAAGTGACGGGCGTTGGTATCATCTTTGAAGCCAATGTAGACGGCATCGGCACCGCAATCAATCGCAGTTTTTAACGCAGGCAGGTTACCCGCGGGACACAAGAGTTCCATATGCTCACAATCATTGAGAATAAAAAGGTGTCCGCATTTTATGAAGAATTATGAATAGCGAAATTGACCTAAGTTAGGTTTAGCTCAATAAAGTCGATATTTACCCCTTGAGAGTAAGGGTATCGAGTCGGGGTTAGTTCTTGTGACGACGATTCTGTACAAACAGCTCTTCAATTTCATGTTTTGGCTGTGGGCGATAAAAATGGAATCCTTGAATCGCATTACATTGAAGGTTAGAGAGCAAAGTAGCTTGCTGGTGGGTTTCCACCCCCTCGGCAACGACCGTCAAGTCGAGTGACTTACCCAGATTAATGATGTTTTCAATCACAGTGACCTGTTTGGGTAGCGTGTCGATATCGTTAATAAACGCGCGGTCGATTTTCAGCTCGTCGATAGGGAAGCGCGCTAAGTAGGAAAGGGAAGAGTAACCAGTACCAAAGTCATCGATAGAGAGGGCGAAGCCCAGTTTCTTAATCGCATTCAGCATTTGCAGTGTATGTTCGCTATCACTCATCACGGCACTTTCGGTTAGCTCGAAGGTAATGCAGCTTGGGTCAAGCTCGGTAGTGCGAAGTAACTTTTCCATAAAGTCGATCAGCTGTGGATTACCAAATTGCTCGGGAGAGAGGTTGATAGCGACACGACCTGGCAGTATGCCTTGTTGTTTCCAACGTTTTACCGTATTGAAAACATCACGCATCACGACGCGTCCAAGGTGTTCGATTAACCCTGCACGCTCGGCGACAGGAATGAATGAACCTGGGCTAATGTAACCTTCGACAGGGTGTTTCCAACGAACGAGCGCTTCGGCACCGTTAATGCTGAAGTCACGCGCGTTAACCTTTGGTTGATACCACACCTCCAAACCGTTCTGCTGCAATGCTTTTTGCAGTTCGATTTCAAGCCACAAACGCATGCGCGCTTCTTTGTTCATCTGGTCGTTAAATTTGATCAGGCGATTTCGGCCACGATCTTTGGCTTCATACATCGCAGTATCGGCATTTTGTAGCAGGATTCGCGCATCTTGCCCGTCTTCAGGGTAACGAACGCTACCAATTGAGCACGCAAGGCGTTTGCTGAAGTGGTGTAAATCGAAAGGCTGGTTGATCAACGAGATAATGCGATCTGACAAAATTTCAGCCATGCGGGTATTTTCTGGTTCTGGCAGAATGACGCCAAACTCATCGCCACCCAAATGACCAATAATCGCTTGATTTGGCAGTAATCGTTTAAGACGGGCCGATACCTCTTGAATCACTTTATCGCCAATGTGGTGACCAAGTGAGTCATTAATATTTTTGAAGTTATCGATATCCAAATAGAACACCAGAAGCGGTGTTTGCTTTTTGATCAGCTGTTCCAAACGTTTGGTGAAGCCAAAGCGGTTGTAGAGTTTGGTGAGCGAATCAATGTGTATGTCTTCATTCGATGCAGAAGACAAATTCTTGGGTGTATCGTCAGCGTCTTGGATCAAGATGATTTGAGACTCGCTGCCTAATATCGCCGTAGAATCTGCGTGCAACTGAACTTTTCGTTCAAAGCCACATCTCGCGCTGGTTAAGCAAACAAACGGCTTGTCAGAAATTAATGCACTCAAACGATGACTAAACACTTTCTTGCTGTTTTCATCGATGAATAAACGGCTGAGCTCTTCGCCTAACAACTCATGGGGAGAGTTCAGTCCCAGAAGGCGTGCTGATGCAGGGTTGGCAGAGATGATAATGTCATCTTCGATAAGCAGCAGGCCGTCAGGCAGTAGTTGTGTTAATTTCGCAAACTTACTTTCAGACTCCTCTAAGGAGCGTACGAGGATCTGCTTTTCTGAAGTATCCACGGCGTGAAAAACGACAAAGCGAATTTCGTTACCTTCAAAAACCGGTGACAGACTAAAGTGCAGGCTGGTTTCAAGGTCGGTTTCATCGAGGGTGATTTCGGCTTCGACATGCGTTCCTTTGAATGCACGCTGATAGTAAGGGGCCAGCTTTTTATAAAACTGCTCACCCAGTACCTGGCAATCGTTTAAGCCGATGATTTCCTCATGACTTAAACCTGCGATATCGCAGTAACGGTCACTTACCATTCGATAATTGTGTTTTTTATCAAGAATGGCAAAGAAGAAAGGGCTATTTGAGGTTAGCGTGGCAAACCAATGTTTTAATTGCTGGGAAGGCATTAGGGTATTACCGATCTCCAATGAGCCAGATTATTCGTCCGTGTATAAAAAGCGACACCCTGATAAGCCTGCGGCGGTCTACTATCAAGTCCAGTATCGCTTGCCATTAAAGGGCTCGCGGTTTTAACTTTACAGTCGACAATCACATGGATACGCTCAGATAACTATAACTTTGAAAATACGGTTGTAAAAGTGTTTATCCACCTGTTCGCATCAATAATACACGTAACTTCAAAAAAAGAAGCGTTAGTGAACAATAATCCACCAATCTAAAATAAGCACTTTATTGATACATAACAGTAATCTCATTGCCACGATTGCTTAATATAGGCAACCTAATGACAAAGTAACGGATAATGAACGTGTTAAACAAGATTCGCAGTCAACTAGTAAAGAACGCAGCTAACATTTTGCGTTCTCCAGTCCAGTTATTACCACAGCCAATTCAGCAAAAAGCATTGCTGGAGGGGCTAAAAATGGTGTTTAAAGAAGCCTTGGAAGATGGTGACTTTGAGTTCCTTGAAGACAAGTGGTTAAAAGTTGCGATTAAAGACTTGAACTTAGCATGGTACATCAGCTATCAAGACGAAAAATTAGTGGTAGCTGAAAAACCAGTTCAGGAAGATGTGAGTTTTAGTGGTAATCTAAACGACCTAGTACTGATTGCTGGTCGTAAAGAAGACCCTGACACACTGTTCTTCCAACGTCGCCTTTCAATTGAAGGTGATACTGAGCTTGGCTTAGAAGTGAAAAACTTAATGGACAGTGTCGACTTAGAGCAGTTACCGAAAGCAATGCAAGTCGCTTTGAATCAATTGGCTGATTTTGTTCAGAAAGGAGTTCAAGCGCCTGCACAACCAACCGGAGTAGCGAATGCTTATTCGAACTGAAGCCCCTGCGGACATTCTTACCATTGACCGCTTATTGAAACACGCCTTCCCGACGGAAGCTGAAGCTAAGCTTGTGATGCGTTTGCGCGAAAACAGCAAATTCACACTTTCCTTAGTCGCGTGTACAGATGAGGGAGAGGTAATAGGCCATGCTTTATTTAGCCCAGTGACCTTAAATGGTGAAGATTTGTCGTGGCAAGGGCTGGCGCCATTGGCTGTTCATGAAGATTACCGTCGCCAAGGCATCGCTGCAGAGTTGATCAAAGAAGGTTTTGATTCACTTCGTGATTTTGGCTATCCAGTGTGTGTGGTGTTGGGCGATCCTGATTATTACGCGCGCCAGGGCTTTCAATCATGCGACGAGATGGGATTCGAATGCGCTTGGGATGTTCCTAAAGGTGCATTTCGTATCGCAGAGTTGGTCGAAGGTCAATGTGCCGGACGCTCCGGACGCATAGATTACGCGCCAGAGTTCTCTGAACTGTAAATGAAAGAAGCCCACTAACTCAGTGGGCTTCTTTCTTAGTTCATTGAAAACTGAGATAGGGAGATTAAGACGACTGGTCACTTTTCTTCTTACCCCAAACCTCTATTTTTGCTTTCTTACTTAGCCCTAAAACATTGAGTTTTCTGCTGCCCCAACTGCTGTAAGTCATTTCAATCTGTTTTAGCTTCGCTTCTTTTGAGCCAGGAAGGCTCCATGCACGAGTCGATAATCCACTTGTTAGCACACCCATAGAGGTTAGCTTTTTCTCACTACCGTCCGTCATCACGACTTTTAAGTCGTTAATGTCTACCGTGCCCTGCACACATTTCAGTTTAATTTTACTGAAGCTGCGATTTCGGAATAGGCTATTTGGTGTCACGGTATCCGTTTCTGTTTGGAATTTGACGGTTTTCGTTGCAATCAGCTCCCACTCATCGCTGCTATTAGCAAAAACACTCATGCTTGTGGTGGCTACCAGTGCGCAAAGCAGCAGTGTAGGTAAGAATTTCATAATGTACCTCATATGTTATACCTACGGTGTGGCCATTGTCATAGGCAGAACAGTTCAATCATTCCAATGTATTGAGGTGTTCCTTGAAGTCCTTTAGGTATAATCACGATTATTTGTTAGGATTGCCCTCGTTCAAATAGGTGACGGAAAATGTCAATTAACGAGAAACAGTATTTACACGAAATGGGCATCAGCACATGGGAGCTGGTACACCCAGATAGATTGGCAGGTTACCAATCGCCAAAAATCGATTTGCAAAGTTCTTGCAAACTCCTGTTGATCTCTCCGGTATGTCCAGAGAATGAGACGGCGGTTTTGTTTGAAAACATCCTAAAGAGTATGAAGTTAACGCTTGACCAAGCGTTACATATTGAGCCAGAGCGATTTCCATTACTTGGCCAGCACGAGCTTGAGTGGGTTTGGTTTGCAGGGTGTGAAGCCGAAGTATTGCCTGACACTAAACCGCTGACATCGCCATTGTTGCAAGATGTGGATGGGAATACCCAACAAAAACGTGCACTTTGGCAACAGATTTGTTCTTACAACAATTCGAGCAAATAAGCATTAATTCCCGTTTTACTGCAATTGGTATTGCACATGAACCCCTAGGTAAATAATGACAACTAAAATCTTACCAATGTGCGCTGAGCACTTAGATCAAGTTTGGCAAATTGAGCAGCAAGCACACTCGCATCCGTGGGCAGAGTCTTTGGTACGTGATTTATCCAGCCGTGGAGCATGTCATCATGTGATGCTCGATGGCGAGATGGTGATTGGCTACTTCTATGCGCAGAATATTGTCGGTGAAGTTACGTTGCTGAATATTGCTATCGCGCCGCATCTTCAGGGTAAAGGCTATGGTCAAAAACTGTTGGATGCGTTCTTAGAGCATTGTGAGCAATCAAAAGCGGAGAGTGCTTGGCTTGAGGTGCGAGAGAGTAATAAGCCTGCTATTTATATTTATGAACAAGCTGGATTCAATGAAGTTGATCGACGTCATAACTATTACCCTGCGAAAACTGGCACGGGAAAAGAAGATGCGATCATCATGAGTTATCTCTTCTTTCACTAACGTTAACGCATCCCATAAGGGAAGTCGCCCCTAAAGCGATCAGTTGCCCCTGAGGCAATAATAAGCGAGAATACCGCGCAATATTGAATCTAAAAAGCGTGTTTGCTTTTCGAGCAAGCATTCAGACATCAAAGAAGACCAGTTTCATGTCAAATACACCTTTTCTAAGCGAAGTGTCTAAACGTAGAACGTTCGCTATTATTTCTCACCCGGATGCGGGTAAAACCACCATTACTGAAAAAGTCCTTTTATTCGGAAACGCGATTCAAAAAGCAGGTACGGTTAAAGGTCGTGGTAATGCACAGCACGCAAAATCAGACTGGATGGAAATGGAAAAGGAACGTGGTATCTCGGTAACCACGTCTGTGATGCAGTTCCCTTACAATGATTGCCTGGTAAACCTACTTGATACTCCTGGACACGAAGACTTCTCGGAAGATACATATCGTACTCTAACGGCAGTCGACTCGTGTTTGATGGTTATCGATGCAGCGAAAGGTGTCGAGGATCGTACTCGTAAGCTGATGGAAGTAACCCGTCTACGCGATACGCCAATCGTGACCTTCATGAACAAACTTGACCGTGACGTTCGTGATCCAATGGAAGTATTGGACGAAGTAGAAAACGAATTGGGCATGATGTGTGCGCCTATCACGTGGCCAATCGGCTGTGGTAAAGAGTTTAAAGGTGTGTACCACATTCACCGTGATGAAACGATTTTATACGAATCTGGTCACGGTCATGAGATTCAAGAAGTTCGAATCATCAAAGGTCTAGATAACCCAGAGCTTGATGAAAAAGTCGGTGCAGGCCTTGCGGAAAGTGTTCGAGAAGAGCTTGAGCTTGTTATGGGTGCTTGCCCTGAGTTTGATTTGGAAATGTTCTTAACAGGTGACCTGACGCCAGTTTACTTCGGTACCGCATTAGGTAACTTCGGTGTAGACCACATGCTAGACGGTCTAACAGAGTGGGCACCAGCACCGAAAACGCGTCAAGCGGTTGAGCGTGAAGTTGAAGCGACAGAAGAGAAGTTCTCTGGTTTCGTATTCAAGATCCAAGCAAACATGGACCCGAAACACCGTGACCGTATCGCATTCATGCGTATTGTATCGGGTACTTACACGCAGGGTATGAAGATGAACCACGTTCGTCTTGGCAAGCAGGTGAGTATCTCTGATGCAGTAACCTTTATGGCTGGTGACCGTTCACGTGCAGAACACGCTTACGCGGGTGACATCATTGGTCTGCATAACCACGGCACTATTCAAATTGGTGATACCTTTACTCAAGGTGAGTCATTGAAGTTCTCTGGTATTCCGAACTTTGCCCCGGAACTATTCCGTCGTATTCGCCTGAAAGATCCACTAAAGCAGAAACAGCTACTAAAAGGCTTGGTGCAACTATCAGAAGAAGGTGCGGTACAGGTATTCCGTCCTCTACAAAACAACGATCTGATCGTTGGTGCCGTTGGTGTACTTCAGTTCGATGTTGTTGTGGCTCGTTTGAAGTCTGAATATAACGTTGAAGCGATTTATGAAGGCATCAACGTTGCAACTGCGCGTTGGGTTGAGTGTGATGATGCGAAGAAACTGGATGAGTTCCAACGTAAGAACCAAGCAAACTTAGCATTGGATGGTGGTGATAACCTAACGTATATTGCACCAACAATGGTTAACTTAAACTTGGCGAAAGAGCGTTTCCCTGATATTGATTTCCGTGCGACGCGTGAGCACTAATCAAAAAGCGGTTTGGGTAAGCTTTAACGCAAACTAGATTTTAAAACGCCCTTGGCTATAAACTTAGCCAAGGGCGTTTTTTATAAGGATGAGATATGAACTGGTTTAAACGAGGATTGAAGCGTTACGACGACTGGTGCAAGGAGATGGGACTAACGCCCGATCAAAAACGCAGCTGCGTTCCGTATCGAAAAGATCCTGCCCATCAAAATGAAGAGAACAGTGAATCTCTGCTATTTTCTGATTCTCAGTTTGTCGGTACAGATAAAAAGTCTCAAGATGAAGCTCTTTGATACCCATTGTCACTTTGACTTTGATGTATTCCAAGGTGACTTTGCACATCAACTTCAGCTAGCTCAAACGCAAGGCGTGACAAGAATTCTGATTCCTTCAGTGGGACCTCAAAACTGGGCTCGTATTCAAACCTTGGCAGATCAACATGCCAATTTGTATTATGCCCTTGGGTTTCATCCGTATTTTCTTGAAGATAACGTCGAGCAGCACTTTGCTGAATTGGAACATTATCTAAAACAAAATGCTCCCCAGTGCGTGGCCATAGGAGAGTGTGGGCTAGATTTTGCCATTGATGTTGACCCACAGTTGCAAGAAAAGACACTTGAAGTTCAATTTGAACTGGCTAGACGCTTCGAACTCCCAGTTATTTTACATAGCCGAAAAGCGCACAATCGCCTTATTCAAATGGTTAAAGCGGCGAAGCTCCCTCGGGGCGGTGTGCTACATGCTTTCTCTGGGAGTTATCAGCAAGCAATGGAGTGGGTCAAATTAGGTTTTTTTATCGGTGTAGGAGGAACCATCACCTACCCAAGAGCGAAGAAAACGCGCGACGCAATTCAAAAATTACCACTCAAACATCTCGTGATCGAAACAGATGCACCGGATATGCCTATACTTGGATATCAAGGGGAGTCGAATCACCCAGCCAAACTCATTCACGTCTTTAATGAGCTCGTAGAGTTGCATAACGGCTCAAAGCAATCGATTGCCTCTCAGTTATGGAAAAATAGCAATTTTGCTTTCTCGATATGTGAATAAAATCTAAAGATGTGGTTTGAAATAGAAAACGTTTTCCTGCTTATTGTGAATTAACTCACAAAGCTGGCTGAATCAATCATGAATCTTATAGGAAAGTGTGAGGCTGGCATTACTTTAATTGATTCTGCATGAGTATAATTGCTCCCGCTTTATAGCTCCATTTTGTAACACGCCAATAAATAACTTATAAGGAAGTCATAAACTATGAGCCTGTTTATGAGCCTAATCGGTATGGTAGTGCTTCTTGCGATTGCAGTGGCATTTTCTAATAACCGAAAAGCTATCAATCTAAGAACTGTGGGTGGCGCATTCGCTATCCAATTCGCATTAGGTGCATTTGTTCTGTATGTACCTTGGGGCCGTGATCTACTAAACGGTTTCTCTTCAGGTGTTTCTAACGTTATCAACTACGGTAACGATGGTTCATCATTCCTGTTCGGTGGTCTTGTTTCTGACAAGATGTTCGAAGTATTCGGCGGCGGCGGTTTCATCTTCGCATTCCGTGTTCTTCCTACACTGATCTTCTTCTCTGCACTGATTTCAGTTCTTTACTACATTGGCGTTATGCAATGGGTTATCAAGATTCTTGGTGGCGCACTACAAAAAGCGCTGGGCACTTCACGTGCGGAATCAATGTCAGCAGCAGCAAACATTTTCGTAGGTCAAACAGAAGCACCTCTAGTTGTTCGTCCATTCGTTCCAAAAATGACTCAATCAGAGCTATTCGCGGTAATGTGTGGTGGTCTAGCTTCTGTTGCTGGTGGTGTACTAGCGGGCTACGCTTCAATGGGTGTTCCACTAGAGTACCTAGTAGCAGCATCATTTATGGCGGCACCAGGTGGTCTACTATTCGCTAAAATCCTTCACCCAGAGACTGACCAGCCTCACGAAAGTATCGAAGAAGCGATGGACGGCGGCGACGACAAACCAGTAAACGTAATCGACGCAGCAGCGGGCGGTGCGGCTTCTGGTCTACAACTTGCGCTTAACGTAGGTGCAATGCTAATCGCATTCGTTGGTCTAATCGCGCTGATCAACGGTATGCTAGGTGGCATCGGTGGTTGGTTCGGCATGCCAGAACTAACGCTAGAGCTAATCCTAGGTTACGCATTCTCTCCACTAGCATTCCTAATCGGTGTTCCATGGGCAGAAGCTGTAACAGCTGGTTCATTCATCGGTCAGAAAATCGTAGTGAACGAATTCGTTGCTTACTTGAACTTCACACCATACCTAGGTGAAAACGCTCAAGTAATCGCGGCAACTGGTGAAGTAATGTCTGAGAAGACAACAGCTATCATCTCATTCGCACTATGTGGTTTCGCGAACCTTTCTTCTATCGCGATTCTACTTGGTGGTCTAGGTAGCCTTGCACCAAACCGTCGTAGTGACATCGCTCGCATGGGTGTTAAAGCAGTTCTTGCAGGTACGTTGTCTAACCTTATGGCAGCGACAATTGCAGGCTTCTGCTTAAGCCTTGCAGCACTATAATTAGAATCGGTTCTTAATATATAGACGCCGTTTTACATCATGCCCTGTAGCAAGAGATTGCTGCGGGGCATTTTTCGTTTTTCGGGCTCCAAAATTTCATCGGGTGTTTGCCTTAGTCGAGGTATTACGCAGTCAATGGAATAGGGGCTAGGAAATTTTGAGATACAAACCGTTTGCGCTCTATTTGGTGCTACAGTTTTGCGGTGAAACTCTATAATGTATTAATCACAGGATAGTGGTTAAGCTTGATTCTTAATCACGTAATGAATATTACATAATCGATGGGCAAATGAATTGCCCTGCAATATCAGATCTAATAGGCGTTTTGCTTTGTGATGTGATATTAAAGACACCGCAATCATAGATTGTTGTGCCATAGGCCAAACTGGTACTGTGCGGTGACAAGGATAGCAATTGGCATATGATAAATTTTCGCTGTATATGCCGAGTCTTCAGGGAACCAAGTCCGTTCATTAATAGACTGTTTAGCCATTTACTCACATTGTCTCGACTTGTTGATTATAGTTAAAGACGTGATGTAAGGCTGAGTAGTGAATTTTTTGAATATTGATCGGAGATAGAAATGAGCGATTTAAAAGCAGCAGCGCTACGTGCACTTAAACTTATGGACCTAACTACGTTGAATGACGATGACACTGATGCAAAAGTGATCTCACTATGTCATGACGCGAAAACAGCAGTAGGCAACACAGCTGCAATTTGTATTTACCCTCGCTTTATTCCTATTGCTAAGAAGACACTTCGTGAGCAAGGTACGCCAGAGGTTCGTATTGCAACAGTAACGAACTTCCCACATGGTAACGACGACATTGAAATCGCAGTTGCTGAAACAAAAGCGGCGGTTGCTTATGGTGCAGACGAAGTTGACGTAGTTTTTCCTTACCGCGCGCTAATGGCGGGTGATGAGAAAGTAGGCTTCGAACTAGTTAAGCAATGTAAAGAAGCTTGTGGTGACATTCTTCTTAAAGTGATCATCGAAACAGGTGAGCTAAAAGAAGAAGCACTAATCAAGAAAGCATCTCAAATCTGTATTGAAGCAGGTGCTGACTTCATTAAAACTTCAACTGGTAAAGTGCCAGTAAACGCAACACCAGAATACGCTCGCATGATGCTTGAAGTTATTCGCGACATGGGTGTTGCAGAAACTGTTGGTTTCAAACCAGCAGGTGGTGTGCGCACTGCTGAAGACGCAGCAGCATACCTAGCAATGGCTGACGAAATCCTAGGTGACAACTGGGTTGATGCTCGTCACTACCGTTTTGGTGCGTCTAGCCTGCTAACCAACCTACTAAATACATTAGAAGTATCGGACGACGTCGCTGATCCAACAGCGTACTAATTCCAATAATACGTCTGAACGGTAGCACCTAAACGGGTGCTACCAAACCTCTTCTATCCTACTACAACCATGGCTCAAAAGAGCTTGGGAGGCACTAATGTATTTACCACAAGAAATCATTCGTAAAAAACGTGACGGTGAAGTACTTACCGCAGACGAAATCAACTTCTTTATTCAAGGCGTAGCGAACAACACGGTATCTGAAGGTCAGATTGCGGCGTTTGCTATGACGATTTTCTTTAATGAAATGACCATGGATGAGCGCATCGCCTTAACGTGTGCAATGCGTGATTCGGGCATGGTTATCGACTGGAGCCACATGAACTTCGGTGGTCCAATTGTCGACAAACACTCAACCGGTGGTGTGGGTGACGTAACTTCTTTAATGCTTGGCCCAATGGTGGCAGCGTGTGGCGGTTTCGTACCTATGATCTCTGGCCGCGGTCTTGGTCATACAGGCGGTACGCTGGATAAACTTGAATCTATCCCTGGTTACAACATTACGCCGAGCAACGATGTTTTTGGTCAAGTAACCAAAGACGCTGGTGTGGCGATCATCGGTCAAACTGGTGACCTTGCTCCTGCGGATAAGCGTGTTTACGCGACTCGTGATATTACCGCAACGGTAGACAATATCTCCCTGATTACGGCGTCGATCCTTTCTAAGAAACTGGCGGCGGGTCTGGAATCGCTAGTGATGGACGTAAAAGTGGGTTCAGGTGCATTTATGCCAACTTACGAAGCGTCTGAAGAGCTAGCAAAATCAATCGTTGCGGTAGCAAACGGTGCTGGCACTAAAACTACGGCAATTCTTACGGACATGAACCAAGTATTGGCGTCTTCAGCGGGTAACGCAGTAGAAGTTCGTGAAGCGGTTCGTTTCTTAACAGGTGAATACCGTAACCCTCGTCTACTTGAAGTGACCATGGCTTCATGTGCTGAAATGTTAGTACTTGGCAAGCTTGCTGAGAACACAGAAGACGCACGCGCAAAACTGATGGAAGTGCTGGATAACGGCAAAGCGGCTGAGTGCTTCGGCAAGATGGTTGCTGGCTTAGGTGGCCCTGCGGACTTCGTAGAAAACTACGACAACTACTTAGAAAAAGCAGAAATCATCAAGCCAGTTTACGCAACAGAAACGGGCATTGTCTCTGCAATGGATACACGTGCTATCGGCATGGCTGTGGTTGCTATGGGTGGTGGTCGTCGTGTTGCTACTGATGAAATCGACTACGCAGTTGGTTTCGACGAGTTCATCCGCCTAGGTGAGGTCGCAGACAGTGATAAACCTCTTGCGGTCATCCACGCTCGCACTGAAGAGCAATGGGAAGAAGCGGCAAAAGCACTGCGCAGTGCAATCAAAGTAGGTGGTGAATACACACCAACTCCAGAGGTTTACCGCCAAATTCGTGCAGAAGATATCTAATAGAACAAGCAATTACACAAGGCCTACTCAACCATAATAAAAAGCCGAGTGGGCCTAAGGAACGAGCAATGAAAAGAGCATTTATTTTAGTACTAGACTCATTCGGTATCGGTGCAACTGCCGACGCTAAAGAATTTGGTGATGTAGGTTCAGACACACTAGGTCACATCGCTGACCAATGTGAAAAAGGCTTAGCAGATAACGACAATCGCCAAGGTGCACTTCGCCTTCCAAATCTATCGAAACTTGGTTTGGCAATGGCGCATAAAGAATCGACAGGTCGCTTCGCACCTGGACTAGACGCAGACGCTGAAATTATTGGTGCATACGGTCATGCAGCAGAGCTTTCTTCAGGTAAAGACACGCCGTCTGGTCACTGGGAAATCGCAGGTGTTCCTGTTCTGTTTGACTGGGGTTACTTCACTGACAAAGCAAACAGCTTCCCGAAAGAATTGACTGACCGCATTCTTGAGCGTGCAGGTCTTGACGGTTTCCTGGGTAACTGCCACGCATCTGGTACTCAAGTTCTTGACGATCTTGGTGAAGAGCACATGAAGACTGGCAAACCAATCTTCTACACTTCTGCTGACTCTGTATTCCAAATCGCATGTCACGAAGAGACTTTCGGTCTAGACCGTCTACTAGAGCTTTGCCAAATCGCACGTGAAGAGCTAGAAGATTACAACATTGGTCGTGTTATCGCGCGTCCATTTGTTGGTGCTGGTAAAGGTCAATTTGAGCGTACCGGTAACCGTCGTGACCTTTCTGTTGAGCCACCATCAGCAACGGTTCTACAGAAACTTGTTGAAGAGAAGCAAGGCAACGTGGTTTCTATTGGTAAGATTGCTGATATCTACGCAAACTGCGGTATCACTAAGAAAGTGAAAGCGACAGGTATCCCTGCATTGTTCGAAGCAACGCTAGAGCAAATCAAAGAAGCGGGCGACAACACGATCGTATTCACTAACTTTGTAGACTTCGACTCAGCTTACGGTCACCGTCGTGACGTAGCGGGTTACGCAGCGGCACTTGAGTACTTCGATGGTCGTATCAACGAAGTGCTAGAGATTATGGAAGAAGACGATGTGCTTATCCTAACGGCAGACCACGGCTGTGACCCAACATGGCCAGGCACTGACCATACTCGTGAGCACATCCCAGTATTGGTTTATGGTCAAAAAGTACCAGCTGGTTCTCTTGGCCGCCGCGAAACATTCGCAGATATCGGTCAAACATTGGCAAGTTACTTCGGTACTTCTCCAATGGATTACGGTAAGAACTTCCTATAATTAGTTAGGTTTTTGAAAACTAGGAGCTTGATTGCTCCTAGTTTTATGTTTGCAGTATGTAAATGCTGCTTGTCGGAAATGATAATACTCTGGCTTATATCGCCTTAAGCGCGGAGCGCTAGAGAAAGGTTAAGGAAAAGAAAATGGCAACTCCACATATCAATGCTGAAATGGGTGCATTTGCAGACGTCGTACTGATGCCTGGCGATCCACTACGTGCCAAATACATCGCAGAGACTTTCCTTGAAGATGTCGTTCAAGTGTGTGACGTTCGTAATATGTTTGGTTACACAGGTACATACAAAGGCCGTAAGATCTCGGTAATGGGCCACGGTATGGGTATCCCATCATGCTCGATTTACGCGACTGAACTAATCAAAGACTTCGGCGTGAAGAAAATCATCCGTGTTGGCAGCTGTGGCGCAGTGAATGAAGACATCAAAGTGCGTGATGTTGTGATCGGCATGGGTGCATGTACTGACTCTAAAGTGAACCGTATCCGCTTTAAAGGTCATGACTTCGCGGCAATCGCAGACTACAACATGGTTCGTGCGGCAGAAGACGCTGCAAAAGCTCGCGGTATTGACGTTAAAGTTGGTAACCTATTCTCAGCAGAGCTTTTCTACACGCCAGATCCAGAAATGTTCGATGTAATGGACAAGTACGGCATTGTTGGTGTTGAAATGGAAGCGGCTGGTATTTACGGTGTTGCGGCAGAATACGGTGCAAAAGCTCTGACAATCTGTACGGTTTCTGATCATATCAAGACTGGCGAACAGACTACATCTGACGAGCGTCAAACGACATTCAACGACATGATGCTAATCGCACTAGATTCAGTATTGCTTGGTGACGAAGAGTAAGCGACGAAGAGTCATTCTATTTTTCGCTCTCAAGAGCTAAAAAAACAGCCCGCACATTGCGGGCTGTTTTTATATGAGTTGTTAGCGCTACCTAGTTACTTGGTTAGCAGCAGGTTTGGCGCTTTTTTACGACGTATCGGTTGTCGACGTAAAATCAAGATGAACAACATACCACAGACAAAGCTCATTAAGACCATCATGTACATATAACGATCGCTCTTGCGATAGTGGTGGTCAGAAATAGCCGTCACCCGGCCCGTCTCAAAGGTCACGCGAACAAAACCGATAAGCGCACCATCTGCAAAAACTGGTTCAACCAACTGCTGGCGACCAATGGAAGCTGTTGCCAAAGGCGTATCCAGGCCAAGAACTTCGCGTACCGATAATGCCTCTTCACTAGACGCTAAACGTACACCCTGTGCATCGTAGATTGTTGCATCAAACACTAAACGGTCTTGTGCTAGCTGGTTTGTTAGCTGAAGTAATCGTTCTTGATCTTTAGTTAAAATCATCTCACTGGCAGAAAGAGACGCCTGTGAAATCAAAACTTTGGTGAGTGTTTCAAGCTGTTGTGCTTGAATTTTCTCATTACCCTTACTGATCACAACACTGTTTTTTATTGTGATAAACAACATCACACACAGTAGGATTAGTGCCAGAATTCTTAGGGCATTCCTTACTGAGAACAAAGATTCACTCATGCTCTTTACTCATCCATTTAAAATAAAACAAAGACTTGCCTTTTTAGTTTGTTGAGGTAACGTTTTAGCAAAGTCATAAGGGATTATATACATGGACGCGTCAAAAAGCTTGCCTATCAGAAAACATACGACACTTTTAAAACGATTACCCGAGACTCGATTTGCCTCCCAATTAGATAAAGCAAAAGCAAACTGGATCGTATTTGCTGAGTACCTTTCGCCAAGTCACTTCGAAGACATTGATTTCTTCACCGGCTTTTACAACCCGATACTAGAAACGTGGAAAGTTGGCCAATATGAAGTAGCCCTGATGGCCGGAGAATTAACTCCTCAACATGAAACGATCTTACAAAGTCTCAACCTAGATTACGCCTCGCTTAATGAAGTGCCCGATCTATCAACCCAAGGGTTGATTGTATTTGATATGGATTCAACGGCGATCCAGATAGAGTGTATTGATGAAATCGCGAAACTGGCAGGAGTAGGGGATGAGGTCGCTGAAGTCACTGAACGTGCCATGCAAGGTGAGCTGGATTTTGAGCAAAGTTTACGTCAGCGAGTTGGTAAGCTCAAAGGCGCCGATGAATCAATTCTTGAACAAGTTCGTTCCCAGTTACCATTCATGCCGGACTTTGAAGCGCTAATTGCGACGTTGAAAGCCTTGGGCTGGAAAACAGCGATTGCTTCCGGTGGTTTTACTTACTTCTCTGATTACATCAAAGATAAAGTCGACTTAGATTTTGCTCGCTCCAATCAATTAGAAATTATTGACGGCAAACTCACGGGTAACGTACTTGGTGATGTGGTAACGGCGCAGATGAAGTCTGACATTCTAGTGGAACTGGCGGATGAATATGAAATTGAGCAGCACAACACGGTTGCTGTCGGTGATGGCGCTAATGATCTTGTGATGATGTCGGTGGCAGGATTAGGGATTGCGTATCACGCAAAACCAAAAGTGGAAGCTCAAGCGCAATCAGCGATTCGCTTTGCAGGGTTGGGCGGTGTGCTCTGTATTTTATCTGGCGCATTGGTGAAGCAGCAAAAGGTCAGCTGGAAAGCTAAACCTTAACCATCCATTCAAAAACACCGCCAGAAAGGCGGTGTTTTTTTTCAATTTGGTATGACTTTGAATTTACTCGGTTAACTCCAATCTAATTACTACCTCTTCAGTAATGTCTTCAAATTCACTGTAACCAACGAGCGCCGTCAACTCTTTTTCTAACTTGCTTGCTTGATGTACACCAAATTGGGTTAAGTCACTTAAATCTTGTTGCAGTAATGATGTCATCGGATCGAAAATTGGCGCAGTAGAAAGGCGAATCACGTAAAAGTCACCCATCATTCGCGCTTTCTTTATAAATTGAATCCGCTCTTTTACGCTGTTGAACTCTTGATGAAGCTTTGACTCAATGCCTGTAATTTTATTGCCTACTTTTGCGGCGCTTATGTAGATATCCTGATGTCTGGCTTGAGCACCTTCTACACGTTTTATTGGCTCTGCGATTAATGTGCTTGTCCGGCCTTTAAAGATAGGTTCAAGTGACAACAGTTGGTCATGCCCAAGACGGGCAAAAAGCTCAATGTGTTTAGGTAGCGGCAAGTTCACCCCGATAACGGGGGTTTTGATTGAAGATGACGTACTCTTACTGATAAAAATGGGCGTGCTCAGCGTACGCGAGAGCAACATGCAGTGTAGCCTTTCAAGTAGAGCATTACTTGGTAGCGTCTCTTTTTGCGGGATTAGCTTGTCTTGATTGTGCTCGATAATGCTGTTGAAAAAAGCGATTACCTTCATGGTTTGGCTGCTTTCATCAATAACTAGCTGCACGCTACAACCGTCTGGGCTTACACGAATTACTCGGTATGGCACCGACATTAACGGCAATTTTTTATCGTAGAGTTGTAATTCTCGAAAGTTGATTCTTACCTCTTGCCCAGAACGTAACATCGTGGGCTCACTTAGCCTAATTCCGAGTCCTCGTTTGGAAAGGTCAACAGTACTGCCGCCTGTTTTAGTCTGTCCTGAGTACAACTCTAAAGGTGTTTTAAAACGATAACGAGGCTCTTTTCGACGAGACTTTGCATCAAAATAAATGCCCTTTGGATTGCCGATAACTCTTCTCGGATGGCGAAACGCGTTTAATGTATTAGCGGGTAAGCGCGGCTTTTCAGTTAGCAGGTAATCCTGCCCTGACTTTTCGTCAGCAATTTCTTGCAAAATACCAATATGGGTCAGTGATTGAGACGTTTCTGCCAACTCTGGAGAGAATGCTGCTAGGTCTTCCTGTTCTTGCTCTGATAGTTCAAAGATTGAAATTCTAAAGGCGCGCCAACTCTCTCGTTTGCCACCTAAATGCCAAAATAGCTGGCGCTGTTCGCGAGTTGCTTCTGGGCGAAACATCGAATAGAAATAGGTTCGATTCTCGTGCTCGTGAGTAAATGAATAAAGGACATTGGTTGTTCCTTTAACACCAGGCTTAATGAGTGACGCGATGCGTTGCTCGTTGAATAAGGAACCAAACATTTGCTGGTTTCTCTCATCGTGCCAGTATTGCCAAAGCTTTTGATTGTTTGGCGTTAACATTGCTAATTTTAGGTCACTACCATCAAAGAATAGAGGCAAGCTGCTGGTGTGCTTTAGTGCGATGTGCTCATAACCGCGAGTTCGAGCTCGAATAATCTTGTCTTGATTGTCGTGACGAGCCCTTTTAACAGCACTGTTGAGCGCTTCATCTATCACTCTGGTGACGACATTGGTATCAGTTAAGCGTATGGTTCTGAGGTATCGAACTGAGTCATTTTCGTAACAGTCATCAACCGCGAGTATGCGGTATGCAAGCGGTTTCTCTATACCTGCAACGTTAGATTTGCTGGCAAATTCAGTAAACGTGACCTGAATAATTTCCCCAAGGTTATATTTAAATGCGCTAGGGACTTTGAACTTTGCGCCAGAGCTAGATAAATCAATGCTTAATCCATGAAGAAGCTGTCCTTTAGAACGGCAAATTTCAACTTGAGATTGGACTTTCAAGCGTTTTTCTTGGCGCTTTAAATCGTAGCCTAGGTGAACGGGTTCTGCTAAGAACGGGCTTTTAGGATCCGTTAACGATTGCGTTTTTTGCTGAGTAAGGCGCTTGCTCATTACGCGAAAGTTATTTCGCGTGTTGACCAATGCTTCCCACATTCCTTCCGTGTAGCAGCCAAACTTTTTGATGTTTTTATGGTAAGCGTTGAAAGCAACATCATCCAACCAATGTGGAATACCATCCAAAATATACTCGCGACATTCGCCTTGAACGCGACCTCGCAAATCAATACTTTTTTTGCATGGAGCCATTAAGCGGTTAAGTTCCATTTTAACCAAAATTTTGGCCGAAGGCGGCTCTTCCTCGGTCAGTTGGCCAAGGACAAAGTCAAAGTCATTCGTACCGTAAACGGGAATGAGTCGTTCTGCGAGCGAGAGAATTTCAGATTGCTGCATTATTTCTGTTAGAGTATGTCGTTACTTTAAATTGTATCGGCTAAGCGAAGTAATACTTAAGTATATCAATAGTTCATTTCAGTTCAGGTCTGACTTGGCTGTGCTTAGTCACATTTGTAGAAAAAATTGAGGCATCATGGCGAAAGCAAAACGAGCGTATGTTTGTAATGATTGTGGCGCGGACTTTCCCCGTTGGCAGGGGCAGTGTAACGCATGTGGTGCATGGAATACGATAACAGAAGTACGTATCGCTGCATCGCCAACCGTTGCTCGCAACGAACGCTTAAGTGGCTACGCTGGTTCCGCAACAGAAGCAACGGTTCAAACGCTATCCGAAATTGATCTGCAAGAAGTACCTCGCTTCACCAGTGGGTTTAAAGAGCTTGACCGCGTATTGGGTGGTGGTGTTGTGCCAGGTGCCGCAATTTTGATTGGTGGTAACCCTGGCGCTGGTAAATCAACCCTTCTGTTGCAAACCATGTGTAGTTTATCTGCGCAAATGCCAACGCTTTACGTAACCGGTGAAGAGTCGTTACAGCAGGTGGCAATGCGTGCTTCCCGATTAGGCTTGCCGAAAGATCATTTAAAAATGCTATCGGAAACGAACGTCGACAAAATTTGCCAAATCGCCGAAAAAGAGCAGCCTCGTATAATGGTAATAGACTCGATTCAGGTGATGCACGTTTCTGATGTTCAATCGTCGCCTGGCAGTGTTGCTCAGGTACGTGAATCTGCGACGGCTCTGACACGATACGCAAAACAGAATAATGTTGCGGTATTTATTGTTGGTCACGTAACAAAAGATGGTACCCTTGCGGGCCCCAAAGTTCTTGAACACATTATCGACTGTTCGGTACTACTCGATGGTGGAACGGATAGCCGATTCCGCACTTTGCGTAGTCATAAAAACCGTTTTGGCGCTGTGAATGAGCTTGGTGTCTTTGCAATGACAGGCCAAGGATTGAAAGAAGTGAGTAACCCATCAGCGATCTTCCTTTCTCGTGGTGAAGAAGAAACATCAGGCTCTTCCGTCATGGTGGTTTGGGAAGGCACGCGCCCTCTGCTAGTAGAGATTCAAGCGCTGGTGGATTACTCGCAGTTAGCCAACCCTCGTCGTGTTGCGGTCGGCTTGGAGCAGAACCGCCTATCACTTTTGCTCGCGGTGTTGCATAAGCATGGTGGCTTACAAATGGCAGACCAAGATGTCTTTGTTAATGTGGTTGGCGGTGTTAAGGTGACGGAGACGAGCGCTGATCTTGCTTTAGTTATGGCGCTTTTATCGAGTTTTCGTGACCGTCCACTCCCTAAAGATGTGGTGATTTTTGGTGAGGTAGGGCTTGCGGGCGAAATCCGTCCAGTGCCAAGTGGGCAAGAGCGTTTGAATGAAGCGTTCAAACATGGTTTCAAGAAAGCCATCGTGCCAGCAGCCAACATGCCGAAAGGTGGCATCCCTGGCATGCAAATTCACGGCGTTAAGAAATTGTCGGAAGCTATAGAGGCTTTTGACGAGCTGTAATGCTCATAAGAATGGTATTTGTGCAATCACAAACTGTTCTATCCGTCCTCAATAAAATGCGAATAAAGTACATAAATTGCTGTGTTTGACTATGCTTTGGGGACGGAAATTTCACGTTAAAATTTTTTTTCTTCCATCCGCACGCAAGGGTATCAGTATTGACAGAATGTGATATACTCTGCGCGCACTTTATACCTTATTAACAGAGTAAGACAATGACTGATTTATCAAAATACAGAAACATTGGTATTTTTGCTCACGTAGACGCGGGTAAAACTACCTCTACAGAGCGTATCCTAAAGCTAACTGGTAAGATCCATAAGATCGGTGACACTCACGACGGTTCAACTACTACTGACTTCATGGAGCAGGAAGCTGAGCGTGGTATCACAATCCAGTCTGCAGCAACAACTTGTTTCTGGAACGATCACCGTCTAAACATCATCGATACTCCTGGACACGTTGACTTCACTATCGAAGTTTACCGTTCTCTAAAAGTACTTGACGGTGGTATCGGTGTATTCTGTGGTTCTGGTGGTGTTGAGCCTCAGTCAGAAACTAACTGGCGTTACGCTGACGAATCACACGTATCACGTCTGATCTTCGTTAACAAACTAGACCGTATGGGCGCAGATTTCTACAAAGTTGTAGATCAAGTACAGAACGTACTAGGTGCTACACCTCTAGTTATGACTCTACCTATCGGTATCGAAGAAGATTTCGTAGGTGTTGTAGACGTACTAAGCCAACAAGCTTACGTATGGGATGAGTCTGGCCAACCAGAGAACTACGAAGTTCAAGATATTCCAGCAGACATGGTAGAAAAAGCTGCTGAATACCGTGAAATGCTAATCGAAACTGCTCTAGAGCAAGACGAAGATCTAATGATGGCTTACCTAGAAGAAGGCGAAGAGCCATCTCTAGAAGACATCAAACGTTGTATCCGTAAAGGTACTCGTGATCTAGCATTCTTCCCAACTTACTGTGGTTCAGCGTACAAGAACAAAGGTATCCAACTTATTCTTGACGCGGTAATTGATTACCTACCATCTCCAACAGAAGTTGATCCACAGCCTCTAACTGATTCAGAGACTGGTGAGCCAACTGGTGAAGTTGCGACTGTATCTGCAGACGAGCCATTACGTGCTCTTGCATTTAAGATCATGGATGACCGCTTCGGTGCTCTAACCTTTATCCGCATCTACTCTGGTAAGATGAAGAAAGGTGACACAATCCTTAACTCTGCAACTGGTAAAACAGAGCGTATCGGCCGTATGGTTGAGATGCACGCGGACGAGCGTAACGAGATCGATTCAGCACAAGCTGGTGACATCATCGCTGTAGTTGGTATGAAGAACGTTCAAACTGGTCACACTCTATGTGATCCTAAGCACGAATGTACTCTTGAGCCAATGATCTTCCCAGATCCAGTAATCTCTATCGCAGTTAAGCCTAAAGATAAAGGCGGTTCTGAGAAGATGGGTATCGCGATCGGTAAAATGGTTGCAGAAGATCCATCATTCCAAGTTGAGACTGATGAAGATTCAGGCGAAACTATCCTGAAAGGTATGGGTGAACTTCACCTAGACATCAAGGTAGATATCCTTAAGCGTACTTACGGCGTTGAGCTAGAAGTTGGTGCTCCACAGGTTGCTTACCGTGAAACTATCACTCAAGCAATCGAAGATAGCTACACGCACAAGAAACAGTCTGGTGGTTCTGGTCAGTTCGGTAAGATCGATTACCGCATCAAACCAGGTGAGCCAAACTCTGGCTTCACGTTCAAATCAACAGTTGTTGGTGGTAACGTACCTAAAGAATTCTGGCCTGCAGTTGAGAAAGGCTTTGCGTCAATGATGGAGCACGGTGTTCTAGCTGGCTTCCCTACTCTAGACGTTGAAGTTGAACTATTCGACGGTGGTTTCCACGCAGTTGACTCTTCAGCTATCGCTTACGAAATCGCAGCGAAAGGTGCATTCCGTCAGTCTATGCCTAAAGCTGGCGCGCAACTTCTTGAGCCAATCATGAAAGTTGACGTGTTCACTCCAGAAGATCACGTTGGTGACGTAATCGGTGACCTTAACCGTCGTCGTGGTATGATCAAAGACCAACAAGCAGCTTCTACTGGCGTACGTATCAAGGGTGATGTACCTCTATCAGAAATGTTTGGTTACATCGGTACTCTACGTACTATGACTTCTGGTCGTGGTCAGTTCTCTATGGAGTTCTCACACTACGCACCATGTCCAACAAACGTTGCAGAGCAAGTAATTGCTGACGTTAAAGAGCGTAACGCTAAGAAGTAATTCTTAAGTTAACTCTATAACTTGAAAGCCCCGCTTAGTGCGGGGCTTTTTGTATTTAGCAGTCTTATAAGCAGAGCGTGTTTGTTTTGATGATTGTTATGATGCCGTTCTAGTACTATTGCCTTTTAGGTCAATGGTCTTAAAGTCTGGTACCACTGACTTTTCAAATATTTCTATTTCTTCCTTCAACCATTGCGCAAACAATTGAGCTTTAGGTCTTTTTAAGTAGCCTTTTGGCGCACACAAGTAATACGCAAAGTTGGGCTTGATAGCGATATCTCCAATTCGGACCAATTTGCCAGAACGAAAATATTGATGGGCTAAACTGTGTTTTACTAATGCCACGCCTTGAAGTGATAGTGCAGCCTCAAGCACGAGATGTGATCCACTGTATTTTAAGGTAGGCTTTGCTGCGCAGTGACCCAAGGTTGCTAACCACATATTCCAATCAAGATCAGGCCAAACATCTTCAATCAGCTCAGCTTTGCTTAAATCCTCGATGTTATAGATCCCGTGCTCTTTCTGGTACACCGGATGACAAGCAGGATAAAAAGCTTCGTCCATCAGCCATTGTGATTCTAAATTGGGATATTTTCCTAAACCGTAACGAACACATAAATCTATCTGACTATCTTGAAAAGACACCAAATCATTGGTTGGTTCTAATAGCAAGGCGATATCAGGGTGACGCTGGCGAAAAGCCGTAATTTTCGGGACTAACCAATGATGAGCGAAAGAGGGGAGTGTTGATATCGAAAGGTGGTTCGGGTTTGGATCTTGATTGACTAATCTAACCCCTTACTGCAAATGAGCAAACCCTCTTTCTGCCTGACTAAACAGTAGCTCTCCCTCTGGTGTGAGCACGATTTTTCTGTGCTGACGAACAAATAGGTCCGTGCCTAAGAACTCTTCTAAATGACGAATTTGCTGACTAATGGCCGCTGGCGTAACAAACAGTTCTTTTGCTGCCGTTTTAAAGCTTCCTTCCTTTGCTGCAACGAAAAAGTAATACAAGCCCTGTAAGGGAGGCATTCGATCTTTCACATTAGTTTTCCTTAACTCTATGGCAGATTCTATCGTTTGAGGATATCAGCGTAGTCGCTGATTATTAAGTGGTCAACATTGTATAGGAATCTTTGAAATGGAAAACATGACACACACTTGTGAGCGTACTATACCTACTGCCCATCAGAGCGGGTTACAGTTAATTTATTCTAAACTGGCGGCTTGGAGAAGGAACTATAAGACACGTCGTCACTTGAGAGAGTTACCAAAGCACCTTTGGGACGATATTGGATTAGGTGAAAGGGAGATTAGTTGTGAAGTGAGTGAGCCATTCTGGAGAGAGTAGTCTATGAGTTTGATTCAAGCTCAAAGTTAAGTTGCACTCCCCAATGGTGTTGAGGAGTGCAAGCAAAATTACAAGTCTTCTTCCCACACGACCAATTCATCTTTTGGCCAATTGTGGCCTATCTCATGATACTTTTGTTCGAGCACATGACGTTTAATTTTAAGCGTTGGCGTCAGTACGCCATTTTCTATACTCCAAGGTTCTTTAATCATTAACACACCTTTGATTTGCTCATGAGAGGCGAGTTCTTGATTCATCCTGGCAATAACTTTACGTGTGGTACGTGCGTATCGCTCTCGATCAAAGTTAGGGAAGTCATGTGGCACAACCAAAAGAATCGGAGCGGGTAGCCCTAAACCGATGAGACACATCATCTCTACGCGACTGTACTCGAAAAGCTTTTTCTCGATAGGAACCGGAGAGACAAATTTACCTTTGGCGGTTTTGAAGTTATCTTTTTTACGGCCTTGAATCGTTAGATAACCATCTGAGTCGATAGCGCCGATATCGCCTGTGTGTAGCCAGCCCTCTGAATCAAAAGACTCTTGGGTGGCAATGTCATTTTTGTAGTAGCCAGAAAATAGCCCTTTGCCACGCACCATGATTTCATCATCGGCTGCGATTTTTAACTCAATACCTGGTCCAGCATTACCGACACTACCAATTTTGTCAGCTCTAAATGGGTAGTTGAGCGTGCTATAGGCAAATGATTCTGTCATGCCCCAAGCTTCAGTAATATTGAGTCCTACAGAGTGGTACCATTCCAGCAGTGCTGGTGATACCGGGGCTGAGCCACAGCCTAATACTCGAGCCTGATCCAACCCCAATCCTTCTGCGAGCTTTTTCTTGATCAGAGAATTGACGAATGGGATTTTCAATAGAATGTTGAGCTTCTTCTGTGGAAGTTTGTCTTGAATACGTTGTTGGAATAGCGTCCATAATCGTGGGACTGAGATAAACAGAGTCGGGCGGTGCATTTTTACATCTTCTATAAAGGTATCCAATGATTCTGGAAATGCTGTTGGTACACCACCCATGATGGATGAGCCAAAAATGTAGACGCGCTCTGTAATATGAGCCAAAGGTAAGTAAGAAAATAGACGATCATTTTCTTGAATACCGATATGGTTTATCAGTTGTTGTACTGACCAGTTAAACGCTCCGTAGGTCAGCATCGCACCTTTCGGTAATCCTGACGTACCAGAGGTATACACCAAAGACATTAGCTTATCGTCGTAGTGCTGTGGACGCTCTTCACTTGGCACTGCATCTGCAATGAGCGCTTGGTATTCGTGCTTACACTTTGGTGCCGTGTCATAAGGTAGAGCGATGCTAATGAGTTCAGGCATAGCATCAATGACTTGCTGAGTTGCTTTGGGATCATCGAGTTTTCCGCCAATGATCGCTTTACTTTCACTATGAGTCACACAGTATTCGATGGTGTCTGCTCCGGCGGTAGGAAAGATTGGCACACTGACATAGTCACCAAGCATCATAGCAAGATCGCAAATAAACCATTCTGCACAGTTTTTAGATACTAACGCGACTTTGTCGCCAGGCTTTACACCAAGCGAGCGTAGTGCGCTGACAAGTTTTAAGGCTTGATCGGCAACATCAGAGAATGTGTACTCAACAAACTGTCGGTTAATAATTTGTTTTAGGTAGACCTCATTTGGGCGCTCTTCAGCCCATTTGAGGATCATGTCGTTTGGTGGTGGGAGAGCGCAATCAGCAGCGCTATGTCGTATCGGCTGATTCATTATGGTGACTCCATGTCTTTGGATGATTTCCCCTTGCTACTTAAAGCTCAAGTAGCGTGGGTATGGTTATTATTATAATTTCATGGTTGTTAACGCATTGTTAACTTTAGCATGTTTATTTAAGACACGGGAACGGATTTTGCGCAAATATGTGCACCGTGCATCTGCGGCGTGATGCACTAAAATTGACGCCGGTAGTTGGCAGGGGAGAGACCGGTTTTTTTCTTAAAAATACGCGAAAAGTAAGACACATCACGATAACCGCACTGATAAGCGATATAAGCAATTTTCATTGATTCATCTTCAAGCAACATTTTTTTTGCCAGTGCGATGCGTTTTGCCGTCACATAATCGCGAAAGCACATGCCGACTTTGCGGTGGAAAACTTTAGAAAAATAGCTAGGCGAATAATGACACAACGAGGCAGCATCCTCCTCCCTGATGTCTTTATGAATATTGCTAGAAATGTAAAGCACCACATCAGAGAACGAGCACTTCCCGCTTCTGGAAAACGCTTTTTCTAGCGATACCTGCTCGCCCTCTAGCTGACTGTGTAAAAAGTATTTTAATTTAATTTGGCTTAACCACGCTGGGAGCGTGAGCATATTTAAGGCGTAATGCTCGGCGCAAATAGCGTCGGGGAAAAAACGGGGTTGGCTCCCTTCGGGATGAATGACAATCAAGCGTTTGTCCAAATTTTCACACAGCGTGACCACGCCCTTGGCCTCTTCTGGGGGATCGTCCGTCAGGTAATAAAAGAAATAACGGTGCCCCTTATCGCTGAGTACCGATATGTCACCGCGGCAATCCATCAGCTCAAAGCTCTCTGCAAACGCGTCATGAAAAGGCGCGGCCAAGTTGGTCACAGGTTCTCCCATCCAGTAAGCCTTACTCAGTTTTTCCATATCCATCTCACTTTTCGCTCGCCATCTCACTTGCCATCGTTGTGCGCATAAGTTTGCACGTCAGCACGCGAATTGGTTTAAATGTCTTGTATGAACAAGCACTTTACTGACTATTATTAAGATTAGACTTACTATCAGCAGCGTGCAAATGAGGTATTTGTCGCACGAATGTAACATTTTATGTCTCGTTGTTGATACGAATCACTGAAGTGATGCAAGTGGACAAAAAAATACCAACAATTGGCAAAAAAGTCCTAACTCACCCATTTTTTGCTGACTAACTTAAAAGTATGACTCAGGTGCACATGGCACTTTTGTCATTAGGATGTGAATATTTTGTTATTTTAAGGTGAGCAATGCGTTTCACTGGTAACGCTTCACTGGTAACAATGGAAAGGGGATAACCGTATGAACAAGTTTCGTAATTTAATCACAGACTTCATGCAAGATGAAGAGGGGCTCACACTGCTAGAGTACATCTTGGGAGCGGCACTCATTGTAGCGGCATTTTTAGTCGGTGCTACATCATTCTGGGATACGTTGAAAGCTAAGTTTGATTCAGTGGCGAGCCAAATTAGTGACACGGGTACTGGCACGGGTACTGGCACGGGTACTGGCACGGGTACTGGCGGTTAACACCTTAGTAAAGGTATTAGACATGCTTATTGCTGAACTCGTTGTCTGGTTTTTACTGATTACGATAGGCGTGTCCGACGCGCAAAAAAACAGAATACCGAATAAAGCGGTGCTGTTACTTTTGGCGGCGGTAACTGCAAGCGTGATCGCCCACCCTACGGGGGAAAATGGTCTTGACCATGTGTACGGTGGGTTGGTGGCGTTTGCAGTCTGTTTCGCGCTCTATCTTGGCAAGGTAATGGCCGGGGGAGATGTCAAGTTACTCGCCGTCATTGGGGCATGGTTGGGTCTGAGTAACCTTGGGGACACAGCGATTGCGATCATACTCGCCGGAGGGGTCGTGAGCGTGTTTTACCTCATGCTGCATGTGGCATCGAGCGGTGTGGCGTGGTCACACCAAATTAAAGGGTATTGTTTAGAAAAAGTCACCCCAGGCTTTAGGTCAAGTAAGCCGTTAGTCATTCCTTTCGCACCTATAATTGTCATCGGACTCGCTTATTTCTCCTACACTCATTAAGCAACGCTCTAAACATAATAATGGCAAACCGCAACCGTTGGTTGGTTAGGCTACATCAAGAGGGGAAGCATGATGGGCTCAGTGTATGGGGAAAAACTTGTGCCACAAATTAATCCACCTAAAGTACCGTCATCCGCAGAGGGGTTGGGCATTCCCGCCACCGTGGTTGAAAACCTAGTACTGAAACATTTGGCAGCGTATCCGAAGTCCGATCTTGTCGAACTGACGCAGCGCTTGTGTGTGGTCTCTAACATTGTTGAGTTTGCGCTCGCGCAGTTGCGTAAGCGCAGTTGGATAGAGGTGTATCAACCGACATCAGAAAAACTCAGCACCGCTTATTCCAATGTGCGTTACAGCCTGACCGAATTAGGGCTGGCAGAGGCGGACATTGCCTACCGAAAAGACGCGTATGTCGGCCCGGTGCCGGTCTCTATCGAATCCTACTGGGAGATCGTCGAGGGGCAAGACTTGCGCAAATATCCCGTCACTCGCCCAGATGTGGAGCGGGCACTGAGTGACGTCTTTGGGTCAGAAAAGCTCATCCCGATTTTGGGGCCAGCGATCAACTCTGGGCGTGCTTTGCTGCTGTACGGTGATGCCGGTACCGGTAAAAGTTACGTCGCCGCAAGGGTGCTTAACGCCATGAGCACCTCGGTGTTTATCCCGTATTCGGTGTACGCCGATGGCAACATCATCAAGGTGTTTTCCGAGCATCATCACCGCCGTTTGGATAACTCCCACTCGCAGGTGTTCGTTAAGCTCGATATGCACTACGACAAGCGTTGGGTACTGTGTGAACGGCCGAATATTCAAGTTGGTGGTGAGCTCACCATGGACATGTTGGAGGTCAACCACAGCGACAGCAACCGAGTGTGGAATGCGCCACTACAAATGATGGCAAACAACGGCATTTTGGTGATCGACGACTTAGGGCGTCAGGCCATGCCGGTGGATGCCTTGCTCAACCGTTGGATTGTGCCAATGGAATACCTGTTCGACCACCTTGCACTGCCAAATGGGCAACAGGTGACGGTTCCATTTATGTTGACACTCGCTTTTTCATCCAACCTCGCACCAAGCAAAATTGCAGACCCCGCGTTTTTACGCCGTCTCGGTTATAAGATCGAGTTTAAACCGCTGAGCCTCACCGATTACCAAGCACTGTGGCTATCACTTGCAGAGGAATATGAGATGACGCTTGTGCCGGAATTTTTCGATACCTTAGAACAGTTGCATCGCAAGAATGATATCGATTACTTCCCGTGTTTGCCGAAAGATCTTCTCGGCATCAGCCGAGACATCTTGCTTTTCGAAGGTAAGCAAAAAGTGGTGTCATCAGACATAGTTACCCGCGCTTGGGGACTATACTTTACTGTAGATGCATAGTGTGGATGCATAGAGGGGGAACCAAATTATGAGTCGGACTCAAGTCGTCATGTTATTGCTGCTCTCCATTGTTCTCGGCCTTGCTGCCGTATTAATTGCCAAACAATGGATAGACGGCAATACCCAACCAACCGTCGAGTTAGAAGAAGTAGAAAGGCACCCAGTTTTGGTCGCCGCGATGGAGTTGGAACCGGGTACCATTTTGGAGGAAAAACACCTGACTACCAAGCTTCTGGAAATCGACTGGATAGAAGAGGTCACGCTAGAAGATAAAGATCAGGAACAGATATTAGGGCGCATCGTCTCCAACACCATTTATAAAGGTGAAATGCTGCACCCTAATCGCCTTGCTCGGCCGGGTGAGGGGGCAACCCTTGCAGCGTTAATCCCAGAGAACAAACGTGCTTTGACCATACGGGTAAACGATGTAATTGGGGTGGCCGGTTTTCTATTGCCGGGTAATAAAGTCGATGTGCTTAATACCGTGAGTTACGGCAGCCGCAGCGCCTCAACCACCACCGTGCTGAAAAACATCAATGTATTAGCCGTGGACCAAACGGCAAGAACCAACGACAACAAACCCGTTATTGTGCGCGCCGTAACCTTGGAAGTGACTCCGAAAGAGGCAGAAAAACTCCTCTCGGCCAACAGCAAAGGCAATATTCAGCTTGCGTTGCGTAACCCTCATGAAGTCGAAAAACCGGTGGTGGCAAGAAAATACACGCCAAGACCTAGTGTGACCATTATTAAGGGATCTCAGGCATCGAATGTCCGAGTCAGCAATTAGGTGAATTATGAAAACAATAATAGCAATCGCGATTCAGTTACTTTTTTTCAGCTTGTGTGTTAACGCAGCAACCGTGCAGTCAGGAAGAGTGGTTACCGTCGCGCATCATCAATCTACTCAGTTGATGATCTCCGGCCAAGCGAGAAAGGTGACATTGGGGGATCCAGAAGTACTGGATCTGTTAGTGCTCAGAGCCAATGAGCTGTTTTTGATCGGGAAGAAACTCGGTACCACCAACGTGGCGGTGTGGGATAGCCGAGGGCGTTTAATCGAGCAATTTAATGTCGAAGTGACGCACGATCTCAATACGCTCAAAACCAAGTTGCACCAGTTTTTACCCGATGAGGACATCGAGGTGCACAGCTCGCAAGAAAAAATCGTGCTCAGGGGCTTGGTCAGCAATCAACAAAACATGGATACCGCAGTAAAAGTGGCGGAGACGTTTGCCCTTGGTGATGCCGCCGATGAAGAAGATAGCAATGAAGAAGATGAGAGTATGGTGATCAACCTACTCACCATTGGTGGCGCGCAACAAGTAACCCTAGAAGTGACGGTCGCGGAAGTGCAACGCACATTGGTGCGACGCTTTGACTCTAACTTCCATTTTTTCCAAAAAAGCGGTGATTTTACTTGGGGAACCACCTCCGCAGGGGGCGCGATTGCCGGTGTCGACCCGATCCTGAATGTGCCAGGGGTAGAGAATTTCGGCTTCCTTGGCTCCTTTATTGACAGTAACACCTTGTTCACCTTTGCGCTTGATATCGCCAAGCAAAACGGGGTGGCAAAAGTGCTCGCCGAGCCGAGCTTGACCGCACTGAGTGGCACACGAGCGGAGTTTGTGGCAGGGGGCGAGTTCCCGATCCCAGTACCGAATGAAGATGGGATCACCATTGCTTACAAAGAGTATGGCGTGCAGCTTGGGTTTGTGCCGTTCATCCTCTCGGACAAACGCATCAATTTAAAAATGAACGTTAACGTGAGTGAGATCGCCAACGCGGGTGTGTTGACGTTTACGCCCGGTGAGGTCAACGCCTCTTTCTTTGTGCCGCCTATCACCAAACGCAGCGCCGGAACCACGGTAGAACTGGCCGACGGACAAACCATCGGTATTGCAGGCTTGCTGAGTGAAAACTCACGTAATGTCGCCAATGGCCTGCCGGGCGCGAGTGAACTGCCAATTTTAGGCCGTTTGTTCAAGAGTGAAGAGTTCACCACAGGGGAGACGGAGCTGGTGATTCTGGTTACGCCAAGGTTAGCGACACCGATCGACCGACGCCGTGTTTCGCTGCCAACCGACGCGTTTGTGGCACCGAATGATGTGGAATTTTATTTACTCGGTAAAGGCGCAGTGTTGGACTTTGATAAGTATCAACTCAACGATTTAAAAGAAGACGATAGCAGTAATAATATTCGTCAATATGGTACATCAGCAGGTGGCTCAGAGGGCAAATTTGGGCACAGTCTATAAGTAGGAGAGCAAGATGAAAAGCATAATGATGATAACCATTTGTTTCACATCGTTCGGCCTACTGGGCTGTGCGAACGACCCTGAACTTGGTATCTCGGTGAGTCAGTTGCGCGCCGAACAAACGCTCAATACCAATGCATGGTATGAGAATTTGGGTTACTTGCCAGAAGGCAGTGGCGAGCGTACACAAGTGAGCCTAGAGATATACAACAACAATGGGGTAGCCAAAAAGAAATAAGTGGCACGGACACTTATAGGAGGGGCTATGCGAAGGAATAAATACAGTGCGCCAAGGCACACCCAAAAAGGGATCACCTTGGTATTGGTGAGCTTGGTGTTGTTAATTTTGCTCGGCGCCGCGGCGTTTGGGATTGACTTAAACCACCAAGTGCTGAACAAAACACGGCTGCAAAACGCTGTTGATTCTGCCGCATTAGCCGCTGCTGTGGTCGCGGATGAAAGAACCGACACAGCGAATCTAAGCGAGCGGCTTGCTTTAGCAACGCAAGCGGCAAACGATGCGCTAACGCACTTTGCCGCCTCGGATGGCAACCAAGAGATGGTATTTGGTGTAGGAGGCGGTCAGGTTTCTGTCACCTTTTCCAACGATAATCAAACGTTTGGTGAGGCCGGTACGTTTACCTTAGGCACTGATGGCGATATCTATATTCGCGTTGCGGTCAGCGATGTCCCGTTAACGCAGTATCTCAGCTTTATATTTGGCTTTGATAAAGCGGTATCGGCGAGTGCGGTTGCTGGGCCAAGCGCCGATATTATCAGCACTTGTAATGTGTCACCGGTTGCCATGTGTGGCGATGTCGCCTCTGCGGAATTGGCGTGGGGTTACGTTCCCGCCTCCAACCCCGACTACAACGGGGATGTGGATCGAAATGCCGACACCATTCATGTGCTGAAACCATCGGGACACAAAGATGGTGGCATTGGTGCCGGTAACTACCACCTTTTGGATTTTGGCTCGGGTAAAAACACGGTTAGAGAAATGCTTGCTGGTGACACCGATGAATGCTTGACCGTTGGTGACCTTGTCACTACGGAGACCGGTAAAGGGACAGGGCCAGTAGCGCAAGGATTGAATACCCGTTTTGATGGCGGTAAACCGAAAGAAGGGATCACGTCAGATAAGTACATTGAAGAGTCCAACGTCACGTATGAAAATTACCAACAACAGTATCAAGATGCGGAAGATCCAGCCGTTGATAACGACGCCTTTTACTATGCCGATTATGTTGAAGGCTTAGCCGCCTGTACGGGCGGGTCGGGCACTTGCAAGTCGCAATACTACCGTGAGGACGGGAAAACCGACAGAAGGGTGTTACGAGTGCCGATCGTTCGTTGTGATACGGCCCCAAAAAAAGGCGGGAAGATGGATCTAGAAGTGCTTGGTATCGGCTGCTTCTTTGTTACTCAACAAGTACAAAATAAAGGGAATGAATCCGAGATATACGGTCAATTTTTGGAAGATTGCACGGTGAAAAACGCCTCAACTGGGGTTGATCCGGATGACGATGGTATTGGGCCGTACAAAATCGTGCTCTACAAGGACCCATTAAGTGGAGGGTCTTGATATGCGTTATTTAACAAAAAAACGTCAAAAGCACACCGCGAGCATGTCGCGAACCGTTAAGCAGGGCAGACAGAAACAAGCGGGACTGGCCGCCCTTGAGTTTATTCTTGTGTTGCCCGTGCTCTTAATGCTAACGGTGTTAGTGATTGATGTGAGCCGCGCTTTTATTCAGTACACCGAGGTGAACAAAGCACTGCAAAACGGGGCAAGGTATGCGGTGGTCGACACTTATGGCACCTTAGATTTTGGTGCCATAGCCGAGGATGCCAACATCAAAAATGTGGTGATCTACGGTGTTGCAAGCAGCGCAGGTACGCCGGTGATCGACTATATCGAGGCGGGTGACATTATGGTGACACGACCAACGGAGACCAGCAAAGTGGTGACCGTATCCGCCACCTATAATTACGTGCCGATTTTTGCGACCTTACCTTTTGCCGACACCTCTTTGGCATTTAGCATTGGCGCTTCAGCATCCATGAGGACGAGCCCATGAAACGATGGTTAAAAAAACAGAAGGGGTTAACTCAACTTGAGTTCTCGCTCATTGCGTTGGCGGTGGTATTGGTGCTGTTCATGATCATTGAATTTGCGCTCTACTTCTATTCTGTGCAAATGGTGAATGAAATCACAAGGCGATCAGCAAGGCTCGCTACTGTCTGCTTTATTGCGGATCGGGATGAGATACCGCAGATGCCTGCGGTGGCGAACTTGTATCCCTCTGGTTTTACTGCCGCTAACCTACAAATTGATTATTTAGATAGCAGTGGCGCAAGCGTGGATGTCTCGGGCTTTTTAACCACGCCGCCTGCCGCTTCAACCGTCTTAAATGCGCAATTTGCTCAAATAAAATACGTTCGGGCACAAGCGGTGGATTACGAGTTTCGGTTTTTTGTACTCGCCGCCTTAATTAACGCAGTGGGGACTACGCCAGCGTTTGAAACCATATTACCGGCTGAGAGTTTAGGCGTACTCAAGCCTGAAGGGGAAAGCCCTGCCGTTTATTCGGATTGTTCCGCGGAGTAGCAATATGTTGAAACCAGTAAAAATGAATGGCCAAAGCTACAAAAACTTAAAAACCAATCTGGTGGTGTGGGTGGTGTATTCAACGTCAGGTTTTAAATCACATTTAACGGACGAATTATCCGCATGCGTCAATGTCAATATTGAATGGATTGAGCTGGATCTGTTTAACCTTGATTTGGTGAAAAACAAACATACGCCCGATCTTTTGTATGTGGAAACCGGCGACAACTGGGCGCAAAAAGTGGCCAATGTTTATTCCAACGATAGTGATTTACAAAACAGCCATACCGCTCTGATTGTGTTTGGCGATGAGAACGACACCGCATCGCTGAAAATGGCGCTCAAACTTGGCGCGACCGACTATTACTCTCGCTTTGTTGAGCTCGGTGAGCTGTACCCGCTGCTAAAATCGACGGCGGATGAAAAAATCGCCAATAAGAAATTGGGTGATTTAACGCTGTTCATCAATACCAAAGGGGGATCGGGGGCGACAACGTTAGCCATTAATACCGCTATTGAGCTGTCCAGTTACGTCAAAAGTAAGGTACTGCTCATTGATCTCGATATGCAGTTTAGTGATGCGGCAGATTATTTAAACTGCAAGCCCAAATACAGCATTAACGATGTCATAGACTCGGTGAGTGATTTGGACGAGTTATCCCTTGATGGCTTGGTGTACAAGCACTCTTCTGGGCTTAATTACTTATGTTTTAATCAAGCTGACGCCCCAAATAACCACAAGCACGCTGCTAAGGTCAGCAAGTTGTTGCCGGTGCTAAGGCAGTTTTACTCGCATATCATTGTTGATATGTCGCATGGGGTGGAGCACGTCTATCAACAGATCGTTTCTCCTGCTACGCACGTCTTTTTAATCATGCAACAGAATGTAACGTCAGTAAAACATGCGGTTAGCTACATACGCTCTTTGGAATTGGACTATGGTTTAAGTAGCCATCAGATTGAATTGATAGTGAACCGTTTTGAGAAGAATACCAGTATCTCTTTGAAAGACATCGAAAACGCAGTAAACGGACATTCAATACATTTGGTACCGAACAACTTTGCGATTGCCATAGAGAGCGCGAACTTGGGCAACCCAATTGTTCAATCTAAGAAAAATAGTGCGCTAAAAGCGTCTCTGGCAGAGATTTCACACTTATTAGAAAGCCCTAAAAAAGAGAAGCAAAGTTGGATTAAAAAACTATTTTCTTAGGGTCAGTAGACCTAGGTAAGGGGGAGAGTTATGTTTTTCAAGCGGAAAGGCGTCGGGAGTTCTTTTAATTCCGTAGATGAAAAAAAAGATTCTAAATCAGTGAATGTGGCGTTATCAGATTCTGATGATAATGACTCAAACGAAAAAGAGTCGCTATCACCGGTAGAAGCCAAGCTGAAAGCGATCGATGAGCAGAAAAAGCAGCTTGAACAAGAGCTTGCGGTTAAGCATTACTATCACAAAAAATTGCTAGATACGTTAGATCTTGGCTTGTTGTCACACCTGCAAGAAGCGCGCGCGAAAGAAGAGTTGCGTGAGGCCGTGGTGCAACTGATTGCCGAGGATCAAACGCACCCGCTCAGTTCGGAAGCGCGCAATCGCGTGATTCATCAAATTGAAGATGAAGTGTTTGGCTTGGGGCCACTTGAGCCACTGCTAGAAGACCCCACCATCTCTGATATTTTGGTCAATGGCCCGAAAAGTATTTATGTCGAACGTTTTGGTAAACTGGAAAGAACCCCACACACATTTTTAGATGAGCTTCATCTGCGCAACATCATTGACCGTATTGTCAGCCAAGTAGGGCGACGCATTGATGAAGCCTCACCCATGGTGGATGCTCGACTTAAAGACGGCTCTCGTTTTAATGCGATTATTCCACCTCTTGCCATTGATGGCCCTTCTGTCTCTATTCGTCGTTTTGCGGTGGAACGTTTGAATATGGAAAACCTCCTTGAGTTGGGGTCTTTGTCGCCTGAAATGGCGAAGTTTCTTAATGCTGCGGTGGTGGGGGAGCTGAATATCCTGATTTCTGGCGGTACGGGCTCTGGTAAAACCACCACGCTGAATATCCTCTCGAGCTTTATTCCTCGTGACCAACGTATTGTCACTATTGAGGACTCGGCAGAGCTGCAATTGCAACAGCCTCATATTATTCGCTTAGAAACGCGACCTTCCAACATTGAAGGTAAGGGAGAAATTACTCAGCGTGACTTGGTGAAAAACTCCTTACGTATGCGTCCAGACCGGATTGTTGTGGGTGAGGTTCGGGGCTCGGAAGCGGTGGATATGCTGTCTGCCATGAACACGGGGCACGATGGCTCATTAGCCACCATTCACGCCAACACGCCAAGAGACGCGCTCAGCCGAATAGAAAATATGTTTTCTATGGCGGGGTGGAATGTGTCCACCAAAAACTTAAGGGCGCAGATTGCTTCTGCCATCCATGTGGTGGTGCAAATGGACCGTCAGGAAGACGGTAAGCGTCGTATGGTTAGCATTCAGGAGATCAACGGCATGGAAGGCGATGTGATCACCATGTCCGAGATCTTTACCTTCCAAAGGCAAGGGATCGATCAAGAGGGCAACGTGTTGGGTGAGTATAAAGCAACGGGCATTGTACCAAGTTGTCATGATCAATTAGTTAAACGCGGCTTAGACGTACCGTTTGAAATATTCAACGAAAAAGCGCGTTAGGAGATTGCTATGGAAAGTCAATTCCCTCTTTTTCTCTTGCTGCTGTTTCTGTCTGTCTTTTTCATCAGTCAGGCGTTGATCTTGCCATCGGCTGGGAAAAAGGTAAAACACAAGCAGTTAATCAAGCGGATACACGAAAGCCACAAGCACATTGACCAAGAGAGCATCTCTCTACTGCGAGAAAACTCGTTGAAAAATCTTTCGTCATTAGAGCGTTGGCTTGTCAAATTTGGTCCATTCGAAAACTTCAGGAAAAAGTTGGAACTTGCCGGCATCTCCATGGGCTTTACTCGTGTTATCGCGCTTGTTTTTCTTGCCGGTATTGCGGTTGGACTATTGCTTTTGTTATTCGGGCAGCTTTGGTACATGTGCGTTGGTGTGGTCGTAGCGTGTTGGGTTGCTGCTTATTTCTACTTACAGAAAAAAATCACCGATCGTTTAATGAGGTTTGAAGAGCAACTGCCAGAGGCGCTCGATATTATTAAACGCGTGTTACAAGCAGGGCGGCCAGTTAATCAGGCGTTTGGCGAGGTAGGCAGGGAAATGAGTGCCCCGCTTGGCCCTGAGTTTTTGAATACCTTTAACCTGCTTAACTACGGTTACGATCTGCGTTTGGCGATCATGCAAATGTCGGAGCGCACACCTACGGTCTCCATGCTCGCTTTTTCTAGTGCGGTCTTATTGCAAAAAGAGACCGGTGGTAACTTGGTCGAAAACATCGAAAAGCTCTCTCATATTCTTAGAGCGCGTTTCAAACTGGCGCGAAAAATTAAAACCATTTCGGCGGAGTCACGCATGTCTGCCTGGGTGTTGGTGTTGGCACCTTTTGCGCTTTATTTATTCATTTCAATTGCTAAACCAGAGTTTCTAGAGCCTCTGCATAATACACCGATAGGGCATAAACTCATCATTGGGGGAATGGTCTCTCTATTCATCGGTACGCTGTGGATACGTAAAATAATTAATGTTGAGGTGTAGCTATGGAAACGATTCAAAGTTTATTGAACGGTTTTGCTATTAACCAAGAGACACTGTTTATGGCGCTGATACTCATCACGACAGTCTTAGTCGTGATGACGCTTGGTTCTGTCATTATTGGTGTTAACTCACCCATCAGAAGACGCCTAGCCGAACTATCGGGGGATAAAAAGGCCTCTTCTAGTCGTAGTAAAAAAATGAGTGAGACCTTAGAGTCCTTAGCACCTTTGACATCGCCAACTAACGAAAAGGAACGGCAAAATGCACGCACCAGACTGATGCACGCAGGTTTCCATGAAAGTAATGCGTTGTCCTTATTTTATGCTCTTAAATCGACTACTACGATAATCGGTGTTTTCTTTTCTGTGTTGATATATATGTATATGCCAGATGCTGAATCTGTATATTTTTTCATGATTTTGGCAATAACTGTCGGCCTATTTATCCCTGATTTTTTCTTGCGCAGAATGGTGAAACAGCGTCAGAAAGCCATAAAGTCGGGTGTTGCCGACATGCTTGACTTACTCATAGTGTGTACTGAATCGGGGTTAGGTTTTAACGCGGCTTTGCGTCGTATTGCGGATGAGCTCGTGATTTCCCATCCAGAACTGGCTGACGAGCTAGACACGGTGTGTAAAAAAATTCAGGCCGGTAAAACAATGCCGGAAGCACTTCATGAAATGGTGTTGAGAACGGGAGTTGAAGAACTATTAGGTCTCATAAGCATACTTAGCCATGCTTCACGAATTGGCGGGAGCTTGGTTGAGTCATTGCGTGAGTACACGGAGGATTATAGGGATAAACGCCATCAGGCGGCAGAGGAAATGGCTGCAAAAGTACCCGTTAAAATGTTATTCCCTACCATTCTCTTTATATGGCCATGTTTCTTCATTGTGGCTGTTGGCCCAGCAATAATAACGTTAATAGAAGCATTTTCTAAATAGAACAATAAAATAGGGATCGCTATGTGGATAAAAAAATTCGTCATCATTTCGTTGTTGCTGCTTACGGCATGTTCAACAACACAGCAGTCATCTGATTTTGATTCATCGCTCTATTCGGGCAAACCGGTTGAATCACTCACCAACGATGAACCACCCAAAACAGAAGAGGAGGCCATTTCTCGCGGGGACACCGCATTAAGGAACAATAATGTTGACTTAGCCTTGTACGAATATTTGCGCTCTCTCTCTTTTCCTAACGCGGTGCATAAAGATAAAACCTTATACACCGTCGGTCGTATTCATTTAGCAAGAGAGAATCAAGAGCTTGCAGACCGATCGTTTCGCGCAGCGTTGGCGCAAAACCCCGATCATATTGGCTCCCTGACTGAGCTTGGTACTTTATACACGAAGCGTGGAGAAAAGGACGTTGGGAAAAGCTACTACATACGCGCTTTGAATGCTGACCAAATTCGCATGGATGGCGATCCTACCATCACTAAAGACAACATTACTGCAGAGAGCGTTGCAACATATCGCTATGATGATAAATCACCAGTCTCTGCTTACTCCGGTCTAGGTGTGCTTTACGACATTCGTGGCGACCACGATATTGCGCAGGCGTTAATTCGAAAAGCGTTGGATATTGACTCAAGAAACGTAAACGCTTTGGTCAGCCTTGGCTACTCCTACTACATGGAAAAAGCTTACTCAAAAGCGGCGCACTTTACTCAAGCCGCACTAAGTATCAAGCCAGGAGATGAGAGAGGAATCAATAATTTAGGTCTCATTGCTTTAGCTAAAGATCAGCCACGACAAGCTCTGAGTATTTTTAGTCGACACATGACAGAACCCGAAGCGCTCAACAATGTTGGTTATTTCTTGATCCTTCAAGGCAAACCAGGAGAGGCGATTCCTTATTTACAACAGGCTATTGATAAGAACCCTGCCTATTATGAACTGGCAAATAAAAACCTAGAACGAGCATTGGCAATGGTCAGAGAGCGAGGAGATACCTCTACCGCGCTTCTCCAATAAATTTGAAGACCCTTTTAAAAGAAAGCCACTCTGCAAGATAGAGTGGCTTTTTCATTTATGGGGAGTAGTCCGTTGCAAAGGTGTTTGTTCAATTAGCCGTCATTCGCTTCTTTCAGGGTAAGAAGCATAGCGCCGTAAAGCCCAACCAACTATCTTCCATAACATCACCATCAAGAGTGTTGCGAGGTAGCCATCAATCGCATAATGCCAGGCTAAATGTACCGAACCGATTTGAATGATGACTGCGAAAGCGTAAGCAAAGTAGCCGATGGTTTTGTTGAGTCTATAAATTGATAGCGCCATCAAAACAGCAATGGAAACGTGCAAACTCGGCATTGCCGAAATGCCAGAGCCAATACCATTGGCATTCGCGATGTACTCATCCCAAAGATATTGCTGTGTAGGCAATGCCCACAATTGCCCAGCGTCTACATTGGTAAGATATTGGCTTTGGACTTCGAGCGTTTTCATCAGAGGAACAAACTGTTCATCTCCAGTGATAAGCTCCACATAACATGGGCCTGCTGAAGAAAGCAACGTGGCGAAGAAGACACCAAGAATCATCCAAGACAATGCGAACGTGAGTAAAAACTGTTGCCTTACCAACGGGTATTTTTTGTAGATAAGGAAAAAGATGAGTATGCCCCACATACAAAAAAACCATGCGTTGTAGGCTACATTTAGCCCTAATGAGGCCCAAGCATTGGAGAATAATGCATGGGTCAACTCCCACGGAGCAACGCCGAAGTGCAACAGCGTATCAATATTCGCAAAGGTTAGATCCCATTTAAAAGGATTGATGATTGGAATAAGCGATTTCAAAAACGTGTGGTTAGAGAAAATCAGGTTAAGTGCCATCATCGAAACAAACACTGATACAGGGCGGTGCAGTGGAAAAATAAGATGTTTCAGTTTTCCTATGAAGCGCTTTGCTGGCTGTTTTTCTTTGCGCAGTATGAGATAGAAATAATAATAGATACACCAGCTTAAGCCTGTGACATACAAAGCTTGCATTAGCGTTTCAAGGTAAGTGGTAAAAGAGTAATCAATAGGGAAATCGAGATATAAAGAACAAAGATAAATGACAGCAGTCGAGATAAAGCAATAGGTGTAGAAAATCTTATCGATCAATAACTCGTTCTTCACAGACTGGAGCCAAGTCGCTGCTTTTTGCTGCCAACTTACGTTGATCTGGTAATTGTTGTCTTGTTCCATCGACGATCCGTCATCTCTATCCTTCCAATGTCATTAAGCTTAGTTGAGAAAACGGGCACTTGTATTTAAGTGCCCGCTAAGAGTTTGTCGTTTGAGATTTTTACATCATGCCCGTGACAAGGCCTGCCGCCACAAAAAACACGATCATCCATAGCACCGAAAGGTTGAGTTTTTTATGTAGATAGAAACCCGCAATCACTAACGCCATGTCGATGGGAGCAACAACTGCGCTGCTAAATACTGGCTGGTAAAGTGCCGCGAGTAGCAACCCTACAACTGAGGCATTTACACCGTTGATGGCGCCGGAGACCAGCGGTTTGCCTGCCAGTGCTTGCCAGTTTTTAAGAACGCCAAGCAGTAAAAGAAACCCTGGGAGGAATACGCCAAGCGTTGCGATCAGCGCACCTAAAATTGGCGTATCCGAAAGCTCATAACCGATAAAAGTCGCAAAGGTGAACATTGGCCCCGGTACAGCTTGTGCAGCGGCGTAGCCTGTTAAAAATGCATCTTGGCTGAGCTGGTCGCCAACAATGTTTTGCAGAAGCGGCAGCACTACATGACCACCACCAAACACTAAACTACCAGCTTGGAAAAAATCACTAAACAGTCCAAGCAAAGGTAACGTATGAGCCACTAACGGTAAGCCGAGTAAAAGCACCGCAAATAGAGCCAATGGCGCGATAGACGGTTTAAACGGCTCGGCTGATGGCGCGGAGTCTTTCTTCAGATATCGCATTCCGACAAAACCTGCTACGAGTAGCACGAGCATTTGCGTCATGATGCTTGGTGCCACCAGCAACGCAATCGCAGTCGCGACGCACAAACCCGCGGTCAGTTTACTTTGGCAGAAGTTTTTGTACATGCCCCAGGTTGCATCTGCCACGACCACGACTGCGAGCAGTTTTAGGCCGTGAACGATGTTTTGAAACACAGCGGTGTCGGTGATCTGGCTGCTCACCATCGCCAGTGCCAACATGATGATCACCGAAGGAAGCGTGAATCCGACAAATGCTGCGCATGCGCCATTTAACCCGCCGCGCTTATAACCCAATGCAAAGCCGACTTGGCTTGATCCCGGTCCCGGCAAAAACTGACTGAGCGCGACGATTTTTGCGTACTCGCTGTCATCAAGCCATTTCAGTTTCTCAACAAAGGTTTGGCGAAAATAACCAATATGAGCCGCCGGGCCGCCGAAGCTGAACCAACCCAGCCAGAAAAAAGTTTTGAAGATGGTGAACATGTCGAGCCTGTTTATCTAAAAAGCATTGTTGCTAATTTATCGGACGCTCTAAAATGACTCAAATTGATAAATTTAATTTCATTTATGAATGAAATGGGATAAGGGGGCTGAGGTGAAAGAGGACATTCAGTGGCGCAACATTGACTTGAACTTATTGGTGACGTTTTCCTACTTGTATCGCCATCGAAGCGTTAGCGTCGCGGCAGAGAAAAGTTACGTTAGCCAGTCGGCGATGAGTCATAGTTTGTCTCGTTTAAGGTTGTTGTTTGACGACCCGCTTTTTGAGCGAAAAGGGCACAAGATGGAGCCCACCGAGCACGCTCACCACATCGCGCCAACCGTGCATCATTTGCTGGACTCTATCGCCAAAGACTTGCTCACTAAGTCTGCCTTCCAGCCTGAAAATTATGCAGGTGTATGTCGCATTGGGTTAACGGATTATGCCGAGTTTATTTTTGCTCCTCGGCTTTATGACGAAATACGCCAGCGCGCACCAGAGGCCCAGATCAGTTTTATTAACGTCAATCGTAGCAACTACGTGGCATTAACTGAGCACGAAAAGCTCGATGTCATTATTGGCAGCATGCCGGTGTTGGATGACAACTTTGAGAGCTTGTACTTGTACACGGAAAAACACGTGTGTATGTGTGATAAACAGGTATTGAAAGGGGAAACACAGCTGACTCTGGAAGCGTTCGCGAACATAGAGCAAGCTCTGGTAAGTCCCGATGGGAGCTTAAAGACACAAGTAGACCAAAAGCTCGCAGAACATGGCTTGAGCCGTAAAGTCACCGTGGCGTCGCGCAACTTTCTCACGATTCGGCATCTATTGAAAAAGCGCGATCTCATTGCCATCGTGCCAGAAAAAATGGCGTTGGCGGAGGGCTTTTCGGACGATCTCATTACTGTTAAGCCGCCGATCGCCGTTGCGGATTTTGATATTGCCATGCTGTGGCATTCCAGCCGAAACAATGAAGACAAAGGCATTTGGCTACGCGAGCTGGTTTCTTCGACCATCACCTCTCACATATAAAAAAGGGCACCAAAGGGTGCCCAGAATGTTTGTCATTGAGAGTCTGTGTTATACCGCTTGCGAAGCTGGCGCGGCTTCTTTTATACGCTCTTCTTGATTCAATGATTTTTCGTATTGGCTGTACTTCCACCAAGCAAAGCCAAGGAAAATCACGATACCGCCAACGTTGTAGAAAATGATGGTCATGATGTCGGCCCCAGTAGGGAAGGTCGATGCTAAGAAACCAACCGTAAAGATAGCGATCAGTACCGATACGGTAGCGATGCCCATTTTGCGTGAGCCCATTTTGAAATCACGCTCAACGTGATCCAGTTTCAAGCGCAGATTCAGGTACGCCAACATGATGAACAGTGGTGGCAGCATGGATGCCGCTGCGGTCATGTTGATCACCGTGTTCATCAGATCTTGAGCGGTGTTAGAACCTAATGTTGGGATGATCATCAATGGGATAACGATAAGGAACTGATACCAAGCTGCGCGAGCTGGTACGCCGTTTTCGTTCAGCTCTACGGTTTTCTTACCAAAAATGCCTTCTGGAATCTCAGAGAAGAAGATTTTCACTGGCGTTGCTGTCCACATTAGTAGAGAGCCAAACATAGCGGTGAAGGATACCAAGCCTACAAAGCGGTTCATCAATACTTCTGGCAAACCAAAGTACGCAGCCAAACCTTCAAATACTTGTACCGAGCCACCTGTGTATTTTAGGGTTTCGCTAGGAACAAACACGTTAATCAAAACAGACGCGACTGAGTAAAGTACACCGATAAAGATACCTGCGATGATGATGACTTTAACGAACGATTTCGAGCCGCCTTTCACATCGTTTACGTAAACCGCGACCGATTCCGCACCGCCTGCCGCCATAAAGATCCATGTAGTAATGCCTAAAAATGCCCAGCTGAAATCAGGGATCATCGCTTCTACAGTAATTGGGTCAGCTGGTTCTACGCCGCCGATCAACGCTGCGCCAGCCAGTAAAATGTACGACATTGTCAGTAGCAGCATGAGGGAGGAGGTCACCGACGTAATTGGCCCCAACATTTTCGCGCCGTTTGTCGATACGTAGGTCGCAAACGCAAACAAAATCATACTGAGCACGGTAGTGGTGAATGGCGTCAGAATGTATTCATAGCCCAAGAACGCGTAAGACGCATAAGCGATAACACGCGGCAGCAAGGACGTGAAGAAGAATAGGTTAACGAACCAGTAAGTGTAGGCAGAGATAAACGCCCAGCGACCGCCAAGTGAGCTTTTTACCCATGCGTAGACCCCCGCTTCAGAATCTTTATTCAGAGATACGAATTCTGCGATGATCAAACAGAAAGGGATGAAATAAAAAATGGTCGCCAGAAAGAACATTGGCGCAGACGCTAGACCGATCTCGATGTTGTTATTGATTACGTTATTAAAGCTAAATACTGCGGCAAAGGTGAGGGATAACAACCCGAATTTACCTATCGTATTACGTTTGGATTCAGACATGTTCTATCTCCGGTGAATCACGTTGGAATTGTAGGGAGGAAGGGCTTGTAATGCTGTGACCACAGCCCTTCTCTTGTTTTATTTATTTAGGAAGTAGCCATCTTCGATGGTCACTTTGAGCACCACTTTTCTTACGCGGTTTTCTCCGTGGAAGCGGTACGCTTCACTGTTTTCAAAAATCGCCACTTGGCCTTCGCAAAGCTCGCGTGTTTCACCCTGACCAGAAAAAAATTCGCGGTCGGTTTCATCACGATAAGCTTGTTCTAGTGTCAACGCGGTTTTATCCGCGAACTCAACGGTTTCTCGGCCTTCGAGGTAGTAATGCACATCGAAGTAACGACGGTTACCGATGAACGTTTCGGTTTGTTTCGCGATGCCATCTTCAACCATGTAAACCAGTGAATCGCCAATCGAGTGCATCACGCCATCTTTGATGTTGCCGATGTTGCCGATGTTGCCAATGGCTTCCACACAGCGGTTCCATTTACGACCGTTGCGATATACCTGTTTGAATTGCTCTAAGCTGTCTAACACGATCATGGGTTACGCCTCGTTGACTGATTGAGTATTGGTTTGAGTGAAAAACGCGTTGTCGAAATCATGGTTTGCCATCACTTGTGCGTTGCAATCGCCTGCTTGCAGTGGCATCAGCGTCAAACCGTAACGGAACTCGTCCATGTACACGCGGTAAGAGTCGAGCACTTCGCTGCCCCATGAGTTCGAGCCCAATCCCATCACTTGATGGTCAAGGTTAAGGGTGATGTAGCCACTCTTTTCTAGCTCGATCGTATGTTGCGCTTCATGCAGATTTTGGTTGGTGTAGAACCACGCGCTGAAGTTGATTTCTTGCTGAGGTTTCACCAATAACCCTGTGCCATGACGGTTCGTGAGCGATGCCCAGCGCACGTGTTGGCGGTTGCCGTTGTTTTGCGGGAACGGGTAGTTCTCGAACATGTCTTCTACGGTGCTGTGGTAAACATCAATGAGGTTAGCTTGGCGACTGTCTTGGTAGTTTTCTTCTGGGCCGCGACCGTAGTAGCTCACTTGGTCAAAGCTGCCGTTGATGCCCAAATCCAAGCCGATGACCGGAATCACGTGAGGGTAGTCGCCGTAGCGCTCGCCACTCAGTTCCATGTTCAAATGGCCTTGAGCATTGATTTGATAGCGATAGGTACAACGCATGCCAAAATCAAAGACCGGCGGCGCAATGATGCTGGTGGTTGTAATCAAGACGGAATCATCAGTTGCTTCCACAGCAAGTGTGCGGAAGTGCTCCTGCATGATTTGCAGATGCGCTGGGTGCCACAAACCTTCATACTCTTGTTTGTGGTTATCAATCATCGGTTTGAAGAAGTTCAGTCTCGGCTCAGATTGAATGATCTCTTCGCCATTTACGCGCCAAGAAGTCAGCTTGCCGTTTACTTTCGAGAAAGTAAGCGTGAAGTTATGGCCTTCAATTACGTGTTCCAAACGGCTTTCGTTAATCACCAAAGGTTGTGCGTTGCGATTGATGAACGCAGGTGCAGACGCGGTCTTTTCTTTCAGTTGGAACTGATACACCGCAATTTCATGGTTGGCTTCGCTGTAAAGTGTGCGACTGTCTTTGCGTACGGTGAAGTTAACAAAGGCTTCGCGCTCATCCAACTCTGGCAAGTCGATGGTCACTTCACGTTCGCTGTTGGCGACCAAAGCTTCGACTTTGAATTGCACGCTGCGCAGGGTTTCACCTTCGGCACGCACGTCAGCAGTAATGGTGTAATCATCGAGGTTGGTGAACCACAATTTGTTCTCAACGATAAAGCGGTCATGGCAACCTTCAACGGCGCGGATTTTCACCGGTGCAATGACTTGTTTGTATTCTTTCAGGCCAGGGCCCGGGGTTTGATCTGGGTAAATCAGACCATCCATGCAGAAGTTGTAGTTGTTTGGGTAATCGCCGTAATCGCCGCCGTATTTGTAGAACTCTTGGCCGTGTTCATCACGCGCTAGAATGCCGTGATCACACCATTCCCAAACGTAGTGACCTTGAATGTGGTCGTGCGCATAGAACACGTTTTGGTATTCCGTCAGACCACCCGGCCCGTTACCCATCGCGTGTGCGTATTCGCAGATAATGCGTGGCTTCTCGTGTGGGTGTTCGCCAAAGTAATTCATCAGTTGAGCGCGTGAGTACATCGTCGAAATCACATCCACCACTTCAGCATCGCGGTCTTCTTCGTAGTGAACCAAACGGGTGTCATCAATTGCTTTGGTCGCGGTATACATCGCACGGATGTTACAGCCATAACCCGATTCGTTACCGAGTGACCACATGATGATAGAAGGGTGGTTCTTTTGCGCATGAACATGACGCACTGCGCGATCGACAAACACTGCTTCCCAAGCAGGATCATTGGTGATGCGGCTGAGGTCGCCAACGTTGGCAAAACCGTGGGTTTCCACATCAGTTTCTGCCATCACAAACAGGCCGTAAATATCACACAACTCGTAGAAGCGTGGGTCGTTAGGGTAGTGTGCGGTGCGAACTGAGTTGATGTTGTGTTGCTTCATCAACATCAGATCTTTTTCCACGCGGTCCATACCCACTGCACGACCTTTTAGGTGATCGTTATCATGACGGTTTACACCATGCAGCATCACGTATTGATTGTTGATGTAAAACAGGCCATCACGCACCTTGATATCACGGAAACCCACGCGTTGTGGGATCACTTCCACTACGTTGCCTTGGTGATCTTTTAAGGTGATGAACAAGTGGTAAAGGTAAGGGTTTTCAGCCGTCCAATGCGTTGGGCTCACCATATCAATCGCAAAGCTTGTTGAGTGGTGGTTTTGGATAGTCAGTGAATCGCATTGACCACTGGCTACGATAGTGCCTTTGTCATGCAGCGCGTATTCCAGCGTGTAGCCAGACGCGATAGCGGTGGAAAGGTTTTCCAATTCGACTTGAGCACTGAGCGTCGCACTTTGGTAATCGTCGGCGAAATCGGTGCGAATTGTTAGGTCTTGGACGTGAACCTGCTCTTTGCCCACAAGGTAAACATCGCGGAAGATCCCCGCCGTCCACCACATGTCTTGGTCTTCAATGTAAGTGGAATCGGCCCACTGCATCACGCGTACAGAGAGCAAGTTTTCGCCTTGGTGTGCGTAGGCAGAAATGTCGAACTCCGCAGTAAGACGGCTGCCTTTGCTAAAGCCGACGTACTCGCCGTTTACGTACACTTCAAAGTAGGTTTCCACGCCATCGAACTTGATGATGGTTTGTTGGTTATCCCACTGTGGACCAAGTGTAAATGTGCGTTGATAAGCGCCCGTTGGGTTGTCGGTTGGTACAAACGGGACATCGATCGGGAATGGGAAGCCTTCATCGGTGTATTGCAGATCGCCGTGGCCTTCCATTTGCCACATGTTTGGGACGGTAATGCGTCCCCAGTCGTTCATTGTTTGTGAGTAAAACTCATCAGGTACCAACATTGGGTTGGTGAAATAACGGAATGTCCATTCGCCGCTGAGCAACATAAAGCGGCGACTCAGTTCACGTTGAAAGGTTTGTGCGCTCTGAATAGAGTCGTAGGAGAAAAAGTACGCACGCGGTGCCATACGATTCTCGTGTAAGTGTTGGAAGTTTTCCCAATTGTTCACGTTTTGATCTCCCCTCGGCTTGGTGCGCTTATGTTGGAGTCCGGATTGGTTTCATCGCGGCTCAACATCAGTGCAAAAACAACGGCCGATGTATTGTGAAAAATGCTTATGAATAATCTGGGAAAGATATTAGTAAAAGTTTTACTAAAATAAATCAGTGGAAACGTTTTACTTTAACTTTGTCACGTTTTAAATGACCAATGTTGAGCAAGATGTGATCAGCGTAAAGGAATGAGATCTAGATTGTTTTGGAAAGTAAAAACAGTAAAAATTCGGTAGAAAGTAAAAGAAGAAATAAAAAAGCACTGAAAATTCAGTGCCTTATTTGAGCAGTTTTGAGGGTGTTTTTATCGAGTTGTGCCGCGTAGCTTGAGCTTGCTTGGAACGTACACTTGAAGGGGCAGTGCGCGTCCGTCACGGTATTTTTCTACTAACAAGTTCACGCCTTGAATACCCATCATTTCAGAATGAATACGAACGGTAGATAGAGGTGGGAAGGTAAAGCGCGCGGTAGGAATGTCGTTCACGCTGATCAGCGCAATATCATCAGGAATGTTTAAACCAAACTCATGCACTGCACGTAACACACCAATCGCAATGGAGTCCGAAGCAATGAACATCGCTTTTGGGAAATCGCCTTTGGCCAGCATCTCTTTCGCTAAGTCATAACCGGACAAGCTAGAGAAATCGCCACGATAAATGTCGTCTTCAGAAACCACACCTTTTAGACTGCCGTAGTCCACAAACGCATTTTCACGAATGTCTGCGGTGTTGGGTTCGTCTTGTCCACCAATAAAGCCGATGCGTTCATAGCCTTGTTGTAGAAAGAAATCAACCACTTGCTTGCTGATTCTTACAAGGTCGATATCAACGCAATCGTAAGGACTAGTTGGATCTGAAAAGTCAATGTAACAGATGCTATCGGCTAGGCGTTTAGGTAACTTATTGACCACCTTTTGGTCGACTTTCCCGACTAAAAGGACACCCGTGATCTTCTGCGTTTCAACATCAATTTCGCTGTTGTAGCAATTGGTTAGCGTAATGCCGAGTTTGTCGCACTGAGTTTCAATCCCATGACGAATCGACAAGTAGTACGGGTCGTTCACTTCTGCTTCTTGTTTGTAATTGTACAAGGCCAAAAAGTGATGTTTTTGCTTGGCTTCTTTGGTGGCTTTCTTCGAGCTGCTGGTGCGGTACTCCAGCTTTTCTGCGATTTCTAAAATGCGGCGTTTGGTTTCTTCTTTAACGCTCAACGTCGGATCGTCATTCAAAACTCGCGATACAGTTGCAAGTGAGACGCCCGCTTCAGTGGCGATATCTTTTAGTGTTGCCATGTACATTTCCCGTTGGCATTGCTCACTTCTCCAAGTGAGAACTCAATAATCTGGCTATTGTAAACAGCTACTTAGGGATGCACAAACTTTTAGTAAAATCGTGCGATCCACGAAAGAGAGCGGTATCTGTTCGACTCATCTTCACTGCTCATCATCTTCCCGGTTTAATTTAACTAAAGTCTTCATCTAAAATAAGGCTTTTTTGTAATTTTGTGGAAACGTTTACACAATTTGAATTCGATCACGGATCTGGATCGAGATTGGTTGCTAGACTTTTAGCCAGTTAAGAAATGGGCGTACCGATTCGATGCAATGGCGATTGGCTTTTAGCGCATCAGAGTGAGGTATGAACAGAAAGCAGCAAACGTGGAGAAGCAAAAAGTGAAAGTTCTTGTCACAGGCGGTATGGGATACATCGGTAGTCACACTTGCGTTCAGATGATTGAAGCGGGAATGGAACCTATCATCGTTGATAACTTGTGTAACGCCAAACTGGAAGTGTTAAACCGTATTGAAGCGCTGACTGGCAAACAGCCTGCGTTCCACCAAGGTGACATCCGTGACGAAGCCTTTTTGGATACGGTATTCGCGCAGCACGAAATCCAAGCCGTGATCCACTTTGCTGGCCTCAAAGCGGTTGGCGAATCGGTGGCAAAACCACTTGAGTACTACGACAACAACGTCAATGGCTCATTGGTGTTAGCGCGCAGCATGCGTAAAGCGGGCGTGAAAAGCATCGTATTCAGTTCATCGGCAACGGTTTACGGTGACCCTGAAATAGTGCCGATTACGGAAGATTCACCAACAGGCGCAACCACCAACCCATACGGACGCAGCAAATATATGGTGGAGCAATGCTTAAGCGATCTGTTCCATGCTGAAAACGATTGGAGCATCACCTTACTGCGTTACTTCAACCCAGTTGGCGCGCACCCATCGGGCTGCATGGGGGAAGACCCACAAGGCATTCCCAATAACCTGATGCCATTTATCGCCCAAGTCGCTGTTGGTCGCCGAGAAAAACTCTCGGTATTCGGTAGCGACTACCCAACACCAGACGGCACTGGTGTACGTGATTACATCCATGTGATGGATTTGGCCGACGGCCATATTGCGGCATTGAAATCGGTGGGGGAAACATCGGGTTTGCACATTTACAACTTAGGTACAGGTAAAGGCTCGAGCGTACTTGAGATGGTGGATGCGTTCGCGACCGCTTGCGGTAAACCTGTGCCTTACGAGTTATGCCCGCGTCGTCCTGGGGATATTGCTGAATGTTGGGCAAGCACGGAAAAAGCTGAGCGTGAACTAGGCTGGAAAGCAATACGCACGGTGGCTGAAATGACCGCTGATACGTGGCAATGGCAGTCAAAGAATCCCAATGGCTATTCCCCTGCGTAGTTTACGTCGCCGCATTGTTGTTTGCACTTTCCAATTCCATTGAGAAATGCAGATGAAAGAATTCTTAAAAGTTGAGTAAGTAACATGTCGAATGTCGAATTTAACCCAGTGGATCATCCACACCGCCGTTACAACCCTCTGACTGGGCAATGGATTTTGGTTTCACCTCACCGTGCAAAACGCCCTTGGAGTGGCGCAGATGAAAAGCCCGCGTTGGATGAGCTACCAAGCTATGACGGTAAATGTTTCCTTTGTCCAACCAATGAACGTATCTCTGGCGATGTTAATCCAGACTACCAAGGCACTTATGTGTTCAATAACGATTTTGCTGCGCTGATGGTGGATTCACCAGATGCACCGGAGTCAAACAACCCGCTATTCAAAACGCAAGGCGTGCGTGGTTTGAGCCGAGTGATTTGCTTCTCGCCAGATCACAGCAAAACCTTACCAGAGCTGCCAGTGGATAAAATTCGTGGCGTGATAGATACATGGAACGAACAAATTGAAGAGCTAGGCAAAGAGTACGTTTGGGTTCAGGCGTTCGAAAACAAAGGCGAAACCATGGGCTGTTCTCAGCCTCATCCGCACGGTCAAATCTGGGCGAACAGCTTCTTACCAAATGAAATCGAGCGCAAAGAGCACAACCTAAAAGCCTACTACCAAGAACATGGCAGCAACTTGCTGGTGGATTACGTGCAAGCGGAACTCAAAGACGGCTCACGCATTGTGGTGGAAACCGAACATTGGCTGGCGGTGGTGCCTTACTGGGCTGCTTGGCCGTTCGAAACCATGTTGTTGCCGAAAACGCACATTCGTCGCATGAGCGAACTCAGCGATGAGCAACGAGACGATTTAGCGCTAGCGATTAAGAAGCTGACCAGCCGTTACGACAACCTATTCCAATGCTCTTTCCCTTACTCAATGGGTTGGCATTATGCGCCGTTCTTTGAAGAAGATACCGATATCGACCATTGGCAACTGCACGCGTTGTTCTACCCGCCACTGCTACGTAGTGCAACGGTTCGTAAGTTTATGGTTGGCTATGAAATGCTGGCAGAAAGCCAACGTGACCTAACCGCAGAACAAGCGGCGCAGCGTCTGCGTGATGTGAGTGATGTCCACTACAAAGAATGCTAAGTCTTTAAATTGGACTGATTACGAATAACGGGATAGCGCGACTTTACAGATAGAAAGTTAGGCTCAACGCGCTATCCCAATACCAAATTTATAATTTAAGAGAACGTCCCTATGTCTGAACTTATCCAAAATGTGAAAGCGTCATTTGAGCAAGTGTTGGGCTACGCACCTAGCCATATTATCCAAGCGCCTGGTCGTGTGAACTTGATTGGTGAGCACACCGATTACAACGATGGTTTTGTCCTACCGTGTGCCATTAACTACCAAACCGTTGTGGCGGCAGCGAAGCGTGAAGACAACCTAGTGCGCGTAGTTTCTGTGGATTACGGCAACGCCGTTGATGAGTTCGATATCACGCAAGCCATTACCTTCCAGCAAGACAAAATGTGGGCGAACTACATTCGCGGTGTAGTGAAGTGTCTTCTTGTTCGTGGTTACCAATTCACTGGTGCGGATATTTCTGTTAGCGGTAACGTGCCTCAAGGTGCGGGTTTAAGCTCGTCGGCAGCGTTGGAAGTGGTGATTGGTCAAACGTTCAAAGTGCTGTTCAATCTAGAAATCAGCCAAGCGGAAATTGCGCTAAACGGCCAGCAAGCTGAGAACGAATTCGTTGGTTGTAACTGCGGCATTATGGACCAAATGATTTCGGCAGAAGGTCGTGAAAACCACGCTATGCTGTTGGACTGTCGTAGCCTAGAAACTGAAGCGGTATCGATGCCTGAAGATATGGCCGTGGTGATCATCAACTCGAACAAAAAACGTGGCTTGGTAGACAGTGAATACAACACTCGTCGTCAACAATGTGAAGAAGCGGCGCGCATTTTCGGTGTGAAAGCTTTGCGTGATGTGACGATTGATCAGTTCAACGAGAAAGTCGCTGAGCTGGATGAAATGGTGGCCAAGCGTGCTCGTCACGTCATCACAGAAAATGATCGTACTGTGGAAGCGGCGCAAGCGCTACGAGCACACGACATGAAGCGCATGGGTGAGCTGATGGCCGAGTCTCATGCCTCGATGCGCGATGATTTCGAAATTACGGTAAAAGAAATCGATACGCTGGTGGAGATAGTCAAAGAGGTGATCGGCGATCAAGGCGGCGTGCGCATGACTGGCGGTGGCTTTGGTGGTTGCATCGTGGCACTTGTACCGCCAGCACTGGTTGATGACGTGAAAGCGGAAGTTGAAGCGAAGTACCAAGCGGCTACGGGCTTAAAAGAGTCGATTTATGTTTGCCAAGCCCAAAATGGTGCGGGTTTGGTTGAAGTGCTGTAAGGAATGATGATGAAAGCCTATTTTCAACAACTAGAACAAGCGATGGCGCAAACGCCGTCGTTTGATGGCCAAACTGCGAATCTGATTCATTTGACCAACGCGAATGGTATGACGGCGTCGTTTATGGATATCGGTGCGACGTGGTTGAGTTGCACATTACCGATAAATGGTGAAAACCGTGAAGTGTTGTTGCGCTCACCAAATATGGCTGAACACATGAAGCAAGACGCTTACTTCGGTTCCATTGTTGGCCGCTTTGCTAACCGAATTGCGAAGGGGCAGTTTGAGATAGACGGAGAGAAGTATCAACTTGGTATCAATAACGGTGAAAACTCACTGCACGGTGGGCTGGAAGGGTTTGATAAACGCCGCTGGAAGGTTGAAGAGCAAAATGATCAACAGGTCACTTTTTCACTTCGATCCCCGGACGGTGACCAAGGCTATCCGGGAAATCTCGGTGTGAAGGTGACGTACACGCTCACTGACGAGAATGAACTAGCTATTGCCTATGATGCTAAGACCGACAAAACATCTCCAGTGAATTTAACCAATCACGCCTACTTTAACTTGGCTGGTGAGGCGAGCCGAGCGAAAAGTTTGGAGCATACTTTACAGCTCAATGCTGGGCATTACTTGCCAACGGATGCGGGGTTAATTCCTTCCGGTGAACAAAAGCCAGTTTCGGGTACCAGTTTCGACTTCACCGAGCCAAAATTGATTGGCCAAGAATTTCTTGCTGAGCAAGATCAGAAAACCGCTGGTGGCTACGATCACGCCTTTGTATTCATGCCTGAAGTGATCGATGGCGTGTCTGTCGCTGCGGTTTTAATTGCACCAAAAGAAGATGTGGTGATGAAGGTGAAAACCACCAAACCTGCCATCCAGTTCTATTCAGGGAATTTCTTAGCCGGTACGCCAGGTGCAAGTAAAACTTACGAACGCTATGACGGCCTAGCATTGGAAACGCAATACTTTCCAGACGGGCCAAACAAACCAGAATGGGGACTCAACAATGGGGTGTTGAGCTCTGGGGATTGCTATCAGCATCAAACTACTTATCAGTTTGAATTTTAGATAGCACTTCTGCCCTTTGAACTTGCAGCGGCAGCGATGCTGCAACTCCAACGACTTTGGGTGTTATGGTGGGCTACATGCCCACCTTTTTTGTTTTTGTCGAAGAGGTTCGAACGATGAGCTCACCCTCTACTTTGCGTTTGTTAGAAAGCAACGGTTGCCCTTCAATCAGTGCCATCAACGATTCGATTGCGAGTTTACCCATGTCTGAGTAGGGCAGTTCAACCGACGTTAATGCTGGGAAGCTTTCAGAGGCGATTTGCTGATTATCGTAACCGACAACGGCAACATCCTGAGGAATCTTCAACCCCAACTCCGCTATCGCTTGATAGCACCCCATTGCCATATAGTCGCTGCCACAGAAAATCGCTTCTGGCGGCTGCTCCATATTCAGTAGTGCCAGTGTTTGCTGGTGCGCTTTTTTTAGCGACCAGTTTGCATCGACTAAATACTCTGAGTTAGGAATGATGTCTGCATCAATGAGAGCCTGACGATAACCATCGGCACGTTGCTTACTGGCTAGCATCCAACTTTCACCAGACAGCATGGCAATGCGACGATAACCTTGCGTCGTGAGGTGTGAAACTGCTTTGTAAGCTCCAATCATATCGGCCGGCAAAATACTTGGCATTTCGGTGTGTTCTTCGTTGGTGCAGTTCAGCAGTACAGTCGGTAAGGAAGTTGTGACGCGTTGCTGCTCCAACTCTCGCGTCATACTGGATGCGTAAACCAAGCCTGCGTAATCACCGCCGTTGATCTCCGACTCAATCTTGCTTGCCAACACTTCATCATGGCTGTAATTGAAGGTCACCAATATGTAGTCGTTCGACCACGCTTCTTCTCTCGCTGCATTGATGGCATCGATAAATGGGTCATAACTGGTTAAGCCGTTGATCACCAATGCGATCTTTTTAGGGCGTCCCAAAGCATGGGCAACCTTTTTGTTTTTGTAGCCAAGTGATTCTGCGGTTTCGAGCACTTTACGTTTGGTCGCTTCCGCGATTTTTACGGAAGTTGAGCCATTCAATACCAGCGATACGGTCGACTGAGAGACGCCAGCCGCCGCCGCAATGTCACTCATGGTGATTTTTTTAGCCATTCTGCTCTTTTACGTAATTTCGTTAGCTAAAGATATTAGCTAAAGATTAAGTTCGGATCATCCTTTAAAGATAAAGATCACAAAAGTAAGTCAGAGCAACTTAAAAGCTGTGATTTTCACCACGTTTATTCTTTGAGCACCTAGTCATTAAATTATTAATTAATATATTAGCTAATATTATTAGTTAATAATTTAGTTTTAAGGTGAGTAAGATGAAAAGATGGTCGGAAGAGAAAGCGTGGCAATGGCAAAAAGAGCATGGCTGGCTACGTGGCTTTAACTATTTACCGCGCACAGCGGTTAACTGGAATGAGATGTGGCAAGCGGAATCTTTTGCACCTGAGGTGATGGAACAAGAGTTAGCTTGGGCGCATGATGTGGGTTACAACACTTTACGTACCAACTTACCATTTATAGTTTGGCAAGCGGATCGCGATGGTTTACATGCGCGAATTGAGCGCTTTCTGGATATTTGCGAACGCAATCAAATCAAAGTGATGCTCACGCCGATGGATGACTGCGGTTTTTCGGGCGACCATCCTTATCTTGGTGAACAAAAAGCGCCAGTACCGGATTTGCACAACAGCCAAGCAGCAGCAAGTCCTGGTCGCAATGTGGTGATGGACAAATCTATGTGGGGTGAGGTCGAAGCGTATATTCGCGACATCATCTCTACCTACAAAAATGACCCTCGAATCGTTATTTGGGATCTCTATAACGAGCCAACCAACCGCATGATTTTCACCACTACGGGTGAGATCGCTTACGACGAAGAAATGGAAACCTTTAGTCATGAGCTGATGGAAAAAGCGTTTGAGTGGGCACGTGAAGAAAACCCAACTCAGCCTCTCACCGTTGGCGCTTGGCATGCGCCAAGCATTCTTGACCGAAGCCTACCGATTTATGAACACCCAACCGATCGCAAAGCGATGGAGCTATCGGACATCATTACTTTCCACGCTTACTTACCACTCGATCTGTTCCATGAAGCCGTTGAAATTGTAGAAAGCTACAACCGACCAATGATGTGTACTGAGTGGCTTGCTCGTCATGCGCAATCGTACATGCACGAACAGCTTCCGGTCTTTAAACAGAAAAACATTGGTTGCTACCAGTGGGGATTAGTGAAAGGAAAAACACAAACGCATCTGCCTTGGCCAGAGATAAAACGTAGCGATGCAAACTATGCGAGTCAATGGTTCCACGATCTGCTTGATGAGCAAGGACAGCCGTATGACGCAAGCGAAGTGCAATTGATCAAAACACTCGCAGAAGTGGATTAATTGCCTGTGAGCCGACTCTGAGAAATGGGTCGGTTTCTTATTTACAATAAAATCAATTGAGACGTGAACAATGACTACTCTACAAAACAAACTCACTAATAAGGAGCTGATGTCTTACTTCGGCTATGGGGTAGGCCAGTGCTTTAGCTTTGGTCTAGTCGGCTCTTTTATTCTTTATTTCTATACCGATATTTTGGGCATTTCTCCAATTGCGGCGAGTACGATTTTTTTGATTGCTCGTGTGTGGGATGCGGTGAACGATCCGCTCATTGCCGGATACATGGACACGTTAGACTCTCGCTTTGGTAAATTCCGCCCTTACATGCTGTTTACGCCGGTTCTGATTGTTCTGGTCACGGTTGCCGCTTTCTATAACATTGATGCTGATACGTCGACAAAAGTGATCTATGCCGGTATCACTTACATTCTTTGGGGTACGCTTTACACCATTTCTGATGTGCCGTTTTGGTCTATGTCTTCTGTTATGACGGATGAACCGCAAGAGCGAGCAAAAGCGGCAACTTGTGCCATGTTAGGGGTGAATGCAGGTATTGGTGCAACTTTGGTTGTGTTCCCGAAACTGAGCGCTTACTTCGCTGATGGCCGAGCAGATCAGGGTTACTTACCAGCTGTGATTGTGTTGATGATCGCGGGTTTGTTCTTCATGCTGAACGGTTTTTATAACACCAAAGAACGCATCTCGACGAAGAGCTGTGAAAAAGTCACGCTAAAACAAACCTTTCAAGCCGTTCGTAAAAACAAGCCGTTGTTTTTTATTCTGGCAGCGTTTTTCATGAATGTGTTCTTCAATCTGGTGAATGGCTTATACATTTTCTTCTTCACATACAACATGGGTGACGCAGGTTTAGTCTCTCTGATTGGTACCATCACTTTGGTAAGTGCGATTGCGTGTTTAGCTACGCCTGTGCTGACAAAGCGTTTCAAAAAACGTGACATCTTTATTGCGCTGTGCGTTTTAGAGATCATCGCTCGCATTGGGTTCTATTTTACTGGCTATGATAATCCAACCGTCGTGATGGCGTGGTTAGCGGTGATTACAGGCATCTTTATGATGACCAACCCTCTTATCTCGGCCATGATTGCAGACACAGTAGAGTACTCTTACTACCACAGTGGCAAACGTACCGCGGCGATCACGTTCTCGGGACAGACCTTTACAGGCAAACTCTCTGTTGCGGTAGCGGGCGGCTTAACGGGGGTTATCTTGACGATGATTGGCTATGTACCAAATACAGCGCAAACGGAGACCGCGCTCAGTGGTATGTTCTTCTGTATTGCGTTGTTACCTGCATTGGGAGCTCTAGTGCGCATTTTCATTATGTCTCGCTACACATTTACCGAAGACCAACACGCGATTTTACGAGAAAAATTACAGCGTGGTGAGTTTGCGGAAGGCGTTGACGTGAAGTCTGCAAAACCGAACGAAGCCTTGAGCTAGAATCCATATCGTCTCGACAAGTGCTCAAAGAAAAAGCCCGCTCAATAACCTGAGCGGGCTTTTCGTTTTCAATTGACAGGTTATCCACCATCAACAACGCTCAACAGAATTTCTTCGTACTAAAGTTGGGCTAAAAATTATGGTTTCGTCTTCAACTGTTTCGTCACGAGATAGCGCCAAAGCCAAACGCGCGGCTCGTTCTGCCATCATCTCGATTGGGTAGCGAATAGTAGTCAAGCTAGGGTGAACAAAGCGGGCGATCAAGCCATCATCGAACCCGACCATAGAAACCTTACTTGGTACGTCAATGCCATTTTGATCCAACGCTGCCAGTGCGCCAGCGGCCATGTAGTCGTTGTAGGCCACCACTCCAGTAATCTCCAAAGATTTGGTTAACAGGTTGGTCATCGCAACTTCGCCACCATCACTGTTGGGTTCACCGTATTCGATGTAGCTTTTGGAGAGTTCAATACCATGTTCTTTCAATGCTGCTTGGTAACCTTGCAATCGCTCATCGGTATCTTCGATATCGTGGGATGAGGCAATGCAAGCAATTTTGCGATGCCCGTGACGAATCAAATATTCTGTCGCGAGGAATGCCCCCTTGCGGTTATCAAGGGAAATACAGCGTTCAGCCAGCTCTGGGATATGTCGATTGATAAGCACCATACCTTTCACTTCTTGGGCATAGCCAATTAGCTCCTCATCAGATAAGCCTTTCGAGTGGATGACTATTGCATCGCAACGGCTGTTGATCAGCAATTCTAGGGCTTGACGCTCATCTTCTGGATTATGGTAACCGTTGCCAATCAAGATATGTTTGCCATTTTCGCGCGCGACATTATCGACGGATTTGACCAACGTGCCGAAGAAAGGATCGGACACATCACTCACCAACACACCCATGGTATTTGTGCTTTGACTCACCAGTGCGCGAGCTGCGGCATTGGGTCTGTAGCCCAATTTGCTCATTGCTTTGGTGACCGACTCTACCGATGATTGACTGGCTTTTGGGGACTTGTTGATCACGCGAGAAACCGTTGCGACCGAAACACCGGCTTCTTTCGCGACATCCTTGATCGTTGCCATATAGAACCTTTAGTGGCTAAAAATTTTGACTGGAAGTATTAAACACCCATTGTGTAATAAGTGCAATTTGATAGGGGATTTGCTTTCGGAAATGAGATCTTTACCACTTGTATTTATTAAGCTTACTGATAGTGTAAACGTTATCTTTTTAGTAAAAATTTACTAAGGTTTTAATTATGGAAACTATCGCTTACTCAGATTTTGCCAAACTGGAAATTCGTACCGGAAAAATCATTGAAGTGGCTCGTCATCAAAATGCAGACAAGCTGTACATTGTGCAAATTGATATTGGTGAAAAAACACTGCAAACCGTAACCAGCTTAGTACCTTATTACACCGAGGAAGAGTTGATGGGCAAACAAGTGGTCGTGTTGTGTAATCTTGCCAAAGCCAAAATGCGCGGCGAAACCTCAGAATGTATGTTGTTGTGCGCAGAAACGGATGATGAATCCGAAAGTGTGTTGCTAACGCCAGAAAGAGCGATGCCGACTGGGGTGAGAATTGTTTAGAGTTTAATCAAGCAAACGTTTTATTGTTTGTGTTTATGTTTTGTGTCTCATTTTATAAATAAATCAATAGGAATATATTCAACTCTATTTATAATCTCCGCGCTTTTAAAAACTGTTTAACAGTATGAAAAACATAGGAAATTATAATGAAAAAAGTATTGCCATTATTGGCTTTAGGTGCAGTGGTTGCTTCAGCGTCAGTTCAAGCAAAAGGTAACTGGTATGTTGGCGCAGATATTCTTAACTCTGATCTTGAAGTTGAAGGTCACTCTTACAGCTCTTCAGCTACAGGTTTGGGCATTGCGGTAGGTAAAGAGCTGCAATATTCAGAAAACTTCAAATTGGCTTTAGAAGGTGAGTACATTTACTACGGTAGCTTCGAAGAAAAAGCATCGGGCGCGGGTAATTGGTTAGAAGCTACTGTTGAAGGTTATTCATTCAACCTTAATGCTAAACCTAAGTACCAATTCTCTGGCACTGGTTTTTATGTTGGTGCTGTTGTTGGTCTAGGTGTAACTGGGGTTGATTTAGAGGCAAAATCAAACCTTTCTGGTTTCACTGGTAAGACTGATGGTAGCGATGCTGGCTTTAACTATGGTGCTGAAGTGGGTTATGAATTTGCTTCAGGTCTGGTTGTTTCTGGTGGCTACCGTGCTTCTACAGTAACCATCGATGTTGAAGGTGGTGGCGATCTTGAATTTGATTTTGACAGCCTGTACGTTGGCGTTGATTACAAGTTTTAAGCTCGCATAAGCAAAACATAGATACTAAAAAGGAGCCGTTAGGCTCCTTTTTTGATTAGATTATCAATCAACTCGTAATGATGCTCTTGCACGCCTGCAAGGTTGCCGTATTTGGGTTGATGGCGGTCATTTTCTTTTGCGTGTTGCCAGCCAATGGTGTGACGCACAAAATGCTCTGCAAACGCATGAGATACTTCCAAGCAACCTGCTAGCACGGTATCGACATAGCTTTGCATGATTGGGCTTTTTACGCACGGTGGTAATGGCTCGTCTTTTACGTAAACCCAGATGCTATGTTCTTGGTTAAAGTTCGCGTCCGATTCGATTTGATCTGGCTGAATTTGAATACGATGATAACCACGCTCACGGCGATCGAATTCTGCGAGAGCTTCTTCATTCACTTCGAGTAAAACGCCGTTGACCTGCCCATCGCCTTGGTTTACAACCAGAGGAGACAGAGTGTAGCTGTCATCAATCTTTCCCCAGTAGCGCACCAGTCCATGAGCAATGACGGGAATGGCTTCTCCCGTTTGTCCGGTTAACTTACGTGACGCAGAATTAATCAAACTGCCATAGCCAAATATGTACATCTTCGTTGCATCCCTTAACTGATGGTTGTGTCTCTCACCGTTTATACCTAACCCGCCTCTGAAGCACAACTTTACCTCTTAAGTATAATCCTAACTAATAACATGTATTTTCCATGCATGTTTATGGTAGCATCAATATTGTAGCTGAGTTAACCAGCATCGAGAGACGCTTGAGGGCAAGATAATGCTGAATATCACCGATAAAAAAGTGGAAGAAAAAATCCCCGCATGGCTGCGATTAGGCTTTCGGCCGTTTTTTCTGTTTGGGTCGATTTACGCCATTGTTGCGATCGCGTTGTGGGTGTGGATGTTCCAGAGCGGACAGCCAAACGCATTAACTGTACCGGCATTATGGTGGCACGTTCATGAAATGTTGTTCGGCTTTTCGATGGCGATTGTGGTTGGTTTTGTATTGACCGCGGTACAAAACTGGACTGGCATTAATGGCACCAAGCATTACACGCTTTTGGTCTTATTTGGCTTATGGCTCGCGCCCCGAATATTGCTTTGGACGTCAGCGCCGTTATGGTTAACCAGCAGCATTGAAGCGGTATTTTTGTTGTTTGTTGCCTATGAGGTAGGCATTCGTGTTTATCGAGCCAAAGGTTGGCGTAATCTGTTTTTTGTACCGCTGTTTCTTTTGGCCATTTTTGCGAACTTTGCAAGTTACGCGACGATAAAAGGCATGCCGCCGTTTAGCTCTTCTGCTGTATGGCAGGCGATGTTGTGGTGGTTTACGCTGTTATTGTCGGTCATGGGCGGACGTGTGATTCCATTCTTTACTGCGCGTCGATTTAATTTCGAAAAAGCGCAACCACTGGCTTGGTTAGAATGGTTCGCGAACTTGCCGTTGGTAATGCTATTTGTGCTGAGCTTTTTCCCTGTGACGTTTGCAGAATTAGGCAATCCGTTGATGCTGTTTGCAGGAGTTGCTCAGTTGGTGCGTTTTGTTCGCTGGAAACCTTGGTTAACCCTGAGCGAGCCTTTAGTGTGGTCGCTGCATACTGCGTATTTGTGTTTGCCACTAAGCTTAATTTTACGAGGCACTTGGGGAGATGCATTTGCCAGCCATAACCTGATTCACCTGTTTGCGATAGGTGCATTAGGCGGCTTGATTTTGGCGATGATCGCGCGCGTGACGATGGGGCACACTGGTCGCATGATCTACAAAGGTCCGAACATGAGCCTTGCGTTTGCGGCGATTACCGCGGCAGCTTTGGTTCGCAGTTTTGCCGTGATATTTGATCCTGCCAATATGATGCTGTGGATTAATATCAGTGGCGGATTGTGGATTGTCGCATTTGGCCTGTTTGTGTGGCGCTTTGGCGTGATGCTTATTACCCCTCGCGTTGATGGTCATCCCGGATAGGGCTCTAATGTGAGTAGAGAAAAGAGGAGCCACGCGCTCCTCTTTCTCTTTTGATTTTTGTTCTTTATAGGATTAGTGCTTATTCGTCTTCGTCGTCCGCTTTATTCGTGAACCCCAAGCGTTTGAATAGCCACCACTCTAGAGCAAAAATCACAATTAAAGCGATACAGAACCAGGTGAACGCCATGGCAGATTCCACGCCTGGCATACCGCCAATGTTGATGCCAAGCAAACCTGTAAGGAAGCTGGTTGGCAAGAAAATAGTCGCCACTAAGGTAAATAGATAACTGTTTTTATTAGTTTTCTCGTCACGATGATGTTTGATTTCTTCTTGAAAGAGTGCGACTTCTCCAAGATAAAACTCAAGTGTTTCATTTATGCGCGTAATATTATTGTGGGCGAAGCGATATTGATGGGGCCTTAAAGCCACCAACTCGGACTCTGATTCAACGAGATCACGAATAGCATATTGCTGAGGGCGAATAAAACGTTTGATGGAGATAAGCGCTTTTTGAGTCGCCATATGCTTGTACGTCGATTCATCATTCACATCAAACTGGTTTAACGTCTCTTCAATCGTATCGAGGTAAACGTCTATTTTGCTATTTAATCCTTCAATAATCTGATGAAGTAAACCAGCAAGGCTTTTCGGACCTTTATGTTCCGCCAATGCTTGACGAATTTCCATGATGGCACGCGATGGGATCTTACGTGTTGAAATCAGTGCCCCTTGAAAATAGAGAATTCGAATACTGAGCATGTCTTCTGGTGAAGCATCGCCATTCATATTGACGCCTCGTAAAATCAACATGAAGTTCTCGTCATCCAAAGGGTGGAAAGACGGTCGGCTCTCGTCGGCTAACAGGTGATCAACAGTGGCACGTGGTACTTGGTTTTGCTCTAGCCAGCCACGAATATCGGGATGCAGCCGTTCACAATGGTACCAATGTTTGGCTTGAATCTGCTCCGCCGTTGTGGATTGCTGAGTTGCTTCTGGGGTTGAAAAATCCCAATGTTCAATCATAAAACCCATTTTCTTTTCCTTGTCTGAGCCTTTCCCCAAATAACTCGGAAAGAGCCTGTTCTTCCACTGCATTTTTCCGGGAAGTGCATCAGTGATAACGTTCTGAACCCAGCGCCATGAAGTTATTCAGGGATAATTATTTAAATGAGTATGATTGCATTTAACGCTAAATGTCTATGAATAGTTGCTCTTATTTGTAATCAAGTGAAGCAAGCCAAAGTGTGGTGTAAAAACAGCAAAATAAAAAAGCCTGCAGCGAGGCAGGCTTTCTAGTGGGGAGGGGAGGAGCAGCTAGCCAACTTGAGAAAGATTAACCACTTTCTGCTGTAGCTTTTCTTTTAAATAGTCCGATAAAGCCAGCTTTTCTTCGTCGTTCATGTACAGACCAAGCTTGGTACGACGCCACAAAATGTCTTCATCGGTCATTGCCATTTCATGGTTCATTAAGTAGTCGATCTCACGTTGGTAAACACCGCCGGCTTGCGATGAGAACGCGTGTCCAAGGTCAGCTTCGCTTGCTGTGCCTTCCATTAAGTTCCACGTTTGGGTACCAAATTGTGTCACGTAACGAAGAATCAATGCTTCTGGCGCCCAAGCGTATTTAGCATGAATTTGTTTAGCTAATTGTTCACGACTACAGCTGAAGTTACCACCAGGTAGGGTTTGATTTGCCGTCCAGTCGCTTCCCATCTCTGGTAGGAAAGGAGCCAGCTTTTTCATTGCCGCTTCACCCAGCTTACGGTAGGTCGTCAGCTTACCACCAAAGACAGAAAGCAGAGGTGCATGGTCGTATTCCACATCGAGTTCTAGCGTGTAGTCTCGTGTGATCGCTTGCGGAGAGTCAGATTCATCGTCACATAAAGGACGAACACCGCTGTATGTCCAAACCACATCTTCGCGAGTCAGCTGGTGGACAAAGTGTTGGTTTACGATGTCGATGAGGTAATCGACTTCGTCATCTGAGATTGCCACTTCGCGTGGGTCACCTTTGTATTCCACATCTGTTGTACCAATGATTGAGAACTTATCTAAGTAAGGAATCATAAATACGATGCGGTTGTCTTTGTTTTGAAGAATGTAGGCTTGCGGTTCGTTGTGGATACGAGGAGCAACGATGTGCGAGCCTTTGATTAAGCGAATGTTACGAGGAGAGGCTTGCTCTAATCCATCATCAAAGAACTGTTTTACCCAAGGGCCAGCTGCGTTTACTAGTGCTTTTGCTTTGCGTTCGAAACGTTGGTCTGTCATCACGTCATGAATTGTGACATGCCAGATACCACCTTCACGGTGTGCTTTTTCTACGCGGCAGTAGTTACGTACTTCTGCATGGTTTTCACGAGCAGCCAGAACGTTAAGTAATACTAAACGCGCGTCATCAACCCAACAGTCAGAGTATTCGAAACCGGTTTTCATTTCTGGTTTTAGCAAGCCCGATTTCGCTAAGTTGACGGTTTTGCTGCCTGGCAGAGTTGTACGTTTACCCAAGTTATCGTAAAGGAACAGACCACAGCGAATCATCCAAGCTGGGCGTAGGAATGGGCGATGAGGCAAACGGAAACGCATTGGTAGGGCAACGTGAGGCGCTTTGCGAAGAATAACTTCACGTTCTGCGAGCGCTTCCGAAACCAAACGAAACTCGTAGTGTTCAAGGTAGCGTAAACCGCCGTGGATCAGTTTAGAACTTGCCGAAGAAGTAGCGGACGCGAAGTCACTTGCTTCGTATAAGCCAACACTCAAACCGCGGCCAGCTGCGTCTGCCGCAATACCAGCCCCGTTAATGCCGCCACCAATTACGATCAAGTCTAAGGTAGTGGATGAGCTAGTAGTGGAAGCATTTTTTTGTATACTCATAAATTTGACCTCTTGGTGAGCGAACGAGCATTTTGGAACATGATCTAATCCTAGCTTAGGTTTCGTTTGTGATCATCTATTATTTTCGTTTGTGAGCGTTTTGTGTGATTTAGGCACAAAAAAACCTCTGCCTAATTAAGACAGAGGTCATTTGAGAGGCAAATTAATGATTGAAACTACTCGTTTTCGAAGTTTGTCTCGTTCGCTTCAACGACTTCAAGTGGAATTGAAGCTTCTTTTAAAATCGACAAGATTTCTTCTGGTGGCTGCTTGTTGGTAAAGATCATGTTGAGCTGAGCGATATTGCCTAGCTTCACCATGGCATTGCGCCCGAACTTGGTGTGGTCGACGGCAAGAAATACACTGCGGCTGTTGTCGATGATCGCTTGTTTGACTCTTACTTCGTGGTAATCAAAGTCTAATAGCGAGCCATCAAAGTCGATACCACTGATGCCAAGAATGCCAAAGTCGAGACGGAACTGTTTAACGAAGTCGAGAGTGGCTTCTCCAACAATGCCGCCATCGCGACTTCGAACTTCACCGCCAGCTAAGATGACTTTGATCTCTGGGTTGGGGAAGAGAATGGTTGCCACGTTGATATTGTTGGTAACCACGCGTAGCTGTTTATGGTTTTTATTGAGCGCTCGCGCAACCGCTTCTGGTGTGGTGCCGATATCAATAAATAGAGTCGCGCCATCAGGAATGTGCTTGACCACCTCGTCTGCAATGACATCTTTTTCATTGAAGTTGAGCGCTTTACGCGTGTTGTAAGATGTGTTTTCAGAACTGAGAGGGATGGTTGCACCACCGTGATAACGACGAATTTTGTTGTCGTCGGCGAGTTCATTAAGATCGCGTCGGATGGTTTGTGGGCTGACATTGAATCTTTCTACCAACTCATCCGTGCTGACATAGCCTTGTTTTTTCACCAACTCAACAATCTGTTGGTGTCGAGGTATTTGCTTCACTTACCACTCCCTTGTGCATTGGTAACGGCCAATGCTTCAAATTCGAAGCTCTATTGTGCTCGAATTTGCGCGTTGTGAGAAGTAAGCGAGTTCAGGAATCAGGGGCAAAGCGCAAAAAAGAGCGCACCAATGGCGCTCTTTTTTCGTATGGAGGTGAGATTAATCTTCTTCGTCGTGAAGCTCAGACCAGGTTTGCGCACATTTCACTGCGCGTTTCCAACCCTTGTAACGACGATTGCGCTTTTCTTCATCATCGTGCGGCTCAAACGTGCGATCAAGCACCGCTTTATTCTGCAACTCGTCAATGCTGTCCCAGTAACCCACGGCAAGACCTGCAAGGTAGGCTGCACCAAGAGCGGTAACCTCTGTTACTTGAGGGCGGTGTACTTCTGTATTCAATACATCTGATTGGAACTGCATTAGGAAGTTATTCGCTACCGCACCGCCATCGACGCGAAGATTCGCAAGTTTAATACCTGAGTCGGCTTGCATCGCATCCAGTACGTCACGAGTTTGGTAAGCGATGCCTTCCAAAGTCGCACGGATAATGTGGTTTGAGTTCACGCCGCGAGTAAGGCCGACAATCGTGCCACGTGCGTAGGCATCCCAGTATGGTGCGCCTAAACCAGTAAAGGCAGGCACGACATAAACGCCGTTTGAGGTATCCACTTTGGTTGCGAAGTATTCAGAGTCTTCTGCACCGTTTAGGATTTTCAATTCATCACGTAGCCATTGGATAGAAGCACCACCCATGAATACGGCACCTTCAAGTGCATAAGCAGGCTCACCTTTAGGACCACAAGCCAAAGTTGTCAGTAGGCCGTGCGTCGAAGTGACTTTTTCTTGGCCCGTATTCATTAGCAAGAAACAACCCGTGCCGTAAGTGTTTTTCGCCTGACCCGCTTCAACACACATTTGGCCGTAAAGCGCAGCTTGTTGGTCACCAGCAATACCAGAAATAGGAATACGAGTACCGCCTTTACCACCAATGTTGGTCTTACCGTAAACTTCCGATGAGCGTTTCACTTCTGGCATCATAGACGCTGGGATACCAAGCTCATCTAACATTTTCTGATCCCAACATAGATCGTTGATGTTAAATAGCATGGTACGCGATGCGTTAGTGTAGTCGGTCACGTGAACGCGGCCTTGAGTCATCTTCCAAACTAACCAAGTATCGACGGTACCGAACAACAGCTTGCCTGCTTCTGCGTCTTCGCGCGCGCCTTCAACGTTGTCCAGAATCCATTTCACTTTGGTACCTGAGAAGTAAGGGTCAAGCACCAAACCAGTGTTGTCACGTACGTAGTTTTCTAGACCACGCGCTTTTAAATCTTCACAGATGTCAGCAGTACGGCGACATTGCCATACGATCGCATTGTAAACGGGTTTGCCTGTTTCTTTATTCCAGACGATGGTAGTTTCACGCTGGTTAGTAATACCGATAGCCGCCAATTGGTCGCTACGGATGCCAGACTTAGCTAGAGCTTCTACCAACGTAGAGCTTTGTGTTGCCCAGATTTCCATTGGGTCATGTTCTACCCAACCTGCCTCTGGATAAATCTGAGTAAATTCGCGCTGTGCGACGCTTACGATGTTCGCGTCATGATCAAGAATTACTGCGCGAGAGCTTGTCGTACCTTGGTCTAGGGCAACAATGTATTTTTGCTCAGTCATGGTAAGAATCCTTTTGTTTCGTTATTTATATTTTAGTAAATGTTCGAGTTGCGTCAGTTTTAAGCTCTAGCTTCTTCTGTTTCTTCTTCCGTCTCACATTGGTTTGGAATTGTACAGCCGTGGCCTTGTTGTGGAAGGTAAGCCGCAATCGCTTTTGGATACAACCAACCACCAAAACACGCACCTGCAATCGGAGCAAGTAAAGGCACGATAAAGTAAGGAATGTCTTTAGCACCTGTCAGAGCGTAATCCCAGCCTGCGAAGTAAGCGAACAGTTTCGGTCCAAAGTCGCGCGCAGGGTTCATCGCGAAGCCAGTTAGTGGACCAAGAGAACCACCGATCACGGCAATCAAAATACCGATTAACAGCGGGTTCATTGCGCCTCGTGCAGCGCCGTTATTTTCATCGCCCAAAGCCAAAATCGCAAACATCAGCACGGCAGTGATAACGAATTCCACAGCAAAAGCGCCAAAGAAAGAGAGGGAAGCATGTGGATAGGTTGAGAAGATACCAGCGGTTGCTAGTGCATCTTGGCTACTGCGGACGAAGTTATGTGCGATTTCGTAGTCGGTGAAAAGGTTGCTGTATAAGCTGTAAACCAACGCAGCAGAGCAGAATGCGCCAAGCATTTGGGCGATGATGTATGGCACCACTTTCGCCTTATCAAAACCATGGAACATAGCGAGTGCGATGGTTACCGCTGGGTTGATGTGCGCGCCTGAAACGCCGGCAGTACAGTAAATAGCGATGGCGACACCTAGGCCCCATACAATACTGATTTCCCATTGTCCAAATGATGCGCCTGTTAGAACTAAGGCTGCGACACAGCCTACGCCGAAGAAGATAAGTAGTCCTGTACCGATAAACTCGGCCAAACATTCTCCGAGCAGAGAGGGGTGTTTGTTCGTTGTCATGTTAAAAGTCCTTTGATCATTTTTGCCTGTCTAGCACGATACTATTGTGCACATATAAACGTTTGCGAAAACAAACGCGCGTTAAAAATGAGCGTTTGAGCATAAAATTGTTAATCAAAGTCTTCGTTTTTGTTAAATGGCGCATCTTTTAATCGAAAAAGAAAACAACGAAAAGAATTTCTTTACTACGAAGTGTGTTTTGGAAGCGCTCAAATTACCGATGTGAAAAAGAATGCACAACTGGTAAGAGGAGTTTTGTGAAGCTGCTACGTGCTTGGGGATTTATTACTCAGATTTTGCGTAGTAATTAACCCTAAAGAGGTAAGGTGAGGTCAAGTACATCAAGGACTAGCGGTGATATAAGAAAATGCGTTGCTATGTTTATATCTCGAGAGGAACTTGTTATCCAAATTAGTGTTAATTATGAAAATGGAGAGGAAAATAAACGCGGTTTATGTCTTGTGTTCGTGAATCACTGTCTAGGTTTGAGTTCAGATAACATTAGTTTTGTTATTTCGTTTGATACTAAGCGCGAACATTTTTCATTTTTTTAGTTATTTAGTGGTTTCGCGTAACAAGGATGGATGTGAAACACCCTTTTTACGGTTAATTTGTGTTCTTATTCGAGCCTTTGTTTCATTGGTTTCGAATTAGAATGCTCAAATGAGAGGTTGAAACATCAGTTTCATATTAACTAATTATGAGTAAAGTTGAACGATGGTCTAATTAATGCGCTCTAATTTACTGTATTTACTTATATTTAATTCATGTGCAACATTTGTCACAGAAATAAAATCCTAACTCAATACAATTCATGAACTTTCGAACGAAGATTTTTTTGTTTCGTTCGCTCCTTTTGTGTTTTTTACCATCGCATACAAAATAATGAGGTTCCTATGTTTGGAATATTCAAACCTAAGGCGCACATTGATCGTCTGTCCCCAGGCAGTATCGATAGCACCTACTCTCGCCTCCGTTGGCAACTATTTATCGGTATATTTGTTGGTTACGCCGGTTACTATTTGGTTCGTAAAAACTTCAGTTTGGCGATGCCTTATCTTATCGAGCAAGGCTTTAGCCGCGGTGACTTAGGTGTCGCGCTGGCAGCTGTTTCCATTGCATATGGTCTCTCTAAATTTCTAATGGGCAGCGTTTCTGACCGCTCCAACCCTCGCTATTTCCTTAGTGGCGGCCTACTGATGTCTGCATTAGTGATGTTTTGCTTTGGCTTTATGCCATGGGCGACTGGCAGCGTCACTGCGATGTTCATTTTGCTTTTCTTGAACGGTTGGTTCCAAGGCATGGGGTGGCCCGCATGTGGACGAACCATGGTGCACTGGTGGTCACGTAAAGAGCGTGGTGAGATCGTTTCGGTTTGGAACGTGGCACACAACGTGGGTGGCGGTTTGATTGGTCCACTATTTATTCTTGGCCTGTGGGCATTTAACGATGATTGGCGCACTGCATTTTATGTTCCTGCATTTTTCGCCACGTTGGTTGCTGTGTTTGTTTGGATGACGGTTCGCGATACGCCTCAATCTTGTGGTTTGCCACCGATCGAAGAGTATAAAGACGATTATCCTGATGACTATGACAAGTCGCACGAACAAGAAATGACAGCCAAGGAAATCTTCTTTAAGTATGTATTCAACAACAAGCTGCTTTGGTCGATTGCAATTGCAAACGCATTTGTTTACCTAATTCGCTACGGCGTACTGGACTGGGCACCTGTTTACCTAAAAGAAGCGAAGGATTTCTCGGTAGATAAATCGTCATGGGCTTACTTCTTATACGAATGGGCCGGCATTCCAGGCACATTATTGTGTGGTTGGATTTCAGACAAATTGTTCAAAGGTCGTCGTGCACCTGCTGGCATCTTATTTATGGTGTTAGTGACCGTTGCAGTGATGGTTTACTGGTTTAACCCTGCTGGTAACCCAATGGTGGACATGATGGCGCTGATTGCAATTGGCTTCCTAATCTATGGTCCGGTTATGCTGATTGGCTTGTACGCACTTGAACTCGCTCCGAAGAAAGCCGCTGGTACTGCTGCTGGTCTTACTGGTTTATTTGGATACTTAGGTGGGGCAGTTGCCGCAAACGCGATTCTGGGCTACACAGTAGACCACTTTGGCTGGGATGGTGGCTTTATCATCTTAGTGGGTTCTTGTATTACTTCTATTGTGTGTTTGATGTACGCCTTCTTAGGTGAGCGTGCGCACCACGAGCAAAAAGAGCGCGAAAAGGAAGCGCTAGCGTAATATTTATTTAAAGAGGCAGTGGAATACTGCCTCTTCGCTTTATCAAGGAAATAACAATGAAAACAAAGTCAGTATGTCTTACTTTTTTAGCACTTAGCCTCTCAGCTGGTGCGATTGCGAAACCGCTTGTAATTGCACACCGTGGCGCATCGGGTTACTTGCCTGAGCACACGCTAGAAGCCAAAGCGCTTGCTTACGCAATGAAACCTGACTACATAGAGCAAGATGTGGTAATGACGAAAGACGACCAGTTGGTCGTGTTGCATGACCATTATCTAGATCGTGTAACGGATGTTGCGGAGCGTTTTCCTGATCGCGCACGCAAAGACGGTCGCTACTACGCGATTGATTTCACACTGGCGGAAATCAAATCGCTGCGAGTAACTGAAGGCTTTAATATCGATGATAAAGGTAATAAGGTCGCTGGTTATCCGACACGATTCCCAATGTGGAAATCGGATTTTACCGTGCCGACGTTTGCTGAAGAGATTGAGCTGATCCAAGGACTTAACAAGACGTTGGGTTACGACATCGGTATTTACCCAGAAATTAAAGCGCCTTGGTTCCATCGTCATGAAGGTAAGGACATTTCTAAAGCGGTGCTTAAAGTCTTGAAGCAGTACGGTTACGACTCGCAAGACGACAAAGTTTACCTGCAGTGTTTTGATGCGAACGAACTGCAACGCATTAACAGTGAGTTGATGCCCGCAATGGACATGGATTTAAAGCTCGTTCAGCTCATGGCTTACACCGATTGGAACGAAACTATGGTGTACAAAGGCGATACAGCAACGCCATACAGCTATGATTGGATGTTCGAAGCCGACGGCATGAAGAAAGTGGCGAGTTACGCCGAAGGTATTGGACCTTGGAAGCCGATGCTGGTGGATGATAAGTCAACCAAAGACAATATCATCATCAAGCCGTTGATGAAGGCTGCAAAAGACGCTGGCTTGCAAGTGCATCCATACACGTTCCGTGCCGATCCAGGACGCATTCCAGCGTACACGGACAGTTTTGAAGGCATGATGGATGTGTACTACAACCAAGTGAAGGTGGATGGTTTGTTTACTGACTTCCCAGATAAAGCGGTCAGCTTTTTAAATCAGTAATCACGCATTTTGCTGTAAGCTAAAAAATCCCCCAACAGTTTCCTGCTGGGGGATTTTTCTTAACTATTTATTAGTTGTTTTTATGCAATTCGCTGTTCAGTTCAACCGCGCTCTTGTTTGCAAGACACTCGATTTGACCTGTTACAGAGTTACGACGGAACAGTAGGTCAGAAACACCAGCAAGGTCACGTGCTTTCACCACTTCGACTTCTTGACCTGCAGAATCTAGCATGCGCACTTTAGAACCAGCAGTTACGTACAAACCTGATTCGATAGTACAACGGTCACCCATTGGGAAACCAAGACCTGCGTTCGCGCCTAGTAGTGAATTTTCACCAATAGAAACCACCACTTTACCGCCGCCAGATAGTGTACCCATGATGGATGCACCGCCACCGATGTCTGAACCGTTACCAACAACCACACCCGCAGAGATACGGCCTTCAACCATGCTCACGCCAGTAGTTCCCGCGTTGAAGTTGATGAAGCCTTCGTGCATAACAGTTGTGCCTTCGCCAACGTGTGCGCCAAGACGTACGCGAGAAGTATCTGCGATACGAACGCCAGTTGGAACCACGTAGTCCACCATTTTAGGGAACTTGTCTACGCAATCTACGCTTAGCGTACGGCCAGCTAGGCGAGCTTCGATTTGACGCTCAGCCAGCTCAGGTAGGTCGATTGGACCTTCGTTAGTCCATGCGATGTTGTGTAGTAGACCGAAGATGCCATCCAGTACGGTACCGTGTGGCTTGACTAGACGGTTGGAGATAAGTTGAAGTTTTAGGAAGCCTTCAGCAACAGATTGTGGTTGTTCATCCGTAGCTAGGATAACCAGTACAAGCGGCTGTGCTGATTCTGCTGCTTTGGTTGCGAAAGATGCGTTTGCTGCATCGCCGTTTGCTTCGAAAGCCGCCGCAAGTTCTGCGCTTTGTGCTGCAGAGATCTCGATAGCTTGGTTGCCTTGTTCGTAACCTGTTACTGCTGCTAGTGCGTTAACAAGCTCTTCATTTGGGTTAAGAACTGGGTTTGGAAAAAACGCTTCAATGATTTTGCCATCGCGGTTTTTAGTCGCTGTACCAAAGGCTAGAGAAAAGAAAGCCATAGTTGATCTCCATGTGTTGAGTCTTGTGTCTCGTCTGTTCACTGACAAGAAATAATTAAGTTGTCAGCCATCATAATGAGAGTGCTAGGGAGTTTAAAGAGGGGAAATAGATAAAGTCTGTAGATGGATACCTTTTGTCTTCTGGGAGATATGTCTGTCTGATGAGAAATGTGGTTGTGAGGTGGTCAATTAGCAGGTGTTTGTTGAAATTAAAGAAGGCGATTTGTCGTATCTGTGCTCGAAAGAAAGGGCGATCTTTCCATGATGATGTGTGCCTTCAGATATAAAAAACGCCACATGATGCGGCGTTTCTTTAACAAATGAGAGGCTTATGCAGCGTCTTCTTGCTTGTCTTCTTCTACAGATTCAAGCTTTTTTGCTTTCTTTGGTGCCGGTTTGCGTTTTGCACCCAGTGCGTAAAGCACTTCTTCTTTGTTTTGAGCGAGGTACATCGCAAGATCTTCTTGCTTACCTTCGTCTTCTAGAAGTTCACTTTTACCTAGCAGCGTGAATAGTTCGTCTGCCATGTCTAGCATTTTATCGTATGCGTCAGCTTCCGCTTTAGAGGTAAAAGTCATTTTCTCTTCTCCATTGCGTTCTACCACGTACTTGACGATTACAGCCATGGTTGGTCCCCTAACTTGGTGTATTGATACTGGCTTTTTATACAGTTTTTGACCAGTTAAGTCTAGCGACAAGCCTAAGAATGAGAGACACGTACAACTAACTGACCAGCATTTAAACTATCTCCGTTTCACTTGGAGGGCGTATTCTCTAGATAAAGGTTATTTGGTCGTTCCCAATCTTGGCAAAATTCGATAAACGTTCTGAGTAGTGGGCTTTGGTATTTCTCTTTGTGAACCAGTAGCCAGAAGCGACGTTTCATATCTAAAGGCATGTCGAGCAGTTGCACGCGACCGTCACGAATAGCAGGTTCTGCAGACAAACGTGACAAGCAACCTAAGCCTAGCCCAGCAGATACTGAGTTGATCAACGCTTCGGTGGTATTGAGCTGAAAAGCTTCATGCCAATGTTCCAAGCGCGGCGCGACAACGCGCATAAAAAATTCGCGTGAACCAGACCCCGCCTCTCGCAATATCCATTCGCTGTTTTCTAGCTCGGTTAAATTTACTGGCCCTTCGTGCGCGGCTGGGTAATCTGGCGCGCAAATCACGCACATTTCATCTTCGCTAAACTGGGTGGACTGCAATTCAGGGTGAAGTGTTTTGCCTTCAATTAGGGCGATGTCTAACTCGTAATCGGTCAGCATGTCGCATATTTGTGCAGAGTTAGAAATAAACAGGCTTTGAGAACGATGGTTCGTTTGCTGACGAAATTCGCTAAGCAAATAGGGCGCGACTTGGTTGCCAATGGTGTCACTGGCACCAATGCGAAGTTGGCCCGACAGCGCTTGATCACCATCGAAAATGCTCTCGATGTCCTTGGCTCGGTTGAGTAATTCATCCGCCAGTGGCAGCAGTTTTTGACCTTCTTGGTTCAAAATTAGTCGGTTATTAACACGATCAAACAAATGATGGCCGATCTGTTTTTCTAATTCTGAGAGTGCCATGCTCACTGCGGCTTTCGATAAAAAGAGACTATCAGAAGCTGCTGTGAGCGTTTTGTGCTGCGTGATCGTCGTAAACACTTTCAGTTGTTTAAGAGAAATGTGACTTGCCATACCCCACCGTTAAGTAATTCTGAACGTTTGTTTTAAATAATTAGATATATCGGAACGAAGTGCAAGCGTATTATACGCTCCATCAAGAGTGAGTCTGGTTGAGGTCATCATGATTCAAAGAACAAAAGCAAAAGTAATGGGAGCACCAACTCCGATGGCGGGTTTGGCTCTTGGTATTGCAAGCTTAGGCTGGAGTTGGGAAAACTTTGCCGAATTACATGGCTACGGAAAGTGGATTAGTGCGGGTATTGCGAGCGTATTGTTGGTTATATTGGCAACCAAGTTTTTGCTACATAACCATCTATTGAGACAAGATCTTGCTCATCCGGTTGTGGGTAGCGTGGTTCCGACATTTGCGATGGGCACTATGGTGGTATCGAACTCTCTCGGCCATTTTTACCCATTGGCTGGTGATGTGCTTTGGCTGATTGCGGTGGTTCTGCACATCGTGTTCTTGGTGAGCTTTGTTTACCATCGCGCCAAAGATTTTGAATTGCACCACATGGTTCCAAGTTGGTTTGTGCCGCCAGTGGGTATCATCGTTGCGGATGTGTCTTTCTCTGGCAACCCGATGTTAGCGCCAGTGGCACAAGGTGCATTGATGTTTGGTATGGTGGCGTACGCGATCATGTTGCCGATGATGATTTACCGTTTCATGTTTACCCATGAAATTCCGGATGCAGCGAAACCAACAATGGCAATCATGGCAGCGCCAGCAAGTCTATCATTGGCAGGGTACTTAACGGTCACTGCGACACCATCACCAGTGATCATCGCTATGCTATTTGGTATCGCGGTATTGATGACGGCCATCATTTACCTCGCATTCTTTAAATTGCTTAGACTGCCATTTAGCCCAGGCTATGCGGCGTTCACTTTCCCGATGGTGATCGGTGCGACGGCGCTGTTTAAAATGGCGAATTGGATGGAGTTGCAAGGATTGGCTGCGCACTATGTTCAACAAGTGCGAGGCTTAGCTGGTCTTGAGTTGATTGTGGCAACATTTGTTGTCTCTTATGTGGCTTTACAATACATCAACAACTTATTGATTCAGCCACGCTTGATGCACGCTCATCACGCTTAAATAGCAGATAGGGAAAAGCCTCTTGGTCTTACAGCCAAGAGGCTTTTTTTATTTCAATCGGCGTCGATGTTGGACACTAGCCTTTTTTGTAAAATCGCGACATCTCATCCAGAGAATGACGAATGATATCGACAGGAACTTTCTGTTCTTTCTCGACTTTTAACTGGCGATTCAGTTGCTGAGAGTGCCCGCCAGGATTGACCACAAGCATCAGTTCTTTGCCGACCAATGCATAGTTGTAGTAGCTGCCAGCAATATACCAATCGCGAGGGGCAGAGCTATCAAACAAGTTATGACCAACGCTGTATGAACTCGTTGTGCCTTGAACGTCAAACAGCGTATTCATCATGGTTGGCACGACGTCAAAATGGGTCGTGCGGTAATCAATTTGCTCTGGTTGACGATTTGGCATGTACACGTAAAGAGGCACATGTACTTGAACGTCACTGTAGTTACCCGTGTGGCCCCAATAGTTCATCTTATGGTCGTTAAACTCTTCACCATGATCTGATGAAATCACCACAATGGTGTTGTCTAAGTCGACGTTTTTCAGCACATCACCAATCAAGCTATCGATGTAGTACAACGAGTTCTTGTATCGATTGTGGTAAAGCGAAGCGTCAAAATCGTTGTTGAGCAAAATGTGGTCAACGCGTTCCCAGTATGGTTTGAATTTCGCAAATTCAGGTTCGGGAAATACTGTGCCGTGGGCGGCATCGTAGAACAGAAACCCAAAGTACGGTTTGTCGCTGTCCTGCTTTTGGAACTCGATGAACTTGTCTGTGATCTGCTGATCGCGCTCGACTGCTGTTTCCCCTGTTTGTTTCAAGGTCAAGTCCGACACTTTTTTGAATACCGTGCGAGAAAGTGGCGGGCTGGTGAGCGGTGCTGAGCCAAAAATGCCCATGCGGTAGCCTTCTGCTTGCAGCGTATCCATAAAAACAGGAGAGCGTTGGCTTGCGTAAAAGCTTTCCCAGTAGGTCGCTGGCAAGCTGTAAAACAGGCTGAAAATACCCGCTTGAGTTGAGTTGCCGCCGCTCATATGTTGTGTGAAATTCACTGTCTTTTCGGCGAACTTGCTGACATTTGGCATGACTTCCGGCGTCGCATCACTGTAGCGCCACGCGTCAACCAAGATAAACAAAACATTGGGCTGTTTCTCTTTGCTTTGCACTTGAATCGGCGCAAGCGGGTAGTTGAGTGAGCTCCGTTCAATGTTGGTTAACTCTACGCGGTTCTTCGATGCAATGTTCTCATCCACTAGGTCGTGTTTGTAAATAAATTTACGAGCCGTCAGCGGGTAGTAAAGTGGCCAGTTATTCGAAAACTGACTGACTTCATCGTCGTAAAGCGCGTTTTTGTACGCATGAATCATCTGTGTGCTGAGCAATACAGCAAACCAGACGCTGATCAAAACGAACTTAGCTCGGCTTTGTGCCAGTTTATTACTTACCCAAACGGTACAGGCGAGCCCGATCACCAGAACGGCAACTTCACTGATGAAGATTAGCCAACTCATCCAAGAAATATCGAAGACATCACCGCCACCTTCGAAAAACATACGGATTAATAGGGCGTTGATGTGAAGTTTGTATTGCTGAAAAACGAGGATATCGACTTTAAACATGATCAATAGACAGATCGCGATAGCGATCACGATACCTTTGAATGCTCGAGTCGGTAGAAAAGAGAGCAATAAACTCAACAACATAAATGGAAGAGCGATCAAGCCCAGCCAGCCATATTGAGTCGAAACTAAATAGTAACCTTGCAACAAGGTTAGCGGTTCATTCTGATTGTTAGACAACACAAAAGGATAACAAGCGATCGACAGATACACTGCAAAGCAAGCAAAAAAAGCAATCAGCCAAGCGCTGTTGGAAGACAGTTTGCGAAACATACTTTTTGTTTGTTTATAAATTATGGGTAGAGGGAGTATAAAACAGTGTTTTTTATTATGGAATAGTTGCGACGAATGTCACATTTTGTATGGAAGTGTCATACTTGATTGACATGTGAAAATTCAGAAGATTCATACTCTATTTGAGTGATATATAACCTTTTGTTTTTTCCGAACGCGAGATCACTGCGGGTTTAAATCGGGCTGTGCTAAGCTAGCTAACAGTTTCAATCGGCGCTCGGTATTCCCAATTTGTTTACTGTTTATCACTCCAACCAAGTTGACGTTCTTAAATCACTCCTTGTCGAACTGATTCGAATCAGTCCGCTGGAAAACCCGTTCGAAAAAGAACAAATTCTGGTTCAAAGTCCGGGCATGTCCCAGTGGCTAAAAATGGAATTGGCCAAAGAGTTTGGTGTTGCCGCGAACATTGACTTTCCGCTCCCTGCAACCTTCATTTGGGAAATGTTTACGCAGGTGTTGCCAGACGTGCCAAAACGCAGTGCGTTTAACAAAGAAGCGATGACGTGGAAGTTGATGCATCTGCTGCCGGGGCTTCTCAACCAAGACGTGTTTTCGCCGTTAGCGCAGTACCTCAAAGATGACAGTGATCACTCTAAGCTGTATCAGCTGGCTGAGAAAATTGCCGATATTTTCGATGGTTACTTGGTGTATCGTCCGGAGTGGATCGCAAGTTGGGAAGCTGGGCATAGTGTGCCAGAGCTGGAAGATGAGCATCCGTGGCAGCCGATCTTATGGCAAGCGTTGTATGATCACACTGTGTCATTAGGACAGTCTCCATATCACCGTGCCAACCTTTATGAGCACTTTATCGACACGTTAGAGAGTTTTAACGGCAATTTTGACCATTTACCCAAGCGTTTGTTTGTTTTTGGCATTTCTTCGTTGCCGCCTCGCTATATGGATGCGCTAAAAGCAATTGGTGAACACATCGACGTGCATCTGATGTTCACCAACCCGTGTCGTTATTACTGGGGTGAAGTTCGAGATCGCAAATATCTGGCTCGTTTGGCGGCGAAACATCGTCAGCACGTTGTGTGGCATGACGATCACTCGGAAGTGCAAGGTGAAACTGAGCAACTGAAAGGATCACTGGAAGATAATGTGATCGATGAGCTGCACACCGATGTGGTCGGAAACAGTCTGTTGGCGTCCATGGGTAAACTCGGGCGTGACAATATGTATCTGTTGTCTCAGCTGGAGTCTCATGAAATTGAAGCGTTTGTTGATGTTGAGCGCGACAGTCTGCTCCATCAATTGCAAGCGGATATTCTCAATCTTGAAGAACATCAAGATGACCAACAGATTGAAAACAGTCATCACAAACAAGTGGTTCGCTTGGGTGATAAATCACTGAGCCTACACGCTTGCCACAGCCCGATGCGTGAAGTGGAAGTGCTGCATGATCAACTATTGGCGATGTTCGATGCTGACCCAACGTTAAAACCGCGCGATATTATCGTGATGGTCGCGGACATCAACGCTTACAGCCCTGCGATTCAGGCGGTCTTTGGTAACGCACCGGGTGAGCGTTTTATTCCCTATTCGATTTCTGACCGAACCGCCGATCAAGAGAGCCCAATTCTGGCCGCATTTATGCAGTTTGTGAACTTACCCAATACGCGCTGTTTGGCATCAGAACTACTCGAACTTCTGGAAACTCCGGCGATATTAAAGCGTTTTGAACTCAGCGAAGATGATTTCTTACAAGCCAAACAATGGGTTGAAGAATCGGGAATTCGCTGGGGGTTGGATGCCAATACCGGACGCGAATTTGAACTGCCGGAAACCCGTCAAAACACATGGCAATTTGGTATTCAACGCATGTTGCTTGGCTACGCGATGCCAGAATCCGCAGGTTTGTTTGAAACCGAGCAAGGCAGTTTGTCTCCGTACAACGAAGTGCAAGGCATGGGCGCAGAGCTTGCGGGCAAGTTGGCACACTTTATCCAACAAATTAGCACTTATCGCAGCAAACTTTCTCATGTTCAGACTATTGATGGTTGGCGAGAGACTTTAGTTTTACTGCTGGATGACTTCTTCTCAGTTGAGTTAGAAGGCGAAATGGCGCTCAAATCCATTCGCGATACGCTCAGCCAACTCAAAGAGCAATTAGCTGATGCCGCATTTGATGATGCGTTATCGCCGTCGATCATCAGCCAATACCTTCAAAACAAATTATCTGGCACACGAGTCAGCCAGCGCTTCCTGGCTGGTCAAGTGAACTTTTGTACTCTGATGCCGATGCGCTCTATTCCGTTTAGAACCGTTTGTCTACTCGGGATGAATGACGGCGTGTACCCACGCTCCATGCCGCCGGAAGGCTTTGACTTGATGACCGGAAGAACCAAACCGGGCGACCGTTCGCGCCGAGATGATGACCGTTACCTATTCCTCGAAGCGATGTTGTCTGCACAGCAAACGCTCTACATCAGTTATGTTGGCCGTTCAATCCAAGACAACACCGAGCGAGTGCCTTCGGTTCTGGTTTCTGAGCTGATGGAATACTGCCACCAAAACTATTGTTTAAGTGGTGATGAATCGTTGCCCGTTGATGAGTCTGGCGACAACTTATTAAATGCGTTGGTGAATACCCACGCCATGGTGCCGTTTAGCCCAAGTGCGTTCCAAGGCACGCACGCCAGCTACGCGAAAGAGTGGATTCCAGCGGCATTAACTCAAAGTAGTCAATCGCAAGGCTATGTTCGTCGTGATTTTAATCGGGCATTAGACGACTATCTGTTAGGAGCGACGTTCCCACTTGAGCTCGACTTAGTCGAGTTGCAACGTTTCTGGCGCTTACCTGTGCAGTATTTTTTCAATCGTCGTTTAAAAGTAATCTTTGAACCGCCACTGCCGGTGATGGAAGACGACGAACCCTTTGTTTTAGGTGGTTTGGAAAGCTATCAAATGCGTGATGAGCTGTTAGAAACCTTGCTTGAAACGACATTGATGCAGCCAGAGAAAAAAACAGAGGTGCTTAAACACTTTATGAGTCAACAGCGCGCGCAAGGCAAACTGCCGGTGGGAGCGTTTGGTGATATCGAATTTGAAACCAACCGAGTTCAGGCGGAAGAGCTGGTGGATAAACTGGCGTTTTTATCTGGTGCGCCTCAAGACGATCTGGAAATCGACCTGACGTTTGATGCCTTGTTTGAGCGAAATGAAGGCGAAGAGAAAAACGTTCGCCTAACAGGTTGGCTAACCCAGTGTTACCAATCTGGGTTGATTCGCTATCGAAGCGGTAAGATTCGATCGCAGGATTACCTTGCAGCGTGGATCGATCACCTTGCCATGTCGGCGTCGGGTCATGCTAAGAAAACCCACATCATTGGTTACGATCGTAAAGAAGGTGCGCTGCATTTAATCTACCCAGAAATTGCCGATGCGCAGTATGCCAAACAGCTACTGACTGAATTAGTTCGCTTATTCTTCGAAGGCATGACTAAGCCTTTGCCTTATTTCCCGAAAACGGCGTTGGCTTGTGTTGAAGCGGGCTTTAGCCGCGGTCAGTGGGTCGATGACGAAGAGAAATCTTTGAAGAAAATGGCTGACGCATTCAATGATGGCTTCATGAGCCCGGGCGAAGGCAATAATGCGTACATCTCTCGAATTTGGCCAGCTTGGAATGATGAGTTGGCCTCAGAAGTTCGTTTGCTGACAGCATTAGTTTTGCAAGGTGCGCGCTTAGCGATTCAAGACGCTGATGACGTAAAAGCGTAATAAAGACAGTTGGATAAAGAGAAGGAAGAGTAGGGTGGCCGCCAGAAAATCATTATTTTTTGTAGGGCGTTCGCTGTACGGCCACAAGGTCAGAGGGACCATGATACTTTTGTTTAATTCATTTGAGTTGTGCCGCCAAAAAGGTTTGGCTTATCTCGTGGGGCGCATACTAACGGTACGTCTTATGGATAACCGTGAGAAAGATCTCACAAAGCTCTAAATTATCCAACTTGTTAAACATATTAATAGAATTTTTAACTATAGATCACATTTATTAGGTGATACGCCCTAGTAAATAATCCGGAGAGATTCAGCGTTATGGATCAAATGTCAGGTGCAGAGTGTCCTCTACATACGTTAGACCGCACAGAGCAACCTCAACCAACGCCACTAGAACCGATGACGTTTCCTCTGCATGGCACGAGGTTAATCGAGGCATCAGCAGGTACAGGTAAAACCTTCACTATTGCAGGTTTATATCTGCGCCTTTTGCTTGGTCACGGCTGCGCGGAAACTCGACATCGCGTACCGCTTACGGTCGACCAAATTCTGGTCGTAACCTTTACCGAAGCGGCAACTGCGGAATTGCGCGATCGTATCAGGGCAAGAATCCATGATGCGCGAATCGCTTTTGCGCGTGGACAGAGTTCCGATCCGGTGATCCAACCTTTGCTTAATGAGTTTGATGATCACAAGCAAGCCGCAGAAATTTTATTGCAGGCAGAGCGTCAGATGGACGAGGCGGCGGTCTACACGATTCACGGTTTTTGCCAACGTATGCTAACGCAAAATGCGTTTGAATCTGGCAGCCGATTTAATAACGAGTTTGTGACCGATGAAAGTCACCTAAAAGCGCAAGTTGTAGCCGATTACTGGCGCCGCAATTTCTACCCGTTGCCATTTACCTTGGCTGGGGAAATTCGCCAGCTATGGAGCTCTCCATCTGCGTTGTTGTCTGACATCAGCAATTACTTAACTGGTGCACCGTTAAGCCTTTCCGTTCCTGCAATGAAAGGCAGTTTGGCTGATCTTCATACTGAAAATTTGAAAAAAATTGATGAATTAAAAGCACAGTGGCGAGAAAGCCAAGATGACTTCTTCACGCTGATTTCAGATTCAGATATTAACAAACGCAGCTACACCAAAAAGTCTCTGCCGACGTGGTTGGAGGCGGTAAACGCTTGGGCAGCAACGGAAACCACAGGTTACGATTATCCAGACAAGCTGGAGAAATTCGCGCAAAACGTCTTGTTGGAAAAAACACCGAAAGGCAGTGCGCCGCAGCATGCGGTATTTGAAACCATTGAAACATTTCTTGCCAATCCAATCAGCTTAAAAGCGCCACTGCTTGCTCATGCGATTGAGCATTGTCGTGCAATGCTGGCCAACGCGAAAAATCAAAAACAGTGGCTCTCTTTCGATGATTTGCTGACGCAACTTTCTGCTTCTATCGATACGGACGAAAGCGAGCTTTTAGCGGCGCGTATTCGTACTTTGTATCCCGTCGCAATGATTGACGAGTTCCAAGATACCGACCCGCTTCAATACAGTATTTTCAGTCGTATTTATCTGAACAACCCGGAATGTGGTTTGTTTATGATCGGTGACCCCAAGCAGGCGATTTATGGCTTTCGTGGCGCAGACATTTTCACTTATATCAAAGCGCGTAACCAAGTAAGTGCCCACTATACGTTAGGAACCAACTGGCGTTCTAGCGCCGATATGGTGCAGGCGGTAAACCAAGTATTTGCTTTGCCAGACAGTCCATTTATCTATGATTCAGATATTCCGTTCTTACCCGTTAAGTACAGTCCCAATGCCGAAAAACGCATTTGGACTATGGGTGGCCAAAAGCAACCGGCGCTGACTTATTGGTTGCAAGAAGCGGACGATAAACCGCTACCAAAAGGCGAGTATTTGACTCGAATGGCAGAGGCGACCGCAAGCCAAATCCAAACTATTTTGACGCAGGCTCAACAGGGGCAAGCGTGTCTGGTGAATGGCGAAAAACAGAAAGCGGTTCAAGCGGGCGATATCGCGGTATTGGTTCGAACAGGTAGCGAAGGTCGAATGATCAAACAAGCGTTGGCTGATCAAGGCATTGCCAGCGTGTACCTGTCTAACCGAGACAGTGTGTTTACCAGTTCGGTGGCGCAGGATTTACAGCGCCTGCTGCAAGCGGTGCTGACTCCAGAAAATGACCGTGCGCTGCGTGCAAGTCTTGCTTCTGAGCTGTTTGCCCTTGATGCAGCAAGTTTGGATGCGCTTAATAACGATGAAGTGGTGTGGGAAAACGCCGTTAACGAATTCAAAGAATATCGCAAACTTTGGGTTCAGCGTGGTGTGCTGCCGATGTTGCGCGCGGTGATCAGCAAACGCCATATTGCCGAGCGATTACTAGAAGAAGGCGCGAGTTCACAGGGTGAGAATGGTGAGCGAGTACTTACCGATTTAATGCACATCGGTGAACTGCTTCAACAAGCCAGTAATGAACTGGATAGCGACCACGGTCTGCTGCGTTGGCTCGCTCAGTCTATCAGTGATGCGGAAAACGGTTTGGGTGGCAGTGATGACCAAATCCAACGTTTAGAATCGGAACGTAACTTAGTGCAGATCGTAACTATTCACAAATCAAAAGGCTTGGAGTATGACCTCGTATTTCTGCCGTTTGTGTTCAGCTATCGAGAAGCCAGCGAAGCCAAATATTACGATGCAGCCAGTGACCGCACGGTACTGGATATCACTGGCAACGATGCGTCCATGAAGCAAGCGGATAAAGAGCGTTTGGCGGAAGACTTACGCTTGATATACGTGGCACTAACGCGTGCTGTGTATGCGTGTTTTATTGGAGCCTCGCCTTTGCGAAATGGTCGTTCGACCAAAGAGCCAACTGGCGTACACCGCAGTGCGATTGGCTATTTGATTCAGAATGGTCAAGAAGGTGGCATTAACGATTTGCACCAAGGTTTAACACAGCAACAAGACGAGCTTGATTGTGTCGTTGTGGCCGATCCGCCGCAGCAACTCGAAGAGAAGTACGTAGCGCCACAAGAAGAAATACACGATCTTAGCGCGAAAGAGCTGCAAAACCCTATCGACAGAAACTGGCGCATCACCAGTTATTCTGGCTTGGTCAAGCAAGGCTCTCATCACGCCGAGCATGATGCCACGATTGAGATTACGGGTTTTGATATCGACTCATCTGAAGAGCAAGACGAAGCGGATTTGGTGGAGCCAGAGCGTTCTATTTTTACCTTCCCTCGTGGTGCGCGTCCGGGTACGTTCCTGCACAGCTTGTTTGAGGAAATTGAATTTACTCAGCCAGCCACGACGGCAGAGAATACACAAATCATCCTTGGCTTGATGGAAAGCGAACAGTTCGATGAAGAGTGGTTGCCCATTTTACAGCAATTGATTGATACCGTACTCGCAACGCCGTTGGATGGTAAGTCTTTGCTGCTGAATCAAAAAGCACCGTCGCAACGTTTGGTGGAGATGGAATTTTTGCTGCCGATTGAAGTGTTGTCTGCACCGGCGTTAAACCGAGTCATTCAACGTCACGATCCGTTGTCGGCGAAAGCGGGGGATTTAGGTTTCCAAACCGTGCAAGGCATGCTCAAAGGTTTTATCGACTTGGTGTTTGAACATCAAGGTAAATACTACGTGCTTGACTGGAAATCGAATCATCTTGGCGACGATGTGACGCACTACCATGGTGAGGCTCTGAAATCGGCCATGGCGGATCACCGCTACGATTTGCAGTATCAGATTTATGCGTTAGCACTGCATCGTTTCCTACGCAGCCGATTGGCGAATTATCAATATGAGCAGCACTTCGGTGGTGTGTATTACTTGTTCTTACGCGGCATGGATGGGCAGAGCGACCACGGCATTTTTGCCGCGAAACCAACCTTAGACTTCTTACAAGAGATGGATCGTTTGATTGATGGTCAAGCACTTGAAACGCGCTCAACTCAAGCCGGGCAGATGGAGCTACTTTAATGACGACAAATCACAATCTTCATTCTGGCCAAGATAGTCTATTGGTAGTGCTGGAACGCTTGGCGAACAAAGGTGCTATTCGTCAGCTCGACTACCAATTCGCCTGTTTTATTCATTCTCAAACGCATGATGAATCGTCGGACAGCCAAGCACTGGCGTTTATCGCTGGTGTTGTCAGTAGTGAGCTTGGCAAAGGACATATCTGTCTGTCTCTGTTCGATGCGCAAGGGCAATCTGCGGATTTAGCCAGTAAGTTAGGGCTGTTTGGTGAGTCGGCATTGGCGCTCAATACACAGTTGCAAGACATAGACTGGATTCAAGTATTACAAAATTCCAGCTTGGTCGGCGCGCAAGGAGAAGCCTTACCGCTGATGTTCGATGGCGAGCGTCTGTATCTGCACCGCTATTGGCATTATGAAGTGACATTGGCGGAAAAGCTCAATCAGTTGGGCGCCGCAGTTAACTTGCAACCACAAGAGTTTGCGCGATTATCCGCGTTGCTCAACCATTTGTTTGCACGCCAATACCATTTTCTGTTTAACGCGTTGGGCAAAGCAGTAGAAGCGGGAAGCAGCAACCAAGTGTTGCGTCAACAATTGGTGTGTGACCACCTTGATGTGGTCGCAAGCGAATCGTTGGATTGGCACGCCATTGATTCCGTGCTTAGCAATGCGCGCAAGGTTCAAGATTTGCAAACACTGGATGAACTCGTACCACTCTCGGCTTGCGTGAACTGGCAAAAAGTCGCGGCGGCAGTTGCGTTAACCCGTCGATTTGCTGTGATTTCTGGTGGCCCAGGTACGGGTAAAACGACGACAGTAACCAAATTACTTGCCGCTTTGATTGAACAGGCGACGCACGAGAAAAATCTAACCATCAAGCTGGTAGCCCCGACGGGGAAAGCGGCGGCGCGATTAACCGAGTCCATTGGTAAAGCGGTGCAAGAGCTGCCAGTTTCTCTGGAGCTAAAAGCCAAAATTCCGACTGAATCAAGCACCTTACATCGGTTGCTGGGCGCGATTCCTAATAGCGCAGAATTTCGTCACAACAAGCAAAATCCACTTCATTTGGATATTTTAGTTATCGACGAAGCGTCGATGGTCGATTTGCCAATGATGTACAAAGTGGTCGATGCCTTACCGAAACATGCGCGGCTGATTTTGCTAGGTGATAAAGACCAACTTGCTTCAGTTGAAGCTGGGGCTGTGTTGGGTGATATCTGTTCGTTCCATGCATTGGGCTATGGCAAAGAGCAGGCATCAGCCATCGCAAAACTGACGGGTTTCGATACTTTAGCGCATACGGGTAACAGTGCATCTAGCATTGCCGATAGTTTATGTATGCTGCAAAAGAGCTACCGATTTGATGCTCGCTCAGGCATTGGTCAGTTGGCAAAAGCGGTTAATTCCGGTTCTGCTGCGAGCGTAGATAACGTCTGGGCGCGTGACTTTTCCGATATCGAACATTTCGCGCTAAGTAGTCAACATTACAACCAAATGATGCAGACGTTGGTGCAGGAATACGGTCGTTACCTCAAACGCATTGGACAACAGGAAACTGATCCTAAAACCGGAGAGCCAGAGTCGCTAACGCACAAAGCCAAAGCGGTGTTAGATACCTTCAACCAATGCCGACTGCTGTGCGCGATCCGTGAAGGTGACTTCGGTGTGGCTGGGCTAAACCAACGCATTGAGAAAGCGCTTGCGGCGCGCAAGTTCATTCAAGTTCAGGATGAAATTTGGTATCACGGCAGACCTGTCATGGTTACGCGTAATGATCATGGTTTAGGTTTGTATAACGGTGATATTGGTATTTGCATGCGAGATGACAGTGAAGAAGAACCGCGTTTGAAAGTCTTTTTCGAGTTACCTGACGGCAGTGTGAAATCGGTCTTGCCAAGCCGAGTACCTGAACATGAAACGGCTTACGCCATGACCATCCATAAATCGCAAGGCAGTGAATTTGATTACACCCTGATGATTTTGCCACCAGACTTTAGCCCGATATTAACTCGTGAGTTGATTTACACAGGCATTACCCGCGCGAAAAAGCGTTTAGCTCTTTACGCCGAACTCAACGTTCTGAAGCGAGGCATTAAGGTGAAAACGGCTCGCGCGAGTGGATTAGTACAGCGGCTTACGAATTAATTTTTACTTGTGATTGTGACATTTTCGAAGATGATTCTTTGTGGCGGGTCTTATATCCGCCATTTCGTTTTCATGAAAAATGGATTGCTATTGAGTAATATTCTTCCTTAAAGGTATATTTCTCCTTTCTCATTCGCATATCAAAGGCAACTGAATATGAGTTTGCTCGACTCGTCCTTTCTAACCTTCTTTATCGCCGGAGGAGTCGCGTTTTTATGGTTCGTTATTATCGGAGCAATTTTTATATTTTTTATACCGCCAAAGGTGAAGCGGTTTGCTTTTAATCCGAAACATTATTCAGAAGTAGAGTTAGCCTTAGTCTCGGGTTTTCACTTTGGTGCTTTAGTACATGGTGTAGGCTTAGTTGCGGCGGTCGCTTTACCAACTTTAGCGAGGAGAAGGGGCTTTGCTGATATTCATCAAGTTTGCTCCGGTCTATTCATCGGAATTTGCCGTATTTATATAAGCGTTTTATTGCTTCTAGCTATGATCACTTTAGGCTCAATGGTGGTTTGGATGTCTATTACTTGAGAGCTGGAATAGAAGGTCGGTGAAGTTTGCAGTTATTAGAAGTTTCTTTTATTACATTTTTTGTTGCAGGTGCTTTGTTAGTTTTTTGGTACCTGATAGTAGGTATTTTGCTTATTGTTATCACGCCGCAAAAAGTAAAGCGCTATGCGTACACTAGTGAGCATTATACAGATATTGAGCTTGCTTTAGTTTCTGGATGTCACTTTGGGGCCTTAATACATGGATTAGCCCTTGTTGCCGCAGTTGCATTTCCTAAGTTGGCCAAAAAAAGAAAGCTAACAGATATTCGTAGAGTTTGCCCAAAGTGGTTCATAAGTATTGGGGTAGTGTACTGGACTATTTTAATCTTTATCGTAGTCACTATTTTTGCATCTTTGTTGGCTATGATTTTGTTTTGAATTGATTACGTACGTAAAAGAAGACCGAGCTTATGGCTCGGTCTTCTTTTATGCATGTTTTGCAAACGCATTGGTAAAAGACACGCTGCGTATTTTGTATTGCTGTTGATAAGCAAGAATAAAATCTCGGACAGCGTCATTTACGGGGAAAACACAGTGGACATCTAGGCCTTCTAAAAACTGATTGTCAGCCATATCCCAGAAGCTTTGAAGCGAATTACAAATGATTGTTCTCATAACAGTGCTCGTCTCGGCTTATTTAAAGTCAGATTAACAACTGTCCTTGGTGTGCAATACGGAGCTAACTAGTTTTTCAATTGCCCAGTATTTTAGGGTGAAGGCTACATTACATCACCTAGATCCATTCGTATTGGTTAAAAACCAATCACTAGCGAGCAGAGTATAGCCAACCAAATGTATATTTAAAAGATAAAATTGGAACAAAAATCAAGCAATGGTTTGCGCATTTCTAAGTTGGGTTTACATGATGACCCGCTAGTCCGGAGTAGGGTTTATGTGTGGCCTTACTCCTAAACAAACTCGTTCCTAAACAAGCTCGATGTGCAGGGTTGAGCGTTAATGAACTGAATCCTGCCCTTTGAGGTTAGTTGGTATAGTGGAACGTTAAATTTCGCTCCCTGATTTAAGGTTAAGCTATAAATCTAACGCTAAGATTTTGGACTTACGCTGGAAGTTATATAACCCTTGTTTGGCTCCAGGCAAATAGTCGACACTGACTTCGTAAAAACCTTGCTCTCTAAACCAATGCAAACTGTGTGTCGTGAGGACAAAAATCTGATCAATGGTTTCGGATTTAGAACGATGTTTCATGTAGTTGAGCAGTAACAAACCTCGGTTTCCATCACGATAGTCAGGGTGAATTGCTACGCAAGCCATCTCAGCTTTACGCTCTTCTGGGTATGGATAAAGGGCAGCACAGCCAATAATCAAACCGTCTTTTTCGATGATGGTAAATTTTCCAATCTCTTGCTCTAGCTGCTCTCGAGAGCGCCTAACCAGTACACCTTGTTCTTCTAACGGGCGAATGAGGTCTAAGATACCGCCAATATCGTCAATATTAGCTTGCCTCACTTGTTCAGCACTCGCCATAACAACTTGGGTTCCGATGCCGTCGAAAGAGAACAACTCCTGAATTAAGGCGCCATCTACTTTATAACTGATCAAGTGGCTACGAGGTACTCCGGCACGGCAAGCGGCAATAGAGCCTTTAAGAAAGCGCAGTGTCCCAGTGTTGTAATCTAGGTCAGGAGACGTATTTTCAGAGAGTGTTTTGATGACATGCTCCGCCTCAATTGGCAGTAACTCGGCGACAGCATTGCCGTTGTCATCAATGACACCTTGTTCGGAGCAAAAACCAATCAGCTTATCCGCACCCAGCTTTATCGCTAGTTGGGTGGCGACTTCTTCCGATAATAAATTGAAGCACTCGCCAGTCACAGAGCTAGCAATGGGACCTAGCAGAACAATTGAACCTTGATCAAGAGTGCGGTTGATAGCATCGGTGTCAATGCGGCGAATACGTCCACTATGGCAATAGTCCACACCATCATCAACGCCGAGTGGTTGGGCAATGATGTAGTTTCCGCTAACGACATTGAGCTGGGTACCTGCCATCGGAGTATTGTTGAGGCTCATTGATAGGCGCGCAGTAATCGCAAGCTGAAGTTGTCCGGCAGCTTGCATAACAACAGATAAAGCCGATTCATCCGTAATGCGGATATTTTTGTGGTAAGGCGTAGTGAGGTCTTGTTTTTCTAGCAGCTGATTAATTTGAGGACGTGCACCATACACCACCACGACTTTGATTCCGAGGCTGTGCATGAGGGCGATATCATTAATAATGTTGCCAAAATTTTTGTGTGCGACGGCTTCTCCGCCCAGCATGATCACCATGGTTTTTCCGCGGTGAGCATTGACATAAGGTGTTGATTGACGGAATCCTTTTACGAGAGCAGTACTACGAATTTTCACTACAGCCATTCCTTTGTTTAATTATGTCAAAATAATGCCTTTTTATTCACTTGGTGGCAAGGTGAAATTTTGGAATAAAGCACAAACATATTGAGGTAGGTTCTTGGTCCCGTTGAGGGGGAGAGTTACAATGAGCGCGTCTTTTCTCAATACGTGAACCTCATGTCTTCTGCTGTTAATAAGAATGCTGCGATCACTGCTTCAAATCTGCCAAAAACGTCATCTAAATCAATGCTTCGTAAGTGGCTAGAGCGTTCTCTTATGCTTATAGCGATAGTTGGAACCGTTGTCGTGTGCATGCTGTATAGTGATTTGATTACTCGAACCATTAATCCGCCCATTCCTAAATCGACTATTTATGGCCGCTGGGTTGAGCAAGATGTTGCGCCTTATGCTCGTGAAGAATTTGTGTTGAGTGAGCGCGGTGTTACTGTAAATGGTTCTACAGTGGCTACCAGTTTTGAATTCGATGGGGATTCGTTTTCGTATCGAGTGGGTTCAAATGAGCGGCACTTCAATTTTGTGGGTAAGCAGCATGCAGAAATGAAACTGGATGCCAATGCACATTATCTACCTGTATTCCGTTTGGAGGGGCGTTCAAGGATTGCGGTAAGATAGTCGTTTTTATTATTGTCTCTTAAGCTGAGAGTCCTTGCGTCTGTGAGTCACATGGATGATCACATTTTCATCTCTCAATCAGTAAATCTTACTTTCAAACATAATCCGGACAATTCCGTAATTCTTCCGCTGCTATCATGTTGCATTAACTGAATGAATTCACAACGAGTAAACGGATTGGCTTAGCGTTGAAACATTTTGTCGTTGCTTTTCAATTGCACCGTATGCATTTGTTTGCCATCCTTTTGCTATTCTCTTTTACGGAAAAGACACGTGTTAAAAAAACTCCTTCCTATTATCTCTTTGAGCCTACTCTTTGGCTGTGCTCAACAAAATGATCGTGCTCAGCAATATCTTGATGGTGAGTTTCCTCAGATCCTCAATCAAGTGGATGTGGTTGAGTCTAACAAACCACGCGATTTTACTGAATTTAACAAGCAAGCTGAGCAAGTGGTGATAAAGTCACCATCCATGGCGAAGATGTACCAACCGCTATATCAACGATTAAGTGAGTGGGCGCAACAGAGCGGAGATACCAGTGCGTTGAGTGCGTTTGGCATTCAAGCCGCGCAATTGGGTGGTGGTGATAAAAAAGGTAATGTGCTGTTTACCGGATACTTTTCTCCCGTGATGGAACTGCGTCATACACCAAACGACATTTTTAAGTACCCAGTTTATGGCAAGCCAAACTGCTCATCAGATTGTCCGACTCGCGCGGAGATCTACAATGGAGCACTAGATGGACAAGGTTTGGTGCTAGGTTACGCGCCTAATCGTATCGACCCATTTATGATGGAAGTGCAGGGCAGTGGCTATGTGCATTTTGAAGATGATGATACGTTGGAGTACTTTGCGTACGCGGGTAAAAACAACAAAGCTTACGTCAGCATTGGCCGAATTTTGATTGAACGTGGTGAAGTGCCGCGTGAAAAAATGTCTCTCAAAGCGATTAAAGAGTGGGTGATGGACAACGACGATGCGACAGTGCGCGAGTTGTTGGAGCAAAACCCTTCTTACGTTTTCTTTGCGCCAAAAGCAGAAGCGCCAGTAACAGGCTCGGCTGGTATTCCGTTGTTGCCAATGGCCGCTGTCGCGGGTGACCGTTCTATCTTACCAATGGGTACGCCAATCTTGGCGGAAGTGCCACTGTTGAATGCTGATGGTACGTGGAGTGGTGCGCATCAACTGCGAATGCTGATCGTTTTAGACACTGGTGGTGCGGTAAAACAGAACCATTTGGATCTGTATCATGGCATTGGTGCGAGAGCAGGAACGGAAGCAGGGCACTACAAGCATTTTGGTCGAGTGTGGAAACTTGGGTTAGAAAACTCACCAACTCAAGCGCCTTGGGCTTTACCGCCAGAAAAGCTACAATAGTCGTCCAAGAGAGAGGAACACTCTCTTATCTAGACATTTCATCAAAGAGTGCGTATAAATCGCACTCTTTGTTTTTCTATCGATCATCTGGACTTCAATATGCGTGAACTCGATACCCCAGCATCTGACAGCTACAATCAACGCTTTGGCGGCACTCGTCGTCTTTATGGCAACAGCGAAGTGGACATTCTTCGCGCTGCACACGTTTGTGTGATTGGTATTGGTGGCGTGGGATCATGGGCGGTGGAAGCGCTGGCTCGTACAGGGATCGGTGAGCTAACTCTGATTGATATGGACGATGTTTGTGTCACGAACATTAACCGCCAAATTCATGCGATGACGGGCACCGTTGGCCAAAGCAAAATTGAAGTGATGGCCGAGCGTGTCAAATTGATCAACCCAGAGTGTAAAGTCAACCTGATTGATGATTTCATCACGCCAGACAATCAACATGAGTACTTAAGCAAAGAGTTTGATTACGTGCTGGATGCCATTGACAGCGTAAAAGCGAAGGCGTCTTTGTTGGCGTATTGCCGCAGCAACAAGATCAAAGTGATCACTACGGGGGGCGCTGGTGGTCAGGTTGACCCAACGCAGATCATGCTCGCTGATTTAACGAAAACGATCCAAGATCCTCTAGCGAAGAAAATCAAAGACACCCTGCGTCGTCATCATAACTTCCCTAAGAACCCGGCTCGTAAGTTTGGTATTGATTGCGTGTTTTCAACCGAGCAGCTGAAGTACCCTCAAGCAGACGGTTCAGTGTGTGGTGTGAAGTCGACAGCGGAAGGCCCAAAACGTATGGATTGTGCTAGCGGTTTTGGTGCGGCGACTGTTGTAACTGCAACGTTTGGCTTTGTCGCGGTATCGCGAATCGTTGAGAAGTTGATTTCAAAATATAAGAAGTAAACTAGAAGAAGAGCGCATCATGACAGATTTTCCCGTTTCTCCATTTGGTACAGATATCACCAGCGAAGACATTGTCGCGACTATGCAGCAATTTAAAGGCTGGGAAGATCGTTACCGTCAGGTTATTCAGTGGGGTAAAAAGCTGCCACAAATGCCAGAAGAGCTGAAATCAGAACAAGTTACCGTTTCGGGCTGTGAAAGCTTGGTGTGGTTAGTGAGCCAAGAGCAAGATGGCGTTTGGCATTTTTGTGCGGACTCCGATGCGCGTATCGTCCGTGGATTGATTGCCTTGGTAATGGCAGCTTATGACGGTAAAACGGCCGATCAAATTCAAGCATTTGATATTGATGCTTATTTTGATCAACTGGGGCTTGTCTCCCATTTAAGCCCGTCACGTGGTAATGGTTTGAAAGCTATTGTAGAGCAGATTAAGCAAACCGCCGTGTAACGAGTCATTTTCCCAATTTAAAAAAAAACGCCGAATAGCCTAGCTGTTTGGCGTTTTTTGTATCTGAGTTGAGATATTTTTTGCATGTGGATAAAAAGTATGCAAATGGTCGACTATTTTAGCGTTAATTAACCATTCTATTGATCCTGGTTCATTATATTGCCCACTTGGTTTTTATAAACTCAATTGTATTTAAAATTTGTCTATATTAGATAATAGACATATGCCCCATTCGCTCTTATTCCCCAATGTGGAAACACACTTGGAAGCGATTGGGTTACTTAGATACAAATGCTAGGAACCTCCCTATATGCAATTCACCTTGGAACATGCGCAAGACGTGTTATCCGGAATGCCAGACCCCACTTTTATTCTGAGTGAAGATGGTATCTATATTGATGTTTTTGGAGGAACAGATAAAAAAGCCTATCACGATGGAAGTAATTTGATAGGTGAGACGCTGCACAGCGTACTTGAGAAAGATAAAGCTGACTGGTTTATCGAACAGATAAATCGGTCACTGAAACAAGACAGTATTGTGACGATCGAGTACAAGATGTGCGCCGACAGCATTCAGGGAATAGATGCTAACAGTGGGCCAAGAGGCGACCTATACTACGAAGGCAAGATCTGCCCACTCGCTATAAAATACCGAGGTCGTCGCGTTGTCCTTATTCTTACACGTAACATCTCCAATCGCCACCGAGTTGAAACCCTTCTTCGCCATCAAAGCCAAATTGATGCTCTTACCAACATCTACAATCGACGTGTCTTTTTCGAAAAGCTCACAGAAGAAGTTATTAAATCCCAAGCTCCGGATTATCACTCCGCGTTGTTATTATTTGATTTGGATTTTTTTAAAGTCATCAATGATAAACGTGGTCATGATGCGGGGGATTATGTCTTAGAGACGTTAGCTGATTTGGTTTCTCACTTACTCGTCAAAGACGAAATTTTTGCAAGAGTCGGAGGGGAGGAGTTTGCGATTATTTTGCCAGAAACTTCTCTGTCGGCGGCGAAAGAGGTAGGAGAGGAAGTACGTTCCCATATTCAAAATTGTCAGTTCGAATTTGAAAAGATTGAAATTCCGGTCACGGTGAGTGTAGGCGTGGTGGAAATAGGCAGAAATGAAACCACCAAACGTTTGTATGCGCATGCAGATAAAGCGCTTTATGCTGCGAAAAGAAATGGCAGAAATTGCGTGGCGACTCTGGATAGGCAGATGGAGTAACCTTGTTGGTTACTCCAAATCAAACCGTTGGCGTTATAGCATGTCGACGGCTTTTTCTACGGCGGCGATGAATCTATCCACATCTTCAGCCGTGTTATAAATACCAAAAGAAACGCGTACCGTTCCTTTCACGTTTAGCGCATCCATCAATGGGTGAGCGCAGTGGTGTCCTGCTCGTACCGCAATGCCTTGTTGATCGAGCAGCGTTGCCATGTCTTGGTGATGAACGCCGTCCATGACGAACGTCAGTACAGAGGCGTTCGGTTGGTAGCCTAGAATATGGATGTCATCCAACGCGCTTAGTGCTTGGTAGGACTTATCCTGAAGCACATGGAGATGATCCTCTACTTCGTGATGGTCAAAACCTTGGTACCACTCAATGGCTTTCGCTAGAGCAATCGCGCCCGCAACGTTTGGTGTGCCCGCTTCAAATTTACCAGGAAGTGCAGAAAACGTCGTTTTCTCGAACGAAACGCGTTCAACCATTTTACCACCGCCGTGCCATGGTGGCATAGCTTCTAACAACTCTAGTTTGCCGTATAGGACGCCAATACCTGCTGGCGCATAAAGTTTGTGACCTGAGAAAACGTAAAAATCGATATCTGATACCGATAAATCAAGCTGCTCATGGACGATGCCTTGAGCGCCATCAATCACAACAACCGCGCCAACGCTGTGCGCTAGTTCAGTGATTTTTTCGATAGGTTGTCGTGTGCCCGTGACGTTGGTGATTTGCGCACAAGCAACAATTTTACAGCGGTCAGACAGAAGCGCCTCAAATGCACTGATGTCGAACTGGCAATCTGATGTCATTGGAACTTTTATGACTTTGGCGCCCGTTTGCTCTGCCACGATTTGCCAAGGCACGATGTTAGCGTGGTGCTCCATCTCGCTAATCAAGATCTCATCACCCGGTTGTAACGTGCTGCGGGCGTAAGTCTGAGCAATTAAGTTCAGTGCTTCGGTTGCGCCCCGTGTCCAAATGATCTCTTTAGAGCTGTTTGCACCAATAAAGTTTGCCACTCGTTCTCGTGCCGCTTCAAATTGGCTGGTGGCATTAGCCGTTAAACTATGACTGCCACGGTGAACATTGGCATTTTGCGCACTGTAGTAATGACTGATGACATCAATCACACATTGCGGTTTTTGCGTTGTCGCTGCGCTATCTAGATACACTAAGGGCGTATCGTTGACGGATTGATTTAGAGCGGGAAATTGCTCACGTACAGCATTTACGTCAAACATTATTCTTCACCAAGCTTATGGTAATGCAGAGTAGGCAGAGGGATCATTGGTTCAGCAACTGACCATGCGTGTTTTTTACCTGAGAGTTGAATGATTACTTCCATTGTGAACTCTAAAGCAGTGCCCGGACCTTGACTGGTGATAAGGTTGTGGTTGATATCAAAGGTCACGCGTTTGCTGCGCCACTTCTCTTCCGGGATATGTGACTGAAAGCTCGGGTGACAGGTCATCAGTGATTGTGGGAAAAGATCATGGTGTTGCAATACCAACGATGGTGCTGCGCAGATAGCAGCGACCAACTTTCCCTCGTAGATGTGCTGCTTAAGGATTTCTATCATCACCGTACTATCACGGAAAATTTCTGCACCACCAACACCACCAGAAAGCGCTATGGCGTCAAACTCATCATCAGCGATATCGACCAGCTTACAATCGGCTGTTAATGTGACTCCGCGAGAAGCTTTCATCGTCAATGAGCCATCAAAAGCAGCACTCGCTACCGTAACGTCATAACCCGCGCGAACCATCATGTCGATAACGGTGACGGCTTCCATTTCTTCGGTGCCCGGAGCGATTGGCACTAAGATTTTCTTACTCATTGTTCTGTCCAGCTTTGTTCTATTTGTTTGATGCGTTGGTAAAGTTTTAAATTCTCAGGCGTATTGATGCGATGTTTCTTGGCAGCCTTTAACAAGTATCCGGTTATAAAATCAATTTCCGTTCGACGCTGATGGAATACGTCTTGTCTCATTGAAGAATAGTTCTCAGCTGTGGCGTTCACCACTTGCATTACCGTATCGAAAAGAGAGCGAAACTCGATAGCAATACCTTCTTTACTCATTACTTCAACCAGTTCTTGAGTGATACTTTCGAGTTGTATCTTAAACTTGGGCTGCGCAAGCTCACCATTCTTACACTGGTGAATCGCAGTCAGTGGGTTAATCGCGCAGTTGATCGCTAACTTAGTCCATAACGCAGATTGGATGTGTGGATTCCAAATGGCCTCTGAAAGGGCATGATGCATAACATCTTGCAGAAAAGCGCACTGCATTCCTTTGTCATTATAACCACCCACTTGCGTTGTTCCGTGACCGGTATGCAGTACGTGTTGGTTATCTGGTTTGTATGCGCCGTGCGTCGTTGTGGCGAGCACTATCGGATTGTTTGGCAGAGCCTTCTCCACGCCAGAGGCGGTACCCATACCATTGTGCATCAGCATGATAATAGTGTCTGCGTTGATATGAGGCAGTAAAGGTTGAATAGCGTCTTCCACTTGCCAAGCTTTTACCGTGATCAAAATGAGATCCGCTTGATTTACGGAGGAAATATCTTGATTACTGAATACGATTGCGGGTGTGTCATCCAACTGAAGTGATTGTTGGCTCTCTGAACTTCTTCCCCACAATGAAACATTGTGCCCGGCAAGCTGAAATTTTGTTGCCCAGAGTGAGCCCACCGCACCTGGACCGAGGATAAGGATATTCACCAAACGCTCTCATTAAAAAGGTTTGCTGCAAGGATAATGAGGGAAAAAAGGAAAGCAAATAAAAATGGCGCCGAAAGGCGCCATTTTTGATGAAACTTAGTGGTTCAATTAGAACTTGTAAGTTACAGCTACATAGTGACCTACACCAGAAGACTCTGGCTTATGACCCCATGGTAGAGCTTCGCCATCTTTAAAGCCGTATACGTCTTTGTATAGCTTCAGACCGTAGCCAACAGCAAAGCGGTCAGAGTGCCAGTAGATGCCGTTGAACATAGCACCGCCGTTAGATGCTGTAGTGTTGAACTTATTGCCTTTGTCGTCATCCATACCGAATTGGTAATCAATGTAACCTTGGTAAGAAATGAATGAGCCGTTCTCGAAGAAGTAGAATGGTTTGAACCAGTTAGTAGAAACTTGGAAACCGTTCCAGTCTTTTTTGTTGCCATCGTATGTACCGTAAAGGTTTAGGCCAACTTTGCCGAACCAAGGTACCATTACGTCAGAACCTAGACCGATTTTTTGAGAGTTAACATCAGAGTTACCACCCCACTCGATTAGAGTTGCAACGTATAGCTCTTGAACTGGACCGAAAGATAGGTCTTTACCAGTTACCGCATCTAGAGACATACGTGGAGCAAATTTCATGAAGATTTTCTCGCCACCAGCTTTGTCGCTGCCTGGATCAGAAGCTAGGTTGAATACGTCAACGTAGCCGTATAGATCGAAAATACCAGAGCGACCGCCAAATTCCATCTCTAGGTAATCATGAGAAGATTCAGCATAACCTTTCTCGTTGAATGCACCCATTAGGTTAAATTGCATCCACTTGTAATCGTTTTTGTGGATATCGCCGTCAGAGTAATCTGCAGCCAATACTGGAGCTGAAGTAGCCGCTAGAAGGCTAAGAGCTAAAAGTGATTTACGCATAAGGGGACTCTCTATGTTTGTAATGATTCAGAACACGCAATCTGTGCTGCGCTTTCCAATTGGCGGGAATAATAGCGATAAAAATCCCAAATGAAAGTGATAAAGGGTGCAAAAATGAACGTTTTTGGTGAGTTGTGTCACGAAATTATCTTTATTTACGGAACTTTTTGTTTGTTGCATTTAATTGCAATAAATATGTGATTTGGATCGTTTGCGTAAGCGATTTTATGACTTTTTAAGCCAGTCGATTAACCAACATAAATCGTTAGTGATCGGAGTGATAAGGGATTCGTATGTATCGGTGAATCAAAGAGGACGTTTGAATGAAAGAAGTCATGTTATTCCCACTCACTTCAGTTGTACTCCCTGAAGGTAAAATGAACCTGCGCATTTTTGAGCCACGATATAAGCGAATGGTAAAGGAATGCAGCCTACAAAATGTGGGTTTTGGAGTTTGCCTAGTAGGTAGTGAAGGTGACCCTAAAGACGTGGGAAATGTTTCATCTATCGGAACTTTGGTCAGGATCGTTGATTTTGAAACACTCAGTGATGGTCTTCTTGGTATTACAGTCGCTGGTGAGAAACGCTTTGTTGTCAAACGAGTTCGTGCAGATGCGGACGGCTTACGCCATGCAGAGGTCGAATGGTTAGACAATTGGCAACATCCAGACAACTCACCAGATTTCTTCTATTTAAGCCAGCAGTTATCCCATGTTTATGAAGAGTTTCCTCAACTTGGAAACCTCTACCAGCATCGTTTTTACGATGACTCAGCTTGGGTGACCCAGCGCTGGCTTGAATTACTTCCTTTAGACTGCAATCTGTTCGAACAGCTCGTTGGCGCAGAGAACTGCATTCCTGCGTTGCAATTTCTGACAGAAGCCATAGAAGCCCCGACTAACAAAGAGGCAAGGATATGAAAGGATTTAGCAGAGCTGCGCTAACTATGGTGGCGGCATTAGGACTGGCGGCGTGTGGCTCCGACAGCGACACCATCGAGTATTCCAATTTGCAAGCAGTACATGCGTCTTCTGATGCGCCGCTTGCAAATGTGTGGATAAACGATAAATCATCATTGACAGGTGTTGATTATGGTATGGGTTCTGGTTACATGAAGTTACGTGAGGGCATGAACTCCATTCAAGTTGATGTTCAACTTCCAGGCGATGAAACCGCGACCGTAATACCTAAAACAGAACTAGACCTTGATTCAGACCTCAATTACAACGTGTTCGTTGTTGGTGATGCCGATGGTTCGCCAAACCCAGTAGAACCTTTAGTTGTGACTCGCAGCGCCGATTCAATGGCTGATGCCAATAGTCTAGATGTTCAAGTTGTTCATGCAGCGTCTGGCGTTCCTGCCGTTGATCTCTACGTCACTGAGCCAGGGGCTGATCTTGCTAGCGCGACACCGCTTATGAATCTTGCATATAAAGCATCTACAGACGTATTGAACATCCCCGCTGGTGAGTACCAAGTTCGACTTGCTGTTGGGGATAGCGTTGCTTTTGATTCGGGCACAATATCTCTTGCTGCTAATTCAAACTTGACGATTGCCGCTATCAGTACCGGAGATTCAAATAGCACGTCACCGGTTAAGTTGTTGGTATTGGATGGTTCAGGATCTTCTATAATCGAGGATATTGGCAGCCAAGCTGAAGTCAGAGTCGGACATCTTGTCGATGGAGCGCCGATCGTCGATGTCAACGTTAACGGGGCGGCCTTCGGTCCTCTTGCCGACTTAGCGTTCAAAGAGATTCGTGGTTATTTGGATCTCGATGCTGGCGCTTACGATATTGACGTTTACGTGGATGGCACAACAACCAATCCTATTATCGATGTTGACGGATTAATGGTTGCGGGCGGAATGGATTACAGTGTTTACGCAGTCGGTGTTGTTAGCCCAGCTATTGATATCGAACCTCTAGTTGTTGAAGGCATGAGACGTGCAGTGGCAACTAGCGCGACGCTGAATGTGACACATGCGGCGGCGAATCCCGTAGCGGAAATGGTGGATATTTATCTCACTACAAGTGCTGGAATAGATGGAAGTGATCCAACTATTGCTAATTTTGCGTACAAAGATAGCGTTCAGGGATTATATGTCGCTGAAGGTACCTATTATGTAACCGTGACAGTGGCAGGCGATCCAAGTACGGTTGCTATTGATTCAGCACCAGTCAATGTGATGAATGGTGTTGTGTATCAAGTGGTTGCCATTGATGATGGGAACAACGGTGGCTTCAACTTGTTGGTTGATGACGTTACCGATTAGGACGAATGGGAGGAGATGACTCCTCCCTAAAATTAAGGCCGATTATGATGAGTGATAGCCCAAAAAAACTGGGGCGCAGTGATTGGAACGATTACATGGACAAAGTGAAAGCTCGAGATAAAGACGCGTTCGCTTTTGTATTCCGTTTTTACGCACCCAAGCTGAAGCAATTCGCTTACAAACATGTTGGTAATGAGCAAGTTGCTATGGAGATGGTGCAAGAGACCATGGCGACAGTTTGGCAGAAAGCGCACCTCTATGATGGGGAAAAGAGCGCGTTATCGACTTGGATATACACCATAATCCGAAACCTATGCTTTGATCTGTTGAGAAAGCAGAAAGGTAAGGAGTTACACATTCATTCTGATGACATTTGGCCGTCAGAATATTATCCACCAGATCTTGTTGATCACTATTCACCAGAGCAAGACATGTTGAAAGAACAGGTGGTTAAATTTTTAGATATTTTACCGAAAAATCAGAGAGACGTTTTACAAGCGGTGTATCTTGAAGAGCTACCTCATCAGCAGGTCGCTGAATTATTTGATATACCCCTCGGTACCGTAAAATCCAGGCTGAGGCTTGCAGTAGAAAAGCTAAGGCATTCAATGCATACGGAGCAACTATGAACAAACACCCAGATAACAGCTTGTTAGAAGCATACGCTTCGGGAAGCATTGATGCAGTTTCTGGTCTTGTGGTCGCAACCCATTTAGAAACATGCACCAAGTGCCGAGCTTATGTGAACCATGTCGAAGCCAGCCAAGCGAATATCGTGAGCGACATCCCCTCTGAATATGTCCCTGAATTCGACGATATGTTCAATGATATTATCAATGCGGAGCCAGCGACAGATAGCATCGTTATCCGAGATCCTGCCGCAGTGAATGTTGCAGGAAAGAGCTTTGAGCTTCCCAAAACCTTAGCGCGTTTCTCTGACCTTGTAGGGTCATGGAGAAGTTACGGAGGCAAGGTTTTCAGTGCTCAGATTGATCTAGGGGAAGATGCTCGTGTTAGCTTAATGTACATCGGAGAAGATGTGCAAATCCCTCAACATACGCACAAAGGCTTAGAATCTACATTGATCCTACATGGTGGGTTTAGTGATGAGGATGGCCAATATGAAGAGGGCGACTTGATGATTCGAGACGCGTCAGTGAAGCACAGCCCTTACACTAAGGCCGGAGAAGACTGCTTGTGTTTAACCGTATTGACTGAGCCGATGATCTTTACTCAAGGTGTGGCACGTATATTTAATATGTTTGGCAAAGGGCTATACCCATAGACCTCTTATCTTATATCTCGCATCAAAAAACCACCGAATTCGGTGGTTTTTTGATGCGCTTCTTAGTGCTTGTGACGTGCTTTTTCCAATAGAGCATCAAAGTAATGTCGTAGCGAGTACAACATAATCAAGCTTGGCACGACCATAACAGCGGTAAGCACAAAGAACGTGCTCCAGTCATTGAGGTAGTCCACCAGTTCTCCACTGAAAGAAGCAAGAGTCGTTCGTCCGAAGTTCCCCAAAGAGGCAAGCAAAGCATACTGCGTTGCTGAGAATGCTTGTCCGGTTAGAATCGTCAAAAATGAAACAAAAGCGACAGTTGAGAAAGCAGTCGTAAAGTTATCGACAATAATGGTTGCTAAATACAGGTGCTCATTTGGGCCTACCGATGCAATCCAAGCAAACATCAAGTTGCTGGCAGACATAGCAATACCGCCGATCATTAATCCACGTACAATACCAAACCTGACGTTGAACATGCTTCCGACAAAGGTAAAGAAGATAGTGGCTCCCCATCCGATCAGTTTGGAGTAATAACCAATTTGTTCGTTACTAAAACCAATATCTTTATAGAACGCGATCGACATCCTGCCCAAAAACGCTTCGCCAATTTTGAATAGGAAAACGAACAGCAAAAGAGTAATCGCGACACGGACGCCATTGCGATTAAAGAAGTCAAGGAAAGGTTCTACAACAGTCACAGTAAACCAAGCCACGACTTTTGAACCAACCACTTCTTTGTGGCGTTGTTCAGCGGCAGACTGAAGTTGTTCGCGTTGAGTCTTCGGTTCACCGACTAAAATCGTAAAGACCATTAGAATGCCGACTATCACCGCCATCCCGTAATACACGCCATTCCAACCGACGCTATCAGCATTAACAAACGCTAAATAACCCGGTAGTGAATAACCTGTCCACCAGCCAATGACCGCCATTGCAGAAGCTTGTGGCAGCTTAGATTCTTCTGATTTTGGGAAAGTATCAATACGAAAAGCATCTATCGCGATGTCTTGTGTGGCTGATGCGGTTGCAATACACAAGGCGAGTAGAGACGCAAACACCAAGTTCTCTGCTGGATTCACGCCCGCAATAAATACCGTCGCGACGAGTACAATACTTTGACAGAAGAAAATCCAGCTACGCCTTTGTCCAAGTAGTCGATAGAGCACTGGTAGCTTCACCCGGTCTACGAGTGGCGCCCAGAGAAAGTTAATTGCATAAACCGCAAAGACACTACCAAAGTAGCCTATTGCGGATAGGGTCAAACCAGCGTCTTTTAGCCAGCCAGACATATTTGAACCGATAAGTACCCACGGAAAGCCGCTAGAGCAGCCCAACATGAAAACCCACATGAGTCGTTTATCGAGGTAACTTTTTACCGTTTCCAACCAAGTGATGGAAGGTAATGAAGACATAAATCAATCCAATAAAATGAAGCCGTTGAAAGAGAAAGCCCTTCGATTATTCAAAGGGCTTATCGTTTTGGCTATTTAAGTAGTGTTGCTTTAGTGATGACGATTTGAGTCTCGGGAACATCACGCATACCGCGAGTCGTCGTAGTTGGCTGTTTTGCCATTTTTTGGATAATGTCGAATCCTTCCGTGACCTCGCCAAATACCGAATAACCCGGTGGGCGAGCGCCGTAGTTTAGAAAATCATTGTCGACTAAATTGATAAAAAACTGACGAGTAGCCGAGTCAGGCGCGTTGGTGCGTGCCATTGCAATCGTCGCACGGTCGTTATTTAAACCGTTATTACCCTCGTTTTTGATTGGAGCGTAAGTCTTCACCATTTGCATATCTTGGTTAAAGCCACCACCTTGCGCCATAAAGCCTGGAATAACGCGGTGAAAAATAGTGCCTTCATAGCTACCGTCTTCTACATATTTTAGGAAGTTCGCTACCGTAATCGGCGCTTTCTCTTCATTCAGTTCGACAGTAAATGAACCTAACGTTGTTTCAAACGCCACTTTTGGTCCAGCCCAAACGCTGCAACTGAGTAGCGCGAGAGAAAGAATTGCCTTGCGTAACATTAGAAACGCTCCTGCATGTACTGACGAAGCTCAGGATCATTGGCAATTTCCTTAAGTGTTAATGTCACTACATCATTCAGTGTTTGCTCAATGTCGGCATCAGACGCACTCAATGTGCCAGAACGCTTCGCAGTGCCTGTGTAAGTTTTGACCAGCTTGCCTTCTGGTGTTTCTGCGGTGATTTCAAGCACGACTTTCGCATCCATCTCATTTTCCATCACCGAATGTTTTACGTTAACTAATGCTTCTTGAACGTTTAATTCAATTGCATTGTTGCTGTTTAGATCGGCATGGAAGCCCTGAGATGAAAACTGCTTCTCTAATGCTTCTTCTAACGCAATACGTAAATTCTGTTTAGCATGAAGAGGAAGAATGTTCGAACGGCCGTTATCCACCAACGCCACGTACTGCGCTGCACGTACATCTTTGCTGGTCAAGCTGTAAGTCTTGCCTTGAACAATTGGATTGGTGCTCAGTGTGCTTTCTGGCATCAAATTCAGCTGAGGCTGTTGAGGCGCTGAACACGCAGCAAGCAACGCAACCGAAGCCGCAAGTACCAATTTTCTCATTTTATTATTCCTTTTAACTATTTTGCTAAAGCTTATTTTGCGCTTAATTTAGCAGGATTTTTTGTGGCCTGTAAAATCACAAACTTATTGTTGGAAGCGATAAGTTTCACATTCTTATCGCCAAACAGCCGTTTTAGTTTTGCGTCGTAACCAAGATGACGATTTCCAATCACCAGTAACTTACCACCTTCACTTAATACTTGCTTTGCATCACAGAACATTTGCCAAGCAATATGATCGGTGATTGCCTGCTGTTGGTGAAAGGGTGGGTTACACATAATCATAGAGCAGCTGTTGTGTTTAAAACCGTCCAAACAATTGTTTGCAACACACTGTATGTCTCTATCTTCACCAAGGTTATCTAGCAGGTTCTGCTTCGCGGACTCAAGCGCCATAAAGCTTTCATCAACACATGTTAATCGAGCATTCGGATTCAGCTGACCAAACTTCACAGACAGAACACCATTACCGCAACCGAGATCGATAACATTATCTATCAATGGGTCTTGAGGTAGGTGCTGCAGCATAAAACGCGCACCTAAATCTAAGCTTTCTCCTGAATAGACATTTGGCATGTTCTTGAGTTCGATATCTTCGCCTTCAACGCGCCAAGTAGTGAAAGGGCTTACTTCAATTGTTGGTTCAACCGTTGCTTGAGCAAATACCAATCGGTGCTTTTTCCAGGCCAGAGATGTTTTTGTCTCACCCAAATATTTTTCAAACAGTTTTAGCGTTGAAGTATGAATGTCTTTCGCTTTATTAACTGCAATGACGGGGCAGGATGCAGGCAGTGCTTTTCTTAACTGACTGAGTATCCAAACGAGGTGACGGTTACTTTTTGGCAGTTGCAGCAATACGAGATCAGTATTGGAAGGTACGGGGTCCATCGTGGTTGCAAATGCTACCTTATTGCACTGGTTTTGCTCAAGGTTCTGCAGCACACCCTTATGAGAAATGAATGAATCACTCATTAGCGTTACATGGTGCTTTTCTGAAAACCAGCAGGAGAGGGCACCAAAGCTGTCATTAATCACGAGGATGTTTTGATTGTCTGGCAAAGCAAGTTCTTCAACATGATTAATAAGATACTCATCACCGGCATCCCACGCTTGTAGAGTTTCATTGCTGCGTTTTGGGAAACGATGAAGTGTTAAGCTTCGCTCGTGAAGATTCAGTTCGGTTTTCATAGCTAAATGTAAGTTGATTTAGAAATTAAGTGTTATTGTCGCAAATGATGACGTGTCGAGATACAAAAAGCTGTCAAATTTTACGTGTTCAGTGGTGGTCGCTCTCTAGGCATGTTCATGGCGTCAAGCGCTTTGAAATCAGTTGAACGTAAAATGCATCAATAATGAGAGTGATGTTTGAGTGATACACGTCTGCTTTACTTAGGTATATACTTATGGAATTCGCATCAATGAGGAACGAATATGATCCAAGAAATCATAGAGAAGAAACTACACAGTGAGCTGCAACCAAGCTATCTCAAAGTGATTAATGAGAGCTACATGCATAATGTGCCACCAGGCTCGGAGAGTCACTTCAAAGTGATTGTTGTGAGTGATTCGTTCGCGGGACAGCGTTTGATTGGACGCCATCGCCAAGTTCATCAAATTTTGGCAGATGAGCTGGATAACCACATTCATGCACTAGCTATCCATACATACACTGATGAAGAGTGGAAGCGAGAACAAGATGGCGCTCCTGATAGCCCTATGTGTATGGGTGGCGGTCACTAAAGACGCAAAATATAAAGGTGCAGAGAAAAGGTGGCTAAGGCCATCTTTTTTCGTTTTACATTCTTTAGGGGCATTGATGTGGCACAAATTCTGGTTAAAAAATGTGTTAACAGTGTTTCAACAAATGAATGGAAATTGCAGGATATTTCAGGCGATGAATATGACTTTTCCATAAGATATGTATGGAATATGGCATTTGTGCGATCGGTCAAAGTTATGACTATTCTTTGACCTTTTAGACCTGATTCTACCGAAATAACCCCTCTATTCTAATGATTGGTCATGGCATCAAGTTCCTAAAAAATGCTAGACTACGGCACCTGATAAATCTCGCGTATTCCTTGTGACGAGATTTTTAATAGGATGTTGCGATTTTGATGTTTAAAACAACATCAAAACCGGACACTGATGTCGTGTCTAAAAGTTACGCAATCAAAAGAATCTTTTTCCCGATAAAAGTAGTGCAAGTGCGTATGATTACAATAAAGAAGGGCTTGGATCTTCCTATCGCAGGAACTCCATCCCAGGTGATTAATGATGGTAAGACCATCAAAAAAGTCGCCTTGCTTGGCGAAGAGTACGTTGGCATGCGTCCTACCATGCATGTCCGCGTTGGTGATGAAGTGAAAAAAGCGCAAGTTCTTTTTGAAGATAAAAAGAACCCTGGCGTGAAATTTACTGCACCAGCAGCCGGTAAAGTGATCGAAGTTAACCGTGGCGCTAAACGTGTCCTTCAATCTGTAGTGATTGAAGTGGCAGGTGAAGAGCAGGTGACATTTGATAAGTTCGAAGCCGCTCAACTTTCAGGTCTAGATCGTGAAGTGATCAAGACTCAGTTGGTTGACTCTGGCCTATGGACCGCTTTACGTACTCGTCCGTTTAGCAAGGTTCCTGCAATCGAGTCTTCTACTAAGGCTATTTTCGTAACTGCAATGGATACTAATCCATTAGCAGCTAAGCCTGAGTTGATCATTAATGAGCAACAAGAAGCATTCATTGCTGGTCTAGACATTCTTTCAGCCCTGACAGAAGGCAAGGTTTACGTATGTAAATCTGGCACTAGTTTGCCACGCTCTTCACAGTCTAACGTAGAAGAACACGTCTTCGATGGCCCTCACCCAGCAGGTCTTGCTGGCACCCACATGCATTTCCTATACCCAGTGAATGCAGAAAATGTGGCATGGAGCATCAACTACCAAGACGTTATCGCGTTCGGTAAGCTGTTCCTAACTGGTGAGCTATACACAGATCGTGTTGTGTCTCTAGCTGGTCCAGTTGTGAATAACCCTCGTCTAGTTCGTACCGTAATCGGTGCAAGCTTAGATGACCTAACAGATAACGAGCTGATGCCTGGCGAAGTTCGTGTGATTTCTGGTTCTGTACTGACAGGTACACATGCAACTGGTCCACACGCATACCTTGGCCGTTACCATCAACAGGTTTCTGTATTACGTGAAGGCCGTGAGAAAGAACTATTTGGCTGGGCAATGCCTGGTAAGAATAAGTTCTCGGTAACTCGCTCTTTCCTTGGTCACGTATTCAAAGGTCAGTTGTTCAATATGACAACGACGACCAATGGTAGTGATCGTTCAATGGTTCCAATTGGCAACTACGAACGCGTAATGCCTCTAGATATGGAGCCTACTCTGCTGCTTCGTGATCTATGTGCAGGTGATACAGACAGTGCTCAAGCACTGGGTGCGCTTGAACTGGATGAAGAAGATCTAGCATTGTGTACCTTTGTATGTCCAGGTAAGTACGAGTACGGTACGTTACTTCGTGAATGCCTAGATACTATCGAGAAGGAAGGGTAATTTTCATGGCTCTTAAAAAGTTTCTTGAAGACATCGAGCATCATTTTGAGCCTGGTGGTAAACACGAAAAATGGTTTGCCCTGTACGAAGCTGTAGCAACAGTTTTTTACACTCCAGGTATCGTAACAAATAAAAGCTCGCACGTTCGTGATAGCGTTGACCTAAAACGTATCATGATCATGGTTTGGTTTGCGGTATTCCCAGCAATGTTCTGGGGTATGTACAACGCAGGTGGCCAAGCTATTGCAGCGCTTAACCACATGTACGCTGGTGATCAACTAGCGACAGTTATCTCTGGTAACTGGCACTACTGGCTAACTGAGATGCTGGGCGGAACGATTGCCGCTGATGCCGGGGTTGGCAGTAAGATGCTACTAGGTGCGACCTACTTCCTACCTATCTACGCAACAGTATTCCTTGTTGGTGGTTTCTGGGAAGTGCTTTTCTGTATGGTGCGTAAGCACGAAGTAAACGAAGGCTTCTTTGTTACTTCTATCTTGTTCGCACTTATCGTTCCACCAACGCTACCTCTATGGCAAGCGGCACTAGGTATCACATTTGGTGTTGTTGTTGCGAAGGAGATCTTCGGTGGTACAGGTCGTAACTTCCTTAACCCTGCACTTGCAGGTCGTGCATTCCTATTCTTCGCTTACCCAGCGCAAATCTCGGGTGACGTAGTATGGACTGCAGCTGACGGCTTCTCTGGTGCAACTGCTCTTAGCCAATGGGCTCAAGGTGGTAACGGTGCTCTAGTTAACACAGTAACTGGTTCTCCTATCACTTGGATGGACGCTTTCATCGGTAACATCCCTGGCTCTATTGGTGAAGTATCGACTCTAGCTCTAATGATCGGTGCAGCGATGATCGTTTACATGCGAATCGCTTCATGGCGCATCATTGCGGGCGTAATGATCGGTATGATTGCAGTATCGACTCTGTTTAACGTGATCGGTTCTGACACTAACCCAATGTTCAACATGCCATGGCACTGGCACCTAGTTCTAGGTGGTTTTGCATTCGGTATGTTCTTCATGGCAACGGACCCAGTATCAGCGTCATTTACTAACAAAGGTAAATGGTGGTACGGCATCCTGATTGGTGCAATGTGTGTGATGATCCGTGTAGTTAACCCGGCGTACCCAGAAGGTATGATGCTGGCGATTCTATTCGCGAACCTATTCGCACCTCTGTTCGACCATGTAGTGATTGAGAAGAACATCAAGCGGAGACTAGCACGCTATGGCAAGTAATAACGACAGCATTAAAAAGACGCTGGGTGTTGTTATCGGGTTGAGCCTTGTTTGTTCAATCATCGTATCAACAGCAGCAGTAGGTCTGCGTGATAAGCAAAAAGCTAACGCTGTCCTAGATAAGCAATCAAAGATCGTTGAAGTTGCAGGCATTGACGCGAACGGTAAGAAAGTACCAGAGCTATTTGCTGAGTACATCGAACCTCGTCTGGTAGACCTTGAAACAGGTAACTTTACTGAGGGTAATGCATCTACGTACGATCAGCGTGAAGCATCAAAAGATGCAGAACGTTCAATCGCATTGACACCAGAAGAAGATGTCGCTGATATCCGTCGTCGTGCGAATACAGCAGTGGTGTACTTAGTAAAAGACCAAGATGAAGTCCAAAAAGTTATCTTGCCTATGCACGGTAAAGGACTATGGTCGATGATGTATGCCTTTGTAGCCGTTGAAACTGATGGTAACACTGTGTCTGCTATTACTTACTACGAGCAAGGTGAAACTCCTGGACTTGGTGGTGAAGTAGAGAACCCTTCATGGCGCGATCAATTCATTGGCAAGAAATTGTACAATGAAGATCATCAGCCAGCGATTAAGGTCGTGAAAGGCGGCGCACCGCAAGGTTCTGAGCACGGTGTTGATGGTCTATCAGGAGCAACGCTCACTAGTAATGGTGTTCAACACACATTTGACTTCTGGTTAGGTGACAAGGGCTTTGGTCCTTTCCTAGCAAAAGTTCGTGACGGAGAACTTAACTAATGTCTAGTGCACAAAACGTTAAAAAGAGCATTCTAGCGCCAGTATTGGATAACAACCCAATCGCGCTACAAGTTCTTGGTGTATGTTCTGCTCTTGCAGTAACAACTAAACTAGAAACAGCTTTTGTAATGACGCTAGCGGTAACATTTGTAACTGCGCTGTCTAACTTCTCTGTTTCATTGATCCGTAACCACATTCCTAACAGTGTGCGTATCATCGTTCAGATGGCAATTATCGCATCGCTAGTAATCGTGGTAGACCAGGTGCTAAAAGCTTACCTATACGATATCTCTAAACAGCTATCTGTATTCGTTGGTCTGATTATCACTAACTGTATAGTAATGGGTCGTGCTGAAGCATTCGCAATGAAGTCTGCGCCAGTACCATCTCTTATTGACGGTATTGGTAACGGTCTAGGTTACGGTTTCGTTCTTATCACTGTAGGTTTCTTCCGTGAGCTATTTGGCTCAGGCAAACTATTTGGCCTAGAAGTTCTACCTCTAGTGAGCAACGGTGGTTGGTACCAGCCTAACGGCCTAATGCTACTAGCACCATCAGCATTCTTCCTAATCGGCTTCCTTATCTGGGTAATCCGTATTCTGAAACCAGAACAAGTAGAAGCGAAGGAGTAAGGACGTCATGGAACATTACATTAGTCTGTTAGTTAAATCGATTTTCATCGAAAACATGGCTCTGTCTTTCTTCCTAGGTATGTGTACTTTCCTTGCCGTATCTAAGAAGGTTAAGACCTCTTTCGGCCTAGGTGTTGCAGTTGTGGTAGTACTGACTATCGCTGTTCCTGTGAACAACCTAGTATACAACCTAGTTCTGAGAGAGAACGCGTTAGTTGAGGGCGTGGACCTTAGCTTCCTAAACTTCATCACCTTTATCGGTGTAATTGCAGCACTTGTACAGATTCTAGAGATGGTTCTAGACCGTTTCTTCCCACCTTTGTACAACGCGCTAGGCATCTTCCTACCGCTGATCACAGTAAACTGTGCAATCTTCGGTGGTGTATCTTTCATGGTACAACGTGACTACAACTTTGCTGAATCTATCGTTTACGGTTTCGGCTCTGGTGTGGGCTGGATGCTGGCAATCGTTGCTCTTGCAGGTATCCGTGAGAAGATGAAGTACTCTGACGTACCTCCAGGTCTACGTGGTCTTGGTATCACATTTATCACTGTAGGTCTTATGGCGTTAGGCTTTATGTCTTTCTCTGGTGTTCAACTGTAAGTCGGGTAAACCGCAACAATTAAGGAATAGTCAATGGACATTATTCTTGGTGTAGTGATGTTTACTCTGATCGTACTTGCACTAGTACTAGTGATTCTTTTCGCTAAGTCTAAGCTTGTACCAACAGGTGACATTACAATTTCTGTGAACGATGACCCTTCTCTGGCGATCGTTACACAACCAGGTGGTAAGCTACTGAGTGCTCTAGCCGGTGCTGGCGTATTCGTATCTTCTGCTTGTGGTGGCGGTGGCTCATGTGGTCAGTGTCGCGTAAAAGTTAAATCAGGTGGTGGCGACATCCTACCAACTGAGCTTGACCATATTACTAAAGGTGAAGCACGTGAAGGTGAGCGTCTAGCGTGTCAGGTTGCTATGAAAACTGACATGGACATCGAGCTTCCTGAAGAAATCTTTGGCGTTAAGAAGTGGGAATGTACCGTTATCTCTAATGATAACAAAGCGACATTCATCAAAGAGCTTAAGCTACAAATTCCAGATGGCGAATCAGTACCTTTCCGTGCTGGTGGTTACATCCAGATTGAAGCACCTGCTCACCACGTGAAATACGCAGACTACGATATTCCTGAGGAATACCGTGAAGACTGGGAGAAGTTCAACCTTTTCCGTTACGAGTCTAAAGTTAATGAAGAGACAATCCGTGCATACTCAATGGCTAACTACCCAGAAGAGCACGGTATCATCATGCTTAACGTTCGTATCGCAACTCCGCCGCCGAACAACCCAGACGTACCACCAGGCATCATGTCTTCGTACATCTGGTCTCTAAAAGAAGGCGACAAGTGTACTATTTCTGGTCCATTTGGTGAGTTCTTTGCGAAAGATACAGATGCAGAAATGGTATTCGTAGGTGGTGGTGCTGGTATGGCTCCAATGCGCTCACACATCTTCGACCAACTTAAGCGTCTACACTCTAAGCGTAAGATGTCTTTCTGGTACGGCGCGCGTTCTAAGCGTGAAATGTTCTACGTAGAAGACTTCGATATGCTACAAGCTGAGAATGACAACTTCGTATGGCACTGTGCACTGTCTGATCCACTTCCAGAAGATAACTGGGATGGTTACACTGGCTTTATTCACAACGTTCTTTACGAGAACTACCTACGTGATCACGAAGCGCCAGAAGACTGTGAATACTACATGTGTGGTCCACCTATGATGAATGCGGCTGTTATCGGCATGCTAAAAGATCTAGGTGTAGAGGATGAAAACATCCTACTAGATGACTTCGGTGGTTAATCCCTCCAAGTGATTGAATCTATGGCTAGCTCTCTAAGAGCTAGCCATTATTTTTTGTAGAAGTAAAAATAATATTCAACAGTTGATATAGGTAATTGGATTTAAGTAATCGGTCCCATTCCCCATATCAATTCAACAACATTGGGAGTTAACAAGTGAAAACGTGGCTTGTTGCATTCGCTTCTCTATTGATTTTGGCTGGCTGTGAGCAGCCAGCAGATCAAATTCATCTAAGTGGCCCTACCATGGGGACTTCTTATAACATCAAATATATCGAGCAAGATGGTATTCCAACGCCAAAAGCGATGCAGACGGAAATTGATCGCTTATTGGAAGAGGTTAATGACCAAATGTCGACCTACCGTGATGATTCAGAGTTAAGTCGTTTTAACCAGCATCAAACGAGCGAGCCATTTACAGTTTCGACACAAACTGCAACGGTAGTGAAAGAAGCAATTCGCCTTAACGGTCTTACTTTAGGTGCGTTGGATGTGACAGTCGGTCCTTTAGTTAACCTGTGGGGCTTTGGCCCAGAAGCTCGCCCTGATGTCGTTCCTACAGATGAAGAGCTAGCGGCACGCAAAGCCAATACTGGCATTCATCATCTATCTGTTGATGGCAATAAATTGTCCAAAGATATTCCTAACTTGTATGTCGATTTATCAACTATTGCTAAAGGTTGGGGGGTTGACGTGGTTGCTGACTACCTTCAATCTGAAGGGGTTCATAACTTCATGGTAGAAGTGGGCGGCGAAATGCGCCTCAAAGGCGTGAATCGTGAAGGCGTGCCGTGGCGCATTGCGATTGAAAAGCCGACTATTGATGAGCGCTCAATTCAAGAAATTATTGAGCCAGGGGACATGGCAATTGCAACAAGTGGTGACTATCGTAATTACTTTGAGAGTAATGGTGTGAGATACTCTCATATTATTAATCCAAGAACAGGCAAACCTATTCATCATAAAGTGGTGTCTGTAACGGTATTAGATAAATCGTCGATGACTGCTGATGGTCTTGCAACTGGTCTTATGGTGCTAGGTGAAGACAAAGGCATGGCAATTGCGAACGAAAATAATATTCCTGTTTTCATGATTGTGAAGACGGAAAATGGTTTTAAAGAGCTGGCTTCGGAAGCATACAAGCCGTTCATGAAGAAATAACAACAGAAGTGAGCATGTTCTTATGAGTACATTTCTAATTACGTTTGCAGTTTTTGTTGCGGTAATCGCAGCGATGGCTGTTGGCTACATCTTCCAGAAGAAAGTAGTGAAGGGTAGCTGTGGCGGTCTTGGTGCAGTAGGTATTGAGAAAGTATGTAACTGTCCAGAACCATGTGACGCGCGTAAGAAACGTGAAGCACGTGAAGCGGCGCGAGCTGAGAAATTGGCTGCATGGGAAAAAGATCGAATTGCTTAAGTATCGGTCATCCAAAGAGTAATACAAAATAACCCAGCTAAAGCTGGGTTTTTTTATATTTCTCGCTCTACTTCTCTGAGAGTTTATACTTTGCTTGCTACGTTTAATCTAGGATGACCGGAAGCTTAAGTCGGTGCAGACTTCACAGCCAAGTCATTTCCCTTTAATCACCGTACTTAACTGTTATTTGGTTATATACTCAAACTAAAGCGCGTCAACTTAGGAGGAAATATGGAAATGCATCAACACGGTATGGCTGAATTGTTTCAACAACTAGGCCTCGGCAGCTCTCCTCAAGAGATAAAGGACTTTATTAACGAACATCGGCACAAAAGAGCTTCAGCCCCTCTGCATGAAGCCAGCTTTTGGACAAGTTCGCAAGCCACATTTCTCAAACAAGCCATTGAAGAAGACGCAGACTGGGCAGAGTTGGTCGATCAGCTTGATGTGATGTTACGAGATTAAAGCACGTTTACAAACTCTCATTTCTATCAAGGCAGATTTAATTTATACTGTTTTTTTGAACAGTATTTGATGGCTATGTCAGACCGAATTAGAAAAATCATTCACGTCGATATGGATTGTTTTTATGCTGCCGTTGAGATGAGAGATAATCCTAGTTACCGTGGCATTGCACTCGCCGTTGGCGGTCATGAAAAACAGCGTGGCGTGATTAGCACCTGTAATTATGAGGCGCGCAAATATGGCGTTCGTAGTGCAATGTCAACGGCGCGTGCATTGCAACTCTGCCCCCATCTACTGGTGGTTCCCGGTCGAATGCACGTGTACAAACAAGTCTCTCAGCAGATTCGTGCTATTTTTGAGCGTTATACGCCTATCATTGAACCTCTATCATTAGATGAAGCATACCTCGATGTCACGGACTCGACAGCTTGTCGTGGCTCCGCAACGTTGATCGCAGAGTCTATTCGACGCGACATTTGGAATGAGCTTGGACTGACGGCATCGGCGGGCATTGCACCGATTAAGTTTCTTGCCAAAGTCGCCTCTGATATGAATAAACCCAACGGTCAGTTTGTTATCCCGCCAGATAAGGTCCAGGAAGTTATCGATACACTTCCGCTGGAAAACATTCCTGGTGTTGGGAAGGTGAGTCTTGAGAAGCTACATCAAGCGGGCTTTTATCGATGTGAGGATATTAAAAACAGCGACTATCGTGAATTGCTGAGACAGTTTGGTCGTCAGGGAGCATCTTTATGGCAGCGTAGCCATGGAATTGATAATCGAGAGGTCGTCGTTGAGCGAGAGAGAAAATCCGTCGGTGTGGAACGGACATTCAGCCAGAATATCTCGAGCTATGATGAATGTTGGCAAGTGATCGAGGATAAACTTTATCCTGAACTCGAGAAACGCTTAGAGCGTGCAAGCCCAGATAAATCGATTATTAAACAAGGTATTAAAGTTAAATTTGCCGACTTTCAACTGACAACAATTGAGCATATCCATCCGCAATTAGAGCTTGAGGACTTCAAGATCTTGTTAAGAGATATTCTTAAGCGCCAAAACGGACGGGAAATACGCCTTTTAGGCTTGAACGTGATGCTCAAGCCCGAGAACCAAGCGCGTCAATTGAGCTTTTTCTAGGCTCTTACTGCTTCTACCTGATCTAATACTTGCTCAAAGCTTGTGTTGGCCATCGCACCATAACCTGACAGTTTTGAAGCTTTTAGCTGGCTAATTAAAGGGGTACTAATGCCACACAAGAAGCGAGCGACAGCATCATTGCTGATAGTTGAAGGGGAGAGCTGAATAAATTCCTGCACCCACATTGCTACTTGAGGTGGCTCAATATCCTCATTTTGTGGTGCTGGGAACGAAGCGACTTGACCACGACACACGGAGCAGTGACCACATTGCTCTGGTGCATTGTGATCAGCAAAGTAGTTCGCCAATTGTGAGCTCAAACAGTGCTCTGACTGGAACAAGCGCAGCATGGTGTGAATTCTTTCGATATCTTTGCTTTCTTTGGATTGGAACAGTTCATACAGTTGTTGGATTAAAACATCAGAACCCTGTGTGGTTGGCAAAACAGAGTACACGTCGGTCAGTTGTTTGCTCTCTAGCTCTATCCAACCATTCTGGTGAAAATAGTCGAGGGCTGCGACAACTCGGCTGCGTTCCGATTGATAGTTCATCCATAACGCTTCTAGGTCAACTTGGCACCACACTTTGGCTTTTTGCGAACAGGAGAAAATAGCCTCCACGAATTGACGTCGCTCGCCTTGAAATTGATTCACAATAAATTGCTGATCGTGCAAAAACTTAAAGCGATATTCCGCAAAGTAACTGTATTTTGCTTCAATGAGTTTATGTAGCTCCAAATAAACCAACAAGGTTTTGAGTGGCAATTGGCGGATGTTACTTTCACGCGATAAACGCAGTGGCACTACCTCCCATTGTGGAGCATGTTCTTTCGCTTGCTCGACTACATAGTTAATCGAGGTTAGTTCAGGTGTGTCACCATAGACAAAGTTTTCCAACACCGTTAAGCCGGACGTATTGCCCAGCAGAATGCACTCAGAACGTTGCCCGTCCCTGCCTGCACGTCCAATCTCTTGTGCGTAGTTCTCGATCGATTTGGGTAAGTCGAAGTGAATGACGCGGCGGATATCAGATTTATCGACCCCCATACCAAATGCAATCGTTGCAACAATACAGTCAATTTGGCTATCCATGAACTGCTGTTGGATTTGTTCACGAACGTCGCTTTTCATGCCGGCGTGGTAGGCGTGAGCATTAATGCCAATACGGATTAGTGACTTTGCTACTTGCTCTGCTGTCTGCTGTTGTGTCACATATACGATAGTCGGAAGCTTAGGTGAAGAGGCGATGATCTCACTTAGCTTTTCTTGTTTCGTTGCTTCCTCGCACGGGATCACCGAGATATCCAGATTGGGGCGGTAGAAGCCTGTAACGGTAATATGTTCACTGGCAATATCGAACTTTTGTTTCATGTCTTCAATAACTGCGGGCGTTGCTGTTGCAGTGAGAAGCAAAGATTGTGGAATGTTTAGTTCACGTTGATATTGCGGTAGCTTGAGATAATCAGGGCGGAAGTTATGTCCCCATTCGGAAATACAGTGCGCTTCATCAACCACCATCAAAGAGATCGGTACTTGGCGAATGAACTCACGAAAACGCTCGTTTTTTAGGCGTTCAACAGAAATCATCAATATTTTGATCTGTCCATTTTTTACCCCTGCCATGACGCGTTGTGACTCTTCTCTGCTTTGACTGCTATCGATAGAAGCGGCCGGGATCCCTTTACTTTGCAAAAAGTTCAGCTGATCTTTCATTAGCGCCAACAACGGCGAGATCACCAACGTAAGATTGGGCAATACGGTTGCTGGCAATTGGTAACAGAGAGACTTACCCGAACCTGTAGGAAAGATGGCCGCAGCAGAGTAACCATTCATAACCGCTTCAATAACAGGTTGTTGACCTTGGCGTAATGAGTCAAAACCAAATACGGATTGAAGTGTTTGATGCAGCGAGTCACTTTGCATAATAGGGAAACCTTTCTTTGATGGTAAACTTAGGTACATTAACACACCCTGAGTGCCAAACGCGCGTCCTAAAAGTATGAACAAAGCTGACTTAGTCCAAATTATCATCCAACATCTGGAAGAAAAACTTCAAGTGGCCCATGCATCGGCTCAGCTAGCCATTGATGCCGCGACAGATGAAGAAACTGTTCCCGAGCATAAGTACGATACGTTAGCACTTGAAGCCGCGTATCTTGCTCATGGACAAGCTATGCGAATCCAAGAGAGTGAAGACGAGCTGCGTCAATATCGCGCTCTAGTGACTCGCGACTTTAAAGGCGCACCTGTTGGTGTAGGTGCTTACGTCGTTCTCGCAGATGAGAATTTGCTTGAAAAACACTTCTTTGTAGGCCCTTGTTCTGGTGGTCTGACTGTTAAATATCAGGCTCAGGAAGTTTTTGTCTTAACAGCAAAATCTCCTCTTGGTCGAGCGTTATTCGGGAAAGAAGAAGGCGATGAGATTGATGTGAAAATAGGAGAAAAAACAACTTGTTACGAAGTCGTGACGGTTTGCTGACATCTCATGTATCACTCAGTGTTATGTTTAACACGAGTAATGTTAAATAAAAGAGAATGACATGAAAAAGCTTTTTACACTCTCATTGCTGATGGTCAGTGCTACTGGTTATGCAGCGCAGTGTCGTGTGGACATCAATAATGAAGTCCGTATGGATGGGCAAAGCTTGGAAATTCGCCAAACGACAGGTGATAAAGCTGTCGTGGATGAGGATAACAACCTATTCATCAAAGGTGAGCTAATTGAACTCAATGCCGACCAAAAAGCGGCAATTGAAGACTATCGCGAAAAAATGAACGCGTATATTCCACAAGCAAAGCAGTTGGCGAGTGATGGTTTAGCGCTTGCAAATGACATCATCGATGATGTTGCGGAAAGCCTAGACGCACCTGGCGCGTTTGATAACGTCAAAGTCGCAGTACAGGACTTTTTCGCTGATGTTGAATCACGTTACTACAAAGATGGCGATTTCATTCTACCAGCGGAAAGTTTTGAGTCCATGACACAAGGGTGGACTGAAGACTTTGCAAAAGCACAAGAGATCTTCAATAAAGAGTTTTTAGCGAGTTCGTTGGATGCTTTATCGAAAAAAATGAAGGAAGAGGGGGGAATAAACCTCACTGCATTATCGGAGAGTATGGCTGAACTCAGCGCGAAAGTAGAAGAGCGTTTAGCTGAGCATTCGAAAGAGGTAGAGCAACAAGCAGAAGACTTGTGTGACTCGTTGGATGACATGGCAGGGCAAGAAGACGATTTGTTGAAGAAAATCCCTGAGCTAAAAGATTACCGAGTATTTACGATTTAATTACCCTTCAAAAAGTAGAACTCAATGGTATAAAGAAAGAGAGCACTATTGTGCTCTCTTTTCGTTTTTACATACTTGAACAAGTAATGAAAGCAAGACGATATTTCCGTTTTACCCGCTTGTTCTTTGATAGCTTATTGCGCGTTCATCTCGGTGAGCTTATCGCCGACAGGTTTTGAGAAATTAAAACCATCATGCTGATCCCAGTTGATAGACCACGTCATTACCCCTGCATAATTCGGGTAATTGAACGCTGGCTTAATGGTGCCGCATGAAGTGCCTTTGGTTAAACAATCTAGTGCGCTGATAATATTCTGTGTCGGAGCCTGGCCTGAATTTGCCGAGTTAGGACCTGAAGGTAAGCCGATTGCGACTTGATCATCACGTAGTGGTGCAAACTGAGTGCCGTCGGCCAATTCAAAGCCTTCGATAAGCATTTTAGATTGCGCTACCATCATATCCACAGAGCCTTCTGGTGCACTGCCTGGCAGATATGGGTTTGGCAAACCACCGTTGTTATATAGCTGGACGTGAAGCAGGTCGAGCGTGCTGCGTGTCTCATTAATCACAGGAATGTAAGCTCCCCAAATACCGCTGTAAGCCACATAGCCGCCTTGAACATAAGGATGCTCAGGTGCCATGGTTAGGTACATATCGCCACCCATGTTTTGCTCTATTTGAAGCAAAGCACGACCAAGGCGAGCTTGAATTTGCGAGCCATGAACCAAGTTAGATCCACTCTCTAAATCCACATCAAGACCATCAAAGCCCCACTCAGCGATAAGACCTGTTAGGCTAGAGACAAAGTTGGCTTCATCTTGGTCGGTATTCAGCGTAATCGTGCCTTCTGCGCCGCCAAGAGAGAGAACAAACTTCTTACCTTTAGCTTGAAGCGCTGCCATGTCCTGCTTGAATTGTGTTGGATCGAGTGCTGGACAATCGCTGTAAATATCGCCTGAATATAGATTAAAGTGCACGGTGCCATCACTGTTGCGGTCATTTTCGGCAAAGGCAATATCAATCACATCCCACGTATCAGCCATATCCGCTAGACGAATTGGACAGCCAGCCCCATTTACAAAATTGTGCCAGTAACCGATGAGTTTGTGACGTTTCTCTGCTTGCTCAACCACCGTTATTGCTGCCGCGTCAGATAACGTCGCGCTTCCAGCAAGATCAATGGCTTGAGCGCTTACGGTAAACTGTCCGATTGCGGCTGGTGTCCAATTCGCAGAATAAGGCGCAGTCGTATCTGTGGCGACAACTGAACCATTGACCATGAAATCAACTTGTTTAATGCCTGAGGTTAAAGACGTTGCATCGGCACTTAATGCGAGGTTTTTGCCTAAGCCGACGGTTTGACCGCTGCTTGGTGAAGTCAGTGAGACGACCAAATCTTTATCGCTGACTTCCACACCAACCAAGGACTCTGACGTGTTGTTATCATTATCGGTTGCGACGGCTTTAAGCTGGTTAGCGCCAATAAGTGTGGCGTTCCAAGTAACGGAATATGGTGCTTGAGTGATGACCCCTAAGCTGGTGTTGTTCGCAAAAAACTCAACTTGCGTGACTGTGCCATCAGCATCGCTTGCGTTAGCCGTGATTTCGTTATTGCTGCCAGCGAGCACGACTTGTCCATCCGTTGGTGCCGTAATGGTAACTTGCGGTGGCGTCGAACAAGCACCTAGGCCACTCCAAGCATCTTGCCAGTATAGCCCTTCACCTGGCTCGTAAGCCCATGTCGCATCCGAGGAACACCAACCAGCAACATCACAACGATATTTTTGGTTGAAGTGAGAAACTAGGTCGCCAACTTGATAACTCGTGCCCGCCGCGTAAGGCGCTGCATCTGCACATCCGCCCGTCCCTGTTTCTGAATTACTAACAACAAGCGTTACTTCTTGGCTCATGGTTGCGAGGTTTGTGTCATCAGTCGCTTGTGCTTTAAACGAATGTGTACCTGCATTCGCGGTCCATTGATATTCGTAAGGTACGCTGGTATCAATCGCGACGGATTGATTGTTCACGAAGAACTCAACTTGTGTGACCACACCATCAATATCATCAGCTTGAGCGGCCACCGTGAGGTTCCCACCCACGTTAAGCGCTTCCGTTCCCGATGGGCTTGTCAGTGAAATGCTAGGTGGTGGCAACTCGACTTGTGGTTGAACTTGGATAGAAATCGTCGTGGTGGTAACGGCTCCCTCATTATCGGTCGCAATCGCGGTCAATTGCGAGACACCTTCAATAGCGGTCCAAGATGCTTCGAATGGTGCTTGAGTTACCACAGCAACCGTTTGGTTGCCTGCAACAAACTCAACTTGTGCGATTTGACCATCTTCGTCGGCTGCGTTGGCTAGCAAGGTGATCGCACTGCCTTCGGGAATTTGTGCGTTGTTTGTTGGAGAGGAGAATGACACTGTTGGCTCTAGGTTGTTGCTTCCACCATCACATTGCCCTAACGCTTTCCATGCCTCCCAAGCCCCTGAATTGGTAACAGGGTCATTGCCTTGCGTCCAATACGCGGCCTCGTAAGCGGCTCCTTGCGTTTTTACTAAAGTGCCCGATGTATAAGTCGCAGTGCTGTCCCAGTCGGGTAAGCTTTGGCAGTTATAGGCTTGAGCTTGGTAGCTGACGCTGAGTGCTGCAACCATCGCTCCGTGAAGTAGAGTGACCTTCATTTTCCTCTCCTTGAGTCATGGATATAAATGAGAACAGAGTAATAACTAGCTGATAAATAGACATAAGGGGGAAAAAGCGAAGCACAATATTCTGCTTTTCGACACAGTATCACGAGGAACTATTCGTTCCTTACACCAAAGCTCATTATTTTTCGGCTCACTTCACGATGGGAGAATCACAAATTCTAGGCGTGTGAAAAAGACAAAAGTCGCCAGGTCTTAGAATGATGAATGTGAGATGTACGTTAAAATTTACAAGCTGAATGACTGTGAATTGTTTCAACTGTCGAGTATTTAACCGGAGTGCTCTTGTTGAATAGTGAATATTGCTATAGTGTACTAGTTAGCTAGTTCAATGATATTTTGTGTGAGTAGTATGACACAGCAAACCTCTTCTCAGACTCGTGAGCATTTTGGCTCTCGTCTCGGATTCATCTTAGCAGCCGCAGGTGCCGCAGTTGGCCTTGGCAATATTTGGGGCTTTCCAACCCAAGCTGCCAGTAATGGCGGCGGTGCTTTCCTGTTGGTTTATTTGGTGATGATTCTTATCGTCGCATTTCCTATGCTGGTGGTTGAAATGGCGATTGGTCGTCATGGTCAAGCCAACCCGGTGGATAGTATGCGTTCGCTTACCAATCATCCGGTAGGTAAAAAGCTCGGCGGTATTGTGGGCTGGATTGGTTTAAGCGTACCAAGCGCTGTTTTAGCGTTTTACTCTATTGTCGGTGGTTGGTTGATCTGCTTTTTACTGGGTGCAATCACAGATCTAATGGGGTTAGAAGCTGCAACTCAATGGCTAAAGGGCTTTAGCGTTGAACGTAACTTGTTCGGAGCCATTACTTTTTATGTGCTAACGATTCTCATCGTACAAGGTGGCGTAAAACAAGGTATTGAGAAGTGGTCCACACGTTTGATGCCAGCATTGTTTGTTTTGTTTGCTCTACTGTTTGCTTACATCATGACGCAAAACGGTGCGATGGAAGGGCTAAAGCATTACTTGGTACCGGATTTCGAAAAGGTATGGGACCGCAAGTTGATTCTTGCTGCAATGGGGCAGGGCTTCTTCTCGCTTACGATCGGTGGCTGTTCAATGCTGATTTATGGCTCTTACTTGAGTAAGAAAGAGAACCTACCAAAGATGGCGATGAACGTGACCATGGTAGATACTGCCGTTGCTTTCATTGCAGGGTTAGTGGTGATGCCAGCGATGTTTGTTGCGATGCAAAAAGGCGTTCAAATCTATGCTGAAGATGGCTCTCTATTAAGCTCTGATACGTTGGTATTTACCGTATTGCCATTGATGTTTGATAGCTTAGGTTTGCTTGGTCAATTGTTCTCTATTGTGTTCTTCTTATTGCTGACGATTGCGGCGCTAACGTCTTCCATTTCAATGTTAGAGTGTCCAGTGGCGTTAGTGAGTGAGCGTTTCAACACCAAGCGTAGCGCAACGAGCTGGGTTTTAGGTGGTCTCATCGCCTTGTTCAGTGTGGTGATTGTTTATAACTTTGGCGCTCTGTTTGGTATGGTCGCGACGGTTGCTACTCAGTATCTACAACCAACCGCTGCGCTCTTATTCTGCTTATTTGGTGGTTGGGTATGGAATCGCAACTCAAAAATCAAAGAGCTTGAGCAAGGTTGCCCGGAGTTTACGCAAGGTTGGTTTGGTAAGTTATGGCCAGCGTATGTGAAGTTTGTATGTCCAATTCTTGTGGCTACGGTCATCTGGGCTTCATTCGGCTAATCGAAACGTCTATTGGACAAAAGAGAAGGGCTTGATGAGTGATCATCAAGCCCTTTTTCATGTTGGTTATTCCCAGTTTCAGTTACCCGCGGTGATTGCAGCGGGTTAACGGAATTGTCCTGCTTCTGGAAGAAAGTCAAAACCAGCAGAAGCCAGTTTTGCTTCTAGTGCTGTGCGATCGATATCGAAGAAAGCTACCAGTTTATCTAAGTCACCACCGAAGTCGTCGCGTAGCTTCATATTTACAATGCTCATGAGCATGACAGGATCCATGGATTCAAAGTTAGCTAGATTCATTACTTATCCTCAAAATCTGAAATCAGTAGGTTTGCTGCAGCAAATGCCGCTTTTTCACGCACTTCTTTAGGCAGAGACTCATCCGCCGCAACATCGTTCAGCGCTTTAACAGCACATGAAATTGCCTGAGGAATGTAAGCTTGATCGCCACTACCAATTTGAGCATAAAGCTCACGAACCAGTTCACAACAGCCGTATACTTGCATGTTTTCTTTCCACTAAATGATAACTTATCTCAATATACACACAGCAGATTTGAAACTCAAAGTGCAGAGTTGTTTTGGCTCAAGTTGAGGAGTTGCTTGAGCGAGATTTAATCACTGCATTTGTACTTCTAACTGCTGAGTGACTTCTGGTGAAAGCTGAAGCTGTTTTGCCAGTTCTTGCAAATACGCTTTTTCCATGAAGTTTTGCTCATCAGCAACAATCAAAGATGCGAGATAAATTTCTGACGCTTGCTGGGGAGAGGTCGCCTGATTAGCAATTTCAGCAGGATCGAGCGGTTTGTTTAGTTCTTGCTGAACGAGCTGACGTACGTGCTCATCTGCGCCCATATCTGCGAGGGCTTGCTCGATGCGGGCCATTTCCTCTTCATCGACATGGCCATCGGCTTTTGCGGCTCCAATCATTGCTTTTAAAATTAGTACACTGTGTTTGCTGTCATCGGGGTCAAAGGTCTCATGAACACCTTGACCGGACTGTTTGGCTTGCCAGTCGTTATAAACTTTGTAGGCTAATGCTCCAAGCGCAGCAGCGCCACCGACTTTTAATGCGCCCGAGCCTATTTTCTTGGTCATTTTTTTACTTTTCTTCGAGCCCATCAGCATGCCGATAAGGCCTCCGCCAACGGCGCCTGCTCCTAGCGTTTTCAGGCTACTTGAGTTTGATGAGGATTTGATGTTGTTAGTTTGTTTACCTAACGCATCAGCCCCTTGCTTGAGTAAGTCTGATTTGAGTGCTTGGTTTAGAAGACTTTTTAAATCCATAACTGACCTCCTTTAGATGATGAAATCAGTTTAATAGCAAGAAGCTGAACCAAAGATTAACAAAGTGAATAGATCTAAAGGGGAGTAGTAAGGTTGCCCAGTAATAAAAAAGGGCTGACCGAAGTCAACCCTTACTAATTATTTTGAAATTACTTCAAATGAGAACCGTCGAGCGCTTACTTTAGTTGAGCCTTTACGTGCTCGATAATATCAGTCATTGCGACTGGCGTTTTCTCACCAGTAGCACGGTTCTTGTATTCGAAGTTGCCTTCTTTCATTGAGCGGTCACCGATAATAATGGTATGCGGTACACCAATAAGCTCCATGTCAGAGAACATTACACCTGGGCGTTCTTTACGGTCGTCAAATAGGACTTCGATGCCCATTGCCGTTAGCTCAGCGTACAACTTCTCAGCGGCTTCTTTTACTTCTTCTGACTTGTGCATGTTCATTGGAACGATCGCAACCTGGAATGGTGCGATTGCATCTGGCCAGATGATGCCGTATTTGTCATGGTTTTGCTCAATAGCAGCCGCTACGACGCGAGTGATACCGATGCCGTAACAGCCCATTTCTAGGATGACGTTCTTACCATCAGGACCAAGTACACCACAGTTCATCGCTGCCGAGTAAGCGTTGCCAAGTTGGAAGATATGGCCAACTTCGATACCACGCTTAAGCTGGATAGTGCCTTTACCACATGGGCTTGGATCGCCTTCAACCACGTTGCGTAGGTCTTCAACTTGACCAAGCTCTGCGTCACGACCCCAGTTAATGCCGAAGTAGTGTTTGCCATCGATGTTCGCGCCCGCACCGAAATCATTCATTACCGCTACGCTGCGGTCAACGATGAACGGCAGTTTAAGACCAACAGGGCCTAGAGAACCAGGACCAGCACCGATAAGCTCACGAATTTCTTCTTCAGATGCCATTTCCAGTGGAGCTGCAACCTGAGGAAGGTTTTCTGCTTTCACTTCGTTCAGCTCATGATCGCCACGAATGATAAGCGCGATGATTGGTGCATCAACTTCGTCAGACGCTTTCACAAACAAAGTTTTCACTGTTTTTTCAATTGGCAGCTCGAACTGTTCAACCAATTCAGCGATTGTTTTTGCGTTTGGCGTATCTACCAACGTCATTTCTTGCGTTGGTGCCGCTGCTTCAGAGGCTGGAGCTAGTGCTTCTGCTTTTTCGATGTTTGCCGCGTAATCTGACTCGGTAGAGAATGCGATGATGTCTTCGCCACTTTCAGCCAGTACGTGGAACTCTTGAGAGCCGCTACCACCGATAGCACCGCTATCTGCTAGTACAGGACGGTAATCCAGACCCATGCGATCGAATGCTTTGCAGTAAGCATCGTGCATTGCGTCGTATGACTTTTGTAGGCCGTCTTTATCAATGTCAAAGCTGTACGCATCCATCATTGAGAATTCACGTGAACGCATTACACCGAAGCGTGGACGACGTTCGTCACGGAATTTGGTTTGGATTTGGTACAGGTTTAGCGGAAGTTGTTTGTAAGAGCTCACTTCATTACGAACAAGGCTAGTGATCACTTCTTCAGCTGTTGGGCTAAGTACAAACGGACGAACATGACGGTCAGTAAAGCGAAGTAGCTCAGGACCCATCTTTTCGCTGCGGCCTGTCTCTTCCCATAGTTCAAACGGCTGAACAACGGGCATCAAAGTTTCGACTGCGCCTGCATTGTCGATTTCTTGACGAACGATGTTTTCGACTTTACGCAGTACACGTAGACCAGTAGGTAGCCAGGTGTATAGACCTGAAGCCAGCTTACGGATCATACCTGCACGTAGCATGAGCTGGTGGCTCACTACTTCTGCGTCGTTTGGAGTCTCCTTCAGAGTAGAAAGAAGATAATTACTGGTACGCATTAAATTTATCCGTTTATTTAAGTTAGATACTCAAGCTTGAACAAGCTGGAGTATAGGAGTTCCCGAAAGGGAAATTTATTAGCCGTCTATAATATCAGCCAATTGCGTTTGTCAAAAGCTTTCAATAGCGGTAACCGTTATTAAGTTGCTTGTTGCTGTGAACTTTACGTTCAAGTCGAACAAATTTACCGCATATTCTTTATCGTCCGGCTTGTTTTTCTTGTATGCAGGACGAGGATCTTGGGCCAGAACTTGTTCAATGACTGATCTTACATAGTCAGTATCGGATCGATTTTCTATCGTTGCTAATGCTTGAGCAGAAAAGTTGACTTGTGACTTTTCTGGTTCTTGGTCTGCGTATCCGCCTTGTGCTTCTGGAATAGAATCTGAATAAGGTATATAGGGCTTAATGTCCACAATCGGTGTGCCATCCACGAGATCAACGCTGCCTAAATCAAGATAGATTTGATCGCCTTGCTTAGTGACTCCTTTCACTTCAACGGCTGACATTCCGATTCCGTTTGGGCGGAAAGTCGAGCGTGAGGCAAAGACACCTATTCGTTCATTGCCGCCTAGTCGTGGCGGACGGACGGTTGGCTTCCAACCTGCTTCCAGATTTTGATCAAACAAAAATAACAGCCAAACGTGAGAGAACTGTTCTAGCCCACGCACTGCTTCAGGGCTATTCGCTGCGCCTAACAGTTTTACGCGTGCTTTCGCTGTTGGTACTAAGCGAGGCTGGCGCGGTACTGCAAACTTTTCTTTGTACGGTGTCTCAATGACGCCGATGGGTTCAATGGAATACATGGTGGACATCTTTAAGAATTCATTGAGATGAAAAGTATCACAAATTTCTCTTGCTTTTCTTGTTGATAATGATTATTAATTAAAATGTTATAACATAACACTTTAATTAAGAGGAAAAGTATTATGAAACCAGGAATCCACCCTGAATATCGTCCAGTGGTGTTCCACGACACCAGCGTAGATGAATACTTCGTTGTTGGTTCTACGTTGAAAACAGAGAGAACCATCGAATGGAAAGATGGCAAAACCTACCCTTACTTTACGTTAGATGTGTCGTCAGCCTCCCATCCGTACTACACCGGTAAACAGCGAGTGGTTCAAACAGAAGGTCGTATTGCGAACTTCAACCGTCGTTTTGGTCAATTTAAGAGTGAAAAGGAATAAATCATGAAGGTAGTCAAATCATTAAAAAGTGCAAAAAGTCGTCATCCGGATTGCCAGGTCGTAAAACGAAGAGGGCGTCTATATGTCATTTGTAAGGCGAATCCGAGGTTTAAAGCAGTGCAGAAGTAATCGTTCTGCATATTTCTGGCTTATGGTTTTGTTTAATTGATAATTTTGACTTAACTGTTTTACATGGATGAAATATCTGCATTTTTGTTTATTGTTGGTTATAAAACTCTCCAATGGTCACAGTTTGTAACATTTAGGGCTTTTCTTTAACCTTCTACTCAAGTACCCTTCGCTTGCTTTTTTGACATTTTTGTCACATTTGCACAGGAATAAAAACAAGGAGGGAACAGATGAGTTCATCTGATTCAATTAAACAAAACTCGCCTAAGAAGCCGCTGTTTACGCGCTTTTTGGATACTGTCGAATATTTGGGGAACTTATTACCTCACCCGATCACACTATTTGCCATTTTCTGTTTAGCCATTCTGGTGATGTCGGGCATTGCAGGATACTTCGAAGTTTCCGTTGTAGACCCTCGTCCTGAGGGCGCAAAAGGTCGTGCCGCAGATGGCATGATTCATGTCGTCAGCTTACTTAACGCTGATGGACTCGAACTTATCGTTACCAATTTAGTGAAAAACTTTGTTGGCTTTGCGCCTTTAGGCACGGTTTTGGTTGCGATGTTGGGTGTTGCTATTGCCGAGTACTCTGGTTTGCTATCTGCAGCTATGCGTGGCTTGGTCATGGGCGCATCTCAACGCATGGTAACAGTGACTGTTGTTTTCGCTGGTATCATTTCAAATACGGCATCAGAGCTGGGGTATGTGGTACTTATTCCACTGGCAGCAATGCTGTTCCATTCTCTAGGTCGTCACCCACTTGCAGGCCTTGCTGCGGCATTCGCTGGTGTATCTGGTGGTTATTCAGCAAACCTACTTATCGGTACGGTTGACCCGCTACTGTCAGGTATTACTGAAACAGCAGCGCAAATGATTGACCCAACTTACACTGTTGGTCCAGAAGTTAACTGGTACTTCATGTTTGTTTCGACGTTCTTCATTGCAATCACTGGTGCGTTTGTTACTGAAAAAATTGTTGAGCCAAAGCTTGGCAAATACAGTGAAGAAGAAGCCTCAGAAGATTTGTCGAACGACAAAATGGGCGGCTTAACAGACATTGAGAAGAAAGGTCTAAAACTAGCAGGTGTTGCTGTACTGGTTGTTTCTGCGTTGCTTGCTTGGACGGTTGTTCCAGCAGACGGCATTCTACGTTCTGATGCAGGTACAATTGCAGGTTCTCCATTCCTGAAAAGTATCGTGGCATTCATCTTTGTGTTCTTTGCTATCCCAGGCTTTGTGTTTGGTAAAGTTGTTGGCACGATGAAGACGGATCGCGATGTGATTGATGCAATGGCGAAATCTATGTCTTCTATGGGCATGTACATTGTATTGGTTTTCTTTGCTGCTCAGTTCGTTGCTTTCTTTAAATGGACTAACTTCGGTCAGGTATTCGCAGTTGCTGGCGCTAGCTTCTTGCAAGAAATTGGCTTAACTGGCCCAATGTTGTTCTTTGCCTTCATCCTCATGTGTGGCTTTATCAACCTAATGATTGGTTCGGCATCGGCACAGTGGGCAGTGACGGCACCGATTTTTGTTCCTATGTTGATGCTTGTTGGTTATGCACCGGAAACGATTCAGGCTGCTTACCGAATTGGTGACTCGACGACAAACATTATTACTCCAATGATGAGCTACTTTGGTTTGATTCTTGCCGTAGCAACTCGTTACATGAAGAACTTAGGTATCGGTACGCTGATCGCGACCATGCTACCTTACTCAATCTGCTTCATTGTAGGTTGGAGTGTGCTGTTCTACCTATGGGTATTCGTATTTGGTTTACCAGTAGGCCCTGGCGCAGCAACATACTACACACCGTAAAAAACGGTTACCTCACACAGCTCCATTACAAAAGCCTGCTAACGTCGCAGGCTTTTTTATCGTTCCAGATTGTGTGCACGCAGGCTTGCCTGATTATAGATGTAGGTTTATAGCTGAAAACGCATCAATAAAGGGCGATAAAAGTGCTGAGTGAGCCAGCACAAGCTTTTCCAAATTACGCGTTTGTACCAAGGTAAGTGCGCAATATAAACATAGCTAAATTCAATTTCTGGCTGGGCTTTTCGGTTGCGTTTAAAAGCTGGAGCCCCTGAGCTCATATTAAAGCGACGCTGGCATATCATTGCATGGCGGATGGTATAAGCAGATATTCTTCTATACAGCGCAAAACTCTGCGGCTTATTGGTATCGTAGCCAAAAATTGGGCAAGTCATGTCGTTATCAATTTCTACTATGCCTAACGTAGCCAGCATCTCTCCTTGATAAAACAGTCCCACTAAATGCACTAAGTTATTCTGGCTAGCCTGTTTTAAATATTGGGTTGAAAACTGGATGTTATTCCGGCTGTATTTATCAAGGTAAAGCATGTCATATAACACTTTGGCGCACTGAAACTCTTCATCAGTAGCCAGAGGCTTAAACTGCCAATCTTTATCATTAAACAGCTTGAAGTCTTTTGTTAAATCTCGGTTGAAGCTGAATGCTTGCCAATCCTCAAGTAAATACACTTGTCGTGTTACCAAGCTTTGCCATTGTTGCTGTTCTAATCGCTGAATTAAGTGTGAGTACTGAAGTTGGTTGAGGGAGCGAAGCACCAAGGGAAAGGTGGGGTATTGATCGAGTGCCACGCGACGCAGCTCATCAAGGTTTAAGGATTCCCATTGTTCGCTATACATATTGGTGGACAAGCACTGATTGTTGAGCGTTTGGACTTGATCCAATCCAGCCAATGATAAGATTGGTTTAGTCATATTAATAAGTAGCTTACATACCCATCGAACAGCCACATTTTTGACTTTGTGAAGCTCTTCTTCGGCGTAGCCACTAAGCAGTGTCATAGGGGACACGGCATAACAGTTGTTTGGTATTTTTGGTGTTACGGAGTAGGGAATGGCAACATCATTGATATAGTAGCAACCAAAGCTTGCTGTGCATTCATTAATAGGATTCGATTGCATAAGAGTGATAAAGGTTTTATGCCATTCTTGAGAGGAAAGTGTCATGATGGCAACGCTTCTCCATTCCACTCAATATCAACGGTAGAAGCGGCGCTCCATTTTGCCTTGTTCTGCCTAGCTAACCGGAGTAATTCAAACACACTCCGGATTTGGCTCCCTACCGGCAAGTTATGCTGTTGCATTACATTCACTCCAGACCACCAATCTTGCCAAGTTCGAGCCTTAAATAGGGATAATCCACCTTCAGCGATGAGTGTTATTGGACCTAAATGATGCAATCGCTGCTTGGAAGGACTGGTAAACTCCATATTAGGAAGCAGTTGATTGCATCGAGATGAGAGTAGGTGCAAACCACTTGTGGCTCTTGGGTTGCATTCAATCACGTAGAGTTCATTTTGTGATTGGATGAAGTCAAACGAAACTTGCCCATGATAAGTATGACGTTTACCAAAAGCGGCGATAAATGTATCTAGTCGATCGCATGAGATCGGCTGAAAAGCACTGGCGGCCGATCCGTTTACACAGTATTTCGGCACATAAGCTTGGTGTGCTTTAAGGTCACCATGTTCAAAAATCGCATAGTTACACACCGGAGTCCCATGGATTTTTTGTTGCTGAACCCAAGGATAAAGTGACGATATCGTGACGGCAGAAATAGACTGAGTTGTCACATCTCTTATTACTTGCCCGCCAAACCGAGAGTAAACTGGTTTTAGAACGGTTCTTTCATTAGTTTCAACCTCACTTTTATCAGCGACCAAACGAGTTTTTGGAAGTGTAATTTCTGGCAAGCCTTGAAGCTGTTCAAAGACGGTCAACTTGTTGTGTAGGGAATTGAGCAGCGCCACATCGGGCAGAAAGAAATTCACATCTGGGCATTGCTTGGCAACATGAGCCAAGTAATAAACTTCTTCACAAGTGGGTATCACTATATTAATACGCATCTGAGTAATGATTTTTAGGATCTGCTGTTGATAGCTGGGAAACGCAAATCGAGGTGAAGCGGTGGGTATATAAGACTCGATGCCTCGCAAAAATGATCCCAGAGGCTTTTTTAGCGAATCTGTGAGAATTACTTCATGCCCATGATGCATACACATAGTTGCCCACTCTAATGCAACTGGAGCCCGGGCTCCGGTGATTAAGACCCGCATATGTTCACCACACGTCGTTGTTTATTCATTGGCGTCCAAATAGGCGCAGGGCGGTAACTAAATCTGACAGGATCAAGCCGTAATTGGTCAAACAACTTTATTAAGGCTTGATGTATAACCCGATGGTGGTGAACATCCGCTTCAATTTGAATGGTTTGTGACCCTGTTTGGGTGATTCGGTAATCCACGCGACCTTGGGCTAATAGTGTTATAGCGCGGTAGATGAGATCTGGTAACACCGTCACTGGGACGTGGTTTGCGTTTAGTGTGAGGCGATCACCACATCGTCCGGCAATTGCGCCAAGAGGTTCAAATACACCATTATCCTGTTTATTCTCAATAATATCGTCGAGCTGATAACGAATAATTGGCTGAGTTTTACGACGAAAATCGGTGATGATTGGGCTGTAGTGAGTACGTTCGGTATTCAGCCAGTGTTTTTCGATATAAACAACATCTTGATTCCAGCGCATTTGGCCATGCTGATCAGTACATGCAAGAAAACCTTCAGTGCATTGATAGACTTCATGGAGCTCGCTGTCGAACCGTTGAGAAATATAATGACGGTCACTCTCGGTTAGAACCTCTGCCCCAGAAATGATCCGTTGTGGTTGAATTGCGGGTTGACCAAATTGACCGCTGAACTGGGCGCAGAGCTGAAGAGCTTGCGCACTACCAACCAAAAGCGTGGGTTGGAACTCATCCAGCTCTTTTATCCATTCTTGGTAAGGTTTGGTTAAATCGGCATAAAAGAATGTGACAGGCCCTTTCGCGACGGATTTATACAGTGGGCTGTTGGCTCGCAAGGCTAGTGCAATTCGGTGCTTTTGCCATAGGTTGGGCAAAAGGCGAGCCAATATATTGCCGGCCCACAGTTGTGTTTCCTGCTTGTCAGCAAGAAACAGCCCGCGCATGCCTGATGTGCCCGAAGAAAGCCCAACCGTAACATCACCAACTTTCGAAGCGGCAAAGTTGCGTGACTGCTCTGCTTTGAGTGCCTGCTGCATTAACTGTTCAGCATCTAAGCCCTTCGTATTTAACTCTGAAAGGTTCTCCATCATGGTTTGCTTATTCATGATAGGGAAATCACTGAGTGGTGCACCTTGAAAAGAGCGGTAATACGGTGAATGACAGCATACCCAATCCAGGTGTTGCGTTAAATGTTGTTGCTGCCACGCTTCGACTTGTTCCCTTGAACCGAAAGGGCGGTAGCGGGTTCGCCAGAATTCTGAGATAAGCGTTCTCACTTCATCCATCCTTCTTTGATTAGCTGCTGGATAGTTTCCTGACAATGTGAAGGCACGAAGCGAACAAAGTGGTGGGTTTGTTGGTAGCAACTTCTCAATTCGGAGAGGGTGTTTTTATAGGCCTTTGTGTCATCGCAAAGCATGTTCGCCAGCCAATGCTGATCGATATTTTCACTCAAGCTCTCGATTAACCAGCATGCATCGGCGAGTAAGAATAGCCAACCTTGGTCTCTTTTAACCAGCAAGCCCACTTGGCCAGCAGCATGGCCTGGCAAGCTAACCATATAAATAAATCCATCGTCGAACATGTCTTTACAGAGCAAGTTAACCCCTTGGCACTGAGGAAGAATTTGGCTGATTGGCACAGAAAAATCACCATGAATGATGAAGTTAGATTCTAGTTGTGGAGGGAGCAGAGCTTTTAGGTAGCCTTTTCTTACGCCTCCAATTCGACCACTTTTAGTAATCGCATCTACCCCTTTTTGTTGGCAATGCAATTGAGAGTGAGAAAACTCAGACACGGCGGCAATGTGATCAGCGTGAAAATGGGAGAGCACTAAATGCTCAATATCATGAGGTTTGAGATTTTCTTTTGCTAACTGCGCAACAATCCCATGTTCTTGTTGATAGCGGCAAGGTGTTGTCCAAGCATAAAAACGTTCAGGGAAGGGACGAGTCGCGCTAAAAAAGTGCTCGTGATATCCCGTATCAAACAGGATGTTGCCTTGTGTCGGGTGCTGAATTAACGCAACGGCTGCAGGAAATGCTCTAGGCTTTATACCAGAGCCTGGTTTGACAACAAAGCCTGGGTGTACGCAGTGTCCAGCCTCAAAGATTTTTATTTTTAGACCAGTTTGCATACTGCTGTATTCCTTCTTGAATTGAAAAAAGCGGTTGGTAATTCAGGTTTTTTATCGCCTTGCTGATATCCAGAGTTTGATGATAGTTAAACAATCCTGCGCTGTATGAAGTGAGCCTTGGCTCTGGCTGATGTGGTAAGCGCCTTCGTATTTGCTCACTGAGCTTTAATAATGGTGATACCACACCGTATGGTAATGATTGTAACGTTACTTTTAGGTTCAACCCCACACATAAAGCTTGTAGAACAGTCTCAATTGGCATTGGTTCGTTGTTGGAAATATTGAAGACATCACCATGCTGAAGCCGGTCTGCCTGAGTGCAAGCGAGCATCGCCGCATGGGCAACGTTGTCGACATAAGTTAGATCAACCACTGGGTTTCTACCCGATGGCAGAAGCAGAGTGTTGTTTTTTATCGCCTTAAGCACTCTTGGGATAATCGCGCGATCGTTGGGACCAAAAATGCCACGCGGTCTTAAAATGATCGCTTTGCTTTGGCCTTTTATGGCTTCAAGTTCAGATAGGTATTTGGTGTGTGCGTAATCATTACACCAGTGTGAAGCAATGGCGTCGGTTTCTCGAATATTCCAACGGTCTTGATGGTCAAAGTAGACGCTGGTGGAGGAAATATGGATAAAACGCGAGATTTGATGCGTATTAGCCGCATTGACGAGGTTTTTGGTGGCATCTACATTGGCTTGATAAAACGCCTGCCACTTTCCCCATGGGCTTGAGAGAGCGGCACAATGGATGATTGCATCCATACCTTGGCATACCGCATGAACTGCTGAGTGGTCTCTTAAATCGACTATATGTGGGATAACATCGAATTGCTTGGCGAGTTGTTTAGCGATGACTGTGTTTCGTGCTGTAAAATGCAGTTCATGCTGCTGGTGAAACATTCTTAGAATTGCGCTACCCAACATCCCACTGCCGCCAGTGACTAATATCTTCATAGTTTTAGCACTCCCATACCTAGTGACAACCCTGCGGCGGTGCCAGCTAATAACACATGTTTTCCTGCTGTTTCTGGCTGATTACGCAGCCAGTGTAAGTTAATTGGGAGTGAGGCGGCGACTTGGTTTCCCAAAGTCGAAAAGTGATTAACGGTTTTCTCGGTTGGTAACCCGGTGAGTGATGGCAGTTTTTTTAATCCGTGCGCACTGGCTTGATGCGGAAGAAAATAATCAATATCGCTGAGTGTTACCGGAGAGGCGTCAAAGCCTTTTTTTAGAAACGCCGGTAAGGTTTTACGCACATGTTTAAAGAGTGCTTTGCCCTCCATCTCAAACTGGCAGCTTTTTAAATAGGCTTGATGCTCCGAGGTGTGAGGGTTGACATGACTACCTCCGCCCTTAATTTGACAAAATGAATACCCGGTATGATGCGTTTCAAAGTGACTGGTGAGCAATCCATCACCGTTGTGTTCTTCGAGCAAAAATGCGGCGGCACCGTCTGCGAATAGAGTTGCAACTTCTGGTTTGAGTGTAAAATTTCGATTCAGTGTGATGCCAGTAGCGAGTTCGCTGGTGACAATGAGAATCCGACGGTATCGTTTTGCGAAGAATAGACTCTGAGCAAGATCAAGCGCAGAAAGAAATGATAAACAGGTGCTGTTCAAATCAAAACTTTCTAGCCATGTTGGAGCGTCTAACGCGGCGAGAACCGCTGAGGCGTCGTAGGGCAGAGACTGGTGGTGAGTGCCGCTGGCGTAGATAAGGAGATCAATGGAGCCCAAGGTATATATGTTTCCTAAACACTGCTCTATCGCCTGCACCGCCATGTAAATAGCGGTCTCTTTTGTATTGGCTACATGACGATATTCAACGTCGAATTTATTTCGGCAGGTCCCAGGCGCCAATTTTAGGAAGCGATCCATCTCTCGATCTGACCATTGATTCGTTGGCAGGTAGCTTCCACTGGAAACGATGTTAAAGCCCATTATTCTCTATACATTTATTAAAAACGTCGTTCAAAATAAACCACGTTGCATATTGAAGCTATGGCGAGCGAGATGAAAAATAAACAGAACAAAACAAATGGGAGTAAGAGCACGCTTTGGGTGCAATATTGAAAATGAATTTTCAGTAATGAGCCAGGCTTTGATTTGCTGGCTCAATATGAATAGAGTGAGTATTACTTCTTAAATTTAGCCAAAATACGATCTAAATGGTTCGCAAATTCGCGGCGATCGGTTTGGGAAAGCGCAGCGGGTCCACCTGTCTGAATTCCGCTTGAGCGCATGGTTTCCATGAAGTCGCGGATATTTAGACGAGCTTTGATAGTATCTTTTGTATAAAGCTCGCCACGTGAACTGAGGGCTTGAGCGCCTTTAGAGATGACCTCATCTGCAAGCGGAATGTCTGATGTGATCACCAAATCGTTGGCCTCCACACGCTTGACGATTTCGTTGTCAGCGATGTCAAATCCAGCTGGAACTTGCAGCGAGTGGATGTTGTCTCTTTTGGGCACCGGGACAACGTGGTTGGCGACAAACGTACATTCAATCCCCGTGCGTTCGGCGGCACGCACAATGGTTTCGCGGATGACTTTCGGACACGCGTCTGCATCTACCCATAACTTCATGATGACTTCCCACTTAGCTTGGCTTCTAGCTCTTCAATGCGAGCGACTAGTTTTTTCACCGTGCTTTCTAGCGCTGCAAGACGATCATTATCGGTATGCGCTTGCGCTGCGACTTCAACCTTGGGAACACGCTGAGCACTTTTCCAACTTTTTATTGCGGTGATTAATGCAGGCATTGGGACGGGCGTTTTCAAGCGTGCTTTCACTAACGCTACGGTTGGCTCTTTTCCTTGTTGTTGCAGTTGTTCCATTACCGCTTCTAATTCTTTAGTAACGTCTTGAGTTAACATTTTTAATCCTTAACAACGATATATCTATCATCATACGTTGAGTCCCCTAATTTGGCGAATAGCAATTTGGAATGTGTGGTGTGAGAGATCTCTTACATGGGTTGTGAGAGAAAACGATTTCGTGAGCGGAAAAATAGAAATTATAATCATCAACTTATTGATAAATAATGACTTAACAACTATTTAACCAATGTGGTGTATAAATATTTATCTAGGATAGATTGTCAATTTTTAGGAAAGGCGTAAATTGAGAGTTGTCAGCAGGAAGCAGACATGGAACAGGAAGCACCAAGGATTTGGTTATCGTCAGGAAGATGATTTGGTTGGTCAGGATGATTAATCAAGCATGGAGCGTAGGACATTGTAAGGACACTATCATCAATAGGATGTTGATGACTAAGGATAGACAATGGACCCCTCTAGGATAGAGGTTATGGACAGCGTCAGGAAGATGCAAGGGACACCGCTCAAGGAACAAGTGATGTGTGCTAACGGGGAATGTTAGCTATCAGGATGATAAGGACACCGCTAGGACGGCGACGTAAGGAATAAGCTGACGGAATCAGCCACTATTATGGATGATGCATGGAGCACTTTTAGTAGCCGGACTGCTGCGAGTAAGACCATGACCCCGATACTTATGTGTCGGGGTCTTTCTTATATAAAAAGATACCTAGTCGTTCTCGTTGAATTAAGCACCTAGAGGTGGCTTGGGTATATCAATATCACAAAATTTATAAATTCCTAATAACACTTAATAAAAAACAATCCAGATCAATATCCTTTCCAATCAGTTGGTTTAACTTTCGGCTTCTCTACAAGGTGTTATGCCCCGCAGCTATTGAGCATATTCAAGCTCATCGAGTTTGTGATCTGCGGATAAATAAAGTTTGTTGTAATCAAGGAACAGATGTGGCCATAGTAACCAGAAGAATGCTTCTTCTACCCTACAATGAGTCGTTGCAACTAGAGTTCGTCATGCTGAATTGCTGTGCGAAAAACCGTGCTGAAATGAACGGTCCGTATACTGTCGCGTCTGCCAAACAGATGTTTGAGAAAATACTGGATGATGAAAATATTTATAGTATGGCGGTGCTAGAAAGTACCAGTCGTGACTATATGGGGCACGTGTTCATTTCCCATCTCGATTCCGAGCCTGAGTTAGGGTTTATTTTTGATAAATCTTATTGGGGTAAAGGGTTAGCGACAGAAGCTCTAAAAGCGTTTTTCCCAAAGGCGTGCCGTGAGCTGGGGCTACACAAGGTGAAAGCTAATGTGAATAGCAACCATCAAGCTTCTATGGCGGTGCTGAAAAAACTGGGATTTGTTGAAACAAAAGAAAGTAAGGATCTATATGGTCCTTACTTTGAAATGGAATTTACAAGCGATGCGGTGGTAGGTGAAAGTTCTGCGGCCTGAAACCGACCATGGTTAACTCCCCTTGGTAGCAATCGTCACCAAGAGATGAAAACTCAAATTGATACACCGTATGCCAACGCCAGACTCCGTCTGGCGTTTTTAGTTTATGGGCACCAAAGGCGATGCTGATTAATTGGAGATCCAATTGCTCACATTTACGCGTGATTGCCACTTTTGCGAGTTCGGCTTGACGACGTTGTTGCCAAAACAGATAACAGAAAAAGCATAGCCCTAAAATTGCTAAAAGATCACCAATCATCCCTGAACCTTTATTATCCCTTTGTTGCTTGTTGTAAGCTTACTAGCGCGTTTGCTAGTTCTTCAGATGGATTTGAATGTAGCAAGGGCAATAGCACCATTCTTAACTCTGGTAGCATCACTAAATCGGCAAATAACTGATTAAATAGGGCTTGATTACCGGTTTGAGCTAAACGCAGCAAAAACTGTTCTGCTACCTTTTCATTGGCTAGTAAGTGCCAAGCTCGGCCAGCCACGCCAATCAGTACTTCCTGATGGCTTAAACGAGGGCTTTGTAATATCGCTTCTAACACTGGAGAGGCAATGGCTGTTGGTGCGCCAGCCAAAGCTCGGATAAGCGCTGAAAGTAGGAAGAGATCCGGTTCGCTACTTGCGATTTCTTGTTGTGCTTTGTCGGCGATACGCTCAGCTAAACGCTCTTGTAACTTTACATGCTCAAGCGCACCCAACAGAGCATAAAGTGGTTCATTCGGTAGGTGGTTCAACGCTTTGCGTATCATTACCCCGTTTTGCTCTTTGTCCAAACGAGCGGCCATGTCGGTGATCCCTTGCAGACCTACGGTTTGCCAATTATCCCAGCCTAAACCACCTGAAAAGTAATGCTGAGTGTGCTCATAATATTGGCTGGTAGGAAGATCGAGGTTCGCGCGGACCTGGCTATGAAACACGGCCATTTTGTCTTCGGAAGGTTTGAACGTATATGGGTTATTAGACAGCTTTTTCTGTTGCTCTTCAGTGATATCATCATTGAGGCGTGTTCCCATGGCTTCCACTACGTATTTAATGAAATTGCCGATATCCGCTTGCTTTAACAAACCGCGCTCGTCCAATTCAAACTTTAGAAACCAAATCCAAGGTTGCTTTTGTTCATTCCAATAAGCGATGGCAAGGTGTGCTTTACGCTGCATTGGGAATGGGTACGGTGCTTGACCTTTTTCTACATCGGTAAACTCTTTCTTAGCGATGGTTTTGATACGACGACCAAGATCGAAGATTTGATAATCACAGTGGCTGTTGTTCAACAGTTGAGTGAGGGTTTGAATGTTTTCCATTAAATACGACGTCCTAACGTTCTTTTCACAAGAAATGGTATCATTCTCGGCTAATTCAAGGTTCGAGATAGAATTAATGGTAACAAATACTCAATTGGTCGACTTACTTCACCAACTTGAAACGCAGCTTAAAGAACATAAGTTGTGGCAACACACTAGGCCTTCAGAGCAAGCCTTACAAAGCGTGGAGCCATTTGCGATTGATACATTGCATCCTCATGAGTGGTTGCAGTGGATCTTTATAGACAGAATGCACGTGCTAGTGGAAAACAACCAACCATTGCCAAGAGGGTTTTCTCTCGAGCCCTATTTTTCAGAAGCGTGGAAGCAGGAACCGCAGTTCGCAGAGCTGCTTGTTACAATCCGAACCATTGACGAACTGTGTAAGTAAACGAATGCTAGAACAAGAAATAGCGCGATCTTCAGAACCAGTGGAACTGGAGATCGTTTATCAGGATGAATATTTTGTAGTGGTCAACAAGCCTGCCGGCATGTTAGTGCATCGCAGTTGGTTAGATAAACACGAAACTCAATTTGTCATGCAAACTTTGCGCGACCAAATTGGTCAGCATGTGTTCCCATTGCATCGTCTGGATCGTCCAACATCTGGTGTGCTTGTGTTTGCTTTGTCGAGTGAAGTCGCGTCACAAGTCATGCCGATGTTTGCTGAACATAAAATGGAAAAGACATACCACGCAATAGTACGCGGTTGGATTGAGGAAGAGGGCGTCTTAGATTACGCGCTCAAAGTCGAGTTAGACAAGATTGCGGATAAGTTCGCTTCACAAGAAAAAGAAGCGCAAGAAGCGGTGACGGAATATAAACCGTTGGCTAAGGTGGAAGTTCCCTATTCGACGGGTAAATTTCCTACAACGCGTTATTGCTTAGTTGAGATGAAACCTAAAACGGGGCGTAAGCACCAACTTCGTCGTCATATGGCACATCTACGCCATCCGATCGTGGGTGATACAACGCACGGGGATGGAAAGCACAACAAGCTGTATCGCACAGAGTTTGATTCTCATCGTTTGCTACTGCATGCTTCAGAGTTACGGTTCGTCCATCCATTTACCGATCAAGAGATTGTCATGACGGCCAATATTGATGAGACTTGGCAGCAATTGTTTACTCGATTTGAGTGGGATGAATCGATGATCAACCGATAATCGGCGCAGTTAGATCTAGATAATGATTGAGTACAAATAAAAAGGGTTAGCATCAATGCTAACCCTTTTTTAATATTTAAGACTTAACGTTTTACTTTAGTTTTTCGAGATCCGCCTCGATCTCTGCGATCTTGCTCGAAACAACTTTTTCTAAATGACGAAGGTCTGAGAGAATTTTCTCTTTGACATCAACCTCAGGTTGTTTCGTTGGCTTAGTGATCTTATTCAGTTCATCAATGACCAATGTGAGGTTACGGTTGATTTCCGTTACTTCTTTATATTTGTGACTGCCACTGTCCACAAGAACATTTTTGATTTGGCGCGGGTATTTGAATTTAACGCTTTTGGCGAACAGCTCGCCTTTTTGCTTGTGGAAATAGATCTTGAGCACGTCTTTGTGTGCTTCTTGGCGTAGGGAATAACGTTCAATCTGCTTAGGGTCGTGAATACCCAAACCAGTGAGGTGGGGATACATAGGCTACCTCTATTACATCGAATTGATATTGATATAACTGTAGCAGCCAATGTATGAGCTAGATAGCTGATATTTAGCCAAAATGCTTAACTTGTGGGCAAGATCGCTCTCGCCCTGAACCGAAAAGATTGGCAGGTTTGATCTAAGCTGCGACCTCATCAGATAACTTTTCGATCAATCTCTCTCTTAGCTCATCTTGCTGTTCTTCACTTAATCTTCCCCCTGCATCACTGGTTAAAATAAACAAGTCTTCTGCTCGCTCACCAATGGTGGTGATTTTGGCACCGTGAAGGTTGATATTTAAATCAGCAAACGTACGGCCTACTTTGGCCAACAGCCCCGGTGTGTCTAGCGCGACAAACTCCATTAAAGTGTGTTTTTTACCTTTGGTTGGTAAGAAGTCGACTTTGGTTTTCACATTAAAGTGCTGAAGTTTGTTCGGAGTACGGCGCGTTTTAATCTTGGTTGGTCGGCCCGCCTCCAGTACATGGGTGAGGTGCTTAATCACCGCGGCATGACGGGACTCATCAATCGCTTCGCCATGTTGATCGAGCACCATAAAGGTATCAATCACGTGCCCATCTTTGCTGGTCATGATTTGCGCGTCGTGTACATTAAAATTACGCCTATCTAACTCCGCCACGACCGTCGCAAATAAAGCTGGCTGGTCTTTCGTATATACAAACACCTCAGTGCCGCCGCGAGTGGCTTTTTTGCTGATCAAGACCAAAGGCTTAGTTGGATCTTCCATGCGAAGTAAGTGTTCGCAGTGCCACGCGATTTGCGTATGGGTATGACGAAGGAAATAGTCAGCTTTGAAGCGTTGCCACAATACTTCAATTTCGCGCGCGGCAAACCCCTCTTTGCGTAGCATTGCGGAGGCCATTTGTTGATTGTGACGAATTCTCTCACGCACATCGACAGGATTCTCTAGGCCTCTGCGTAAAGCACGTTGTGTGGAGTAATACAGCTCCGCAAGTAAAGTTCGTTTCCAAGCATTCCAAAGTTCTGGGTTGGTTGCACAAATATCTGCAACTGTCAGGCATACAAGATAATCGAGAGATTCTTCGTCTCTGACTTTTTTGGCAAATTCGGTAATGACATCGGGATCATAAATATCTCGGCGCTGTGCGGTGACGGACATTAATAGATGATGCCTTACCAACCAAGCGACAAGTTTGGCCTCGGGCTTTGATAAGCCATGCTCAATACAGAAGTCGTAAGCCTCACCTTCGCCTATAACAGAGTGATCGCCGCCACGTCCTTTACCTATATCGTGGAAAATAGCGGCAATAATCAGCAGCTCTTTCTTTTGCATCCGTGGGTAGACGTCACAACAAATAGGGTGCTTCGCATGATTGTCTGGGTCACTAAAGGTATTAATGTGTTTCAGTAAGCGAATACTGTGCTCATCAACCGTGTAGGCGTGGAATAAGTCAAACTGCATTTGACCAACAATTTGGCTCCATTGCGGTAAATAGGCCGCCATAACCCCCAATCTGTGCATCAGGCTGAATGCTTTATGCAGAGCATTAGGGTGACGACATAACGCCATGAACTTTTCACGCGCAGCAGGAATGGTGTGCAAAAATTTGTTGAGTCGACGGCGCGCGGTGCGCAGCTGACGTAGTGTTGGTGGGCTCACCCCTTCAATGGTTGAGTCGTTCGCGATATGTAAGAACATATCCAGAATAGTTTCTGGGCGAGCTTGAAACAATGCGGGTTTCCGCGCTTCAATCAAAGAGCCACGACGTTGGAAGTCGGCATCGAGAATCTCGGCACTTTCTGTCGCACCACCATTAATGATCGCTTGATCAAAAAGTTTGAGTAGCATTTTATTGAGCTCTGCCACACGACGAAGTGTGCGATAAAACTCTTTCATCATCATTTCTACGCCTCGGTTGCCTTCACCGACGTAGCCTAGATTTTCCGCAACTTGTGCTTGATGGGCAAAGGTCAAGCGGTTGTCATAGCGGCGAAGCTCCATGTGCAGAGCGAAACGCACTCGCCAAAGGAAGTCCTGACATTCAACCAATTCTCGGTATTCTGCGTCAGTTAAAAATCCGTATCGGCTCATTTCCAGCAATGACGTGGCACCAAAGTGACGTCGGGCGACCCAGCTTAATGTATGAATATCGCGCAGCCCGCCAGGGGTCGACTTAATGTCTGGTTCTAAGTTGTACGTCGTATCGTGGTAACGGGCATGGCGTTCGCGCTGCTCTTGAATTTTCGCGCGGTAAAACGTTTCACTTGGCCAAAAGGAGTCTGATAATACGACTTTCTTCAGTGCCTGAAAGGTATCCTCGCTGCCACACAGTAGACGCGCTTCTTGAAGGTTTGTCGCGACGGTCAGATCGGCTTTACCAATTTCCGCACATTCGTTAACGGTGCGAACAGCGTGTCCGACCTCGAGTTTTAAATCCCACAACAGCGTAATGAATTCGCTGATTTTTGCTTCTAGCGCGGTCGGCAGCTTATTGTTCGACAGAATCAAAATATCGATATCGGAGAGCGGATGCAGCTCGCCACGCCCATAGCCACCCACGGCAACTAGGGAAATGTTGTAAATATCTTTGAAGCCAAAATGTTGCCACAAACGATTCAGAAGCAGATCCATGTATTCTGCCCTGGCTAAAACCAAGCTTGTTACCGGATGATGATTGAGAAACTCTTGGTTTTGATCGGAGCTAAATTTCTCTAACTCTTGTTTGAGCTCTCCGATATTGATTTGTTCATCGGAAAAGGTAAGAGGGGACTGAAGTGTCATATTTGCCATCCGTGCAAGCTAATCTAGTTACAATCTAACAAATTTGTGGCAGATAAAAAATATCCCCGCCGAAGCAGGGATATAGTAAACAACGAGTGGTCGTTAGCTTTACGCGTTTTTCATTAGGCGAGGAATCGTATCGTCGCTACGAAGCGTCAGTACTTCACAACCTTCTTTTGTTACAACAATGGTATGTTCCCATTGCGCAGAGTTCTTGCCGTCGCCTGTGTAAACGGTCCAATCGTCTTGAGCGTCAACAGAGCAACCAAATTTACCTGCGTTAATCATCGGCTCAATAGTAAAGCACATGCCTTCTTTTAGTACGCGGCGGTCTTTGTTCTTGTAATGAACCACTTGTGGTTCTTCATGGAACTCATCGCCGATACCGTGGCCACAGAAGTCTTTCACAATAGAAAACTTGTTGCGAGGGTTGTTTTTGTTGTTCTCTTTGATGTACTTCTCGATAGCTGTGCCGATGTCACCAACCGTTGAACCTGGCTTTACGGTACGCATACCAACATACAGTGCTTCTTGAGCAACCATGCATAGACGTTTGTTTGCAGGTGAAACATCACCGACTAGGAACATCTTAGAAGTGTCACCATGGTAACCTTGAGGACGCACGCTCAGATCCGCATTTTCGTCATTTGGAACGATTACGGTAATATCAACGTTTAAGATGTCGCCATCTTTTAGTACCGCTGGCTTCATTTGACCGTTGCTACCGATTTCGTCTTTTTCTGCTGGAATACCGTGGCATACGATATGGTTGATTGAAGTACAAATCGACTTAGGGAAACCATGGTAATCAAGCGGAGCAGAGTATGCGCCTTTTTCTAGAGCGTACTCATGGCAGATTTTGTTCAACTCTTCTGTCGTCACACCAACTTTGATGTGTGGTTCGATCATTTCTAGAATCTCTGCGGCCAGCTTGCCCGCAATGCGCATGCGTTCTATTTCTTCAGCAGTTTTAATCTTGATTGACATTGGCTTTCTCTACTTATTCCTAAGCACGTAAACGTGCGAATGGCCGCATTCTATCAGACATCGGGGCGTTAACCCAAGTTAGATAGGAATATGCATCATTCTTAATTCGATCGTATGTTTAAAGTTTTGCTTATAAATAGGAGAAAGTGGCACGGTGAAGAAATAATTTTTACTAGCCACAGTGAGCTAAAATATGGTATAAAGCGCGCCGGAATAGAGGACTGTTCTCTTCGTTTAGCAAAGCTAAGCGGCGAAGCAAGCTTCATCCGAATAACCTTTTATCTTTAAATCACACACATTCCGTCACATATTCCGGGGTGCTGAGCAGAAGCTTGGTCGGAGTTATGGGGAATGTGGAGGCCTAACCCCATAGAGGAATTTAAAATGGCAACTGTATCAATGCGCGATATGCTAAAAGCTGGTGTTCACTTCGGTCACCAGACTCGTTACTGGAACCCAAAAATGAAGCCATTCATCTTTGGCGCTCGTAACAAAGTTCATATCATCAACCTAGAAAAAACTGTACCAATGTTCAACGACGCTCTAGCTGAACTAGCTAAAGTTGGCGAGAAGAAAGGTAAAGTTCTATTCGTAGGTACTAAGCGCGCTGCATCTGAAGCTGTTAAAGAAGCTGCAATCGCAAGCAACCAGTTTTACGTGAACAACCGCTGGTTAGGCGGTATGCTTACAAACTACAAAACAGTTCGTCAGTCTATCAAGCGTCTAAAAGATCTAGAGACTCAATCTCAAGACGGTACTTTTGACAAACTAACTAAGAAAGAAGCTCTAATGCGTACTCGCGAAATGGAGAAGCTAGAGAAATCTCTTGGTGGTATCAAAGACATGGGCGGCCTACCAGACGCTCTATTCGTAATCGACGCTGATCACGAACACATTGCAATTAAAGAAGCTAACAACCTAGGTATTCCAGTATACGCTGTGGTAGATACTAACTCTAACCCAGACGGCGTTGACTACGTAATCCCAGGTAACGACGACGCGATCCGCGCTGTACAGCTATACCTGAACGCTGCTGCTTCAGCAGTATCTGAAGGTCGTAACAAAGACGTAGCTGCAGTTGCTGAAAAAGACGGTTTCGTAGAAGCTGAATAATAGCGGCTCTGTGTCACACTTGGTCTATGTGAAACCTTTGTGTAGCATAAACTAAGTTATAGTTAGCAATGGGGGCCGACAATGTTAGGCCCCTGTTTTTTACCTTATTTCGAATCAAACGAGGAATACAGAATGGCAACTGTAACTGCTGCTCTAGTTAAAGAACTTCGCGAGCGTACTGGCGCTGGCATGATGGAATGTAAGAAAGCGCTTGTAGAAGCAAACGCTGACATCGAACTAGCAATTGAAAACATGCGTAAATCTGGCGCAGCGAAAGCAGCTAAGAAAGCTGGTAACGTTGCAGCTGAAGGCGCAATCATCATCAAAGAAGAAAACGGCGTTGCTGTTCTTCTTGAAGTTAACTGCCAAACTGACTTCGTTGCTAAAGACGGTAACTTCACTGCATTCGCAGAAGAAGTTGCAGCTGCAGCTCTAGCTTCAAAAGCGACTGTTGAAGAGCTACAAGCACAATTCGAAGACGCACGTGTAGCTCTTGTAGCTAAAATCGGTGAAAACATCACTATCCGTCGCGTAGAATACGTTCAAGGCACTGCAATTGCTTCTTACCGTCACGGTGAGAAAATCGGTGTTGTTGTTGCTGGTGAAGGCGACGCAGAAACTCTTAAGCACGTTGCAATGCACGTTGCTGCTTCTAAGCCTGAGTTCGTTAACCCAGAAGACGTACCAGCTGACGTAGTAGAAAAAGAGAAAGCGGTTCAAGTTGAAATCGCAATGAACGAAGGCAAGCCTGCTGAAATCGCTGAGAAGATGGTTGTTGGCCGCATGAAGAAATTCACTGGCGAGATCTCTCTAACAGGTCAAGCTTTCATCATGGAACCTAAGAAAACTGTAGGTGAAATGCTGAAAGAAAAAGGCGCTTCAGTTTCTACATTCGTTCGCCTAGAAGTAGGTGAAGGTATCGAGAAGAAAGAAGAAATGAGCTTCGCTGAAGAAGTTGCTGCAGCTCAAAAAGGTTAACCCTTAGAGACTGTATAAAGATTAGACCGTAGCCTTGGCTGCGGTCTTTTTATGAGCAGTGAACGATTAGCCGTGATGAATAGCCATAACTGAATTTGTGTCTATTCATGACTGTTAATCAACAACTCTCTTTGGAAGGTAAACTCCATGACTACGAACCCTAAACCAGCGTATCAACGTATTCTATTAAAACTGAGTGGTGAAGCTCTTCAAGGTGAAGACGGTTTTGGTATTGATCCTGCGGTCCTTGATCGCATGGCACAAGAAGTTAAAGAACTGGTTGAACTGGGTGTTCAGGTTGGTGTAGTTATCGGTGGCGGTAACTTGTTCCGTGGTGCAGGCCTTGCTGAAGCTGGTATGAACCGCGTAGTTGGTGACCACATGGGTATGCTTGCTACAGTAATGAATGGCCTAGCGATGCGCGATGCTCTTCACCGTGCATACGTGAATGCGCGCGTTATGTCTGCGATTCCTCTAAAAGGCGTATGTGACGACTATAATTGGGCTGATGCGATCCGTGAGCTTCGCCAAGGCCGTGTTGTCATCTTCTCTGCTGGTACGGGTAACCCGTTCTTTACAACGGATTCTGCTGCTTGCCTACGTGGTATTGAAATCGAAGCGGATGTTGTACTAAAAGCGACGAAAGTTGATGGTGTATTTACTGCTGACCCTGTAGCAAACCCAGACGCAGAGCTGTATGATAAGCTATCTTACGCAGAAGTTCTGGATAAAGAGCTGAAAGTGATGGACTTGGCGGCGTTTACGCTAGCTCGTGACCACAAAATGCCAATCCGCGTATTTAACATGAACAAGCCAGGCGCACTACGTCGCGTGGTTATGGGCGAAGCAGAAGGCACGCTAATCAACGAATAAGCTTGTCCCAAGGTGCCACCCAAAGCGTTAGGGTGGCGTTTGCTTTGCTCAACCGTTTTAGGCTTTCTTCAGGAAAGATGACATTTTTAAGGTGAAACTGTGATTAACGAAATCAAAAAAGACGCGCAAGAGCGCATGGATAAAAGCGTTGAAGCGCTTAAGAACAACCTTTCTAAAATTCGTACAGGTCGTGCACACCCAAGCCTACTATCTGGTATTTCTGTAGAATACTACGGTGCAGCAACACCTCTAAACCAAGTAGCAAACGTTATTGCTGAAGATGCACGTACACTTGCAATCACGGTTTTCGATAAAGAGCTGACTCCGAAAGTAGAAAAAGCGATCATGACGTCTGATCTTGGTCTAAATCCTATGTCTGCTGGTACTATCATCCGTGTTCCACTTCCACCACTAACGGAAGAGCGTCGTAAAGACCTAGTTAAGATCGTTCGTGGTGAAGCTGAAGGTGGTCGTGTTGCTGTTCGTAACATCCGTCGTGACGCAAACAACGATCTAAAAGCGCTTCTAAAAGATAAAGAAATCTCTGAAGATGAAGATCGTAAAGCACAAGACGAAATTCAAAAACTAACTGACGTTGCAGTTAAGAAGATCGATGAAGTTCTTGCTGCAAAAGAAAAAGAGTTGATGGAAGTTTAATACTCCCACACACATCACTGTTGGAAAACGCTGTGCTCACAGCTCAGCGTTTTTTTATGTTAGTCTATCCAACTGATGGAACTCAATTAACTCCCTATGCAAAATTCTCAAGCCTTCTCTGATTCCCTTCCTAAGCATATTGCCATCATTATGGACGGTAATGGCCGTTGGGCTAAGTCCAAAGGAAAACCTCGCGTATTTGGTCACAAAAAAGGCGTTAATGCCGTTCGTAAGACCGTGGCTGCTGCTTCAAAGCTTGGCATTAAAGCCATGACGCTATTTGCTTTTAGTAGTGAAAACTGGCGTCGTCCGGAGGAAGAAGTGGGTCTTTTGATGGAACTGTTTATCACGGTCCTGTCTAGTGAAGTAAAAAAACTACACAAAAATAATTTACGGTTGCGCGTGATCGGTGATACCAGTCGATTTAGTGAGCGTCTACAAAAGAAGATTGTAGAAGCTGAAAATCTAACGGCAGGTAACACGGGGATGGTGATAAACATTGCAGCCAATTATGGCGGTAAGTGGGACATCACAGAAGCGGCCAAAACGTTAGCGTTAAAAGCACGTAACGGTGAGATTCGTGTAGAGGATATCAATGAGCAGCTAATCACTGAGCATTTGACCATGGCAGACTTACCTGAAGTGGATCTTTTGATTCGTACCAGTGGAGAGTGTCGCATCAGCAACTTTATGTTGTGGCAAATGGCTTATGCAGAAATGTACTTTACACCCGAGTATTGGCCGGAATTCGACGAAGACAGCTTAGTTGAAGCTGTAACTTGGTTTATCAATCGAGAACGTCGTTTTGGCTGTACAGGTGAACAAATAAAGGCATTGATGGCAGCTCAATAAGGACTAGTTAGTTTGAAACAGAGAATAATAACAGCACTAATTTTAGCTCCCCTGGTTATTTTAGGCATTTTTAAATTACCCCTAATGGGCTTTATTGCCGCTTTAACTGCAATTACCCTATTAGGCTTTTGGGAGTGGACTCAATTTACAGGAAGCAACTCTCGCTTTGCTGCCCTCGTTCCGGCAGTCATTGTTACCGGACTTAGTTTTCTATATATTTCGCCTGACGCACATAGCCTCAACCATTTAGCAACGCCTCATTATGTTGTGCTGGGCCTTGGTTTTGTTTGGTGGATTATTGCTAGCTTAATGGCGATTACTTATCCCAAAACGACGAAATCTTGGCAAAATAATTTTGTTTTACGCCATGTGTTTGGTTTTCTGACATTAATTCCATTCCTTTGGAGTGTAGTTATTCTTAGAGCTCATGACATTACGGTAGATCCATACCACGGAGCAAAGCTCGTGTTATACGTTTGTTTCTTGGTATGGGCTGCAGATAGCGGTGCTTACTTTGCAGGCAAAAGCTTAGGCAAACGCAAGATGGCGCCACATGTCAGTCCGAATAAAACCATTGAAGGGCTTATTGGCGGCATTATCACGGCATTGATCGTGGCGTGGGCATTTGCTGATTGGTTTGATATTCAGTTCTCCAGTCCTGTCCATATGGTGTTGATTACGTTGGTTACTGTTGTTATATCAGTGCTCGGCGATCTGGTGGAAAGTATGTTCAAGCGTGTCTCAGGCATTAAAGACAGCAGCAACATTATCCCAGGACATGGCGGTGTGCTCGATCGTATTGACAGCCTAACCGCAGCATTCCCAGTTTTTGCTCTTCTTTACTACGTATTCTAATTTATCAGGAGCGGCATTGTCGCTCCTGAGCTTTCTAACGGTCTTACAACATGCAAAAGTTAACGATTCTTGGTGCTACTGGATCCATTGGTGCAAGCACGCTTAAAGTGGTCGAACAAAACCCAGAGCTGTTTTCTGTCGTTGCCTTAGCGGCAAGCACCAACGTTGAAAAGATGATCGGGCTATGTCGTCAGTGGCAACCTAAGTACGCGGTCATGGCGGACAAAGCCGCAGCGGTTCAACTCCAATCTGAGTTACATTTGTTTTCTCCAAGCACCGAAGTATTAGGTGGTGTGGATGCTCTATGCCATATTGCTTCATTGGACGAAGTTGACAGTGTGATGGCCGCTATTGTCGGAGCGGCTGGTCTACTACCCACCATGGCTGCCGTGAAAGCTGGTAAGCGAGTATTGTTGGCAAATAAAGAAGCATTGGTCATGTCAGGCCAGTTATTTATTGATGCCGTAGAAGAGTTTGGTGCGGAGCTACTTCCCGTCGATAGTGAACACAATGCTATTTTCCAGTGCTTACCACAGCAAGTACAAACCAATTTAGGTCGTTGTAATTTACAAGAACATGGCATTTCTCATATTTTGCTGACTGGTTCTGGTGGTCCTTTCCGTTACACTGACATCGCAGAACTGGAAAAGGTGACTCCTGAACAGGCGATCGCCCATCCAAACTGGTCGATGGGACCAAAGATTTCCGTTGACTCAGCCACGATGATGAACAAAGGCTTGGAGTATATCGAAGCTAAATGGTTGTTTAATGCGGCTCGCGAGCAGCTAAAGGTTATTATTCATCCGCAGTCTGTTATTCATTCAATGGTTCAATACCGCGATGGTTCGGTTTTGGCACAAATGGGTGAGCCGGATATGGCGACTCCTATTGCACTGACTATGTCATACCCATCAAGGGTTGAAGCTGGGGTTAAGCCACTAGACTTCACGCAAATTGGCGACTTGACGTTTTTGCAACCTGATTTTGCTCGTTACCCATGTTTAAAACTAGCAATTGACGCTTGTTATGAAGGTCAACATGCAACAACAGCACTGAATGCAGCGAATGAAGTCGCTGTTGATGCATTTTTAAATAACAGCCTAGGTTTTACGGATATCGCTCGCATCAATGAGTCTGTGTTGAATAAAATCAATGCAAGCTGCAAAGCTGAGAATGCGAATAGCTTGGAAAGCTTGTTAGAGCTAGATAGAATGGCACGAACTATTGCCCTAGAAACCATACGCGAGCGTATCTGATGACTGGTATATTGTGGAATCTCATTTCTTTTATCGTCGCACTGGGCATTCTTGTCGCTGTGCACGAGTTTGGGCACTTTTGGGTTGCTCGCCGTTGCGGCGTGAAAGTTGAAAAGTTTTCAATCGGTTTCGGTAAGTCTATCTGGAGTAAGGTAGGCAAAGACGGAACGGAGTACAGCATCTCAATGATCCCTCTCGGCGGCTATGTAAAAATGGTTGATAGCCGTGTTGATGAGGTGCCAGAACATGAGAAGCACTTAGCGTTTGATAAGAAGCCGCTATGGAAGCGAACCTCTATTGTTGCGGCAGGCCCTATCTTTAACTTCCTTTTCGCAATCTTCGCCTATTGGCTCGTATTTCTTATTGGTATCCCAGCAGTTAAGCCAGTAATTGGTGAAGTTACGCCCAATTCGATCGTCGCAGAAGCCGGAATTGAATCTGGAATGGAACTTAAATCGATATCTGGTATCAAAACTCCGGATTGGGAATCGGTAAATATGGGATTGATTTCTCATATTGGCGATGATTTGATGACAGTAACACTGACGTCAGCGAATGAAGTTGGTTCAGAAGTAACGAAAACGCTCGATCTGCGCGAATGGGAGTTCGACCCTGAAACTCAGTCTGCGATGCAGTCATTAGGTTTTGCGCCGTATACACCGGAGGTGTATCGCGTTATCGAACAGGTTTCGCAAGGTGGAGCGGCGGAAAAAGCAGGTGTGCTTCCAGGTGATGAGATTGTCGCTATTGGTGAACAACGCATCATGGAGTGGAAGCAAGTTGTTGAAGCGGTTCGCTCTAATCCTGATACACCGATTGAATTAACGGTATTGCGTCAGGGCTATGAGCAAACATTAACGCTGACGCCTGGTAGCCGTGAGCTAGCTAACAAAGAAGTCGTTGGTTTTGCAGGTATTGCACCTAAAGTCGCAGAATGGCCAGAAAGTTATCGCTTCGACCTTCAGTTTGGTGTATTCGAGTCAGTAGGTAAGGCGGTAGACAAAACCGGCCAAGTCATTGGCTTGACAATCAGCATGCTTAAGAAACTGATTGTTGGTGACGTTGGTCTGAATAATCTGAGTGGTCCAATATCAATAGCCAAAGGCGCAGGTGCGACGGCTGATTATGGCTTGGTCTACTTTTTAGGTTTTCTCGCTCTAATTAGTGTTAACCTAGGTATTATTAATCTCGTTCCTTTACCAATGTTGGATGGCGGTCATTTGTTGTTTTTTGCAATTGAAGCAGTCATTCGACGTCCCGTTCCTGAGAGAGTGCAGGAAATGGGCTTTAGAATTGGTGGTGCGATCATCTTCTCGCTCATGGCGTTAGCGCTATTTAATGATTTTACTCGTCTGTGATAGTTCAGAGACAAAAGCAGTAGCAAGGAATAATTAGAACAAGTATGGCGATTAAGCGAATTCTATTTGCAAGTTTACTGGCGACCAGTGTATCTGCAAATGGAGCAGAGAACTTCGTAGTTCAAGATATTGAAATCGATGGATTGCAGCGTGTAGCACTGGGTGCTGCGTTGTTGAAAATGCCTGTACGTGTCGGTGATACCATTGGCCAAGGCGATGTTGCAGAGATTATCCGTGCACTGTATGCATCTGGTAACTTTGAAGATGTGAAAGTGTTACGTGACGGCGGCGTTCTGATGGTTCAAGTCAAAGAACGTCCTACCATTGCCAGCATCTCATTTTCTGGTAACAAAGCAATCAAGGACGAGCAGCTACAAGAAAACCTGAACGCATCTGGCGTTCGTGAAGGTGAAGCGCTTGACCGCACCACGCTAAGCAACATTGAAAAAGGCTTAGAAGACTTTTATTACAGCGTAGGTAAATACAACGCCACAGTAAAAGCGGTGGTGACTCCACTGCCACGTAACCGTTCTGACCTAAAGTTTGTCTTTACTGAAGGCGTGTCGGCAAAAATTCAGCAAATCAATTTTATCGGCAATGAAGTTTTCAGCGATGAGGACCTTCTTTCTCGTTTTAACTTGAATGTTGATGTGCCGTGGTGGAATTTCCTTTCTGATGAAAAGTATCAAAAGCAAGTCCTTGCAGGTGATATTGAAGCACTCAAATCATTCTACCTGGATCGTGGTTACTTAAAATTTAACGTTGATTCGACACAAGTTGCAATCTCTCCTGACAAGAAAGGGGTATACATTACTCTTGGTCTAGAAGAGGGAGAGGTTTATACCGTCAAGGACGTAAAGTTCCGTGGTGATTTGATTGGTGAGGAAGCGACGTTCGAAAGACTTGTGCCATTTGAAGACAATGAGACATACAACGGCTCGTTGGTCACTTCAATGGAAGAGGGTATTAAACGTGTGCTTGGTGAGTCCGGCTACGCTTATCCACAAGTGAATACCATTCCTGAGTTTGACGACGAGAATCAAGAAGTTTCTTTGGTCGTTAACGTCGATCCAGGTAACCGTATTTACGTACGTGATATCCGCTTCACGGGTAACAACTCAACCAAAGATGAAGTCCTTCGTCGTGAAATGCGTCAGATGGAAGGCAGTTGGTTGAACTCGAAATCGATTGAAACGGGTAAAACTCGTCTAAATCGTTTGGGCTACTTTGAAAATGTTGAAGTACAGACGGTTCGAGTTCCTGGTAGTGATGATCAAGTTGACCTAGTTTACTCTGTCAAAGAAGCGAACTCTGGTAGCGTTAACTTCGGTGTTGGCTACGGTACAGAATCGGGTGTGAGCTTCCAGGTTGGCCTGCAACAAGATAACTTTATTGGTAGCGGTAACCGTGTTGGTATCAACGCGATGATGAATGACTACCAGAAAAACATCAGTCTAGATTACCGAGACCCGTACTGGAACTTAGACGGTGTAAGCTTGGGTGGTAAGGTTTTCTATAACGAATTTGAAGCTAAAGAAGCCAATATCGTTGACTATACCAACGAAAGCTATGGCGCGAGCTTAACGTGGGGCTTCCCATTCGATGAGTTGAACCGTTTTGAATTCGGTGTCGGTTATACGCACAACAAGATCGGTAACTTATCGCCTTACTTGCAGGTAGAGCAGTTCTTAGAAGCGCAAAAAGATAATATAGATTCAAGTGGGGCATTGAATACGAACGACTTCGACTTCAATATCTCTTGGACACGTAATAACTTAAACCGTGGTTACTTCCCAACGGCAGGTAACCACCAACGTGCATTCTATAAAATGACCGTACCTGGCTCTGACGTTCAATACTTTAAACTGCAGTACGATGTTCGCCAGTATGTACCATTAACTAAAAAGCATGAGTTTACCCTCTTGTTCCGTGGCCGCTTGGGTTACGGTAATGGTTACGGTCAAACGGATGGTAACGATAACTTGTTCCCATTCTACGAAAACTACTACGCAGGTGGCTTTACATCGCTTCGTGGCTTTGGCTCAAACTCTGTTGGCCCTAAAGCGGTTTACCGCGATACATCCGGCTCTAACAATGGTACAGATATTGCGACAGATGATTCAGTGGGTGGTAACGCAGTCGCATTAGCAAGTATTGAGTTGATCGTTCCAACGCCGTTCGCATCAGAGGAAGTACAAAACCAAATTCGTACCAGTATCTTCTTTGATATGGCAAGTGTTTGGGATACCGAGTTTGATTATCGAGAAAATAGCAACATTTCGGGTGCTAACTACTACTACGATTACTCAGATCCAACCAACTACCGCTCTTCTTACGGTGCGGCGTTGCAGTGGATGTCTCCAATGGGGCCACTAGTATTCTCACTAGCGAAACCAATTAAGAAATTTGATGGCGATGATGAAGAGTTCTTCACATTCACTATCGGTAGAACTTTCTAAAGAGGAAAATATTTTGAATAAAATGATCAAAGCGGCTGGGATTGGCCTTCTTGTACTGAGCTCTTCAATGTTTGCAAATGCGGCAGAAGCTGCACAGAAAATTGCTTATGTAAATACAGCTCAAGTTTTCCAAGCTCTTCCTCAACGTGAAGTTGTACTACAAAAAATGCAGAAAGACTTCAAAAGCAAAGCTGATGAACTGAAGTCAATCCAAGCGCAAGCTAAAACAAAGATCGAAAAGCTACAACGTGACGGTGAGCTTTTGGGTCAAGACGAAGTTGAAAAGCTACGTATCGATATCGCGAAGCTAGACAGCGAGTACAAAGTGAAAGCACAAGCACTTGAAAAAGCAAGTGCGCGTCGTGAAGCTGAAGAAAAAGCGAAGCTTTTCAAAACGATTCAAGATGCAGTTAAGAAAGTCGCAGACAAAAATGGTTACGATCTTGTGATTGATATCTCTGCTTTGCAGTACGGCAAGCCAGAATACAATATCTCTGAAGACGTAATTAAAGCTCTAAAATAAGAAGTTATGAAGACATTAACATTAGCCGAATTGGCGACAATTACCGGGGGTGAGCTGTTTGGTGACGAGTCTCTCGTTGTAAGCCGTGTTGCCCCAATGGATAAAGCACAAGAAGGTGATGTAACCTTCTTGTCTAACCCAAAATACGCAAAACACCTTTCTGAGTGCCAAGCTACCGTTGTTATGGTAAAGGCTGAGCATAAAGAGCAATGCGTTGGAAACGCGCTAGTGGTTTCGGACCCTTATGTCGCATTTGCTCGTGTGGTCCAAGCGATGGATACCACACCAAAACCGGCAGACGATATTGCACCAAGTGCTGTGATTGCCGCTGACGTTAAGATGGGTGAGAACGTTACAATCGGCGCTAACGCCGTGATTGAAACGGGCGTGGAACTCGGCGACAACGTAAGCGTTGGCGCTGGTTGTTTTATCGGTAAGAACGCCAAGCTAGGGAATAACACCAAGCTTTGGGCTAATGTCACTATCTATCATGAAGTGTCATTGGGTGATGACTGTCTTGTTCAATCGGGCACCGTCATTGGCTCTGATGGCTTCGGTTATGCGAATGACAAAGGCGAGTGGATTAAAATTCCTCAGCTTGGTTCAGTGCGTATCGGTAACCGCGTTGAGATTGGTGCTTGTACTACGATTGACCGCGGTGCACTCGAAGATACTATCATTGAAGACAATGTCATTCTGGATAACCAACTTCAAATCGCGCACAACGTGCAGATCGGATATGGTACCGTGATGCCTGGTGGTACTATTGTCGCGGGCAGTACAAAAATTGGTAAGTACTGCCAGATTGGCGGCGCGTCTGTTCTGAATGGCCATATCACTATCGCAGATGGTGTGGCTATTACAGGTATGGGCATGGTAATGCGCAGTATCGAAGAAAAAGGCCTTTACTCATCAGGTATTCCACTACAAACGAACAGAGAGTGGCGTAAAACTGCAACTCGAGTTCACCGTATTGATGAGATGAATAAGCGCCTGAAAGCGGTTGAAAAACAGCTGGAACAGAAAGAAGAAATTTAGAACAAGTTATCTTTCGCTCTGTATTTAACGTGAAAGCTAACAGGCTCTAGTTCCATATTCTGTACGAAGACTCGCGAAATGCGGGTCTTTTTCTTCTATAATGACGCGCTCTAAATAGATTTAACTCCAAGATGGTGCGTATTTTGCTAGTATATTGCAAAGCGATTCGGCTTTACGACCTGTTGCCACGTTTGCCATCTTGGCGGCAAAAAATTGATATAGGAAGACGACTTTGACTACTGAAAAGAAAACGATGAACATCTCTGAAATTCAAGAGCTACTACCTCATCGCTACCCATTCTTATTGATCGACCGAGTGATAGACTTCCAAGAAGAGAAGTACCTTCACGCGATTAAAAACGTGTCGGTTAACGAACCTCAGTTCACAGGTCACTTTCCTCAACTACCAGTATTCCCAGGTGTTTTGATTTTAGAAGCAATGGCTCAGGCAACAGGCTTACTTGCATTTAAATCATTTGGTGCACCAACAGAAAATGAACTGTACTACTTTGCAAGCGTAGACGGCGCGAAATTCCGTAAACCAGTGGTTCCGGGCGACCAATTGGTTATTGAAGTAGAATTTCTGAAAGAACGTCGCGGCATTGCTGCATTTAGCGGTGTAGCAAAAGTTGACGGCGAAGTGGTATGTTCTGCAGAACTGAAGTGTGCTCGTCGAGAGTTTTAATATGATTCATGAAACCGCTAAAATCCACCCGGCAGCGGTGGTAGAAGAGGGCGCCAAAATTGGTGCTAACGTAACAGTAGGTCCTTTTACGTACATCACCTCTACGGTTGAAATTGGTGAAGGCACAGAAGTGATGTCTCACGTTGTGATCAAAGGTCACACGACTATTGGCAAAGATAACCGTATTTTCCCGCATGCTGTCATTGGCGAAGAAAACCAAGACAAAAAATATGGTGGTGAAGACACAACTGTGGTTATCGGTGATCGTAACGTCATTCGTGAAGCGGTCCAAGTTCACCGCGGCACAGTGCAGGACAAAGCAACCACGATCATTGGTGATGACAACTTATTGTGTGTGAATGCACACGTTGCGCATGATGTTGTTATTGGTAACCACACTCATATCGGTAATAACTCGATTCTTGGTGGTCACGTTACTGTTGATGATTATGCTGGTGTGATGGCACTGTCTGCGATTCACCCGTTTTGTACAGTGGGCGCTTACGCGTACATTGGCGGCTGCTCAGCAGTGGTGCAAGATGTCCCTGCTTACGTACTCGCGCAAGGCAACCACGCGACTCCTTTCGGCTTGAACCTTGTTGGCTTGAAGCGTAACGGCTTTGAGAAACCAGAGATTCGTGCGCTGCAAAAAGCGTATAAAGAAATCTATCGTTCAGGTAAGACGCTAGAAGAAGTGAAGCCTATTCTGGCTGAAATGGCTCAAGAGTGGCCGGCTGTGAAGCGTTTCTCAGATATTCTGGAAACGACGGAACGTGGCATTATTCGTTAATTGGCGAATGAAGCAATAAATAAAAAGATCGTGACCGAATTTGAGGTTACGATCTTTTTGTGTTTTATGGATAAGGCAAACCGTTATCCATAGCGCACAGGAAAAATAGCGAAGTAGATATGGAAAGACCATTACGTATTGGCATCATTGCCGGAGAATTGTCTGGCGATACGCTAGGTGAAGGCTTTATCAAAGCAGTAAAGCAGCAATATCCAGACGCAGAGTTCGTAGGCATTGGCGGTCCGAAAATGATAGCCCAAGGTTGCGAGTCTCTGTTTGATATGGAAGAGCTTGCGGTGATGGGGTTAGTCGAGGTTTTAGGCCGCTTACCGAGACTTCTTAAAGTGAAAGCTGAGCTCGTTCAGTATTTTACTCAGAATCCGCCTGATGTTTTCATCGGGATCGATGCTCCTGACTTCAACTTACGCCTAGAGCTTGACCTCAAGCAAGCGGGCATTAAAACCGTTCATTATGTGAGTCCGTCTGTTTGGGCTTGGCGTCAGAAGCGCATCTTTAAAATAGAAGCGGCAACGAACTTGGTGCTAGCATTTCTTCCGTTTGAGAAAGCGTTCTACGACAAATTTAATGTACCTTGCGAGTTCATTGGTCATACCTTGGCTGATTCCATCCCACTAGAATCAGAACAAGCGCCTGCACGTGAGTTGCTTGGTTTAGAACAAGATAAAAAGTGGCTTGCTGTCCTGCCAGGCAGTCGTGGTAGCGAGTTAAAAATGCTCTCTGAGCCATTTATTGAAACCTGCAAGTTACTCCATAAAAAATTTCCAGAACTGGGGTTTGTTGTCGCGCTTGTTAATCAAAAACGCCGTGAGCAGTTTGAACAAGCCTGGAAAGAACTCGCACCAGAGTTGGACTTCAAGTTAGTTGATGACACCGCACGCAACGTCATCACCGCATCCGATGCCGTGATGCTGGCCTCTGGTACCGTAGCGTTGGAGTGTATGCTTCTCAAGCGTCCAATGGTGGTGGGTTATCGTGTGAATGCATTTACTGCTTTCTTAGCTAAACGTCTATTGAAAACGAAGTATGTGTCATTGCCGAATATCTTAGCGGATGATGAGCTCGTCAAAGAATATCTACAAGATGAGTGCACACCAGACAATTTGTTTGCTGAGGTTTCTCGCTTATTGGAAAGCGACAATAAACTGATGTTAGATAAGTTTACGGAAATGCATCATTGGATTCGTAAAGATGCGGACCAACAAGCCGCAAACGCGGTTCTAAAACTGATTGAAAAATAGAGATTTATCATGGCTGTTAAACCAAAAGCGACCAAAACCAAAGTTGAACTCCCTCCGTTTGAATATCCGCAAGGTTACCAGCTTGTGGCCGGAGTCGACGAGGTCGGACGTGGCCCTTTGGTGGGAGACGTCGTCACCGCTGCGGTTATCCTTGATCCTAACAATCCTATTGAAGGGTTGAACGATTCGAAAAAATTGACCGAAAAGAAACGCATGGCGCTGCTTCCTGAAATCAAAGAAAAAGCATTGGCGTGGGCGGTCGGGCGTTGTTCTCCTGAAGAAATCGATCAACTGAATATTTTGCAGGCGACTATGGTTGCGATGCAGCGTGCAGTGGCGGGGTTACAGGTTCAACCTGATTTGGTGTTGATTGATGGTAACCGTTGTCCGGAGCTGCTAATGGATGCTCAAGCTGTAGTAAAAGGCGATCTACGTGTTGCCGAAATCAGTGCGGCTTCAATTATTGCCAAAGTCGTGCGTGACCAAGAGATGGAAGAGTTGGATAAACTTCATCCACAATTTGGCTTCGCGAAGCACAAAGGTTACCCAACTAAAGCGCACTTTGAAGCGATTGAGCAACACGGAGTGATCAGTGAACACCGCAAGAGTTTCAAGCCAGTAAAAAAAGCGTTAGGCATAGAATAATCAAACGATCTAATTGGTGTTATAAACCCAACCTCTTTAGGTTAGAATCCCCAACAAAATAGAGTTACACGGTACCTGTTAATGTCAGATCCCAAATTCATCCACCTGCGTGTTCATAGTGACTTCTCGATGGTGGATGGCCTCAACAAAGTTCCGCCAATCGTAAAGAAAGTTGCTGAGCTCGGTATGCCCGCAATGGCGTTGACCGACTTTACCAACCTATGTGGTTTGGTGAAGTTTTACGGTACGGCGCATGGCAGTGGTGTTAAACCGATCATTGGTGCTGACTTTAAAATGCAGTCGGACGAGTTTGGTGAAGAGCTGACACAAGTGACTTTGCTTGCGGCGGATAATGTAGGTTATAAGAACCTGACGTTATTGATATCAAAAGCGTACTTACGTGGACATGTTCAACACCACCCGGTGATTGATAAAGCCTGGTTGGCTGAAATGTCTGAAGGCCTGATTGTATTATCCGGCGGTAAAAGCGGGGAAATTGGTCGCGGCCTTTTGAAAGGCAACCGTCAAATAGTGCAAGGGTGTGTTGATTTTTATAAACAGCATTTTCCAGATCGCTTTTATCTTGAGTTACTTCGTACCGGTCGTCCAGATGAAGAGACTTATCTTCACTTTGCAGTTGAATTGGCAGAGCAGCAAGACTTGCCAGTAGTGGCGACCAATGAAGTTGTATTCCTGAGTCCAGACCTATTTGATGCTCATGAAATACGCGTAGCGATTCACGATGGTTACACATTAGAAGATCCGCGTAGGCCAAAAAACTACAGTCCGCAGCAATATCTTCGTACAGAAGAAGAAATGTGCGAGCTGTTTGCTGATATTCCTGAAGCGTTAGAAAACAGTGTCGAGATAGCGAAGCGTTGTAACGTGACTGTGCGCTTAGGGGAGTACTTCCTACCAGCCTTCCCAACTGAAGGGATGAAAGAGACTGAGTTCTTAGTCATGAAATCCCGAGAGGGGTTGGAAGAGCGTTTAGAGTTCCTATTTCCAGATGAGGAAGAGAGAAAACGTCGCCGCCCTGAATATGATGAACGTCTTCAGATAGAGCTAGATGTTATCAACCAAATGGGATTTCCTGGTTACTTCTTGATCGTAATGGAGTTCATCCAGTGGTCAAAAGATAATGGAATTCCTGTAGGTCCTGGACGTGGTTCCGGTGCCGGTTCTTTGGTGGCTTACGCACTAAAAATCACCGATCTGGATCCACTAGAATACGACTTGCTGTTCGAACGTTTCTTGAACCCAGAACGTGTTTCGATGCCCGATTTCGACGTCGATTTCTGTATGGATAAACGTGACCAGGTTATTGACCACGTTGCAGAAATGTATGGTCGCGACGCGGTGTCTCAGATCATCACGTTTGGTACCATGGCGGCAAAAGCGGTAATCCGTGACGTTGGCCGCGTATTGGGCCATCCATTTGGTTTTGTTGATCGTATTTCAAAGCTGATCCCGCCCGATCCGGGCATGACGCTAGATAAGGCGTTTAAAGCGGAACCTGCACTACCTGAATTGTATGAGGCCGATGAAGAAGTCAAAGAACTCATCGACATGTGTCATATTTTGGAAGGCTGTACGCGAAACGCCGGTAAACACGCTGGTGGTGTTGTAATTTCACCTACAACAATTACCGATTTTGCGCCAATTTATGCAGACGCTGAAGGTCACTTTCCGGTTACTCAATTTGATAAAAACGATGTTGAGACCGCTGGCCTAGTTAAGTTTGACTTCTTGGGCCTACGTACCTTAACCATTATTGACTGGGCGTTAGGGCTGATTAACCCACGTCTAGAGCGAGAAGGTAAGGAGCCGGTTCAAATTGAATCCATACCGTTAGAAGACCCTGCCTCTTTCCGTTTGTTGCAAAACTCTGAAACGACAGCGGTATTCCAGCTTGAATCTCGAGGCATGAAAGAGCTGATCAAACGACTTCAGCCAGACTGTTTCGAAGACATTATCGCATTGGTAGCACTCTTCCGTCCGGGTCCTTTGCAATCGGGCATGGTAGATAACTTTATCGACCGTAAACATGGTCGAGAAGCGATCTCTTATCCAGATGAAAAGTGGCAACACGAGTCGCTAAAAGAGACGCTTGATCCAACCTACGGCATCATCCTGTATCAAGAGCAGGTAATGCAGATTGCGCAGATCTTAGCAGGTTACACGCTAGGTGGTGCGGACATGCTTCGTCGTGCAATGGGTAAGAAAAAGCCAGAAGAGATGGCAAAACAACGTGCTATCTTTGAAGAAGGTGCGATAAAGAACGGTATCGATGGCGAGTTGGCGATGAAAATCTTTGACTTGGTAGAGAAGTTCGCCGGTTATGGTTTTAACAAATCGCACTCTGCTGCTTATGCATTGGTTTCTTATCAGACTCTTTGGCTGAAAACCCATTATCCTGCCGAATTTATGGCTGCGGTAATGACAGCCGATATGGATAACACGGAAAAAGTCGTTGGCTTGGTCGATGAGTGTTTCCGTATGAAGCTTACCGTGCTGCCACCAGACATCAACTCTGGCCTATATCGCTTTAATGTTGATGAAAATGGCGCAATTGTTTACGGTATTGGTGCGATAAAAGGGGTAGGTGAAGGTCCTATCGATGCGATTCTTGAAGCGAGAAATAAAGGTGGTCACTTTAAAGACCTATTTGATTTCTGTGCTCGAGTTGATCTAAAACGCGTCAATAAACGAGTGATAGAGAAGCTGATTTACGCGGGCGCGTTGGATCGACTCGGCCCACACCGCGCGGCGATGATGGCGTCACTCAATGATGCGGTAAAAGCAGCAAGTCAACATCACCAAGCTGAGGCGTTTGGTCAAACGGATATGTTTGGTGTGCTAACGGATGCGCCTGAAGAAGTAGAGCATAAGTATACGCAGGTTCCGCCTTGGCCAGAAAAAGTGTGGTTAGAGGGCGAGCGTGATACCCTAGGCCTATATTTGACAGGGCACCCAATTAACGCCTACGTAAAGGAACTAAACAAATACACCAGTTGTCGACTAAAAGACGCAACGCCAACGCGTCGCGACCAATCTGTCACGGTGGCTGGTTTGGTTATTGCCGCTCGTGTAATGACGACTAAGCGTGGTACACGAATTGGCATTATGACACTGGATGACCGAAGTGGTCGCATGGAAGTGATGTTGTTCTCAGATGCACTGGATCGATACGCTGAACTTCTCGAAAAAGACAGAATTTTGGTCGTTTCTGGACAGGTCAGCTTTGATGACTTCAACGGTGGCCTTAAAATGTCGGCGCGTGAAGTTATGGATCTCGGCAGTGCGCGCGAGAAATACGCTCGTGGTTTGTCGGTATCGATAGATGCAACTCAGATCAACGATCAGTTTTTTGAGCAGTTCAGCCGTATTTTAGAACCGCACAAAGCCGGAACCGTACCCGTCAATGTATACTACCAGCGTGCCGACGCCAGAGCGCGGTTAACATTGGGCACCGAGTGGCGAGTAACGCCAAGTGATACATTACTCGACGATTTAAAACAGTTACTTGGCAAAAGCCAGGTAGAACTCGAATTTAACTAAAAATTCAGCGCAATATGTTAGACGCTGAGTAAACAAGGATTCATAGATGAGCCTAAACTTTCTTGAATTTGAAAAGCCAATTGCAGAACTAGAAGCGAAAATTGAAGCACTACGTGATGTCTCTCGTCACGGTGGTGATTCTGCGATTGACCTGGATAAAGAAATCGAACAGCTTGAGAAGAAAAGCTTAGAGCTGAAGAAAAAAACCTTCAGCGACCTAGGCGCATGGGAAACAGCTCAACTGGCTCGTCACCCACTACGTCCTTACACGCTGGATTACATCCAACACGCTTTTGAGGAGTTTGATGAATTAGCGGGTGACCGCGCGTTTGCAGACGACAAAGCGATTGTGGGTGGCATGGCTCGACTTGAAGGCCGTCCAGTGATGATCATCGGTCATCAAAAAGGTCGTGAAACCAAAGAGAAAGTGAAACGTAACTTTGGTATGCCAAAACCAGAAGGCTATCGCAAAGCGCTACGCTTGATGGAAATGGCAGAGCGTTTCAATATGCCAATCATCACATTTATCGACACGGCTGGCGCGTATCCAGGTGTGGGCGCAGAAGAACGTGGTCAATCTGAAGCTATCGCGAAAAACCTAAAAGTGATGTCTGGTCTTAAAGTGCCAGTAATCTGTAACGTTGTTGGTGAAGGTGGTTCAGGCGGCGCACTAGCAATTGGTGTAGGCGACTACGTGAACATGCTTCAGTACTCTACGTACTCAGTAATCTCTCCTGAAGGTTGTGCTTCAATCTTATGGCGTGATTCTGACAAAGCACCGCAAGCTGCAGAAGCGATGGGTCTAACTGCTCCTCGTCTTAAAGAGCTTGAACTGATCGACGAAATCATTGAAGAGCCACTAGGCGGCGCTCATCGCGATCATGTTCAAATGGCAGCGAATATGAAAGCAACACTACTTCGTCAGCTAGAAGATCTAGAACAATTGGATGAAGAGACGCTACGTGAACGTCGTTACCAGCGCCTAATGAGCTACGGTTACTGTTAATTTCGGTGATTGCTATTAAGCGTTAGCTGATATCTCAAGTGATAACAGTTAAAATAGAAAGGGTTGGATGAGAGTCCAGCCCTTTTTTGTACCTATCGGATCGCTTATGGAATCGCTTTACCCGCATTTTGCTCAAGTTCTCGGCCGCTACTATAAATCAGGCACTAAGGTTGTCTTGGCGTTTAGCGGAGGAGTGGATTCACGTCTTTTACTCGAATTACTCAGTCGCTATCAACAAGCGCATTCGATAGAGTGTCACGCTGTGTATGTGCACCATGGTTTGAGCTCGAATGCCGATGATTGGGCCGATAAATGCTTACTTTGGGCAAAACAAGTGGGCATATCATGCTCGATTGAGCGAGTGAGCTTAGACATCAGCAATGGTGAAAGTATTGAACTTCTTGCTCGTGAAGCTCGCTATCAAGCCTTAACTAAGTACATTCAAGAAGGCGATATACTGTTGACCGGCCAACATGCTGATGATCAACTAGAGACTTTTCTCCTTGCTCTTAAGCGAGGCAGTGGGCCAAAAGGGTTATCTTCGATGGCGGAGAGTATGCCGTTTTCTAGTGGATCCCTAGTTCGACCATTGCTTACTATCAAGCGGAAGAGCATCGAAGACGCGTCTACTAAATTAGGCTTGGAGTGGGTGGAAGACGAAAGCAACCAAGATACCCGTTATGATCGTAACTTTCTTCGTCATTGTGTTATTCCTGAATTGTCTGGTCGCTGGCCGAGTATCCATCAAGCGGTTCAGCGCAGTGCAAGCTTATGTGCTCAACAAGAAGCGCTATTGGATGAACTATTGAGCGCGGTGTTTGAACACGCTTTACAAACGGATCTAAGTTTGAGTATTGAAGAACTGGCTAAGCACAGTGAATTAGCGCGTGCGCGCTTGATTCGTATGTGGCTGGCTAAGCTTAATACTAGTATGCCGACTCAGGTACAACTCAATCTTATCTGGAATGAAGTCGCATTAGCTCAGCAAGATGCCAACCCCAAACTACAACTTAAACAAGGTGAAGTGCGCCGTTTTCGAAATCGTCTCTATTGGGTAACGGAAATCGCTGACGTCACTGAGTGGCAAAGTACGATTCAAGTCGATACCGTTTTATCGCTTCCAGAGCGGTTAGGGGAGCTGACCTTAACGACGAGTTCTAGCAACGCAACGATTGCGCTTCCGAGTCAGCCAGAATTGCTTCGCGTGACCTTCAATCCGGAAGGCTTATCAGCGCATCCAACCACGCGTAATCACAGTCGAAAACTGAAGAAGTTGTTCCAAGAATACAATGTGCCAAGCTGGCTGCGTCGTCAAATTCCGATTTTGATGTATCAAGACCGAGTCGTTGCTGTGGCAGATCTGTTCGTTGATCAGGCGTTTAATGGTCAAGATTGTGAACTTATTTGGCGCAGGTAATGAAAATTCATGCCACAATGTCGATTATAAAATATAAAAATCCTTAAATAATAATTGATTAGGTGAAGCAATGAAGAAAACAATCATGGGCGCAATGGTGGCGCTAACCATGCTCAGTGGGCAGGCTCTAGCTGCGGGAGATGCCACAGCAGGTCAAGCAAAGGCAGGAGTATGCGCTGCGTGTCATGGCGCCGACGGCATTGCTGTCATTCCGGGTTACCCAAACCTGAAAGGGCAAAACGAGCAATACATTATCAGTTCAATTAAAGCCTATAAAAACAAAGAGCGAACAGGTGGTCTTGCTGCTGTTATGCAAGCTCAAGCTTCACTGTTGTCTGATGAAGACATCGCTAATCTAGCGGCTTACTACGCAAGTTTGAAGTAAACGCGAGTCTGAAAAAGCTTGGACGATTGGGCATTGAGCAGTCCTTACTGGGGTTTTATCAACTCACGATATTCGCTATGTTAATTTGCTCAATCTGGATTTTCGCTGGTGGATCATAGACAAACATTGAATGTTGCGAAACGCTAAACGATAATAAGCGCAATCGATTGAAGCTTAAGGGATGAACATGAAAAAAATTGAAGCGATTATCAAGCCATTTAAATTGGATGATGTTCGAGAAGCGCTAGCTGAAGTTGGCATTACAGGGATGACCGTCTCTGAAGTGAAAGGCTTTGGTCGCCAAAAAGGTCACACCGAGCTTTACCGTGGTGCAGAGTACATGGTGGACTTTCTGCCTAAAGTGAAGCTCGAAATCGTTGTAACGGAAGATGTGGCTGATAAATGCGTAGAGACGATCATTGAAACCGCGCAAACCGGCAAAATTGGTGATGGTAAAATCTTTGTTACTGATGTTGAGCGTGTGGTTCGTATCCGTACTGGTGAAGAAGACGAAGACGCGATCTAAGGTTTCTTGTTACCTGTCTCGTATTTATTATGCTAAAAGGGAGCCAAGTGGCTCCTTTTTTGTTTTTTACTTTCAGTGAAATCCAATAACCCGAGGTTGGTTGTTCCAGTTTTAGGGTGTGTATATTCAGGTTTGTCGTATGTTTAAGCGTTTTTTTCTGGCGTTAGCTTTTCTTATTATGGCGGTATTGGTCGGCTTCCAGGTTGTTTTCACCGTACCAGATCAGCCGCAAATCATTACTCAAACAGGCTCAGAGCTGACGCAGGATATTAGGTGTATCGAATTTAGCGGCTCAAAAGCTCTGGATCAGGGCGGTGAAATCAATGTACTTGTCTGGAATATCTACAAACAGAGCCGAACTAATTGGCAAAGCGCACTCAATGAATTCTCTGCTGATAAGCAGCTGCTGTTATTGCAAGAAGCCAGCATGACACCACCTTTTAAGCAATGGTTGGTGGATGGCAACTGGGTCAGCAACCAAGTGAGTGCCTTTAAGGCGCTGGGCAGCGGTGCGGGTGTGATTAGTATCGCTCAAGGGCAACCAGAAAAAGCTTGTGCTTATACGTCTAAAGAGCCTTGGCTGCGTTTACCCAAGTCTGCACTATACAGCCAATATCAATTAAGCAATGGCGAGAGACTCGCTGTGGTGAATGTACATGCGATTAACTTCACGGTTGGCACGCAAGAGTATGTCTCTCAGCTAACGGCTCTTGAAATGCTTTTAAAGCATCATACAGGGCCGATCCTATTCGCTGGAGACTTCAATAGTTGGAGTGAATCTCGCGTTAATGCGATGCGACAGGCCTTAAAAGCCGCGGACTTGCAAGAAGTGACGTTCTCGCCTGATCATCGAGTCCAATTTATAACGGGATTACCGTTGGATCACGTATTTTACCGAGGACTGACCCTCAAATACGCGAAAGCGCCGCAGAGCGACGCTTCCGATCATAACCCATTGTTACTGTCATTTACGTTAGATGACTAGCTTAGGTCACCACAATATAAAGCGCCCAAATAACGTAGAAGAATACCCATGGCAGGCTTGCAATCACCAAGGCTTGCCCGCGTTCAAACTCAGTCCAAGTAAGCACAACACCGTAGCCGAGTACAATGTACCAAGGTAGAAGCAAAGGCAATGAGCTCGCGAACTGAGACCACTCACTGGTAAGCGGCAGTTTTAATAGACCATTGAGGCTGTTTAAATCTGCTGCGTAAGTCATCACCTGGCCATGCTTGAGCAATAGGCTCGCGTAGCTTGCTATATCGCCTAGTACTGCTGGGAATAAGATTGCACACGACGCGGCAAACCACTTCCAGTAACCATATTGTTGCTTGCTTGCCTTCGTTGCAAGAAAGAACCAAAGCGCAAGCAACAGTAAGGTGGCAAAGCGGTTGAATACATCATTGATGATCGCACTTGCCATTAGCGTGTTTGGCTCTAATAGCTCAATCTGCTTTGGGTCGATTTGCTGAAACTGCGCGGCAAGTTGGTCACTGAGCCACGTGAAATCGACATTCGAAAAGTAAGCGCCCCAGAATAAAAACGGACTAAGCATCAAGAAGATGAACGGTTGCCATCCCCATCCGCCGCGTTGGTAAAGCGCTAGAAAGCAAGATGTTGGAGAACGAAAAATGTCCAACAGCATCACAAGTGGGTTGCTTGATGGGTTCATACACTTACCTTCGTTACGTCAACGTACAACTTAAGTTTTTGACCTGGTTGTAAGTATTTTTTCTTGTGTAGCGAGTTCCATTTCACGATGTCGTTCGTTTTTACTTTGAACTTGCTTGCAATGCCGCTAATGGTGTCACCAGAGCGAACGTTGTAGAAAACGGTACGAATCACAGCACCTTTGTCTGAGTCCTTCCAAATCACGAGCTTTTGACCCACACGCAATGGATCTTTAGGGCCCATGCCATTCCATTTTGCTAACGATTTATACGACACTTTATTTTCACGTGCGATTGACCACAAACTTTCTCCAGACTGAACGACATGAGTGAGCTTGAGTTGTCCACGAGCACGTGATTGAGTCTTGCTTAATCGATTTTGTGCCGTTAGTGCGTATTTCGCATCGTCTTTTGTTGACGTCGGAATCAGTAGGTATTGGCCAATACGAATATTGTTATTCGACAGGCCGTTTGCACGTCGAATCACTTTTGTGGTTGTGCCGTATTTATTAGCTAGCACACTTAAAGAGTCACCAGACTTCACCTTGTAGCGAGCGACCTTCATCCCTTTACCACGGTTTTTCTCCACCTTAGTGAGAAAAGTCTCTTTTTTCTCTACCGGAATCAGAAGTTGGTGCGGACCTTCAGGCGCAGTTGACCATTGGTTGTATGCAGGGTTGTAACTTTGTAACTCTTTCACACCAATGCCGGCATAATCTGCAGCAATGGCTAGATCAAGCTGTTCTTTCGGATCGACAAGCGTTAGAACAGGCTTGTTTGGAATCGCAGGAATATTAAGTCCGTACTTGTCTTGGTTTGCGATGACATCAGCCAAAGCTAGCAGCTTAGGTACGTAACTGCTGGTCTCTTTTGGTAAGTCCAATGAGAAGAAATCGGTAGGTTTACCGAGCTTTTTATTCTTACGAATTGCGCTAGAAACACGGCCACCACCACTGTTGTAAGCAGCAATTGCATGCTCCCAGCTACCATCAAAACGCTCGTTTAGTTGTACAAGGTAGTCCAGTGCGGCATCCGTTGCTGCTGCCACATCTCGGCGACCGTCATACCAGTAGTTTTGCTCTAGTCCCATCATCTTTCCGGTGCCAGGGACAAATTGCCACAATCCAGCCGCGCTACCGTGTGAGTAGGCAAAGGCATCGAATGAGCTTTCCACCACAGGAAGCAAAGCAAGCTCCATTGGGAGTCCACGCTCTTCGATACGTTTTGTGATCATGTATAGAAAAGGAGTCGCACGCTTAGACACTGTGTAAAGGTGATTCGGGTGCTTTAGATACCACGTACGGTAGTAGTCCACTTTCTTATGGTTTGGGATATCCATTTCAAGTTGCATGGCGATACGTTGCCATACATCTTCTTGTTCCTGAGGGGAAAGAACTTTAGGCGCGTCGTTAGCGGATTTTTTTGCTAAAGACGATGTGTTGCCCGGTTGAGTCTTCGCTGCATTTTGTTTTGCAGTCTGCTCAGATTTATTGGTTTCTGGTGTAGAAGACGTTGAGTCTGACTGAGTCAATTGACAGCCAGATAATAACAACGCCAACGCCCAGGTATACTTCAAACGCATGGATTCAGCCTATTTAGGGCCTTTTTATCTTCACCTGCCTGTCGCGCAACACAATGTGCGTGGCAGTCGCAAGATAATAGACATCTTTTAAACACTAACTAATTAATAGAGGCAAAGAGCTTCTAAATTATGCAATGGGGAGAAATTCAAATAGATTTATATCAACCCCAAACGTAAGAGAAGCGCCAGTGGCGCTTCTCGAAAAATCAGCCCCTGATAATACTGGGGTCTTGCAAACTTACAAGCAGAAAATGGTTAAAATTCGTTCTTCCACTCACGCAAAGCCGTAAAAACCGAGCATGGATCGCTATTTTTAATGCGACTAGCAACAGATTGAACCACGTCAGGATTGGTGGTTCGCAAGAACGGATTAATCCACTTTTCTTTGCGTATTGTTGTTGGAAGTGTCGGAATGTTTAGAGCTCGCAGTCGGTTCACATCATCGCGATATTGACGGAGCTGCTCATTATCAGGCTCAACCGCTAAAGCAAACGCCACGTTACTCGCGGTGTATTCATGCGCGCAGAAGACTTGAGTTTCTTCTGGTAGAGACGTTAGCTTGTTTAGTGACTCAAACATTTGCTCTGGCGTACCTTCAAAAATACGACCGCAGCCTGCGGAAAACAACACGTCACCGCAAAACAGTTTTCCGTCTCCAACGTAACCGATATGACCTAAGGTATGGCCTGGTAAACCTAGCACCAAAAAGATTTCGCCAAATAACTCCAGTTTGTCGCCTTCTTCCATGGGGGTGGTTAGGGTTGGAATTGGCTCAGATTTCGGGCCCACAACGGCGACTTCAGGAAAGGCACGCACTAAGTCTGGAACGCCACCAATGTGATCGTTGTGGTGGTGCGTAATTAAAATCGCTTCTAAAGTTAATTCGTTAGCCTGCAAGTATTCTAACACTGGCTTCGCATCGCCCGGATCAACGACTGCGCAACGCTTATCGCTATTTTGTATCAGCCAGATGTAATTATCATTAAATGCGGGTATGCTTTTGATCTCTAACACGATTCGTTCTCCGTCACCCATTTTAGTCAGGTGGTTAATGAAACCAGCACTCAGCAACAAAACTATACCACACCCGTCGACTTGGTCAGCAATGAACAACGGTCCGTGGGTGCTTGAGTCAATCCAGACCCGACTTGATGAATGGTGTCCGAAACTCTTCGGTTACCATATGCTCAAACTGGGCGGGTTGAGCTGTGAGCTAACCAGCTGTAATTGTAACATTCAACACCAAGTCAACGTAGATATCCAGAACCCGTTGCATAATGTGATTGCAGATGGTTACGAATTGCCCTTTTTGGAAAAAAGCTTTGATGTTGTGATACTCGCTCATCAGCTCGACTATGCAAGCGATCCACACCGTTTGCTACGGGAAGTCGATAGAGTGATGATGGATGATGGTTATTTGATAATCACTGGATTTAACCCACTAAGTTTGACTGGATTAGCGAGTTTGCTTCCATGGCGTAAACATAATTTGCCTTGGAGTGGACGAATGTTTACGTCGAACCGCATCAACGACTGGTTAGGGTTACTTAATTATCAAGTGATTCATTGCGATCGTTACGCGCTGTTTCCGATGAAGCGTTACCGCACGATGTGGACATGGTTGGAAAACAGTCTCGGTGATTGGGCGTCACCTGCAGGGAGTTTGTATTACATTGTGGCAAGGAAACGAACATACCCTCTCAAGCCTATCAAACCGCATTGGCGTTTGAAGAAAAAGCTCACACCACTAGGGGTGATGAATCGAGAGGGCAATACTATGAGGAAAGAATCTCGTTAAGAGGGTTGGTAACCAGTATCTTCCTCGGTTGGGTTTTCTGCGGCGGTACGGGCTAGCTCATCACAAATTTCATTCTCACGATGACCAGCGTGGCCTTTTACCCAGTGCCATTCAACTTGATGGCGTGCAGTTTCTTTGTCTAGAGCTTGCCATAGATCGGCATTCTTCACGGGTTTTTTATCCGCTGTTTTCCAGCCACGCTTCTTCCAGTTATGGATCCACTGAGTAATACCTTGGCGCACATATTGACTGTCAGTCGTTAAAGTGACTTTGCAAGGTTGTTTTAACGTCTGCAGCGCGACGACAGCCGCCAACATTTCCATACGGTTGTTGGTGGTTAGCGTGTAGCCTTTGGAAAGCGTCTTTTCTACGTCTTTGTAACGCAATACAATGCCGTAACCACCTGGTCCTGGGTTACCTAAACAAGAACCGTCAGTGAAAATCTCAACGTGTTTGGTCATATTTTTTGGTACTATTAGCCGAAACATTTAATAAAGCATAGTCTGACATACATAACCTTATGAATACCAGCAGCAATTCTGAATATAACCGCATTGTCGTTCTCGATACCGAAACCACAGGTATGAACCGCGAGGGTGGTCCTCACTACATGGGACACCGCATTATTGAAATCGGTGCCGTGGAGATCATCAACCGTAAGCTGACTGGTCGTCACTTCCACGTTTATTTAAAACCCGATCGTGAAATCCAACCAGAAGCGGTTGAAGTTCACGGTATTACGGATGAATTCTTGGTTGATAAACCGGAATACGCGAGCGTGCACCAAGAGTTTCTTGAGTTTATTAAAGGCGCAGAACTTGTTGCCCACAACGCACCCTTCGATACGGGCTTTATGGATTACGAGTTTGGCATGCTCGATCCCAACATCGGCAAAACGGACGACTACTGCAAGGTGACCGATACCCTTGCTATGGCGAAGAAAATCTTCCCTGGCAAGCGAAACAACCTTGATATCTTATGTGAACGCTACGGTATTGATAACTCGCACCGTACACTCCACGGAGCTTTGCTCGATGCGGAGATTCTAGCCGACGTTTACCTCTTTATGACGGGTGGTCAAACGAGTCTAGAATTTAACGCGAATAAACAAGAGGGTGGGGTAGAAACCATTCGTCGTATTGAAGGAAGAAAAGCGCTAAAGGTTTTGCGCGCAAGTGCCGATGAACTAGAAGCTCACCAAAAAAGATTAGAGTTGGTGAACGACTGTATTTGGCATCAATAGGAGAAGCTATGCTGAGGGCTTTGTTGGTCGCGTTTTTAGCGATATGGAGTAGTCTCTCGAGTGCATCGAGTGAATCTGCTATGTCTTTGTTAGACAATCGCTTTCGAGTGGATCCAACCATCGAGCAGATCACTTTTTTAGTTTATCGTGAGCAAAGTTCTCAGCCAGTTGTTTTAGTCCGCCCTGACGGTAAAAAGTACTATGCTTGGGACGCCTACGACAATGTACGTTGGTACCAAGAAGCTTCACTCGATATTATCTCCGTTGACAACCCTATGCCAGGCCCATGGCAGGCTGTGGGGAAAGTCACTCCTAAAAATAACATCCGCTTAATTTCTCACTTAAAGCTCAGCACGGATGTGTTCCCAAACCGATTATATAATGGGGAAGCGCTTAAGTTTACAGCTCGCCTAACCTCCGACGACAAACCTCTTGTACTGCGCGACTTCCTTGACCGCGTGAATCTACGCGTGACATTTACCAAGTTTGTCGACAATGAAGATGAGTTGATCAAAGAAGCACGTCCAGTGCCGATGGTTGTGGATGAGTTTGCTGATGATGGCCGCGGCTTGGATGAAAAAGCAGGGGATGGTGTGTTCACTGTCCAACTACCAATAGACGTTGAGCCCGGTAAGTACCGTGCGCGAATCACCTCTGGTAATGGCGTATTCTTACGAGCGCAAGAGCAAGTCATCTTGGTTTATCCGAACCCCATTTCTCGTACTTTTATTCAGGCGCGCAATCCTGACAAACCACACCAATTGGTGGTGAGTGGTGAGCAAGGTATGATCGCGCCAGGCTCAATCGCAGTCACGGTGGAACAAGATGCACCCGATGGCTTCGTTAGCTACAGCCAAGGGCAGGTGTCTGAAGATGGAATGAGAACCACGCTGAACCTCAATAACGATGCTGAGCTAGGTAAGTACGCATGGCGCGGCGAGATCTTTGCCACTGATTTTGCGACTCAACGTCCACTGGTGTTTCCTATTCCAGAGCAAACCTTCAGTGTTGTTGATGAAGTTGATCTAGAAGCCGCTCGAATTGCAAAAGAAGCTGAATTAGCCGAGCAGCGCCGTATTGAAATGGAAAAGCAAATTATCGCTGAGCGGGAGGCTGAGCGTAAGCGCAGCATGATTATTATCGCGGTGGGTAACGTGATAATGCTGCTGATTGTGATCATTGCATGGATAGTCTGGCGCAAAATTAAAGCGAAGCGCGATGCCATGCCAGAGATGCAGTTAGAAGCGCCAAAGAAATAGTAGTAACACATGAAGCGAGAAACGGAGCCAATCGGCTCCGTTTTTTTCAGTTTAAGTTTGAGGCATAAGTTGATGTTTCTCATGGTCATTAATCATTTTATTTTAAAGTAACACCATGATTTAGCGTTGATTAATCATAATAAAGCTCGCATGATACTCTTTAAGTTTCGACTTGATTTTAGTGAGTATCGACGGAGTGAGTTATGACAATTGGAGCGTTAGAACTAGAACACCTACCACGACAAAAGGCCTTGGTTGAGTCTGCTTATGATGCCTTTTATTCTGAAAAAGACGTTGTTGCTGCGGTATTGCTTGGTTCATTGTCATCAGGAAAAGGTGACCGCATTTCGGACGCTGATATTGTTGTCTTTACTCAAAATAACTTCCATAAAGCCTCAGAGCCTTGCTTTACCCACTTTGAAGCTAATAAAGATATTTTTTATCGCCTTGAGGGAGAGCACAACGAAAATGCGTGCTTCAAAAAATACATTTTTAATGACCTAACCAGTGCAGAGATTCATTGTTTAGATCTCTGTGAGCCTTTCAAACTTTCTAAGCCGTTTAAGACTTTATTTGATAAAGCTGATGTGATTGCTGGCATGGTTACTGATGAACCTGCGCCAAAGCATGAAGATTTCCCAGTTTATACCAGTGGTGATCAAGGCCTGATTTGGGAACTCTTTGATTGTATTAAGTGGTTGAGCAGAGATAACCATGATCTTGCAAAGTCCTACTTGAAAAAGCTCTCTGAGAAACTCTAATTTGAGAGTTATCCCCGTTCCTCCCACTCAAGTTAGTTAGGCGGTTAGGTTATGAAATACAAAAAGCGTCAGAAGTACAAATACACTCTCCATTCTGAAGAAAAGATTGAGACTCGCATTTCAGTGAGTCAGGTGTATGACAGCCCTTTTCTTAGTTTGTCCAAACAAGGCGTGTTAACGATTAAAAAGGGCTACGCATGGGATGGAGCGAGTGGGCCGGCGTTAGACACAAAAAACATTATGAAAGCTTCTTTAGTTCATGATGCTCTTTACCAACTAATGAGGGAAGAGGTGTTGCCACAAAGTGCTCGAAAGCATGCGGATATGTTACTGAGAGAAACATGTTTAGAAAAAGGAATGTCCAGCTTCAGAGCGACTTATATCTATTATGGCGTCAGAGTTGTCGGTGGCTTCTTTTCCAGACCCGATACTTTGTGTGCTTAACGGGAACATCTTTCCAATGTTTAACTGTTTATTTATACAGTTTGGTTGTGTAAGCTCCAAGATGATATAAAGGAGTCGTACATAATGACAATAAGATATGAAGAGCATGTGCCAAGCCCGAAAGAATACTGTGATATGCGTGTCAAAGCCGGGCTATCACCCAAATCGTTGAAAGCTGCTGAAATTGGTCTACCCAATTCGTTGTATGGCGTATCTGTCCGGGATGAAGGAAAGCTCATTGCAATGGGTCGGGTTGTTGGTGACGGGGCGTGTAACTTCGAAATTGTCGACGTTGCCGTTGATTCTGATTATCAAGGTAACGGTTTAGGTAGAAAAGTCATGGAATACATCGACGGTTATCTTTCTTCTGTTGCACTTGAAGGCTCTTACGTTTCTATGATTGCTGATGAACCGGTCTTTTACGAAAAGCTTGGTTATAGGCTGGTGGCTCCTAAAAGCCAAGGGATGACAAAAAAGTTTAAGCCGAAGGTGTAACACGTATTCAGCTGTGCAAATAAGCAATAGAAAACAGGAGTTTAATTTCCTGTTTTCTATATTAAATTTCTACTTAAGCCACTTCTGGAATTGGTTTGGGTGGCTGCTCTAAATCAGGCTCTTTTTGAACAGTAGGAATTTGTCCCTCACCCACAGCACTGATGTAACAGCCACTAAGTTTAATGGCAAGGTACATATCGGCTCGCAGTAAGATGCCTCCTTCACTGGTGCTGATACCAGTAAGCTCACACCATTGACGTAAGCGTCGTTTCCTTCCTGCGAGGATTAAGCGTACGCCTCTCTTTTTTAAAGTATTGTGAATATCTGCCAGTGTTGCCATCACACTGAGATCCAAGTGAGTAAAGCTCGATACGGCGTCGATGACAACGCAACTTGCGTCTTTGTGATGTTCTACTTGCTCTAACACTCGGCGTTTAAAGTAAGGTGCGTTGAAGTAAGTCAGCGGCGAGTTAAAGCGGTAAATCACCATTCCTGGAATAGGCGAAGCTTTTCCTGAGTCGTCGATGGTCCGAATGGTGCCTTTTTCATCCAAGCCAAGTAGCTGATCACTCGGTCGCATGACAATACGTAAAAATTGAAACAGCCCTAGCAGTACCGCCAAAGTGATCCCCGGTATTACGCCTACGATCAAAACAGAAATAAAAGTGATGATTGCTAGATAGAACGCATCTTTGTCACGAGATTTTAATTTCCAAATGGCTTTGAGATCGAGCAGAGACAAGGATGCGATGATCAACACGACACCAAGTGATGCGATGGGAATAAACTGTAAAGGCTCATAAATAAATACCGCAATAATGGCAATGGTGATTGCGGCGACAATCGAAACTAATTGAGATTTACCGCCATTGGCATCATTTACCGCTGTGCGTGAGTCAGCTCCACTTATCGCGAAACCTTGTGAAAACGCCGAGGCAATGTTGGCAAAGCCCAACGCCTGAAACTCTTTATTTGCATCAATATCATAACCGTTTTTAGCGGCGAAACTGCGCGCGGTGAGCATCATGCTAACAAAGCTGACAATCGCAAGGTTGAGCGCCGGGACCACTAGCTCACGAACTTCACCTAGCTCAAACTCCGGCGTTTGAAACTGAGGGAAACCACCTTGAGTGAGTCCAACCACGGATACGCCCATCTCTTGTAAATGGAAAAACCAAACTGACGCGGTAGTCACGAGTATCGCCAGCATGGCAGCAGGCCAAGTTGGTCGGTAGCGTTTGGTGAGTAAATAAACGACAACCGTCACGATACTCAGAGTTACGGTAGGCCAATGAAGCTCGGTTAATCGTTGTGGAGCCTCCCATAAGCGTTCCAGCAAATAACGTTGTTCGTATTTCAAACCGACCACTTTGGCAAACTGACCAACGATAATCGTGAGAGCGACACCGTTGAGTAGACCCAAAAGAATCGGGCGAGAAAGGAAGTCTGCAAACACCCCTAACTTGAAACGACTTGCCAGTACACACCAAATACCAGTCATCGCTGTCATGGTCATGACTAACTGCCAATGTTTTGTGGGATCACCTGCGGCAAGCGGCGTAACAACGGCGGCAATCACTGCACAAGTTGCTGCATCGGGTCCGACAATCAGTTGTCGAGATGTGCCCATCATGGCGTACACCAACATTGGCAGTACACACGAGTACAGACCGACAATTGCAGATACACCGGTTAGCTGTGCATAAGCTATGGCAACTGGCAGGGCAACCGCGACAACAGAAAAGGCGGCTCTAAAGTCGTTAACAAACCATTCTTTTTGATAATGCTTAAGCTGAACAAGCCCAGGGAACCACTGTGCGAATAATATTTTAGCCAACGGATTTACCATATATGTGAGTGAGTTACTTAAAAGTATACACCGCTTGCTTGGAACGTCTGTGAGTTAGTTATCACTGGAAATCGGGGGGAAGGTTCGGAGTGCGTGGATTTTATTGCGCTTGCGCAGAGGTTCTTCGTGGTGTGAGGTGTTATGAACGCTATTCTGGTAGCAATAAAAAACGGGAGTTGTCACTCCCGTTTTATGGTTTCAGATTAGAGAGTTAGGCAACGCTATCCATCTGAGGGTATAGCGGCTTTGCTGCGAGCAATTCCGGCTCAAAGTCGTCAACGTTGATTGTATCCAGACGATGCTGTTCAGCTTCTCTTAGTAGGTCGGCTTCTTCTTGCGTGATCAAGCCTTGCTCTAGCCCTTCCTGAGCAATCATATCCAAACGTAGGAATGGACGACGTTTGCCTTGAGCTTTACATACTTTGTCGAACACTGGCTCAGCTTGAAGAATGACTGACAGGGCAAGCTCAATCTTACCTGCTGCGTTGTGCTCGGTTGGTTCAAGGTACTGACCGCGACCAATGCGTGAGCGCGTTGCACTAGGCGTTTGTAGAATGCGCGCCACTTTGCTGTCTAGTTTATCGCTTGGCGCTTTGCGTACACGACCGAATGGCATGATTAACACGCGCAGTGCACGACCAATCACTTTGTTCGGGAAGTTTGCTAAGAATTCGTCTACCGCCACTTCCGCTTGTTTCAAACTGTCTTGTAGACCCCAGTGTACTAATGGTAAATCTTCGACTGGGCGGCCATCTTGCTCAAAACGTTTCAACGTCGCAGAGCTTAAATATAGCTGGCTTAGAATGTCACCAAGACGCGCTGATAGACGCTCTTTACGCTTCAAAGAGCCACCTAGCACTGCCATCGATATATCCGATAGCAAGGCAAGGTTTGCACTGTAGCGGTTCAATTGTTGGTAGTAACGCTTGGTTGCATCTTTGGTTGGTGATGAAGAACCTAAACCGTCGCTCAAACCAAACCAGATGCTGCGAACGAGGTTACTCATTGTAAAGCTCACGTGACCAGCCAGCGCTTTATCAAACTTCTCTACAGCATCACTGGCATCAGAGTACGCGGCGTTCATTTCTTCAAGAACGTATGGATGACAGCGAATCGCACCTTGACCAAAGATGATCATTGAACGAGTTAGGATGTTTGCACCCTCAACCGTTACCGCGATTGGCGCACCTTGGTAACCACGGGCTAGGAAGTTCGAAGGTCCCATACAGATACCTTTACCGCCTACGATGTCCATTGCGTCGATGATGCTTTGTTGTCCACGGTGCGTACAGTGGTACTTCACGATAGCTGAGATTACTGATGGCTTTTCACCTAAGTCGATACCTGCCACGGTTAAGTTGCTTGCTGCATCCATCACGTAAGCATTACCACCTAGACGCGCTAATGGCTCTTCTACGCCTTCCATGTGACCGATAGGTTGTTTGAACTGACGACGAATGCGTGAGTAAGCGCCCGTTGCCATTGCCGCAGTTTTGATGCCACCTGTTGAGTTTGAAGGTAGCGTGATACCACGTCCAACCGACAGACACTCAACCAGCATACGCCAACCTTGGCCCGCCATTTTTTCACCACCGATAATGAAATCGATAGGAACAAAGATGTCTTTACCGCGCGTTGGACCATTTTGGAATGGTACATTGAGCGGGAAGTGTCGGTTACCAATCTCAACACCTTTGACACCAGTTGGGATAAGCGCACAAGTGATGCCAAGATCTTCTTTGTCGCCTAGCAAACCTTCAGGATCGCGAAGTTTAAATGCTAAGCCTAGTACCGTTGCGACTGGCGCTAGGGTGATGTAGCGCTTGTTCCAAGTCAGGCGCATACCCAGTACTTCTTTTCCTTCCCATTCTCCTTTACAGACCACACCGTAATCTGGAATAGATCCAGCGTCAGAACCCGCTTCTGGACTTGTTAGGGCGAAACAAGGGATTTCCTTACCTTCAGCTAGGCGCGGTAAGTAATGATTTTTCTGCTCTTCAGTACCGTAGTGTTGCAGTAGTTCACCAGGACCCAAAGAGTTAGGAACACCAACGGTAGACGATAGAACGCCAGAAACACCCGTTAGTTTTTGTAGTACTAGTGATTGCGCGTATGCTGAGAACTCAAGACCACCGTACTTTTTCTTAATGATCATGGCAAAGAATTTGTGATCTTTCAGGTATTGCCATACTTCTGGCGGTAAGTCTGCGAGTTCGTGAGTCACTTGGAAATCGCTCACCATGGCACACACTTCATTCACTGGACCGTCTAAAAAGGCTTGTTCTTCTGCACTTAATTTAGGTGCTTGAATTGCGTGAAGCTTTTGCCACTCTGGTTTGCCTTTAAATAGCTCGGCTTCCCACCAGACGGTACCTGCGTCTAACGCTTCTTTTTCGGTTTGAGACATAGCTGGCAGCACTTTCTTGAAAAGCGCTAATGCTTTGCGGCTTATCAAAGACTGACGTACGCCAGGAACCGCGAATACAGCGGCAGCAAGAACGTAAATAGCCCAACCAGTAACGTCAACCGCGCCTATTACTGTGAGAGCTAACATAGCTGCTGTGAGTAAACTAATAGATTTCACGAGAGACATGCGGTGGTAGAGCGTAATGCCTAGCACGACCGTCATCGTGATGATTGAGAGCAAGATGTCCATATGTATTTTCCTTTTCAGACTTTATAAGTGTTGTACGTCTGTATGTTAGGTAAGAGGTCTAACCAGTTGGTTTAAGTGTAATCAAAATATTAAGGAAATGTAAAACATAAGATTGGGTAAAAAGTGATCTAAGTAGAGTTAAAGTTCTAAAGTTGCGATTTGAGTGATGGTTTCATGAGCAAGTTGACAAGTTTATTACCATCACCAATCTAAATCTGTTGGTTCACTATCGACACTAATTCTCGTTTGTGGGTAAACTCAGAGTAATCAAACCCGAGTTCAGGTTTATGAAATGTCCGATACCAAATTGGTATCAGAACAATTTGCTCAGTGAATCTAGGACTGACTGAAGCCGAAATAATAAAGAGAACGTCTTATGTACCATGATCTGATTAGAAGTGAATTAAACGAAGCTGCTGAAGTGCTCAACAAATTTTTAAGCGATGACCATAACATTGCGCAAATCGAAGCAGCGGCGAAAATGATTGCTGACTCATTCAAGCAAGATGGTAAAGTACTGTCATGTGGTAACGGTGGTTCTCACTGTGATTCGATGCACTTTGCCGAAGAGTTAACAGGCCGTTACCGAGAAAACCGTCCTGGCTATGCTGGTATTGCTATTTCAGATCCAAGCCACCTTTCTTGCGTGAGTAATGACTTTGGTTATGACTTCGTGTTTTCCCGTTATGTAGAAGCGGTTGGCCGAAAAGGTGACGTACTGTTTGGTCTGTCGACTTCAGGTAACTCAGGTAACATCCTGAAAGCGATTGAAGCGGCGCAAGCGAAAGGCATGAAGACGATTGCGCTAACAGGCAAAGATGGCGGCAAAATGGCAGGGCTTGCCGATATTGAAATCCGCGTGCCACACTTTGGTTATGCAGACCGTATTCAGGAAATTCATATTAAGATTATTCATATCATCATTCAGTTGATTGAAAAAGAGATGGAATAGTCGTTTCACGGCCACCTTTTCGAGCTGTGTTGTTAGGGAGTTTTTTTAATCATGTGTGAATTGCTCGGTATGAGCGCTAATGTTCCGACGGATATTTGTTTCAGTTTTACCGGGCTCATGCAGCGTGGAGGTCGAACTGGCCCACACCGTGACGGATGGGGAATTACCTTCTACGAAGGGAAAGGTTTTCGAACTTTCAAAGATCCCAAGCCAAGTTGTGAGTCGCAAATTGCAGAGTTAGTGCAAAATTATCCTATCAAGAGTCGTGCTGTCGTTAGTCATATCCGGCAGGCGAATCGTGGTGGTGTTAATTTAGAAAATACTCATCCCTTTACACGTGAGTTATGGGGTAGGTATTGGACGTTTGCGCACAACGGTCAGCTCTCAGGCTATCAAGACTTACATACGGGTCGACACCGACCTGTCGGCGAGACAGATAGCGAACTGGCCTTTTGTTGGTTGCTGAAGCAAATGGAAGATCGATATCCTGAGCCGCCAAAGGATATGGAATCGGTATTCTTATATGTTGCTAAATGTTGTGATGAGCTAAGAGAGAAGGGTGTATTTAACATGCTTCTGAGTGATGGTGAGTATGTAATGACGTATTGCACCAATCATTTGTATTGGATCACGAGACGCGCACCGTTTGGTAAAGCCGCTTTGCTTGATGAAGATGTGGAAATTAACTTCCAAGAAGAAACAACGCCACATGACATTGTTTCTGTGATCGCGACTCAACCTTTAACGGGTAACGAAGCTTGGCAGCGGATGAAACCTGGCGAGTACGGCTTGTTTCACCTAGGTGAACTAGTGAAAAACAATGCCTCTGAACTGGTGAATGTGCCGTTTGCAGCGGCGAAACCGGGCAATCAGGCGCCAACTGAGCCGTTAGAATAGCGGTTCATTCGGAACAACTCGTAAAGCTCGCTTAATCGCGAGCTTTATTTTTATGCGTTTAAACCGAGGGCGGATACTGGTGAACTCTCATACTTTCTAGCCTCCTAGTCTCGCTAAGGCTTGCCGGAAAGATGGAACTGATAGAAATTTCTCATAAAACACCACGTCATTCTGAACGGTGAGGAACGAACCAGATTCAGAATCTACTTTCCGAGTGTCGTGTTACTCAAGTGGTTATGGGATTTTTTAGAATGTTGGGTTTTAGGTTTCTAGTCTCACTACGGCTTTCTTGAATCAAGTTTATATGTTTCAAAATAACAAAAGGCAGCTCTCAGGCTGCTCTTTTGTGTTTGGAGTTTGGTGTTCAGGACTACTCATCGGAGGCGTAGCCGTGTGTGCCAAGCTCTGCGCCATCTAAATAGGCTTTACCATCCTTCATGATTAAGCGCTCATCTACTAACCACTTCGCCACCATAGGGTAGATTCGGTGTTCCTGAGCCTGAACACGCGCTGCAAGTACACTAGCATCATCGTCTTCGAACACCGGAACTTTTGCTTGCAGTATGACAGGGCCACCATCAAGCTCTTCAGTTACAAAGTGCACACTCGTACCATGTTCTTTGTCGCCAGCATCTATTGCTCTCTGGTGTGTGTGTAGCCCAGGATATTTTGGTAGAAGAGAAGGGTGGATATTGATCATCTTACCCATGTAATGAGAAACAAACTCGCTGCTCAGAATACGCATGTAGCCCGCCAGAATAATCACGTCTGGTTGGTATTCATCGATTTGACTCATTAGCTCTGCATCAAAGCTTTCACGCGAGTCGAATGCTTTAGGGTCGACAAAGTGACCGTCTACATCAAATGTTTTTGCACGTTCTAAACCAAAAGCATCGGCTTTGTTAGAGAACACGGCTGCCACTCGTGCGTTTGGCATGCTGTCTTCGCAAGCTTCCAAGATAGCTTGCAGGTTACTTCCGTTACCCGAGATGAGGACCACAATGTTTTTTAGGGTATGGTTTTTCATGATGTCGAGAGTGCCTTGGTATTGTAGGTTGGAGTTATGTAGCTTCTAAACTACCTACTAATAGAATGGTTTTTATTGTTCTAGATAGCAAAATGAGGACCTAGTCATCTAGTGTCCTCATTCTTTTTATCTTGTGAGCTCGATTTGCAAATTATTGGATTTCAACTTGCTCTTCATTCGCTTCAGCTTGAGCGATTTGACCAATCACCCATGCGTTTTCACCTTCTTCTTGAAGAAGAGCAACCGCGGCTTCCGCTTGGTCTTTAGGTAGTGCGACGATTAGACCCACACCACAGTTGAATGTACGGTACATTTCGTGTGTGTCGACGTTGCCTTTCTCTTGTAGCCACTTGAAGATCACTGGCCATTCCCAGCTGTTACCATCGATAACTGCTTTTGTGCCTTCAGGCAGCACACGTGGGATGTTTTCCCAGAAACCACCACCAGTGATATGAGAAATCGCATGGATGTCGTGTTTCTCAATCATCTTAAGTGCTGATTTGATGTAAATCTTAGTTGGTTCTAGTAGGTGCTCACCGATAGTGCGACCTGCTAGTTCTTCGTTCTTATCTGCACCTGATACTTCTAGGATTTTACGGATAAGGGAGTAACCGTTTGAGTGTGGGCCGCTTGAGCCAACAGCGATAAGTGCATCACCAGCAGCGACTTTCGTGCCGTCAATCACGTCTTCTTTTTCTACTACGCCAACACAGAAACCAGCTACGTCGTAGTCTTCGCCTTCATACATGCCAGGCATCTCCGCAGTTTCGCCACCAATTAGGGCGCAACCTGCTTGAACACACCCTTCAGCGATACCTGAAACAACATCCGCTGCGGTATCAACGTCTAGTTTGCCTGTTGCGTAATAATCTAGGAAGAACAGTGGCTCTGCGCCTTGCACGATAAGATCATTTACACACATCGCAACAAGGTCGATGCCGATAGTGTCGTGCTTGTTCATATCCAGTGCTAGGCGAAGCTTAGTACCTACGCCATCAGTACCAGAAACCAGTACAGGTTGTTTGTATTTGGTTGGCAATTCGCATAGCGCGCCAAAACCACCGATACCACCCATAACTTCAGGGCGACGAGTACGTTTTACCGCACCCTTAATACGATCCACAAGCGCGTTGCCTGCATCAATATCTACACCAGCGTCTTTATAGCTAAGAGAAGAGTTGTTACCACTCACAGGGAAGTCCTCGGTATTAAGTTGGATATGAAAACGGCGCTATTCTAACAGTGCTTAAACATAGATAGCAAACGTTTGCGTCTGTTTTTTTCTTTAGTGATTTATCCTGATATCCCTGTAAAAATCATGTATAATCTGAAGGTTTGTTTAAATATTGCCAACTATAGCCGGAGATGGACATGAAAGTTGTTGAAGTAAAGCACCCTCTAGTAAAACATAAAATTGGTCTAATGAGAGAAGGTGACATCAGCACAAAACGTTTTCGTGAGTTAGCGACTGAGGTCGGTAGCCTACTTACTTACGAAGCAACGTCAGACTTTGAAACAGAAAAAGTGACCATTGATGGTTGGAACGGTCCGGTAGAAGTAGACCAAATTAAAGGTAAAAAAGTAACCGTAGTACCAATCCTACGTGCAGGTCTAGGCATGATGGACGGAGTTCTTGAGCACATGCCAAGCGCACGTATCAGTGTTGTTGGTATTTACCGTGATGAAGAAACACTTGAGCCAGTTCCTTACTTCAACAAGCTTGCTTCTAACATCGATGAGCGTATTGCGCTTGTTGTTGACCCAATGCTTGCAACGGGTGGTTCTATGATTGCTACGATTGATCTTCTAAAAGAGAAAGGTTGTAACCAAATCAAAGTGTTGGTACTTGTTGCTGCACCAGAAGGTATTGAAGCGCTAGAAAAAGCACACCCAGATGTGGAGCTATACACTGCGGCCATCGATGAGAAGCTAAATGACAAAGGCTACATCGTACCGGGTCTAGGTGATGCAGGTGATAAGATCTTCGGTACTAAGTAATTCTTTAATGTATTACTACGACTGAACAGAAAAAAAGGCTTGGTGAAAACCAAGCCTTTTTTATATCTATAATACGAGAAGAATAAAATGCGCCACTCAGTAAAGCAGCGCAGACGCACTATTTCGCGTTCTCTTCTTCCATTTGTGCGTTATCTACAACGTGGTTTTCACCTAAATCGTTTGGTAGCACAAGGTTAAGAATAATTGCCACGATACCGCATAGGCTCACACCTTGTAGGCTGAACTCGCCAATACCGAAAGCCATACCGCCAATACCAAATACAAGTGTTACGGCAACGATCACTAGGTTGCGAGACTTATGTAAATCAACGTTATTCTTGATCAGTGTGTTGAGGCCTACTGTGGCGATAGAGCCGAACAGCAGAATCATGATACCGCCCATGACAGGTACTGGAATCGTTTGAAGAACCGCGCCTAGCTTACCTACCAATGCAAGTACGATTGCAGTGATCGCAGCCCAAGTCATGATCACAGGGTTAAATGCTTTGGTTAGCATTACCGCTCCTGTAACTTCACTGTAAGTGGTGTTTGGTGGAGCACCCACCATCGAGGCTGCGATAGTTGCCACCCCGTCACCTGCGATTGTGCGATGAAGGCCAGGTTTTTTCAGGTAGTTTTTACCTGTAACGTTTGAGATAGCAAGCATGTCACCTACGTGCTCTACCGCAGGTGCGATAGCGACAGGAATCATGAACAAGATTGCGTTTATGTTGAACTCTGGCGCGGTGAAGTTTGGCATAGCTAGCCAAGCCGCTTGTGCTACTGGAGTGAAATCAACCACACCGTAGAATAGAGAAACAGAGTAACCAGCAAGAATACCACCAACAATAGGAACGAGCTTCAAAAAGCCTTTTGCAAACACGCTTAGTACAATGGTTGTGAGCAGTGAGACCGCCGAGATGATGATCGCAGCATCACCATTAACAAGCTGTGCAGCACCATCACCGGTTTTACCTACCGCCATGTTCACTGCTGTTGGAGCAAGGCCAAGACCAATCACCATGATCACAGGGCCAACGACAACAGGCGGGAGAATTTTATGGATAAATCCAACACCACGCACTTTGATCATCGCCCCTAGAGCCACATAAACCAAGCCCGCTGCCATTAAGCCGCCCATCGTTGCGCCGATACCCCAAGTTTGGATACCGAACATAATAGGAGCAATAAACGCAAAAGAAGAGGCAAGGAAGATGGGAACAGAACGTTTAGTCATTAATTGGAAGAGGAGAGTACCGACACCGGCACCAAAGAGGGCGACATTTGGATCAAGGCCAGTTAGCAGCGGCACAAGCACCAAAGCACCAAAAGCGACAAAGAGCATTTGAGCGCCTTGTAACGCGTTTTTCATAATAATTCCCTATTTTCAAGATACGCAGACAAATCCGGCGAATACTATCATCCTGCAATCGTTTGCAACGTTGCATGGATCAAACTTTCGATTGAATCTTTCCCATAAATAGCGTTTTTGAGAGTTAGTTGCTTGCAAATTGGCCTCTTTTACGAGTCTTGCGTGACGATGAAAAATGAACTGTCTAACTTGTTGAGATAGCTGGATAAGCAATGAGTTTATTATGAAAAACAACGCTAGAGTGCTCGTTGAGACCCGAGTTAACAAAACTGGTCATAATACAGACAATTTACTCAGTACTTACCTTGCTCAAGATTTGATAGTTGCTTATTATTCGGGTTCTTGTTCAGAGGATTATAAAAACTATGCGCTATTTAGCTCTCTTACTGATAGGTTGGTTGTCCCTACCAGTATATGCATTAACTCAGGTGGATATCTATCGTGCCGAAGTGGTTATCGACAGTGAGCAGAACGACGGTGAGTCTCTGGCTCGTCAACAAGGTATGCAGGATGTGATTGTTCGAGCGACCGGTTCTCAATCCTCTTTAAGCAATCCAGTGATTAAAAAGGCACTTGGTTCAAGTGCGCGTTACATTTCCCAACTGAGTTATGGGCAGGTTGATGGAAAAGCGAGCTTAAAAATGTTGTTTAACAGCGACCAAATCAGCTCGCTTTTAACACAAGCACAATTGCCATCTTGGTCGCCAAATCGCGCCAATATTTTGGTTTGGATGGTGGAAGAGCAGGGCTACGATCGTAATATTGCTTGGGAGCATTCCGACTCTTCAAACGTTGTAGCACTTCGCAGTGCTGCGAAATCGAGAGGCTTGCCGATCACGATCCCGGTTGGTGATTTTGATGATGTAACTGGTGTGAATGTTTCTGATCTTTGGGGCGGCTTTATTGAGCCTATTGGCCAAGCCAGCCAGCGATACCCAGCGGATGCTGTTTTAGTTGTGCGCGCTCAAGGTGAACAAATTCGCTGGACGTTATACGATCAATCACCAATGAGAATTGTTGAAGCACAGCGCTCTCCGCGTAACGGTTCCGCATCAGGCGCCAATGCCATTGCTGAGATGGTTGATGGCATCGCTGACTACTACGCGAGTAAGAGCGCAGTGGTAGTATCTGGAAAATCTTCAAAAGCGTTGGCGGTGAAAGTCCTTAATGTAACGTCTGCCACGGACTTCTTCCGTTTAGAGAATGCGTTAAAACAACTTAATTCGGTTGCGGGTACGGAAATTAAGCGTGTCCAAGGTGATGAGCTGACGCTCAACATCCATCTTTTGGCATCTCAACAAGCTTTTGAGAAAGAAGCTTCTTCTATTTCTCAATTAATGGTTTTTGAAGATCCTTTGGGTGAAGTTGATGCCCCAGCTTTAACTCAAGAAGCAGAGCCAATTGCTCCGATGAATGAGGCGAAAGATACAGCTATGGTAGAAAAAGTGCAGTCTGAAGTGCCTGCGGATATCGCGGCGGAAGCAAAGGACGAAACGCACCCAACTCAGCCGATGATTGTGGAGCCTGCCCGAGAACAGTATGACTTGATCTACGAGTGGCGCTCGGCATCGTAATTGCGTTGATAGCGTTCCAGGCGTCAAGCGCAAGGATCAAACACCAATGTGGTAAGCGTAAAAAAGAGTCGCAATCGCGACTCTTTTTGTTTTCTAAATTCGTATTCGAACCAATGCTCAGTGATTGAATGAGATTGGCGTTATTTATTGAATTTCGCTTTTTCTTCTTTTTCTACTTGAGAGAGGCGCTTCAACTTAAGACCTAGCTCTTTGCCTCTCGCTCTAGCAAACAAAATATTGCCAGCGAAACCGAGTGAAGTCAGGAGCAACTCTACTGCCGCAAGCCAACGTTCTCCACCATCCACATAAAGGATGGTCAGCGCATGCAAGAAATACAGCATAAGAACAAAGTTAGCCCAAGCATGAGTGTAAGGCTTACCAGCCAAAATACCAGGCAACGGAAGTAATAGCGGAATACACCAAGCAATAGCAAGTGTTGTGCTGCTAAGGTGAGGGTGAGGGGACAACGCAAGCTGCCAAATTGCGACCCAGGCTAATAAGGCTAAGTTGCCAAATAAAGCTAGGTAACGATAGGTTTTAGCCTGTGTACCGAGTGGTGTTTGGTCTAAAGAGTCAGACATCGATTAACTATCCTTGATTTTACTAACAGACTTTTAGTTTTAACGCTGCAGTTGCCAGCCTTTTGCCTAATTGTTGTGCCAGACGAATCTCTTCACTGCTGAGGGTTGCCTCATGGCCTACACTGCTGGCGCCATACGGAGTGCCTCCGGACTGCGTAGTGTGTAGCTCTGGTTCGGCATAAGGAATGCCCAAAACCATCATCCCGTGATGCAATAAAGGGGTCATCATGCTTTGTAACGTTGTTTCTTGACCACCATGCATCGAAGAGGAAGAGGTAAAGACACAAGCTGGCTTATCGATTAAGTCACCACTGACCCATAAAGATGTAGTCTGATCCCAGAAGTGCTTTAAAGGCGCAGCCATGTTGCCAAACCAGACGGGACTGCCAAACGCTAGACCGTCGCACGTTTTCAGTTCCTCTAGAGTAACAATTGGATCAGAAGGGGAGTGTGAGTGAGGTGACAATTCTTCAACTGTACGCAAAATTGCTTGGCATTGAGGAGTCGATTCGACTCCTCTTGCTATCTGTCTTGCCAGTTGTTTTGTCGAGCCGTGACGGCTGAAATACAAAATAAGGATCTGGCAATCCATTTATAGAATATCCAACACTTGCTCTGGTGGTCGACCAATTTTCGCTTTGCCGTTGGCAACTACCACCGGACGCTCAAATAATTTTGGATTTTTCGCCATTGCTTCGAACAATTGCTCATCGCTAACAGAGTCTTCGCCTAGGCCAAGTTCTTTGTATTCGCTTTCTTTGGTGCGCATCATTTCACGTACAGATGAAAAGCCAAGTTGTGCGTACAGCGCTTTTAGCTCATCTACGTTAAGTGGTGTGTCTAGGTATTTGACGACTTCCGGTGTAACACCATTTTGCTCAAGCAGTTCAAGTGTTTGACGGCTTTTTGAGCAACGAGGGTTGTGATAAATCACGACTGACATGGTTTTCTCCATTTCGTTATTGTAATGCCATGAATCGATCTCTTTGGATCATGAGTTGGTCAATACGGGCATCGTATCGAGCTTGCTCTAAGCTGCCCAACTTGGCCATTTTACTTGCTTCACTATAATATTGAATCGCTTTATTCCAGTTTGCTCGCAACGCCAAAATTTCCGCTCGCGCAGCCAACTCTTCATCACTACGTCCTAGTGCGTGGTAGCTCTTCGATATTAGGTGCCAGCCATTTGTATCTTCAGGATAATCATGAGTGTATCGCTGAAGAACTCGCGTGGCTTGATCGTTTTTATTGTCCTCAAGTAGCGCATTGGCATAGTTAATGGTCAATACTTTATTTTGAGGGTTCCGAGATAACGCTTTACGGAGCATATCGGTTGCTTTTTCTGGCTGCTTCTTCTCGATATATAAATCCGTCATAGCATCCAGGTAGAACGGGTTACTTGGGTCCTGCTCCAGCAACTTTTTCAAAATAGGTTCCGCTTGAGACAAGCGTTTGCTGTCTAAATGTACGAGTGCTCGCCCATAGTCAAAAGCAGGTGTGATGTCCGCAGAGGCTTTCTTTTGAGTTCGCTCAAACCAGCCCAAAGCAGCTTGTCCATCAATGCCAGCGTAACGAGCCACAATGCGCGCACGCGCTAGGTGATAGTCTATTGAAGGCACAACACGCATTGGTGGATAGGTTCTTGCTCGCGCACGGCTATCGGTAATTCGATCTTCAGGTAGAGGGTGAGTCAGGAGCATTGGTGGCGGTTTACTCGCATAACGATACTCATCAGCAAGACGGCCAAAAAACCTTGGCATTGCTTGAACATCAAAACCAGCTTTTGCCAGTGTTGAAATACCAAAGCGATCCGCTTCTTTTTCATTCGCGCGAGTGTAGTTGATTTGGCTTTGCATGTTACCTGCGGTTGCCGCCGTAATTGCAGCCATCCCCGCTTCTGGTGAGGCAATCGAAAGCAGTAATGCGCCAGCGAGTGCAGCCAATGTGGCCGGAGAGCGACGTGCTTGCTCTTCCATACTGCGCGCAAGGTGGCGTTGTGTGACGTGCGCAATCTCGTGAGCAACTACAGAGGCTAACTCGCTTTCTGAACGTGCATGAAGAAACAACCCAGAGTGCAACGCTACGTAACCACCAAAAAACGCGAACGCGTTAATATTGCGGTCGCGAATCATAAAGAAGTGAAACGGTGTTTTTACATCGTTCGCATTGGCTACTAATCTGTGCCCGAGAGCATCAATATACTCATTGATAACAGGATCATTAACGATAGGTTTACTGGCTCTGAGCATACGCATATAGGCGTCGCCGTAAATCAACTCTTGGTCTATTGAGAGCGTGCCACCAGCAGCCGTACCAATGTCTGGCAAGTCAATGCTATTGGCATAAGTTGTCGGCGAACTGATTGCAGCTGCAAGACATAAGCAAACTAGCGAGCGAGTGCGTTTTAACATACGTTTAAAAGGTTCTCCAAAATACATAAGCATGTGGTTAGAGGCTGAGAACCTCTCAACAGCGCCACATGCGTTTTGGTTATCCGCGAGGATATAAGCTAGCAATAAGACCGGAAATAAATGAATTGGTTTCGTAAATTATTTTATATCCGAGTCATTTCAGCATGTGGTTAAATCATGTCAGAAGTGCTAGCACCAGCTCAAAAAGCCGTTACAATACAACCCTATCATAAGTGCAGAGCAATACAATGGAATCCATGTTACTTGATTTGCGTGAACAACGTTGCCCTATGGCACTGTTACTTGCAAAGCGTCACGCTGCTGAAGTCTTTCAAGGAGAAACGCAGCAGTATCATCAACTTGTTATTCAAGTGGTGGATAACAGCTCTAAACGAGACATTGTGAACTATCTCAGTGCCCAAGGGTACTCAGTTGATTGCCAATCTACATCAGAGCACTACACATTGACTGTATTCAATAAGGAATCCGCATAAGATGTTTGAAATGGTTAGTCGTTGGTATAAACGACGTTTCTCAGACCCTCATGCAGTAAGTCTCGTCGCGATCTTGCTGTTTGGTTTTATCACCATTTACTTCTTTGGGCATTTGATTGCGCCATTGCTTGTCGCGATCGTTTTGGCTTATTTACTTGAATGGCCAGTCGTAAATATGTGTCGCATGGGCGTGCCGCGCACTTTGTCGGTCATCATCGTGATCTTAATGTTCGTCGGGTTGATGTTGATCGCTTTGTTTGGTTTGGTTCCGACGATTTGGACTCAGGTCGGTAATCTAATTAACGATATTCCAAACATGTACAACGGGTTACAAAAGTTTATTGTCACGCTACCAGAGCGTCATCCTGAGTTAGCAAACTTAGAAATTGTAGAAACCGTGGTGACAAATGCCAAAAACCAAGCGTTGGGACTTGGTGAGAGTGTAGTAAAAGGCTCACTTGCGTCATTAGTCAGTATTGCGACGCTAGCGGTATACTTGATTTTAGTGCCACTACTTATCTTCTTCTTACTGAAAGACAAAGAAGAGATGCTAAGAATCGCGAGTGGTGTTTTGCCGAAAAACCGTAAACTCGCGAATAAAGTTTGGCATGAAATGAACGAGCAGATCTCCAATTACATTCGCGGTAAAGTGCTCGAGATTTTAATCGTGGGTGGCGTGAGTTATGTGACTTTTGCCATTTTAGATCTTCGCTATTCGGCGCTGCTTGCCGTAGCTGTCGGTCTATCGGTGTTAATTCCTTATATCGGCGCAGCAGCTGTAACTGTGCCTGTCGCCATCGTTGGTCTGTTCCAATGGGGTCTTGCGCCTCCGTTTTATTGGTTGCTGCTTGCTTACGGTATTATCCAAGCGCTGGATGGTAATGTGTTGGTTCCTGTTCTGTTTTCCGAGGCGGTAAATCTACACCCAGTTGCCATCATTGTGGCAGTGTTAGTCTTCGGTGGCTTGTGGGGTTTTTGGGGCGTATTCTTCGCCATTCCGTTGGCGACACTAGTTAAAGCCGTATGGCATGCCTTACCAAGTACGGAAGAAAACGAACCAGTCGAACAAGAGTAGGCGTTACCAAAGTACAATGCTCAAAAGAAAGCCCAGCAGTTTGCTGGGCTTTTTGTTATTTGAGAACGGATCGCGCTTATGCGTTTTCGTTCAGGTAATTTAATACGACTTCGTGGTGATCTTTGGTTTTGAACTTGTTGAACACGTGTTCAATTACGCCTTCTTCATTGATCAGGAAGCTAATGCGGTGAAGACCATCGTATACTTTACCCATGAATTTCTTTTCGCCCCAAACGCCAAATTGGTCTGCAACGGCATGATCTTCGTCTGAAAGCAGGGTGAAGTTTAAATCATCACGCTCGATGAATTTGCCTAGGCGTTTTACAGGGTCGATGCTTACGCCAAGTACCACCACGTTGTGTGCATCGAGTTCAGCTTTGATGTCACGAAGACCTTTTGCTTGTGTAGTACAACCCGGAGTCATCGCCTTAGGGTAAAAGTAGAAAAGTACTTTCTTGCCTTTAAAGTCTTCAAGAGAAACGGTATTTCCGTCTTGGTCGAGCAAAGAGAAGGCTGGCGCTGGCGAGCCTGCTGTCAGCGTATTCATGGTGATTTCCTTTACTTTATAGTGTGTTTTTAATGAAATTCAGAGAACCTTGTACGTTGAGCGACTGACAAAGTTCATCGAAATCTTCTTGTAATTGCATTAAGTTACAATCCGCACTTACTGATGCGGTAATCGCAATGTGGAATTGGTCCGCATCAAGTTGAATTTTCGACTTACTGATAGTTTGGGCGCTAAGAGAGTCCAAACCAATCTGTTGATCCGCGAAGAACTTAGTAAACTTTTCAGTCAGACCTGGGCGGTCTTCAGACTCAATAAACACTTCCATTGTGTAGCTGTTGTCGAGCAATTCGTGCGCCGACGTACGCTTCATAATCGTAATCAGGTCATGCTCTTGGCCAAGTAGAGGCAATTGCGTCTCTACCCGAGTCACGCTACTGGCGTTCCCAGTTAGGAGCATGATCAGCGTAAATTCACTTCCAAAGATAGCGATACGGCTATCGACTATGTTACAACCGGCTTGAGTAACGAGGTGTACGACTTGGTTACAAATGCCTGGACGGTCCGTTCCAACTGCTGTAAGTACCAGATGTTGCTTCATAAATGAGCTTCTTGTCCTTTCTTCAATAGAGAGATGTTAGCACAGATATTGCGGAGAAATATCGAGTCAGTTCTTTTTTTAGTTTACAAAAAAGTAGGTTGGCTCTTGAGGTGAACGATTGGAGGCAAGCAGTAAACGAGGGAGTTGGGGGGAAATAAAACGTTTGCATGATGTGCTTGCGTATTGTTTGGTCTTTTTATTCACTCAGGTCTGACTTGGTGAGCGCAACCCAAGAGTATATTTTCCTGGCTTGTGCACTTCAGTATTTTCCAAATCACTGATAGATTCTAAAGTCACTCGAAAGCCCAACACGATTATCAATATTGCCGCTAATCAAACCAAATAGAGCAATTAAGTTGCTAGACCTCTAACAACTGATAATTATTCATTCATTTGTACTTTGTAAGCGAGTTTACGCTCTTGTGTTTTTCAATCGCATTACAGTACCATGCAGAAAGAGTTAAATGAGGGAGATAAACATGTTTTCAGGAAGTATCGTAGCGCTGATTACGCCATTCAAAGCAGATGGCGAAGTAGACTTTGACAGTCTGCAAAAGCTAGTAGAGTACCACGTTGAAGCGGGTACAGACGGTATTGTGGCAGTAGGCACAACAGGTGAGTCAGCGACACTGACCATTGAAGAGCATGTAAAGGTCGTTAATAAAACTGTTGAGTTTGCCGACGGTCGCATCCCTGTGATTGCTGGCACGGGTGCAAATGCAACCCATGAGGCAGTAACATTTAGCAAATTACTGGCTGATTCTGGTATTGCTGGCTTCCTGAGTGTGACACCGTATTACAACAAACCAACTCAAGAAGGTTTGTTCTTGCACTACAAAGCAATTGCTGAAGCGAGTGATGTGCCTCTAATTTTATACAACGTACCAGGCCGTACTGCTGTTGATATGCAGCCAGAAACAGTGGCACGCTTGTCAAAGCTTGATAATATCGTGGCTTTAAAAGATGCAACGGGCGATTTGGACCGAATTGCAATTCACCGTGAACTTTGTGGCGAAGATTTTATCTTACTAAGTGGCGATGATGCGACGGGTCTCGATTTTGTGAAACTTGGCGGCAATGGTGTTATCTCGGTAACAAACAATATTGCAGCTAAAGACATGGCAGACATGTTCCATTTGGCAAGCGAAGGTAAGTATGAAGAAGCAGAAGCGATTAACCAACGCTTGATGACTCTACACAAAAACCTTTTCATTGAAGCAAGCCCTATCCCAGTAAAATGGGCAGCGCAAAAGCTTGGTTTAATTGAAGAAGGTGGTTTGCGTCTTCCTTTAACCACACTTTCTGAAAAATCGCAGCCGATCGTTGAACAGGCGTTAACCGACGCCGGTATTTATTAAAATTGAGCTATTAAGATTGAGTTACTAGGATTGAAGTTCATACTGGGGGCCAAAGCGCCCTCGGTGTTTTAGGAGTATAGATGAAGCTTTCAAGCCAGTTAGTGTTAAGTTCATTAGCTGTATTCGTATTGACTGCCTGTTCAGGTGGTGCCAATCAACGTCGTCAAGCAAAAGATGACTTCGAGTATTTGAACTCCCCCAATTTGGGTGAGTGGAATGTCCCACAAGGCGCACAGCCACAGTTTTATCCGAACTATGAGATCCCTCAGGGTAACTATGCTGGTGGTGTAGGTAAAGATGTCGACATTCGTCCACCTCAACAAGTCCTAGAGCTTATTCCTGGTGCACGTCTGGACCGCAGTAGTGATGGTGAAGTGACACTTTGGCTACTTCGTAAAGATGAACTAGATAAAGTTTGGCAAACGGTACAAAACATGGTCGCGGCCAACGAGATTCCAGTTGAAAGCCAAACAGATTCTCGCATCGAGACGGGTTGGGTGACGTGGGATTCGCCAGACGAAGAGCTGGAAATTGGTAGCCGATATGAGATCGTACGTGCTGAAGCAAATGGTCGACACGGCTTTAAAGTTAGTCTTATTGACTGGCGTGAAGGCAATCAAGTGAAAGAAGTAACGGCGACCAACCGTGAGCGCTACAATGTGTTCATGACGAACTTGGTAACCGCTCGCTACGATCAAGAAGTACGTGAAGAAGCACAACGTAAAGCGCAAGAGTTGGTTAAACAGATCCCAATTACAATGGGTAAAGACCGTAGTGGGCTTCCTGTGATTGTCGCGCGCGCGCAATACAACATGCTTTGGCAACGTCTGCCTAATATTCTACCTAAGATGGGCTTTAAGATTGAAGAGCGTAGCCAGTCTCAGGGCACAATCACTGCGAAATATGCGTCTCCGGATGATGAATTCTGGAACGATATCGGCGTTAAACCAGTGGAGTTAGACGCTGGTAAGTACACATTCTTACTTGGCGATTTAGGCAACCGTACGTCTATCAATATTACGGATTCCTCTGGTAAGCCAGTAGAAGAAGAGTTTTTGAAATCACTAGCGCCTGTATTGGCTGCGACGGTGAAGCAGTAACCAAAGCGAACTTAACGCGATACGTTTACACAATAATTGAAAAGGGACCCAGTGGTCCCTTTTTTGATGCTTATATTCGGCGTGTCGGGATAAAGTAGGTGTTTAACTAACGAGGCTCGTTTTTGTTGCTCTCCTCGTCAGCGGAGCGCTGTTTATCCAACGTGTTCAGCTTATCTAAATCGTTCTTACGGCTTTTATCCATCTGACCAAACTTCATTTTTGCGGTGTATTTGAGTGCGGCAATGTTACCAATGACCACGCTCAACACTACAATGATAATGACCCAAGGGTTGGTGAGTATTTCTATCATAGAGCCTCCGGCGGCGTGATATTGTGAATAAATTTGGCAACGACGTTATCCAAATTATTCAGTATGACGTCAATCCCTGCAATGTTGTCGGTCTGATTTTGCTGAATCAGCTGGTTTCTGAGTACATCAGGCGTCAATTGCGCGAGGCACTGTTGCCCGACAGTGCGGTGGCTAATGTGCCAAGGCTCAATCGAAACGCCACCTAAATCTTGCTGATAAGGGAAGAAGAAGCCGAATCGACCAAGGTTGGCTTTTAACCATTGGTAGAACGCTTGTTGGTGGCCTTCAAGGTACTCCCAAGGCTCCAGCTTGAGTTTGGTGTCAGTAGGCAATAAATTGCGCGCATAGACATCAAAATCACAACCCCAATGATGACGACTTCCTCCAGGCAGTGCCGACCAGCGCAAAATGGCCATCAACTTCTCTTCGTCATTTAACTCTGCTTTGTTTAAAGGGCGGGAGTTGACGTCGAGAATTGGCAACTCACCAGAAAACTTCCCGTTCCAGATCGCTTTTTGGCGGTTGAAGTCACGAAAACCACTGGCGATTTCCATTTTAAAACCTGCTTCTGTTGCCGCTTCAATCATCTTTAGCAGATCGTCAGCTACTTCAGGGTGGAGTAGAAACGCTTTTTGACCCACTAAAGTGGATTGCAGATGAGAATCTGTGGTGCCGGTGAGTTGCTCTGGTGTCATGGTGTTCTCGCTGATTACTTCGCTAACAGGTGTTTCAACGTGTTCTCGTACATGTCAGTCAACTTTTCTAGATCGTCCACTTTCACGCATTCGTTCACTTTATGAATCGTAGCATTAACAGGGCCTAACTCTACGACTTGACCACCCATTCGAGCGATAAAGCGACCATCAGACGTACCGCCAGTTGTAAGTAGGGCTGGCTTCGTATCATTCACGTCGGCAACAGCAGCAACAACCGCATCTAGCAGCGCGCCTGTATCGGTCAGGAATGGGTCGCCGTTGAATGTCCATTTTAGATCGTAGTCCAGCTCATGCTTGTCCAATGTTTCGGTAACACGCTGAACAATTGCGTCATTGTTAAGCTCAGTACTAAAACGTAGGTTGAACTGAACATGGAACTCGCCAGGAATGACGTTAGACGCACCAGTGCCAGCCGATACGTTCGGGATCTGGAAGCTGGTTGGTGGGAAATAATCATTTCCTTTGTCCCACTCTGTTGTTGCGAGTTCATGAATCGCGAGTAGAGACTCGTGCACAGGGTTATTGGCTAGGTGAGGATAGGCCACGTGGCCTTGTGTTCCTTTTACCGTTAAATCGCCCGTGATAGAACCGCGACGTCCATTTTTCACCACATCGCCAACCACTTCGGTGCTGGATGGTTCACCGACGATACACATGTCGATATTTTCGCCACGTGCCATCAACGTTTCTACAACACGAACGGTACCATTGATAAATGGTCCTTCTTCATCCGACGTAATTAGAAAGCCGATTGAGCCTTTGTGGTCTGGGTTTTCTGCAATGAAGCGTTCGACAGCAACGACCATAGCGGCTAGCGACCCTTTCATGTCCGCTGCACCGCGACCGTGTAGGTAACCATCAATAATAGTTGGTTCAAACGGATGTGTATCCCAGTGCTCCAGTTTGCCAGCAGGTACCACATCGGTGTGGCCAGCGAACGCAAATAGTGGCGCTTCTGAACCACGGCGAGCCCAGAAGTTCGTGGTGTCTTCAAATACCATCACTTCAATTTCAAACCCGAGTGCTTTTAAGCGCTCGATCATCAAATCCTGACAACCTGCGTCTTCCGGCGTTACAGATTGTCTACTGATCAGATCTTTAGCAAGTGCCAATACTGGACTGTCTGTCATCCTTGAGTATTCCTTTATTTAAGAGTTGAAAATGGTAGCGTATTGATCAGCTTTAAAACCGATATGAAGTTGATCATTCACTTTTAAAATTGGGCGCTTGATCATCGCCGGATTTTCTACCAAAAGAGCGATCGCGTTTTCTTCGTTAAGCGTGTCTTTTTGTTCTTGTGTCAGTTGGCGGTAGGTCGTGCCACGTTTGTTGAGCACCTGTTCCCAACCTAAAGCGCGACAAAATTCGCTTACCATAGCTACATCAACGCCTTGCTTACGGTAGTCATGGAAGTCGTAAGTAATATCCTCAGCTTCTAACCATTTTTTGGCTTTTTTGATCGTATCGCAGTTGGGAATACCAAACATGGTAATCGACATAGTGTTTCCTTTTTTCTTTGTTCTATTTTTCACTGGCGCGGTTAAGACGCACTTAAGTGATTTGGGCTGCTATAGCATCCTATCAAGAAGCAATCAAACTGACAAAATGCGGTGGAAAATATTTTCAGATAGATTGAGATAACTGATGTTACGTAACTTATTTACGATGAATGCACTATAAATCGAATAAAAAATCGTCTAAATCAAATGGAAAAGTCGAGTTATTGATCAAACGCAACATCTCGCTGAGCAAAAACGAAATAATGAATCAGCACAATTTTAGGAGGTGTCAATGGAATTGAGTCCTGTTTTTGCAAGGCGGCTATATTTGGCCTTGTTGGTGGAAAACCTAGAAAGGCCGAATGTGCCAAAGTTGATCGAAAAAACGGGGTGGCCTCGTCGTACAATTCAAGATGTACTCAAGGCGTTACCTGGGATCGGCATTGAACTCATATTCGTTCAAGATGGCCGACGTCATAATGACGGCTATTATCAACTTTCAGATTGGGGGCCTTTTGATAGCCAATGGGTTCTAGAGCGGGAGAGAGATATCGCTAGCAGTCTTGGATTTCGTGCATAAGCCAGCAATTGCTGGCTTTTTTCATATTCAGGCGTCATCCATTGCAGCGGTAAGCGGAGCCCAGCACGCTAAATGAGGTGATAAAATCTTGCGGGGAGACCATAAAAACGGTGTCCGCATCGATAGCCGCTGCATTGTTTTTTAAATCATTCATCGCGCCTTGCATCATCGCGTCATTAGTCATAAAAATGTAGTTATACCAATGACCCTCGCTTCCGGTGACTTCGCCTTTGTATTCGCATCGATCAGGGTTGAACTGAGCGTCAATGCGAATATGAACATCTTGACTTTGAGCATGAGTAAGGTGAGAAGGCATCGTGCAACCAGAGAGAAGTACGACAAAAAGTCCAAGTAACAGGCGTCTCATCAGCTATTTCCCCAATACTATGTAAGCAGCAAAGCCAATCCAGCTCAGAGCGAGCAGTATCCAAGGCAGTTTGCTTGATGCATGGTTTGGCGCATCGTCTGTGATGCTGTCTTGTTCGATAGCCTTTTCATGCTGACGTTGCTTTTCACGTTGCTGTTTTTTCTTCGCCTTATCGGCTTGACGATTTCGCTCTTTTTGCTGCTTCTTATATTGAGCGATGCCTTTTTCGATACCTTGAGCGATCAGCTTGGTTTGCTCTTTGGTTTGCCCCGGTTTCTGTGTGGATTTGGCAATTCTCATCGCTTCGGCTTGAGTTTCTTGAGAAGGCGCTGGGGTAGCTGGAGTTCTTTTTTTCATGTTTCTCATCAACGTCATTGTAAATCTTTGTTTAGTTTACCTGTGTAAGATGATGAAATGAACTTTAGTTCTCATCTTTGCTGGCTTGCAACTCTGAAATGATAGGTTAAAGTGGCGTTTTATCACATTAAGAAGAAGATGTTGTGCGCTACTCGTTTGACCAATATGACGCCCATGGATTTTTAAAAGCGCCGATTATTTTATGGTTTGGATGGATGTTTCTTGTACGTTCATGGGTTGTGTTTGCGATGGCAGGCGTAAGTCGTGATAGTGGCAGTAAGCTACTCGCTATTGTTTATCCAGACTCAAGTACGCTGTATTTGGGTTTGGCGATGGGCATTCCAAGCCTGCTTCTCATGTGGTTGATGGGGCTCCGTCACCCCGATAGAGGATGGGTAAACAGAATTACTCGCTATGGTCGAGAGATCACTTTGATCTTGTGCGGTATCCAACTGGCTCAGACCATGTATCATGTGTATCTGGAACATGGTGTATTCAACTGGGCAAACGCCCTTACCATTACCTTATTAGCTTGGTTTATGATCTATCTTCTAAATGGAAGATGGGTAAAAGACTGTTTTCATGTGCCACAATTGGAGCGCAATGAAGAACAGCCTTCGAAGAATTAAAAACAATAACTTCCCACACCGGGGCAAAGTATAGAGGAAACCTCAATGTCACAAGCTCAAACGGCGATCGTGCCAGAAGCAGGGCCATTTGCACTGTACACTCAACTTAAAGTGAACCAAAACCGTGAAAACGTATTGGATAAGCTGAAAGCACTACCAAAGTTAGTGGAAGAGTTAAATATTACCCAGCCAGGCGCGGCGCTGACCCTTTCTATCGCATTCACAAAATCGTTTTGGCAACACCTCAATGTAGACGCGCCAGAAGAGCTTATTGATTTTACTCAACTTGGCGAAGGAGACATCGTAGCGCCTGCAACGGATGTTGATGTGCTGATTCACTGTCACTCTACTCGTCACGACTTGCACTTTTATGTTCTGCGTAAGTTTCTAGAAGAGACGGCACAAGATGTCACCATTGTGGACGAAACGTATGGGTACCGTTACCTTGATGCTCGTGATATGACAGACTTTATTGATGGGACAGAAAACCCGAAAGGGGAGGCTCGCGCTGATGTGGCTCTAGTAAAAGAGGGCCCATTTGCTGGAGGTAGTTATGTCATGGCTCAACGCTTCGAACATAACCTTGCCGCTTGGAATCGCTTGAATGTCAAAGCGCAAGAAAAAGTGATTGGTCGTACCAAACCAGACTCTATCGAGCTAGAAGACGTTCCTGCTGCATCACACGTTGGTCGCGTTGATATTAAAGAAGAAGGAAAAGGCCTCAAGATTGTTCGTCATAGCTTGCCATACGGGACGGTAACAGGGCCTCATGGCCTGCTGTTTATTTCTTACTGCAATACACTTCATAACATTAAAGTGATGCTAGAAAGTATGTACGGCGTGACAGATGGTAAAACAGACCAAATGCTTCGTTTCACAAAAGCGGTAACTGGTGCGTACTTCTTCGCGCCTTCGCAAGAAATGCTAGCAGAGCTAGCCATCAAGTAAGCTCTCAGACTTTATTTCTTAAGCCCTCCAATTGGAGGGCTTTTGTTTTCTATTTCTATTCCAATCTCTTTTCAAAAAACACTAAACTTTTCTGTTACTTGGTCGATAAATACTCAAAGCCTTAATTTTAGGACCCTTTATTCGTGGCGATCACCGTTAATACCAATGTGGCAGCACTTGTCGCACAGCGTCATTTGACCAGTGCAACGGATATGCTGAACCAATCCATGGAGCGTTTGTCTTCAGGGAAGCGTATTAACAGCGCAAAGGATGACGCTGCGGGTCTGCAAATCTCCAACCGTCTGCAATCGCAAATGCGTGGTTTGGATGTCGCGGTACGTAACGCGAACGACGGCATTTCCATCATGCAAACCGCCGAAGGGGCGATGAATGAGGTGACCAATATCATGCAACGTATGCGTGATTTGTCGCTACAGTCAGCCAATGGTTCAAACAGCAAAGCGGAACGCACTGCACTGCAAGAAGAAGTGACGGCACTTAACGATGAGCTAAACCGCATTGCCGAAACGACCTCCTTTGGTGGGCGTAAACTGCTCAATGGCAGCTTTGGTAAGTCGGCATTTCAAATCGGTGCAGCGTCAGGTGAAGCTGTGCAAGTTGAATTAAAGTCGATGCGCAGCGATGGCATTGATATGGGCGGCTTTAGTTACATTGCAAACGGACGTGCAAGCTCTGATTGGAAAGTAAAAGACGGTGCGAATGATCTTAGTATGTCATTTACGAATCGTTTTGGTGAGACGGAAACCATTCAAATTAATGCCAAAGCTGGCGATGATATCGAAGAGCTTGCGACTTATATCAATGGTCAAACTGACAAAGTCACGGCATCGGTGAATGAAGAAGGTCAGTTACAGCTATTTATGGCTGGAGAAGAAACTTCAGGCACTTTATCGTTTTCAGGTGACTTAGCGAGTGAACTGGGGTTACAGCTAAAAGGTTACGATGCGGTTGATAACATCGACATTACGTCTGTCGGTGGTGCGCAACAAGCCGTGGCCGTCCTAGATACTGCGATGAAGTACGTTGATAGTCATCGTGCTGAGTTAGGCGCGTATCAAAACCGCTTTAATCACGCGATCAATAATCTGGATAACATCCACGAAAACTTAGCCGCTTCCAACAGTCGTATCCAAGACACTGACTACGCGAAAGAAACCACGCAAATGGTGAAGCAGCAGATCTTGCAGCAGGTCAGTACTTCTATTCTTGCACAAGCAAAACAAGCGCCAAACCTAGCATTAACCTTACTTGGCTAATGATCGACCTCGCTCGAATTTAACGCAAAACCTGCCTGTATCGACAGCTCGAAAAGAAGCTTTAGCGAAAGTTTGACGTTTTTTTGCTTTTTTATCTGCTTCATCACGATTCCTTCTCCAAATGAACTTTTTTCAAAAAAATCCAAAGAATTCCCTAAAGAAATCAGTTTGAGCGCCGTTAATAAAAGTAACTTTGAGAGAACTACTTGGTTTTCCGAGACGTCGGAAACCGCTATACCGGAAAATCAATTGGAGAAATCACCATGGCAGTGAATGTAAACACTAACGTATCAGCGATGACCGCTCAGCGTTACCTAAACAACGCAAACTCAGCTCAACAAACTTCTATGGAGCGTTTGTCTTCGGGTTTCAAAATCAACAGCGCAAAAGATGACGCTGCGGGTCTACAAATCTCGAACCGTTTGAACGTACAAAGCCGTGGTTTGGATGTGGCGGTTCGCAACGCGAACGACGGTATCTCAATTGCACAAACCGCTGAAGGTGCAATGAACGAGACCACTAACATTCTTCAACGTATGCGTGACTTGTCTCTACAATCAGCAAACGGCTCAAACTCGAAATCAGAGCGTGTGGCGATTCAAGAAGAAGTGACCGCGCTAAATGACGAACTAAACCGTATCGCAGAAACCACTTCTTTCGGTGGTAACAAGCTACTAAACGGCACACACGGCGCGAAATCGTTCCAAATTGGTGCGGATAACGGTGAAGCCGTGATGCTTGAGCTAAAAGACATGCGTTCAGACAACAAAATGATGGGCGGAGTGAGCTACCAAGCTGAAAGTGGTAAAGGTAAAGACTGGAACGTTGCTGAAGGTAAGAACGACCTAAAAATCAACCTAACGGACAGCTACGGTCAAGAGCAAGAAATCAACATCAGCGCAAAAGCGGGTGACGATATCGAAGAGCTTGCGACTTACATTAACGGTCAAACTGACCTAGTGAAAGCCTCAGTAGACCAAGACGGTAAACTGCAAATCTTTGCTGGCAACAACAAAGTCGAAGGCGAAGTCGAGTTTTCAGGCGGCCTATCTGGCGAGCTAGGTTTGGGCGAAGGTAAAAAAGTAACGGTAGATACTATCGACGTAACCTCAGTTGGTGGCGCACAAGAATCTGTGGCTATCATCGATGCGGCACTGAAATACGTAGACAGCCACCGCGCAGAACTGGGTGCATTCCAGAACCGTTTCAACCATGCAATCAGCAACTTGGACAACATTAACGAGAATGTGAACGCGTCGAAGAGCCGTATCAAAGATACTGACTTCGCGAAAGAAACGACTCAAATGACCAAGTCACAAATTCTATCGCAAGCGTCAAGCTCAATCCTTGCGCAAGCGAAACAAGCGCCAAACTCAGCGCTAAGTCTGCTAGGTTAATTTCAAACCTAAGACGAGAACCTCATTGGCTCGTGGTGAGAGATGAGCGAGTAAACCCAGCTTCGGCTGGGTTTTTTTCTGTCTTTTGGGGACTCAGGATTTCTGCGAATCACGACATTAGAGCTTCATCACATTTCAGTAAGCCAAAGAAAATAATCGCAAAAAATTGAAAATTTCTTCTAAAGGATATTCATCGGTCGCCGTTAAAGGGACTGAGAGAAATGAGATGTACCTAAGTGAGGTGAGAGACACGACGGTACATTCACTAAAGCCTTAAGGAGATCAATTATGGCGATTAACGTTAATACTAACGTTTCTGCGATGACTGCACAGCGTTACCTAAACCAGGCAGCTGACGGTCAACAAAAATCAATGGAGCGTTTGTCTTCGGGTTATAAAATCAATAGCGCGAAAGACGATGCTGCAGGTCTACAGATTTCAAACCGCTTGAATGCACAAAGCCGTGGCCTAGACATGGCGGTGAAAAACGCAAACGACGGTATTTCTATTGCACAGGTTGCTGAAGGTGCAATGAATGAATCTACCAACATCCTACAACGTATGCGTGACCTATCGCTTCAATCTGCGAACGGTTCTAACTCAAAAGCAGAACGTGTTGCGATCCAAGAAGAAGTAACAGCGCTAAATGACGAGCTAAACCGTATTGCTGAAACTACCTCTTTCGGTGGTAACAAGTTGCTGAACGGTACATACGGTACGCAATCTTTCCAAATCGGTGCAGACTCAGGTGAAGCAGTGATGCTTTCTATGGGTAGCTTGCGCTCAGACACTTCTGCAATGGGTGGCAAGAGCTACGCAGCAGAAGAGGGTAAAGATGCATCTTGGACTGTTGGTGAGAAAACTGAGTTCAAAATGAGCTACACCAACAAACAAGGTGAAGAGAAAGAGCTATCGATCAGCGCAAAACAAGGCGACGACATTGAGCAGCTAGCAACGTACATCAACGGTCAAAACGATGATGTAAAAGCGTCTGTTGGTGAAGATGGCAAGCTACAAGTATTTGCTTCTTCTCAAAAAGTTCAAGGTGATGTTGAGTTCTCTGGCAACCTAGCGGACGAGATCGGCTTTGGCGGCCCGAAAGACGTAACAGTGAAAGACATCGACGTAACAACAGTAGCAGGCTCTCAAGAAGCTGTGGCTGTTATCGACGGTGCCCTGAAGTCAGTAGACAGCCAACGTGCGTCACTTGGTGCTTTCCAAAACCGCTTCAACCACGCAATCAGCAACTTAGACAACATTAACGAGAACGTTAATGCGTCTAACAGCCGTATTAAAGATACTGATTACGCGAAAGAAACCACTGCGATGACTAAGTCGCAAATTCTTCAGCAAGCAAGTACTTCAATCCTGGCTCAAGCGAAGCAGTCTCCATCTGCAGCGCTAAGCTTGTTGGGCTAAGTGGTTGACCCAGCCTGAGGTAAATACCTTAGTGCTGGGGCACCAAAGCGATAGGTTCTATCGTTAGCCCATAAGGTGGAAGGGAGATTGTAATGGATATATCCTCCTACGCATCGAACATCCAGCCTTACGGCACGCCAAGTGGCACAAAGTTTGCAAATAAAAATGGCAATGATATAGGCACGTCTAGCCCAGCAAATTCAAATGGTGAGGTTTCGCCGCAAAAAGCGAAAGACACCGAATACGACTTCTCTGTTCAAGCTGCGATCGAGATGGCGGAAAGCCGTCAAGAGCTGAACAAAGAAGAACGTGAAAAATTGGTCGCGCAAATGAATGAGTTTGTGACGTCCATAAACAAAGGAGTCGCGTTTCGAGTGGATGAGGAATCCGGGAGAGATGTGGTGACGATTTACGAAGCCAAAACGGGCGACGTGATTCGTCAAATTCCTGATGAAGAGATGCTAGTGGTATTGCGTCGCCTAGCTGAGCACACAGCCAACAGCGGGTTGTTGACTGAAAAAGTGTAAGTCGTTTTTAGAGGTGATTTGATGAGTTTAGGCCCTTTGGGGATGTCTGGCGGCATGGATATCAATTCCATGGTCAGCAAAATTGTGGATGCCGAACGCGTACCAAAGCAGCAACGCATTGACAACGAGCGCACGACAATTAATGCCAGTATCAGTGCCTATGGGCGACTCAGAGAATCACTGGATACGATGAAAAATCTCATGGCGAACTTTCGTCAAGAGAAAGCGTTTGCCGTTCGTACTGTTGAAACGACAGACGACAATATCGTATCTGCTACTGCAACTACAGATGCTATCGCTGGCAAATATGCTATCGATGTGTTGCAGCTTGCCCAGAGCCACAAAGTCGCTTCTGACGTACTGCCAGAAGACGCAAAGTTTGGCCCTGGTAAGCTGCAGATTTCGCTTGGTGATGACACCTTCAACGTGAACGTTCGTTCGAGCTCCAAGCTCGCAGATGTCGTACGCGGCATCAACGGCTCAAAAGACAATCCCGGTGTTCGAGCATCTCTCATTAACGACGTTGAAGGACCACGCCTTATCCTTGCCTCAAATCTCTCTGGTAAGGATCATCAAATCAGAGTCAGTGTGGAGGCCGACAAAGGCAACCCTCTAAAGTATTTCGAATATCAAACACTTGAAGACCGTGTTAACGCGCTTGAAGAAGCTCGTTCAGCGGCGGAAGAAGTGTTAGGTCCTCTTCAATTCCCCGAGCAACCAGTAGAACTGGATGCAAACGGCAATCCTCTACCTCCAGAAGAGCAAAAAGCGGCAGAAAATGGACAAGATGATGGCTCCCAAGAGCCAATCTATGCTGCGGGTGCAGAAGCTGCTAAAGCTGGGCAGGAAGCGATTGATGAAGCCAACCGACGTGCGAGTTTGCGCCCTGAAGACCGAATTCCAGGGTGGACAGAAACTGCGTCAGGCACTTTGCTGGATTCTTATGAAGAGCCAGAGCTCGAACTCGACGAGAAAGCAATAGAGAAGGCACCAGATGTACCGGGTTGGAGTAATGCGGCATCAGGCACATTAACCGACTCTTACGTTACGACGAAAGAGGCCAAGCAGCTTCTTGAGCAAGAAAAAGCTGAAATTGAGCAAAAAATTGCGAGTGAAAAACAAGCGCTAGACGCAAAAGTTGAACGTGGTGAATTGACCGAAGAGCAAGCGAAACAAATTCATCGCGCTAAGCTGGATCCTCAAGAGCGTGAACGTTTAGAAAAAATTGATGAAGCAGAAGCGAAAATCGCAAAAGCGCAATCTGCTTTTGAAGAATACCTTGGTATGACAGAGGTACAAGCAGGGCAAGATTCAGAAGTTCTGCTTGATGGAGTAGCAAAGCTATCTAGTCACAACAATGTGATTGAAGATGCCATAGAAGGTGTTGATTTAACACTTAAAGGCAAATCAGAACCGAACAAGCCACCTGCTGAAATTGGCGTCGAATACGATCGTCAGAGTGTGCGTAACGACATCGAAAACTTTGTGGCTGCGTATAACTCGTTTTATCAAACGTCTCAAGCGTTGGCGAGTGTGGATCCGGTCACTGGTCAAAAAGGACCGTTGTCGGGTGACAGTACCGTACGCAGCGCAGACTCACGATTAAAATCGGTATTTTCCACTCAAATTGATAAAGCGCCTGAAAACCTAAAGTCATTAACTGAATTTGGCATTACTACCACGCGTCAAGGTACCTTAGAAATCAACTATGACATGTTGGATCGTCAGTTGAACAACAACTTCAACGAGCTAGAAAAGTTCTTCGGTGGCAACACAGGTTTTGCTAAACGAGTCGAAGACGCGATTCATGGTATTACAGGCATTACAGGCAGCATTCGTACTCGAGAAAAAAGTCTCACAGAACAAAATTATCGTTTGAGTGATGATCAAGCGGCATTAGATCGCCGCATGGAAAGCCTAGAAAAGCGCACTCACGCGAAGTTTACCGCCATGCAAGATGCGACTGGCAAAATGCAAGGTCAGTTAGGTGCCTTAATGAGTGCGTTGGGTTAATAAATGCAAAAAGAACTCATAGATATTAGTGATATAGATCAACTAATTACGCAAGAATTGGAAAAAGTCGACTTTAGTACTGAAGAAATTCTTCGCTTGGTCGATATCAGGGAACGGTTATTGCAAAACCTGTTACCAATTATTCATCAAAATCCTTTGGTTAAGCAGGATGCAGAGTGGCAAGCGTTGCTTACTCGTACCAAAAGAATTGTCGAGCTGATGCAATCGGAAACGTCAAAGGTCGGAAAAGAACTTCATAAGTTTCGTTATGGCCAGCGTTCGCTTCAGCAGTACAAAAAATTTATTTAAAAGAGGATTACTATGCGCGGTTCTTTGCAAGCATACAAAAAGGTATCAGTCGACAGCCAGCTAAGCGCGGCTTCTCCGCACAAAGTCATTCAAATGCTTATGGCTGGTGCGATTGAGCGCCTTATTCAAGGTAAAGCGGCCATGCAAGCAGGCAACATTCCAGCGAAAGGCGAGCGTTTAGGTAAAGCGCTAGACATCATTATTGCGCTACGTAGCTGTCTATCGATGGATGACGGTGGTGATATTGCTTCAAACTTAGATTCACTCTATGAGTTTATGATCACGCAAATTTCAGCTGCTAACCATCAAAATGATCCTCAACTGATCGACGACGTTATCGACATTATCCGTGAGATCAAATCCGCTTGGGACCAAATCCCTACAGAGTTTCATAATCTTACAGCAGCTGAAGTCGGTATTTAATAACCAAAACAACGCGTTAAGATATTAGAGGAATATATTTGTCAATTGCGCAACGAGTTGTGTAGCAAAGTTTCTATCAAGCTCACACCTCTTTATTGCTTGGTTGCCTTATTTTTATATTCAAATAAAATAGAAGCCATTAGTAGCCCTAATGGCTTTTTTTGTTGCTGATTTTCCTATTTTGTCTATCGTAAATTGAGTGTGGTGGTTCTGCCTTCTTTTAGCACCCAATTGCGCAAATCAAGGTTTGGCCGCAACGCACCTAAAATAAAGGCAATCATTCTTACTTATGCAAGGTTTGGCAAAGCTGCTTGTAATTGATGATGACGCATCAAGTCGTTTAAATTTAAGCAATATATTGGAATTTGTTGGAGAAAATTGCGAAGCGGTCAGTTCTGATCAGCTCAGCGATGTTGATTGGTCTAGCGTATGGTCGTGCTGTATTGTTGGTAACATTCCAGCAGGTCAAGCGGCGAATACGGTTATCTCTCATTTAAACAGCGCCTACCACATCCCACTTTTAGTCATGGGCCGATTTCCGTTGCCCGTGGATGATCTTCCAAATTTTGTAGGTGAGCTAGAACTACCTCTTAATTACCCACAGCTTAGTGAGGCGTTACGCCACTGCAAAGATTTTCTGGGTCGAAAAGGGGTCAATGTCGTTGCCAGTGCACGAAAAAACACGCTTTTTCGCAGCTTAGTTGGTCAAAGCAGAGGTATTCAAGAAGTTCGTCACCTGATCGAGCAAGTCTCAGACACTGAGGCAAACGTGTTGATCTTGGGTGAATCTGGTACCGGTAAAGAAGTCGTTGCGCGTAACATTCACTATCATTCGTCGTACAGCAGTGGTGCCTTTGTGCCCATTAACTGTGGTGCCATTCCACCGGAGCTTCTAGAAAGTGAATTGTTTGGCCACGAAAAAGGCGCGTTTACTGGTGCGTTAACGGCACGTAAAGGTCGATTTGAGCTCGCAGACGGTGGCACGATCTTTCTTGATGAGATTGGCGATATGCCGATGTCGATGCAAGTGAAGCTACTTCGCGTATTACAAGAGCGCTGTTTCGAACGTGTGGGTGGCAATAGCACCATCAAGGTCAATGTTCGAGTTGTCGCGGCAACACACCGTAATCTAGAAAGTATGATTGAAGAAGGCACGTTCCGAGAAGACTTGTTCTATCGTTTGAACGTGTTTCCAATCGAGATGCCTGCGCTGAAAGAGCGCAAACAAGATATTCCATTGCTGCTGCAAGAGTTGATGACGCGTCTGGAAGCGGAGGGTGGCCAGCCTATCTGTTTTACCCCTCGTGCGATCAATTCATTGATGGAGCACAACTGGCCGGGTAACGTGCGTGAGTTAGCCAACCTTGTTGAGCGAATGATCATTCTGTACCCAAATAGCTTGGTCGATGTAAACCACTTACCAACCAAATATCGCTACAGTGATATTCCGGAGTTCCAACCAGAAAGTAATCCGTTTATTTCGGTTGAAGAACAAGAGCGTGATGTGTTCCAAGACATCTTCTCAGAAGACTTTAGCTTTGATGATCAAGACGATCTTGACCACAGCATGAACGCTCCGCAAGCGCTGCCGCCTGAAGGTGTAAATCTGAAAGAGCTGTTGGCTGATTTAGAAGTTAATATGATCAGCCAAGCGTTAGAAGCACAAGGTGGAGTCGTGGCACGAGCCGCTGATATGTTGGGTATGCGACGCACAACGTTGGTGGAAAAAATGCGTAAGTACAACTTACAACGCTAGGCAACGTTGAGATTTAAGACGATATCTAAATCATTTGGGCTATTTAGCATCGTTTTTCTGACACCAAAAACCGTTATCTGAGGGTGTCAACTTATTGTCGATGACTTAACGTCATGATAAATATTAAAAAATAGCTTGGTACGCTAATTGCTTACCAAGCTATTTTAGTTTTAGCGGCGATATTTCGACAGGCAGTAATGGATAACAACACCAACCAATCCCATTTAGATTCCGTAGAAAATCAGGTTGAGCGCTATAAGCAGGTGCTTGATGTGATGCCTGCCGGAGTGATTCTGCTCGACACGTACGGCATAGTGCGTGAAGCAAACCCAGAGGCGCACCGAATTCTTGAGATTCCACTGGTTAATGAAAAATGGTTCAACATTATTCAGGCGGTGTTTGATCCTCGTGAGGATGATGGTCACGAAGTTTCCCTGCGGAATGGTCGTAAAGTTCGATTAGCCATTTCGGCTTCTACGACAGGTCAATTGATCCTGATTACCGATTTAACCGAAACTCGCTTACTTCAAGCTCGTGTGAGTGATTTACAACGCTTGTCGTCGTTAGGGCGCATGGTAGCTTCGCTTGCTCATCAGGTAAGAACGCCGCTATCGAGCGCTATGCTATATGCATCCAATTTGGGAGCGCCAAACCTTCCACCAGCGACAAGGGATCGCTTTCAAACCAAATTAATGGATCGACTGCACGATTTGGAAAAGCAGGTTAATGATATGCTGCTTTTTGCTAAAGGTGGTGATAATAAAGTCATTAAGCCATTTACGATTGCTCAGTTGGTGGCGGAATATCAGCCGATGGTCGAAACCGCGCTAAAAAATAACGGTATTGACTACTGCCTAGAAGTGGAAGAAGAACAAACTGAGTTGCTAGGCAATGCGAATGCGATTGCATCCGCGTTGAGCAACCTTGTCATGAATGCGATTCAGATGTCTGGTAAAGAGTCGCAAGTCGATATATTTTTCCGCCCGGTAAATGGCGAGTTGCGCATTTCAGTGCAAGACAGCGGACCGGGTGTACCTGAAGAACTACAAGCCAAAATTATGGAGCCATTTTTTACCACGCGTTCTCAAGGAACCGGGTTAGGGCTGGCTGTTGTTCAAATGGTTTGCCGTGCCCATGACGGTCGATTGGAACTTATTTCAGAGCAGGGTGATGGAGCCTGCTTTACCATGTGCATTCCGCTAGAGCGAGTGCAACCAGAAGCGCAGTAAGCAGCTTCTGGTAATAACAATTACTGGAGAATCAGAATGGCGCAAAGCAAAGTGCTGATCGTAGAAGACGATGAAGGTCTTCGTGAAGCCCTAGTGGATACTCTGGCTCTGGCAGGGTATGAGTGGTTAGAAGCTGACTGTGCGGAAGACGCACTACTAAAACTCAAATCGAATACTGTCGATATCGTCGTTTCTGACGTGCAAATGGCAGGTATGGGCGGGTTGGCTCTGCTCAAAAACATCAAGCAGAATTGGCCTAACTTACCAGTACTGTTAATGACGGCGTACGCCAACATTGAAGATGCCGTGTCGGCAATGAAAGACGGCGCGATTGACTACATGGCGAAACCATTTGCACCAGAAGTATTGCTAAATATGGTCAGTCGATATGCACCGATCAAAAGCGATGACAATGGTGACGCGGTCGTGGCAGATGAAAAAAGTCTGCGTCTACTTGCTTTGGCCGATAAAGTGGCACGTACAGATGCGAATGTCATGGTGCTAGGTCCGAGTGGCTCAGGTAAAGAAGTGATGTCGCGTTATATTCACAACGCATCAAACCGTAAAGATGGTCCATTCGTTGCGATCAACTGTGCGGCGATTCCAGACAACATGCTGGAAGCGACACTATTTGGTTATGAGAAAGGCGCGTTCACTGGCGCTGTTCAAGCGTGTCCGGGTAAGTTTGAACAAGCGCAAGGCGGCACAATCTTGCTGGATGAAATCAGCGAAATGGACTTAAACCTGCAAGCGAAACTATTACGTGTTTTGCAAGAGCGGGAAGTGGAGCGCCTTGGCAGTCGTAAGAGCATCAAGCTGGATGTACGCGTGCTCGCGACCAGTAACCGTGATCTCAAGCAGTACGTCTCAGAAGGCAACTTCCGTGAAGATTTATACTACCGCCTGAATGTGTTCCCAATTGCGTGGCCAGCACTGAACGAACGCAAAGGCGATATTGCGCCACTTGCCAAGCATCTTGCTGAGCGTCATTGCAGCAAGATGGGGATGCCAGTGCCTCAATTTTCAGCCGTTGCGGTAGAAAAACTGCTGCAATACCCTTGGCCAGGTAACGTTCGTGAGCTGGATAACGTGGTGCAACGAGCTCTTATTTTAAGTGAGAATGGTGATATCGACGCTGAGCACATCTTACTAGAAGGGGTGGATTGGCAAGATGCCAACAGCTTGCAACATGTGGTGCAAAATGCAGAGATGGTGGTACCTAATGTTAAGCCAGTCGCTCAACCTGAGAGTGTGAACCGTCCGGTATCTGGCGGGGAAGGCTTGGGCAGCGAGCTGCGTGACCAAGAATACGCCATTATTTTGGAAACCTTGGTGGAGTGTAACGGCCGACGCAAAGAAATGGCGGAGAAACTGGGCATAAGCCCACGAACCTTGCGCTACAAACTTGCCAAAATGCGTGATGCTGGTATAGATATCCCAAATTAACATGTGCAATCGCCATAAGACAAAAAGTGTAAGCAAACCGCTAACTAATGTCTTATGGCACGTTAATTGCTGTGTTAATAATCAGTTTTGTTAATAGTCAATCTTTTGGCTTAGAGGTGCTAATGAAAGTTGATGGTATTCAGGCAGAAATGCGCGCCATGATGGTAGAAGCAACCAATACTGCTCCTACTGCAAGTGGGGCGAAAGTTGGAGCAGATTTTAATGATCTCCTAACTAAAGCCATCAATAACGTGAACACACTTCAAAAAGCATCCGGTGATTTACAAACCCGTTTTGATCGTGGTGATGCCGATGTTTCCCTTTCTGACGTTATGATTGCTCGTAACAAGTCTAGTGTCGCTTTTGATGCGACGGTTCAAATTCGCAATAAACTCGTTGAGGCGTATAAAGACCTCATGAACATGCCAGTGTAATTTAGGTAATAAGTGTGGCAGACAAGTCTACAGATTTAACCGTCACTGAAGGCGGCTCAGATGGTGCACTGGTAGCAAGTTCCGACGTAGATGTGGAGAGTCAAAATCCAGATCTAGAGGAGCGCAGTGCGTCAAAATTTGATATGGCAGTGGGTGACCTTGATTTACTTCGTCAAGTTGTACTTGTGCTGTCAATCTCCATCTGTGTTGCATTGATCGTGATGCTGTTCTTTTGGGTCAAAGAGCCGGAGATGCGCCCGCTTGGAGCGTATGAGACCGAAGAGTTGATCCCCGTTTTGGATTATCTGGACCAGCAAAAAATCAATTACAAGCTTGATGGTAATACCATTTCTGTTGAATCGAGCGAATACAACTCGATCAAACTTGGCATGGTTCGCTCGGGCGTAAACCAAGCCACAGAGGCGGGCGATGATATTTTGCTGCAAGATATGGGTTTTGGCGTATCACAACGTTTAGAGCAAGAGCGCCTTAAACTCAGTCGAGAACGTCAATTGGCTCAAGCGATTGAGGAAATGAAGCAAGTTCGTAAAGCACGAGTCTTATTGGCGCTGCCAAAGCACAGTGTGTTTGTACGTCACAATCAAGAAGCATCTGCGTCCGTATTTTTGACACTGTCGACTGGCACGAACCTCAAACAGCAAGAAGTTGATTCTATCGTTGACATGGTGGCGAGTGCCGTTCCGGGAATGAAAACCTCCCGAATTACCGTCACAGATCAGCATGGTCGTTTGCTCAGTTCAGGCTCTCAAGACCCTGCTTCTGCCGCGCGACGCAAAGAGCAAGAATTAGAGCGTAGCCAGGAACAAGCGCTGCGTGAAAAAATTGATTCAGTGCTATTACCTATTTTAGGTTATGGCAACTACACGGCGCAGGTCGATATCCAAATGGATTTCAGCGCGGTTGAACAAACTCGCAAACGCTTTGATCCCAATACCCCTGCAACCCGCAGTGAGTACGCATTAGAAGATTACAATAACGGCAATATGGTAGCGGGTATTCCAGGGGCGTTAAGTAATCAGCCTCCAGCGGATGCCTCTATTCCGCAAGATGTGGCTCAGATGAAAGACGGTTCTGTCATGGGGCAGGGTTCGGTGCGTAAAGAATCCACGCGTAACTTTGAGCTTGATACCACTATCAGCCATGAGCGTAAGCAGACGGGGACGGTTGCTCGCCAGACAGTTTCTGTTGCGATTAAGGATCGTCGTCAGGTCAACCCAGATACGGGAGAAGTGACTTATACCCCGATGTCCGAATCGGAAATTAATGCCATTCGCCAAGTCTTAATTGGTACGGTTGGTTTTGACCAAGGCCGTGGTGATTTGTTGAATGTACTGAGTGTGAAGTTTGCAGAGCCTGAGGCTGAACAGCTGGAAGAACCACCAATTTGGGAGCACCCTAACTTCAGTGACTGGGTTCGTTGGTTCGCAAGTGCATTAGTGATCATCGTTGTTGTGTTGGTTCTGGTTCGCCCAGCAATGAAGAAATTGCTTAACCCTACCAGTGATGACGAAGACGAAATGTACGGACCAGACGGCTTGCCGATTGGTGCAGATGGTGAAACTAGCCTGATTGGCAGCGACATTGAAAGCAGCGAATTGTTTGAGTTTGGTTCAAGTATTGATTTGCCAAACCTTCATAAAGATGAAGATGTATTGAAAGCGGTTCGCGCTCTGGTTGCGAATGAACCTGAACTTGCTGCTCAAGTAGTGAAAAACTGGATGAATGACAATGGCTAACGATATCGTACCTCAAGATGACAACGCCGCGGGAATGCCAGTTGAGCTGGATGTCTCAACCATTACTGGCGAAGAAAAAGCAGCAATTTTGCTACTGAGCCTCAATGAACAAGATGCCGCTGGCATTATTCGTCACCTAGAGCCAAAACAGGTCCAGCGTGTGGGTAGTGCGATGGCTAAGGCGAAAGACCTCAGCCAAGACAAGGTGTCGGCCGTTCACCGTGCGTTTTTGGAGGACATCCAGAAATACACCAACATCGGCATGGGCAGCGAAGACTTCATGCGTAATGCGCTGGTGGCGGCTCTTGGTGAAGACAAAGCCAACAATTTGGTTGACCAGATCCTACTTGGTACGGGTTCAAAAGGCTTGGATTCGCTGAAATGGATGGACCCACGACAAGTGGCGAGCATCATTGTCAACGAACACCCGCAGATCCAAACCATCGTATTGTCTTATTTAGAAGCAGACCAATCCGCGGAGATTTTGTCTCAGTTCCCTGAGCGCGTGCGTTTGGACCTGATGATGCGTATTGCCAACCTTGAAGAAGTTCAGCCATCGGCACTGGCAGAGCTGAACGAAATCATGGAGAAACAGTTCGCGGGTCAAGCTGGCGCTCAAGCAGCCAAGATTGGTGGCCTGAAAGCGGCAGCGGAGATCATGAACTATCTAGACAACAACGTCGAAGGTTTGTTGATGGAACAGATTCGCGATCAAGACGAAGACATGGCGACGCAAATTCAAGACTTGATGTTTGTCTTCGAAAACTTAGTCGAAGTGGACGATCAAGGTATTCAGAAATTGCTGCGTGATGTACCACAAGACGTGTTGCAAAAAGCACTTAAAGGTGCCGACGATTCTCTGCGTGAGAAGGTATTTAAGAACATGTCGAAACGAGCGGCTGAGATGATGCGTGATGACATCGAAGCGATGCCGCCAGTTCGCGTGGCGGATGTCGAAGCGGCACAGAAAGAAATCCTAGCGATCGCTCGTCGCATGGCCGATGCAGGCGAACTCATGTTGTCTGGCGGTGCGGACGAGTTCTTATAATCTCTATTGCTCCGCGATTATCCTATTGCGGAGCGCCCTCACTTCTTAATCGAATACATAATAGGTAACCCATGGCTGGCGAAAGAAAACGTGGATTTATCCGTCCTGATGAAGATGATTCGATGATCGAACCACAACGTTGGGGGTTGCCTGATTACGGCGAGCCCAAAGCCAAGCAAGCAAAACAAACCGCGTTTAACTATGACCCGGGTTGGGTACCGAATCTTGAAGAGCCAGAAGAAGAGCAAGCACTTGAGCTAACCGAAGAGCAGATAGAGCTGATCAAGCAAGGCGCTTATCAGGAAGGTTTGTATCAAGGTCAAGAAGCCGGCTTTAAGCAAGGTTACGACAAAGGCAAAGAAGAAGGCCTGCAAGCGGGCCATGCTGAAGGGCTGGAGCTTGGAAAAGCCGAAGGCGTGACCGCAGGTCAAGAATATATTCAACAGCAAGTCGAAACCTTTATGAACTTAGCGAACCAGTTTGCTCAGCCGTTAGAGCTAATGAATGCTCAGGTTGAAAAGCAGCTGGTAGACATGGTGCTCTGTTTAGTAAAAGAAGTCGTGCATGTCGAAGTACAAACCAACCCTCAGATTATTTTGGACACGGTTAAGCAGTCGGTTGAAGCGCTGCCAATATCAGGTCATCCCATTACCTTGCACCTGAATCCAGAAGACGTTGCGATTATTCGCTCAGCTTACGGCGAAGAAGACCTTGATTGCCGCAACTGGACGTTGGTTGCTGAGCCATCACTCAATCGAGGCGACGTCCAAATTGAAGCGGGTGAATCAAGCATTAACTACCGTATGGAAGAGCGCGTCAAAAGCGTGTTGCACAGTTTTTGTGGTGCAAACCGTCATCAAGAGGGTGAGTAATCCATGCAAGCATTGGCTGACCGTTTAAGAAACTACAAAGTTGAAGGCTTAACGACGCGCCCAGTTGCCTCTGGCAAACTGGTTCGAGTGGTTGGGTTAACGTTGGAAGCGACAGGCTGTCGCGCGCCAATTGGCAGTTTATGCTTAGTGGAAACTATGTCCGGTCAGATGGAAGCCGAGGTCGTCGGTTTTTCAGGTGATAACCTATTTTTGATGCCAAGCGAGCAAATTACGGGCATTTTGCCTGGCGCTAGAGTGACGCCATTAACCAGTGACGCTGGCTTGCCTGTTGGCATGGAGTTACTTGGTCGAGTGATTGACGGGGTTGGTAATCCGCTTGATGGACTTGGCCCGTTGTATACCGATCATCGCGCCTCTTTTAATGCTGAGCCAATCAACCCGCTGGCTCGAAAGCCAATTTCAGAGCCACTTGATGTGGGCTTGAAAGCGATTAACGGATTATTGACGGTAGGTAAAGGTCAGCGTATCGGTCTGTTTGCCGGCTCTGGTGTGGGTAAATCGGTCACGCTTGGCATGATGACACGAGGTACAACCGCACAAGTTGTTGTGGTCGGTCTGATAGGTGAGCGTGGACGCGAAGTTAAAGAGTTTATCGAAGAGATTTTAGGTGAGGATGGACGACGTCGCTCTGTCGTGGTGGCTGCGCCTGCCGATGCTTCACCATTGATGCGTTTGAAAGGCTGTCAAACCGCCTTAACCATTGCCGAGTACTTTCGCGATCAAGGTTTGGACGTTCTGTTATTGATGGATTCCTTGACGCGTTTTGCGCAAGCACAGCGTGAAATCGCCCTTTCTGTTGGTGAGCCGCCAGCGACAAAAGGCTATCCGCCATCTGTGTTCGCCAAGCTACCTGCTTTGGTTGAGCGTGCGGGTAACGGAAGCGCCGAACAAGGCTCAATTACGGCGTTCTTTACCGTGTTGACCGAGGGCGATGATTTACAAGACCCGATTGCGGATGCATCGCGGGCAATTCTTGATGGTCACATTGTGCTGTCCCGTGAAATGGCGGATGCAGGTCATTATCCTGCGATTGACGTCGAAAAGTCGGTGAGCCGTGTTATGCCGCAAATCACCACTGAAGAACATGTTCTGATGTCGAAAGCCGTACGTCAGGTCTTGTCGATTTGCCGCAAGAACCAAGATTTGGTCTCGATTGGGGCGTACAAGCCGGGCACCGATCCTGCTATCGATGGTGCGTTTACATTGAAGCCGAAGTTAGACGAATACTTACAGCAGAGCATGAAAGAATCGGTGCCATACGATATGTGCGTCAACATGCTTAGAAACATTTTAGGCGGGTGATAGCGCATGAACAATGCGATGGAGTTCCTACTTGAGCAGACTAAAGAGCGTGAAGATCAAGCCGTACTTGCGCTGAACAAAGCGCGCTCTGAACTTGAAGATTATTACCGTCAGGTTGAGCAAATCGAAAAGTATCGCCTTGATTATTGCCAACAGCTTATCGACCGTGGGCAGGCGGGCTTAACGGCAAGCGAATATGGGCATTTAAATCGCTTTCTCACTCAGCTAGACGAAACGTTATCTAAGCAGAAACAAGCAGAAAGTCATTTCAAAGAACAGGTAGAAAACTGTCAAGAATACTGGTTAACAGTACGCAAAGAACGCAAATCCTATGAGTGGATGATCGAAAAGCGAGAGAAAGAGAAACAGCTTGCTGAAGCCAAACGGGAACAAAAGCAAATGGATGAGTTTTCAACGTTGCTTTACAGCCGTCGAGCGAAGCCTTTTTAATGTTTAAAAATTGACGTTGCTTCCACTTATGGCACTCGATTTGTCACTGCGGCAATGAGCTTGTTATTGGCGTAATTTTTGCAGATAACTCTGTAGATTATCATCCCAATAACCTAAATTTGCCACCGTGTGCAATTTAGCAGCGGCCTAGCGCTCGAAGCTGCTGATAATGAGAATTTCTATATGAATGTGAATTTGTCCAATGTTTCTGCGACGAGCAAGACGTCAGTGTCTGACTCTGCCGCACAAGCACCTACAGAAAACGCGGAGAACAAGGGATTTTTAGAAACCTTGACGGATGCGTTTTCAGGTTCACAAAAATCAGAAAAAGTAGCAACGAAATCACTAAACGGTGAAGACCAAAATAGTGCCGAGATTAACAAGCTTTCGTCTGGCAAAGCTGATAGTCAAGAAGTGGTCACAGACGTGGCTCAAGCGAGCAGTAACGACGCCGAAGAGTTGCTGGCGCAAGAAAGCCAAGATACTGCTATTCAAGAGCAAAGCCGCTCTGGCGACATGCTGACAGAGCATGCGAACACCATTCAAAGTGATGAGGCAAGCCTACTGGAAGCCAAACAAGGCGCTCACTCGCAAAATGATGCTGATGTCACTGAGAAAGTCGGTTCACTCTCGAACGCCCCTTCAGCTGCTAATGGCGCAAAAAGCGCGATGGGTGAAGGACAACAGCTGCTTGGTCGTATTGAACAAGCGAATCAAACCTTGAAAGCGAATAATGCATCCATCGATAGTGGCAAAGTTTTGCCTCAACGAGCGGGTTTAGAACACTCGTTCAACGGGCAAACAACAGACATTGATGAACTTGCTTTGAATGACATGCCATTAGCTCAATCGCTTGAACAAGTGCAGGCAATGGCTGGGCAAGGCTTAGAGCCAATTTTAGATAAGAATGGTCAACCTATCGATGTCGATAAGCTCTCGTCTGAGTTTGCTACTTGGCAAGGTCTGGCTAAACAAGTCAGTCACCCAACCGAGAAGGGCATGGTCAGTGGTGACGTTGCCAATGAACTATCGCCACTGGAGGTGGGTTTGGATGGCTCTAAAATTGATGCGCTTCAGCATGTTTCCTTGGATGAACTCGAACTCATAGATACCAAACTGGCGCAGGGAAAACCACTGACTCAGCAAGAAGCTGAGATCATAGAAGGGTTGAAAAAAGGGACGGTCATTGCCGATATTCCTGAGCAAGATCTTGCCCAGTTTGTTGCGCTTCCTACTGACGTTAAACAGGTTCTCGCCGAGCAGCAAGTACAACATCATTTGGCTCGCCAGGCTGCGCCTATGGGGATGTCTCAGCAAGCCCTTAATTTTGCGACTCAATCAGCTCAGCCGCAAGCTGTTCAGAGTGCAGATAAAGTCGCAGTATCTCCGATGCCAGATGCGTTGGCCGCAGCTCATTTGCCGACTGCGCTTCAAGGCGTGAAGGATGGAGAGGTTAACCAGAAAGTTGTGAATGCCGCATTGGCTGCTGGTGCACTTAAAGCGACAGCGGATAAGCAAGATAAACCAGAACTTCAACATGGTTTAGCAGGGCAGCTTCAGGCGATGGCGGGTCAACAAGGAACAAACGTGCAGCAACAAGCGCGTATTGATGCCGCGCAGCAAGCTCAGCTTCCGCTGCAACTGACCAAAGAGTTGGCCAATGAGCAAGTGGCGGAAAAAGTGCAAATGATGATGTCGAAGAACCTAAAAAACCTCGATATTCGTCTTGATCCACCAGAATTAGGTCGTATGCAAATTCGTATGACGATGAACAACGATGTGGCTAATGTGCATTTTACGGTGAACAACCCGCAAGCGCGTGACATCATTGAACAGACGCTTCCTCGCTTGAGAGAGATGTTGGCGCAGCAGGGCATGCAACTGGCTGACTCTTCTGTTCAGCAACAAAACAGCGGACAGCAGCAAGGTAGGTATACTGCTGAGCAACATGGTCAAAGTGCTCAAGGCAGCGGTTTTTCTGGACAATCAGAAGAGAGCTTTGATGCTGACGTCAATCTGGATTTGAATGTGGCTTCAAAGCGTGATGGAATTAGCTTTTACGCATAACAGGCCGTTTAAAGGCAATAATACAAGGTTACCAAACGACTTTCTCAAGCATCTCGGTAACCTAAAAGAATAATAAGAGACAACAATGGCAGAAGAACAGCTACAAGGGGCCGATGCGCCGAAAGGAAAAGGTAAGTTACTTATCATCATAATCGCTGTTGTGGTATTGCTACTTGGCGGTGCTGCAGCAGCATTCTTTCTCATGGGCTCTGATGAACCAGCTCAGGCTGAAGCGTCTCAACAGGTTCAAGCGAAGGCATCAGATGCCTCGCCCATTGCCTACGTGAATCTTCCTCAGGCATTTGTATTTAACGTTACTGGGGACCGTCGCGACAGACTGGTACAAATTAAAGCGCAGTTAATGGTTCGTGGCGCAGAGAATGAAGAGTTGGCGCGGTACCATTCGCCACTAATTGAGAGCTCTTTGTTATCAACGTTTGCTTCGGCGACGGTTGATCAGTTGCGTTCTCCAACGGGACGAGTGGAATTGCGCGATCGTGCTTCCGAAGATATCAAAGCAGCGCTAAACGCTGCGGTCGGTAAGCCAGTGATTGAAAAAGTACTGTTTACAGATTTTGTTATTCAATAGGTAAAACGTGACCGATCTATTAAGCCAAGACGAAATTGATGCGCTATTGCACGGGGTTGACGATGTTGATGACGTCGATGAACCGATAGAAAACGACAACGAAGGTGCCGTCAATTTTGATTTCTCGTCGCAAGACAGGATTGTACGTGGTCGAATGCCGACGCTCGAACTTATCAACGAGCGCTTTGCACGACACATGCGTATTAGTCTGTTTAATATGCTGCGTAAAACGGCAGAAGTGTCGATCAATGGCGTGCAGATGATGAAGTTTGGCGAATACCAAAACACATTGTACGTGCCAACCAGTTTGAACATGGTGCGTTTTCGTCCGTTAAAAGGTACAGCGTTGATCACCATGGAGGCTCGCTTAGTCTTTATTCTGGTAGAAAACTTCTTTGGTGGGGATGGTCGATTCCATGCCAAAATCGAAGGGCGCGAATTTACCCCAACGGAACGCCGCATCATTCAGCTGCTGCTGAAGATTGTATTTGAAGACTACAAAGAAGCGTGGTCGCCAGTGATGGGGGTGGAGTTCGAATATCTCGACTCTGAAGTAAACCCAAGTATGGCTAACATTGTCAGCCCGACAGAAGTGATTGTCGTGAGTTCATTCCACATTGAGGTCGATGGTGGTGGCGGCGATTTTCATGTCGTTATGCCTTACTCCATGGTTGAACCTATCCGTGAACTGTTGGATGCAGGTGTTCAGTCCGACAAGATGGAGACTGACGTCCGTTGGAGCTCAGCATTGCGTGAAGAGATTATGGATTGTCCGGTTAACTTCCGCGTTAACTTGCTTGAAAAAGACATCTCTTTGCGTGACCTCATGGAATTGCAACCGGGTGACATCATTCCGATTGAAATGCCAGAACATGCGACAATGTTTGTGGAAGACCTGCCGACCTATCGCGTAAAAATGGGCCGTTCGGAAGACAAATTAGCGGTGCAAATTTCTGAGGAAATTGAGCGCCCACATGTAGTCAAAACAGATTTAGCTTTCTTGGGCAAAGACATCATGTCTGAGCTTGAGAATGAAGACGATATAGACGATTAAGATACCTTATTGAACAGACATGCTTTGGCATTAAATAAGGCTTAACACAGGATAGAAAAATGGAACCAAGTGACGATCAAAAGCTAGCAGATGAATGGGCAGCCGCTCTTGGCGAAGACCCGTCTGCACCTTCTGTTGATGTAGATGAAGTATTGGCCGCGCCACTGGAAGAGCTAAAAGACACTTCAAGCCCAATTACCGAAGATGAGCGCCGTAAACTCGACACCATCATGGATATTCCGGTGACGATTTCGATGGAAGTCGGTCGTTCACAAATCAGCATTCGGAACTTATTGCAGTTGAACCAAGGTTCGGTTGTTGAGTTGGATCGTCTAGCGGGCGAGTCATTGGACGTATTAGTCAACGGTACACTGATTGCACATGGCGAAGTCGTGGTCGTGAACGATAAGTTTGGTATCCGTTTGACGGATGTGATCAGCCAAACTGAACGAATTAAGAAGCTACGTTAAGATGAGCCGCTCAATCAAAACGCGATTGAAGCAAATCACTGGAGCACTGAGCTTAATGCTGAGTGCTCCTTATGCATTTGCTGCCGCACCAAATAATCTGGATCTTGCGACGACACTGGGCTCGCTTGTGCTTGTGATCGGCGTGATTCTTTTGTTGGCTTGGCTACTTAAACGTATGCAAGTGCCGGCGATGGGACAACAAAAAGGCTTGCGTATTGTGAGTCAGTTGCCAGTGGGCACCAAAGAAAGAATCGCCGTAGTTCAAGTGGGTGAAGAGCAGTTTTTGGTTGGAATTACCAGCCAATCAATCCAAACGTTAGCCAAGTTAGATAAGCCACTGAAAGAGGAAGAGTTGGCGACCAATGCTTTTGCGACTCAATTTAGCCAACTGATCAAAAAACATGACAAAGGGTAACCCGATTCGTTTGCTCCTGAGCACGTTGTTGCTTTTCGTCGGCGTGCTGTTTTCTTCATTTTCGTTTGCTGAGGCAGAGGAGTCTGCTCTGCCTGACAACTTGGCCGATGGAAGTAGCGTCACTGTTCAGGCGATGCAAAGTGATACTGGCGCCAGTCGTGCTATGTCCGTTTCTAGTGGTGGTGGCATCCCTGCGTTTACCATGACCACAAACCCAGATGGCAGTGAAGATTACTCGGTTACGCTACAAATCCTAGCGTTAATGACCATGCTTGGCTTCTTGCCTGCTATGGTGATTCTAATGACGTCGTTTACTCGAATTGTGGTGGTGATGTCGATATTGCGTCAGGCAATGGGTTTGCAACAAACGCCGTCTAATCAGGTCATCATTGGTATAGCGCTTTTTTTGACCTTTTTTGTTATGTCTCCTGTCCTGAACGAAATCAACGATAAAGCCGTTCAGCCTTATTTGAATGAGCAAGTCACTGCGAGAGAAGCGTTTGATGCTGCACAAGCACCAATGAAAGCATTTATGCTTAAACAGACCCGAATCAAAGATTTGGAGACGTTCGTAACCATGTCAGGAGAGCAAGTTGAGAACCCAGAAGATGTGTCGATGGCGGTGTTGATTCCGGCTTTCATCACCTCGGAGTTAAAAACTGCATTCCAAATTGGTTTTATGCTCTTCTTGCCGTTTTTGATTATTGACCTCGTGGTAGCGTCGGTACTGATGGCAATGGGTATGATGATGTTGTCACCAATGATTGTTTCGTTGCCGTTCAAGTTGATGCTGTTTGTATTGGTCGATGGCTGGAACTTGATACTTTCGACACTCGCGGGCAGTTTCGCCCTTTAGATAAGCGCAGATAGAGGATAAGACATGACACCAGAAATGTTTGTCGAGCTTTTCCGTGAAGCACTTTGGATGGTGCTTATCATGGTCTGCGCCATTATCATCCCAAGTTTGCTTATCGGCCTTATTGTTGCGATTTTCCAAGCTGCGACTTCCATCAACGAACAAACATTGAGCTTCTTGCCGCGTTTGATAGTCACTCTTTTGGCTCTAATGCTATTTGGTCACTGGATGACGCAAATGTTGATGGAATATTTCTATGGCTTGATTGAGCGCTTACCTCAGGTGCTTTATTAGAGGCGCCTATGGAGTATCCCACTAGCGTTGTCTTAGATTGGATCGCAAACTATTTCTGGCCCTACGTTCGTATCTCTTCCATGCTGATGGTGATGACGGTAACTGGGGCTCGATTTGTCTCACCACGAATCCGCCTTTACCTCGGGTTAGCCATCACTTTTGCCGTCATGCCTGCGATCCCTGCAGTGCCTCAAGACATTGAGTTGCTCTCGTTTCGGGGGTTTATGACCATTGCCGAGCAAATGATCATCGGTATTGCGATGGGGATGGTCACTCAATTTATGATTCAAACCTTTGTCTTGTTGGGACAAATATTGGGTATGCAGTCAAGTTTGGGTTTCGCTTCTATGGTTGATCCCGCAAATGGTCAGAACACGCCATTGCTTGGTCAGCTATTCATGTTTTTGACGACAATGTTTTTCCTTGCCACCGATGGGCACTTGAAAATGCTGCAACTGGTCGTGTTCAGCTTTAAAACACTGCCGATTGGCTCCGGCTCGCTCAACGCGGTTGATTTCCGTGAAATGGCAGGCTGGCTTGGTATTATGTTCCAAACGGCACTGAGTATGTCTCTATCTGGCATTATTGCACTACTTACCATTAACTTGTCGTTTGGTGTAATGACCCGTGCCGCACCACAGCTGAATATCTTCTCGCTTGGTTTTGCTTTTGCTTTGATGGTGGGCCTATTACTTTGTTGGTACATATTGGCTGGCCTTTATAGTCATTATGAAATGTTCTGGACAGTGGGTGAGGCGCAGATTTGTCGACTCATTCGCTTGGAGTGCTAAGAATTGGCAGAATCAGACGGTCAGGAACGCACCGAAGAAGCCACGCCCCGACGGTTACAACAAGCCAGAGAAAAGGGGCAGGTTGCTCGGTCTAAAGAACTTGCATCAGCATCTGTACTGATCGTTGGCGCCATTTCACTGATGTGGTTTGGCGAGGCGTTAGCACGCTCACTGTTTTCCATCATGAGCCGTTTATTTGATCTTCAACGAGAAGAGATTTTTGATACGGCAAAGCTATTTGACATTGCTTTAGGGGCGATGACCGATTTGTTGTTCCCTCTATTTTTGGTGCTAGCTACGTTGTTTACTGCCGCCATGATTGGTGCTGCGGGTGTGGGAGGAATCAGTTTTTCTGCTCAAGCGGCCATGCCAAAGCTGTCGAAAATGAATCCGCTTAGCGGTTTAAAGCGGATGGTGGGAATGCAAAGCTGGGTAGAGTTGATCAAATCAATACTTAAAGTGGTTTTGGTTACTGGTGTCGCGATCTATTTGATCCAAGCATCGCAGGCGGATCTGATTCAATTAAGTATGGATGTGTATCCGCAAAACATCTTCCATGCTTTAGATATTCTGCTGAACTTTATCTTGTTGATCAGCTGTTCACTGTTGATCGTGGTTGCCATCGATATTCCATTTCAAATCTGGCAGCACGCCGATCAGTTAAAAATGACCAAGCAAGAAGTCAAAGACGAATATAAAGAAACCGAGGGTAAGCCAGAGGTCAAAGGACGCATTCGTATGCTGCAAAGAGAAGCGGCTCAACGTCGTATGATGGCAGATGTTCCTCAGGCTGATGTTATTGTTACCAACCCAGAGCACTTTTCGGTTGCGCTTCGTTATAAACAGAAGACAGACCGTGCGCCGGTAGTGATCGCTAAAGGCACCGATCACATGGCAATGAAGATTCGAGAAGTCGCCCGAGAGCATGACATCACAATTGTACCTGCTCCGCCACTTGCTCGTGCGCTGTACCATACTACCGAGCTAGAACAAGAGATCCCCGATGGATTGTTTACTGCGGTGGCTCAGGTTTTGGCATTTGTATTCCAGTTGAAGCAATACCGAAAGCGAGGTGGTCAGCGCCCCAAAATTCAGGATTACGATTTGCCAATCCCGCCAGAACACCGGCACTAATGCTAAAAGAAGCCTAATTCTAAAAAGGCTAATTGAATCAGATATTAAGCTCTACTTGAGTGTTTAGTCATTATTTTGGCGTTAATTATGGTACATAGCTTGCTTAAAACGCCTTAATTATCAACCATACCTAAACTTTTAGGCCAAAGCGGTCGCGTATTAATAGTAAGAGCTAACGTGACGCTTCAATCGATTGAGATCTCTCGTAGTATGAAGTTAAGCCTGCCATTTGCAGATAAATTGCCACGAATCCCTCAGCGTGAAATGCCAGCTATTGGCGCGCCGGTGATGGTTTTGGCCACCTTAGCGATGGTGGTGCTGCCTATTCCAGCCTTTTTGCTGGATATGTTCTTCACCTTTAACATCGCGTTGTCGATGGTGGTGTTGTTAGTGACCGTTTACACACGTCGTCCGTTGGACTTCGCCGCTTTTCCGACGGTACTACTGATAGCGACTTTGTTGCGTTTGGCGCTGAACGTTGCCTCGACACGTGTCGTCTTACTGCATGGTCACGAAGGCGGCAACGCGGCAGGTAACGTAATTGAAGCGTTTGGTAATGTCGTTATTGGTGGTAACTACGCGGTCGGCTTAGTGGTTTTCCTTATCTTAATGATCATCAACTTTATGGTGGTGACCAAAGGTGCGGGTCGTATCTCTGAGGTAAGTGCTCGCTTCACCCTTGATGCGTTGCCAGGTAAGCAGATGGCGATTGATGCGGACTTAAATGCTGGATTGATAGACCAAGAACAGGCAAGAGTTCGTCGTTTTGAAGTGACCAAAGAAGCGGATTTCTACGGCTCGATGGATGGTGCCTCGAAGTTCGTAAAAGGTGACGCGATTGCCGGTATTTTGATTCTGTTTATCAACATCATCGGCGGTCTGTCGATCGGTATGGCGCAGTATGGATTGGGTTTCGGTGAGGCAATTGAAATCTATACTTTGCTGACGATTGGTGACGGCCTAGTTGCACAGATACCATCGCTATTGCTGTCGATTGCAGCGGCGATGATGGTGACGCGTCAAAACACCGATGAAGACATGGGTGAACAGCTGGTCTTCCAGATGTTCGACAACCCAAAAGCACTGATGATTACCGCAGCTATTCTCGGTGTGATGGGCATCGTACCGGGCATGCCACACTTTGCGTTTTTGAGTCTGGCGGTCGCAGCTGGCGCGGCGGCGTATTTCATCGATAAACGCCAAAAGCAGAAAGCGAAAGAACCGGCTTTACCAGCGAAAGCCGACGAAGGTGCAGAGCCTTCATCACAACGCGAGCTTTCTTGGGACGACGTCCAGCCAGTCGATATTATTGGCCTAGAAGTGGGTTACCGCTTGATTCCGCTAGTGGACCGAGACCAAGGCGGAGAACTGTTAGAGCGCGTAAAAGGTGTGCGTAAAAAGCTATCGCAAGATTTTGGGTTCTTAATCCCTGCGGTTCACATACGTGACAACCTTGAACTGACGCCAAACAGCTATCGAATCACATTAATGGGGGTTGCGGTCGGCGAAGCTGAGATTCGTCCGGATCAAGAGCTAGCGATTAACCCAGGTCAGGTGTATGGCATGATTGATGGCGAGCCAACCATTGACCCTGCATTTGGACTGGAAGCCGTATGGATTCGCGAAGATCAGCGTGAGCATGCTCAGGCGTTAGGTTATACGGTTGTTGACTCATCGACAGTATTAGCGACGCACCTGAGCCAGTTACTGACCAATAACGCATCGCAGTTGATTGGTCATGAAGAAGTAGAGAATTTATTAGAAATGTTAGGACGCAGCGCGCCTAAGTTGGTTGAGAACTTTGTTCCTGACCAATTACCATTAGGTGTGGTGGTGAAAGTCCTACAAAACTTGTTAAACGAGGCCATTCCAATCCGCGATATTCGCACGATTGTTCAAACTTTGGCTGAGTACTCAAGTAAGAGTCAAGAAGCTGACATATTGACGGCAGCAGTTCGAATTAGTCTGAAACGTCTAATTGTTCAAGAAATCAATGGTATAGAGCCTGAGCTGCCAGTGATTACTTTGATACCTGAACTGGAACAAATATTGCATCAAACTATGCAAGCATCAGGAGGCGAATCTGCGGGGATTGAACCGGGGCTCGCTGAACGATTGCAGTCTTCACTAAGCCAAGCGACACAGGAACAAGAATTGAAAGGCGAGCCAGCCGTTCTGCTTACTTCCGGTGTATTACGCTCGACGTTGGCGAAATTTGTGAAGAACACAATACCTAATCTCCGGGTACTGTCTTACCAAGAAATCCCGGATGAAAAACAGATCAGAATTGTGCAAGCCGTGGGTAACTGATCTCACGCATCATTAATGGATTCATAGTTTGAAAATAAAGCGATTTTTTGCCAAAGACATGAGAACGGCGCTGCTCCAAGTGAAAGAGGAGTTAGGCGCGGAAGCGGTGATCATGTCAAACAAGAAAGTGGCTGGTGGGGTGGCGATTGTTGCGGCGATAGATAGTGAATCTAACCCGTCTCAAGCAAGCGCAGCGTCACAACAAAATCGCGGTGCTTCTCAATCGAATCGCTATAACGAACATCGTCAAATGTCATCGTCTTCTGCTGATCGTTATCAAGATCGTCATTTAGATGAAGATAAAATTAGCCTGAACAGTAACAACAGTAACAACGAAAAAACAGGCTCGATGACGCAGCGATTCGCTAACATGCTTAAGCAATATAGTGGTGGTGCAGCAGATGCTGACGATCATGTAGCGGAAAATGAAGATTCGCTCTCTGCTTTATTGCAACGCCAGAATAAGCATCGCGACGGCTACAACCAAGAAAAGCCAGCGCCATATCAACCAGATTCACCTTTGGCGAAGTTAATCGCACAAGATAATCGATTTGAGCGTCCAACGCCGAAGTTGGATCCGACACGCTATGATCGCCGCCGTCCAAGTGATGAGCGAGAAGAGTCTGCTGATGAGCTGGAGAGTATGCGCGAAGAGATGACGTCAATTCGTCGTCTTCTAGAGCATCAAGTCTCTGGCCTAATGTGGCAGGAAGTGGAACGTCGAGAGCCGCTCAGAGCAATGCTGATTAAGCGCTTAGAGCGTATGGGCGTTTCTCCGGAGTTAGCAGACCAAATGGCGTGCTATATCCCGGAAGATACAAAACCAGCGCGAGCGTGGAAAGCGTTGTTGTCGCTGGTGGCGGATCAAATCAATATTCCTAAACAGGACATTTTAAAACGTGGTGGTGTGGTCGCACTGTTAGGTCCGACGGGGGTGGGAAAAACAACCACCGTTGCGAAGCTCGCAGCACGTGCCGCCATGGAATACGGTGCCGACAATGTGGCCCTTGTGACAACAGATACATATCGCATAGGTGCACATGAGCAGCTCTCAATTTACGGAAGAATCATGGGTTGTCCCGTAAGAGTTGCTAAAGATTCTAACGAGTTAGCCGATGTTATATATCAGCTAAGAAACAGAAGACTGATTTTGGTCGATACGGCAGGGATGGGGCAACGAGATGTCAGGCTTTCTGAGCAGCTCGATACTCTAATGCAAGAGAGCGGAGAAGTGATTCACAGCTACCTTGTTTTGCCAGCTACCGCACAACGTCGCGTTCTACAAGAAACGCTGGATCACTTCCGACGCATACCACTTTCGGGTTGTATTATGACGAAGCTTGATGAGTCATTAAGTCTAGGCGAATTCATCAGTGTAGTGATTCAAAACGCAATGCCAGTGGCTTACATCGCTAATGGTCAGCGCGTGCCAGAAGACATTGTGATAGCGCAACCAAAATATATGCTTGCGAAAGCAAATGAACTGTTAGAGAAGTCGACAGAGAACGAACCTCACTTTTGGAACAGTGACAGTGAAGGACTCTAAGGCGGCGGACTACTATGACTGAGAATATGATACACGATCAAGCAAGCGGCCTCCGTCGCTTAACACAACCATCGTTGACCAAAGTGATTGCTGTTACTGGCGGCAAAGGTGGTGTGGGGAAATCAAACGTAACACTGGGTCTGGCGATTTGTATGGCTCGCCAAGGCAAGAAGGTGATGGTTCTCGACGCTGATTTAGGTCTGGCCAATGTGGACGTGATGCTCGGAATTCGTGCAAAACGCAATCTAGGACATGTCTTAGCGGGTGAATGTGAGCTAAAAGATGCGATTGTCGAAGGGCCTTATGGTATAAAGATAATCCCTGCAACTTCTGGCACGCAGAGCATGACTGAGCTTTCTCACGCTCAACATGCTGGACTCATTCGAGCATTTGGTAGTCTTGAAGACGAAATGGATGTCCTGCTGATAGATACCGCCGCAGGCATTTCTGACATGGTAATCAGTTTTTCGCGAGCAGCTCAAGATGTCGTTGTGGTTGTGTGTGATGAACCAACTTCAATCACAGATGCATATGCGTTAATTAAGCTGTTAAGTAAAGAACACCAGGTCCAACGCTTTAAAGTTGTAGCAAATATGGTCAGAAGCTACCGAGAAGGGCGAGAATTGTTTGCAAAGTTGACGCTAGTCACAGAGCGATTCTTGAATGTCAGCCTTGAACTCGTAGCATGTATTCCATTAGATGATAAAGTACGACAGGCTGTAAAAAGACAAAAAATTGTCGTTGATGCGTTCCCTCGCTCACCTGCCGCTTTAGCTATTAGCTCACTAGCAAACAAAGCGTTAACGTGGCCACTACCGAAAACACCAAGTGGACACTTGGAATTTTTTGTGGAAAGGTTGCTAAATCGTACCGAATTCGCAGAGGACCCTTTTGGTGAATAAAGCGATAACCTATGACCAACATGGCAAGTTTAATAGCCAGCAAGCGTTTATAGAGCGCTACTCAGTGTTGGTTAAGCGCATTGCTCACCACCTATTAGGCCGTTTACCGCCGAGTGTTCAGGTAGAGGATTTAATTCAGGCCGGCATGATCGGTCTTATCGAAGCTCAGCAGAATTATGATGGTTCTAAAGGTGCGAGCTTTGAAACTTATGCAGGTATCCGTATTCGTGGCGCAATGTTAGATGACATGCGCAAAGGCGATTGGGTACCGCGTTCTGTTCATAAAAATAATCGAGAGATTAACCAAGCGATTGCGGAACTGGAAGGCGAATTAAATCGAGATCCTACTGATTCTGAAGTAGCCACGCATCTCGGTATGACACTGGATCAATATCATAGTGCTCTGACCGATATCAACTGCTCAAAATTAGTCGGTATTGAAGATTTAGGCGTTTCTGATGATGTGATTTCACCTGCAGATGAAACTGATGACAGTAACCCGTTTAAAGGGGTTGCCGATGAATCATTTCGAAAAGCACTGGTTGAATCAATAAAACAGCTTCCAGAGCGTGAAGCTTTGGTACTTTCGCTTTATTATGATGAAGAACTCAATTTGAAAGAAATTGGCGATGTGTTAGGCGTAAGCGAATCTCGCGTAAGTCAAATACTGAGTCAAGCGATGCAACGTTTGCGCACCAAGCTCAGTGCGTGGACACAAAATGACTAAAAACACTGATTTTACGATTCAGTGGAGGCAATTTTGAATAAAAACATGAAGATCCTTATTGTTGATGATTTCTCAACAATGCGCCGTATTGTTAAAAACCTGCTTCGTGACTTGGGTTTCAATAACACTCAAGAAGCGGACGATGGTTTAACCGCATTACCAATGCTGAAAAAAGGTGACTTCGATTTTGTTGTAACTGACTGGAACATGCCAGGTATGCAAGGCATCGATTTGCTTAAACACATCCGCGCGGATGCAGAACTTAAGCATTTGCCAGTTCTAATGATCACGGCTGAAGCGAAGCGTGAGCAGATCATTGAAGCTGCTCAAGCAGGCGTAAACGGCTACATTGTTAAGCCATTTACTGCTGCAACATTAAAAGAAAAATTAGATAAAATTTTCGAGCGTTTATAACTCTCTCTTTTTCTCTTTGTTATTCGAGTCATTCATACCAATTATTAAATACCTATTAAATGACTCGTTTAGCGTTTTTAAAGTGATAAGAAGAACTAAACGTAAAAGGGTCTATTCAGAATGATCTCACTAGAGCAGGCGAAGTCACTCGTTCAAATGCTAGAAAACGGGGAACAAGACCAAGCCAATATGCTTGTTGCCTCGATCTACGAAGGTGCCGAGAATCCAATGCTGCAAGAAATTGGAGCCTTAACTCGAGACCTTCACGAATCACTCAAGCAGTTCAGTCTCGATCAGCGCATGACCGAAATTGCGAAAGACGAAATCCCTAACGCAAGGGATCGTCTTAATTATGTGATCGAGAAGACAGAGCTAGCAGCCAACAAAACGATGGATGCAGTCGACTGCTGCCTTCCTATCGCTGACAACCTGCATGATTGCCTTCAGAAAGTTCGTCCTCAATGGAATGAACTCATGCACGGGCGCATCGAATTAAGCGAATTCAAAGCACTTTGTCACCGAATCGACGAGCTATTAGTTCAAGTCGAAGGTGACAGCACTGAGTTGCGTGGTCAATTGACCGAAATTCTCATGGCGCAAGACTTCCAAGACCTAACTGGCCAGATTATTCGCCGCGTAATTACGTTGGTAAATGAAGTAGAAGGCCGCTTAGTGGAAATCCTAACCGTATTCTCTGGAAATAAACCTGAAGAACACATTCAAGTTTTGTCAGAACCGGCAGATAAAAAGAATACACAAACAAGCGAAGCCGAAGGCCCGATTCTTCATCCAGAACTGAGAGAAGATGCGGTTTCATCGCAGGACGAAGTCGATGACTTGTTGTCCAGTCTTGGATTTTAAAGGTAACGTATGAGCTACGATTTAGACGAAGATATTCTTCAGGACTTTCTCATTGAGGCTGGGGAAATTCTCGAACTGCTTTCTGAGCAGTTGGTTGAATTGGAAAATAACCCAGAAGACAAAGACTTACTTAATGCAATTTTCCGCGGGTTTCACACCGTAAAAGGCGGTGCTGGCTTCCTGTCTTTGGCAGAGCTAGTCGATACTTGTCATGGTGCGGAGAACGTGTTCGACGTTTTACGAAACGGCCAACGCACGGTCACGCAAAACTTAATGGATACGATGCTAAAAGCGTTGGATACGGTCAATACCCAGTTCCAAGCTGTTCAAGATCGTGAGCCATTGGAAGCTGCGGATCCTGCCCTTCTTGAAGAACTTCATCGTCTATGTAAACCTGAATCAGAAGATGAAGTCGCTGCAACCGTGGTTGAAGAACCAGTGGTTACTCCTGAACCTGTCATTCCTGAGCCTGTTATTGAAGAACCTGCCGCGCCAGCGTCAAGTGTCGGCTCTGTTGATGAAATTACCCAAGACGAATTCGAAAAGCTGCTGGATGAGCTTCATGGTAAAGGCTCAGCTCCAGGCGCTTCAGAACCTGCGACACCAACAACGCCATCTGAGCCCCCTCAATCAAGTGCGCCATCAGTTGAAAGTGGCGATATCACTGACGATGAATTTGAGCGTCTACTTGACGAACTTCACGGCGTTGGCAAAAGTCCATCAGCGGCAGAGGCTGCAGCATCTGCACCAGCAGAACCTCCTAAAGCGGCAGAACCAGCTGCGCCAGTTGCATCGTCAGCAAATCAAGATAGTGACTTAATGACGGACGAAGAGTTCGAAAAGTTACTCGATGAGCTACATGGTGCGGGCAAAGGTCCTACGCTAGAAGAACTGGATATGGCAACGAAGCCGGCATCAGCAAACGTAGAGGAAAGCCCTGCGAAACCTGAGCCTGCGGTTAAGCCAGCACCAGCAGCGCCAACTCCGGCTCCAGCACCAAAACCAGAATCTAAACCTGTCGCGGTGAAAGAAGAGGCGAAAGCGCCAGCGGTTACAAAGCCTCAGGCCGAGGCAACCGTTCGTGTCGATACCTCGACGCTTGATACCATCATGAACATGGTAGGTGAGCTTGTATTGGTCCGAAACCGTCTATTAAGCCTTGGTTTGAACAGCGACAATGAAGAAATGTCCAAAGCGGTCGCCAACCTTGATGTCGTAACGGCGGATCTGCAAGGCGCGGTAATGAAAACGCGTATGCAGCCAATCAAGAAAGTATTTGGCCGTTTCCCACGCGTTGTCCGTGACTTGGCGCGCAACCTAAATAAAGACATTGTGTTGGAAATGCGCGGTGAAGAAACCGATCTCGATAAAAACCTTGTAGAAGCATTGGCCGATCCATTGATTCACTTGGTTCGTAACTCGGTTGACCACGGTATTGAAATGCCAGACGACCGTGCGAAAGCAGGTAAATCACGCACAGGTAAAGTGATTTTGTCTGCATCACAAGAAGGGGATCACATTGAGCTATCCATCGTGGATGATGGCGGCGGTATGGACCCGAACAAACTGCGTGGTATCGCGGTTAAGCGTGGCATGATGGACGAAGATGCGGCGGCCCGTTTAACAGACAAAGAGTGCTTCAACCTTATCTTTGCGCCAGGTTTCTCAAGTAAAGATAAAATTTCTGACATCTCTGGCCGTGGCGTTGGCATGGATGTGGTTAAGACGGCGATCAACACCTTAAATGGTTCAATCGATATCGATTCTGAGCTAGGTAAGGGCACTAAGATCACCATCAAAGTACCACTGACGCTTGCGATCCTACCAACACTGATGGTTGGCGTTGGCGGTCATCCGTTTGCACTACCACTGGCTTCGGTGAGCGAAATCTTCCACTTGGATCTGAGTCGCACAAACGTGGTAGATGGTCAGTTGACGATCATTGTGCGTGAAAAATCTATCCCGCTATTTTACCTACAGAACTGGTTAGCATCCAAATCACAAAACGTCGAAGAGCGTACTGGTCACGGTCATGTGGTTATTGTACAGATCGGTAACCAGCGCGTTGGTTTTGTTGTGGATACGCTTATTGGTCAAGAAGAAGTGGTTATTAAGCCACTCGATAATCTATTGCAAGGCACTCCGGGCATGGCTGGTGCAACAATCACTAGCGATGGCCATATTGCATTAATTCTAGATGTGCCTGATTTACTTAAGCGATATGCTGCGGCTTCACGCCTTTAAGCAAAGCTGACGTTATTAAAAGGAATAAGATGGCGATTAAAGTACTAGTCGTTGATGATTCGAGTTTTTTTCGACGTCGCGTGAGCGAAATCATCAACTCAGAATCGCGCCTAGAAGTGATTGACGTTGCGGTAAATGGCAGAGAGGCGGTTGAGAAAGCCAAATCTCTTAAACCGGACGTCATCACGATGGATATTGAAATGCCAGTGATGGATGGCATTACCGCTGTGCGTGAAATCATGGCAGCGGCTCCAACGCCAATCCTAATGTTTTCGTCCCTGACTCATGACGGGGCGAAAGCCACGCTTGATGCGCTAGATGCGGGCGCATTGGATTTCTTACCGAAAAAGTTTGAAGACATCGCACGTAACCGCGAAGAAGCGGTATCACTGCTTCAGCAACGAGTTATTCAGATTGCTTCGAAGCGCGCTTTTATGCGTCGACCAATCACTCGCGCTGCTGCGAGTACCAGTGCGGCAGCTCGTCCACTAGGCTCAAGAACGGCTTCGCCAGCGACTCCAGCTCCTGCTCGACCGGCTGCGGCAAAGTTCCGAGCCTCTGGTAAGAAGTATCAACTGACCGCAATTGGCACGTCGACTGGTGGTCCGGTTGCTTTGCAAAAAATTCTGACGCGTTTACCGATGAACTACCCGCATCCGATCGTATTGATCCAACATATGCCAGCAACCTTTACTGCTGCATTTGCCAGCCGTTTGAATACCTTGTGTAAGATTCAAGTGAAAGAAGCACAAGATGGCGACGTCTTGCAGCCAGGTGTGGCATACCTGGCTCCAGGTGGTAAGCAAATGATGGTGGATGGTCGAGCAGGGGCTGCTCGTCTTCGTATCATTGATGGCGGCGACCGCATGAACTACAAACCATGTGTGGATGTGACTTTTGGTTCTGCAGCCAAAGTATACGGTGACAAAGTACTCTCTCTAGTGCTGACAGGCATGGGTGCAGACGGTCGTGAAGGCGCTCGCATGTTGAAGTCTGCAGGCTCAACTATTTGGGCTCAAGATGAAGAAAGTTGTGTTGTTTATGGTATGCCCCAAGCTGTTGCTAAAGCAGGCATTTCTTCAGAAGATTTACCGCTTGACCGCATTGCAGAACGCATGTTGGTGGAAGTTGGCCTAGCGTAGGATTCATCATGATTGTTTGGAGTGTAGCTAACCAGAAAGGTGGCGTGGGTAAAACCACCTCAACAGTGACATTAGCGGGTTTGCTGAGTCAAAAAGGTCATCGCGTACTGATGGTCGATACTGACCCTCACGCATCACTGACTACCTATCTTGGTTATGATCCTGACGCAGTAACTTCGAGCCTGTTTGATTTATTCCAGTTGAAGACATTCTCTCGTGAAACGGTGAGGCCGTTAATCCTAGAGACAAAACTGGAAGGGATGGATATCATTCCCGCGCATATGTCTCTTGCGACGCTTGATCGTGTCATGGGGAATCGCAGTGGGATGGGGCTGATCTTAAAACGAGCTCTACAAGCGGTCTCACAAGACTATGATTATGTGTTGATTGACTGCCCGCCAATTCTTGGTGTGATGATGGTCAACGCACTGGCCGCCAGTGACCGAATTTTGATTCCCGTTCAAACCGAGTTTTTGGCGATGAAAGGCTTAGAACGCATGATGCGCACGTTAACCATTATGCAAAAGTCTCGTCCGGGTGGTTTCAAAGTGACTATCGTTCCAACAATGTATGACAAGCGCACCAAAGCGTCTTTGCAAACATTGATGCAACTGAAGAAAGATTACCCAAATCAAGTATGGACCTCTGCGGTGCCGATTGATACCAAGTTCCGTGATGCTAGTTTAAAGCATTTGCCAGCATCGCATTTTGCATCTGGTAGTCGTGGTGTGTTTGCGTATAAACAGTTACTGATTTACCTGGAGAGGTTAGCGTTCGATGAGCAGTAACGACGTGCTTTCCAGTGAACAAGCGCTTGATGACTACTTTAATGCGCTATTGGGTGATGAGGCTGAAGCAACGACTCTTGAGGAAGAGCTTGACTTGCTGGCTCAAGAAATATCATCTGCAGAGCCAGAGCCAGAGCCAGAGCCAGAGCCAGAGCCAGAGCCAGAGCCAGAGCCAGAGCCAGAGCCAGAGCCAGAGCCAGAGCCAGAGCCAGAGCCAGAGCCAGAATTGCAGTTTCAATACTCGGAGCCGGAAACTTACCAGTTTCAAGAAGCGTACCCGCCAGAATTGGAAGCCCCAAATCTGGAAGATGTGCAAAGGTTATTAAGTCAGCTTGAAGCAAGCAACCCTGTAGCCGAGTTAGATATTGATAGTATTCTTGAACAAAATACGATTGATATTGCAGCAGAAATAAAAGCGGCTGAGCCAGACGTACAAACCGTTAGTGAGGCGCCCGAGTTACAAACAGTTGAAGAGATACAAGACTGGGTGATTGATGCGCCAGTTTTTGAGGAAACTCAGCCAGAACTGGTTGAACCTCAATCGGTGATTGAGCATGATGTCAATATAGAATCGAACGTTGATACCGAGCTCGAGACACAAACAGGTTCCGAAATACCAACTGACTGGGAAAGCACGAAGCGAAGTGAAGATTTTCAAGTGCTTTACTTTGATGTGAATGATGTCACGTTTGCCGTACCGCTTGATGAGTTAGGTGGTATTCATCGCATCAGCGAGCTTAACCATTTGATAGGAAAGCCCGCCTGGTATTTGGGGCTACAAACAAATCGTGAGCAACAGTTTGATGTCGTCGATACCGCGAAATGGGTGATGGCAGATAAGCTTCGCGATGACAGTTACAAAGATAATTACCAATACGTTGTCATGCTTGGAGAGAGCATGTGGGGGCTGGCCAGTAACCAACTAATGGGGACGGAAACGCTCAATATCGACAAGGTTCGCTGGCGTGAACAGGCGGGTAAGCGCCCTTGGCTAGCGGGCATGGTAAAAGAAAAAATGTGCGCCTTAATTCATGTCCAGGCGCTCATTGACATGCTAAACGCCGGTTTAGATGTCAAATCACTGAATTAGATTTAAGTCGGGAACGACATTAACGAGGATTAACTATGTCTCAAGCTTTTGAAGTAGAAGTGAAGAAAGATGCATCGAATGACGAAGTTCTTCAGTGGGTGACGTTCCAGCTAGAAGAAGAAACGTACGGCATCAACGTAATGCAAGTTCGTGAAGTACTTCGTTATACTGAAATTGCACCCGTTCCAGGTGCGCCAGATTATGTTCTGGGTATCATCAACCTGCGTGGTAACGTGGTTACTGTTATCGACACGCGTTCGCGTTTCGGCCTGATGGAAGGCGAAGTTACAGATAATACTCGTATTATTGTGATCGAGTCAGAGCGTCAAGTGATTGGTATTTTGGTAGATAGTGTGGCAGAAGTGGTTTACCTACGTTCTTCTGAAATTGACACGACGCCTTCTGTTGGTACTGATGAAAGCGCGAAGTTCATCCAAGGTGTGAGCAACCGTGACGGCAAACTTCTTATCCTTGTGGATTTGAACAAGCTCCTAACGGATGACGAATGGGACGAGATGGCTCACCTATAATGGGCTGAATAATGATGGCTGAAGAGACTCTTTTATCTGTTCCATTCCTTGCGGGTGGCGTCGCTTTTATCGTGTTGGTGTTGGTTGTTTTGCAACTGCGCATTCGCTCGGGGTTGCAAAAGCAAGTAGACCAGCAACGAGCACAGTCTCGACATGTAGATAAAGAAGTACAAAAGTTGAGTAAGCAGTTACTCGAAGTGCGTTCGGTTGTCGTTGGTCTTGGACAAAAAGTAACGGAACAACAAGACATTATTCAGCACCTAAACGAGAGAATTCGTGAACTCGAGCACGCTGATACTGATGGTCGCTTGTACAGTCGAGCTTCTAAAATGGTACAGCTTGGTGCAGATATCAATGAGCTCATTGAAGAGTGTGAACTGCCAAAAGCTGAAGCGGAATTGATGCTTTCACTACAGAAAAAACTGGCGGGAAAAGAGAAAATTCCACCACTAAGCGGTCAGCCATCAGATGATGCAGAATACCCGACGCGTGGACGTCGTCGACGCTAAAGGTTTTAAAGCGATAAAAAGAGGCGATAAGCCTCTTTTTTTTGTATTCGGTTACTAATTATCTTTTTGCAATATAGCCCTAGATTACCTTAAGCTATTTTCATTCTTAGCACTCGCTCCCCAAGTTAAAATGAGAGCTTATAACTACTTATAGTTAATTTTATTAAAGTGTGACGATTAATTAACAAAAATACATGAACTTACATACATCCCAGCCCTCTTATCCTGTTTTGTCATAACTAAGCTGTGCTAATATAGCGCTTCGTTCATTTTTTAGTTGAAGCTCTATGTTAGAAGTATCTAACCTGACAGCGATCCGTGATGAGAGGGTCCTGTTTGAAAACCTGCAGTTTGAAATTAAGCCTGGTGAATTGGTCCAGATAGAAGGGCGCAATGGTACTGGCAAAACTACTTTACTACGTATTGTGACAGGTTTAGGTGATAGAGAAGAAGGCATCATTAAGTGGAAAGGAGAAGAGGTTGAAAAATCTCGTGATGTTTTCCATCAAGATCTGCTGTTCTTAGGGCATCAAACTGGAGTGAAACGAGAGCTTACCGCACTAGAAAACTTACGTTTTTACCAATCTATTCAAAATAACCGCTCTTCTGACGAAGAAATCTTCACTGCTTTAACTCAAGTTGGTTTAGCCGGTCGAGAAGATGTGCCTGTAGCACAGCTTTCCGCAGGTCAGCAACGACGAGTGGCATTAGCAAGGTTATGGCTCAGTAAGCAAATTTTATGGATTTTAGATGAACCGTTGACCGCCATCGATAAGCAAGGCGTCAAAGTGCTTGAATCTTTGTTCGCAAGTCACGCTGATAATGGCGGTATTGTCGTGTTGACGACGCATCAAGATATGTTTTCGGACAGCCCGAAACTTAGAAAAATAAAGTTGGGTGATTGATATGATTCCATCTATGACCACCATCATTCGCCGCGAGCTATTGATAGCATTTCGCCGTCAGGCAGACATTCTGAACCCGCTTTGGTTCTTTATTATTGTTATTACTCTGTTTCCTCTTAGTATCGGTCCTGAACCAAATTTGTTAGCACGTATTGCAGCGGGCATTGTTTGGGTTGCCGCATTGCTATCCGCCTTATTATCATTAGAGCGTCTATTTCGTGATGATTTTCAAGACGGTGCATTGGAACAAATGATGCTAATGCCGATTCCATTGCAACTTGTAGTGGTTTCAAAGGTCATAGCACATTGGTTGTTAACAGGGTTACCTCTGATCCTAATTAGCCCATTATTGGCGGTTTTACTTTCGCTCGATTTCAATACTTGGCTATCTGTTGTACTAACCTTGATGATCGGTACACCGACACTAAGTTTTATTGGAGCTATTGGTGTGGCTTTGACGGTTGGGTTGCAAAAGGGTGGCGTTCTTTTGAGTTTGCTTATTCTTCCGCTCTACATCCCAATTTTGATTTTCGCAACATCAGCAATTGATGCCGCCGCGCTTGGTATGGCGTATAACGGTCAACTAGCAATTTTAGGTGCGATGCTAATGGGAGCGATGACGTTAACGCCTTTTGCCATTAGTGCCGCATTGAGAGTTAGTGTTAACTAACTCAATAAAGTGCCAATGAAGCGGCGCTTGATCAAAGAATTATTATTAAAGCACTGCTACGGTCTCAACCCTTTAGACAGTGTCCCTGAAGTAAGAGTGAGAACAAAACATGTGGAAATGGCTACATCCTTATGCCAAGCCAGAAACCGCTTACCGTTTGAGTGGTAAGTTTCTGCCTTGGTTTTCTGTATTGGCCCTCGTATGCTTATCGGTTGGTACGGTTTGGGGGCTTGCATTTGCGCCTTCAGATTACCAACAAGGTGACAGTTTCCGAATCATCTATATTCACGTCCCATCAGCTATTTGGTCTATGGGCGTTTATATGTCGATGGCGATTGCGGCATTTATTGGCTTAGTATGGCAAGTACGTCTATCTGATATGGCGGCACTTGCGATGGCGCCGATTGGTGCGGTATTTACCTTTATTGCTCTACTTACTGGTGCCGTTTGGGGTAAGCCAATGTGGGGCACTTGGTGGGTATGGGATGCGCGTCTTACTTCAGAGTTGATTCTTCTATTTCTCTATCTTGGTGTTATTGCGCTTTATCACGCGTTTGACGATCAGAAAACAGCCGCAAAAGCGGCGGGTATTTTAGCGATCGTAGGCGTTGTTAACCTTCCGATCATTCACTTTTCCGTAGAGTGGTGGAACACGCTTCACCAAGGCGCGACGATCACGAAATTTGAACAACCTTCTATTTCATCCGACATGCTTTGGCCGTTATTGCTAAACATCTTTGGCTTTGCGTTCTTCTTTGGTGCAGTGACGATGGTCCGTTTCCGTAACGAAATCATCAGTAAAGAAAGTCACCGCCCTTGGGTGCGCAAACTCGCAACAGAACAAACTCAGTGAGGTAATTGATTATGCATTTTGAATCTCTGAGCGACTTTTTTGCCATGGGTGGCTACGCATCATACGTATGGAGTGCGTTTGGTATTACTTTCTTATCCATGCTGATTCTTCTGATCACTAGCCTTCGCCGCGGTGATGCATTATTGAAAGAAGTGAAAGCAAAAATTGACCGTCAAGCTCGTATCGACGCAGCGAAGAACATGGAGAACACCTTATGAATCCGAGACGTAAAAAGAGGCTAGGTATCGTACTAGCGATCTTTATCGGTATTAGTGCCACCATTGGTTTGATACTTTATGCGCTTAACCAAAATATGGACCTTTTCTACACTCCTACGGAATTGGTTAATGGTAAGCCAGATGGCACCAAGCCAGAAGTAGGCCAGCGTCTGCGTATTGGTGGTATGGTGGTTGTGGGCTCGGTTCGTCGAGATCCTAATTCTTTGAAAGTGAGTTTTGACCTGCACGATGTCGGTCCTAAAGTGACGATTACTTATGACGGTATTCTTCCTGACTTGTTCCGTGAAGGGCAGGGTATTGTGGCTCAAGGTGTACTGAAAGATGCCACGACAGTTGAGGCATTTGAGGTCCTAGCGAAGCACGATGAAGAATACATGCCACCAGAAATTGCGGAAGCGATGAAGAAAACGCATGAACCGCTTCAATACAGCACAGAACAGAAACAAGGAAGCGGCCAATGATTGCTGAAATCGGTCACTTTGCTCTCATTCTTTCGCTTGCAATGGCTGTGCTGCTGAGCGTATTGCCATTGTGGGGAGCATCGAATAATAACACCATGCTCATGAACACAGCGCGACCGCTATCTTGGTCTATGTTCCTAATGCTGTTGTTCTCTTTCGCCATTTTATGTTGGGGATTTTATACCAACGACTTCACGTTACAGTATGTAGCGAGCAACTCGAATAGTCAGCTTCCTTGGTACTACCGTTTAACCGCAGTATGGGGTGCACACGAAGGTTCACTGTTGCTATGGGTTTTAATCCAGGCTGCTTGGACTGTCGCTGTAGCGACATTCAGTCGTGGTATGCCGCAAGAGTCGGTTGCACGTGTACTTGCCGTAATGGGCATGATCTCAGTGGGTTTCCTACTGTTTATAATCCTAACGTCAAACCCATTCCTACGTACGTTACCGTTCTTCCCGGTTGACGGGCGTGACTTGAACCCTCTGCTTCAAGACCCTGGTTTGATTGTTCACCCGCCAATGCTTTACATGGGCTACGTTGGTTTCTCGGTTGCCTTCTCTTTTGCGATCGCATCCCTAATGACCGGACGCCTTGATACGGCTTGGGCCCGTTGGTCTCGTCCTTGGACTACCGCTGCATGGGTATTTTTAACACTCGGTATCGCACTAGGCTCTTGGTGGGCTTACTACGAACTTGGCTGGGGTGGCTGGTGGTTCTGGGATCCAGTAGAAAACGCATCATTCATGCCTTGGTTAGCGGGTACCGCATTAATGCACTCTCTTGCAGTGACAGAAAAACGCGGCACATTTAAAGCGTGGACGGTACTATTGGCAATCTCTGCATTTTCGTTGAGTTTGTTGGGCACATTCTTAGTCCGTTCCGGTATTTTAGTATCGGTGCACGCGTTCGCGTCTGACCCGTCGCGCGGTATGTTTATTCTAGGTTTCTTAGTTTTCGTTATCGGTGGTTCTTTACTGCTGTTTGCCGTGAAAGGGGCGGCAGTGCGTGTGCGAGGTAACTTCGACTTAGTCTCTCGTGAAAATGCGCTCTTAGCCAACAACGTATTACTTATCGCAGCACTTGTTGTGGTGTTAGTGGGGACGCTGTTGCCGCTCGTACACAAGCAGCTTGGTTTGGGGTCGGTTTCTATCGGTGCGCCATTCTTCGACATGCTGTTTGCGTGGTTGATGATGCCATTTGCTTTCCTACTTGGTATTGGTCCACTTATCCGTTGGAAGCGAGACAATTTATCTAAACTTGTGAAACCAATGCTCGTTTCAGGTGTGCTTGCTTTTGCTTTGGCCGCGGTATGCGTATACCTGTTTGCCGACTTCTTCTCAACTATGGCTTACATTGGCTGGGTAATGGCGATTTGGATTATTGCGATGCATGGCTTTGAATTGTACGAGCGTGCAACGCACCGTCATAGCTTTAGTGAAGGCGTTCGCAAGCTGCAGCGTAGCCATTGGGCGATGATGTTGGGTCATGTTGGTCTGGCGGTATCTGTTATCGGTATTGCGATGGTACAGAACTACAGCATCGAGCGTGATGTACGTTTAGCACCTGGCGAACACTTCCAAATTCAAGGTTATGATTTCTACTTCTCAGGCCTTCGTGATAAAGATGGTCCAAACTACGATGGCTACATCGCGGATTTTGAGATCACACATGATGGCAAATACGTGAATACGCTTCACGCTGAGAAGCGCTTCTACCGTACGGCTAAGTCTATGATGACCGAAGCTGCCATTGACCGTGGAATTAGTCGTGACTTATACATTGCAATGGGTGAACGTTTAGACGACAACCGATCTTGGGCTGTTCGTATTTACTATAAACCGTTCGTTCGTTGGATTTGGGCTGGCTCTTTGATTATGGCATTAGGCGGCGCACTAGCGATTTCTGATAAACGCTACCGCTTCCGCAAATCTTCAAAGAAAAACGCGAAGTCAAAAGAGCAGGAGGCATAACATGAATAAGAAAATCTTATTTATTCCGCTCGTCGCTTTCATGATTTTGGCGGGCATTTTCGCAACCCAGTTAATGCGCAACCAAGAGGGCGATGATCCAACGAAATTGGAGTCGGTTTTGGTTGGTAAGCCAGTTCCTGAGTTTCACTTAGAAGACTTAGCTGAACCTGGAAAACAATACGACCAGTCAATTTTTAAAGGTGAACCGTTGCTCTTGAACGTTTGGGCAACGTGGTGCCCAACGTGTTATGCAGAGCATAAATATCTGAACGAGTTGGCGGGTAAAGGCGTTAAGATCATCGGTATGAATTATAAAGATGATCGTAACAAAGCGGTAGGCTGGTTGAATGATCTCGGCAACCCGTACTTAATTAGCCTATTTGATGGTAGTGGTATGCTTGGTCTTGACCTTGGCGTTTATGGTGCACCAGAAACATTCATTATTGATGCAAATGGTGTGATTCGCTATCGCCATGTGGGGGATGTAAACCCACGTAATTGGTCAGAAACACTGGAGCCGCTTTACAACAAATTGGTTGAGGAGGCGAAGCAATGAGAAAGCTGATCCTTGCAGTCTTTGCTGCCATGACATTATCTCTTGCTGCTCACGCTGCCATTGAAGTGTACGAGTTCGATAACTTGGAACAAGAACAGCAGTTCAAAGAGTTAAGCCATACGCTCCGTTGCCCTAAATGTCAGAACAACACGATCTCGGATTCTAACGCTGAACTTGCTCAGGACTTACGCCATAAGGTGTACGAAATGACCAAAGAAGGTAAGTCCAAAGATGAGATTGTTGATTACATGATCGCCCGTTACGGTAACTTCGTGACTTACAACCCACCATTTACGGTTGCGACTGCGATCTTGTGGCTAGGGCCACTCGCTGTAGTATTGGGTGGTTTTGGTTTGATTGTACTGCGTAGCCGTAAATCTAAAGTTAAGGCAAAAGCGAGCAGTGACGAGCAATGGGATGAGCAAAAAGAGGCTCGTTTAAAAGCATTGCTTGAAGAAGAGAACAACGGAGATAAGAAGTAATGACACTATTTTGGATTTCCACCGTTGCTCTTACGCTTATTGCTTGTGCGCTGGTGGCTTTGCCGCTGCTTAAACAGAAAGCGAACAATGATGATGTGTTACGCGATGAGCTCAACAAGGCATTTTATAAAGACCGTCTATCAGAGCTTGCAGAAGAAACCGACGAAGGGCTGGTTGAAAGCGAAGACGAACTGATTTCTGATCTAAAGCAGTCTCTCCTTGACGATATTCCTGGTGATAAAGCGCAAAAAGAAACCAAGGTTTCACCAATCGCGGTTTTAGTCCCATCGGTAATTCTGACGGTGGCGTTGAGCTATGGCTTGTATTACAAATTTGGCGCGTCAGAAGATATTGTTCAATGGCAAGAAGTGTCTGCAAATCTACCTGAGTTATCGAAAAAGCTGATGTCGGCTTCTTCTGAGCCGTTGAGTGACGATGAAATGGCGGATTTGACCCTTGCCCTCCGAACTCGCTTACATTACCAGCCGGAAGACTCGACAGGTTGGTTACTGCTAGGTCGTATTGCGTTAGCAAATCGTGATGTCACCACAGCTATCGATGCGATGGAAAAATCGTACCGCCTAGAGCCAAAAGATCCTGATGTGATGTTGGGTTACGCACAAGCTCTGATGCTGTCTCAAGAGGAAATGGATCAAGCGACGGCTCGCTCATTACTCGGCAAGCTGATGCAGCAAGACTATGTCGATCTGCGTGTGTTTTCTTTGTTAGCGTTCGATGCGTTTGAGCGTCAAGACTTTCCGGCAGCGATCAAGTACTGGGGAATCATGCAGCAAATGATTGGTCCAGAAGATAGCCGCTACGAGATGTTGTCACGCAGTATTGAGAGTGCTCGTAAGCAAATGGGCGAAGCGGTTTCACCGGATAAGAGTGTCGCTGTGACAATTAATGTGGCCCCAAATGCTCAGTTAGATCCAAACGCAGTTCTCATTGTATCGGTACATCGTGCAGATGGCTCACCAATGCCTGTTGCGGCAGCTCGCTATCCGCTGGGTACTTTCCCTCGTACAGTCGTATTAGATGATGGTAATGCCATGATGCAGGGGCAAAAACTATCTTCACTCGACAAGCTCATTGTGCGTGTGCGTGTAGACTCTGACGGTAACGTAGCAACGCGTGACCAAGATTGGCACGGAGAGAGTGACGTCGTTGAATTTGGCACGCCGGTTGAAGTGACCATTGACCAGCAATATTAATCGTTAACGTCTGTCTCTGAAATATGACAACGGGGTAGAGTCTGTTGCCTTTAGTGGTATGACTCTAAACGATCGAGTAGAATACCGAAGGCCAGCGACTGCTGGCCTTTATTTATTCCCATATCTGAGTCATCTTTACTACGTATACTGCTCAACATACGTACAACTGTTCATTGGGTGACTTAGGTACATTAATAGTCGTTATGGAAAATAAAATGTATAACAAGGGTAAATCTACCTTCTTGTTACTGCTTGCAGTTGGACTGGTTGGCTGTTCAACTGCGCCTGATGAAGCAGTAACAGGACAAGAAACAAATCAAACGACTTCTGATGTGTATGACCCGTTGGAAGGCTTTAACCGAACCATGTGGGAAATCAACTACGAATATTTAGATCCGTATTTGGTTCGTCCTGTATCACTTGCGTATGTGGAATACACGCCAGTTCCTATTCGTTCCGGTATTGCTAACTTCTTGTCGAACTTAGATGAGCCAGCCAGCATGGTTAATAACTTAGTCATGGGTAACGGCACGAAAGCCGTGGACCACTTTAACCGTTTTTGGATTAACTCGACGTTTGGTATTTTCGGTTTATTCGATATTGCAAGTGCCGCGGGTATTACGAAATACGACGAGAAAGCGTTCAGTGATGCAGTAGGTCATTATGGTGTTGGAAATGGCCCTTACTTCATGATTCCAGGTTATGGCCCGTATACCTTACGTGAAGTGACAGATACCGTAGATAGTACGTATTTACCCCTCTCTTACCTCAACTTCTGGGCGAGTTTGGGCAAGTGGGCGTTTGAAGGCATGGAGAAGCGTGCTTTATTAGTACCGCAAGAAGCACAGTTAGACTCGTCGCCGGATCCATATATTCTTACTCGCGATGTTTATATTCAGCGCCAAAACTTTAAAGCAGAAGTTGAAACCGTTGAAGAAGTTAATATCGAAGAAGAAGAGTATTTAGACGAATACCTAGAAGACTTTTAAGCGCTGTTCTTTACAATATACAAACAAAAAAGGCTTAGCTGATGCTAAGCCTTTTTTGTATTTTTGCTGTTTGGTTAGAAACGGTAGTTTGCTTGAACACCGATTAGCCAAACATTACCCGTAGTTTCGCCTACGAATTGGCCGCCGACTTGTTCCGCAGCGTCGTCTGACTTATAACCACGAGACTCAACGATTGGCGCGTCTTTCGCGAAAATATAGGTGAAGCCAGCGTCTAGGCTGAAGTCTTTTGTCCAATCGTACGTTGCACCAATACTTAGCCAAGTACGGTCAGTTTCTGGAATAGTGATCGTACGGTTTTTGTCGCTTACCGCTGAAGTATCGTATGCAATACCAGTACGTAGCGCTAGCTTAGGATCAAGCTGGTAAGTGGCACCAACAGCAAAGCGGTAGTTATCTTCCCAGTTTTCTACTTTAACCATATGCGTGCCAGCGGTATCTAGGCGTGCTTCCAATTTCTCGAAAGAGCTCCAATCCGTCCAGTTAAAGCTTGCGTGTAACGCAAGTTGGTCTGTTACTTGGTGGAAGCTTGCCAACTCAGCCGTTGCAGGCAGGTTTAGGTACATGTAGCCGTTGTCACGTAGTTGTGGAAGCTCAGAAGTACCGAAGCCAAAACCTAGACCTTCAGCATGGCCTTCAAGCTTCAGTTCAACTTCAGATTTGTACGCGAAGCCGATACGGTTATTTTCATTGATCTGCCATGCAGTACCAACTTGCCAGCCCCAAGCGGTATCGTCACCTTCCATGTATTTTAGAGCGGTACCTTGAGGAACACTGATAGGATCGCCAGTTAAAGGGTGCTTTCCTACAACGTTATTCTTAGGAGCTGCTGCGCCAAAGCTGCCTTCGCCGATGATGTAACGGATACCACCACCAACGCTGATTGATTCATTGACTTTGTAAGCTGCGTTTAAGTTCGCTTCCATTGTCGTTACGCTTGCTTCGTTACCGAAGTGTGATGCACCAAAGCCTTTACCTAAATCGGTTTCCATACCGTAGTTGGTGCCAAATGCCAAACCAATCGCGAATTTCTCATTGTATTGGTGTGATAGGTAGAAGTTTGGAATGATTGCATCATGTGCGAAATCATCTGAAGATGCAGAAGAAGTACTACCGTGGAAGTTTACATCACCTTCAATATCAATATTTGGGTTCACATAGATTGCACCAACGGACACTTGAGTGCCTTCCAAATAAGTTAGCATTGCTGGGTTACGCCATTGTGCACTTGCGTTGTCAGCCATTGCTGCTTCACCAGCATATGCTCGACCTAGGCCTGTTGCAGAATATTCAGCAAGTTGGAAACCTGCTGCGTTAGCCATGCCCGTTGTGCCAAGTAGGCTTAATGCCACTGCTGTTGATAGAAGAGTCTTGTTGGTTTTCATTCGAATGTTCGCTGATTTGTTTATAACGTGGGACGAAAGTTTAAAGGTAGAGTTTTTACTTTAGAAATGAAAATCCAACATAAGTAGTCATTTGGAATATTATTCTTTCAAGTGTTACTTGGGTGGTTTAATAATCTAACTGTGAAGGGCTTGTAAATGGAATTCAGCGAACAGCTGTGCGTCCTAATTGTGAGATTTAGATACACGTGTTCACTCAAATTGAGTGGGCAATAAATCGCAGATATGAAAAAAGGCTGGAAATCCAGCCTTTTATATAAAGTATTTTTCTACTAACTAACAGCGAAGCGCTTAGAAGCTACGGCTGTATTGTAAGCCGAATAGAATTGCGTCAGCATGAGTTGTTGCTGTTACACCGGTAGAAAGACCAGGAGCTAATTGAGTATTCTCATTAACTTTTACATCTTCACCTAACAAGTATGTGAAGCCAAAATCGATGTTTGAGCTATTATCAATATGGTAAGAGAAACCTGTTGAGAACCACTGGCGATCTGAATCTGGTACCGAGATAGACGTTACTTTATCTTGAGCGCTTGTGTCGTACATGTAACCAGCACGAAGTGTCCAGTTGTTGTTTAGGTAGTAAGTACCACCAATTGCGTAGTGCCAGCCATCTTGCCATTGATAGTCTTTCGAGTAACCACCTTTAAGTAAACCCTGATTTAGGTTCTCAAAATCAATTTGGTCGAAATCTTTCCAACCGATGTATTGGATGCTGTAGTGTACAGCAAACTTAGTGTCTTGGATTTTGTGGAAACCAGAAAACTCGGCCATATCTGGTAGAGGTAGCGTGATTTCCTGACCTTTGTCGTCTTTTGCTGTAAATTCAGGGCTGTAACGATACGCTAGACCAAAACGGTTGTTTTCATCTAGTTCGTACACAGTACCAACGTTGAAACCAACAGCCCAACCATCAGCTTTATCTACGTCCAGAACTTTTTGACCGCCAACCCGTGGGACTGAAGAGCTAGTTGTACGCTTCATTGTGCCTTGGCCGTAGATTAAATCTAAACCAGCACCAAAGCTCCATTGTTCGTTTAAACGGTAAGAACCCGCAAAGCCAAAGTTGAAGCTTTTTACATCCGTAAGACCACCGTACTCGGTTGCGGTATAGTTATCTGAAAATTCAGTTTTAGTGCCGAAATTAGAGTATGCGTTTACGCCCCATGCAAACTTGTCATTTACTGGAACGATTAGGTGAATGTTTGGAGCTATTGACGTATCACCCACATCATCAGTGTCAGCAACATTTACAGTACTAGAACCCAAAGGAGTATTAACGTTATATTTCGCATCTTTCACTTCAATCATTGAAGTAATGCTTTCGAAACCTAGCGAAAGCTCCATTTTATCAAATAGAGCCATTGCTGCTGGGTTACGAGCCATTACTGCGGCGTTATCTGCGATTACTGCATCACCAGCAAATGCACGGCCGATGCCAGTTGCTGATTGAGCGTTGATTTGGAAACCCGCTGCCATCGATTGACCTGAGGCAAAAGCTACCGTTACTGCTAGGAGAGTCTTTTTAAACAGACGCGTGTTCTGAGTCATTTGTTTTTCCTTATTAGATTCGTCTCTTTGGACGATAAATTGAGCTTTTGCTCAGTGGCGCAGATAGTAGTATCAATAGTTGCTTGGACAAATCCGACCATTGGATAAAATTGAATAAAAACTGCAGAAATGATGTCTAAAAGACGGGAAATTGCACTTAAAATGCATAATTTAGAGTTTAAGCTCTAAATGCTATAGCAAGGGTGAATGTTTTGTGTTCTATTTATACAAAAATGCCGCTAAATAAGATCATTTAGCGGCATTTAACCTTTTGAAGGCTGGAAATCGTCGAAGTTATTACATCGGTTTAATCATTGATGCAAGAGTCGTAGCGATAGCATCAATATTTTCACCTTCTTCTCCGACTAAAATCAGGCTTGAACTCCCGACGGGCTGAACGATTCCGGTCATGCCATCCTTATTAAAGTCGGTACTTTGTTCGCTAGGAATACCAGTAATAAATAACGTTACTTTACCTTTTGGACCTTGGAATACCATATGCACCGCATTGGATTCGCCAAAACCGCAGTGGTTTAGGTAGTAAACGTGATATGGAAAGTTTTCACTAAACTGGTAATGAAATGGCGACATTTTCGCATTAATTTGCGAGCTCGGTACATCCTCATCAAGATGACGAACAAAAGGTTCTTCATGAATAACGTGTTTCATCGCGGTATCCGCTAAACTGGCTTGTGCTGGAGACACCAAAACATTTCCCCAGTTTACTTGACCAACTAATAATCCTGCGGTGAACGCAATAGAAGCGGCAAGTGCCATTGCTTTGCGCACAAAGTTTGGTCTGACGACCTTCTCTTCATCAAGTGCACTCGACGTCTGACTAAATAAAATCTTATCAGCGAGATCTTCAGGTACATCCACATTCATGGCTTGTTTAATTTTTACGTCGAGATCCAAAACGTCATCAACAAACTTATTGTTGGCGTCGCTACCAGCTAAAGCTTGCAGAATCTCTTCATCCTTTTGTTTTGGATCCGACAAAATACGACGACGAAATTCTAAATCATCCATTCTTTTGTCCTCTCTTAGTATCTTGAGAATCCAACATCTCTTTGAGTTGATTACGAGCGCGAAATAATCGAGTCATCACTGTATTTTTATTTAAATCAAGAATGTCGCCAATCTCTTCTCCGCTGAAACCACCGACAACTTGGAGAAATAAAGGCTCGCGGTATTCAACATCGAGTTTCATGATCTGTGCTTGCAGCCATTCTTGCTGATGATGTGGGTCATCGCTGACTTTAGCATCATTGCCGTAATCATCGATATCAACTAAATCAAATTGTTTACGTTCGAAGCGGCGCGCATTTTCTCGTCTCAATATGGTGATGAGCCAAGACTTGGCAGCTTTTTCGTCCTGAAGGCTATCGAGTGACTTCCAAGCTCTAAGACAGGTTTCCTGAACTAGATCTTCCGCTATCGCTTTATCTTTGCACAACCAGTATGCGTAGCGATATAAGTCACGATGGTACCCTCGGACGAGCGCTTCGTATTTTCTTTGCTTGTCCATATCAGAGTTGACCGGACTGTTGGAATTTTTCTTTCCAAACATTTTTAATATGGCCACAGGAGCCTCCATCCTCGCTCTGTGAGTTTCTTATTTGTTCTGAGCATGACTTTACTTTTCAATAGCCTCGCGGTTTCGGTTGAGCGTGTGTCGTAGATAACTTCTGACACAATAAGCTATGTGGTTACTTAAAAGTGTATACGCAAATGCCAAATATCATCGAACATGAATTGGTAAAGATTGTTAACAATATCATCATTAGTAATCAATGGTTTGGATAAGTTCATTCGATGGGACATAAAAAGAGACTGCTAGCGGTGAATTTTTGAATCGGTTTGCATCGCTGAGCCTTTTAGATGTGCTTAAAGCTCGTAAAATCACTATAAAATTGATCTATTTCAAAATATCAAGCAGTGAAGGGGTTATAGTACATCTTGTCATCTCGTTAGTCATTGCGACTAACATGTTGAGCAAGATGACACTTCCTTTTGAAGGCTGACTTTACTTTCTCCTAATCAGGAAACTGATTAATTTTCAATTGGCGTAAGTTAATTGTTTTATAGATATTCCGACCACACAGTTATGTGTGGTTTTTTTTTGCTTCGATTTTACCTTCCATATACCTCTTACCGTTTTAACTCTCTATAGTTAATCATTATTAATCGCATAAGAATCAAAGAAGTAGAGTAATTGATCTACTTGCTTCACGTTTATTTAAACGCATGTTTGATAAATTTAACAAATTCATTACAATGCATCAGGTCAGACCTCTTGTATTTAAGGAGAAACAATGGGCAAGCAGGAAGTAAAAACACGCAATGGTGAGCGTGTCGCTATTGTCGCGGGGCTTCGAACTCCCTTTGCTCGTCAAAGCACGGAATTTAGCCAAGTGCCAGCGGTCGATTTAGGGAAAATGGTAGTAAGCGAAATGCTTGCTCGAACAGATATTGATCCGAAGTTAATCGAACAAGTGGTATTTGGACAAGTAGTACAAATGCCTGAAGCGCCAAACATCGCACGAGAAATCGTGTTAGGCACCGGTATGAACATCCATACTGATGCTTACAGTGTGACTCGTGCGTGTGCAACGAGTTTTCAAGCGGCGGTCAATGTCGCAGAAAGCATCATGGCGGGAACCATCGATATCGGTATTGCTGGTGGTGCAGACTCTTCTTCCGTCCTGCCTATTGGCGTATCTAAGAAACTGGCCGCTAATCTGCTTGCTCTAAGTAAGACAAAAACAATGGGTCAGAAGCTTAGCATCCTCAAAAACTTGAGCTTTAAAGACCTTATGCCAGTGCCTCCTGCAGTAGCCGAGTACTCTACGGGTTTATCCATGGGACAAACTGCGGAGCAAATGGCAAAGACGCATGGTATTTCTCGTGCAGAGCAGGATGCGCTAGCACATCGCTCTCATACGCTGGCTTCCCAAGCTTGGAAAGAAGGCAAGATCCAAGGTGAAGTGATGACGGCTTTTCCCGAACCATACAAAAAATGGATTTCGGAAGACAACAATGTCCGTCACGACTCAACCGTAGAAGGGTACGCGAAACTTCGACCTGCCTTTGATCGCCAGTATGGCAGTGTTACGGCAGCTAACAGTACGCCACTGACTGATGGTGGTGCGGCAGTGATGTTGATGCGCGAAGGTAAAGCGAAAGAGCTTGGCATGGAGATTCTTGGCTACATCCGCGGCTACGCATTTTCAGCGATCGGTGTGGAAAAGGACATGCTGATGGGACCGACTTATGCCACAGCGAAAGTGCTAGAAAATACAGGCTTGGAATTGTCTGATCTGACGTTGATCGACATGCACGAAGCGTTTGCTGCGCAAGCATTGGCGAATGTGAAGATGTTTGCTTCAGATAAGTTTGCTCAAGAAAATCTAGGTCGTTCGAAAGCGATCGGTGAAATCGACATGGATAAGTTTAACGTGCTTGGTGGCTCAATCGCTTACGGTCACCCATTCGCGGCGACAGGTGCACGAATGATGACGCAAACCCTACGTGAACTGAAACGCCGTGGCGGCGGTATTGCGTTGAATACCGCATGTGCAGCTGGCGGTCTTGGCGCAGCAATGATTCTGGAGGTTGAGTAATGAGCGAGCAAAAAGCATTTAGTCTAAAAGTTGATGAGCAGAATATTGCTTGGTTAGCGATTGACGTACCTAATGAAAAAATGAATACGCTACAGGCGGCTTTTGCTGATGAAATGAAAGAAATCTTTGCTCAGCTAAAAGACGCCAGTGGCATCAAAGGGATGATCATTCATTCCCTAAAACCGGACAACTTTGTCGCGGGGGCCGATGTGCGCATGCTAGAAGCGTGCACGACCGCAAGTGAAGCAGAAGCATTAGCGAGGCAAGGTCAAGAGCTATTCCAGCAGCTATCGGACTTACCATATCCTGTGGTTGCCGCTATTCACGGTCCATGTTTTGGCGGTGGCTTAGAGCTTGCTCTTGCATGTGATTATCGTGTTTGTACGGATTCAGATAAAACGCGTTTAGGCCTGCCAGAAGTACAACTTGGTTTATTGCCAGGTTCTGGTGGTACTCAGCGTCTGCCACGTTTGATTGGCCTATTACCGTCGTTGGACTTGATCCTGACGGGTAAACAGCTTCGCGCAAAGAAAGCTAAAAAGCTGGGTGTGGTTGACGCCTGTGTCCCTGACACCATTTTGCTCGACGTAGCAAAACAGTTTATCGACAAAGGTAAAAACAAGGGTACGAAAAAGCTATCGACGAAAGAAAAAGTGATGTCGGGTAGCGGGTTAGGGCGCAAGTTTGTGTTTGAACAGGCAGCGAAGAAAACCAATCAGAAAACCCGTGGTAACTATCCTGCAACGGTCGCGATTTTAGACGTTATTCAGCATGGTTTAGAGAAAGGTTTCTCCCAAGGACAAGAGCTTGAAGCGAAACGCTTCGGTGAGCTTGTGATGAGCTCTGAATCAAAAGCGCTCCGTTCTATCTTCTTTGCGACAACGGAAATGAAGAAAGAAAATGGTACGGATGCGAAACCCGCGCCAGTTCATAAAGTTGGCGTGCTTGGCGGTGGCTTGATGGGCGCAGGAATCAGCCATGTGTCTGTTGCAAAAGCGAAGGTGCCTGTCCGCATCAAAGACGTCAGCAACGATGGCGTTCTAAACGCACTCAACTATAACTACAAGTTATTCGAGAAACAGCGTAAACGTCGCATTCTATCAAAAGCCGATCTGCAAGCGAAAATGTTGCAACTGTCTGGCGGTGTCGACTTTACCAGCTTTAATCATATTGATGTCGTAATTGAAGCCGTTTTTGAAGACTTAGATCTTAAACAAAAAATGGTGGCGGATATTGAAGCGAATGCCAAGCCGGAAACCATCTTTGCGACCAATACTTCTTCGTTACCAATCCACAAAATTGCAGAAAAAGCGGAGCGTCCAGAAAACGTAGTGGGTTTGCATTACTTCAGCCCGGTAGAAAAAATGCCGTTGGTGGAAGTGATTCCGCATGAAACGACCTCAGATGAAACCATTTCAACAGTCGTTGCACTTGCTAAAAAGCAAGGTAAAACCCCGATCGTAGTGAAAGACAAAGCGGGCTTTTACGTGAACCGCATTCTTGCGCCATACATGAACGAGGCGGCGCATATTCTGCTGGCCAACGAACCGATCGAAAAGATTGATACGGCGTTGCTTGATTTTGGTTTCCCTGTCGGCCCAATCACCTTACTGGATGAAGTCGGTGTCGACATTGGCGCGAAAATTATGCCGATTCTGGTCAACGAGTTAGGTGAGCGATTCAAAGGACCTGACGTGTTCGATATCTTATTGAATGACGGTCGCAAAGGACGTAAGAGCGGGAAAGGTTTCTACACTTACAAAGGTAAGAAGAAAGATGTCGATAAATCCATCTACAAGCTGCTTAAGCTCGATCCTGAATCTAAGTTGAGTGATAACGATATTGCGTTGCGCTGTGTACTACCAATGCTGAATGAAGCGGTACGTTGTTTGGATGACGGCATCATTCGCTCGCCACGTGATGGTGATATTGGTGCAATATTTGGCATTGGTTTCCCTCCATTCTTGGGCGGTCCATTCCGTTATATGGATCAGTTTGGCATTAAAGAACTGGTTGAGAAAATGAATGAGTTTGCATCGAAGTATGGCGATCGTTACGCACCGTGTGATGGTTTGCTTACTCGAGCTGGAGAAGGAACCACATTCTATTAAACGTTGCTTCGGTAAAGAAAAAGGCTTGCCAGTGGCAAGCCTTTTTCATAAATAAGAAATAGTTACTTCTTCTTGTCTTTCTTATCTTTATTGTGGCCTTTACCTGGGTTGTCGTCCCCGTGAACGCTGCTGTTGCCTTTGTTGTCTTTATCTTTCCACTGTTTTGAAGAGCAATCATCTGATTTGATGGAAACATTGTCTCCGCTTAGGCGGACACAATCGTTACTTAGCTCAAAGCCATCACCTTTCACCGAGATTTCAGCGTGTGCAGATGCCAGTGGCAGTATAATAGCCGCAAGTAGTAGTGCTTTTTTCATGATTACCTCATTAATTTATTTTTAGTGTGGTAATTAGAGCATAAGCCGCAATGGCGTAATTTCAATTTTCTGCCAATTATGGTGTCGATTCTATTTATGAGACCCACAACCTCATTGGCATGTAGGTATATACTTACTAATCGATAATTTTATTACTGCGCAATTAGATCATCCTAAGCCGCAATCTTTTGGCCTAAGTTGGAACTCTTCAATCGATCCAATTTCTTGCCCTAAGTGGATGCGCGGAGCGTCCGAATGCGATTGCCCTTGAGAGTGCATGACCAATCGGTTTGCCGTGCGAGGTTTCAACTCATTAACGACAAAGCGAATCATGTCTGCTCGGGTCAATTTCTTCAGTTCAGCAAGTACCTTGTCACGTTGGTTAAACTCGGTGTCTTTGTTTCCTATTGCAACCCAAAGACGCTGAGCACGACCTCGCAGTGTGGTGTCCGGCGTCGCTATTTGATTCCATAAGCCGCGCTTACTGCTATGCCATTGGTAATCGTTCAGTTCTAACAGCACCATATAAAAGGCATTTAAGAACTCATCGATTGAGGTAACCAGCTCGGCAGGCGCTGCATTGGGTGACTGCACATAAAGCACAATACCCGGATGACGGTTAAGTGGCATATTGCCAGTGCCCACCATGTAACCTAATTGCTGTTTTGTGCGGATCTCGTGGAAAAATGTTGCCGACATGAGATGGTTCGCCAATGAGTATAGAGCAATGCTACGAGGCTCAATATCCTCACACTGGTGGTAAATAACGACCGCCGAATCTTGCTGGTTGCAATGTACTTCACGTTGAAAACTGCCGTTTTTTCCCAGCATGATGAGTGGGCGGAGCGCCTCTTCATAACGCTGCTCTTTTACTCTTAGGGCATCCTTTAAGGTCGTCGCCATGTCATGCGCTTGTTGACGCTGCCAATCTCCGTAAACAAACATTTCAACGTGCAGCTCTGCAAGAATTGATTCTACGAATACTGAGAGTTCATCGACTTCGATTTCTTCTAGCGCTTCGACTAAGGTTGCGAAAGGCGGGTTATTGGGTTGAAGTAGCCCTGTAAGTGCGTTAAACAGCTGCGAAATAGGACGATCTTGTGAAGCATTTCTCCAGTTACGTAACAGTTGCTGCTTGATGGTTTCAAAGCGTGCAGGGCTGAAATCTCGAGAAGCAAAACGGTGCAGGATCATTTCCAACAATTGAGGCAGTTTTTGGCTGAACCCTGAGAGGGTTAAGGTAACCCCGCCTTGGTGAGCGTACATGTTGTAACCCATCCCTGCGATTTCAGCTTGATAGGTTTCTTTTGCTAGCGAGTCGAGGAACATCTCGACACATAGGCGAGTTTTGACAATGTTCTTCGGTGATGCAACAGCATGAGAGCTGTCGATAGCGACATATACAACGCCTTTTGGCACGCGAAATTCATCATCTTGTAAATGCCAAAGTCGGAAGCCTTCGAGATCTTCAATTAACTCTGGTAGTGAACCACCATTTTCGAACGGCATGGGATCGAGATCGTAGCAAATATAAGGGTTCTTTTCTGGTAAGACGAACTGCCAGCTTGGATCGATTTGTTGATAGAAGCGGCGTTGCTCATCACTAAAAGGCGTGACGGAATACGGAGTAAAGTACCATTCGGCAGTACGATTGTATTCCAGTCCTTTTGCAATCAGGGTTACGCGGACATTATCGATGGTTAAGTATTGCAGCAACGAACGCTGCAGTTGTTCATCATAGCCCGCCATTTTGTAGTCGCCATAAATGGTATCGTCTGGCTGATAATGCTGCATATTGATAACAAGATGGCTAACCAAATCCATTGGTCGAGATGGTTCCTGGAAACGAAACGCCGACTCAAGCACCGCTTGTTTTTCGAGATAGCGCCATTCATCTAGCCCGTCTTGTTTGATCATCGAGAGGTATTGAAAAACCGCTTGGATGATGTTGTCAACGTGGTTGAGACCCAGCGGGGTGAGTGTGCAGCTAACCGTAAAATCTCGATAGTTGCTACCACTAGCGCCGCCTCCTGCAGAAAGTGACGTAATCCAGCCTTCATTTTTTAGCTGGAGCATTAAGCTGCCTTCGCCTTCATAGCCGAGTAAATGCGCGAAGTAAGAGAGTGGTTTAACGCCGTAGTGCTTATCCATTCCCGGCATTGGGAAGGTGAGAATGAGTTTTCGAAATTCTTTGATTGGTTCAACTTGAACTAAAATTCCGGTACTTTCTTTGGTGTTAATGGGGACATCAATCGATTTTCCACGAAGGTGGTGGTTTGGGATATTGGCAAACATGGCTTCTACCCACGCTTGCTGAGCATCGAGCGACTGCGGCCCAAAGAGCGTCAACGTCATGAGATCGGCAGAGTATTGAGAGTGGTGAAACTCGACAATTTCGTCGCGGATGGATTTACCATCTCGGTCACCTAATGTATCTAGGTTGCCGACTGAGAACTTAGAGAAAGGGTGATCTGGATTGATGACTTCTTTGTTGACTTGATACAGGCGGCGAGAATCGTCATTAAGTTTGAGTTTGTATTCGGAGTCGACAGCCTGGCGTTCTTTGTCTAAAGCTTCTTCGTTAAACAATGGTGCGGTAAAAAATTGGCTAAATCGATCTAAGGCATTTTCAAAGGCATTCGGAGTAACATCAAAAAAGAAACAAGTGTGCTCAGTACCCGTCCAAGCGTTATTTGTTCCTCCATGCTGGCTAATATAACTTTGAAACTCGCCCACTTTAGGGTATTTTTCCGTACCCAAAAAAAGCATATGTTCTAAATAGTGTGCCAGACCTTGGCGATCGTTTGGGTCGTCGAAGTGTCCAACGTTCACTGCTAGAGCAGCTGCTGACTGTTGAGCTGTCTCGGAATGAATCAGCAGTACACGCAGATCATTGCTCAAGGTAATGTAGCGGTATTGATTTGAATCGTTAGGACTTAGATGCACGATGCGTCTCCAGATTTCGCATTACAGTAATTATGAACCCCTAGCTAGGGGGCGCAAAGTTTGCGTTTCGACAAATACTGCTTGCCGTATTTTTGTTATTCGTAGACTTCTGCACAGGCCCATCGCGTTTGCGTATGGGGAAGAACTGTTTGAATGAATGCTCTGAACTCATAGCACAGTTAAATACTGTGATGAACTGAGTACATTCTTTTTAATAGATTGTTAAGAAAGTCGCTATCTTTAGCAAGCGAATTGGTATAATGAACAGATAATTATATCAGTATTTTTGTTTCGTCATTATTAAAGTTAGCCCCGTCTATCTAATAAAGATAGCAGTCAACCTTTTGGTAGCGTTAGCTATCCCTAGGAAATAACATGAAAATATTCATCATGCGTCACGGCGAAGCCGAGCATTTTGCAGATTCAGACGCAGCACGACAATTGACCCCAAGAGGCAGAGTCGAATCAGAAGCGGTTGCGAGAGCCTGTAAAGAACAAGGTTTTGCGCAATTCGATAAAGTGTTGGTGAGTCCGTACATTAGAGCTCAACAAACTTGGCAAGAGATCAGCGAGTATTTTGCTGCAAAAAGCATCGAAACTTGTGAAGATATTACACCTTACGGCCAATCTGAGCATGTATTTGATTTTGCAAGTGCATTGATTGAAGTGGAAAAACTAGACTCGCTTCTGCTTGTCTCTCACTTGCCTTTGGTTGGTTATCTCACTTCAGAGTTTGTAAAAGACATGGCACCACCGATGTTTCCTACATCAGGTCTAGTGTGTATTGAATACGATCTACAAACGCAAAACGGTGAAGTGCTGTGGCATATTACGCCATAAGCGTCGAAACCAAATAAGCATTTAAACATTAGATATAGAATGAAGAAAGGCAGGAAATTTCCTGCCTTTTTGTTTAATTGCTTCTACAGTGAGCTAGTTACTTTTCTGGAATCGAGAGCAAAACTAACAACGCACCATCACCGCCGAATTCTAGTGGCGCTTGGTGGAAAGCCATTACGTCTGGGTGTTGTGCTAACCAAAGTGGCGCTTTCTGTTTCAGGATGTGTTTACCAATGCCATGTTGCACACACGCACAGTGAATCTCGTTTTTGACGCAGTAGGCGATCATCGCACCAAGTTCACGCTTAGCTTCTTGTTGTGTCATGCCGTGCATATCGAGGAATACGTCCGGTACATACACGCCGCGACGTAGACGTTTAACTTCATAAGTGGAGACGTCGTCACGTGCATAACGAGTTGGGCCTTCTTCATTTAAGAGAGGGACAAACTCGTCGGAGAAGTAAAACTCAGAATCACTCGCTTCACGGTTGGAGCGCTTGATTTCTTTTTGCTTAGTATTTTTTTTTGGTTGCTGGATTATGGTATCCTGTCGCAACTTTTTTACGCCCTGTACTGCTTCCTGAAACAAGGCGAAATCGTCATCGTGTTCGGTGTCTTTTTTGCTCATTAGGTAAACAATTTCATTAATAAACTTTTATTGGCAGTATTGTAGCGCTTTTCGGAGGCAATTTTGGATAAGATTTTTGTAGAAGAAGCGGTATCGGAGCTGCATACCCTTCAAGATATGATTCGTTGGACGGTAAGCCGCTTTAACGCAGCGAACCTGTTTTACGGTCATGGTACTGATAATGCGTGGGATGAAGCGGTTCAGCTTATCCTGCCAACCTTATACTTGCCGATTGATGTGCCTCCGCACGTATTAAACTCTCGCCTAACGACCAGCGAGCGTCTGCGTATTGTTGAGCGTGTAGTAAAACGTATCAATGAACGTACACCAACTGCATACCTAACCAACAAAGCTTGGTTCTGCGGTCTTGAGTTCTTCGTTGACGAGCGTGTACTCGTGCCACGTTCTCCAATTGGTGAGTTGATTCAAGCTGAATTCCAACCTTGGTTGGTAGAAGAGCCAGCGCGCATCATGGACTTATGCACAGGCAGCGGCTGTATCGCAATTGCATGTGCTCACGCGTTCCCTGAAGCTGAAGTGGATGCGATTGATATCTCAACGGACGCACTACAAGTCGCGGAGCAAAACGTACAAGATCACGGCATGGAGCAGCAAGTATTCCCAATTCGCTCTGACTTGTTCCGCGACCTACCAAAAGAGAAGTACAACCTGATCGTGTCTAACCCACCATATGTGGATGAAGAAGACATGAACAGCCTGCCAGACGAGTTCACACACGAACCTGAGCTTGGTTTAGCAGCCGGTACGGATGGCCTAAAACTTGTGCGTCGTATTCTTGCAAACGCACCAGACTACCTAACAGATAACGGCATTCTTATCTGTGAAGTTGGCAACTCAATGATTCATATGATGGAACAGTACCCACAGATTCCGTTCACTTGGATTGAGTTTGAGAACGGCGGTCACGGCGTATTCATGCTAACGCGTGATCAGCTGGTTGAGTGTGCCGAAGAGTTCAAACTGTACAAAGACTAATAGGGTCTTGCACTAAACGTCAAAACACCGAGCTTTATGCTCGGTGTTTTTTTATACATAACTCGCCGATATTAACTCTTTACATCAAAACGTAATAAAGCCACTATGAATCCACGAAGAATTGGAAAGCAGTTGCGCTCTGGTTTGAGAGGGCGTAGCGATAAAAACTTGAGGAAGTAATGGCAGGAAACAGTATCGGACAACATTTCCGAGTGACGACATTCGGGGAAAGTCACGGTATCGCACTGGGATGTATCGTAGACGGATGTCCTCCGGGGTTAGAAATTACAGAAGCAGATCTGCAAATCGATCTCGACCGCCGTCGTCCAGGCACATCACGTTACACCACACAACGTCGTGAACCGGATGAAGTTAAAATTCTTTCTGGTGTTTTTGAAGGCAAAACCACAGGCACATCGATCGGTTTGCTAATTGAAAACACCGATCAGCGCTCAAAAGATTACTCGGACATCAAAGATAAATTCCGTCCGGGTCATGCTGATTATACTTACCACCAAAAGTATGGCATCCGTGACTATCGAGGTGGCGGCCGTTCGTCTGCTCGTGAAACCGCAATGCGTGTGGCGGCGGGTGCAATCGCGAAGAAATACTTGAAAGATGAGTTTGGTGTTGAGATTCGCGCGTACTTGTCACAAATGGGTGATGTCTCTATCGACAAGGTAGATTGGAACGAAATCGAAAACAACGCGTTCTTTTGCCCAGATGTGGACAAAGTAGAAGCGTTTGACCAACTTATCCGTGACCTGAAAAAAGAAGGCGACTCAATTGGCGCGAAAATTCAGGTTGTGGCAACTAACGTGCCTGTTGGGCTTGGTGAACCTGTATTTGATCGTCTTGATGCCGACATTGCACACGCGCTAATGAGCATTAATGCGGTGAAAGGCGTTGAGATTGGTGATGGCTTTGATGTGGTAAACCAAAAAGGCAGTCAACACCGTGATACGCTTGCTCCTGAAGGTTTTGGCAGTAATCACGCGGGCGGTATTCTTGGCGGTATCTCAACTGGTCAAGACATTGTGGCTAACATTGCGCTTAAGCCAACATCAAGCATCACAGTTCCGGGTGAGACCATCACAAAAGAAGGTGAGCCAACTCAGCTGATCACCAAAGGCCGTCATGATCCTTGTGTGGGTATTCGTGCCGTACCAATAGCTGAAGCGATGCTAGCGATCGTGGTGATGGATCATTTGCTGCGTCATCGTGGTCAAAACCATGGCGTAACAACTGAAACACCGAAGATTTAAGAGCTTTGTGTCATTCCAGCGAGCTATAGCGAGACTAGGAATCTAATTTCAGCGCGATGAAAAGAGAAAGAAACATCTCTGACAACAGAGTGCTCGGATAATAGATCCTGAATCATGCTCCTTCGTCGCTGTTCAGGATGACTGAATATAAAATTATGCCACTCACTTAATCGCGGGTGGCACAATTTTATCAGGCAACCTTTTTTGTTTAAGTAGTTTTTGCTTAATGGAGTGAGCCTTCCGTTTCCAAATTGAAAGAAGGGAGACGCCACTTAAAACGTACCGCGGCCATACGCAGCATATAACCGGTGATCAGTGTAATGATAGTGGCTGTTACATCGGGAACATTAAATTCTAATAGCGCTAAGTACATTCCTGATGCGATAAGAGCGACAGAAGCGTAAAGTTCTTCATGGAGCACCAACGGTGTTTGGCGACAGATTAAGTCGCGGAGTAGCCCACCGAATACACCCGTTACTAGCGCTGAAACCATACAGATCCCAGGGTGTAAGCCCATGCCCATCGCAATCTTAGTTCCGATGATGCTGAACACGATCAAACCTAACGCATCAAGGCGGATGAATAGACCTTTTAGCTTAATCACCCATTTCGCTAAGCCTGTGGTAAGTACACCCGCAACACACGTGATTGCTAGGAACTCTGGGTTTTTTACCCAACCAAGAGGGTAGTGTCCCAGTAAAATGTCACGTACGGTGCCACCACCAATGGCCGTTGCACTGGCCACCAACATAACACCAAACCAGTCCATTTTTCTTCTACCAGCGCTCAACGCACCTGTCATGGCTTCAGCCGTGATACCAATGATATACAACACACTTAGCAACATAGGGAGACACTCAACGTAAAAAGTCACTACGTTCTACATGAATCATCGTAGGCGCAGCAACAACACTTACAAAAGGTTTTATCAATCTTAAAAAGTGATTAAAACCAGCAACATGCTTGTAATCAAACCGCTTAAAAAACAGCAGTTTGAGCAGCATCAAAATAAGGCGAGAGTGTAGTAGCAAATGAGTACGCTGACGAATGAGAAATTATATGGAGAAAGCGATGTTCAGATAAATTCAACTAATAACCAAAACTGTGGGAGCATCTTTACCTAATAGATAAAAACAGCGACAATACCCAGCGCATGTCAAACTGAAGTACAAACTCGACGATGACCCACGAATACCAAGACCTTATTACCATTTTTAATGACACCTTTTTAGACCAATTTAATACGAAATTGGAGTTAGGTGGTGATGAGCCTATTTATCTTCCTGCTGATGATGAAGATCCTCATCATCGGATTATTTTTGCTCGGGGTTTTTATGCCTCCGCATTACACGAAATCTCGCATTGGTGTGTGGCAGGGCCAGAGCGTCGTTTGCTGGAAGATTTTGGCTATTGGTATGAACCCGATGGGCGCACGGCAGAAGTTCAAGCGGAGTTTGAGAAAGTTGAAGTGCGTCCGCAAGCTTATGAATGGATTCTGGCACAAAGTGCTGGCTTCCCTTTTACGGTGAGTTGTGACAATCTACACGGCGATTTTGAACCAGATAGGCTTGGCTTTATGCAGAAAGTGCATAAAGAAGTGTTGGGCATTTTGGAAGCTGGCTTGCCTTTACGAGTGAAAATGCTTTCGGATGCTCTGCGTGCGTTTTACCAAACCAAGCCGCTGGAAGCGTCAGACTTTTGCGTTAAATAACCTCAAATAACCTCAGAGATACACCATGATTATTGAATTTGAAGAAAAACTACTGGAACTGATTGATGCTCGAATTGAAACAGCATCTGACGATGAATTGTTTGCTGGTGGTTATCTACGTGGTCACATCTCTTTGTCTGCGGCATCTTGTGAAGAAGAAGGCATTAGCGATATTACTGAGCTGAAGTCACGCATTGAGAGCAGTTTGGAAGACGCTCGTACCGAATTAAGCCCAGCTGATCGCGCGATCGTCAGTGACTTGTGGCAAGAACTGCAGGCTCAGGCTTAATCTCCGAACGTCGTTCTCCGTTTATTAGTCCAAGTCATTTACTACTTCGAAAAATTCGAACCTCTCCATAAAATTTTTGTGGTTGTAGCGAAACTGTTCAACTTTTATTCTGGTTAGCATAAAACGTGAACAAAGGATTACAACCATGAAAATTGTCGCATTTGGTGCTTCTACCAGCTCTACCTCAATCAATAAACTACTTGCTACTTACGCAGCAAACCAAGTCGAAGACGCTCAAGTGAACGTTTTAGACTTAAACAATTATCAAGTACCGATGTTTAGCGAAGACAAAGAGAAAGAAATTGGTCAAGCTGAAGGTGCTGTCGCATTTTTACGTGATTTGGCTGAGGCTGACGCTATTGTTGTTTCCTTCGCAGAGCATAACGGCTCATACCCAGCAGCGTATAAAAACCTGTTTGATTGGGCGACGCGCATTGAGCGCAACGTATTTCAAAACAAGCCGGTCGTTTACTTAGCAACTTCTCCTGGCCCGGGTGGTGCACAGAGCGTTCTTGCGGCGGCAACAGGTTCCGCGCAATTTTTCGGAGCAGATGTGAAAGCATCGCTATCTGTGCCGAGCTTCTACGAGAACTTTGATGTGGAGTCTGGTGAGGCGGTAAATCCGGAAGTAGCAGAGCAAGTGAAACAGGCAATTGCACAGCTGAAGTAATTTCAACACGAGTGACTTAATGAGTTAGCGATTCCCGACACATACCTGCGTCGGGAATGTAAACGAGAGAATACTCTTACAGCTCAGTAATGGCTTTGCCTTTTCTTAGTTTACGAACCCACATTCGACTTGGATGAAGTTCGGTCAATACATCAACAGGTAATGGCAGCGGGTCTCCACAGATTTGCGAGGCCAACACTTCAGCTAACAATGGTGCAGAGCTCAGCCCACGAGATCCTAAACCTAAGAAGCAGAATAAGTTAGTGAACTGATGAACGGTTTCTACCTCTTCTGCTTTTTGATTTTGTAAGTTGGCGTATTGCGTTTTTATCGTCTCAAAGTCACCCACATTTCCGACAAATGGTAAGTGATCTCGGCTCACGCAGCGAATACCTTGGCGAGATCGATTGCCCCTGATATCTACCTCTTTTGGCCATTCTTGGTTCGGTACGCACTTAACTAACTTTTCTGCGTTATCCTTCTGAGCGTTTTCATCAAATTCGTAGTCTAGGTGACTGCGATCGTAGCTCGCGCCTATGCACAGGTGCTGATTGTTTGGGTTAACAGGCGTCATGTAGCCGTCGTAACACAATACCGTTTTCAATTGACTCAGCGTTTCGGTTGCCGGAGCATGACTGACTTGCCCTTTCACCTGTCCCATCGGCAGGGAAGCGGTTTGGCTCAATGTCTGGAACTCATGGCCATTCGCAATCACAACGGTTGAGTGCTCAAATGTTTGACCATTGACCGTTAGTGTCCAAAGCTGATGCTCTTCATCCCAATTTAATGCTTCAACGTGATGTTCAAACTTCGTTGAGAGTAACGATGTCTGTTCTAATTGTTTGATTAACCCACGCGTTAGCTCGGCAGGGCACAACCACCCTCCCATTGGGTAGTGCACAGACGACATATCGATAGGTAATCCGATAGTATTCGCAGTTTCCTCGGCGGACAGTTTTTGAATCAATTCAGAAGGAAAATTACCCGCAAGCATCTTTTCCAGCTTATCAGCAGATTTTTCATCCCACATTAGCTGAGTTACACCACACCAATCGTGATCGAATGTAACCGACTCCGCAGCTTGTCCAATAAATTGTCTTGCAAACAAAAATGCAGGCGCAAACACACGCGACACACCAGTATGAGGACCGTTCAACAATGGATACACGGCCCCTTGACGATTACCCGACGCTCCTTCGCCTGGTTGAGTGTCTTTGCAGTAAAGCGTGACGTTTTGGCCACGACGAACCAACGTTTTCGCTAACGCCGCGCTGGCAATACCGCCTCCGATTATGGCAATCGAATCAAGATTGCTGGACGCCATGCGATTGAACCACGGAAGGTGGTTCGACTGCTTTTCGCGTTGTTCCATCGAACCTGCGATCATTTCACGCTTGGTGCCAAAGCCTTTGACTTTTTTCATTGCAAAGCCTGCTTCGTTCAATCCTCGACGCACAAAGCCCGCTGCGGTAAAAGTGGCAACTGTACAGTCTTGCTTGGCTAACTTAGCCATGTTGTTGAACAGATTTTGGTTCCACATTTCTGGGTTTTTACTTGGCGCGAATCCATCTAAAAACCAAGCGTCAATCAAACCTTGTTCGTTGTATGGGACTTGCGGCATGCAGTCTTTGATGTCGCCAAACCAAAGGTCGAGTGTAATTGCGCCATCTTCAAGCACAATGCGGTGACACTCAGGTACGGCGGCAGGGTAGTGTTTTTGTAACTTTTCCGCGTACTCAGCTAGCTCAGGCCAAGCTTCATGCGCCTTCTTTAAATCCGCTTGGCTTAGCGGGTATTTTTCAAAACTAATAAAATGCAGTTCTTTCAATGTTGCGTCTGGATGCTGACGACGAAACTCACTAAACCACTGGCATACTGCTAAGAAGTTTAATCCCGTGCCAAATCCTGTTTCACCAATGACAAAACGTCTTTGGTCAAATTCCTGCCATCTTTCTGGGAGATGATTTTGTTTTAAGAAAACGTAGCGTGTCTCTTCAAGACCGTTTACGTTAGAGAAGTAAACATCATCAAATTGGTCTGAAACCGGAGTACCAGCTTCGTTCCAACCAAGTTCTGCGTTTTTTATTGAAGTCATAATGGTGCAAATTTGTGATTTGGCGCGGTAAGAATGGGGCGATTGTACGAATTTATGGGAAAGCTGACCACTTTTGTTGACTATCTTAGTTATCATCTAGCGGATTTTTGAATTATAGGAATGTCATAATGAAACGAGTCGTAATCACCGGTATGGGTATTGTTTCAAGTATCGGTAACAACGTCGAAGAAGTTCTAGCGTCTCTTAAAGCGGGCAAATCTGGCATCACTGCATCTGAGCAGTTCAAAGAACACGGTCTTCGTTCGCAAGTATGGGGTGACCTAAAAATCAACCCGGCGGAACACATCGACCGTAAGCAGATGCGCTTTATGGGTGATGCGGCTGCTTATGCATACCTATCAATGGAGCAGGCAATCGCAGACGCTGGTCTTACAGAGGATCAGGTTTCAAACGATCGTACCGGTATCGTTGCGGGTTCTGGCGGTGCTTCTGCATACAACCAAACGGTAGCGACAGACACGATGCGCGCAAAAGGCGTAAAACGAGTTGGCCCTTACATGGTTCCTCGTACTATGTCTTCTACGGTTTCCGCTTGTCTTGCTACGCCATTTAAGATTCGTGGTGTGAACTACTCAATGAGCTCTGCATGTGCTACCTCTGCACACTGTATCGGTCACGCGATGGAGCTTATTCAACTTGGTAAACAAGACATTGTTTTTGCGGGTGGCGGTGAAGAGCTTGATTGGTCTCAAACCATGATGTTTGACGCCATGGGTGCGCTGTCAACGAAATACAACGACACTCCAGACAAAGCATCTCGTACGTATGATGCGGACCGTGATGGTTTCGTTATCTCTGGCGGTGGCGGCATGCTGGTTATCGAAGAACTTGAGCACGCTCTAGCACGTGGCGCGAAAATCTACGGTGAGATCGTAGGTTACGGTGCGACTTCAGATGGCTATGACATGGTAGCACCATCAGGTGAAGGCGCGATCCGTTGTATGAAGATGGCGATGCAAGACGTTGACGGTGTGGATTACATCAACACGCACGGCACGTCGACACCAGTTGGTGACGTGAAAGAGCTTGGTGCGATCCAACAATTGTTTGGTGAGAACAGCCCAGCAATCTCTGCAACAAAAGCAATGACTGGTCATGCACTAGGCGCAGCTGGTGTGCACGAAGCGATTTACTCAACACTTATGCTAGACAAAAACTTCATTGCTCCAAGCATCAATATTGAAAACTTGGACGAAGCAGCTCAAGGTCTGGACATCGTGACAGAAGCACGTGATGCAGAGTTAACAACCGTAATGTCAAACAGCTTTGGCTTTGGCGGCACAAACGCAACTTTGGTTATTAAAAAGTACCAAGGTTAACTGAATTTGTTGGCGCGCCACGTGAGTGAGAACAGCGTCAACAATCCAGTTTCCAGAGCTTGATCAGTCACACTGATCGAACAGACGCAGACTCTATCCCATGGAGAGCGGGATAGGATCCTTTTGTTCTGGAACTTTGCCCGGCTATTTAGCCGGGCTTTTTCTTTTCTCAATTTCTGCTTTTTACATTGCTTCCCGTTAAACGATTTCTTTGGAACTAATCTCCTTGAGGTTTATTAGGGTTATTTCTTGAGATTTTTCGGGAAAAGGGCACAATCGCTTTAGTTTCGCATCTTGCGAATAAACGAACTCATACAAATGGATGTTAAAACGCTGGCGCTATGAAAATTATTGTTGATGAAAATATGCCGTACGCTGAAGAGCTATTCAGCCAACTCGGTAACGTAATTCTAAAACCAGGTCGTACACTGACGGCTGATGATTTAGTGGACGTTGATGCCCTAATGATTCGCTCAGTCACCAAAGTGAATGCTGACCTGATCAGCAAAGCAAACAAGCTGAAGTTTGTTGGTACGGCAACAGCAGGTATGGATCATGTTGACCAAGCACTTTTAAAAGAGAAAGGTATATTCTTCACCGCTGCGCCGGGTTGTAACAAAGTGGGTGTGGCGGAGTATGCGTTCAGCGTAATGATGGTGCTCGCTCAGCAACAAGGCTTCTCGGTATTTGACAAGACGGTAGGTATTATTGGTGCAGGCCAAGTAGGTAGCTACCTAGAGAAATGTTTGAAAGGCATGGGGATTAAAGTTCTCATCAATGACCCATTCAAACAAGAGGCTGGTGATCCTCGTAGCTTTACTCCGTTGACAGAACTGATTGAAAGCTCAGACATCATTACACTACATACGCCAATCACCAAAGATGGCCCATATCCAACTCATCATTTAATTGATGAAACGGTTTTAAACTCGCTTCGTGGTGATCAGATTTTGATTAACGCCGCGCGAGGTCCAATCGTTGATAACGAGGCATTGAAGCAACGTCTTTTCAAAAACGATGGTTTTACCGCAGCGCTTGACGTATTTGAATTTGAACCAGAGGTTGATATGGAGCTTCTGCCTCTGCTAGCATTCGCAACCCCTCACGTTGCAGGCTACGGCTTGGAAGGGAAAGCTCGCGGTACGACGATGATTTTCAACAGCTACTGTGAGTTCTTAAATAACGAATTACGTGCGCATGCCAGCGATTTACTGCCAACCGCGCCTGTTCCTACTATGGTATTGGACAGAGCTTGGGATGAAGCAACACTGCATAACATCACGCAGTTAATCTATGATGTGCGTAGAGATGACGCTCTTTTCCGTCGTGAGATCAGTAAGCCAGGTGCTTTTGACCTGATGCGTAAAAACTACTGGGATCGCCGTGAATACAGCGCTGTCACGCTAGTGGGTAACAAAACATGTAACCTTGCTCCATTAGCAGAACTAGGTTTTCAGATTGAGGTAAGTCAATGAGCCAGCAATATAATGTTGCCATTTTAGGTGCGACCGGTGCGGTCGGTGAAACAATTTTAGAAGTGCTTCAAGAACGTAAATTCCCAGTGGGAGACATTCACTTATTGGCAAGTGAGCGTAGCGAAGGCAAGACTTATCGCTTTAATGGCAAAACGGTTCGTGTACAGAACGTTGAAGAGTTTGATTGGTCTCAAGCTCATATTGCGTTGTTCTCTGCTGGTGGTGAGCTATCTGAAAAATGGGCGCCAATCGCGGCAGATGAAGGTGTTATCGTTATCGACAACACTTCACACTTCCGTTACGAGTACGACATTCCTCTTGTTGTGCCAGAAGTAAACCCAGAAGCGATTGCAGAGTTTCGTAACCGTAACATCATCGCGAACCCAAACTGTTCGACCATTCAAATGCTGGTGGCACTAAAACCAATTCACGATGCAGTGGGTATTGAGCGTATTAACGTATCTACATACCAATCCGTATCTGGTGCGGGTAAAGCGGGCATTGACGAACTAGCAGGTCAAACGGCTAAGCTTCTAAACGGTCTGCCTGCGGATAAGAAGCAATTCTCTCAACAGATTGCGTTTAACTGTATTCCGCAAATCGATCAGATGATGGAAAATGGCTACACCAAAGAAGAAATGAAAATGGTGTGGGAAACACAGAAGATCTTTAACGATCCATCAATCACAGTAAACCCAACGTGTGTGCGTGTGCCGGTATTCTATGGTCATGCTGAAGCGCTTCACATTGAGACTCGCTCTCCAATCGATGCACAAGAAGTCGTTAACTTGCTTGAGCAAACTGACGGTATCGAAGTCTTCCACGGTGATGACTTCCCGACACAAGTGCGTGATGCGGGTGGTAAAGATCATGTTATGGTTGGTCGTATCCGCAACGATATCAGCCACCACAGTGGTGTAAACTTGTGGGTTGTGGCGGATAACGTGCGTAAAGGCGCAGCAACTAACGCGGTACAAATCGCTGAAGTCCTGATCCGCGATTACTACTAAGTCACTTACTGTTCATTTCAAAGCCTCGCATTATGCGAGGCTTTTTTGTACGAACGGAACAAAATAGTGTGAGATTAGTACGAATATGGCGAGAGCCACACATTTTTTATTCTCAACGCTATAGTTTTGCATGTGATATCCGATATATTTAACCGATCACCATTTCAAATTGTATTTAGCACAAAACTGAGCCTTCTATGCGTCAAAATTATAAGCGTTTGTTAGCAGCCCTTGTGTTGATGAGCGCGACTCAGACATCATCAGTGGTTCAAGCCGAAGGAATTCGTCTTGTTGGACCATCTGGTGAAGTGCAATCATCTCCGAGCTATGCTGAAGATATTGAGCGAGCATTACCTGCTCCTCCTGCAAATACTCAGCCGTCACGTTTCTTTGGTCCGACTGGTGAAAATCAAACACTATGGTCGATCGCTTCAGAATTACGACCTTCACGCGGTGTTACCGTTCAACAAACGCTTCTTGCCATTTATCGAATTAACCCTCAAGCGTTTGAGAACCAAAACATTCATGAGTTGATCCCAGGGAGTCGACTACGAGTACCGTCTCTAGAGCAAGTGCAAAGCGCGACTACAGAGCAAGCTGTTGCGATTATGAAAGCGCACGAGGCTAAGTTAAAACAGCCGAAGCCGACAAATAGAGCCACGCCAGCGCAACGCGTCACCGAGCAACCAAAGCCACAAATAAAAGTAGAACCCAAGCCTGTTGCTCCTAAACCAGAAACCACTGTAGCTGCGGAACCAAAACCGGTTCAAAAAACAATACCAGTTATTCCTGCGCCACCTGTGAACACCTCTCCGCAGGGTGAAAAGCAGGTCAGTGCGTTAAAAGACAAACTTCAAGGCTCACAAAGTGAATTAGAGTCATTGGAAGAGAAGAACCATCGTCTTCGCTTAATGTTGTCAGAAGTGCAAAGCGAAGTTGAAACCTTGAAAAATGAACTGAATGACGAAGAACGCATTCGCTCGGAAGTCGAGAAACTGCTTGCTGAAGAGCGCCAACGCCTTGCCGAGCAACAACGCATGCAGCCAAGTACGGTTGACAAGATTTTGTCTAATGGTTGGCTTGTCGGCTTAGCGGCGCTTATTCCAGGTGCATTGCTGGCACTGTTGGTTGTGATGTTGCTTGGTCGCCGTTCTAAAAACAAAGAGGAAGAGCCTGCTGCGCAATCGCCTCAGGAAACCGATCCATTAGCTGCGCCAATTGGTTTAGCGGCGACGGACGAGCTGGATGAAGAACTCACACTTGATGATGAGTTGTTCGCAGATGAAGATATAAATACTCAGGCTACACAAGAAGAGAAGCCAGACTTAGAAGAAGACGTCTTTGCCAACCTTGACGATGAAGAACTTGATTTCAATCTAGAAGGGGACGATGACCCATTTGCGGGTATCGGTGATGACGGCGACCTGGATGTTGGTCTGGATGAGTTTGAGTCATCAAACAATGGTATCCAAGTTAACGGCGAAGAAAAAGCGCTTGGTTTAGAAGAGATGGAGCGAGCCTTAGATGAGGTTGCTCCAGAACTAGAAGTGCTCGATGACGATGAGGCTGGCTTCGATCTTTCAGATGATACGAACGAGAAAGCAGATTCGCTCTCAGATGACGCATTTGCGGAACTACTTGCAGCAGATGAGCCGTCAGAAGAGTTACCAAGTGACACTGTCGATCAGGATATGCTTGATGACTTGTTTGCGGAACTTGGCAATGACGACTTCGACCTAGATACCGATGAACCTGAACTAAAACAGCCCGTATCGGATGATGATTTCAGCGCAGGAGAGGCATCTGATGACGATATCGATAAGCTATTAGCTCAATACGAGCAGCCTGTTACTGAGTCGACAGAAGTTGAAGGTGACGCCAGCGAAGACGCCGTTCTAGATGAAAACAGTACGGACTTACTCGATGAACTGATCGATTTTGACGAAGATGAAACAGACGACGAGTTTGACCCACTGAATGAGCTAGAAGCACTCTCTGGTTTTGAAGGTGATGACTCGATTGAAGAGTTAGATGCAGATAGCACAGATTTACTGGATGAAATCATTGATGACGTCACACCAGAACTTGATGAAGAGACAGGAACTGAGACTGAGTTAGACCCGTTTGATGATCTGATTCGAGAGGACGAAAGCCCTGCACAGACTAAATCGGAAAAGGAAGAGTTACTCGCTTCACTTGGTTTTGGCGAACCAGACGGCGACGAAAAACCATCTTCAATAGCCGAGTCAGAGCCCGCTCATGAAGAGTCGGAAATTGAGTCTGGTTTGGACATCGACGCTTTATTAAGTGACAGTCAACCAGACCCACAACAAACAGCGCCAGAGCAACCATTAACCGAGCCAGAAACTGCTTCAGAGCCATTTAGCAGCGATGAGTTTCTTGGTGATTTAGAGGATCTCTCATCAGAGAACGATCCTTTAATGAGCGAGCTAGACGACTTGTTTGAGTCAGACAGTGAAGAGCTTCAGCCTACAGAGCAAGAAAAAGCGGACTTTTCTGCTGAACTGGATGCACTATTTGATACTGAAGATGATTTAACGCAACAACAAGTTGAAGAGCCGCAAGCTGAGATAGAGGAATCTTCGCCACAACAAGAAGAGGATGCCAATTCTAAGTCAACGCAAGATGCATCAGTAGAGCCTGATGCTAAAGTGCCGCCTCAAGTTGAGACAGAAGAAGACGCTCCGGCGTTCACTCCGACACCAAATACAGTAGAAAATGAATTTGGTGTTCCACAAGAAGAAGATTGGCTACTGGATGAGCCTGAACTAGAAAGTGAAACTCAACCAGAACAAGAACAAAACTCGGGTAACAAAAGTGAGCCAGAAAGTTCAGAACTAGCATCAGAAACTGATTCGGCCACCAATGCAGAAGAAGAGTTCGATTTTGATGAACTCGATCTACCAGAGTTCAGTGAAGAAGACGCACTGGCGTCCATGGCGGACGAACCTGCGTTTGATGAACCAGAGCCTGTCGAGCCTGAGCGCTCTGAAGCTGATTCGGCCACTGAAGCAGAAGATGAATTCAATTTTGATGAACTCGATCTACCAGAGTTTAGCGAAGAGGACGCATTGGCGTCTATGGCGGGCGAACCTGCGTTAGATGACCCAGAATCTATCGAGCCTGAGCGCTCTGAAGCTGAGTCGGCGACTGAAGCAGAAGAAGAGTTCGATTTCGATGAACTCGAACTGCCAGAGTTTAGTGAAGAGGATGCATTGGCGTCCATGGCAGGCGAACCTACGTTAGATGAACCAGAATCTATCGAGCCTGAGCGCTCTGAAGCTGAGTTGGTGACTGAAGCAGAAGAAGAGTTCGATTTCGACGAACTCGAACTGCCAGAGTTCAGCGAAGAGGACGCATTGGCGTCTATGGCCGACGAATCTGAGTTTGATGACCCAGAATCAGAATCTGTCGAGCCTGAGCGCTCTGAAGCTGAGTCTGCTACTGAAGCAGAAGAAGAGTTCGATTTCGATGAACTAGAACTGCCAGAGTTTAGTGAAGAGGATGCATTGGCGTCCATGGCAGGCGAACCTACGTTAGATGAACCAGAATCTATCGAGCCTGAGCGCTCTGAAGCTGAGTCTGCTACTGAAGCAGAAGAAGAGTTCGATTTTGATGAACTCGATCTACCAGAGTTCAGTGAAGAAGACGCCTTGGCATCTATGGAAGAAGAGCCAGAATTACCGAGCTCTGAAACCGCAGATATAGAACCAATCTCCGGTGAGGATGAAGAGCTAAGTTTTGACGACCAAGATCTTCCTGAGTTCAATGAGGAAGATGTTCTCGCATCAATGAATGAGAGTGCGCCAGAGACTCCTAATGTTGAAGCTGAGACATCGAGACCAACTCTTCAAGCCGATAACGATCATGATGCTTTGTTTGAAGTTTTTGCGCAGCAAAACGGTTTTGATACTGAACCAGAAGTGCAGCCAACGGCGGCAGAGGGTGAGCCGCTAAGTGACTTAGATGATGAATCTTCAATGGCTAACCTTCTTGCTGAAGACGCAAGTTCAGAGGTATTTGAAGGTCAGTTAGACAGTGACACCATCGCAAGCGCAGGTATGGATTTTGAAACCATGCTTGATGTTGGAGATGATTGGGATGGCTTTAAACCCGCTGCCGATAGCGTAAGTTCTACGGAAGATGTGCCTGAGGACCAGCGTGATGTTTGGAATTCGAGTGACGCACTAAGTCAGCCAGAGATCGCGCAAGAAAACTGGGCAGAGCAAAGCGACTTGGATGACTTCGACCCAAAGAAAAATCAATTTATGACGATTGATGAATTGATGGCTCAGGTCGATAAAGAAGGTGGTGAATTCGAAGAAGAAGATCTGAAGCTTGATGTCGGATTGAACGAATTTCCAGATGTTATCGGTGAGATCGGCGATGTTGACGTAGATAGCAATGCTGAAGCTGCTGGAAAACTGGACCTTGCTAAAATCTATCTCGAGATGAATGATTCTCAAGGGGCGATAAAATTACTAGAAGAGGCGATTGTTTACGGTGAAGATGATATTCGCCGCGAAGCAAAGAGCCTGATTGATGCCATTAATGGCCGATAAATCGAAAAGGGTAGCGTTGGCTACCCTTTTTGTGTCTCGCTAGTATGGTGATGCCTTTACGTCATCCTTGTTGAAACTGGCAACTTGAGGTGACTTGAGTATATACTTCCCGCCCCATTTTAGAGTTCGAAGGTTAAGATGAGAATCGCATTAGGTATCGAGTACAACGGTACAAACTACTTTGGTTGGCAGCGCCAAAGAGAAGTGAAAAGTGTCCAAGAAGAGCTAGAGAAAGCATTGTCCGTTGTTGCTAATCACCCAGTTGAAGTGCAGTGTGCTGGTCGGACAGACGCTGGCGTGCATGGCACAGGACAAGTTGTGCACTTTGATACCAACGTTACTCGAAAAATGGTAGCTTGGACTATGGGCGCAAACGCGAACATGCCGAGTGATATAGCGGTTCGTTGGGCTAAGGAAGTCCCAGATGATTTCCATGCACGATTCTCAGCGACAGCGCGCCGTTATCGTTACATTATTTTCAATCATGCTTTACGGCCTGGCATCTTAAACTCTGGTGTGAGCCACTATCATGGTGAGCTCGACGAGAAAAAAATGCATGAGGCAGGGCAGTATCTGCTTGGTGAAAATGATTTTACGTCGTTTCGTGCGGCGCATTGTCAGTCTCGTAGCCCATTTCGAAACTTGATGCATCTGAACGTTACGCGCCATGGGAACTATGTGGTTATTGATATTAAAGCTAATGCGTTCGTGCATCATATGGTTCGTAACATCACGGGTAGCTTGATAAAGGTTGGACGTGGTGAAGAGAGCCCTGAATGGATCAAATGGTTGCTAGAGGCTAAAGATCGCAAACTAGCGGGTGCGACAGCGAAAGCGGAAGGTCTGTACCTGGTAGATGTAGACTATCCAGAAGAATTTGGGTTACCTGAAGTGCCGATCGGTCCACTGTTTTTGCCAGATAATTTGAACTAATTTTACAAACTTATTTCAAAATATCGGTAGTGTTTACATTGAATGTGAGCGGAAAACATACGCTATTTATGATATCAAAAATAGGTACAACCAGTTTTTTATCTACAGTAGCTGCAAGATATGGTTTAATCCGTCGGTATTATGTCGAATTTATATCTTTCGCAATGAAGCGGAAGAGTTGAGAGAAAAGGTCTTCCATGAGTTGGCTTGAAAAGATTTTAGAGAAAAGCAACCTAGTAAGTTCACGCAAAGCTTCTATCCCAGAAGGTGTGTGGACTAAATGTACCTCTTGTGAACAGGTTTTATACCATGCTGAACTAGAGCGTAACCTAGAAGTTTGTCCAAAGTGTAACCATCATATGCGCATGAAAGCGCGTCGTCGTTTGGAAACGTTTTTAGATGAAGGCAATCGAGTTGAATTAGGTACCGAACTTGAGCCACAGGATAAACTGAAATTTAAAGATTCTAAGCGATACAAAGAGCGTATCTCTGCAGCACAAAAAAATAGCGGAGAGAAAGATGCGCTAGTTGTGATGCAAGGTGAACTGCTTGGTCTACCCCTTGTGGCGTGTGCGTTTGAATTCTCCTTTATGGGCGGTTCAATGGGTTCAGTTGTTGGTGCTCGCTTCGTAAAAGCGGTGGATGCAGCAATTGAAAACAATTGCGCACTTGTTTGTTTCTCAGCAAGTGGTGGCGCTCGTATGCAAGAGGCATTGATGTCTCTTATGCAAATGGCAAAAACCAGTGCTGCGCTTGAGCGTCTATCAGAAAAAGGTCTGCCGTTTATTTCGGTTCTAACTGACCCTACAATGGGTGGTGTATCAGCAAGTTTGGCTATGTTGGGTGATATCAACATCGGTGAACCTAAGGCGCTGATTGGCTTTGCTGGTCGTCGTGTTATCGAGCAAACAGTACGTGAAGATCTTCCTGAAGGTTTCCAGCGTAGTGAGTTCCTGCTTGATCACGGTGCGATTGATATGATCGTTGACCGTCGTGAAATGCGTCAGCGTGTGGGTGGTCTAATCGCTAAGATGACTAACCACAAGTCTCCTTTGGTGGTTTCGGTTAACGAATCTCCAAATGAAGAACCATATTCTGTACCAGAAGCGGACGAAAAAGGGTAAAGTATCAACTAACATAAAAACCAAAGAATTTAATGGTTAAAGTTAGATGACCCAAAACCCAATTCCTCAAGCCACATCTTCATTAGAGATGTGGCTTGATTATTTAGCAAATATTCATTCCTCAGCAATTGATCTAGGCTTAGACCGTGTCCAAGCGGTAGCAAACAAAGCCAATCTTACCAAACCAGCTCCAACCGTAATCACTGTTGCCGGCACCAATGGCAAAGGCTCAACGTGTGCGTTAATGGAAGCCATTTTACTCGATGCTGGCTATTCAGTCGGTGTTTACAGCTCTCCGCACCTGATTCGTTACAACGAGCGTGTACGCATTAATGGCGTCGACGTTGTAGATGCAAAGCACTGTGAAGCATTCGACTATGTAGAAAAGCAGCGTGGTGATATCAGCCTTAGTCTCTTTGAATTCGGTACGCTTGCTGCGCTACGTATTTTCCAAGCAGAGAAAGTCGACGTTGTGTTGCTTGAAGTAGGACTTGGCGGCCGTCTAGACGCCACCAACGTTGTTGACCATGATGTTTCTGTTATTACGAGCTTAGCGATCGATCATGTGGATTGGCTTGGTGATGACATCAATGTCATTGGTTTTGAAAAGGCAGGCATTTACCGTTCAGGGAAGCCAGCAATTTGTGGTCAACCAACGCCACCGGCGACCGTGGCGGCTCATGCTGACGATATTGGCTCTGAGTTTTTCCAAGTTGGTATTCAGTATGATTACCAACTAACTAATAATGGTTGGAAGTGGAGCAGTGGCGCATTTGCGTTAGAGGATTTACCTGTCCCATCGTTACCGCTACAAAACGCGGCAACAGCATTGATGGCGTTGGGAGCATCGGAATTGCAAATCACTGACATAAACATTGTCAATGGCTTGAATAATGCTCGCCTGGCAGGGCGTATGCAGATATTGCATCATGAGCCGGAGATAATCCTTGATGTCGCGCACAACCCGCACTCTGCTGAGTATTTGGTAGAGAAAGTGAAGCACCAATATTTGGGTAAGAATATCCATATTGTAGTCGCGATGCTGCATGACAAAGATATTAAAGCAACCATTGAAGCGCTAACTCCAATTGCAACACAATGGTATCCAGCGTCGCTAACCGGACCGAGAGCGGCGACTGCTGGAGAGTTGTGCCAATACTTACCCGATGGGCAAGTTCATTTTGAAAACCCTGTTGACGCCTTTGAGAATGCAAGAAGCCACGCAAAGCAAGAAGACGTCATTCTGGTGGTTGGTTCATTCCATACTGTCGGAGAGGTATTGGAACATTGGCAATCAAAGAATAAATAAGCAAAGGTATTTTGATGGCAAGTAAATTCCAAAGTCGTTTAGTCGGCACCATCATTCTAGTCGCAGTCGGAGTGATTGTTCTTCCCGATGTGCTAGATGGTAAGAAACTGCACTACAAAGAAGAATTTGCCAGTATTCCTATCAAACCTGAACTTGATAGTGATGTGGAAAACTTCGAAATATTAGAGCCAGTGGAAGACGACATAGCGTTACCGGACTCTCCAGTTGAAGCGGTGGTGCAGGAGCAAGAGGGCGCCCAAGTGGCTGCTTCTGAGCCTGACCCAACGCCGACGCCTAAACCAGAGGTCATCAAACAGCCAGAGCAAGTTGAGGTGGCCACTCGTCCTGTGCAAGAAAAAAATCAATATGAAGATTCTGCTTGGATCATTCAGTTGATGGCGCTTAAGAATCACGAAAATGCGGTCGCGCTTGTCGCTGATTTGCAAAAGCGTGGCTATCAAGCTCATACAAAGAAAGAAAACGAGTTTACGAGAGTGATTGTTGGTCCTGATGTGTCAAAAAGTAAACTTGAACGACAAGTCAAGGAATTACAAAAAATTACAGGCTCAAAAGGTCAATTGCTTAAATTTAAGCCATTAAATCCATAAGAAAACGTTTGCGTCAGCATTTTTTCTGTTAAAATGCGCGCCAACTTAAGATGAAGAAAACATGAATTGGATAGATTTTATCATTTTAGGTGTGATCGGATTTTCAGCTCTGATCAGTTTAGTTCGCGGTTTTGCTAAAGAAGCTTTGTCTTTGGTGATTTGGTTTGGAGCGTTTTTTATCTCCAGCAACTACTACGCCAAATTGGCGGTGTACTTCACCAACATCGAAGATGACATGTTTCGTAACGGAGCGGCGATTGCGGCTTTATTTGTCGCGACCTTGGTAGTTGGTGCAGTGGTGAATTACGTCATTGGTCAACTGGTACAAAAAACAGGGCTATCAGGTACGGACCGAATTCTTGGGATTGTATTTGGTGGTCTACGCGGAGTCTTAATTGTTTCTGCGGTGCTGTTTTTTATGGATGCGTTTACTGCATTCCCAAGCTCGGATTGGTGGAAAGATTCACAGTTGATCCCTGAGTTCAGCCGTATCATCGCCCCATTCTTCGAGCATTTACAAGCAACATCAAGTTTTCTGTCTGGCACTATCTAGTAGTGCCAGCTACTGTCGCAAATCGAGGATTAGGACATGTGTGGTATTGTTGGAATCGTGGGCACAACGCCTGTAAACCAGTCTATTTATGACGCGTTAACGGTGTTACAGCATCGTGGCCAAGATGCCGCTGGTATTTGTACCATAGAAAGCAATCGTTTTCGTCTGCGCAAGGCGAACGGTTTAGTCAAGGATGTATTTGAAGCAAGACATATGCAGCGCCTGCAAGGCGAGGTCGGAATTGGTCATGTTCGTTACCCAACAGCAGGCAGCTCAAGCGCTTCAGAAGCTCAACCTTTCTACGTAAACTCTCCTTTCGGTATTACACTTGCCCACAATGGCAACTTGACCAACGCTAACGAAGTTCGTCAAAAGCTGTTTGAAAAAGATCGCCGTCATATCAATACCACTTCAGACTCCGAAGTATTACTAAATGTACTGGCACACGAAATTGACTCAGTAAAAGGAAATGTCACGACAGAAGACGTATTCCGCGCAGTCACCAATGTGCATCGCACAATTCGTGGTGCTTACGCTGTGACTGCCATGATCATTGGTCATGGTATGATTGCGTTTCGTGACCCACACGGTATTCGCCCGCTGTGTTTAGGTAAGCGTGAAGTTAATGGCAGAGCGGAGTACATGGTTGCGTCTGAATCGGTAGCATTGGATGCCGTCGGTTTTGATTTTGTCCGTGATGTTGCACCTGGTGAGGCAATCTACGCAACGTTTGATGGTGAACTGTACACGAAGCAGTGTGCAGATAATCCTAAGCTGAACCCTTGTATTTTCGAGTTCGTGTACTTTGCTCGTCCAGACTCGTTCATCGATAAAATTTCGGTATACAGCGCTCGCGTTGAAATGGGTAAAAAGTTAGGCGAACGTATTCGTGAAGACTACGCAAATCTTGATATTGATGTCGTTATTCCTATTCCTGAAACATCGTGCGACATCGCACTTCAAATCGCTCAAGCGATCGATATCCCTTACCGCCAAGGCTTCGTGAAAAACCGTTACGTGGGGCGTACGTTTATCATGCCTGGTCAGCAACAACGTAAGAAATCAGTACGTCGAAAGTTGAATGCAATTCGTTCGGAGTTCAAAGATAAGAATGTGTTGCTGGTGGATGACTCTATCGTTCGTGGTACTACGTCAGAACAAATCATCGAAATGGCACGTGATTCTGGTGCGAAGAAAGTGTACATGGTATCAGCAGCACCAGAAGTTCGATTCCCGAACGTGTACGGCATTGATATGCCAAGTGCTACCGAGCTTATTGCTCATGGCCGTGACAACGATACAATTTGTAAGCAGATTGGTGCTGATGCATTGATTTATCAACGTCTAGAAGACTTGGTTGAGGCCGTCGGTCTTGGAAACCAAGATATTACTCAGTTCGATACATCCGTGTTTAACGGCGAATACGTAACGGGTGATATTGACCAACAATACCTAGACTTCTTAGATGGTCTTCGTAACGATGATGCGAAAACACAACTTGAAATCCAACAGGATTTAGCAAACCTAGAGCTGCATAACGAAGGCGCATAATAGGCGTTTTCTTGAGGCGTAAAAAAACCAGAGCTCCGGCTCTGGTTTTTTGTATTCGCTATCGAATTAGTGAATGTTGTAAGCGATCACAAAGTCGATAAAGAGACGAACTTTCTCTGGCAGGTGATCTTTGTGGTTGTAAAGCATATAAATGTCGCGCGGGTTTGCACTCCAATCTGGCAGTATGCGTACCAAATCGCCGCTTTCGATGTATTCTTTGATCATGACATCTGGCATTAGCGTGATGCCTAAACCTTCGGAACAAGCACTGCGTACTACATTTAGTGCATTCGCCTGAAAGCGACCACGATCAACGTTTACGACAGACTCGCCTTTGCTATTAATTAAGGTCCACTTGATAAGAGGGTAGCCTTTTAGCAATGAATGGTTAGAGAGCTCTTCTGCGTGGTTTGGTGCCGGATTCGAGGCAAGGTAGTCAGGACTTGCGACAAGAATATCCTTCACTTCGCCAATCTTACGTGCGATCAGGCTAGAATCACGTTGGGGCCCCACTCGAAAAATGACATCCCATTCAGTTGGGTCAAGCTTGTCTGCATTATTTTCTGTCGTTAGTTCGATATTGATGTCCGGATACTGCTTCATAAAGCTGTTGAACATCGGCATCATCATGCGCTTAGTTAAGTTATAAGGCGCCGATATCTTAATCTTGCCTGATGCTCCTCGGCAGTCGTCAGTGATTTCCTCTGCTGCCGTGGTTAGCCTTTGTAGCAAAGGAGAGCACTCATGGTAAAAACGTTCCCCGGCTTCTGTAAGCGAGAGTTTGCGAGCGTGACGGTTCAACAGTCGAAGATTGACAGAGTCTTCTAGCGCTTGAATGCGTCGGGTGATGGTCGCAACCGGGATCATGGTTTTTCGCGAAGTTGCGGTGTAGCTCCCATTTTCGACAACCAGTCGAAACAGGTTTAAGTCATCTAATTTCATATTTCCAGACACATTAAATTACCGATTACGGCTAATTTATAATTAACTTTGTGATCAAAGCTTGCTTTAAGTCAACATGTTGCATCATTTGAACACAGCAACCCTGTTTGAGTAAATACTGTTATACCCCGTAATATTTGTATAAACGCCGTTTTCAAGCTACGTTTTATAACAAGGTGGAACGGCCTCAAGTCTTGCTGCGCAACGTTTCGCCGGATGTAAACACAACAAAAATAATGACTTAATAATAAATCTGTTTTTTGACTTAGCTTTGTGAGGTGTAAAGGTATGTTTAAGACTCACAGTCAAACGGCAATGGTCTCGGCACAGGAAGTGGTTAATCAAAAACTAATTATGTTGGTGGATGATGATCCAATATTTCGTAAAGTAACCAATGCTTATTTAGAAAGTCAGGGTTTTAAAGTAGTAGAAGCTGAAAACGGCCTAGAGGCGCTTCAACAACTCAGGGAATGCCAACCCGATCTTATCTTGTGTGATTTATCGATGCCGGTGTTAGATGGCATTGAATTCGTCGAAGAAGTCAGTCTTGAATATCCATACTTGCCGCTTATCGTGGTATCCGGCACGGATGAAATGTCCGATGTCGCGAAAGCGTTGCGATTTGGTATTAAAGATTTTCTTCCTAAACCGATAGGTAATTATGAGCACCTATCTCAGGCGATAGACAATACGCTCGAAGATACCGATAGCCATTTCTCAGAACAGCGAGACTTTTCAAGTCAGTGGTTCCGAGTCGATGACGGTGGCGAAATCCCAGATGAGCAAGAGCTTCACTGGCATCTAGAGTATTTGCAGCAGAACCCGAGTGCTGCAAGAGATTTACTGCATGCTTTATTGCCAGAGAAAGATGCTTCTCAAGGTGATTGGCGCTGCTCATACCGTTTATTGCAATCGACGGACGTTATGCCACTGGTGTTCGATTATCGTTGGTTAATGAACGGGCAATTTGCGTTCTATCTCGTTGACTCTGCTTCCCAGAGTAATGATGGTGTCGCGACGACATTGCTTGTTAGGGCTTTGTTTGACGATTACCTGCGTAATTTGAAGAGTTTCAGTGCTGATCTGAAGGATATGGTAGGGATCATTGAAAAAGGAATCGAGTGTTCAGAGTGCGCTGGTGCGGTTAATGCTGTATTTGGTGTCGCCGATCTGGCTTCGTCTTCCGTTTCTATCCTGCCTGCGGGTTTAGATAGCCATTGGTCTGACGGAAATACTAATCAACATATCGCGGCAGGTAACTGTTTAGGGGCAGGAAGTATGAAAAACTTCATAACCCGAGATTTACCGCTAGGTGTTGCTGGTCAGTTATCCATCGGTTGTTTAGGCTCTTCAAGTTTCAGCTTAAATATTGCCCGGAAATCACGACTGGTATAATTCTGACTTCATAACACAATAAGCAGCGTCTTGGCGCTGCTTATTGTCTTTTTAGAACCACAAAAAACAACAAATGCTCGAACAATAACCTTACTTTTTACTGGTGTTTAGATTTGGCTGTTTAAGGTATAGTCAACGCCTAAAACAATAATGACCCATTTGTGCAACGATAATTTAACGCTGTGCCTTGGGAGAAGCAAAGTCAACTAGTGAGAAGATACATCATGGCAGACAAAGATTTTAAAGAGCCTTATAATATTTTTTACTTTTTAGGTTTCATTGCAGTACTTTTAATTCCAACATTACCTGCAACGCTAACCTGGCTTCGTGTAATGAATGGTTACGCAGGCTTTTAATCTAGCTATTTTGTACCGGAGTTCACCATTCGTATTAAGCGTTACTTTTTCAATACCGTTGGTGGACTCTGTATTGTGCTCGGCATTGCCGGCATAGCCCTTCCGCTTTTACCCACCACTCCTTTCATTCTACTTGCTAGTGCATGTTTTATGCGTGGTAGCCCCGCATTTCATCATTGGCTACATAACCACAAAACGTTTGGACCGATTCTCGATAATTGGCATAAGCACCGGGCTGTTACTTCAAAAGTAAAACAGCGTGGCGCCATTTTTATTGCACTTAGTTTCATGGTTTCAATCGTTGTTGTTCCCCTTGTTTGGGTGAAAATTGGTCTTTTAGTGATGCTAATCGTTTTACTCGGCTGGTTTATACGTCTGCCTGTGATTGAGTTGGTTGCTGACAGAGAAGAAAATCACTAAGATTGTAGAGAATAGTGTGCCCGCTCTTCGAGTGGGCGTTTGTATTTTCAGCGCCTGTGACTCTTACGAAAATAAGCACATAGTGGTGAAAACCTATTGTTCGTTGCCCTCGTGATACTGCGATTAGAGAGGGCGATGAGCCAATCTAAGTAAATCGGTATTATGACTACAGAAACAATTTCACTGATCAAATCTAGCATCAAAAGCATCCAAGACTACCCAAAGCCAGGCATTCTATTTCGTGATGTAACGAGCCTTCTTGAAGACGCAAAAGCATACCAAGCGACGATCAATCTTCTTGTTGAACGTTACAAAGATATGGGCTTTACCAAGGTTGTGGGTACGGAAGCTCGTGGCTTTTTATTTGGTGCGCCTTTAGCGCTTGAGCTAGGTGTTGGTTTTGTACCAGTGCGTAAACCAGGCAAGCTACCACGTCCTACTGTTGCTCAATCTTATGAGCTTGAATATGGCGTTGATACACTAGAAATCCATACAGATGCTATCGTTGAAGGCGACAAAGTACTGGTTGTCGACGATTTATTGGCAACGGGCGGTACTATTGAAGCGACGACTAAGCTGATTCGCCAACTGGGCGGTGAAGTTGAGCACGCTGCGTTCGTTATCAACCTACCAGAAATCGGTGGTGACAAACGTTTAGAAGCACTAGGTCTAAACGTATACAGCATTTGCGATTTTGAAGGACATTAATACATTCAATGAGTTATTTAGCTTTAGCGCGAAAATGGCGTCCTAATCAGTTTGACCAAGTTGTCGGACAAAAACATGTCCTGACGGCGTTGGAAAACGCACTGGCGCAAAACCGTTTACACCATGCTTATCTGTTCAGTGGGACTCGTGGTGTGGGTAAAACGAGTATCGGTAGGTTGTTTGCCAAAGGCTTGAACTGCGAAACCGGTATTACCGCGACACCTTGTGGTAAGTGCGATACTTGTCGTGAAATTGATGAAGGTCGCTTTGTCGATCTTCTTGAAATCGATGCGGCATCACGTACTAAAGTTGAAGACACTCGCGAACTGTTAGACAACGTTCAATACAAACCTGCTCGTGGACGTTTTAAAGTGTACCTCATCGATGAGGTACACATGCTATCGCGTCACTCTTTCAATGCGTTGTTGAAAACCCTGGAAGAGCCGCCAGAGTATGTGAAGTTCTTACTCGCGACAACCGATCCACAAAAGCTGCCAGTTACTATATTGTCGCGTTGTCTACAGTTCCATCTCAAACCGATCAGCGTTGATGATATTCATCAGCAACTTGACTACATTTTGGGTCAAGAGCAAGTATCGGCAGAACCAAAAGCACTGGGTATGATTTCACATGCTGCAGATGGCAGTATGCGTGATGCTCTCAGCTTGACTGATCAAGCAATTGCATTAGGTAACGGTGCGGTGCAAGCCGATATTGTCAGCCACATGTTGGGGACGATTGATACCGACCAAGCGATTCACTTACTAGAGTCAATCAGCAGCAAGAAACCTCAACAAGCTATGGATAAAATCCAACAATTAGCGGCAAATGGTGTTGAGTGGGATGGTTTGTTGCAGCAAGTCGCAACACAGTTACACCGAATTGCGATGTATCAAGCGTTGCCAGCGTCGCTAGACCGAGCGCAGCCAGATGCAGAAAAGATCGAATTATTGAGTAAAGCACTAAGCCCGCAAGATGTGCAGCTTTACTATCAAATTGCATTGAAAGGTCGTGAAGATTTGACTCTCTCGCCAAATGGGCGAGTCGGTTTGGAAATGATTGTGCTGCGTATGATGGCGTTCCGCCCATCAAATAACAGTGGGGCAAATGTTGTTTCTAGTAACTGCGAACCAGCTTCAGCCCCAGCTCAAAGTGCCAGTCAGCCAAAGACTGCACCAGCTCAGACAGTAGCTGCTCCTCGAACTCAGCAGCCGAGTCCAGCGCAAAGCACACCACAAGTGGCGCCTCAACCTTCATCCAATTCACAACCTGAGTATCACGCGAGTGGATATGAGACGGTTCCGCCACAGTATGATATGGCGCCGCCGATGAGCGAAAACCCAGCGCCGCAGCATGAAACGCCACCTCAACAAGTGCAAGAGAGCGTTTCAACACCGGCGCGCGGTGGTCTAAGCGGTTTACGTCACCAATTACGTTCTCAGCGTCAAGGCCTACAACAGAACACTCCTCAAAATGGTGGCTCAAAAAAGCCTAAAGCGGCATCTGCACAACCAGAATCGGTTATCGACCGAGTAGCGCAATTGCATGGCAATTCCGCGCAGGTGTCGCCAAACTCAGCTCCGAAGTCGACGGAGCCACAAGTTGAGGAAGCGTATCGCTGGCGTCCAAGCAAGCCTGTTGAGACAAAAGTGAATACAAAACTGACACCTACGCAGCTCAAGCAGGCACTTGAGCATGAGAAAACGCCTGAAATGGCACAAAAGCTCATCGATGAATCGTTAGAACATAATGAATGGGCGAAGCTAATCAGCTTAATGGAGATCCCTAAGCTGGTAGAGCAACTTGCGCTAAACTCTCATTATAGTAAGGAAGGAACAACCGTTTCGTTGCTATTGAGAAGCAGCCAAGCTCATTTGAATACAGATAGAGCTCAAGCCGAATTGCTTAAAGCACTTAATACCGTGTTAGGTGAAGAGTGCCACATGAGCATCGAAATAGGGGAGAGTGGAGAAACACCACTTGAACTGAGAGATAGGCTCTACCAAGAGAAATTACAGCAAGCGCTGAACAGTTTAGAAAACGATCCAAATGTTCAATTTATTGAACGTCGTTTTGCTGCAGAGCTTGATAAAGATAGTGTGCGCCCTATCTAATAATCGAATGGAATGGGGTTGAAAACCCAAAGGTATAACCCCATTAATTGATGCAACACCTCATTAAACCAGAGAGATAAACATGTTTGGTAAAGGCGGTATGGGCAACCTAATGAAGCAAGCCCAGCAAATGCAAGATCGCATGCAAAAGCTTCAAGAAGAAATCGCGAATATGGAAGTAACTGGCGAGTCTGGTGCTGGCCTAGTTAAAGTTACTATCACTGGTAGTCACAGCGTACGTCGTGTTGACATCGATGAAAGTTTGATGGAAGACGACAAAGAAATGCTTGAAGATTTGATCGCTGCGGCGTTCAACGATGCGGCCCGTCGTGTTGAAGAAACTCAAAAAGAGAAAATGGCTTCTGTAACTGGCGGTATGCAACTACCACCAGGTATGAAAATGCCATTCTAATCTGCTGATATTTAATTAAGCGGACTTTTAATGCGTACCAGTCATATGCTGGAGCAATTGATGGAGGCCTTACGTTGTCTACCTGGGGTTGGCCCCAAGTCGGCGCAGCGTATGGCCTTTCATTTGTTACAGCGCGATAGAAAAGGCGGTTTGCAACTTGCAGATGCGCTTAGCCAGGCAATGACAGAAATCGGTCATTGTACTGAGTGTCGAACCTTCACCGAAGAAGAAGTCTGTCATATTTGTACTAACCCAAAACGCCAAGAAAATGGTCAAATTTGTGTGGTAGAAAGCCCGGCAGACATTGCTGCAGTCGAAGCAACGGGCCAGTATTCTGGTCGATACTTTGTTCTTATGGGACATTTGTCACCACTAGACGGTATTGGTCCAAGTGATATTGGGCTGGATGTGCTGGATTACCGCTTACGTCGCGGTGATATAGCCGAAGTGATTTTGGCAACAAACCCGACGGTTGAAGGCGAAGCCACTGCACATTACATCGCAGAGCTATGTAAAGAACACCAAGTTGATGCCAGCCGCATCGCGCATGGTGTGCCTGTCGGTGGAGAACTTGAGCTTGTTGATGGCACGACGTTGTCACACTCGCTGTTAGGTCGACACAGAATTTAATAAAAAGCCGCTGAATTCAGCGGCTTTTTTGAGCTTGTGAGTTGGGAACGATTAATCGTTCGATTCTTTACCAAGAAGGTTTTTGTAGATGACTGCACCAAGTACACCACCCAAAATAGGCGCAACCCAGAACAGCCATAATTGAGAAACTGCCCAGTCACCCACATACATTGCGACTGCTGTACTACGAGCCGGGTTTACTGAGGTGTTTGTCACAGGAATGCTGATCAGGTGAATAAGAGTCAGACACAAACCAATCGCTATAGGTGCAAAACCTTGAGGTGCACGTTTGTCTGTCGCCCCCATGATTACGATAAGGAATATCATCGTCATCACGATTTCAGAAACTAACGCAGCAAGCATTGAGTACTGACCTGGTGAGTGTTCACCATAACCGTTGGCGGCAAAGCCAGAACCAACAACATCAAATCCAGCTTGTCCTGTCGCGATGACATAAAGAATACCACCAGCGATCAGCCCGCCGATCACTTGTGCGATGATGTAAGGCGCAACGTCTTTTGTATCAAAACGACCGCCAGCCCAAAGGCCAACCGTTACTGCAGGGTTCAAATGGCAACCTGAAATATGACCGATTGCAAATGCCATGGTTAAAACGGTTAAACCAAAGGCCAGAGCGACACCCAGCAGACCAATACCAACATCTGGAAAACCTGCAGCCAACACTGCGCTGCCGCAGCCGCCCAATACTAGCCAGAACGTACCAAAAGCCTCAGCCAAATACTTGTTCATGTTATTTCCTAATTTCTAATTAAATGACCCGCTGAACATAGTCGAGAATTGTCAATAAAGTGTGAGAGAGATCGCGTAAAAACTGCAAATAGGACGGTATGTGGCAAGAGTTCTCAAGGATGAGAGAAAAGCAGGGAGAGGAGAGGTTGAATCTTAAGGTTGCCTTGGCCATCACTACCTGAGTAACAGCCAAGGCAAAGTAGGTTTTAGCTAAATGCGACGAAAGGTGATACGCACAACAAAATACCAGTCGCAATAATCAAGTAAAGCGACGCGCCTTTGTATTTGTGTAAAGAAGGCACTTGGTAGACAAGGTAAGCTGGAATCAAACAGCCAATCAAACCAAAGATAGGGCTACATACTGATGTGAAGCTCAGAACTGGTAGATTCAATACAATTGCACCCCACGCCATGAGAATCGCAAAGAGAATGATTCCCTTGGTGACTAAGTCTTTATTGATCTTATCTTCAGGCATGACCTTTTTTAGAGCCAGCATCGCTAGACCTTGGCAAGAATCGCGGAAACCTAAGTACACGCCAAAAAACGCAGTCATTACTGAGAAAATATTCAGCATCAAACTCATTAGTTTTAGCGTCGTGCCGTCCATGCCTTGCGCAACCATCGCAAGAGCAGAGATGTTCTCTTCTGCTGCTTTAACCGCTTGTTCATGTGACATCGCAAGCGTAAAGGAAATCGCGTAGAAGAAGACGGTCACAAACAAGATACCGAAAGCAATTTTCATTGCGCGCATGGCTTTAAAGCGAGCAACCTCAATCGATTTTTCTTTTGATCGGTACGAGATCACCATTGGGCTCAAGCTTTGAATGAAGAGAATAGACGTTAGAGTAAACGGCAGTAGCTCAATTGCATCTTTCAAACCAGCGCCTGTTTCTGGAATTGCACCGACATTCGCTACATCCCATTTTTCGATCATCATGACGCCAAGTAATGCAACGGTACAAAGTTTAATCAGTACAAGACCAGTACTGACCTTAAACAAAATCTTTTCACCACGAGATGCAATAGCGACCAGCGCGCACACTAAAGCCAGACCATATAGCGGGTTTTCAGACAATAAACCTTCCGTGATGCCAAAACTATGTAGGAAAGATGCCGAGTCATTGTTGATAGCTGTTGAGTAAACAAAGACCCAAATCACCAACATGATGAAGTAGAGCACACCTAATAACGCCCCCCATTTGTTACCAAGGTAGCCGGAAATGACGCCAGCGTAATCTTGGCACTTTGGTGAACTTGAGAGAGTGTTGATGAAAAGGCGTTGGAATAAGTACATTGCTGGGTAGCCGATCACGGCAGAGGCCAAGAATACCCAAAGGCCCAATACGCCTACTTTTACTGGTAAAAAGACAATACCGGCACCGATTGCCATGCCGATACTCATGATCACCCATCCCCAGTCTGTGCTATCAAACTTGATCGCGGCTTTCCACTCGTCTAGGGCCATGCCTGCTTTTACGTGCGGTGGCTCTTTACCGATAGGTAAGGTTTGTGTAGGTGCTGTCACGCTCATTTTATTGTTTCTCTTGTTAGTATGAATTTTTCTCAAATTTAATTGAGAAAATGTATATCACCAATTTTTTTGTGGAAAATTCAGATAAATTTGAGATCTTGGCGAAGAAGTTCAAATAAATTGGAGTTTTTAACGAATTTTGTGATCTGATCTAGTTGTTTGATTCATATTTAATTGAAAAAATAACGCTAATACGGAAGTTGAATTAGAAACTTCTTAATAAAAAATAAAATTTATGTGAGGATTTGAAAATGAAAAAATTGATTTCATCTGAACACGCGCCTGCTGCTATCGGACCTTATTCACATGGCACTAGCTATGGTGATTTGATTTTTACTTCTGGCCAATTACCCGTTGATAAGGCAACAGGAAAAGTAGTTGAAGGCGGCATCAGTGCACAAAGTCATCAATCTCTTACTAACTTGAAGCACGTTTTAGAGGCTGGTGGTGGCAGTATCGATACTGTTTTAAAAACAACGTGTTACCTATCGAATATTAATGACTTTGCCGAGTTTAACAAGGTCTACGCAGAGTTTTTCCAACAAGATTGTCCGGCACGCAGTTGCTTCGCAGTGAAAGATTTGCCTCTTGGCGTGTTAATTGAAGTCGAAGCGATTGCTCATAAAAAGTAATACGGAGAACAGAGCATGAACCAGCAATGGACACAATATATCCAAATCATTAAGCAAGTTGTGAAACCTGCATTAGGATGTACAGAACCCATTGCTGCTGCGTACGCGGCAGCAGTTGCTAGAAAAGAGTTAGGCACATCCGATATTGATGCGATAGAGGTGCGTGTTTCAGACAACCTATTTAAAAACTCGATGGGTGTTTTCGTACCCGGAACGGGCAAGATAGGCCTCAAAATTGCCGCCTCAGTTGGTGCATTAGCCGGTGACCCAACAGCAGAACTGGAAGTGTTGGCTCGGATTAATGAGCAGGATGTCGCTGCTGCGCAACAATTGATAGATGAAGAGCGGGTAACTGTAGCGCGCATGGATACGCAAGAATTCATTTATTGCAGCGTAACGCTCACCTCTGGTGACGATGTTGTTTCGGTCACGATCAGTGGCGGTCACACCAACATTCTCCAAATCATGCGTAATGGCGACTTGATTTTTGATGCACCACCACAGCAACGCGTTGCAACCGCTTCCGTTTGTGAAGGTGTGGATATTTCGATCAAACAAATCTATGAGTTTGCCACTCAAGCGCCTTTTGAAGAGATCAAATTCATTCTCCAAGCTGCAGAGCTTAATACCTTGTTGGCTCAAGAGGGTATCGACCGAGGTTACGGCCTAGAAATTGGACGCACGCTAAAAGGCAACATCGAGCAAGGCTTATTGGGCAATGACTTAATGAGTCGTATACAGATGATGACATCAGCGGCGTCTGATGCTCGCATGGGAGGGGCAACGTTGCCAGCCATGAGCAATTTCGGCAGTGGGAACCAAGGTATTGCCGCTACAATGCCAGTTGTAGTTGCGGCAGAAGTATTCCAAAACGACGAAGAACAGTTGGCTCGCGCGTTGATCATGAGCCATTTAGGGGCTATTTACATCAAATCTTATTACCCACCGTTATCCGCATTTTGTGGCAACACTGTTACCAGTGCGGCAGCTTCTATGGCGCTGGTGTATTTAGCTGGTGGTACATTTGAGCAATCATGCTACGCCATTCAAAACGTCATCAGCGACAGTTCAGGTATGGTGTGCGATGGTGCGAAGTCCTCTTGTGCGATGAAAGTGTGTACTTCGTCGACAACGGCGGTGCGCTCATATTTGATGGCGATGGGTAACCACAGTGTTAAGAATCAAGGTATAGTAGGCGAAGAAGTTGAGCAAACGATAAGAAATGTTGGCTCAATGGTTCGTTTCGGTATGCCGTATACTGACAAATCTATTATCGATATTATGTCGGCCTAACCTCCAGTTTTTGCTAAGGGAAGTAACATTGCTACTAAAGAAACTCACCAAGAGTGATCTCGATATTTTGAACTCTATGAAAAACGTCGTGGATGGCATTGCACGTATGTATGGTGAACATACTGAAGTGGTTCTCCACAGCTTAGATGCCGAAGCGCCGGAAATCATCAAAATCGCAAATGGGCACGTGACGGAACGCAGTGAAGGTGCCCCAATTACCAACTTAGCGAGAATGAAGTTAAGAGAGGGCAAGGACGTTTCTGATTCGTACCTGACGAAAACGTCGAACGGAAAGACCTTGCACTCCATTACGACAATTGTCAGAAATCCAAAAAACAAACCGATTGGTTTGCTGTGTATCAACGTGGATATGGATGCACCGATGCAGGCGTTTTTAAAGGCAATGTTGCCTCAGCAACACACCGAGTGTTGTGTTGGTGGTGCTCGCTCACCAGAAACGTTTGCGCGTAATATTGATGAAACCATCATCAGTACGATAGAAACCGTGCAAACAGAAGTGTGGGAAAATGAAGCCATTGCGCCTTCTAAACGCAACCGTGAACTGGTGACGCGACTGCATGGCCTAGGCATTTTTAAATACAAAGATGCTGTTTTAATGGTTGCAAACCATCTTGGTATATCGCGCGATACCATCTACTTGTATTTGCGAGAGCTGGGGAACGATTAAACAGGTGCGCTGAATAGATTAAGTAAGTTGCTCTAGCTGAGTGATGTTGTCGAGCGCTTCTTGGTTGGTTTTGCCACACACAACCGGACACGGCTTAAAATCGTGACAAACTTTAGGGCGCTCAGGCTTACCAAACAGCTTACACAAATTGTCATCGTTGAGTTGCACGCAACGAACACCTGCTGGTTTGCCCTTGGGCATTCCAGGTATCGGTGAAGAGATACTTGGCGCAATACAGCAAGCTCCGCATCCTAATCGACAATCCATAATGTAAACCTCTTAAAAATTGAGGGGGCAATTATGGTCATTTTGACGTGGATTGGAAGAGTCGCTTAAGAAAAAATAAAAAGGAGCACTCAATAGAGTGCTCCTTTTTGCTTTTAAACCGTTGTGATCATCTCAAGAAGCGATTGTAAACAAACAGCAGAATAAACGCGCCCAGCGTTGCGGTAATGATGCTGCCGATATTTACGCCAGTTGCCCCGCCGAAACCCAGAATACCGCCAAGAAAGCCGCCGACAAAGGCACCGGCAATACCGAGTAGCATTGTTGCAATCCAGCCACCCCCATCTTTTCCTGGCATGAGCCATTTTGCGAGTGCACCGGCGATTAAGCCCAAAATAATCCAAGAAATAATACCCATGAAAACTCCTTAATGCCTTCTTGATCAATTGAGTGTAATGGAAACTCGTTTAAGGATAGAACAGTAAAGCGAAAGTAGTTGAATATCTCTACTGTTATGTGTGAATGATTCGAGATCTTCTCAAAACTTGAACTTTTGCGTCGAGAGGGGTATAAATCGCCCCCTAAATTCCCTTGGTGAGACCTGAAGTATGAGCACTCCATTTTGGCAAAGTAAATCGTTAGAGCAGATGACAGAAGAGGAATGGGAATCTCTCTGTGATGGTTGTGGTAAATGTTGCCTGCATAAGCTAATGGACGAAGATACCGACGAAATCTATTACACCAATGTGGCCTGTAGCTGGTTAAATAGCAAAACGTGTTCTTGTAAGGATTACCCAAATCGTTTTACTTCGGGTGAAGAGTGCACCAAGCTGACGCGCGAAGACATTGACGATTTTACTTGGCTGCCGCATACGTGCGCTTACCGCCTGTTGGCTGAAAAACAGCCTTTACCAGAATGGCATCCGTTGATTACGGGCTCGAAATCTGCGATGCACGCGGCGGGCGAAAGTGTCCGCAATAAAGTGGTATACGAGATTGATGTGGTGGATTGGGAAGACCATATTCTGAATCACCCCAATCGCCCGTAGTTAAATTTACACAAGCCTTTCATCTAATAATGAAAGGCTTGTTTGTTATTGGGTTTCTCAACTTTGACGCCCAACTAACGAAATGCTGCTCAGTTTATTATTTAGTGTTGTAAACTTAGGTATATAATTTCAAGGCTTTACACTTCTATTCTTGGTCGTTTTGATCAGAACTGTTCCCTAAGAGGTAAACATGACGTTTCATTTCCCCCAGAAAATACGCCTGACATCTTGGGTGGCATTATTCACGCTCATCCTCGGTATGATGGCCCCTATGGTCATCAATGCGAAAGATATTCAGGATACGCCAGAGCCCTCTGCTGCCGAAACTTCTATTGATAACTTGAATCGAGAAATTGTGGATTTATCCCAAGGTCTCTCGCAAGCGAGTGGTGATGAGCGCGACGCGCTTCAACTACAGCTATTCCAAAAAAATGAAGAGTTAAGAAGTCAGTTAGCATCAGCGATTGAACGTGAAACTATCCCTCACGACAAATTGATCTCCTTGGTTAAAAAGCAGGAAAAATACTCTGAGGACGCCACGAACTATCTGTCGGAAAAAATAAAGAAAGTCGTTGAAGATTTAAATAAAGCCAAGGATGAAGAGAAACTTGCTCTTGTTAATGATTACCGAGAGTTACAGCATTACCTCGATGTCAGCTTCGATTCAAGTTGGCAAAACCTTGCTTGGCTGAAAGAGTTAGGGGCTCAAAATGAGCGCGCAGAAGCGGAACTAAAGGATAAAGTTGATAAACGTATGCGTTTGCTGTCTGCCTCAATTGAGTACTTGAGCCAGCAAAGTGAAATCATCGGCTCTCAACTTTCGTCAAGCCCTGAATCGGAAAAAGCGTCACTGCAGCTAAGTCAGCTTATTACTAAACAAAGACTGAATATTGCGACGGAAAGCCTACGCAATTTAATTTCGATTGGCGATAAAGTCGGTTTAGAAACGTCCGAATACAAACGCCAAATTTTCGAAGTGACAGGGAATATCACCCATGACTTGCTGAATACCAAAGTAGTGTGGTCAATACTGAGCCATTGGTCCAACTCTGCGCTAGACTGGTTTGCCGAAAATGCGCCGCAGCACATTTTCCAGTTGTTTGTATTTGCGCTGATTTTATTGATCGCTCGTGGGCTCGCGAAGTTAACGCGCAAAGTGGTCAGCAAGGCGGTTTCATCGAAAAACTTAAAGCTCTCACACTTGATGCAGGATTTCTTTATCTCAATGTCCGGCAAGTTCGTGTGGGTGATTGGTATCATGGTGGGCCTATCTCAGCTCGGATTGAACCTAGCACCGATCCTAACCGGTTTTGGTATTGCTGGTGTGATTATCGGCTTCGCCTTACAAGACACCTTGTCCAATTTCGCGGCGGGTATGATGTTGCTTATTTATCGCCCATTTGATGTTGGTGACTTTGTGTATGCTGGTGGCGTGGATGGTAAGGTAAGCCATATGAGCTTGGTGAACACCACAATCCGTACGTTTGATAACCAAATTATTATTGTACCTAACAGTAAAATTTGGGGAGATGTGATTAAGAACGTCACACACGAGCGCATTCGCCGTGTGGATATGGTGTTTGGCATTGGTTATGCGGATGACTTGCTGAAAGCCGAGTCAGTGCTGTCTGATATCATTACTTCTCACCCTGCAGTACTTCGTACACCAGAGCCGATGATCAAAGTGCATACGTTAAACACATCATCTGTAGACTTTATTGTTCGTCCATGGGTAAAAACTGATGATTATTGGGACGTGTATTGGGATGTGACAAAAGAAGTGAAACTGCGCTTTGACCGAGAAGGCATTTCGATTCCTTTCCCACAACAAGATGTGCATTTGCACATGGTAGAGAAACAAGACGCGTAATCACAGCCAAAACAGTACGAAAAGGCACTCTAGAAAGAGTGCCTTTTTATTTGCATTAAGCGGTGTTTTTACAGTTCGTTAAAGAACACCAATTTCGGTTCGTATTCTAGCAAGTTGTCGATTTGGCTAATCAAAAGAGCAAAGTGTTCTGTTTCACCATGAAGATCGAACGCTTGTTGGTCTTTAAATTGCTCTTGAAAAACGAAGTGGCACGTATTGTCTTTATCTTGGAATAATTGATAACGAACACAACCTTCTTCATTGCGAGTGGGTTCAAGTGCCCGGGTGAGCACTGCTTTCAGTTCCTGTTCTTTTCCCGGTTGTGCGTGAAAGGTAGCAGTCAAGTGAATCATGATGTTTACTCTTTTTGTTATAGGTAACGCCCTTGGCGTTGTAAGAACTCAATTTTGTAACCATCAGGATCAGTCACAAAAAAGAACGTTGCCAAATGCTTTTGTTGGTGATCAAAAGCTTTGATGTCACCCGCTTCAATACCGAGAGATTTAATGCGTTTGTGAGTTTGTTCGATGTCCTCTACGCTGACAGCAAGGTGACCGTAGCCTGAGCCGTGAGTGTAAGGCTCAGTTTGATCGTGATTGTGTGTTAGCTCTAATTCAAAGCCAGTTTCTTCGTTGGCTAGATAGGTCAGAGAAAAACCATCAAAGATGTATTGGTCTTTGATTTCTAGCTCTAGTATGTCGCGGTAAAATTGTAGAGAACGGTCCAGATCGCTGACTCGGATCATGGTGTGAATCATTTTTGTCATGGGTACTCCTTGATAGTCCGCATAGGTTAGCGAGTTCAAAAGGAGTCTGGGTAGTACTCTAGTACGACAAATTAGAGCATGCTCAATGGCTTACAACTCTGTTGCATAGCCTATGAGGGTTATTGGTAGGTTGGTCAGTGGTTGGTTGTTATTAAGTGTTTAGTTGTGTCAGTGCTTGACGAATCGTCTCTTTAGGCTGGCGAGCGTAAGTGAGACAGGCGCAGCGGAGTAGGGAGGCAAAGTTGTTTACTTCACCATTGTATTCGAGCGCTTCTTGATAGACCGTACTAATAAACTTAGGAACAGTCATGTTTTGAGCGTTAGCAATTTCCTCAAGAATCGTCCAAAAGCTCGCTTCAAGTTTTACACTTGTGGCGTGACCATCAATACGGATAGAGCGGGTGATGAACTGATAGTTGTCTTGGGGCTGCTTAGCAAATATTTCGCACATTTTCTTCATTCATATAATCAAAGACCTATAATTATTGAGGTTTGTTGTTTAAAACGTCAACTATTTTCATGCATAAAAAAACGCTCCCTTACGAGAGCGTTTGAACATCACGAGTCGTGAAGTAAGTGCAAGCCGATTATTTGATTTGTTGCTTTAAGTACTCGCCTAACTGAGAGTGGTGCATGATTTTTGATACCGGAAGGATAGTTTCTGCCGGCCCCCAAGCAAATACGTTGACTGGGGTATGCGTATGAGTACCCGTTCCCCATACTGTGTTTTGCTTTGTTGCATGCTCACGAGCTAGCAAGTTGCCACGGTCGTTGTAAGGAAAGAACGCATCAAAGTCATTGATTGTAGGAACGTTCTCTTCGCTTAAGTATTTGTGTCCAGCGAGTCGGTATGGATTTGGTTTACTTGCTAATACGCGTTCTGCTTGCTCAGGCGTAATCGAAAAAGCGCTATTTGCATTCACAATTTCTGCAAACTTCTCTGGTGTTTGAGCTTTCTTATCAAGCGCTTGGAATTCGCTGATCATACCGTAGTAGCTTTTCTTCTGGTTGTATAAACCATCGAGGATTTCGAACTGACCAAAGTTGAAGTTTGGCGCGTAATCTTGATTTTTGAATGCTTCGCCATCGCGTTTTTGCGGTTTAGGCAAGTTTGCTGATGAGTAACTAAAGCCGAAAGAACCGGTCTCGTGGTCAGCGGTAACAATGATCAGTGTGTCATCACGGCCTTTTGCCCACTCATAAACCGAGTCTACCGCTTCGTCGAACTTGATCATTTCATGCAGCATCGTACCCGCATCGTTACTGTGGCCAGCCCAGTCAATTTGACCGCCTTCAACCATTAAGAAAAAGCCGTCTTTGTCTTTTGAAAGGATGTCGATTGCTTTGGTGGTCATTTCTTTCAGTGATGGCTGCGTACGTTTTGGATCGTTTTTGCTTTGACTGTAGGCAATACCATCGTTCATGCCCGAGTAAGCAAAAAGTCCAAGTAATTTGTCACCTTTAGCTTGTGTGAGCATATCGCGGCTGAAAGCCAGGTTGTAACCTTGGTCTTGCGCCTCAGTAAGCAAGTTGCGCTCATCTTTACGTTTCGACTTTAGGTAGACATTACCTTCAGTGAGCTTTTCAAGTTGCTCGTATGTCTCTCCCTTGTCGTTTGTCGACTTTGGAATCCAATGACGAAGTCCGCCAGACATCATCACGTCAACGCCAGTTTCTAGCATGTCCGCCGCAATACTGTTTTCTAGAGAGCGGTGTGGTTGATGAGCGGCAAATGCGGCTGGCGTTGCATGAGTAATACGTGTATCAGAGACGAGACCCGTAGCCTTACCTTTGCTTTTGGCTTTTTCCAAAATGGTTTCAACGTGGTTGCCTTGGCTATCAATGCCAATGACTTCAGAAGCGGTAGGTATTCCTGTTGCTAGCATCGTTGCGGAGCACGCAGAGTCGACGACAATCGCGTCTTCTGGATTGGTCAGTGATGATCCAATCACACCTTCTTGAGCGAGTTTATACAAAGCGGTAGTTTCGCCTTTGTAAATCGAGTTAGGTGCGTGTTTGGCGTAAGTCTCTAGTAGACCAACTTGTTGAGGCCCCATGCCATCGCCGATCATCAGAATAACGTTTTTGATTTCGGCCGAGAGTGCATTAAAAGAGAGAGTTGATGCTGCCACTGCGGTAACGATTGGAGATACTAAGCGCTTCATTATATTTTCCTTGTTTATTGAAAGCGCTGGCATTAAAACAATGATTTATGACGATTTTGTGTCGGTAATAAAAGTTTAACTAAATTGTCGTCTTTGCTTGGGTTTGTAGAAAAAGTGAGTCAACCTCTAACGTTTGTGAATTTAGAAAGAAGAAAGCCCACAAACGTGGGCTTGGATTACGCTTAGGAGTTGAAAGCATGGACTAAAGTTATCCATTCAGTGCCTTCACAAGAAACCTAGTTTAGGGAGCAATAAACGAGTATGCGTTCTAAGGTCATAAGAGCGGTCGAATTGAGGAGTATATAACCTACGTTTACGACATATCGTTCTTTGACGTATCAAATTATGGGCTGCAGTTAGTGATTTATTCAAATAGGATTTATTGTCGTAACGATTATTAGACCAACGCTAATATGATGCCACCGACAGTGAGGGCTGCAGAAAGGTATTGACCCGCAGAGTATGAGCCGTCTTCTTCTTCCTCGATTTTGTCAGGGTGCTCCATGCCAAGTGCGCCATGTGTAAAGGACTCCACTTTTTCACCAACAGATTTATCTTCTGCTTCTACTCTCTTACTGTCGTGTTCGATTTGCTGCAGAGCGGCAAGGAGCGCTTTGCCCTCCGTAGACAGTGTCACCTTATTGTGTTCGACTTTTAGCGGTGAAGCGTTGCCTTCCTCTTGTGCAATACTTGTTTGCTTAGAGGCGACAGATTGTTTGGCATAGCTATTAACAGAAGTGCTTCCTACTGGATTCATCGAATACTCCTTGGAACATCGACACTCGGTCACTGAGTGCGGGTAAAAAGCAGTTATATTACTATCGGCGGCAAAGTCTATTTCTGAAGCTATTGGGATAAAAACAGGTCTGCTTTTGCCGCTTCTGGTTTATATTCGTGATCATTAGCAAAAAATAGACCAGCAGGAAGCAGACCGTTGTCATTCCATGAACTCGGAGCAGTGTGATGCTACGCGCAACGACAAGGTAGTAACTTAAATTGGAGACCAGCTACTTACATTGAAGATCGCTATTGCGCTTAGTGAGGTGTTGATATGCCGCCATGCGGTGAGCATCTTGTACATACCGTACTGGTGGTGCAAGAACCTCTAACTGATAATCAGTATGATCAGCAAGCACATTATCTGTTGGGCTAATTACAACCACTTTTAAGCTCGGGTTGCGGCTTAAGATTGATGCTGCCGTACCCAGCCCTTGCTCGGTGTGAAACTTGCCCGCAACATGGATAACCTGAGCGCCTGGGTTGTCGTCTAGGTAGCTAACGATAGATTCCGCCATAGTTTCATCCCAAGTTACTTGAGCTGCAAACTGTTTCTCGGTTTGTTCTGGCTTCCCATGATGCATGGATGCCATAAACTTCTCTTTGTATGGACTACTGGCCGTGTTGATGGATTCTGCAATAAACGTTCGCTGCTCATCATCGAGCTTGTTAACGTAGTCTATCCCCTGACGACCAATACATCGGACAATGCCCTTTGGTGCATTCGCTGCAATCACCGGGAGATTTTTCTGCTTAGCAAACTCAACGAGAGGGCGATAGTCGCTCTCATAATTGGGCCAAGCATTGGCTTGTTTCATCAAGTACTGTTCACCGATTTCCCCACGCAGGTAAGCGTCAACAACAGGTTGTTTGTCGCGGGTAAATTGTTCCATTGATAACGCGAGTGGGCGGTCATAAGATGAAAGTTGTTTGAGCATATCGGTTTGAAAGCGATGAACGCCGGCATGTGTGTGCCATTCACCAATAAGAATAACATCTGCTTGTCGCAGCTCTTTTGGTAGTTTGCTTAGAGCGATGTGCTCGCCAGAAGGGGTGTAAAGTTGGTAGTCGTAAAAAGTAGTGACTTCCGCAGAGGTAGGGTGAGAGTTGGTTGATGGAACAGAAGAACAACCAGTAAGTAAGCCAGCAAAGAGCAAGCTTAAAATAGAAAAGCGCATTGAAAAGCCTCCAAAAATGTCCGGATGATATTAATGGAGGCTGAGCAATGAATCAATATAAATGATAACTATTTGCGTTTATTGGCTGCCACTATTATTACTGAGTGGACTTTTTGCGATATACGCGCAGCATAAAATCAGCCTCACACTGATAGAGTGTAGCGGACTTCAACTCTTCACGAAGTGCATCGGTTGCTTTCCATGCGAATGGCGTCATTTGCAATAAATCGAATGCGGCCCCGTTCTTCAAATTCATAACATAGTTAAGATGTTGTTGATGCTCTAATTCATATCCTTCAATGTGTTCTGGCTCTTCACTGTGAAGACGAACATCTTGATAAATGCGTTCACGTAGTTGGTATAAGTGACGGCTTGCAGGTGTCACCGTGATGACCACACCGTTCTCTTTTACAACGCGCTGAAGCTCTTCTGCCTTGCAAGGGGCATAAATGCGCAAAATAGCATCTAAGGATTCATTCGCGAAAGGAAGCCGATGGCTAGAAGCGACGCTAAAGTGACACTGTGTGTAGCGCTTCGCCGCATAACGAATCGCAACTTTTGAAATGTCCAATCCATATATCGTCGCATCGTCCGTTTGCGTTTGTATCGTTTTCTGCACTTGATCCGTGTAGTAACCCTCGCCGCAACCAATATCTAATAATTGATGATCGGTTCCCTCTGTGTATTTCGCACACAGCTGCGCAACCTCTTGGCGCATTGGGTTGTAGTAATTCCCCTCAAGGAATCGACGACGAGCTTGCATCATCTCTTTATTGTCACCAGGATCTTTAGAACGTTTGTGGTGCGCTGGCATCAAGTTAACGTAGCCTTCTTTTGCTAAGTCAAACTGATGATTGTTTTCGCACTTAAACGTTTTTTCGTTTAACGCTAGAGCTTGGTGGCATAAAGGGCATTGATAGTTCATGACGATCTCGAACAGAAAGTAGGGCGGCAAATTCTATCAAAAAGCGTGGTCTCAAGTGAAACAAAAAGAGCCGATGGAATCGGCTCTTATTCAGTATTAGTGGAAGAAGTCGACTTGCTCTTTCAAGTTCCGAGCTTGTTGTTGCAGTTCAATGGCACTTTGCGAGGTTTTCGCGCTGGTGTCGCGGCTTTCTCGGTTTAGCTCACTGATAGAATGGGCATTTGCAGCAATTTCTTGGGATACTTGCGCTTGCTCTTCTGAGGTCGCAGCAATGGCGTCGGCTTGAGACGCTATCGACTGGACTTGTACTGCGATAGCTTCTAATGCTGTACCCGCGTCTTGTGCTTTGTCTAAGACCTGATTGGCACTGCGTTGGCTGTCAGTCATCATATTAACTGCATTATGAGTAGAGCCTTTTAGCTTCTCAATAATTTCAACAACATCCTGAACTGAGCTTTGTGTACGGTGCGCAAGTGTACGCACTTCATCTGCTACAACTGCGAAGCCACGACCTTGCTCACCTGCTCGTGCGGCTTCAATGGCTGCATTCAACGCAAGTAGGTTGGTTTGCTCTGCAATCTCATCAATCATCTTCGTGACGGTTTGAATACTCTCACTATCGCGATTGACTTGCTCGATAGCCGCTGCTGATTGATCCAACTGATCGTTAAGTTGAGCAACATCGATACATACGCCTTCTACAATCGCGAGACCAGATTGACTATCGGTATTCGCTGAGCGTACGTTTTCCGCAATACTTTCGACTTGTTGGGCAACCGATTGAGCAGAAGAGGCCATCTCTTCGATTGCTGTTACCACTTGTTCTACTTCTTCTTGTTGGCGGTCAGCTTGGGTTAAATTGCTATGGGCATCATTGGCAACGCTGGTGGAGTTGCTCTCTACTAAGTCGCTTGTGGAACGGATCTTACCAACAAGTTCATTGAGTTGACTTGCCATACTGGCGACACCCGTATTCAGGTTCGTAATTTCATTTTTTGATGCCTTACGAGACGATGGGACGTTCAAGCTGACCTCGCCGCCCGCCAAGCGAGTCATATAGGAGTTTAGAACGGTCAGAGGTTGTAAGCTGCGATTCAAGAAAAGTGTCAGTACAACAAAAGTAATGATTGCCGCTACCGAAGAAATGATGGCGATAAGTTTGAGTAGTGTATCACTGCCTTTGGTCACTTCTTTGATGAACGTACCACCCAGTAGTTTCCAGTTCCAGCCTGGTACTTCGGTAAACACTAAGTACTTTTCGCCGACTGTTGAGCCGAATTGGTAAGGGTAGAGAATTAATCCGCTCTTTTGTTCAAAAATTTTATGGAAAGGCTTATTACCCTCGTAGTCACGAACTTCTGTGATTGAAGGGTCGGTTGCACTTTTGGTCGGATGGAGTAGGTACTTACCAAGATTGTTGTCGTCGTTGTCGACAATGATGGTATAGCCAGTATCGCCCCATTTAATCTCCTCTAGCGCATCGAATAGCGTTTGTGTTGCTTGATCTACGGGCAAACCAATAAACGATAACCCTGCAACTTTTCCTGTAGCATCTTTAATTGGAGAGTAATAGGTAATGTAGCGTTCGCCGTACAACTTTATTTGAGCGTAATATGGCTGACCAGCTTTTAGTTGCTGATAACCTGGGTGGTCGAGACCTAGCGTGGTTCCCACTGCTCGTTGACCTTGTGGATCTTTTAGTGAGGTAGATACTCGAATAAAGTCATCTCCCAAAGGCGCGAATAAAGTCGCGATAGCACCGGTATCACGTGTGAAGCTATCGACCAGCTTTGTGTCGTTAATTAAGCTTTCACTGTATTGAGTGATGTTTGGTATTTCATGCCCCATGAAATCAACGGTATAGTTTTCGACATAAACACCGGCAAGGTAACCATTACGAAAAGTGGACTCGAGCACTTTAGCGGTATGCAGATAAGCATCGAATTGGCCAGCAATGGTTTTAGCCATCGACTCTACTTTAGATTGGTGCTCTTTAAGGGTGCTTTCCAATAGAACATCGGAAGCGTTACGGTAAACAAGCGCAGCAATACTGCTGAAAGCAATGAATAGACACAAAGTGATAACCAGCTTTAACTGGAATCCGACACTTTGATTTCGGTATCTCTCTAACATAGATTAGTTCCTGATATTTTTATTATTTATGAGTTTTGTATCGGCATGCTATCGGTTTATATGATCGAATTTTTTGATATTTATTAATGAAATAGTCAAAAGTGACTGATAACCAATAAGTTAGTTGAGAGAGGACCATCTAGGTGGGGCTTTTATTACAAAAAAGGTCGGGTATTCCCGACCTTTGATCTGGTTATAACTACTGCACTGAAATTACAGTGACAAGTTCATGAGTCTCACCTGGCTGGAGCGTTTTACCTTGCTCGATACTTGGAGCGTGAACAGTAGATTCAACACACAGCATGGTTTGGTAACCATCGTCAGCCATATCTGCCATACCTTTTGCACCTTCTGCCCAAGGGTTCCAAAGTACCGCGGAGTTATGACCATGGTTTTCCACGCTTAATGTACGATTCAGTTCCGGATCTTTTACCAAAATTTTCGCTTCTGGTTGCGTGTAAACGCGATCAATGGTGTCTGTGAGTTGCAGAACATCACCACCTTGGCATACCGCATCAGCTTTCAAGCTATCAATGTACTCGGCACCCATGCCTGTCGTTTGTGCTTGCTTAATGTCTCCAACGTTTAGGTAAGTATGTAACGCGCCAGAGAAGGTCCAAGCTTCGTCATCGATGTTCATGACTTTGAGTGTCACTTTTAGCTCATCGCCAACTTCAACCACCAAACGAGCGTCAAACATATGTGGCCAAATATCGTGGATTTCTTCTGTCGGGAACAGAGCAAGTTCAACAATCACGCCGTTATCGTTCTCGCGATGTTCAACCAGCTCCCATTCAGCAGTACGTGCGAAACCATGAGCCGGTGCTGCAATACGCCCAAACCATGGCCAGCAAACGGGAATGCCGCCTCGTAAGGCTTTTTTCCCGTCGAAAATCGCCTTCTCGCTCATCCAAATCAAATCTTCATGACCAGCAGGAGTGAACGAAACAACGTGACCACCATGTAAGGAGATGCCTGCTGTCGCTTTCTCATGAATAACACGTACTACTTTGACCTGATCAATTTCAACGACAGTAACGTTATCAGATAACACGGTTAGAGCTGGGAGAGTTTTTAAATCCATGTGCTGTTTCCTATCATTGGGGAAAGTAGGGTTTCGACATCCGTCGCAAATACAATGCAACAGCGCCGAGGTATTCTCTCAAATTCCAGATACAAAAAAGGCGACTCTAGAGCCGCCTTTTCTTTAACGAAGTTATTCGCTAATTGCTAACTATCTAATTACTTAGAGATGTGAGCGATTAGGTCTAGAACTTTGTTTGAGTAACCGATTTCGTTGTCGTACCAAGATACAACTTTAACGAAGTTATCAGTTAGAGCGATACCAGCTTTAGCATCGAATACAGAAGTTTGAACTTCACCGATGAAGTCTTGAGATACTACTGCATCTTCAGTGTAACCTAGAACACCTTTTAGCTCGCCTTCAGAAGCTTCTTTCATTGCTGCACAGATAGCTTCGTAAGATGCGCCTTCTTTTAGGTTAACTGTTAGGTCAACTACAGAAACGTTAGCTGTTGGTACGCGGAAAGCCATACCAGTTAGTTTGCCGTTTAGTTCTGGAAGAACAACGCCTACAGCTTTAGCAGCACCAGTTGAAGATGGGATGATGTTTTGAGAAGCACCACGACCACCGCGCCAGTCTTTAGCAGAAGGGCCGTCTACAGTTTTTTGAGTTGCTGTAGTAGCGTGAACTGTAGTCATAAGACCAGATTCGATACCGAACTTGTCGTTAAGAACTTTAGCGATAGGCGCTAGACAGTTAGTAGTACAAGAAGCGTTAGAAACGATGTCTTGACCAGCGTAAGTAGCGTGGTTAACGCCCATTACGAACATTGGAGTAGCGTCTTTTGAAGGACCAGTTAGAACAACTTTCTTCGCGCCAGCTTCGATGTGCTTACGTGCAGTCTCGTCAGTTAGGAAAAGACCAGTTGCTTCTGCAACAACGTCAACACCGATTTCGTCCCACTTAAGGTCCGCTGGGTTGCGCTCTGCAGTAACACGTACAGTTTTACCGTTAACGATTAGGTTACCGCCTTCAACTTCAACAGTACCGTTGAAACGGCCGTGAGTTGAGTCGTACTTAAGCATGTATGCCATGTAATCTACGTCGATAAGGTCGTTGATACCTACAACTTCGATGTCAGCACGCTCTTGCGCTGCACGGAATACGAAACGACCGATACGGCCAAAACCGTTAATACCTACTTTGATAGTCATTATAGTTGCTCCACAACTTAATTTCTGATTAAAGATAACTGGTAGTAAAATTACAGAATCCAGTAAACATCTGCAAGTGATAATCGGACTTAACTTGTTTAAAGTCAAAAAAAAGCGACGCTTTTTTTAACAATTCTTCGCAAATGTTCGTTTTTTAAACTTTTAACTGATTCTTCTGTAGTCCAGTTGGCGTAATATAACTGGTGAGATAAGTGCTCTTATCAAATTAATTACGCATGGTGTCCTGGTGAGAAAGTATGTGCTACAACTGTTAAGAGAAGCAAGTTTTTTGCTAAAAAAGTCAATACCAAAAACAGTAAAGAAGGAGCAGAAAGTCGTGGAACAAAACGGGAAAAAAGTGGCGAAGTCAGATGAGCAGTGGCGTGAGCAACTTTCTGAAGAAGAGTTTCGTGTCTGCCGAGAGCAAGGTACAGAACCGCCTTTCAGCGGTAAACTACTGCATAATAAAGAGACGGGTGTTTATGCTTGTACCTGTTGCAATGCCCCTCTCTTTGTCTCTGATAACAAGTATGACTCTGGCTGTGGTTGGCCAAGTTTTGATGCGCCCATCAATGATCAAGCGGTGCGCTATTTAGAAGATCTGAGTCACGGAATGATACGTACAGAGATTCGTTGTGCCACATGTGATAGCCATCTAGGGCACGTTTTTGAAGATGGCCCACAGACCACGGGTGAGCGTTTTTGTGTTAATTCAGTGTCGTTAATTTTCAACAAATCAGAACAATAACGACAAAATTGTGCTCGATAGTGTTTTATCCTTTCAATACGATTTGTTGTAAGTAGAAAACAGAGTGTAGTTTGACCCAAAGAAAAACTCCCGCCAATTGCGGGAGTTTTTTCGTTTATATCTCTTTGGGTATCATTGCTGGAGAGTAGTTCCCTCTCTCTATGGCTTTTGCCACCGATTCAGCTAATTCATCTAGCTGCTGATATTGCTCTGCATGACTAAAATTAAACATACGCTTGAGCTGCTTTTCATCAGCAAGCGGGACGTCGAATCTTTTTGCAACCATTGCCCACAGATACGCGCGCTCTTTTTCTCCAAGCCCTTGATGAATGCTTGCCATTGATTTGAGAATGATCGGATTAAGGTTGTCTTCATCCGATAAAGACAACGCTTTATTCAGCAGTATTAACGTTTTCTTGGCATCTCGATTAGTATAGAAAGTAGCTAATGCATATTGCATCTCAGCAGTATTTAACTTGGGTGAGCCTTCCATTTGTAAAAATGCGCGACGAGCTTGGATGTCACCCGTTTGAGACCACAAAAAATACAAAGTTGCGGGGTCTTCTGAGCCTTTTAACTCGTTTACGATGCGTTCTAGCTCATCAATACTGTGTACCAAAGCGTTAAAACGCTGTCTCTTGAGAGCACTTTGATCAATAGGTGTGATCTGAGAGGCGAGTTCTAAGCATTTCCTATATTCAGCGACCAGAGCGTATTCGATAATTTGACTGGCTTCTGATGGATGTTTCAGTTGCTCAAACCGATGCCATACTAAGTTTGTTCTGGGAACTCGACATTGCCCGTCATCCATATTGAGCTGTTCGCAGCGCAGCTCTGGTGTTTTTTGGCACAACTCTTCGGTTGTCACGTTACCTTCGAAACAGCCCGTTAGTGCGAGACTTGTGAGGCTGATAAGTAACCAGTGTGTTCTTTTCATGGTTTTGCTTGTGATCCGTTACACCAATTCATTTTCGTATTCTTGACTCAGTTTCTTAACCCGTTATGTTCTGTAAATAGAATGTAATAAGAAGGTACATTATGGACGCAGAACAACTATTACAAGCGATGACTCCAGAAGTTTATGATCGCTTAGTCTATGCAGTAGAAACGGGAAGATGGCCTGAGGGTACAACACTTTCTAAAGAGCAGCGAGATTCGTGTATGCAAGCTGTGATGTTGTATCAATCAAAACATAATACTGATGCGCAGCATATGACGGTTGCGGCAGGTGGTGAAATCAGCTTTAAATCGAAGCAAGAACTTAAAAAACAATTTAGCGGAGAAGAGAGCGACATTGTTCGTGTCAATCCGAACATTGATTAAGCGAACCTTTGATTTTTACAGGGTGTCGTTTACCGCTACTACTTTGACTTTAAAAGAAAAAAGCCCAATCTCTATTGGGCTTTTTAGATCGTAGTAAGCTTGAATTTACAGGCTCATCTCACCACGCAGTACTTGCTGCATTCTCTCTTTCACTTCTTCGTAAGAAAGGTTTTGGCTTAGAAGGTAATGCAGTTTTGCTAGTGCCGCTTCTGGCGTCATGTCAAAGCCGCTGATAACTCCAGAGTCTGCCAGTGCACAACCCGTGGCGTAGCCGCCCATATTCACTTTGCCTGCCAAACATTGAGTTAGGTTCACGACAATAACGCCGCGCTCAGAGGCTTCTTTAAGGTGACCCAGTAGCTCAGGGTTTTGAGGCGCGTTGCCCACACCAAAAGTCAACAGAATCATCGCATTTACAGGCTGACGAAGCGTATTACGAATAACTTCATGTGATATACCAGGATACATAGTGATCACGCCGATTGGCTGTGGTGTAATGTTGTGAACCTTAAATTCACCTTCTGGTTGTGCACCAACGGTTACGCTGTTGCTTACTTGAATATTGATCCCAGCTTCCAGTAGTGGAGGAAGGTTTGGTGAAGTAAAGGCATTAAAACCGTCCGCATGAGATTTTGTGCTGCGGTTACCACGCATCAATTGATTATTGAAGAACAAAGTCACTTCGTTGATCGGGTAGTTTGCCGCAATATGTAGCGCGTTTAATAGGTTTGCTTGGCCGTCAGAACGCAGCTCTGCGAGAGGGATCTGTGAACCTGTAACAATCACTGGCTTGCCAAGGTTTTCAAGCATGAAAGACAATGCAGATGCTGTATATGCCATGGTGTCAGTACCATGTAGGATGACGAAACCATCGTATTTGTCATAGTTGTCACGAATATCATCCGCAATCTGCTGCCAGTCGGCAGGCGTCATATCTGATGAGTCAATCAGAGGATCGTATTCGTGGATAGTGTAATCCGGCATTTCAGGACGGTGAAACTCTGGCATGCTTGCTAGTTGCTTTTCCATAAAGCCAGCAACAGGCACATAGCCGTGATCCGATTTTTGCATTCCGATGGTGCCACCGGTGTAAGCGATGTAGATGTGTTTTCTAGTCATCGTTTTTTCTTTCATGTAGGGGAACAGAGGCGGGGATTATATACCTAAATAACCTTGAGATGCGAGGCTATGCGCACAGCATCAGAAAGTCATCTGAGGAGATGTTGAGCGTAATAAAAAGGGCACCTCAAGTAGAGATACCCTTTGTAATCTTAATGAAAAAGCTACTGCACTTGGCAGTTCAAACAAAATGCGTATTGACCTTTAGGATCGTTAAAGCTTTGTAGCAAGCTTGCGTCTTGTTCGAACTGTTGAGCTACGGGTTGAAGACTTTTTGGTAGCAAGCTGGTTGCATCAATACCTAGAGAGACTTTCACCTGTTTCATGAACTCTTGTAAAAATAGTTCAGTGGGAGAAAGCGGTTCTTCTACCCAGTAAATGCCGTAATCAGTCACATTCGCCAGTTTTGCCGCTAGTTCTACGGCATCATCAAAGTCACCCATCTGGTCGACAAGACCAAAGGATAGTGCGTCTTGTCCTGTCCAAACTCGACCTTGAGCGACGTTGTCGACTTCCTCTAGAGACATATCGCGATTCTCGCCAACCAAAGAAATAAAGCGCTTATAACCGTGCTCGATACCTAATTGGAATACTTGAGACGCGCCGTCAGAGAGGCCAGTGGTAATGCCGTCACCAGAGAACGGCGATGTGCCAACGCCATCAGTATTAATGCCTAACTTGCTAAAGCCTTTTTCAAACGTGGTGATGACACTAAAAATACCAATGGAACCCGTCAGTGTTGTTGGCTGAGCAACGATCTTGTCTGCGCTCATTGAAATCCAATAACCACCAGAAGCGGCTAAACTCGACATGGATACAACAACTGGCTTGCCTGCTTGTTTCAGTGCTTCTACTTCGTTGCGAATCACTTCAGAGGCAAAGGCACTACCCCCAGGGCTATCTACTCGCAACACGACCGCTTTCACCTTTTCATCATTGCGTGCTTGACGCAACAAGCTTGCGACGGTGTCACCTCCGACAGTACCACGAGGTTGTTGACCATCCATAATCGCGCCACTGGCTAGAACAACGGCGATATCGTGCTGAGGTAGTGTGTAATCAGGACGAATCGTTGCAAGGTAGTCGTAGTAACCAATCGCGTTGTAGCTGTCTTTGCCGTCACTACCAAACTGTTTGGCAAATAGAGTGCGAATGTCTTGGCGTGTCGCGAGTTCATCGACCAAGCCCAGTTTAACCGCGAGCTGAGCAAGATCACCGTCCACTGACTTCATTTCGTCAATCAGCTCATCCATGGTTGGGTTAAGCACTTTCGCATCAATATTTCGGTTTGTCGTTACGTCATCAACAAAAGCACTCCACAATTGAGTAACCCAACGTGTTGCAGACTCTTTCGCCGCATCGGACATGTCATCACGAATAAACGGTTCGATAGCGGATTTATAAGTACCTACGCGAAAAACATGAGTAGAAACATCAAGCTTTTCCAATAACGTTTTGTAGTACATTGAATAGGCACTGTAACCTTTAATCAATACGCCGCCATCCGGTGCCAGGTAAACTTTATCAGCGTAACTTGCCAAGTAATATTGGCTTTGGTTGTAGAAATCACCTACAGCGTAAACTGGTTTACCTGACGCTTTAAATTCGTTCAACGCTTTCGCGATGTAACGTAATTTCGTGAGATTTGTTTCTGGCATGTCTCGCAGTGCTAGCACTAATCCAGACACTTTAGGATCGTCTTTCGCGTAGCGAATAGTATCAACGATATCGAAAAGGACGTTTTCTTTCGGTAACTCATTGCCCAAAAGGGAACCAGCAAAAGAGTCCATTGGATTTACATAGCGTCTTTGTTCGACAATCGGACCTGAAAGATTCATCACCAATGCCGACTCTTTTTCGACGACGGGTTGACCGTCTCCGGTATAAGTAAAAGCAAAGTAGAAAACGGCAATCATCAGCAAGAAGATCAGGTTTGCCAGTGCGAGTCTGATAAAGGTGATGCTCTTCCATATCCCTTTAAATATCAAACCAATAAATTTGAAGAGTTTTTTCATCTTGTCTCCATAACGAGATAGTTACGCCGAGTCTAACAAAGTATGGGTTCTTATCTCTAAGATCTCAAAAGATAACATTTTTTTAGCTTATCACGACCACTCAACAATTGGCATATTTTCACGCGAGATTGATCGGTGTTACAAAAATGTAAACACTTGTTTGATTTTTTGGTTGAGCGGGCTTAATCTGGTCAGACCATGATAATAACAATGGATGTTAAGTGATGTCTGCCATGTACCCAAACCTATTAAAGCCACTGGATCTCGGTTTTACACAATTACGAAACCGAGTCCTGATGGGATCAATGCACACGGGCTTAGAAGAGCACAAAGAAGGATTACAGAAGCTCGCCGCTTTCTATGAAGAACGCGTGAAAGGCGGTGTTGGATTGATTGTAACCGGAGGTTTTTCTCCGAACTTACGCGGTCGTTTGCACCCGTTGAGTGCTGAGTTCAGCAAGCCAAAGCATGCTAAGGCCCACAAAGTTGTGACAGAAGCGGTGCACAAGCACGGTGGCAAAATTGCCCTACAAATTCTCCATGCTGGGCGTTATGCCATGCATCCATTCTCGCAAAGTGCGTCTGGCATTAAAGCGCCAATTGCAAAGTTTGCTCCGAGTGAAATGAGCGACCGCCAGATTAAGAAAACCATTGATGCCTTTGCGAATAGCGCTGAGTTAGCCCAGCTTGCTGGTTATGATGGCGTCGAGTTAATGGGCTCGGAAGGTTACCTGATAAACCAATTCTTATGTAAGCGCACGAACATGCGTTACGACGAATGGGGTGGCAGTTACAAAAAACGTATGCGTTTTCCGCTAGAAATTGTCAAAGCGGTTCGTAATGCGGTGGGTGACAAGTTCATCATCATTTTCCGTCTCTCTATGCTGGATCTTGTCGAGCAGGGCAGCACATTTGAAGACGTTATCGAATTGGCGAAAGCGCTTGAAGAGGCTGGCGTCACGATTATCAATACGGGTATCGGTTGGCACGAGGCTCGAGTTCCTACCATTGCGACTCAAGTACCACGCGGTGCGTTTACGTGGGTTACGGAAAAAGTTAAGCCTCACGTTTCGGTTCCTATCATCACTTGTAACCGAATAAATACGCCAGACGAAGCAGAACGTATTCTATCTTCTGGGCATGCCGATATGGTTTCGATGGCGCGCCCATTCTTGGCTGATCCTTACTTTGTTGCTAAAGCCGAACAGGAAAAAGCGCAGCTTATCAATACGTGTATTGGCTGTAATCAGGCGTGTCTAGATAACGTGTTTAAAGGTAAGCGCGCCAGTTGCTTAGTGAACCCTCTAGCGTGCTATGAAACCGAAATTGTTGTTGAACCAGCCTTTAAGAAGAAAAACATTGCCGTTGTTGGTGCAGGCCCTGCGGGCTTGGCTTGTGCGACTACACTGGCTGAACGTGGCCATAAGGTTGATTTGTTCGAAAAGAGCGACCGCATCGGTGGTCAGTTCCGTCTTGCGATGCAGATCCCTGGTAAGGAAGAGTTTCGAGAGACGATACGATATTTCGCTAATCGTATTGATGAAACAGGCGTGAATCTGCACTTATCGACGGAAGCGAACTATGACCTACTAACAGAATACGATGAGATCGTGATGGCGTCGGGTGTCGAGCCACGTAAAGTCAATATTGATGGAATTGAGAACCCAGAAAAAGTCGTCGACTATCAAACACTCATTCGAGACAAAACGCCAGTCGGTGAGAAAGTGGCTATCGTTGGTGCAGGTGGTATTGGCGTAGATGTCGCGACCATGCTCACAGAGCCAGTTGGGCAAACGTTGGATGACTGGTTGCATGAATGGGGAATCGACAAAGAGATGTCTCAACCGGGTGGTTTATACCCTTACCCTGATGCGGTCAGCGATAAAGAAGTCTGGGTGCTTCAGCGTCGTAAAGGTCGCGTAGGTAAAGGTCCGGGTAAAACGACAGGTTGGATCCATAAACGTACCCTTGAAAAACGGGGCGTACATTTAGTCGGTGGCGTGTCTTACGATAAAATTGATGATCAAGGTTTGCACATTCATGTAGATGGAAAAGAACAATTATTGAACGCGGACAAAGTCGTCATTTGTGCGGGGCAAGAGTCTGTTCGTCCATTTGAAGATAAATGGTCTGAACTCGGAGAGAAGATTCATATCATTGGCGGAGCTGACCATGCGGGTGAACTTGATGCTGTGCGTGCGATTCGTCAAGGTGTTAAATTGGCGGTAAAACTCTAGCTTTTTAATGTGTGTTTACCATGAAAGCTGCGCTTTGAGCGCAGCTTTTTTTGTATAGAACTAGTCACTGATATCTGGCAGTTGTTTGGCCATTACTACGCCAGCAAGAGTAATAAAAGAGAACACTAACACCACTGCTGAAAGGCTCAAAAAGTTCGACATAACACCAAGAGAACTCATTAGAAGCAGCATTATTCCAACCACCGTGTTACTCACGGCTACATAGCTTGTCCGCTTGTCACCTTCTGCGATATCAATTAAGTAGGTTTTTCGTCCGACTCGTATTCCGTCGTGGGCAATACACACACAAAAGTAGAGCAGAGGAATCACGAATAGGAAGCTTTGGCTAGCGGTGACCCACGTATCGTAAACAAATAAAACAACGCCAAGTAGCGCGCTCATCGTTGCGCCGATGACCATAACACTGCGGCTAGAGCGATCGGACATTCTTCCCCAGAAAGGACCTGACACAAAGGAGGCCAAGCCACTCGCAAACATAAAGAGAGCTAGCACCCAGAGCTGTCCACCGAGAGATTGCTGTGCCAGCACAACGTAGTACGGTGCACTCAGCGCAGAACATAAAAATAGTGTCCGCGTGATAACGAATCGACGAAAGGTCACGTCTGTTTTAAGTAACGCGAGTTGTTTAAATGCCTCAAGGACGCCATTTCGACCACCGTCTACCTCACCTGCATACTCATTAATTTGTGCATAAACTAATGCCGCAATAAGCCATATGGCGCCCGCTAAGCCTAAACTCAGACTGTAAAAGTGCTCCGTCGGCTCTACGTCCCATAGCCAGGCTAGTGCCAGAAGGCTAGCGAAAAGCAACGTAACAAGGCCAGCAGCGCTTGAAGACCAGCCGTTGACTTGACCTCGTTGGTTTTTGGGGATGGTTTTGCCCAACACATCTTTTGATGCGACGGAATTTAAACCGCGTGAGAGGCTGAAGATCACAAGACATGCAATTACACCATAACCCGCAGCAGCTCCTGTCAGAGTTAATGCGACCACTCCGATTGCAAATATGGAAAGAGCCTGCAAGATGCTGCCAATTACCCAGACCCATTTTCTTACTGGGATGCGTCGGATGTAGTGCGCGATGCTAAGTTGTGGGATAAGTGAACCTGATTCACGAATAGGAACGAGCCAACCAATTAAGTAAACCGGTGCCCCGAGGCTTTGTAGTATCCACGGCAACGTGACTTTGGGGTTGATTAACGCATCGCCGACCTTCGTTAAAAACTGAGCAAGAATGATTTTAAGAAAGTTGCCGGGAACTTGATGACAAGCTGATTCAGGAATCGCCTTACAGGCACGGGCATCTTCGTCATTAACGATCTTTTCGTAAATGCTGTTTTGTTTATCCTTGTTCATCAACCTGCCTATGTTCAACTTATTCATTTCGCGAATAAATTAACATTAAATCCAGCTTGATGTTAAGTGAAGCACGTTATCAAGCCCACAGAAAACCGGTTGTTATTCGCAGGAGCAGATTGTGCTAAAGTAGCGTAAACAAAATAACAACGATATTCGATAAGGACTCTTTCATGGACGCTCTCGATCTTTTGCTCAATCGCCGATCTATCGCGAAGTTATCTGCGCCTGCACCAGAAGGTAAAGCGCTTGAGAACATCATTCGTGCAGGCCTTCGTGCGCCTGACCATGCGGGATTAACCCCTTGGCGTTTCGTTATCGCACAGGGCGATGGTTTGAAAAAACTGTCAGATATCTTGGTAAAAGCGGCAGAAGCTGAAAATAGTGATGGATCGGTGGTCGAAAAGGTGAAAAATGCGCCATTTCGTGCACCAATGGTGATCACGGTGATTGCTAAAGTAACGGAACATGAGAAAGTGCCTGCACTAGAGCAACACTTATCTGCTGGATGTGCAGTACAGTCCATGCAGATGGCAGCCGTAGCGCAAGGCTTTCAAGGATTTTGGCGCTCAGGTAAGTGGATGTTCCATCCAGAAGTTCATCAAGCGTTTGGTTTAGAAGGCGACGATGAGATTGTTGGTTTCTTGTACCTAGGTACGCCTGGTTGCACACCGATGAAAGTTCCTGAGCGTGACCTTTCTCAGTTTGTTGAGTTTCTATAACTGAGCATCTAGGCAAATTGACTGTTTATTTATACAGTTTTTCTTGATTTATTAGGGCTACATTCGTTAATGTGGCCCTAATTATATTTATTTCCAAAACGTTATGTCTCGTCTGTTTATTGCTGAAAAACCAAGCTTAGGCCGTGCGATTGCCGCTGCACTGCCAAACCCTCAAAAGAAAGATCAAGGATTCATCCGCTGTGGGAACGGGGATATCGTTACTTGGTGTATCGGCCATTTGCTCGAACAAGTCGAACCTGACGCTTACGATGAGCGTTATAAAAAGTGGAATATGGCAGATTTACCAATTGTTCCGCAGCAATGGCAGCTCAGACCGAGGAAAAGCGCAAGTAAGCAATTAACAGTGATTCGTAAATTGCTCAAAGAAGCTAACGAAGTCATTCATGCAGGAGACCCAGACCGAGAGGGTCAGCTGTTAGTTGATGAAGTTCTCGACTATTGCAAGTTATCTAAAACCAAGAAGGAATCCACACAGCGTTTGCTGATTTCCGACTTGAACTTACCTGCGGTTAAACGTGCACTCAGTTCTATGCGCAGTAATCGCGAGTTTATCCCACTTTCAGTTTCTGCATTGGCTCGCTCTCGGGCTGATTGGTTGTATGGCATGAACATGTCTCGTGCTTATACCTTGCTTGGTCAAAAAGCAGGGTATCAAGGTGTTCTCTCGGTAGGGCGAGTGCAAACGCCAGTTCTTGGCTTAGTGGTGCGTCGTGATGAGGAAATCGAAAACTTTGTACCGAAGGACTATTTTACCCTACATGCTCTGATTCCGTATCAAGATGCCAATGGTACATTTGATATTCGTGCTCGTTGGAAGCCGAGTGAGGCATGCAAGCCTTGGCAGGATGAAGAAGGGCGAGTGTTAAACCGTAAGTTAGTGGAAAACGTTGCAAACCGTATTGCAAATCAACCCGCTAAAGTGACGGAGTCGGAACAAAAGCAAACCAAGCAATCAGCACCATTACCTTATTCGTTATCTGCTTTACAGATCGATGCAGCGAAGCGCTATGGTATGAGTGCGCAACAAGTACTAGATACTTGTCAGGCATTGTATGAAAAGCACAAGCTGATCACTTACCCGCGTTCAGATTGTCGCTATTTACCGATGGAACACTACTCACAAGCGGGGACGGTGACAACAGCTATTGCGAATAACGCAAAAGAGCTGCAAGGTGCCGTTCAGGGAGCAGACTTAACATTAAAGTCCAAAGCCTGGAACGATAAAAAAGTGGATGCGCACCATGCGATTATCCCTACACCAAAACAAGCTAATGTGAATGCGCTTTCGGGCAATGAGATGAAAGTGTATCAATTGATTGCGCGCCAGTATCTCATGCAGTTTTATCCGGCGGCGGTTTACGCAGAAGCGAAATTGGTTTTCGATATCGCTGGTGGTACGTTTATCGCGAAAGGTCGTCAGTTAGTTTCACCGGGTTGGAAAGCGCTAATGGGCAAAACTGACAAGGAAGATGAAGGTATTGATGCCGTGCCACCGTTACCAGAAGGCACCGTGTTAACTTGTCGTGAAGGGGAAATAAAAGACCGAAAAACCGAGCCACCAAAGCACTTTACCGAAGCATCGCTGTTGCAAGCGATGACCGGGATCGCCCGTTACGTTGCGGATAAAGAACTGAAAAAAATCCTTCGTGATACTGATGGGCTAGGTACGGAAGCGACTCGCGCTGGTATTTTGGACACGCTGTTCAAACGCCAACTGCTCACGCGTCAAGGTAAATCAATTCTCAGCTCTCCTGCGGGAAGAGGTCTCATTCATGCCTTGCCAGAAGATTCAACGTACCCAGATATGACGGCTCATTGGGAGCACCAGTTACAAGGTATGGCAGAGAGAAATCAGGCATATCAGCCGTTTATGCAAGCATTAGAGCAACGCATTGATAGCTTGATGGCACAAGTAAAAGCAGGGCCGATCCCTGATTCATTGCGTCATCTACCCAAGGTGGAACGTCCTGCGTTTAAACGTAAAAAGCGTAGTTATTCAAAGAGTGGTAGTGCGACTAAATCCCGTGCAACCAAAGGTAAGCGGGCATAGGACAAGCGCGGCGTAATTAAACACCGCGCATGCTTGAAAATAGATTACTCGAACAGGTCGCCGTGGTTTTGGATCGCGCCTCTTACTTCACCTTGAGTTAACACGCGTTTGTCCAGTACCTCTTTCACCTGGTTGCCCAAGTCAACTAATGTATCTCGATTCGCCTGAGTTTGGCGTTTACCAGCACTTCTCAAGCAGTAATTTAGTTCGTGCTCTTCGCTAAAATTAACCAAATCCCTATCTGCTGCCATCGTGCTTTCTCCTTATTTGTTCTACTTTTTCCTAAGTCTGGATTGGATGTAGATAAATTCAAGTTAGATTGCGCGAATTATGCTGGTGGATCACTGATGAACATTATGTTTGCCAACCAAGTCACGATTATGAAGCCTGGCTTTGATGGTATTTGGTTTAGTGATGGTTGTGTCTTAATGCTGCTACCAAGGTAACTCAGTACCATCGTAGTTAATAAATCGACCTGAAAGTTGCGGTGTACTCAGCTCTACCACGTTCGCTAGGCCCTGCGCGGAGGTTTGCGTATCGATCAATGCATTTGGCCCGCCCATTGCCGTTTTTACCCAACCAGGATGAAGCGCTAAAACGGTAAATCCTTCAGGTGTTAAATCATTACTCAAGCTTTTAACAACCGAGTTTAGCGCCGCTTTCGATGAACGATAAATATAACCGCCACCGGACGTATTTTCGGTCATGCTCCCCACTTTTGATGAGATACAAGCAATCTTTTTTATCTTGCCTTGTTGTAAGCGAGGGTAACAGTGCTCAACCAGTTTTAACGGTGCAATGGTGTTTACTTCGAAGACTTTACGCCATTCTTCTACGTCAGTGTTTCCAAAGCCATATCCCTTGGGGCCGTAATATCCCGCATTGTTAATGAGTAAGTCGATGGCGGGGAGCTTATCTGCAAGCAGAGCGACTTGTTCGTAGTGAGTAACATCCAGTTCGTGCAAAACTAGATTGCTGTAATGTGAGGCTAGAGTTTGTAGTTCAGAACTGTTCTCTAAGGAACGGCTAGTAGCGTGTACTTGATGGCCTTGCTTCAGGTACAGCTCAGTTAAGCTAAGGCCAATGCCGCGATTTGCTCCGGTAATAAAGACGGTTTGACTCATACAAACACCTATATTTTTTTGATTTCAGTTGAAAGTCATTGTGTTAGCTAAGCGCAATAAAATCAACCAGCCACCACGCACCAACAACGAAAGATGAAAATAGGGACAGAGCACAAAGAGAGCCAAACAGTGCGCCGAGAATAGCAAAGAAAGTAGAATTCATATGTATATTAAATTTAATTGATATTGAAAATCATTATCAATTAAATTGCATTTTATTCAACCCTTGAAGTTGATACTATTTCGTTACCATTGTTATTAAGAATTTCTCATGCTGCCATTTATCTACCACCCGATTTATTCTCAACTTGAGTTGCCAGAGGGGCATCGTTACCCAATTATGAAGTACCAGTACCTCTATGAATCGGTATTGGTACATATGGAGAAAGATAACTGGAAAGAACACGTGCAGTTTTTCCAGCCAGAAGCATTAACTGTTGAGGAAGTAAAACGTGTTCATGACCAGGAATACGTCGACTTACTTGTGAATGGAAACATGCCAGCTGCGAAGATGCGCCGAATAGGTTTTCCTTGGAGTGAGTCTCTCATTACCAGAACGCTAACTTCAGCAGCGGGCACGGCTTTGACCGCAAATAAAGCACTTGAGTATGGTGTTGCCATTCATTTGAGTGGCGGGTATCACCACGCACACAAAGAGTTTGGCAGTGGTTTTTGTTTATTTAATGACTTAGTGATCGCGGCTAGGCAAGCGCTCGAAGTCGAGCATGTCGATAAAGTATTGATCATTGATAGTGATGTTCACCATGGGGATGGAACAGCAACTTTGTGTCACGATGAGCCAGATATCATCACGCTTTCTTTCCACTGTGATAAAAATTTCCCAGCGAGGAAGCCTCAGTCTGATCTAGATGTGCCTTTGGTGCGAGGAACAGATGATGAGGATTTTTTAATGGCGTTTAAGGAAGTGGTTGAAATGGCACTTAATCTTCATCGTCCTGATTTGGTTATCTACGATGCTGGTGTTGATATACATCAAGACGATGAGCTTGGATATTTTGATGTGTCGACGCAAGGGATTTTAGAACGTGATAGATTTTTAATGCAAACAATGAAATCGCGAGGTATCCCTGTCGCAGCTGTCGTCGGAGGTGGATATCGAACGAATCATTCAGACCTCGTCCCAATCCATTTACAGCTCATTAATGCCGCTAAAGAAGTTTTTGTTGGTAAGTAAATGCAACTAGACGTGAGTATCAACCTGATTCATAACGGGACACTGGAACGAAAAGGGCGCTAATTTTCTAATGGGTTCTTTCTGAATGTGGCGATTGCTTGGCTTGTATTCAAGGAGGGATTTGTACAAATCTTTTCAAATCTGGATATACGAAAAAGCCCGCTAATTTCTTAGCGGGCTTTTTCTAAATGTGGCGGAGAGATAGGGATTTGAACCCTAGATACGCTATTAACGTATGCCGGTTTTCAAGACCGGTGCTTTCAACCACTCAGCCATCTCTCCGTTGTTGAGGCGCATAATATAAGGCTTTGAAAATGTTGTAAACCCCTAGTTGAACTGATTGGATGTTTACTGCGCAAATTTGTGGTTTGTGTTGTTTAAATAAACAAAAACTCCCCAAAAAGGGGAGTTTGAATAGTATATGGATTGCTAGGTATTAATCGTTTTTAGAATAAAAACGCTGTAACTCAGTTAAACCTTGCATCAAAACTGGCAACTTCGGTGCATCATCTCGAAGTCGTTTGTAATTTTTGTCATACAACTTGTAGTTGCCAAACTTATCGATCACTGTGGTTTGTGAGCTAGTAATTAAGGCAAGCTCACGAGTGTCACCCGCTAGGATCCAACGGCGACGACTTTCGTCAAATAGGTTACGACCACTACTGTAATCATATGGGTTGGAAGATACACCGAGCATATCCTGCAATAACGTGACCGAAAGGTCCAAGTGGCTTGTGCTGTGATTAAATTCACCAGCCAACATTCCTGGCCATTGGATTACCATAGGAACTTGTAACTGATAACGGCTGTAGTTGCTGTTTGCGCCCCAGCTGTTCGTATTGGTTTCGTTAAACTCACTACCGTGATTAGAAGTGATAATCACGATGGTGTTTGTCAATAGTCCATTTTTTTCAAGCTCATCAATAATACTAGCGACGGTTTTATCCGCTGATTTCACCGCATATTCATAAGCTTTTTTGAAGCGATCACTTGCGGACATTTCTTCGTCATTATTTGAAGGGATCGATTCAAAATTATCAACGGTGGTGACTTCGATGTAACTAAACCATGGTTGACTCGCTTTCTCTGTTAACCATGTATTCCAGTTCGCGATAGATTGCTTATCGGTATGAGCTTGTGTGCCATCGAGGTCTTCCGCTAGTTTTAAGTCGCGGAAAATAATCTCTGAGTAGAGATCATCTTCAAACCCGCTGCCACTGAATAGGCCGAAGTTGTAACCCTGATCTTTCAGTACATCGAGTAACACTGGCGAAGCACCTTGCGCCTTGATGCTTGAGGCGTAACTGGTTGGTAAGCCGTAGAACAAACCAAAAGCCCCGTAAGTATCATTACTTGAACTGTAATGATTACGGAAGTTCTGATTGTTTTCGGCAAACTCATAGAGGTTAGGCATCTCTTCTGGATTCAGCGCGTCTGCACGCAGGTTATTTACGCTGATCATCAACACGTTGAGCTTATTGACTCGACGGTTAAACTCTAGCTTTTCTAGAGGGTAATTGACTAACTCTACGTTGCCTTCATTTTCCGCTAAGCGTTTTAGGTATTCCTCACGGTCAAGTAGACCATGTTTTTCCATAAAGCTCTTCGCCGTCATCGGATAAGACAATGGGAAGTTTGAACGCTGACTGGTAATTGGATTGTAGAAGTATGCATCAGCCCAAATATAAACCAAATGGCTGGTCATAAAGCTGAGGAAAAATACAGCTGCTAGAGGACGTCCTACGTGCTTATGAGATAGTTTGCGCTGTTTTCGCCATACCCATTCGGATAGAGCGAGCTGAATAAGGAAGATCAGCGGCATTACAACAAACAGATGTTGTAGATCAGTGCTGAGTGCACTTTTATCTTCGCTGAATAGTAACTCCCAAACGACAGGAGTTAAGTGCAAATTGATAGACTGATACGCTTGGGTATCAATCAATAATATGGTTTGCCCAACGGTCGCGAAAATCACTGCCACCAAACGGAACAATTTCCGCGATGGCAGGATAAACGTTAACGGGAATAGAACGAGCAAGTAAAGCGCGAAAACTAGAAAGCCAAAGTGACCAACCCAAGAAACCGCCAGATAAAACTGACCAAGTAACGTCTCGGGCCAAGGAGACTGAACAATGTAGCGTGTGCCTATCAACATCGATGCAACGATATTGAAGAATGCAAACCAGTGACCCCAACCAACCAGTCGAGATACGCGTTCGCCGTATGAGTTTCCGCTGTCTACCATGTATGTGTTCTATTGTCCGTTATTAGTGTGTTTTTGGTGTTTCTAAAGAAGACATCAGCGCCTGAGCAAATTTTTCAGCAATCGCTTTGCGTTGTGAAGCAGCAACACGTTGATTTAAGACATTGGTTGCGATATTTCCGGCAATCATTAGCGTCAACTCAGGAGAAGCAGCGTGTTTTTCAAGAACTGTTGCTACTTCAGCAAGAATTTTCTCTACTTGCTCGTCAGTATATTTAGATGTAATCGGCATAAAGACTCTAATAATGATAGTAAAAGCGGCTTATGATAACCTACAATGCCCATCAACTAAAACCTTGTAGCAAGATAAAATCACTATGAGCCTTCATCTTTCAAACGTTATTCTGCATCAACTGTGCAAAAACGATCAGGACGAGCTAGTTGTAAACTTTCGTCCAGCATCATTAGAGAACGATGCATCTACTGAAAACTTAGTCGCTGAGCTTCACCGAGTATTCCATTCTAAAGCTGGTAAAGGTTTTGGCTCTTTCCAGTCAGACAGCGAATTTCAATTTTGGCTTCAAGAAATGCGCAAAGGAGAGCGAGATTTTTACGACTTCTCACAAATTAGTGCAAATCGCTTGAAAGAAGAGTTGATTAAGTACCCATTTGCGGATGAAGGTATTCTGGTTTTCGCTGAGTATCAGAGTTTAGCAACGGACTACTTGTTCATCGGTATCTTACCAATGAACCAAAGTTTAAAAGTGACCGAAGGTTTGGACATCAGTGCGACGGATTACCTAGATATCACCAAAATGGATATTGCGGCACGCATTGACTTGTCGAGCTACGACACTGACAAGGAATCTAATCGTTACTTGCAATACATCAAGGGACGCGTCGGCCGTAAAGTGGCGGATTTCTTCCTAGATTTCCTGCAAGCGGACATCGGCTTAGATACTAAACAACAAAACTTAGTGTTAATGCAGGCGGTGGATGATTTTTGTGCTGATTCGAAGCTAGAAAAGCAAGAAGTGAATGAGTACAAGAAACAAGTTTACGATTACTGCAATGAGCAAATTAAATCCGGTGATGAGGTTCAAATCTCAGAGCTTTCTGGAGAGCTTCCTCCAAGCCAAGATGGCACAAGCTTTATGGATTTTACCAAAGAGCAAGGGTACGAACTTGAAGAATCTTTCCCAGGTGACCGTGCGACGGTTCGCAAACTGACTAAATTTGTTGGCGCTGGCGGTGGCTTGAATATTAGCTTTGATAGCCTATTGCTTGGCGAGCGTATTTTTTATGACCCAGAGACGGATACCTTAACGATTAAAGGTACGCCACCAAATCTAAAAGATCAGTTGAGTCGCAACTAAAACCATATCGTCAAATTAAGAGAGCCAATGGCTCTCTTTTTTTATGTGAATAAGAAACATCCATAGTATATGCTTGTAATTAATGGAGATATGCGAGGGGCGAGTGTTGCTGAAGCTAAAAGAAGGAATGAGGCGGTTTGTTTGGTTCTGGTTCGTTTTATGGTGTGTTTTAGCGCTAGGGATTTGGTTGCAAGCCAAACAAACGATTCAAACCATTTCAACAGTGAATGAGCTAGGAAGCAAAGTCGAAGAAGTCAGACATTTTTTTAACTTTGATCTGCCTTATCGTGTTAAGCACGTCGACCAAGTTTCACTAAAACTTCAGTTAGCCTATGCAGTTCGCTTACAGCTTGAAAGTGAGTTTTCTGAAGGAAAAATCACACCAGATATTACTCAATTGCTTTATGCGACCGATCGATTTTTAGAAAGTGCTCGAGCCTTTGTAGGGAGTGACAGTGAGCTTGTATCATTGGCTGAACAGTTGCGAAGGAGCCGTGCCCGAGCTGAAAACTCTGAGCAAATTCAATCAATGTACTATCGCTTAGGCGCACTTGTTTTGGAGTCTATTTTTAGTGACTCAGCAACGAATAGCGATACTTATCGTGATTTAGACCGACTCTTTATCGAGTCGGACACGCTTTCTCCTCAAGAGCGAAGTGCTTTTCAGCGTCAACTTGCCCAGACTTCAAGCGCGCTATCTGCCAAGGCGCAAGGCAGCTATCTAGTTAATCAACTGCTTAATCCTGATTTCCCGAACCAGTTAACTTCGATAAATGACCAGTTGGAACAAAAGTTGATGACCTTTGTTACTTGGTTGTCAGTAATCAGTGGTTTATTTCTTTCTCTTATTTCATGGGGGCTTTTCTCCCAAAGAACCGTTCAGCCGCTAATACCATCAAGAGCAGAAGATAAAGAGTCTGAGCAAGCTGGTGGGTCTTACGTTGTTTTTTCTGCTCAGTCCGAAAGCGCTCAAAACGGCCAAGTTAACGAACAGAGTCATAATGAGCCGAACACATCACAAGTGGCAGTAGTGGAACGTAAGCCGTATATAGATATCAATAAGATGCTGGACTCGCTATCGGGAGATGAAAGCGCGGTGCGAATGTTACTTGAAGTCTTTATTCAGGATCACTCTGGCGATGGTTCAAAAATGCATCGGCTATTAGAAGAGGATAAAGAGCAAGCGCAAAGAGCGGCTCATAGTCTTAAAGGGGTCTCGGGAAGTTTAGGGGCAATGCCATTGCACTGCATTTCGAGTGATATTGAGCTGTTGATTAAACAAGGGCAACAAGTGCCGGAAGAGAAACTGACACGTTTAGATGATGTCCTAAAGCAAACCATACTTTTCGCTAACCACGTTCTCAATAGTGAAAAGATACAAGAAGCGCTAACAGATTGATATTGCTCTGACTTACAATCATCAGAGTTGGGGTATTAAAGGCCCGAACTATATGACTTAGTTCGCTTTATTCCTGTTCCATACAATTTGTTAAAGGTACTTTCATGTCCGTTCGTCGATTGTCTTCAATGATGTTGATAGGGTTGGTTGTGATGCTTTCAGGGTGCTCCCTGTTAGAAGTGAAAATCGAGAGTCAAACCGTCCCTCTTACCAAACAAGAGCTTAATATGCGTCTCCTGACTCGTGAGTATGCGCAACAGTTTTTTGCTCAGGTAGAGCAAGCTGCTGATGCATTGCACGATCAATATGAGCCGCATGATAAAGTCCATCAATCTTATATTTTGCTTTGGAAGATAAATGCTGAAGAAGGTCTTCAAGCCGCAGCATACCAAGTCTCGCCAATGGCAGCACTGATTGATACTTGGACTTTTACGCTACAGATGGATCAATTCTTTACGACTGGCCCTGGTAATGAACTATTTGCGACAGATGAGGCAAAGTTAGTTTCTGCTCACTTAGCGAAAGAGGTGGATAAACTGGCTCAATCTCTGTTGAAACAAGAAGCGTACATCAAGACACAAGCGTTTGTTGCAGAGTTCGTTAAGCAACATCCATTCGCGGACTTAAGTATGATCAGGACGCCAGCTTACCGTGGGTGGTTAGATGCGAATCAAATTAGCGAGGAAGAGGCAGTGACTACGCTAGGTACAATGCCAGAAGCATTAGGGGATGTCTCGGATCGTCTAAGCCTTGTATCAGAACAGACCCCCAAAATTATGACTTGGAAGGCGCAGTTATTAGCATTAAATAGCTCTGCCAGCATCGAAAAAGTTAATGCTGCGCTAAATAGCCTACAAGTTACGGCTGATTCGATGAAGGACTTTATTGATAACAATCCAGAGTACATGCGCTATTTGGCAGAGCAAATGGCGGTGGAGTTACAACCTTTGATTGACGATATTGACCAAAAAACGCAAGCGCGTTTATCTCAATTGGGTGAGGAGCGCCAAGCTTTAGAGCTGATGGTAGCCAGAGAGCGCCAAGAAATCGCGCAGATCATTACCCATGAGCGTGAGAAGTTTGCTCAAGATATGGACCGAGTCTCGCAGGAAGTGGTCAGTTTAGCGATGACCAAGCTGATTGAGCTCGTTAAAAGTACCATTATCTACTTCATCTTGTTCATTGCCGTTATATTCTTTGCACCACTTGGCTTGGGCTATTGGTTTGGTAAGCGTGCAGCAGTGAAAACGCAAGTCAAACAAAGTTAACGTTTGGTTGAGATATAAAAAAGAGCGCTCATGCGCTCTTTTTCTTTGTCTTTCACTCGGAAAGAGAGATTCTTCCTATCTATGCGAACTTAAGCGGTTTGCTGCTTCAGTTCGCCTTCTGCTTGTTCAACTGCTTCCGCTGTTGGTTCGCATTTATCAACAAACCAACCCATGTAGGAACTGATGATGGTCACAATGATACATACAAAGCTTAGCCACATGAACGGTGCATAAGACAGTGTCGCAACACCCAGAATACTTGCCATGTAGATACCGTTGTCACTCCAAGGGACCATACCTGAGGTTAATGTGCCGCCGAACTCTGCGTTACGAGACAAGTTCTTACGTTTGTAGCCTAGGCGATCGTAGTTCTTCGCACAGATTTTTGGTGTCAGGATAAGTGAAACGTACATCGCTGAACCAAATACGTTCCCCATAAAGGCTGTACCGATTGTACTTGTTGCCAGTGAACCTGCACTTTGAACGCGTTTTTCAAACAGCTTAGCGATAGTTTCTAACACCCCCACTTTATCTAGTAGACCACCAAAACCAAGGCCGAATACGATGACAGCAACCGAGCCAAGCATTGAAGACATGCCGCCACGGTTAAGAATGGAGTCAATGAAATCTACGCCTGAAGAAATCGCAAACGGAGCCCAAGCGGTGTTGAACGCGGTTAGGAAGTCCACATCTTGAATCATTACTGCCCAAATAATACCAAGCAGAGAACCAAAACTGATCACTGGGAATGAAGGCATACGCATTGCTAGAAGTGACAATACGATGATCACAGGAACAAATGAGTAAGGGGTGATGTAGAATTGCTGCTCCATCGCTTTAATTACAGAGTCTACCTGGCTCATGTCAACTTGACCTGCGTAGTGGAAACCAAATGCAGTAAACATAATGCCTGTAATAATGTAGCTAATGAGTGCGATCGGCAGCATGCCTTTAATATGTTCCATTACTTCAACGTTAGACATAGATGAAGCAAGGATGACGGAGTCCGATAGAGGCGACATTTTGTCACCAAAGTAACAACCTGAAAGCACCGCACCAGCTGTAATTGGTGCAGGAACGCCAAGGCCTTGGCCAATACCCATCATCGCAATACCGGCAGTACCAGCAGCGCCCCAAGAGGTGCCAGTCGCTAGCGCAGTCAATGAACAGATGATCATGGTTGCGAGCAAAAAGATAGAAGGGTGAATTGCTTTAAGGCCGTAGTAAATAATGGTTGGAACAATACCACCAGATATCCACGTACCAACAAGCGCGCCAACGGCAAGAAGAATTAAGACGGCTCCAAGTCCATTGGAAATGCCATTTAGTGCAGCTTTTTCCAGATCTTTGTACTGATGACCAAGCTTAATGCCTAATATCATGATAATGAACCAACCGATGTACAGCGCTAGCTGGATCGGTAGGTCTAGCTTGGCAGTGAACGAAAATGCCAGCAGTAGAAATAAACCGAGCGAGATAAATACCTGTATCAAGCTTGGTAGGCGTGGTGTAACTTGCTTCATATGTGCCTCTGTCAATCTTGGAGCAATAGAGGAAGGCGCTCCTTGTTGTAATCGCGCATAACATACATTAACAAAAATTATATTTCGAATATTTGGTGTTTTATCTTGATGTTCGTCGGCAAAAACGTTTGCTTGTGAAATTAACTGTTAGTTTGTTTTAACTTTTTTGGTTTTAAATGTTGTGTGATGTGAAATTATTGTGCTTCATGTGTTATTTTATCACTGAGTGGTAAGACCAATTTGGAGTAACAGGGCTTTCCCTACTTGAAAAATGGCCGAAATCGCAAACCAAACACTAAAAAATCTCGTTTAACACGAATTTTCATAGGAAAAGGTTAAAAAATAGGCTTATTTACAAAATAGGGGTTGAGATTTTGATGCGAAAAATTAACTATGGGGTAGGTTTTTTAATACATGGAGAGTTAATACGATGAGAGTTGGTTTAGTTGGTTGGCGCGGTATGGTTGGTTCAGTCCTTATGCAGCGTATGGTTGAAGAGAAAGACTTCGACCTAATCGAACCAGTATTCTACAGTACTTCTCAAGTTGGTATTCCTGCTCCTAACTTAGGAAAAGACGCAGGCTTACTGCAAGACGCGTATGATATTGAAAGCTTAAAACAGCTTGATGCGGTAATTACATGTCAAGGTGGTAGCTACACAGAAAAAGTTTACCCAGCACTTCGACAAGCCGGTTGGAAAGGCTACTGGATTGACGCAGCATCTACGTTACGTATGGCGGAAGATTCCATCATCACGCTTGATCCTGTGAACTTAAAGCAAATCCAACAAGGCATCCACGGTGGCACGAACACATTTGTTGGTGGTAACTGTACGGTTAGTTTAATGCTAATGGGTCTAGGTGGCTTATTCGAAAAAGGCCTTGTTGAGTGGACAAGCGCAATGACATACCAAGCCGCTTCTGGTGCTGGCGCGCAAAACATGCGTGAACTGATCTCGCAAATGGGCGTTATCAATGACTCTGTAAGTTCCGAACTTGCAAACCCATCAAGCTCTATCCTAGATATTGATAAAAAAGTTGCAGACACAATGCGCAGCGGTTCTTTCCCTACCGATAAATTCGGTGTACCACTAGCTGGCTCGCTTATTCCGTGGATCGATGTGAAACGTGATAACGGTCAGAGTAAAGAAGAGTGGAAAGCGGGCGCAGAGGCAAACAAAATTTTGGGCTCACAAAGCTCGCCTGTGCCAATCGATGGTACTTGCGTCCGTATTGGTGCGATGCGCTGTCACTCTCAAGCACTCACTATCAAGCTTAAGCAAAATGTCCCAATGGACGAAATCGAAGAAATCATCGCCACTCATAACGACTGGGTTAAAGTGATTCCTAACGATCGTGACATTACTGCGCAAGAACTTACACCTGCAAAAGTAACAGGCACTATGTCCGTACCAGTAGGTCGTCTACGTAAGATGGCAATGGGTGATGACTTCCTAAATGCTTTCACTGTTGGTGACCAACTACTTTGGGGCGCAGCAGAACCATTGCGTCGTACGTTACGCATTATTCTTTCTGAGAAAGCATAATCACATCAACCTTTGTTTGATGACAAAATAAAAGAGCTCCCTAGGGAGCTCTTTTTTATGCTTCGTCTTCTCCACGAACAACGCGTTTGTCAGGATCGGCCAGTTCACTACCACAGTGTTTACAGTAAGTCGCATCAGAGTCGTGCCCGGCGTGAGAACAGTTCGGACACTTCACTAATACTTTGTGCGATTGCATTTCTTGGTGAAGTTCTGCTGTGAAAATACCAGTAGGGACCGCCAAAATTGAATAACCCAACAACATGGTGAGTGAGGCAAGCCCTTTTCCGAGATCTGTTTGAGGTACCAAGTCACCATATCCAACCGTTGTGATGGTCACAATAGCCCAATAAATACTTTTCGGAATGCTAGTAAATCCGTTTTCAGGCCCCTCAATGACGAAAATCAGCGACCCAAAGATCGTGACCATAATGGCGACAGAGCTAAAGAAGATAAAAATCTTTCTGCGCGCCATCAGTAGAGAGCGTAAGAGGATGTTGGACTCTTGAAGATAGCGGACCAACTTGAGTATGCGGAATATTCGCATGACTCGCAGTGCTCTTATTACGCCCATAAAGGAGGCAGAAGGGAAAAACAGTGCTAAGTAAGTAGGTAAAATCGCGAGTAAATCAACGACGCCATAAAAGCTCTTCGCATAGGCCGCTGGTTTTGGAGAGCAGTAAAGTCGGAGAAAATACTCAATAGTGAATAAACCGGTAAAAGTGTACTCCAAGTATTTCAGCTCTTTTGCCCACTCGGCGCGCACGGATGGTATTGAGTCTAAGACCAGTACGATTAGAGAACTGATAATCGCGATAATGAGTGCAATATCGAAGGTTCGACCAGCTTTGGTATGAGTACCAAAAATGGTGACATATAGAGTATGTTTGAGAGAGTCAGTCGTCATGACAAAGCGATCCATTGTTGAATCGCTCTATCATACAATTTTATAGAAACTCAGGCTAATCCTGGAAATAAGTTGCGTAAACCATTGGCGATAAACTCAATACCCAATGCGCCTAATATCAAACCCATGATACGGGTAATGACGTTGATACCAGTTTGGCCCAAAAATCGCACGATCAGTGGGGCAGAGCGGAACAACAGCCACGAGCATAGACAGAACAAGCCAATTGTAATGCTGATGCCTACCGTATCAAACATGCTTGGGTAGCGTGCACCGTAAACAATAGTCGAACTGATTGCGCCTGGTCCTGCCATTAGCGGCATCGCAAGAGGAACAACACCGATCTGCTCGCGACTCACGTATTCTGATTTTTCCTGTTTGTTTTGTTTATCTTCCCCCAGTTTACCGCTCATCATAGAGAACGCGATGCTAAGTAGCAGTAGCCCACCTGCAACACGAAACGAATCCAGAGAAATGCTGAACATATCTAATAGTAACTGGCCAGCAAAGAGCGAAATGATCAGAATGATAGCAACAGCCACGTTCGCTGTGGTTGCCGTATTGCGCTTTTCGTCTGGTGTCATATGTCCGGTTAGTGACACAAACACAGGCATGATACCAACAGGGTTTACTGCGGCGACCAAACCAAGAAAAAACTGCAAGAAGATAGCAAGTTCAAAAGTTTGCATGTTGCGTACTCATTAAAGTTCACATTAGTGAAAAGGCGAAGGGGTAATTTGGGCGTAATGTAAGGCAAAAGTTGGGTTGGAAGAAATGAAAAAAACTAACGCATTTCCTACTGTTTTAGTGAGAAAAACTAATTCTTTAATAAACTGTATCTAGTCTGGAAAAGAATTGTTGCGTATAAAGTTGCTGTCAAAGCGTGCTGTTTTACATAAACGTTAACATTCGCACACTTTTGATAAAAACTAAGGTGGTTTGTAGAGAGATGTATTCGGTTCGATATACTCTCAGTAGCACAAGGAATTGGGCCTACATGTAATTTTGTTGGCTAAAAATGAAACTTTTTTACAGGTTGTTGTAGTTTCTTTTATTTATTTGTCTATTTGCTTTTTTTTTGTTCAATAAAAATTGAAGATTAATTTATTTGTTTATCAGTGAGTTATGTCGTTTTAGTGTGATGGAGCACCACTTTGGTGGTATTTAGGTCGTGAGAACTGATCCAAGTCAATTTTTTTCACACTCTGAAATATTATACTCAGTCCTGAAAGCAATTTACTAAGACGTTTGTTTTCTAAGTGACTGATAAACAGTAAAAACGATAAGTAATAGCCTTAGTAAAAAGTTTTTAATATTTGTTAATTTTAGGAGATTCCCTATGCCTGTAACTAATATGGCTGAACTAGATGCAATGATTGCTCGCGTTAAGAAAGCGCAAGAAGAGTTCGCTACTTACTCTCAAGAGCAAGTAGACAAAATCTTCCGTGCAGCATCGCTTGCAGCTAACCAAGCCCGTATCCCGCTAGCTCAACAAGCGGTTGAAGAATCTGGTATGGGTATTGTTGAAGATAAAGTAATCAAGAACCACTTCGCTTCTGAGTTTATCTACAACAAATACAAAGACGAACAAACGTGTGGCATCCTAGAAGAGGATGACAACCTAGGTACTATGACTATCGCTGAACCTGTAGGTATCATCTGCGGTATCGTACCAACGACTAACCCTACATCTACAGCGATCTTCAAATCTCTAATCTCTCTGAAGACTCGTAACGGTATCATCTTCTCACCACACCCACGTGCGAAAAACTCGACTAACGACGCAGCGAAACTGGTTCTAGACGCAGCAGTAGCAGCGGGTGCACCAAAAGACATCATCGGTTGGATCGACCAACCTTCTGTTGAGCTTTCTAACGCTCTTATGAAACACGATGACATTGCTCTTATCCTTGCAACTGGTGGCCCAGGCATGGTTAAAGCAGCTTACTCTTCTGGTAAACCAGCAATCGGTGTAGGTGCAGGTAACGTTCCTGTTGTTATCGACGAAACTGCTGACATCAAACGTGCAGTGGCTTCTATCCTGATGTCTAAGACTTTCGACAACGGCGTAGTATGTGCTTCTGAGCAGGCTGCAATCGTCGTTGATGAAGTGTACGACGAAGTAAAAGAGCGTTTTGCTTCTCACAAAGCTTACGTACTAAGCAAAGCAGAAGCAGAAAAAGTTCGTAAAGTTCTTCTTATCGATGGCGCGCTAAACGCGAAAATCGTAGGTCAGCCAGCAGCGGCAATCGCTGAAATGGCAGGCGTTAAAGTTCCAGCAGACACGAAAGTCCTTGTTGGTGAAGGTCTAGGTAAAGTGTCTCACGATGACGCATTCGCTCACGAGAAACTATCTCCAACTCTAGGTCTATTCCGTGCTGACAACTTCGAAGACGCGGTTGCTCAAGCGGTAACTATGGTTGAGATTGGTGGTATCGGCCACACATCTGGTCTTTACACTAACCAAGATACTAACGCTGACCGTATCCGTTACTTCGGTGACAAGATGAAGACAGCTCGTATCCTAATCAACATCCCGACTACTCACGGTGGTATCGGTGACTTGTACAACTTCAACGTTGCGCCTTCTCTAACTCTAGGTTGTGGTTCATGGGGTGGTAACTCTATCTCTGAGAACGTAGGTCCTAAACACCTAATCAACAAGAAAACTGTAGCGAAGCGAGCTGAAAACATGTTGTGGCATAAACTACCTAAGTCAATCTACTTCCGTCGTGGTAGCCTTCCAATTGCTCTAGGCGACCTAGAAGGTAAGAAACGCGCATTCTTAGTAACTGACCGTTTCCTATTCAACAACGGTTACGCAGATGACGTAGTAAGCCTACTTAAAGCTCAAGGCATGGAAGTTCAAACATTCTTCGATGTTGAAGCTGACCCAACGCTTTCTGTTGTAGAGAAAGGTGCGGCTCAAATGGCTAGCTACCAACCAGATGTTATCCTAGCATTAGGTGGTGGTTCACCAATGGATGCTGCGAAGATCATGTGGGTAATGTACGAGCACCCAGAAACTCACTTCGAAGAACTAGCAATGCGCTTTATGGACATCCGTAAACGTATCTACAAGTTCCCTAAAATGGGTCAAAAAGCTGAGCTTGTATGTATCACTACAACTTCAGGTACTGGTTCAGAAGTTACACCATTTGCGGTTGTTACTGACGACAAGACTGGTGCTAAATACCCACTAGCTGACTACGAAATCACGCCAAACATGGCTATCGTTGATGCTAACCTAGTGATGAACATGCCTAAGTCTCTAACAGCATTTGGTGGTTACGATGCAGTAACTCACGCTCTAGAAGCTTACGTATCTGTTCTTGCGAACGAATACTCTGACGGTCAGGCTCTACAAGCACTTAAGATGCTAAAAGAATACCTACCTTCAAGCTACGCGAACGGCGCTAACGACCCAATCGCTCGTGAGAAAGTACACAACGCAGCAACTATCGCTGGTGTGGCATTTGCTAACGCATTCCTAGGTGTTTGTCACTCAATGGCGCACAAACTAGGTGCTGAGTTCCACATTCCACATGGCCTAGCAAACGCACTACTTATCTCTAACGTTGTACGTTACAACGCGAACGATAACCCAACTAAACAAACAGCGTTCTCTCAATACGACCGCCCACAAGCACGTCGTCGTTACGCTGAAGTTGCTGACCACTTAGGTCTGAGCCAAGCTGGTGACCGTACTGCTCAGAAAATTGAACGTCTACTAGCATGGTTGGATGAGCTAAAAGTGAACCTAGACATCCCAATGTCTATCCAAGCGGCAGGCGTAGCTGAAGCAGACTTTATCGCGAAACTTGATGAGCTAGCAGTTGAAGCGTTCGATGACCAATGTACTGGTGCGAACCCTCGCTACCCACTAATTAGCGAACTTAAAGATGTGTTAATGGCTTCTTACTACGGTAAAGCATTCGTTGAAGGTGAAACTTTCGAAGGTACAACAGTTATCAAGAAGAAAGCAGACCAAGAAGCAGCGAAAGCGGCGCCTAAAGCAAAGAAAGAAAAAGCTGACGCGTAATTAAGAGTCGTGTGAGTAAGGTTTTCGCTAGCACGAAACCTTAACCGGGAAAAAGTAAAAGCCCCAGTCATTTGACTGGGGCTTTTTTGTTGAGAAAGTTGAGTAATAGCGATCCATTGACGCAACAAACACGTTGTCCATTCATACTTCTGTAGCAACCACTCTGCCACTAAAATACTCATTTGATACGATATATGCGGTATTGCGAACCAATTCATCTTGGATCTCGGCCCAGTGTCTTTCGTTAAGTTCTTCTCTTGTATGGTTTACCGAAGGAATGACGCCACCCACCCGAATATTAAATGGAGTGAGCTCTTTTGCCCAGCTGTGAGTAAAACCTGACACCAAAGCAGCCATGCTTTCGACTCCCGTTAAATCTTCATGGCTGTCATGGGAAATGACGTTAACAATTACCCCTTTCTTATTTCTAGCGCGAAATCGTTCGGCTCCCACTTGGCCATAGGTGTAGAGGAAACGCGCTGCAGAAGACAAGTGATCAATGTAAGTACTCATAGGTTCGGGAGCCATCAAGCCTGGCATGGGAGAGCTCGTCCAGCAATTGACTATCACGTCTGGTGTCGCACGCAGCTGCGATTCTATTTGATCAAACAGTAAGTTAATGGACGTTGTGTTATCACTGCACACATTCATCGCATAGACTTTATCTGTGAAGGCACTAATCTGCTCATAGCTCGCTTTTAGAGCGCTAGAGTTTTGGTCACAAAGAATCAACGTCGCTCCAAGGTGAGCAAAGTGACTAGCACAAGTCCTTCCTATAACAGAACCTGCAGACGTGACGAGAATAATTGATTCTTTAATATCCATAACACCTTCACAGTATCCCTGTGTGAAAAAAATACACCAGTGGTTTGTGCTATTAGCATGGTTGAAATTAGAAAGGCTCAGTGTGAAAGACTTCAAACTAACGCTTTTGGATGAGGACTATTGTGCGGTAATTTGTAAGGCGTCACATTTCTGACTGTGGATACTGCAAGCTGTTGGTTGAACAATGATCTCTATACTTGCAGTTGAATTTGATACTGACGTTGAGCCGTCACTAGTTGATTGTATAGCCCTGCATCTGGGATGAGGTTTTTGTTGCGCTCGCCCAATTTGCGTCGCTCATGACCGGATAGGTTGTGATAAACGTCTTCAGGAAGATTAAACGTATCTTCCGGCAAGTAGGTCAGGGCGTCTGGTTTCAAGTAGTGACTCAGTTTCGCTGAGGGTAGACCTGCACCGTGGAATTGTTTTGCTTGCTGTGCTGCTAGCTCATAGCTGCTGCTATCAGAACGAAGAGCTTGAGGCGTTGACAATTCAAGTTGTTGACGGAGTATATCTTCGCTGGTGGCTACTTCTTTGATTTCCTCTACAGGTACAACGTCGCGTACATCGTTAGAAAACATCGACAAAATCAGTGCAAAATCGGCACGACGTCCTTCGTGGACAGCATGGTTTATACCATTGCCGAACTGAAGTTCGTTAATAATTGCCGCTTTGTCTAAAGTATGAATTTGCATGATGTTCCTCGCTCGATGCCATTTTAACGGCGTGTCTGAGAAGAACTTTAGGAAAAAGAAGAGATTAAATTGGAGTTTTTAAGCGAAAAATAAAAAGCTCGCTGGTTCAGCGAGCTTTTAAAATAAGACTAAATTGAACTTAGGGGGAAGTAAAATTACTTCGCTAGGTTCTCAGCTACGAAGTCCCAGTTTACAAGTGCCCAGAAGCCGTTCATGTAATCAGGACGTACGTTGCGGTAATCGATGTAGTATGCGTGTTCCCACAGGTCAACAGTTAGAAGTGGTGTTGTACCTTCTTCTGTTAGAGGAGTAGCAGCGTTAGAAGTGTTAACGATCTCTAGAGAGCCGTCAGCTTTCTTAACAAGCCAAGTCCATGAAGAACCGAAGTTGTTGATTGCTGAATCAGTAAACTTCGCTTTGAATTCTTCGAAAGAACCGAATGCTGCGTTGATTGCGTCAGCAACTGCGCCAGTTGGTTCGCCGCCCGCGTTTGGAGCAAGACAGTGCCAGTAGAACGTGTGGTTCCAGATTTGCGCTGCGTTGTTGAATACGCCACCAGTAGAAGTCTTGATGATCTCTTCTAGAGTTTTGCCTTCGAACTCAGTGCCAGGGATAAGACCATTTAGCTTAACAACGTAAGTGTTGTGGTGCTTACCGTGGTGGTAGTCTAGAGTCTCTGCTGAGATGTGTGGTTCTAGTGCGTCTTTCGCGTAAGGAAGAGCTGGTAGTTCAAATGCCATTACTCGATTCTCCATTGATTTGAAAGGATGACCTTTCGATTGCTTCCAGTGTTTTTTTATAGCTATGTAGCCTTTAAGGCTGACTTGCTAAGTATTTTAGCAAGTTTTTACTTTATTAAAACCCCGATATGAAAATATTTTAAGGGGTTAGCGGCTGTGAAGTGCTGAATTGTTCGCCATCAAGCAACCTGAATTTAAGCCTTATTAATTATATGGTTTTTATTCTGTCGTTATTGAGTAGAATGTGGCAAATAAACAAAGTTCAAACCCATGAATGAGGAAGCGATGGAAACTATCGACAAAATCAAACAGCAGATCTCTGAAAACTCAATCCTGCTGTACATGAAAGGATCACCGAAACTGCCAAGCTGTGGTTTCTCTTCTCAAGCGTCACAGGCTCTAATGGCATGTGGTGAGAAGTTCGCTTACGTAGACATTCTGCAAAACCCAGATATCCGTGCTGAGCTACCAAAGTACGCACAATGGCCAACATTCCCTCAACTATGGGTTGAAGGCGAGCTTATCGGCGGTTGCGACATCATTCTAGAAATGTTCCAAAAAGGTGAACTTCAGCCTCTAATCAAAGAAGCTGCAGCGCGCGCTGAAGATCAAGCTGAGTAATTCGTAAATACTTACATTTAGCGATAGAATACGAAGGAGCCGTACTGGCTCCTTTTTCTTTTTAGGTTAGTGGAATGAACATAAAGCTTTACTACGTGCATGACCCAATGTGCAGTTGGTGTTGGGGTTACAAACCGACGCTTGATAAATTGAAACAGCAACTGCCAGGCGTTATTCAGTTTGAGTATGTGGTGGGTGGTCTTGCGCCAGATACTAGTTTGCCGATGCCACCAGAGATGCAACAAAAACTCGAAGGTATTTGGAAGCAGATTGAGCGTCAGTTGGGCACTAAGTTTAACTACGATTTCTGGAAGCTTTGTACGCCAGTAAGAAGCACTTACCAATCTTGTCGTGCGGTTATTGCAGCGGGCTTTCAAGATTCTTATGAGCAGATGCTAGAAGCGATTCAGCATGCGTATTACTTACGTGCGATGCCTCCTCATGAAGAAGCCACTCACTTGCAACTAGCGAGAGAAATTGGCTTGAATGTTCAGCAATTCAAGAATGACATGGATGGCTCTTTCTTAGAAGGTGTGTTCGAAGATCAATTGAGCCTTGCAAAGAGCCTAGGTGTGAGCTCTTACCCTAGCTTGGTTCTTAAAATTAACGACGCTTATTTTCCGATTGCCATCGATTACCTGTCGACAGAACCAACCTTGAAGCTGATTCGTGAGCGTATTATTGACAATATGCCAGCGCAATAACCACAGTTATGAATAACAAAAAGCCGCTCATTGAGCGGCTTTTTCGTAACTAAATGTATATCCATCCAAACAATAGTATTAAAGCACCATTGCTGCAATCCAACCAAAGATGATTAGAGGGATATTGTAATGGATAAAGGTTGGAACGACTGTTTCCCAAATGTGCTCATGTTGACCGTCGGCATTTAGACCAGATGTAGGGCCTAATGTAGAGTCAGAAGCTGGAGAGCCTGCATCACCTAACGCCGCCGCAGTACCTACCAGTGCAATCGTTGCCATCGGCGAGAAGCCAAATGCTAGCGCAAGAGGCACATAGATAGTTGCAAGGATTGGAATCGTAGAGAACGATGAACCAATGCCCATTGTTACCAACAGACCAACGATCAGCATCAGTAGTGCAGCTAAAGGCTTATTGTCACCGATGCTGGTTGATAGCGATTGTACTAGTGTTTCAACACCGCCAGTTTGCTTCATTACTGCTGCAAAACCTGCTGCTGCAATCATGATGAAGCCAATCATTGCCATCATGTGTACACCTTTAGTGAACACGTCGTGCGTCTCTTTCCATGCAATAACGCCGCCGAAAGTAAACACCATAAAGCCAGCTAGAGCACCGATAATCATTGAACCCGTGTAAAGCTGAACACCCAATGCAGCGACAATACCAAGTGCCGCAACCAAGATGTGCTTTTTATTGATGACATGATCGGTTTCGTCAACGACAGTCAACTCAGTTTCTTTGTAGACACGCGGTTTACGATAGCTAACAAAGATAGCCAGTAATAGACCAAACAGCATACCTGCACCAGGCAGTAACATGGCGGTTGGGACTTGGCTTGCAACCACATTCTCCAAACCGTTGTCATGTAGGTTCTTTAACAGAATGTTGTTTAAGAAAATACCGCCGAAACCAACAGGCAAGATCATGTAAGGCGTGATCAAACCGAAGGTAAGAACACACGCGACCAAACGTCGGTCGAGTTTAAGTTTCGCGAATACGCCCAAAAGAGGTGGAATCAAAATTGGAATAAAGGCGATATGGACCGGAATTACGTTCTGAGATGACATAGTGACAAGAACGAGCGCGACTAACACCGCGTACTTTAACCCGGTAGTTGACGCCGAGTTTTCTTTACCATTTAAGCGCTTGATAACACTTTTGGCCAGTAGATCCGTGATGCCTGATTTCGAGATGGCAACAGCGAAAGTACCTAGCATGGCGTAGCTTAGCGCAATAGTTGCACCGCCACCTAGACCACTTTCAAATGCAGCAACCGTATCCCCAAGGCTCATGCCTGCGACTAGGCCGCCTACGATGGCACTAAACGTGAGGGCAACCACCACGTTTACGCGCATCAATGCTAACACGAGCATGACGCACACTGATATAACGACAGGATTCATACTTTTCCTAATATGTTGTGTTTACTTATTATTCTTCGTCGACAAGCGGCCAACCGCCGAGGGCCTTCCATTTGTTGACAATACCGCAGAATAATTCTGCTGTTTTTTGTGTATCGTAAAGCGCAGAGTGTGCTTCACGGTTATCAAATTCCATCCCGGCTGTTTTGCATGCTTTAGCGAGAACTGTTTGGCCATAAGCAAGGCCACTTAAAGTAGCCGTATCAAAAGTAGCAAAGGGATGAAAAGGGACTCTTTTTAGTTTACAGCGTTCATTTGCTGCGTTTACAAAACCCAAGTCGAATGCTGCGTTATGAGCAACCATAATTGCACGTGAGCAATCTGCGGCTTTTTGTTCTTTGCGAATAAGCTTATAAATTTCCTTTAGCGCCTCTTGCTCAGAAACAGCACCACGAAGAGGGCTGAAAGGGTCACGAATACCATTGAATTCAAGCGCTTCTTTTTCTAAGTTAGCGCCTTCAAATGGTTCCACATGAAAATGAATGGTGGAGGCCGGATGCAACACGCCATGTTCGTCCATTTTCAACGTAACGGCACAGATTTCTAAAAGTGCATCAGTTTGAGCATTGAAACCAGCGGTCTCAACGTCTACTACCACAGGGAAATAACCACGAAAGCGTTTTTTCAAGGTTAGAGCTTCATTTTCTAGTGTCATGTTGGCTTATTTTTGTGTGACGAAGGCTGCATTATTGCAGATTATACCGATGAGAAAAACCGCAATTTAAGAGAAAACCGGAATTCTATTTTGCATCCAATCAATAAGTTTGTATTGCATATTATGTAGACGTTTATTCGCCATACTTTGCATCATGTAAACCGATAAAACATGAGTAAGTAAAACGCTAAGTGGCGGTTAAGGTGATTGGAACACGGTGGCTCACATTAATGGCAGTGTGACAGATAACCCTATATTGGCGAGATTTTTGCATGCCCGTTGAAGTGGTTTTATTGATGCAATTTGACGGCAACAGACTGCCGTTTAAGAGACAGTATTAGATGAAGAAATGGCTGATTATCAGTGGTGTTGTATTTTCGTTGTTTAGCACAAGCAGCTTCGCTTTGATGGGCAAACGTTATGCTGCAACTCCACAGCAATCTCAATGGGAAATGGTGGTCAATACACCATTAGAATGTCAGCTTGTACACCCCATTCCAAGCTTTGGAGATGCGGTATTTTCATCTCGTGCGAATAAAAAAATCAATTTAGACTTTGAGTTAAAAATGCGTCGCCCGATGGGAGAAACACGTAACGTCAGTCTCATTTCTATGCCGCCACCTTGGCGACCAGGTGAACACGCCGATCGAATTACAAACCTAAAGTTTTTTAAACAGTTTGATGGTTATGTCGGAGGGCAAACAGCATGGGGCATTTTGTCTGAGCTGGAAAAAGGCCGTTATCCGACTTTTAGCTACCAAGATTGGCAGAGCCGAGATCAGAGAATTGAAGTCGCATTGTCATCAGTACTATTTCAAAACAAGTACAACGCGTTTAGCGACTGTATTTCAAACTTATTGAAATACAGTTTTGAGGACATTGCTTTTACGATTTTGCACTACGAAAGACAAGGTGATCAGTTAACCAAGGCTTCTAAAAAGCGTTTATCACAAATTGCAGATTATATCCGACATAATCAAGATATCGATCTCGTGCTGGTGGCGACGTACACAGATTCAACCGATGGTAAAAGTGCGAGCCAAAGTTTATCAGAGCGACGTGCAGAGTCACTTCGTGATTATTTTCAGTCTCTAGGGCTACCGGAAGATCGAATTCAAGTGCAAGGGTACGGCAAGCGTCGTCCTATTGCAGATAACGGTTCGCCAATAGGAAAAGACAAAAACCGCCGAGTCGTGATATCTCTAGGGCGAACCCAAGTGTGATGCTTATAAAAACGCCGAAGCTGAAAGCTTCGGCGTTTTTGATTTACTGACGTTGTTAATAATATTTTAGTGGTATTTTGCCAAGCACCTTTCGGTGATTCCTGCTGTATAATTTGAATGTTAGTTTAAGCGGAATTTGGCAATGACTTCGCAATTGGTTGCGGTATCTATTTTTTCAACCTGTTTGGCAATAGCTGGATTAGGGTGACGCTTCATAAAGTCTATCAACGCCTTAGTACAGCATCCTATCGAGTCGATAAAGCTTGCACACTCTTTATTTGGGCATTGTGGGATAAGTGTTAAGACTTTCTCAGAGGCCAGTTGAAGGTATTTGAGTTCATAGTCAGTATCTCCGGCCCAACGCCAGAACTGAGCTAAGTTATGACAAGAAATCACAGAAATTAATAATCGCTCGTCCGCCTCAATTTCCACACATTCGCTAATATCTTCACTCAGGCTTAGGGCTTGCTGGTAATGAAGAATGCTGCGAACAGGGTCATCTAGTTGAAGTGCCGTATCGGCTAGAAGTGTGTGTTTTTCCCATTCACTGATCATTATCGTAATCCCGCATATCGAAGTTGCGGATAAATCTAAACGATAACCATTATCAAGTAAAGAGTTTTGTTTATAAAAGGACAGGCAGATCGCAGACCTGCCTGTAATCGGAGTTGAACTTGCAGTACAAGTGATTATTAGAAGTGCTGCTTAGCCTTCAAGACCTGATGAAGCTTGCTTGTTTTGAATAAGCTCAATCATGTAACCGTCAGGGTCTTTTACGAATGCAATGTGCGTGCTTCCGCCTTTTACTGGACCTGGCTCACGAGTCACATTACCGCCCGCCGCTTTGATAGCGTCGCAAGTTGTGTAGATATCATCAACACCAATGGCGATATGACCAAAAGCAGTACCTAGGTCATACTCAGTTTTACCCCAGTTGTAAGTCAGTTCGATCACTGCACCTTGGGATTCGTCACCATAACCAAGAAACGCTAGCGTGTATTCGTACTCTTTATTTTCGTTAGTACGAAGCAGCTGCATGCCCATAACTTCAGTGTAAAACTTGATGGATTTGTCTAGATCACCTACGCGAAGCATAGTGTGGAGAATTCGACCGTTTGACATTTTTTGCTCCTAGCTTTGATTTACAAATAGCGTTAGCTATCTGGGTATACTTTCTCTTTATATTCGCACAAATCTTCGATAATGCAGCTACCGCAGCGAGGCTTTCTTGCTACGCACGTATAACGACCATGAAGAATGAGCCAGTGGTGCACATCGAGTTTGAACTCTTTTGGCACAACTTTTAATAGCTTCTGCTCGACATCATCAACCGTTTTTCCCATCGCAAATTTAGTGCGATTCGACACGCGATAAATGTGCGTATCGACGGCAATAGTTGGCCAACCAAAAGCGGTGTTGAGCACGACGTTTGCGGTCTTGCGACCTACGCCTGGCAGCGCTTCTAACGCTGCACGATCTTCAGGAACTTCACCATTGTGTTTTTCCAACAAGATCTTACAAGTCTTGATTGTGTTTTCTGCCTTTGAGTTAAACAAACCGATGGTCTTTATGTATTCTTTTAAGCCATCGACTCCCAAATCAAGAATGCTTTGAGGTGTATTCGCTACAGGGAAAAGCTTGTCGGTGGCTTTATTGACGCTTACATCGGTTGCTTGAGCTGATAGTAATACAGCGATTAGCAGCTCAAAAGGGGAGCTCCAGTTAAGCTCAGTTTGAGGATTCGGATTGTTTTCTCGTAATCGCTCAAGAATTTCGATTCTTTTTATTTTGTTCATTGCTGACTTCCAATACCGTCTCTGCGGTTTATGAAAAAGGCTCCTATGACAGAGCCTTATCTTGTTATGCGTTAGTGACGCGAGCACGTTCTATGGTTGGTTTTTCTTCTTTTGGTTGACGTGCCTGAATTGAATTATCTATGACATTTTTGAGCGCTATCAACAGCCCAACACCGATAAATGCACCAGGTGGGAGAAGCGCTAACAGGAAGCTATTGTCAAATTGGAAAACTTGAATGCGGAGAGCTGAAGCCCAGTCTCCTAGGAGAAGGTCTGCTCCGTCGAATAGTGTGCCATTACCAATTAATTCGCGCATGGCACCTAGCACGACCAAAACGCTTGTCATACCAAGCCCCATCCATAAACCGTCTAATGCTGCAGGCGCAACATCATTTTTTGAAGCATATGCTTCAGCTCGACCAATAATGATGCAGTTGGTTACAATCAGAGGAATAAAGATACCAAGAGATAGGTATAAACCATACGCATAGGCATTCATCAATAACTGAACACAGGTAACGAGAGAGGCAATGATCATCACGAACACAGGAATGCGGATCTCTTTTGGTACGTAATTACGAATAAGAGAAACCGTGACGTTGGAGCCGACCAGCACTAATAAGGTTGCAATACCAAGACCTAAGGCATTGGTTATCGTGGAAGAAACCGCTAGTAGTGGACACAGACCCAGCAGCTGTACGAGAGCAGGGTTATTGCTCCACATACCGTTTTTCATCAGCAATTTATTTTCACTCATTACTGCTCTCCTTCACAGCCCAAAGGCTGGCTAAGAATGTCTTCACGAGATTGGTTTACGTAGTTAACGGTATTTCGCACCACTTTTACGACGGCTCTAGGCGTGATCGTTGCACCAGTAAATTGATCGAAATCGCCGCCATCTTTACGAACTTTCCACGAATTCCAATTGTTTTCCGTGACTTGTTTTCCTGTAAAGCTCAGGATCCAGTCGGTGACACGAAGATCGATTTTATCGCCCAGACCAGGGGTTTCTTGGTGGTTTAGGACGCGTGTCCCCAAAATATTGCCCTGATTATCAATCCCAGTAATCACTTTTATCTCACCATTGTAGCCATCTGGCGCGATAGATTCTATTGCGATTGCTGTTGGTTCACCATTCTTCGTGGCGAGGTAGGCTGGCATTGCACGTAATGTCCCCAGATCTGGTGACGTGACCATAGTGCAGGCTTGCGTGAGTGCGTTGTCATGCATGTTTTCTGGAATGACTTGATTCAAAACAGAAAGTAATTGTTTTTGCTCTTGTACCTTGATTTGGTCTTTTGTTAGGTACTGAGTAAGGGCGACTAATCCGGTTGTTGCACATGCAAATATCGCGAGTGTCAGACCATTTTTTCTAATAGCGGTTAACATGTTTACCTCAGTGACCGTAAGTTCTAGGTTTGGTGTAGTAATCGATCAGTGGCACACACATATTTGCAAGCAACACTGCAAATGCAACACCATCTGGGAAACCGCCCCAACTGCGAATGATAAAAACCAAAGCACCAATAAGCGCACCGAAGATTAAACGTCCTTTGACGGTGGTAGACGCCGAAACGGGATCGGTTGCAATAAAGAATGCGCCAAGCATGGTTGCACCAGATAACAAGTGTAAAACTGGCGACGCAGTTTCCCCTGGCGTCAGCAACGTGAACACTAGGCTAAACAGAGTCAGACTCGCAAGGAAACCTGCTGGAATATACCATTGGATGATACGCTTTTTGATCATGACTATGCCGCCAAGAAGGTAAGCAAGGTTTACCCATTGCCAACCAATACCACCTAAGCCATCAAATATTGGCTGCGACATTACTTCGCTTGGAGTGGCACCTGTAAGAATGCCAGTCTTAAATGCATCAAGTGGTGTCGCCATTGTCACGCCGTCAACACCTGAGCGAACTTGCTGAAGTGATAAGCCGTCGTAATCATAGCCCGTAAAAATTAAAGAGAGTGTATCTGCAAAATTTACATGATCAGGTATGAGTGATGTCGGTGCACTCCAACTCGTCATTTGTACTGGGAAAGAGATCAACAAGACCACATAAGCGACCATTGCAGGGTTGAATAAGTTTTGTCCAAGGCCACCATAGAGGTGTTTAGCGATTACTATCGCAAAAATAAGCCCGATCACCATAATCCACCACGGAGACCATGGTGGTATAGCAACGGCTAACAACCAAGCGGTAACTATTGCACTGTTATCACGTAGCGCTCTCATTGGTGAGCGTTTACGACAGATCATGACTAAGGCTTCAAGGGATACAGCGACTGCAATGGCAAAAATCAGTTGAATAAGCGTACCCCAGCCAAAGAAGTAGGTTTGAGCTACTAAACCTGGAAGTGCGCAAAGTGCCACCCATTTCATTAAGTCTGGCGTACTACGACGACTGTGGGTATGCGGTGAACTGGCAATAAAAAACGACACTACTCGTTCTCCTCAGTATTATTTTTATTAGCTTCTTGTTGCGCTTTGCGGGCCTTCGCGCGCGCGATTGCTGCGGCAACCGCGGCTTTTTTCGGATCCACTTCTGGTTCTTCAGAAGTTGCTTCTTCAACAGGCTCTGTTTGCATTTCTTGCTTAGCTTTACGCGCTTTGGCACGTGCAATGGCAGCAGCCACGGCGGCTTTTTTCGGATCTTCGGTTTGCTCGGTATGTGCTTCAGCTTCTTCCGCTTCAGTTGAGTCTGCTTGTTTCGCTTTACGGGCCTTCGCGCGCGCAATTGCAGCGGCAACCGCGGCTTTTTTCGGATCCACTTCTGGTTCTTCGGAAGTTGCTTCTTCAACAGGCTCTGTTTGCGTTTCTTGCTTAGCTTTACGCGCTTTGGCACGTGCAATGGCAGCTGCCACGGCGGCTTTTTTCGGATCTTCGGTTTGCTCGGCAGGTGCTTCAGCTTCTTCCGCTTCAGCTGAGTCTGCTTGCTTCGCTTTTCGCGCTTTGGCTCGAGCAATTGCAGCGGCAACTGCGGCTTTTTTCGGATCGTCGGTTTGCTCGGCAGGTGCGTCAGCTTCTTCCGCTTCGGTTGAGTCTGCTTGCTTCGCTTTGCGCGCTTTGGCTCGAGCAATTGCAGCGGCAACTGCGGCGTTTTTCGGATCGTCGGTTTGCTCGGCAGGTGCGTCAGCTTCTTCCGCTTCAATTGAGTCTGCTTGCTTCGCTTTTCGTGCTTTGGCACGTGCAATCGCAGCAGCCACGGCGGCTTTTTTCGGATCGTCGGTTTGCTCAGTAGGTGCTTCAGCTTCTTCCGCTTCAGTTGAGTCTGCTTGCTTCGCTTTACGTGCTTTGGCACGTGCAATGGCAGCAGCAACCGCGGCTTTCTTCGGATCGCCGTCTTGCTGTGCAGACGTTTCCGATTCTACAGATTCAGTTGAATCTTCTTGTTGTGCTTTTTTCGCTTTAGCTCGGGCGATGGCGGCCGCAACTGCCGATTTTTTATCATCAGCGTTATTGTCTGGCGTTTCGCCTTGTTCTTTTTGCGCTTTACGTTCGCGAGCAAGACGTTTGCGTTCTTCGCGCAGTTTTGCCATTTCTGAGTTATCAGGTTCACTAGAGCCTGCTTTAGCTGCAGCAGCTTGTTTCGCCTTCGCTTTGGCAATGGCTGCCGCTACGGCGGGTTTTACTGCTGGCTCTGCTTTTTCTGTGGTTTCTGTCTTTTGAGCTTTCACTCGTGCGATCGCTGCTGCTATCGCATCATCGCCGCCAGAAGACTTCATCTCTTTTCGGCGTTGATCGGCAGCTTTCTTGAAGCGATTTTCACGTTCTGCTTTTTCGCGTTCCATACGCGCTTTTTTCTCTTCAAAACGCAGTTTTGCTCGCTCTGCTGCTTCCGCTTCTTGTGTTCTAGTTCTAATTTCTGCTTTCGCTTGGCGGTAGTACTGTACGAGCGGAATTTCACTTGGACATACAAACGCACAAGCGCCGCACTCGATACAATCCTTTAAGTTTAATTCTTCGAGTTTGTCATACTCTTCAGCTTTCGCATGCCATTGCAGTTGTTGAGGCAGCAGCGAAGCAGGGCACGCTTCGGCACATTGGCTACAGCGAATACATTCCATCTCATACTGGTGCGGAGAGATCTCACGACGAGTCGGAGCAAGGATACAGTTTGCTGTCTTGGTAATCGGCACTTGGGAGTGAGGAAGGGTAAAGCCCATCATTGGCCCACCCATAATTAAACGCTGTAACTTCTTATCTGCTTTATAGCCAAACTCATCCAACAGTGCTTGTACTGGTGTCCCTAATAGTGCCCAAACGTTGCATGGTTGTTTGAAGGTTTTACCAGTGAGAGTCACGATGCGTTTTATCATCGGTTCACCGTCGATGACTGCGCGTTTTATAGCGTAAAGAGAACCAACATTCTGAACCAAAATACCAATATCGGCTGGAATCGCGCCACTTGGCACCTCTTTATTGGTTAAAATTTTGATCAGCTGTTTTTCACCGCCAGAAGGGTATTTAGTTGGGATAACGCGAATAACGATATCTTTGTTTATAGCCGCAGCTTCTAGCGCTTTGATTGCTTCTGGTTTGTTGTCTTCAATGCCAATAATCGTGAGCTTTGGTGTCAGGATATGTTCGACAATTTCGATACCTTGAATAAGCTCTTCGGCATGTTCTTGCATGAGCTTGTCATCAGACGTGATGTATGGCTCGCACTCTGCTGCATTAACGATAAGAATCTCGGTACGAGCAAAACCTGATTGGATTTTTTTTGCAGTAGGGAAGCCTGCGCCACCCATACCAGAAATACCAGCGAGACGAATAATATCAATCAGTGCGTCAGGGGTTTCTTGTTGGTAATCTGCGACGGGGTTTCTTTCACACCATGCATCTTTCCCATCAGGCGTGATGACTGCGCACAACTCACTTAACCCAGAAGGGTGCGCGACAGTTCGTGGCTCAATCGCGGTGAGCGTACCTGATGTTGGAGCATGCACTGGAACAGTAAAGCCGGTCTCCGATTGCGTTAATGGCTGACCTTTTAATACGTAGTCACCTTCGGCAACCAGTAGGTTACCCGCTTTACCAATGTGCTGTTTTAGCGGCAATACAATTTCTGACGGGATAGCCGCATGAGCGAGTTCAGTTTTGTTGGACTGCTTTTTATTTTCTGCCGGATGCACACCACCTGGGAAATCCCAAAGCGCGCCTGTACGAATTTGTTCAATCAAAGACAACATGTGAAACCTTACTTAATTGAATCTTTCACGTTCGCTGCATTGTCGGCAGCATCCGTAATGTTAAGTACCGGAATGGAGTGAAGTTGCCACTTCCAGCTTTCTGTGGTCGTTGCCACAGGAATCATTTCAATACAATCAGTCGGACATGGGGCAACACACAAGTCACAGCCCGTACATTCGTCTTTGATTACGGTATGGACCGCCTTTGTTCCGCCTACAATTGCATCCACCGGACACGCCTGAATACACTTAGTGCAGCCAATACACATGTCTTCATGAATAAACGCAACGGTTGGAATTTTGCTGTCGAGATCGTGCGCAGATTCTTCTGGCTCAACACCCATTAAGTCGGCGAGCTTTTCGATTGTTGCCTGACCACCAGGTGGACATTTGTTGATGTGGTCGCCATTTGCAATTGCTTCAGCATAAGGGCGACAACCAGGGTAGCCACATTGACCGCATTGAGTTTGCGGTAAAATGGCGTCGATTTGATCCACAATAGGGTCCGCTTCAACTTTAAAGCGAATAGAAGCAAAACCAAGTATCGCGCCGAAAATCGCAGCCAGAACCGCTAACGCGATAATCGCAATTAAAATCGTACTCATCGCTTACTTCACCAAACCTGTAAAGCCCATAAAGGCGAGTGACATTAAACCTGCTGTAATCATTGCTATTGATGCACCTTTAAAAGGTACAGGAACGTCGGCGGCGGCTATGCGCTCTCGCATGGATGCGAAAAGTATCAACACCAATGAGAAACCAACAGCGGCGCCGAAGCCGTAGATGATCGATTCAATAAAGTTATGGTTTTCATTAATGTTAAGAAGTGCCACGCCCAATACTGCGCAGTTTGTTGTGATCAGCGGTAAGAAAATGCCAAGCAAGCGATAAAGCGTCGGGCTGGTTTTGTGCACAACCATTTCGGTGAACTGCACCACAACGGCTATCACCAAAATAAAACTCATGGTTCGAAGGTACTCAATACCCAGTGGACGAAGGATGTAGCTTTCCACTAAATACGCACACACTGACGCGAGCGTTAGCACAAAAGTTGTCGCTAAGCCCATACCTATTGCTGTTTCCAGTTTTTTGGACACGCCCATGAAAGGACATAGGCCCAAAAACTTCACCAGTACAAAGTTGTTCACCAGCACAGTGCCGACCAACAACAAAACATATTCGGTCATAGTTATTACGTTCTTAAAATCCGATCTTGATATTATCGTGTTTTGTGACACCAATAACAACCAGTGAACGATGTGGTTTTACATACACGATGGAAAAATAGTCGTCTATGTGAGGTATTTTGATGAATCAATAAGAAATTGAACAGATTGCTGAATGGATTTTACAAAGACGCTGGTGCTGTCTTTCCTCAAAGAATCTTTTGCTCAGAAGGCGGGAATTACATTTAGCGAGTAATTTTAAGTCGTCACTTGAGATATTGATGGTGAAAGAAGTTTTTGATTTCAAAACGAAAAAAGCCGTGTCTTGCGACACGACTTTTCTGGAATTTGGCTCCTCCTGCTGGGCTCGAACCAGCGACCTGCGGATTAACAGTCCGTCGCTCTACCAACTGAGCTAAGGAGGAATTGCTTTGCTTGAAAGCGGAACGAATCTTACCGAGCAGCCAAACTACTGTCAACAGTAAAAAAATACATTTTTAGCAAAAAATATTGGGGGAAGGGCTTTACTTTTCTGTACTGCTTGTCAGTAAAGGGGTGAGGTTAGTTATCCACTAATTTTGTGGATAACTATGTTGATGAGATCTGAGTAAAGATCTTTTATATGCAACCTGGTTTTTATTTAGTGAATTTTTAATCAGAGCTATACAGAGAATATGCAATTAAAACATAGATTTATTGATGTTAAGCAAAATGTATTCAAGGTGGATAAAAATCTAGCTTTTGGGGATAAAGAGTGTTTAGGTCAATTTTTGGGGAAAAGTTGTGGAAACTGCAATGTGAAGAATGGGTGTGGCTCTTCAACTAGGGCGAAGTACTATATCAGAGTAGGTTTTGTATGGCTATAGCATTCTAGACAAACAAGAAAATTTATTAACAATGGTGGGTAAATTTTCAATAGACGTAGATTTCATTGGCTAAGGTGTATATATATACAGCCAAAGCGCAGTAAAGTTGAGGAAGGGTATGAGTAAAGTCTATGAATTGGTCTCCGATTATCAGCCATCGGGTGACCAGCCGGGAGCGATCAAGCAGCTGCTTGAGGGGCTCGATGCTGGACTGGCACATCAAACACTATTGGGGGTAACGGGATCGGGTAAAACGTTCACACTAGCGAATGTTATCGCTCAAGCCCAGCGACCTGCAATATTACTTGCGCCAAACAAAACGCTCGCAGCGCAATTATATGGCGAGATGAAATCATTCTTTCCCAATAATGCGGTGGAGTACTTTGTTTCCTACTACGATTACTACCAGCCTGAAGCTTATGTCCCGACGACGGATACTTTCATTGAAAAAGACGCATCGGTTAACGCTCACATAGAGCAAATGCGCCTTTCCGCAACGAAAGCACTATTGGAACGTAAAGACGCGATTATCGTTGCGTCTGTTTCTGCTATCTATGGTTTAGGTGACCCAGAATCTTACTTGCAAATGATGTTGCATTTACGTCGTGGTGACGTGATTGATCAACGGGACATGCTACGACGTTTGGCAGAGCTACAATATTCGAGAAATGACGTGGCATTTGAGCGAGGACAGTTTCGGGTTCGTGGCGAAGTGATTGATATCTTTCCAGCGGAATCTGACCAAGACGCAGTTCGTGTCGAAATGTTTGATGATGAAATTGACTGCATCAGTGTTTTTGATCCATTGACTGGTGTGGTGAAACAGCGAGATTTACCACGCTACACTATTTACCCTAAGACGCACTACGTGACACCAAGAGATCGCATTCTTGAAGCGATCGAAAATATTAAGGTTGAATTAGAAGTACGCAAAAAACAGCTTCTAGACAACAACAAGCTACTGGAAGAACAGCGTATTAGCCAGCGGACTCAATTCGATATCGAGATGATGAATGAGTTAGGTTTTTGCTCAGGTATCGAAAACTATTCTCGCTATCTCAGCGGACGATCGGAAGGCGAGCCGCCACCAACATTGTTTGATTACTTGCCTCATGACGGTTTGTTGATCATCGATGAATCTCACGTGACGGTGCCGCAGATTGGTGCCATGTATAAAGGTGACCGCTCTCGTAAAGAAACGCTGGTGGAGTTTGGTTTTCGCTTACCTTCTGCGTTAGATAATCGTCCGCTCAAGTTTGAAGAGTTTGAAGCATTAGCACCGCAGACGATTTTTGTCTCTGCGACGCCAGGAAATTATGAACTAGAAAAATCTTCAGGCGACGTGGCAGACCAAGTTGTTCGTCCAACAGGCTTGCTTGACCCAGAATTGGAAGTTCGCCCAGTGGCGACCCAAGTGGACGACTTGTTGTCTGAAATTCGCCTCCGTTCTGCTAAAGATGAGCGAGTTCTAGTGACAACATTGACCAAACGAATGGCCGAAGATCTCACCGAGTACTTGCACGAACATGATGTTAGGGTACGTTACTTACACTCAGATATTGATACCGTAGAACGTGTGGAGATCATCCGCGATCTTCGTCTTGGCGAGTTTGACGTGCTGGTGGGAATTAACTTGCTACGAGAAGGCTTGGACATGCCTGAAGTTTCGCTGGTTGCAATATTGGATGCAGATAAAGAGGGCTTCTTGCGCTCCGAGCGTTCACTGATTCAGACCATTGGTCGTGCTGCGCGAAATCTTGAAGGTAAGGCGATCTTGTATGCTGACCGAATCACCAACTCCATGAAAAAGGCGATGGATGAAACTAACCGCCGCCGCGAGAAGCAGAAAGCGTACAATGAAGAAATGGGCATTTCGCCGCAAGCGCTCAAACGAAATATCAAAGATATTATGGAATTGGGCGATATTACCAAGTCTAAACGTCAGCGTAATACTAAACAGGTACCGTTGTCGAAAGTGGCGGAGCCTTCGCAAACATACGAGGTCATGTCTCCTCAACAGTTGGAAAAAGAAATCAGTCGACTTGAGGCGGCAATGTATCAGCACGCGCAAGATTTAGAGTTTGAATTGGCGGCGCAAAAGCGTGACGAGATTGAAAAACTAAGAGCGCAGTTCATCGCAAATAGTTAAAAATAAGCTTAATGATCTAGCTCAGCCAAGTGTTTTAGATTGCTTGCAAAAAAAAGAAGCCAATAGGCAGTCGGGTCTATTGGCTTGTTTTGTGAACATCTCGTTCACTAACAACGTCAGTTGGCTAGGTGACCCGAGGGGTCACTAAACTATCAGCATGGTTTATGCCATTTTTTAAATAATTGATATTATTTTTGAATCCTTTCTCTTCCCCATAATTTAGCTAATGTTATTTGCAAAATGCAAAGCGTAATGCGATTATTGTTTAAAACACAACAAAATATTAGCTAGGTTATGCAACAAAAATCTGAAGGTCCTAAATCTCGTTACCTTTTAATGGTTGAGGATACCGCATCTGTTGCGGCACTGTACCGCTCATACCTGACACCGCTTGGTATAGATATCAATATTGTCGGTACAGGTAGGGATGCCATTGAAAGTCTCAACCATAGAATTCCAGATCTTATTCTGCTCGATCTTCGTTTGCCAGATATGACGGGGATGGACGTTTTACACGCTGTAAAAAAGAGTCATCCAGACGTACCTATTATTTTTATGACCGCTCACGGTTCTATCGATACCGCGGTAGAAGCAATGCGTCATGGTTCTCAAGACTTTTTGATCAAACCGTGTGAAGCTGACCGCTTACGTGTCACGGTTAACAATGCGATTCGTAAAGCGACTAAGCTAAAAAACGAGGCTGATAACCCGGGAAATCAAAGTTATCAAGGCTTTATTGGCAGTAGTCAAACAATGCAACAGGTTTACCGCACGATTGATTCAGCAGCGAGCAGTAAAGCGAGTATCTTCATCACTGGTGAAAGTGGTACGGGTAAAGAGGTATGTGCCGAGGCAATCCATGCGGCAAGCAAGCGTGGTGACAAGCCTTTTATTGCGATTAACTGTGCTGCAATTCCAAAAGATTTGATTGAGAGTGAACTGTTTGGTCACGTGAAAGGTGCTTTTACCGGCGCAGCAAATGATCGTCAGGGTGCAGCGGAATTAGCGGATGGTGGCACACTTTTCCTTGATGAACTGTGTGAGATGGACTTAGATTTGCAAACCAAATTGCTGCGATTTATTCAAACCGGCACGTTCCAAAAAGTGGGCTCATCAAAAATGAAGAGCGTGGATGTTCGCTTTGTTTGTGCAACTAACCGTGATCCATGGAAAGAGGTACAAGAAGGTCGATTCCGTGAAGATTTGTACTATCGTTTGTATGTCATTCCTTTGCATTTGCCGCCTTTACGTGAACGAGGTGAAGATGTCATTGAAATTGCATACTCACTGTTAGGCTATATGTCGCACGAGGAAGGAAAAAGCTTCGTGCGTTTTGCGCCTGATGTAATCGACCGATTTAATAGCTATGAGTGGCCAGGCAACGTTCGTCAGTTACAAAACGTGCTGCGCAATATCGTTGTTCTAAACAACGGTAAAGAAATCACGTTGGATATGTTACCGCCACCGCTGAATCAACCGCTTGACCGTCCGTCTTCTGTGGCGAAATTTATTGAGCCGAAAGTGATGACTGCGTCTGAGATTATGCCGTTGTGGATGACAGAAAAAATGGCGATAGAGCAAGCGATTGAAGCGTGTGATGGCAATATCCCCCGAGCGGCGGGATACCTTGATGTCAGTCCGTCGACGATTTACCGCAAGTTACAGGTTTGGAATGGCAAGGAAGAGCGGCAAAAAGTATGAGTGTGAATGTATTAAATCAGCAAAAAATCGATGAACTGTCGATGGAGATTGGCAGTGACAATGTTCCTGTTTTACTCGATATTTTCTTGGGGGAGATGGATACCTACATCGAGAATTTATCTCAGTTTCAAGGGACAGAGCGATTACGTTACCTAAAAGAAATCAGTCACGCGTTAAAAAGCAGCGCAGCGAGCTTTGGAGCAGACCGTCTTTGTCAATTGGCGATGTCGATAGATAAAAAAGCCAAAGCAGGTGAGTTAGCTGAAGAGTCAGACGAGTTAAAAACGATGTTCGATCTTTTGCATGAAACACGCGACGCTTACCGTGATTGGCAGCAGTAATGCGCTGTTCTAATGAGGCTCTTACACAAAACCCTTCACTTGAGTGAAGGGTTTTTTCATTGCTGACAGCGAGTAAACTTGAAGCTATCCCCTAGCTTTAGAGGGCTTTTTTAAATTGAAAGCCTTAGCTGGCTTTCAATAGCGAGCTTGAGTTTATCTCGGTCGTGACGCCAATCTCGGTTCGACGAAGCTAACGATTCCGTCACTACATTCCACTGGCTCAATACTTCTTGCTCGGTTTCCTCTGCTAGAACCACGTCTATCTTCCTACCTTGGCAGGCACGCTCACACCATTCTAATTTTTGTGCCATGGTCATTCGTCCGGCTGGGCCGTACTCCGGGCTCAAGTTGGCAACGAAAATGACTTTTGCTTTCTCATTGGCGGCAATGGCTTTGCCGAGCTCAGGCAACAGCAAAGGAGGCATGATGCTGGTTAAAAAGCTGCCAGGACCAAGAATAATAGCGTCTGCCTCTGCCAATGCAGTTACTGCTTCTTTAGTTGCAGGGACTTCTGGTGATAGATCGAGACGGCGTAAATCGGTGTTCATCTCGTCTACATTCGTTTCTCCCGTGACCCACTTCCCATCCACGGATAACGCGGAAAGATCGGAAGGGTGTTCAGACATAGGAAGAATGTTAACGTCGACTTTTAACATGTTTCGAATCAGATTGATGGCATCTAACGGTCTGACCGATAAGTTATCGAGCGCCGTAAGCATCAAGTTACCGAGGTTATGACCATCAAGCTCGCCAGTACCTTTGAAGCGATATTCAAACATCATTGAACTGATCGACGGCTCTGTGATCAGCTGATTAATGCAGTTCCGTGTGTCGCCCCAGGCGATTCCACCTTGGCAGTGACGAATTCTTCCTGTTGAGCCACCATTGTCTGTTGTGGCGACAATGCCAGTTGCATTGCCGCCAAAATCCCGTAGTGCGGCCAACATTCGACCTAAGCCATGACCACCGCCAACAGCGACCACTTTTTTATCCGTGTAGATATTCATTACGTTCTTCTAATAATCTTGTAAAAAACGGCTACAATTTATCTCAAGGAGTGCTTGAAAGGTACTCACTTAGCGGTAAATTGTGTCTCTAGAGAGTTTTTTATCACTCAAGTCTGGATTCCAGTACAAATATTAAGTATTTTACACCGCAAAGCTATCAGAGGTTTCATATCTCTGGTTGCCATAACTCCGAGCTCACTATTGCTAAGTCCGAGGATAAGCGTTTTGAGCCAGTGGCGTACTGTCACAAGGGCATGATTGGAAATGGCCATGCCTCCCGTGTTTGGAAAGGTGTTCCGTGGCGCAACAATTCGAAGACAAATTTCATCGTAAGTTCTATTACTTGCGTCTGTCTGTGACCGACGTATGTAATTTCAAATGTACCTATTGCCTTCCTGATGGCTATAAGCCTTCGGGCAATAAAAACTCGTCTTTTTTATCTCTTCCTGAAATCAAACGGGTCGTAAAAGCGTTTGGTGATTGTGGCACGTCAAAAGTGCGCATTACTGGCGGTGAACCAAGTTTACGCAAAGATTTTACCGACATTATCCACTCAGTGGCGACGACGCCCGGTATCCAAAAAGTTGCAACGACGACCAATGGTTACCGCATGGCGAAGCAAGTCGCAGAGTGGCGTGAAGCGGGCTTAACTCACATCAACGTTAGCGTGGACAGCCTTGATCCGCGTATGTTCCATCAAATCACGGGTGAAAATAAGTTCACTGAGGTGATGAATGGTATCGAGCGTGCGTTTGAAGTTGGTTATGAGCAAGTCAAAGTTAATGTGGTTTTGATGAAAGATCTTAACCATCAAGAACTGCCAGCGTTTCTCAACTGGATAAAAGATCGTCCAATCCAACTGCGCTTCATCGAATTGATGCAAACGGGTGAGATGGATGATTTATTCAATAAGCATCATGTGTCCGGCGTAGCAATTCGTAATCAGTTGATTGCAAACGGTTGGCTGCTTAAAGTGCGCTCTCATAATGACGGCCCCGCGCAAGTGTTTGTTCATCCAGATTACAAGGGTGAAATTGGCCTGATCATGCCGTATGAAAAAGACTTTTGTGAGAGCTGCAACCGACTACGCGTCTCTGCGATGGGTAAGCTGCATCTGTGTTTGTTTGGAGACCACGGTGTAGAACTACGTGATCTATTGGAACGTGATGAGCAAGAAAGCGAGCTTATTGAACGCATCCAAGCGCAGTTACAAACTAAGTCGGTGAGCCACTTCTTGCACGATGGTAATACGGGTATGACGCCACATCTGGCGTCTATCGGCGGCTAAATCAACTCAAATTTTGTAGGGAAAGCTTATTTATAGGCTAGCTTTCCCTCGCTTTTCTAGAATCGATACCAAACGTATCAAAGTTAAAAGAGAATAGGTGAACACATGGGTCACGCTGAAAGCAAATTTCAACCTGCAAATATTGCCGTTCTAACGGTATCTGACACTCGTACCGAAGAAAACGATACCTCTGGTCGCTACCTTGTTGAACACGCTCAAGAAGCGGGTCACAATGTTGTCGATAAGCAAATTGTTATTGATGACATGTACAAAATTCGCGCAATTGTTTCTCAGTGGATTGCGGACGACAATGTTCAAGCGATCATGATTACTGGTGGTACAGGGTTCACGTCACGTGACAGCACGCCAGAAGCGCTGAAGCCTCTGTTTGATAAAGAAGTAGAAGGTTTTGGTGAGTTATTCCGCATGGTGTCTTACGAAGAAATTGGTACGTCAACGATCCAATCGCGTGCAATTGCAGGTTTTGCTAACCATACAGTTATCTTCGCAATGCCTGGTTCAACAGGTGCGTGCCGCACTGGCTGGACGAAGATCATCAAGCAGCAGTTAGATGCAAGCCATCGCCCTTGTAACTTCATGCCGCACCTATCTGTATAACCTTTCCTAAAAGCGAAGGAAAAACAATGACTCAATTTACCCATATCAACGCGTCTGGCGAAGCTAACATGGTCGACGTGTCTGCAAAAGCTGAAACGGTTCGTGAAGCACGTGCAGAAGCATTTGTTCACATGGCCCCAGAAACCTTGCAACTGATTGTTTCCGGTCAGCATCATAAAGGTGATGTGTTCGCGACGGCTCGAATTGCTGGTATCCAAGCTGCAAAGAAAACGTGGGATTTGATTCCACTTTGTCATCCTCTGTTGCTTTCTAAAGTCGAAGTTCAGTTGGAGGCTATTGAGTCAGAAAACAAAGTTCGTATTGAATCTGTTTGTAAGCTTGCAGGTAAAACGGGCGTAGAAATGGAAGCGCTCACGGCGGCTTCTGTTGCTGCACTGACGATTTACGATATGTGTAAAGCGGTGCAAAAAGACATGGTTATCGGTCAAGTTCGTCTCCTAGAAAAGACGGGTGGAAAATCTGGACACTTCAAGGCGGAATCATGATTAAAGTACTTTTTTTTGCTCAGACTCGTGAGCTGATTGGTATCGACAGTGTCGAATTAGATGATCAATTTGAAACGGTTGAAGCGATTCGCGCACATCTCGTGGAAGAGGGCGCTGATAAAAATGGTAAGTGGGATTTAGCTTTAGAGCCAGGAAAGCTACTTGCTGCTGTTAATCAATCTATTGTCCCACTTGATACCGAAGTAAAAGCGGGGGATGAAGTTGCATTTTTCCCACCGGTAACCGGAGGTTAAGATGGACCCACGCGTCTCTGTACAAGTTGAAGACTTTTCCGTTGATCACGAATATCAACGTTTATCCGAAGGTACGGCTGCTGGTGCTGTCGTAACATTCATTGGTAAAGTTCGAGATATGAACCTTGGCGATAATGTTGTTGGTTTGCACTTGGAACACTACCCAGGCATGACTGAGAAGAGCTTGAGCGACATTTGCGATCAAGCTGAATCACGTTGGCCATTATTGGGCGTACGCGTGATTCATCGCGTTGGTGACATGGATAGCGGTGATCAAATCGTCTTTGTTGGTGTTTCAAGTGCACACCGTGGAGCAGCATTTGATGCTTGCGAGTTCATTATGGACTACTTGAAAACCAAAGCACCATTTTGGAAGAAAGAACGCACGACGAATGAAGATCGTTGGATTGAGTCGCGCGATACTGATCACCAAGCTGCGCAGCGTTGGGAAAAATAGAACCCACTCCTCATTCTAGTGAAAAAAGCTAAGTGTCAATGGCACTTAGCTTTTTTTGTACTTATCTTCATAATTCTGCTCATTTGACTTCAACACAACCCGTACTCGCTCTGGTGATATTCTTCACAATAAAAGTTTTTAGCCCAATATATAAACAATTATTTGTTAGACTTCATTTGTCATAAATGTTAAATAATATGTAAATATCTAGCATAAGATGCTATCAAATGGTTTAAATGTAGATTAATCGAAAGTTTTGTCTGTGGAATGTCGCTTCTGGTCTCCATTTGGCTGGTGAATACTTTTTGATTAGAGTTTACTGCTAGATATGTGTGGTTTAGTCAGGATTATTGGTTTTTTTGCTACATTTTTATGGCAAATTACTTCAATGATTGCTAATGTGTGCCGCAGTCTTTGTAAGGTTTTAGGCTTTTGTGCTCAGAAAACGCACTAAAAAAATCTAAAACTCTGACCGTTCCAGGCCCTTACAAAGAAGTCATGGATGCTAACGAAAAAATTTGGAGTTTTACGCATGTATAAGAATAAAATCACGCGCGCTTTATTTATTGGTGCTGGTCTTTCTCTCGCTTTAGCTGGTTGTGGCGAAAAGGCTGCAGAGAAGCAAGCTGCTGAGCCTGCTCCGGCTCCAGCCCCTGAAGCTAAATCTGATTCTAAAGAGCCAAAACTTGCTGCTGTTCAAGAATTGGTGCGTGGTAACGGTACAGAAGTTGCGACAATAGACCCTCATAAATCTCAAGGTGTTCCAGAATCCCACGTGATTCGCGATCTTCTTGAAGGCCTAGTAAACCAAGATGCGGACGGTAACACTATCCCTGGTGTTGCAGAATCTTGGGAAACTGAAGACAACAAAACATACACTTTCCACCTACGTGAAGACGCAAAATGGTCTAACGGTGATCCTGTTACTGCAGGTGATTTTGTATACAGCTTCCAACGCGCAGTCGACCCAGCAACCGCTTCTCCATACGCTTGGTACATGGAATACACCAAGATGAAGAACGCAAAAGACATTGTTGCGGGTAAAAAAGACAAGAGTGAGTTGGGTGTTAAAGCGGTTGACGACCACACGTTAGTGGTTGAGCTAGACACTGCTGTACCATACTTTGTGATGATGATGGGCCACACAACAGTGAAGCCTGTTCACCAAGCAACCGTTGAAAAGTTCGGCGATCAATGGACGAAGCCTGAGAACTTTGTAGGTAACGGTGCTTATGTTGTTGACAACTGGGTTGTAAACGAGCGTTTAGTTCTAAAACGTAACGAACAATACTGGGACAACGAAAACACGACGCTTGATCAAGTTACTTTCCTACCAATCGAAAACCAAGTAGCGGAAATGAACCGCTTCCTAGCAGGTGAAATCGACTTCACGAATGAACTGCCTACAGAGCACTTCAAGCGTTTGAAGCAAGAGCATCCAGAAGACGTGTCTGTATCGGGTAACTTGTGTACTTACTACTACATCTTCAACACGAAGAAAAAGCCGTTTGATGATGTTCGCGTACGTAAAGCGATTTCTTATGCGATTGACCGTAATATCGTGACTGATGCGATCCTAGCACAGGGTCAAAAGCCAGCTTATTTCCTAACGCCTGAAATCACGGCGGGTTTCAACCCAGAAATCCCTGCATACGGCAAAATGACGCAAGAAGAGCGTAACGCTGAAGCGGCGCGTCTATTGGAAGAAGCGGGTTACGGCGCAGACAACCCTCTTGAATTTAACCTTCTATACAACACGTCAGAGAACCACAAGAAACTTGCGGTTGCACTGGGTTCAATGTGGAAGAAGACGCTTGGTCTAGACGTTACGCTAGAAAACCAAGAGTGGAAAACTTACCTATCTACCAAAGATTCTGGCAACTTTGAGGTTGCTCGTGCAGGTTGGTGTGGCGACTACAACGAAGCTTCATCTTTCCTAACGCTGATGATGAGTAATAACACTACTGGTGGTATTCACTACGACAGCAAAGAGTACGATGCAATCATGAACAAAGCATTTGCTTCAACTTCTGACGAAGAGCGTCAAGCGCTTTACCTAGAAGCAGAGAAGTTGATGGCAAAAGATATGCCAATCGCACCTATCTACCAGTACGTGAAATCACGTCTACTATCACCGAAAGTTGGTGGCTTCCCAGTCAATAACGCGGAAGACAAGATTTACTCTAAAGATCTCTACATCACAGAGTAATTCGTAACTCGATAGAACTATAAAAATGAGGCTCTACATGTGAGAAATTGCATGTAGCGCCTATCTTTAGTCCAAAAGAATTGGACGACTTCTTTAATTTAACTGTCACAGACTGAAAGAGTGAGTTTATGCTTAAATTCATCGCAAAAAGGATATTTGAGGCGATCCCAACAATGTTGGTTTTGATCACCGTATCTTTCTTTCTTATGCGCTTTGCACCGGGAAACCCTTTCTCGACAGAGCGTCCATTGCCACCCGAAGTAATGGCAAATATCGAAGCTAAATATGGCTTGGATAAACCTGTATTTGAACAATACACCACGTATTTGACCAATGTTATCCAAGGGGATTTCGGGCCGTCATTTAAATACCTTGATTACTCTGTTAACGAGCTGATCGCAGTTGCCTTACCTGTTTCGGCTAAAGTGGGCTTCATCGCCTTTATCTTTACCCTGATTATGGGGGTTACCGTCGGTACCATTGCTGCGCTCAAGCAGAATACTTGGATTGATTACACCATCATGTCGACAGCGATGCTCGGCGTGGTAATGCCTTCTTTTGTATTGGCACCTGCGCTTATCTATCTATTCTCGCTTCACTGGAATATCTTCCCTGCGGGCGGTTGGCAAGATGGTAGCTGGCAGTATTTAGTGCTTCCTGTCATTGGTATGTCACTACTGTATGTTGCAACCTTCGCTCGTATTACGCGTGGTTCGATGATCGAGACACTGAACAGTAACTTTATTCGTACGGCTCGTGCTAAAGGTCTAAGCTACCGTTACATTATCATCAAGCACGCTCTTAAGCCGGCACTTCTCCCTGTTGTTTCTTACATGGGTCCTGCTTTCGTAGGTATCATCACCGGTTCTGTTGTTATCGAAACCATTTTTGGTCTACCAGGTATTGGTAAGCTATTCGTTAACGCTGCGTTTAACCGTGACTACTCGCTAGTAATGGGTGTAACCATCCTGATTGGTTTCCTATTCATTTTATTCAACGCGATTGTAGATATTCTACTTGCAATGATTGACCCGAAAATTCGCTACTAACAGGGACGTTTGGTTATGTTAACGAAAAAAGAAAACCTAGAAGCGATTGAGAAGTTCTCCGAAAACTTGGAGATTGAAGGTCGCAGTCTTTGGCAAGATGCTCGTATCCGTTTTATGCGCAACAAAGCGGCAATGGTGAGCTTATTCCTTCTTGTTCTAATGACGTTGGCGGTGATTATTCTGCCAATGATCGCACCGCACACCTTTGATGATACTGACTGGTACGCGATGCACGTTGCACCGAATGCTGACCATTGGTTTGGTACCGACAGCTTAGGTCGTGACTTATACGTACGCACGCTAATCGGCGGTCGTATTTCGTTGATGGTGGGGGTCATGGGTGCATTTGTAGCCGTACTGATTGGTACGCTCTATGGCGCAGCATCTGGTTTTATAGGCGGTAAAGTTGACCGTGTGATGATGCGTATTCTAGAGATTTTGTACGCGGTACCGTTTATGTTCCTGGTAATCGTACTGGTAACATTCTTCGGTCGTAACATCATGCTGATCTTCGTTGCGATTGGTGCTATCGCATGGCTAGATATGGCGCGTATCGTACGTGGTCAGACACTCAGCTTACGTAGCAAAGAGTTCATCGAAGCTGCACATGTGTGTGGTGTTAGCAACTGGAAAATTATCACTCGTCATATCGTGCCGAACGTACTGGGCATCGTAGCGGTTTACTCTACGCTGCTTATCCCGAGCATGATCCTGACGGAGTCATTCTTATCATTCCTTGGTCTTGGTGTTCAGGAACCAATGACAAGTTGGGGCGCTCTTCTACAAGAAGGTGCGCAGACAATGGAAGTAGCAATCTGGCAGCTGGCATTCCCAGCCGTGTTCATGGTTGTGACGCTATTCTGCTTCAACTACGTTGGTGACGGCCTGCGCGATGCGCTGGATCCAAAAGACAGATAATTAAAAGATAAGATTAAGGAAGCAATGATGAGCTTATTAGATGTCAAAGATCTGCGCGTCGAATTCACCACGCAAGATGGTATCGTAACCGCAGTAAACGATTTGAACTTCTCTCTCAACCAAGGCGAAACCTTAGGGATCGTTGGAGAGTCGGGATCAGGTAAATCTCAAACCGTATTCGCAATCATGGGCCTGTTGGCTAAAAACGGTATTATTTCTGGTAGCGCAAAGTTTGAAGGCAAAGAAATCTTAAACTTACCAGAAAAAGAACTGAACAAAGTTCGCGCTGAACAGATCGCGATGATCTTCCAAGACCCAATGACGTCACTGAACCCTTACATGAAAGTCAGTGACCAGTTGATGGAAGTGCTAATGTTGCACAAAGGCATGGGCAAAGCAGAAGCGTTTGAAGAATCAGTACGCATGTTGGAAGCGGTGAAAATCCCTGAAGCGCGTAAGCGTATCACGATGTACCCGCATGAGTTTTCAGGCGGTATGCGTCAGCGTGTAATGATCGCGATGGCGTTGTTATGTCGCCCTAAACTGCTTATTGCCGATGAGCCAACAACAGCACTTGATGTGACGGTTCAAGCACAGATCATGGACCTGCTTAATGAGCTTAAAGACGAGTTCAACACGGCGATCATCATGATCACGCACGACCTTGGTGTTGTTGCAGGTTCGTGTGACAAAGTGCTGGTGATGTATGCTGGTCGTACGATGGAGTACGGCAACGTAAACGAAATCTTCTATAATCCAAGCCACCCTTATGCAGAGGGTCTGCTGAAGGCGATTCCTCGCCTTGATACGGAAGGTGAAATTCTGCCAACCATTCCTGGTAATCCACCAAACTTGCTTCGTCTACCACCGGGCTGCCCTTATCAAGAGCGTTGTCACCGAGTGATGGATCGTTGTAAGCGTGAAGCGCCAATTCTGACTCCATTTGGTGATGGCCGTCAGCGCGCATGTTTTTCTGAATGGGAGGCTTGGAACAAATGAACGCAGTAGATAAAAAGCTAATTCTGGACATTTCAGAGCTGAAAGTTCACTTCAGCATTGCGTCAAAATCGGCATGGCCATGGTCAAAGCCTTCAAGCCTAAAAGCGGTTGATGGGGTGAACGTTCGATTATACGAAGGGGAAACGCTTGGTGTAGTGGGCGAGTCAGGTTGTGGTAAATCGACGTTTGCGCGCGCCATCATCGGTCTTGTTGAAGCGACGGATGGAGAAGTAGTTTGGTTGGGTCAAGATCTAACTAAGATGAAAGACGTCCAACGTCGTGAAACGCGTAAAGAAATCCAAATGATTTTCCAAGATCCTTTGGCTTCTCTTAACCCACGTATGACGGTTGGCGACATTATTGCTGAGCCTCTTGAAACGTTCTACCCAGAACTGTCTAAGCAGGAAGTGAAAGACCGCGTTAAAGAGATGATGGCGAAAGTGGGTCTACTACCAAATGTGATCAACCGTTATCCGCACGAGTTCTCGGGTGGTCAGTGCCAGCGTATCGGTATTGCGCGTGCGCTTATCCTTAAGCCTAAGATGATCATCTGTGATGAACCCGTATCGGCGCTTGATGTATCTATTCAAGCTCAGGTTGTTAACCTGCTTAAAGAGATTCAAAAAGAACTAGGCCTTTCTCTGGTATTCATTGCGCATGACTTGTCAGTGGTTAAACACATCTCAGATCGTGTTTTGGTCATGTACTTGGGTAATGCTGTCGAGCTCGGTGAGGCGGAGGCGCTGTTTGCTGATCCTAAGCACCCATATACACGCGCATTGATGTCAGCGGTTCCGATTCCGGACCCGAACATTGAACGCAGTAAGAAAATCCAAATGCTGGAAGGCGACCTTCCTTCGCCGATCAGTCCACCATCGGGTTGTGTGTTCCGCACTCGTTGCCCACAAGCAACCAAAGAGTGTGCGAAGACGAAGCCAACGATTCAAGGCAACGACGTTCACGCGGTATCTTGTTTGCACGTTAGTGTCTAAATTCAGCCTGTGACGGGCTTAAGCGCGACACCTTCATCGGGTCGCGCTTTTTTTATGCATCTGATTTATACATTCGAATTTCTTGAACATGATGTCCTAAGTTCAGTGATTTTCTGTTTGATAGGAAACGCTAATATAGACATAAACAGAATGAGAGGAGCGCAATCATGGGTAAGTTGGTCGAAGGTGTTTGGCATGACGTCTGGTATGACACAAAATCAAATGGTGGCAAATTTGTGCGTGAAGATGCCGGATTCCGTAACTGGGTTAAAAACGAACCTAATGCGGAGTTTAAACCAGAGTCTGGTCGATACCATTTGTATGTCTCTCTTGCTTGTCCTTGGGCACACCGAACGCTCATCTTCCGCAAGCTGAAAGGCTTAGAAACCCATATTGATGTCACGGTTGTTTGCCCTGATATGTTAAGCCAAGGCTGGCAAATGGGGCTTCCTGAGCCACTATTTGGTCACACTCGTATGCACCAAATCTACACGCAGGCCAAACCAGATTACACAGGCCGTGTAACTGTGCCTGTGCTTTGGGATAAAAAGACCAATACGATCGTGTCGAATGAGTCGTCAGAAATTATTCGTATGTTTAACTCGGAGTTCAATGCGTTAACAGGAAACCACGATGACTATTATCCAGAACAGCTAAAGCATGTTATTGACGAGTGGAACGATTTTGTTTATCCAAACGTCAACAATGGAGTGTATCGCTGTGGTTTTGCGACCACGCAAGAGGCATATGAAGAAGCATTCGATTCTTTATTTGCTGCGCTAGATAAAATCGATTTGCACCTAGCGACGCATCGTTATTTAGCGGGGAATACTATTACTGAGGCTGATTGGCGTTTGTTTACGACTCTGATCCGTTTCGATGTCGTGTATGTGGGTCACTTCAAATGTAACAAGCAGCGCATCGCAGACTACGAAAATATTCAAGGATACTTAAAAGAGTTGTATCAAGTCGAAGGCGTCGAAGAAACCACGGATTTCTACCATATTAAACGTCACTATTATTTCAGCCACACTGGTATTAACCCGACGCAAGTCGTACCCAAAGGGCCTGATTTAGACTTAAACTCTCCTCATGGAAGAGAAATAATTAGCTAGTTTGCTGCCTCTATCAGAAATGAAAAAGTACTTAACGGTTAGCAATGTCGTTAAGTACTTTTATGCCAACTAAATACTAGGAGTAGGAGAGTGACTTTTAAGTGTGCGTACGTCTTACTTAGCGCGTACGACGTCCATCACTAGTTTTCCGTCGACTTTTACAGGGCCATCTTCTTTGGCTCCTAGTGTATATTCAAATACGCCAGTCTTCATTCCACCTTTTTCTCCGTGGACCATTAGCATCAGCATGTCCCCAGACTCAACCGGTTCCATCAAAATTGCATTCACGTTCTCATTCTGTCCCATCTTTAGTGGGGCATAGCCGATAACAGGGCCAGGCTTCATTGATTCGTCTGTTCGGTGGACTACCATCCATCCGTTGTCGTCAGCATGAGCCATTTTTGCGGTTACCGTTCCTCCGGACATATCTTGATCAACGCCTTTAATGCTTGGGGCAGAAAAGCTGAATGAAGAAAAACTGAACAGAATTGCAGCTAAACCAAGCTTTAGCAGTGAGTTGTTGATGGAGTTGTTCATATGTATTCCTTACTTATGTGTGAGTTTGCGTAATTGCAGTCCATCTTCGTTACGTAGTTCGAGTAAGAAAGTTCAGTTGAAATGTAAATAATGCTGATAAATGGAACAGGGAGGATCGCTTCGTTCTATTACGTTTTGGTGGTAAGTAAAAGAATAATGAAATTATAAGACGCAATGGTAAGCGGGGAGCCGGGGCCATTTTCTGATTATCCTCTCATCGTCACAGCTTCTTACCCATATTGAAATAAACTAATGATATAACAACCGCTTTTTAACGGGGGTGATGCATGGATATCAATGAGTTTGTCAGTGGCGAGCATCTAATTTGGAATCTGCTTATTGCTCTATTACTGGGGGCAATTGTTGGCACCCAACGTGGCTGGGTGATGCGCAATAGCGTAGAAGGCAGTCGTGTCGCGGGCATTCGTACTTTTTCTTTAGTCGGTTTACTCGGTGGTTTAGTTGGTATTCTCGCCAACATCTATACACCTTTACTCATTGGTTTTGCGCTTATCGCTTTAGTCATCCTCACTTGCATCGCTTTTGTTATACAGCAGAAAAAGAGCGGAGATGTGAGCATCACTGGTGTGGTTAGTATTATGGTGGTGTTTGTTCTGGGTAACCTTGCCGTGTCGGGTGAGGCTGTTTTGGCTGCAGCAGCGGCCGTCATAACCGCGGTGGTGCTCGATAACAAAAGAGAGCTACATCAAGCGCTACAAAAACTGCAAGAGTATGAGTTAGACGCAGCACTGCGTTTATTACTTATCTCGATAGTCATGTTACCACTGTTACCAAATCAATCTTACGGCCCTTGGAATGCACTTAACCCGTATGAGATTTGGTGGATGGTTGTGCTGATCGCTAGTATCTCGTTTGTCGGTTATTTTGCGATAAAGATCGGCGGGGCGAAGCGAGGTATTTTGTTTACGTCTGTATTTGCTGGTCTTAGCTCTTCGACAGCATTAACGTTGCAGTTTTCCCATCTTTCTCGTGAGCAAGCGAGCATCAGCCCGTTACTCGCTAGTGGTATTCTTTTGAGCTGCGGAACCATGTTCCCTCGTTTACTTATCGTACTGTCCGTTATCAATCCGCAATTAGTGAAACTGCTTTGGCCAATTGTGATGGCGATGATGGTTGCGCTGTACATTCCGGCATGGTGGATTTGGCGCAGAAGTGAAGTTGAGCAGATTGAGCAATCAAATAAGCAAACGAACCCTCTTGCTTTGCAGTCGGCACTGTTCTTTGGCCTCGTGTTGGCGGTGATTATGCTGCTTGCTCACGCTTTGTCTGACTGGTTTGGCAATGCGGGGGTGTTGATCCTTTCTGCTTTATCAGGGATTACTGACGTTGATGCGATCTCGTTAACCCTCGGACGTCAAAGTACGCAAACATTAAGCGTGACCACTGCTGCGTTAGGCATTTTGATTGCCGCTTCGGTTAATACCATTGTGAAAATGGGGATGGTTATCGCGATAGGGGATAAGAAGCTTTGGCGCCGAATCGCACCCGTGATGACAGGTTGTGTTGTGGTTGGGGCTGGGGTATTTATGGCGCTATATTCATAAGAGCGTATTAGTGCTATTGCTCATAGCCTCTTTGCTGTTTGGCCAACAATAGAAAAAGCCCTCGACGAATCGAGGGCTTTGGATAGTTGTCCAACTAGATGTCAGAAGCGATTATTTAGCTTCTTGGTCTGCTTGGATTGCTGTTAGAGCGATTGTGTACACGATATCGTCTACTAGCGCGCCACGAGACAAGTCGTTTACAGGCTTGCGCATACCTTGCAGCATTGGACCGATAGAAACTAGGTCAGCTGAACGTTGTACCGCTTTGTAAGTCGTGTTACCCGTGTTTAGGTCCGGGAATACGAATACTGTCGCTTTACCTGCTACTGGAGAGTTAGGCGCTTTAGACGCTGCCACGTTTTCCATGATAGCTGCGTCGTACTGCAGAGGACCGTCGATCACTAGATCAGGACGCTTCTCTTTCGCGATGCGAGTTGCTTCACGTACTTTATCAACGTCTGCACCCTTACCAGATTCACCAGTAGAGTAAGAGATCATAGCAACGCGAGGGTCGATACCGAATGCTGCTGCAGAGTCAGCAGATTGGATAGCGATTTCAGCAAGCTGTTCAGCGGTTGGATCTGGGTTGATCGCACAGTCACCGTAAACCAGTACTTGATCAGGCAGAAGCATGAAGAACACTGAAGATACGATAGACGCATTTGGTGCAGTCTTGATGATTTGGAACGGAGGAACGATGGTGTTCGCCGTAGTATGAACAGCACCAGAAACTAGGCCGTCAACTTCGTCGTTCTCAAGCATCATTGTGCCTAGGAATACTGAATCTTGTAGCTTCTCACGAGCCACAACTTCAGTCATGCCTTTCGCACCGCGCAGCTCAACTAGACGAGCAACGTAGTTTTCACGAACAGCATCGGCATCGATGATGGTTACGCCAGTACCTAGCTCAACGCCTTGTTGAGCTGCTACGCGACGGATTTCATCTGGGTTACCTAGAAGCACACAGTCTGCAATGCCGCGTTCAGCACAGATTGCTGCCGCTTTAACAGTACGTGGTTCGTCACCTTCTGGAAGAACGATACGCTTGCCTGCTTTACGAGCAAGTTCAGTTAGCTGGTAACGGAACGCTGGTGGGCTTAGACGACGAGACTTCTGAGTACCTTCAGTCATTGACTCGATCCAGTTACCGTCGATGTGACCAGCAACGTGCTCGTTGATGAACTCGATACGCTCTTTATCGTCTGCAGGTACTTCGATGCTGAAGCTCTGTAGGTTTAGAGATGTCTGCCAAGTGTTACCTTGTGCTTTGAAGATAGGTAGACCAGTGTCGAACGCTGGTTTACATAGACCTTCGATTTCGCGAGGGATGTCGTAACCGCCAGTTAGCAGTACAGCACCAATATCCACACCGTTCATTGCAGCAAGAGAAGCAGCAACGATAACATCAGGACGGTCTGCAGAAGTAACAAGTAGAGAGCCAGGTTTGAAATGCTCAATCATGTTTGGCAGAGAACGTGCACAGAAAGTGATGCTCTTGATGCGACGAGTGTTGATGTCACCTTCGTTGATGATATCTGCTTTCAGGTGCTTAGCCATGTCGATTGCACGAGTCGCAATCAGATCAATGCTCCATGGCACGCAACCTAGTACACGAATTGGAGAAGTGTTGAAGATTTCCATCACTTTCAATTCGTTTTGTTTCGCGCTATCTGCATCGTCAAAGATTTCAGATAGGTCAGGGCGAGTACGGCCAGCTTCGTCAACAGGAGCGTTTAGCTTGTTGATGATAACGCCAGAGATGTTTTTGTTCTTAGTGCCGCCGAAGTTAGAACATGCTACTTCGATACGCTCTTTCAGTTGCGCTGGGTTATCAGTACCTGGAGTCGCAACTAGCACGATTTCTGCACCAAGTGTTGCCGCGATTTCCGCGTTTACTTGGTTTGCAAATGGGTGCTTACGAGTAGGTACAAGACCTTCGATTAGCGTAACGTCTGCGTCTTTGTTGATTTGGTTGTAACGTTCAACAACGGTTTCTAGCAGCTCGTCCATGTTGTCGTTACCGATTAGGCTTTCAGCAACAGACATCGCCATTGGTTCACCGATCTTCATATCGCTGTTGTGGCCAACGATAGTTGAAGTCAGATCTGGCTGATCACCACCTGAACGTGGCTGACAGATTGGCTTGTAGAAAGAAACTTTAACGCCTTTACGCTCCATAGCGCGAAGAACACCCATGCTAACGCTTGTTAGGCCAACGCCTGCGCTAGTAGGGATAAGCATAATAGTACGAGACATTCGTAGAGTACCTTTAGCTATTTGGGGGATAAAAGCTCAACTCTTATTCCATGAAGCTCGAAGAATAGGAGTTGAGCCCCTAAGAAATTCGTTTGAATTACTGGCTAGCCGAGTGGCTAGCCAGTAATTCAATTAAAGACCTGTCAGGCGTGCAGTGTCTTCAGCGATGACTAGCTCTTCGTTAGTAGAGATAACCATTGCAGGGATACGGCTGTTTTCAGTCGTGATAACGCCTTCGCCGCCGAAGCGAGCTTTAAGGTTAGCTTCGCTATCTACTTCGATACCGAAGATGCCAAGACGGTTTAGAACCATTTCACGGATAGGGCCAGAGTTCTCGCCGATACCGCCAGTGAAAGTGATTGCGTCTAGACGGCCGTCCATTGAAGCAGTGTAGCCAGCTACGTACTTAGCTAGACGGTGGCAGAACACGTCCATTGCGCGTGTTGCTTCTTCTTTCTCACCGTAGTTGTCTTCAACGAAACGACAGTCAGAAGTCACTTCAGTTAGACCTTGAAGGCCAGACTCTTTAGTTAGCATCGTGTTGATTTGATCAACAGAGTAACCTAGAGCGTCGTGTAGGTGGAAGATGATCGCAGGGTCGATGTCGCCACAGCGAGTACCCATTACTAGACCTTCAAGTGGAGTAAGACCCATAGAAGTGTCTACAGATTGACCGTTCTTGATTGCACATACAGACGCGCCGTTACCTAGGTGACAGTTGATGATGTTTACTTCTTCAACTGGTTTGTTTAGTAGGCCTGCGACTTCACGAGTGATGAACAAGTGAGAAGTACCGTGCATACCGTAACGACGGATACCGTGTTCTTTGTATAGGTTGTATGGAAGAGCGTATAGGTAAGACTCTTCAGGCATAGTTTGGTGGAACGCAGTGTCAAATACAGCAACGTTTTTAAGCTCTGGGAAGTTTTTCTTAGCCGCTTCGATACCGATGATGTGAGCAGGGTTATGAAGAGGTGCAAATGTTGCAGCGTCTTGAATACCTTTTAGAACTTCATCAGTGATTAGTGCAGATTGAGTGAACTGCTCGCCGCCGTGAACGATACGGTGACCGATTGCGCCTAGGTTAGCTTTAAGCTCTGGCTTAGAAGCAAGAATAGTTTCTACCATAAACGCTAGTGCTTCTTCGTGAGCTGCACCATTGCCTAGTTGAGCTTCGTGCTTGCCATCAAGTTTCCACTTGATGCGAGCTTCAGGAAGGTGAAGACACTCAGCAAGACCTGATAAGTGCTCGTCGCCGTTCTCGGCATCAACAACGGCAAATTTAAGAGAAGAACTACCGCAGTTTAAAACTAAAACTAGCTTAGACATGTATGACTACCTGTTATTCGTCTGATAAAAAATCAGTTAAAGAATGAAAAATTAATCACAAGAATAGCCGATACCCAGAAGGCTGCGTACTAATCCTGGTCAAAAATTGTTCTAATTCCATATAAAGAAATAGTGATGAACCCATCCATCACTATGATGCGATCCGTGCAGATAGATATCTCGGAGTTGCTTAAATTGTAAATAACAGCAACAATGAGATTGAGGGTCTGCAAAGGATAGCGATAATAAGCAATGATAACAAAAAAAATTTGAAAGAATATTAACTTTCATCAATTTTTTGTACCTTCAGTTGAAATGTTCAACTATTTTTTAGTGAGAGAGCGGTATGAGTAATAAAGTCGGATTGATCCATAGCCTGAAAGATGGCCAGAATTACATGGAGATCTGGCCGGTTCGTAAAGAGCTAAGCGCCATATTTCCGGAACAGCGTATCATTAAGGCGACTCGCTTTGGCATTAAAGTCATGCCAGCCGTTGCTGCGATCAGCGTACTCACTCAAATGGCATTCAACAATTACCACGCGTTACCTCAGTCTATTGTTGTCGCCTTGTTTGCGATTAGCTTGCCACTCCAAGGGATTTGGTGGCTTGGTGCTCGATCCAACACGAAATTGCCGCCTTCTCTGGCGTCTTGGTATCGGGAACTGCATCAAAAAATTGTGGAAACAGGGTTTGCACTAGAGCCTGTCAAAGCTCGCCCTCGTTATAAAGAGCTTGCGATAATACTGAATCGAGCGTTTCGTCAGCTTGATAAGTCCTCACTAGAGCGTTGGTTCTAGTCTAAGTTTTTTGAAATGGAGTGTGCATTAGCCACTCCATTTTTGATCCTGCCTGTGATTACCTTGCGCTTCAGCCACTCCTACCATCTTTGATGGTGCGTACATTACTTGGTTTACCAAGGATTCATATCGAGATGAAGAGACCTCTCGATCACAAATGTTGCTTTAGTGTTAAATCTTTCTTTTCTTTACTAAGACTTAGTAGTAATAATAAAAACAAGATGCGCAAGAAGTGCACAGTTATACGAACACAACATTACCCCCTTCAAACATTTGAATTCACGAGTCGATATTCATGTTGAATGCTCGCGAAACAAGGACGAAGTCACATCAAGGAGTTATGATGAAAACGAAACGTTTATTAGCCACTGCCGTTCTATCTGCTACTGCTATTTTCTCTTCTGCCAATGTACTGGCCGCCACTGCAACCGTTGCAGTTTCACAAATTGTCGAACACCCCGCGTTAGACGCGACGCGTCAAGGATTGCTTGATGGTTTAAAAGCGAAAGGCTACGAAGAAGGCAAAAATCTAGAATTTGATTATAAGACCGCACAGGGTAACCCTGCGATTGCAGTGCAAATTGCCCGTCAGTACGTCGGCGAAAACCCTGATGTGTTAGTGGGTATCGCGACGCCTTCGGCACAAGCCTTGGTGTCGGCAACGCGCTCTATTCCTGTTGTCTTTACTGCGGTAACAGACCCGGTCGGTGCGAAATTGGTTAAGTCGATGGAACAACCAGGCAAAAACGTAACTGGCCTGTCTGATCTTTCACCCGTTGCTCAGCATGTCGATCTCATCCAAGAAATTCTTCCTCAGGTGAAAAGCATCGGGGTTGTATTTAATCCAGGTGAAGCTAATGCCGTGACTTTGGTTGAATTGCTAAAAGAAAGTGCAAAAGCAAAAGGCATACAAGTGGTTGAAGCGACCGCCCTAAAAAGTGCTGATGTTCAGTCTGCGACTCAAGCCATTGCAGCGAAATCAGATATTCTTTACGCCCCAACAGACAATACAGTTGCAAGTGCGATTGAAGGGATGATTGTGGCAGCGAATCAAGCGAAAAAACCTGTCTTTGGTGGTGCGACGTCATATGTCGAAAAAGGAGCAATTGCAGGCTTAGGTTTTGACTACTACCAGGTTGGTGTGCAAACCGCTGATTACGTGGCGGCGATTCTTGATGGTCAAGAACCAGGCAAATTGGATGTAAAAGTCGCGACGGGCTCTGACCTCGTAATTAATGAAAGCGCGGCATCTAAGCTCGGTATCAAGCTGCCAAGTTCTGTGGTTGAACGTGCGACAAGCATGCAATAAGTAACGCTCTTTTTTGGGGTTAGGGCCGTCACGTATGTTGATAGAGGCTTGCCCCAAAATTGATACTCGCCGGACTTCTCGTGTAGAGCATTCTGCTAGAGAAGAATGGGAGTATACGTTAGAAGTCTTAAGTTCAGGTTGGTATTCGTCAGCCTGAACATGCAGAAAGGAGCAGTTATGTCTGCATTTGCTTTTTTTGGCGCACTCGAAATTGGCTTAATTTATGGCCTAGTTGCCTTGGGTGTGTATCTTACATTTCGTGTTCTCGATTTCCCCGATTTGAGTGTGGATGGCAGCTTTCCAATGGGAGCGGCGGTGGCTGCAACGGCGATTGTCGCAGGTATTAATCCTTGGCTTGCGACAATAATGGCGATGATAGCCGGTAGTATGACGGGTTGGATAACCGCTTTTCTGGCTGTTCGATGTGGTATTTTGCACCTGTTAGCGTCCATTCTTACCATGATCGCGGCATTTTCAATCAATATTCGTATTATGGGCAAACCTAATATGGCGTTGCTTGGAGAGGATACGATTCTCACGCCGTTTGAAGCCTTGGGCGATCCGATGTTCATTCGTCCTCTGGTTGTTGGGGTCTTAGTTCTTTTGTCCGCTTTCTTTGTGATTCGCTTGCTCAATAGCGACTTTGGTCTTGGTTTACGAGCCACGGGCGTGAATGCGCGTATGGTTTCTGCGCAAGGGGCGAGCACTGGTTTTTATACCTACTTTGGGTTGGCTTTATCCAACGGTTTTGTCGGATTCGCAGGCGTGTTGTTTGCACAAACGAACAGCTTTGCAGATGTGACCTCTGGCGTGGGCACCATTGTGGTTGGTTTGGCTGCTGTGATTTTGGGCCAGACCCTTATTCCCGGGCGAAAAATTTGGGTTGCGGTATTTGCTGTCATCATCGGTTCGGTACTTTATCGTCTTGCAGTGGCTTTCGCTTTGAGCTCTGGCATGTTTGGTTTACAAGCTTCAGACCTCAACCTGGTTACCGCAGTATTGGTGGCTGTGGCGCTTATTGCTCCAAAGCTAAAACAGAGCATGAGAGCGAAACAACGCGTTACTGATGCTAAACAAGCGGCATCAAAAAATGGTTCTGGGGAGGCGTTATGATTGAACTTAATAACATTCAGGTCACGTTCAACCCTGGGACGATTTTGGAAAATCGTGCACTGAAAGGTGTCTCTTTAGAGGTTCCAGAACATCAGTTTCTGACTGTGATTGGTTCTAATGGCGCAGGAAAATCGACGTTGCTTGGTGCGGTGACTGGTGAGACACCGATGATAGGTGGTCAGGTGATCATTGATGGCAAAGACGTCACCAAGCAGACGGTTGCCCAGCGTGCGACGCAATGCGCACGAGTGTTTCAAGATCCATTGGCCGGAACTTGTGGAGAGCTAACGATAGAAGAGAACATGGCTTTAGCGTACATGCGTGGTAAAAAACGCAGCTGGGGGTTGGCGCTCTCTACTAAACGTCGCAAGCTGTTCCAAGAGCGAATTAGCATCCTAGGGCTTGGCTTAGAAGATCGTCTGGGCGATAGCATTGGCTTACTGTCCGGTGGACAACGACAAGCCGTTAGCCTTGTGATGGCGACGTTATCGGAGAGTAAGTTGTTACTGCTTGATGAACACACGGCTGCGCTTGATCCTCGTATGGCGGCGTTTGTTATCGACTTAACTAAACGTATTGTCGATGAGTTCGATTTAACCGTGATGATGGTGACGCATTCGATGAAAGACGCATTAGCATGTGGCGATAGGACCGTAATGCTTCACCAAGGTGAAATTGTGCTTGATGTGGCTGGAGAGCAGCGCGCTAACATGCAAGTACCAGACTTGTTGGATATGTTCTCCAAAGTGCGTGGTGAAGAGCTTGCAGATGACAGTCTCTTGTTGAACTAAGCGGTATCCGACAAGTCACTACGCCTACTAAGTGTGATCCTCCTTGGGAAAATTGGCTTATATGCCAACTCGCAAGGAGGATTTCTTGTCTCTCATTCTTCAATAACATAGTGGCATATCCGATGACGAGGAGTGCCCATAATGAACCTGCCATTTATTTTTCATAGTCAAACCATTGATGGTTTAGCTTTTAATCACGAGCAAGTCACAGTCAGACTGAAAACCGAGACATTGGATTTTGATTCCGTATATGTGCGTCTTGAGCCGGACAATGAAGAATATCTGGTCGACATGGCTCAAATTGGAACAACTGGGGAATTGTTACTATGGGAAGCATCGTTCCGACCAAATCGAGATCGAGATGTCACACATTATGTGTTTAAGCTCCTCAAAGACGGACAACAATACTGGCTCGATGCACGAGGCGTACAAAAGCGTATTCCACCCAAAGAGTTCCACTTTAAGTTGAATGTAAACCATCAACCACCAAGCTGGGTCCAAGAGCAAGTGTTCTATCAAATCTTTCCTGACCGTTTTTCTGCTAGTAAAAGTGAATCTGACATTCGTAAAGCTTATGCTCAGCATGATTCAGAAGCGATCATTAAATCGTGGGGAGAAGCGGTGGGGTCTCACAAAAATACAGGAGCAAGAGAGTTTTTTGGCGGCGATCTCAAAGGTGTAGAGCAGAGGTTGGATTACCTTGAGCAGCTCGGCGTAACAGCGCTTTACTTCAATCCGATCTTTTCTTCACCAAGTAACCACAAATACGACACTACGGATTACTTCACTGTTGATCCTATGTTTGGCACCAATGCTCAGTTTGCGGAACTGTGTGAGAAGATTCGCGGTAAGAATATGAAGATTGTCTTAGACGCGGTGTTTAACCACACGTCAGTGCATCATCCTTGGTTTGATATCCAACAAAAAGGAGAAGGGGCGTATAGCAATCCACAGTCAAAGTTCCGCGATTACTACTTTTTTGAAGGCGAAACCAATCACTATATTGGTTGGAAGGGCATTGGTAACTTACCGGTTCTGAACTTCGAAAATGAACAAGTGCGTGACTATATCTATCAAAGCGAAGCATCTGTCATTAAGCACTGGCTTAAGCCACCATACTCAGTCGATGGTTGGCGATTTGATGTTATTCATATGCTTGGCGAAGGAGAGGGAGCGAAAAACAATGCTCATTATGTTGAAGCGTTTCGCCATGCGACGAAGTCAGTCAATCCGAATGCCTATGTGCTAGGTGAGCACTTTTTTGAAGCAACACAGTGGCTGCAAGGTGATCAAGAGGATGGGGCGATGAACTACTACGGTTTTGCTCATCCAGTTCGAGCTTTTATCGCGCAGCAAGATATTATGTATGAACCAATCAACATTGATGGTTTGGAGTTTAAAGCATGGTTGGACGAAGCCAGAGCAAAAATTCCATTTTCGAATCAGCTATCGCAGCTAAATCAACTCGATAGTCATGATACTGCTCGTTTTATCACACTGGTTGATGGTGATAAGCGTAAAATGAACATCGCACTTGCTCTGCTCATGACATACGTCGGTACACCTTGTATTTACTATGGGAGTGAAGTCGGACTAGAGGGAGGGCTGGACCCGGATAATCGTCGCTGTTTCCCTTGGAATGAAATTGAAAACTCAGCATGGCTGTCGATTTACAAGCAATGGATTTCGATACGTAAACAGTACAAGTCTTTACAGTCTGGTAGTATTCAATGGCTGCATTGTGATACCAACGTGCTGGCTTATGCGCGCGTACTTGGAAGTGAAGCGATCGTTGTTGTGATGAATCTAAGTGGCGATGAGTGTTCAATTGACTTGCCTCTGTGGCAACTTGGTTTGGAGGCTACCCATCTTTCGTCACTTCTGGATGTACGCGAACTTATTGATTATAAGGGTCATCTTTCTGTCAATATACCTGCACAGAGCTTCAAATTGTGGCAACTGAAGTGACACTACATTCTATATTGATTAAACTTCTTTAATATATAAACAGTCTCCTACAATGCGTACACATTTGTTGGTTATCTGATTATCTGGCAATGCGCACTACGCATTGCCAGTTGATAAGACAGCGTAATCCCATTGTTTGATAAGAGACGATCTACCTTTCACATACATGGTACTCAATGGTTAACCAAAGGCGATTTAGTCTCTCATTTGTCATCTTTTTTCCCCTCGCATTATTTGTCGTGGTTTTGCTTGTTACGACAAAAAACTACTACGATGCGGTCAATCGCTATATTGATTCTGAGTATGCACGTATTGATCGTGCCATGTCCCGTGGTATTAAAGTCCTCACCGCCTTAGATTATAGTTTTACTAACTATACGAATTACGCTAACCCATTGTCTGAAGAGCACAATTCTTTAGTCAAAAAGGGGCTTTGTTATATTTGGCCGATAGACGTCTTGTTGCTGGAGAGTGTCTACAGTGAGGGGTTACCTGCGGTTGATCTTGATTACATGATTGTGGGCGATGAAAGCTTATGTCAGCAAGGTTCAACGATTAACCAATTAGCTGAACAAAAGGCGGGTTTTGCACCGTCATTGTCTTTTCTGCACGATATTGAATCCCATATCGTTGGTATTCATTACATCGATAAACGTGGTTACGTCATTTCGTCTCCTGACACGTACGCGAAAAACTTCACTAGAGAGCTTTGGTCAACGCTAAAAGCGCGCCCATTTTGGCAAAAAACCGCACAAGATAAAGTGAACATCACCTTGGCCGGACCTGGGCCGATGTTGGATTCGATGGAAGGCCAAATCATTAGTATGACGGTGCCTGTTTACGAAAAAGGGAGGCATCAAGGTGTGCTGTCCATTGATTTTGATGTCAATGCGTTGATGGCTTCGTCACTAGGTCTTGTTGGTAAGTTTCATTTGGTTTCCAATTTACAATCCATTCCTCCAAACAGTACACGTATCAAACCAGTCGAGTTAGATCGATTGAGTGCGAATCACAGTATGTATTACGAGTACAACCTTTGGGATGAAGCTAAGAACCTAGCGGTGTTTGAAAAATACAGCCTTATTGTTGCGATCTCTATTTACGTTTTGAGCACAGTCGTATTGTTCTATGTGAATATGCATAGTGAGCGACGTTATTTTAAAGATCTCGCCGCCAGAGATCCGATGACGAGCTTGTTGAACCGTCGAGGAATGCAAACCGTGTGGCGCAATAAGATGACGAAAAAACAGGTTGCATTAGCAGTGTTCGATATTGATAACTTCAAGAAGATCAATGATACCTATGGTCATGATGTCGGCGACTCTGCGATTCAGCTAGTTGCAAAATGTATACGTGAAAATATTCGCCACACCGATGTCGCCTCAAGATTTGGTGGCGAAGAGTTCGTGTTGGCGATTTACGACGAAGACTCGGAAGGCATTAAGCTAATTTTAGAGCGGGTAAAAAAAGCCATAGACGAACGCTCGACACGCGTGACTAAAGAAGGTTTTACGATCTCTGGCGGTGTGGTGTTCAGTAAAAAGAACCGAGTGGAAAGCTTTGATCAGTTATTTAAAGCGGCGGATGAAAAGTTATATCAAGCCAAGAGTACAGGTAAAAATAAGATTTGCTACGAAGATTTAAGCGCTTAAAGGGCGAGCAGTTCGCCCTTTGCAATGCTCAGGTTTTATGCAACCTGAGAATTTAACTCATCACGATAACGTTGAATATGCTCAACAATCGGCGCGGCTTTGTTAAACGTTCGGATTTCTCTGAATAGATCTTTTGCTTCAGGATAGGCCTGACGTAAGTAAGAGAACCATTGTTTTACGCGGTTTGGATAGTACAAGCCTTTGTCGCCTTTCATCTCAAACTTGGAGTAGTAGATCAGTAGCTCAACCACCTCGGGCCATGACATTGGCTGGTGGTTGTGTTTTACCATGTTGCCCAAGTTAGGGATATTGAAAGCGCCGCGGCACACCATCAAAGAGTCAACGCCAGTCGTTTCAATGCAACGTTGACCGTCTTGGTAATTCCAGATTTCGCCATTCGCAATAAGCGGAATATCAAAACGTTCGCGAATTTGGTTGATGTAATCCCATTTTATCTCAGACGCTTTGTAACCACCCTGCTTAGTCCGAGCGTGAACGGTGAGTTCATTTGCACCAGCAGATTGAATGGCATCAACAATTTCAAAGCAATCTTCAGGGTTTTCCCAGCCAAGACGAATTTTTGCGGTTACAGGAATAGCCTCTGGAACGGCTTCTCGACAAGCTTTAACCACACGGTGAATTAGCTCAGGATGCTGAAGTAGAGCAGCACCACCCTTACTTTTATTGACCATTTTGGCTGGGCAACCAAAATTTATATCGATGCCTCTAGCGCCAAGGCTTGCCGCTTTAATTGCGTTCTCAGCCATCCAGTTTGGTTCTTGTCCTAACAATTGCACATGTACTGGCACACCTGATGCGGTTTGAGAACCTTGCAACAGCTCCGGGCATAAACGGTGAAATACATGATCGGGCAATAACTGGTCGATGACTCGAACAAATTCCGTAACACATAGGTCATAGTCGTTTATCTCGGTCAGGATTTGGCGCATCAAATGGTCTAAAACGCCTTCCATTGGGCCTAGTACAACTCGCATAGTTTGCCTAATACAGTTTGGTGATAAAAAGGAGGGCGATTGTAGCGATGTCAGCTAAGTTTGTCATTAAAAGACTCAAAGCACTCAATACAGTCAAACTCGCAACTCCCGGTTACGTGCTTTTATGCTCTGAGGTATAATGCCGCCAAATTTATGGGAAACCAGATGTCATGCAATACACATTGATTGAGAAAGGCGAAATTCACATCGATGAATCTTGCCTATTTATCGAAGGCGCAGTGCTCGCTGCTAATCTGACGACAAAACCACTCGCTCCTGAAAAGTGGTTAGAGCCGCTATTAGGTGAAGGATTCAAAGCGATTCAACCGGCAGTAGAAGAGCAAATTCACAAGCAGCACAACCGAATTCAACGAAACGAATATTCCGTGCTAGAGCTAACAGGCAAAGAACCTGAACAACTTGCTGATTTTGCCGAAGGCTTTATGTCTGTTTGGCCAATGATTGAAGAACAATGGCAAGACGTTGAGCTCAATGATGGATTGCAGCGTATGCTACAAGCATTACTGACCACTTTGATGCTGGCTATCGATGAGTCGGCAACGCAGCAACAGATGCGCGACGCCGGTATTGAAACGCCTCCAGCTCTTGCAGACTTGATCGACCAGCTTGATTTGATGGTCGGTGAAGTGGCGTTAGGTGCGGATGAGTTGATGGTAGGCAATAAGGCTCAAAGCCTAAACCCATTCAAAGGTATTGGGCGCAATGATCCTTGTCCTTGTGAGAGCGGCAAAAAGTTCAAGCAGTGTTGTGGTCAATCACGTGGTTGAGTTAACGTGGTTAAGTTAAATAGCCGCGATGTTTACTCAGTAAAAAGCCGACCATCTGGTCGGCTTTTTTCGTTATCATTTCTCTGAAGGATTAACGAATCGGATTAGTGCGTCTTGCTGGGAAGAATTGTGCGATCACAATTAATGCTAAAGCAATTAAATTGCCAGCGAAAATAACTACTAACCATTGTGGCATTGATAAATCGAGGAATTGCCAAACAATCTTCGAGCAATCGCCGTATGCTTCGAACATCCAAGGAACCCACTGATTAAGCGGAGCCCAACTAGGGAATGTTACGAATAAATCACAAGTCGCGAATGGTGATGGGTTAAACTGATAATCAACGTGCTGCTGAGCAAGCAACAGTCCTTTGTAAGAGCTTAATCCCCAGCCAATCAAACCTAGCCAACGGAAAACTGGGTTATTTGGTGCCATAAGACCAACGATTGCAGCGACACCCACTCCCATCATCGCGACTCGTTCGTAGATACACATGACACATGGTGCAAGCATCATGACGTGCTGAAAATAGAGGGCACATGCTTCAAAGAAAACGACGAATAGCAGAAGCAGCAGCCACGATAAGCGTCCCTTCGAAAACTGGTTAAGTGAATTTAAAATAGTCACGTTTTTGTTCCTGTCTGAAATAGAAAAAGCTCTGAATACTCAGAGCTTTTTAACGTGGATAAGTTTCCTAATCAACTCAAATTTTAGTGACCGCCAGAGACTACGGGAGTCAGATCACCACTATGAGGTAAAATCCAGCCTGCATCGTAGAAAGAAGCCGTTGCAGGCTCTAGGAAGAACATAATGCCCATTAGCCCGACAATCGCAAGAACGATGGTGTAAGGCAGCGCCATGATAACCATTCGACCGTAAGACAGACGAATTAATGGAGCGAGAGCCGAGGTGAGTAGGAATAGGAATGCTGCTTGACCGTTTGGCGTAGCAACAGATGGTAGGTTAGTACCAGTGTTGATAGCAACTGCCAGTAAGTCGAACTGCTCGCGAGTAATGAGACCCTCAATGAGTGCTGTTTTTACTTCATTGATGTAAACCGTACCGACGAATACGTTATCCGACACCATTGATAGTAAGCCATTCGCGACATAGAACAAAGCTAACTGAGTGCCTTTATCTTCAACGGCAAGCACCGCGTCGATAACTGGTTTAAACAACTCTTGGTCGATGATTACCGCAACGATCGAGAAAAATACCGCAAGTAGTGCAGTGAAAGGCAGAGCCTCTTCAAACGCTTTACCCATGGAATGCTCTTCAATGACGCCAGTGAAAGCCGTCGCTAAGATGATCACTGAAAGACCAATTAAGCCTACCGCTGCCAAATGCAAGGCTAATGCCACGATCAACCAAACAGCAATAAGCCCTTGAACCCATAGCTTTGCAACGTCTTGATTGGTACGCGTTTTGCGCTCTTCATTGTCAAAGTCAACGAGGATTTGACGAACGTTGTTAGGAAGTTTTGCACCGTAGCCAAACACTTTAAGCTTTTCGACTAGAGCACAAGTGATGAGACCGCAGAAAAATACGGGTAGCGTCACTGGAGACATACGGATTAGGAATTCACCAAATAACCAACCCGCTTGGTCTGCAATAATTAAGTTCTGAGGTTCACCCACCATAGTGGTTACGCCACCTAACGCAGTACCTACACCAGCGTGCATCAACAATGAGCGTAAAAAGGCGCGGTAATTTTCTAAGTCATCACGCGTTAGCTCAGTGATCGTGTCATCTTGTGTGTGGTCATGGTCACCAATCGGGTTACCTGACGCCACTTTGTGGTAGATAGAGTAGAAACCGATCGCCACACTGATAACAACGGCGATAACCGTCAAAGCATCCAAAAACGCAGATAAAAATGCAGCGGCAAAGCAAAACGCTAGTGATAGAAGGGTTTTGGAGCGAATACCAAGTAAAATTTTGGTAAAAATGAACAGCAATAAATGCTTCATGAAGTAGATGCCCGCAACCATAAATACCAGAAGCAGTAATACTTCAATATTTGCCACCAACTCGTGCTTAACTTGCGCAGGGCTAGTCATGCCGATAGCGATGGCTTCAATAGCAAGTAAACCACCAGGTTGTAATGGGTAGCATTTTAATGCCATTGCAAGCGTGAAAATAAATTCAGCAACCAGCAACCACCCAGCAACAAATGGGTTTATTAGGAAGAATACAATCGGGTTAATTATTAAGAAGGCTATAATGGCAACTTTGTACCAATCAGGCGCTTTACCAAGAAAGTTCTTGATAAAAGCGTTTCCGAGCGATATCGGCATGATAATTCTCTTTATAACAAAATTATGAATAGACACTACAATAGTGCTTAAGTATCTGTTTGTTAGACTTATTAACTAGTCTTTTAAAACAATAACTTAGTAAAACAACAATCCTTGTTTATTGCAGTCTTGCCAAGTTACTTCCCCTGAACTCAAGCACCGCTCACTTTCGACCGCAAACTCTACACTCAGGCATTTATTAGTCAATAACAAAACGTGATGCTACCGACTAAAATGACTTTTTAAATGTAATAACGCGATCAAAACGGCGTTACTATATCATGAAAGGCTCAAAAAAATCCTCTTGGATTTTAAATGACGGTCAGTGACGAGAAAAGGCAAATTAAGAAAGAATAGTAACTGTGATATACAAAGTAATTTTTCATATTTTGAATATAAAATTGTGACGCAGTAGTCTTTATTTCTCCGCAATTTGTGAGCTGTTTAATTAAACGAAAATTCAGATTTTACCGCTTTCACTCGCACGTCAGACCGTCCTAGATTGACATAACATATAGAGTATTAACTCTATATTGTGGAATCGTTTCAATTATTGATCGTAAATTTTCTCAAACCGTTAAGTAGTGGTATGATGAGTAGTATCGACCCTCAGAAATCAATATTGGATAAAAAGTAGAATGGTCATAAAGGCGAAAAGCCCTGCGGGATTCGCAGAAAAATATATTATCGAGAGCATTTGGAACGGCCGTTTTCCTCCAGGCTCTATTTTACCTGCTGAACGCGAGCTGTCTGAGCTAATTGGTGTTACTCGAACGACTTTACGAGAGGTTCTTCAACGACTAGCCCGTGATGGTTGGTTAACAATCCAACACGGTAAACCAACGAAGGTAAACCAATTTATGGAGACCTCTGGTCTGCATATTTTGGATACGTTGATGACGTTGGACGTAGATAACGCAACAAACATTGTAGAAGATTTGCTTGCAGCACGTACCAACATCAGCCCTATCTTTATGCGTTATGCATTTAAAGCAAATAAAGAGAACTCTGAGCGCACCATCAAGAATGTAATTGAATCTTGTGAAGCTTTAATGAATGCTGCTTCTTGGGACGATTTCATCGCTTCTTCACCTTATGCTGAGAAAGTCTTACAGAACGTGAAAGAAGACAACGAGAAAGATGAAGCGAAGCGTCAAGAAATCTTGATTGCTAAAACGTTCAACTTTTACGACTACATGTTGTTCCAACGCCTAGCATTCCATTCAGGGAATCAGATTTACGGTTTGATTTTTAATGGCTTGAAGAAGCTCTATGATCGCGTTGGTAGCTATTACTTCTCAAACCCAGCTTCTCGTGAGCTAGCGCTGAAGTTTTACCATCAGTTGCTAGAAACTTGTGAAAGTGGTCAGCGTGAACAACTGCCAGTTGTGATTCGTCACTATGGTATGGAAAGCGCGCTAATCTGGAATGAGATGAAAAAGCAATTACCAACGAACTTCACAGAAGATGACAGCTAAGCGCTAAGAAGTTAGATGAATGAAAAACCGCAGAACCTAAGGTCTGCGGTTTTTTTGTTTTTACCAATAGATACCAGTTACGTTCCTGTTGTGACAATTGGCACGGTACTGTATAGAGCTTATCTTGCTACAGAGAGTTTGGGCAACGGTAGATACAATGCTTCAACGATGTCTGAAAGTACGTGGTCGTAAGTATTGAAGATGGTCAACGATAAGTCTGATGTGACTCCATAAAGCTCAGCTTCTGTTAAATCGACATGACTTCCTGTCACATAGTTATTTAATATCTGTATTGAGCGTGTGGAAGCAGGAGAAACGATACTAAGCGGAGCGATAACTGCTAATTGATTTAGCTTACGTGTCATAACCGATGCGTAATTTTTGAAACGCTCATTCCCCCCTTGCTCTCCCAAGTCTTGAATGCTAATTCTCAATTGAGTCAGGGTTTCTAAGCTATCCATGATGTTTTGCCAGTTCATGTGGTACTCATTATGTAGATCATCTCGTTGTTCTACCGCTAACCAAGCAATCGTGACTTCATCCATCAAGAACAAGCAATGACGAATTAACTTACCATGCTCCATCTGGTTCCTTGCAACACTGTGATCGTTCCATTGTTCAAGCAGTTTTCCTACTTTGATCTGCAGCACGCGATACATGGGTTTATTTTCAAAGCGTGAGGTTTCGACCAAATGATGCAGTTTGTTGGTGAGATCGTTATGAAGGACTTCTAATTCTTGTTCGTTATTTTGTTGAAATTGAAGTGAGTAGTGCGTCGCAGCTCGATGGCGTCTCAGCAGATGAACAACATCTCGCAACAATGTTAACAGCTGATATTTGCGCGCATGTTGCTGCTCTCGTTTAGAAGATAAGTGATATATTCCGGCTAAAATAGCGATGGACAATAGTGTGGAAATCAAAACAAACATAACCCACTCCTTGTTAGTGTTTGGACCTAACAAGGAAGGTTTGCAGTTTTGATGCCAAACAAAAATTAAATTAAAACAATTGGTTATATTAAATGTTCTTTTGGGACGGTCGTTATTGGTGCATGGATTCACCAAATTTGTGAATATGGTTGATTATTCGGTGTCGATGCTTGGTGTACGCGTTATTCTTTGTGAGTTACATATTGCTTACTTTTTGTAGTCTGATTCAAGTCACAATGTTTAGAAATTAAAATACTCGGACACTTCATATGATATAAGTTGTCTATTTTGTTGATTGTTCGAGGTAATTAATTTGTCTAATAAATTCGACCTATGCTTCAGTACTCACTCAAAGATAACGCTCCCTATCGAAACAAATGATGAGGATAGGTACCTTCAGTTTCGTAAGGACAACCCACATATATTTGGTAGTTTTATTCCCGCAGGTACTCCTTTCATACTGAACGAAGGCTCTGTGATCAACATAGCTAAGTTGCGTAGCGAGAGACCTGATATAGCTTGTGCTCTTGATACTGTAAAAAGTTGGTCACAAGAAACCAAAAGAAATGTAGCCAATCTAACAAGTGAGTTTGGCGATGAAAACTTACAAGCGGTAGCCCTCCTCTATGAAAAAGAGATTAAGCCTTTTTTAGATGCTACTAATCATACTATGGGGGGGGGGGGAAATCGATGAGTATACTGCAGTAGGTGCTGCCGCTACGGCGGTTAATGAAAAGTAAGTCAGATTGAGTAATTTCGGGAAAGCTTTGCTCAAATATCAAAACGCCTTACTAGATGTACGGACAGCGTCACGAAGTGGTGCGCAGAAAAAGGAGCTTGTGAAGCTTGGATATAGAGTTAAAGAAGCTCATAGTTCTTTGAATGCAAAATTTACAAAAGAGCTTGCCCATTATGCAGGGTGAATTAAAAGTAGCCGCGGTAACATTTGGAGCAACCCGAATAGGGCTGTCAATATCGCGCGAAGCGGTAGGGATATAACTTAGTTACATTTAACATCTATAGCTAACATCCGCTCAATTCAAGTTCTTGAACAAAGCTCTAGTATTGTAGGTAAAAAGATCATCATGATTGATGCTGGTGTTCGCTTTAACAATGTTCGAAATGCCAAGAATAACGGAGAAAATTGGAAAAAAAGAGCGGCAATGGAAGTTGCTGGGTTTGGTGCGAGCAACGCTGCTGGCGTTTGGACCACATCCAAAGTGATTGCATCTGGAATGGGAATCGCTTTAGCTGCTGGCCCATTTGGAGTAGTCGTATTAATAGGTGTTGGTTTAGGGGCTGGTTATGCGGCTGCAAAAATGGGTGATTGGTTTGGGCAAGGTTTAGCAGAAAAAACCTATGAAACTAGCTCTAAAGTAAATTGGTTTTAAAGGAGTAATTGTGTTTTGTTTCGATCTTATAGTGATGATTGTTGGTTGGACATGGTTACTGAGCACATTGGTTTTTATTCGTGTATCAGCAAAGCGGATTGAGACAAAAATATTGCAGGATGGTCATGATCCAATTGGCTGGGACAGAAATGGGTGGGGTTTTAGATTTCCCATGTACGCCTCAGTGTTGATGCGAGGTAAACCTGCGAAAGTATCGCTGGTAGAAGACAAACTTATTCTAAAGTACGCGACAGTCTTTGACCGAGTGCTTGCGTATATTGTCACAATAAGCTTCGTGATGGCACTTGCTTTGGGAGCAGTAATGGGGTTGGGGCCTGAAGAGTACAGAGTGAAAACCAGTTAAGCGCAGGGCTCTGTAGAACGGTGAATACAAGTCTAGTTGAAAAGCCAAATCCTGATAAAGGGAGCAACGTGTCTTATTTTGATATTGCAAATATGATTATCGGATGTACTTGGTTAGTTAGTACTTTGCTTTTCATTCGTGTATCGGTAAAGCGGATTGAGAAAAAGATGTTGCGGGATGGTCATGACCCTATTGGTTGGGACAGAAATGGGTGGGGTTTTAGATTTCCCATGTACGCATCAGTATTGATACGAGGAAAGCCAGTCAAATTATCACTAGTGGATGACCAACTAATACTAAAATACGCAACAACGTTTGATAGAATACTTGCGTATGTTGTAAGCATCAGTTTTGTACTTTTCCTTGTGTGTGGCGCGACCATTACTTGGGGACCGGAAGAGTATAGGTTGCATTAAGTAATTTTATCTTGTTGTAAAAAAGGCTTAACTGAAATAGTTAAGCCTTTCTATTATGCGAAGAGCATTACATTACACGCATCCCTGGTTGAGCGCCTTCGTGTGGCTCAAGGATCCACAGGTCGCTACCACCAGGGCCAGCGGCTAGGATCATGCCTTCTGACATACCAAACTTCATCTTACGAGGTTTTAGGTTTGCTACCATTACCGTTAGTTTGCCTTCTAGCTCTTCAGGTTTGTACGCTGACTTGATGCCAGAGAACACTTGACGAGTTTCACCACCGATGTCCAGTTGGAACTTAAGCAGTTTGTTTGCTTTTGGCACTTCTTCACAAGAGATGATACGAGCGATACGCATATCTACTGCTGCAAAAGCGTCGAACTCAATCTCTTCAGCGATTGGCTCTTTGTCTAGCTCAGTTTGGCTAGCCTTGTTCTTTTCCGCTTCTGCTTTCTCTTTCGCCGCCATTTCTGCCGCCGCATCTTCTTTAGATGCTTCGATCATCGCTTCAACATTCTTCGGATCGATACGGTTGAACAGTGCTTTGAACTTAGTGATCTCGTGGCCTGTTAGTGGCGCAGCGATGTTTTCCCAAGTCAGCTCTTGGTTTAGGAATGCTTCAGTACGTGCAGCTAGCGCAGGCATTACTGGTTTCAGGTAAGTCATCAGTACACGGAACAGGTTTATACCAACAGAACAGATGTCTTGTAGTTCCTGATCTTTGCCTTCTTCTTTTGCTACAACCCACGGTGCTTTTTCATCAACGTATTGGTTAGCTTTGTCTGCCAATGCCGTGATTTCACGGATTGCACGACCAAACTCACGTGTTTCGTAAAGCTCAGCGATACGGTCAGCAGCAGCAACAAATTCGTTGTAAAGTTCAGGTTCTGCAAAGTTGTCAGACAGTTTGCCTTCAAAACGTTTTGCGATGAAACCTGCGTTACGAGATGCCAGGTTAACGATCTTGTTAACAACATCAGCGTTTACGCGCTGAGTGAAGTCTTCAAGGTTAAGATCTAGATCGTCGATACGGCTGTTTAGCTTCGCCGCGTAGTAGTAACGTAGACACTCAGGGTCTAGGTGCTCTAGGTAAGTGCTTGCTTTTACGAAAGTACCTTTAGACTTCGACATTTTCGCGCCGTTTACGGTTACGTAACCGTGTACGAATACGTTGTTAGGCTTGCGGAAGCCAGAACCTTGTAGCATTGCTGGCCAAAATAGGCTGTGGAAGTAAACGATGTCTTTACCGATGAAGTGGTACAGTTCTGCTGAGCTGTCTTTCTTCCAGTACTCGTCGAAATCTAGGTCGTCGCGCTTGTCACATAGGTTTTTGAAAGAGCCCATGTAGCCGATAGGTGCGTCTAGCCATACGTAGAAGAATTTGTTCTTCTCACCTGGGATCTCGAAGCCGAAGTATGGCGCGTCACGTGAGATATCCCATTGTTGTAGACCTGATTCAAACCACTCTTGCATCTTGTTCGCGGTTTCAGCTTGTAGCGAGCCAGAGCGAGTCCACTCTTTTAGCATGCTTTCAAACTGAGGCAGGTCGAAGAAGAAGTGCTCAGAATCTTTCATTACTGGCGTCGCACCAGAAACCGCAGATTTAGGATTGATCAGTTCTGTTGGGCTGTAAGTCTCACCACAGTTGTCACAGTTGTCACCGTACTGGTCTTCTGACTTACATTTTGGACACGTACCTTTTACGAAACGGTCCGGTAGGAACATCTCTTTTTCTGGGTCGAACAACTGAGAAATTGTGCGGCTAGAAATGAAACCGTTTTTCTTCAGCTCAAGATAAATGTGTGACGCTAGCTCACGGTTCTCATCTGAGTGTGTGCTGTGGTAGTTATCAAAGCTGATATCAAAGCCAGCAAAGTCTTTCTGGTGCTCTTCGCTAACTGCGGCAATCATTTCTTCAGGAGTAATACCCATCTGTTGCGCTTTAAGCATGATTGGCGTGCCGTGAGCATCGTCAGCACAGATGAAGTTTACAGTGTTGCCGCGTAGGCGTTGGTAACGAACCCAAATGTCCGCTTGGATATGCTCAAGCATATGACCAAGGTGGATCGAACCGTTAGCGTACGGAAGGGCACAAGTTACCAGCATTTTCCTTGACGGAAAGTTTCTTGGATCGTTTGCCATACTTAATATTCGCTTTTCTTGATAGGTATAAATAAATTTTGATGGATAATACTACCCCATGAACTCACTAACTCCAAGGTGTCAAACTGCGGAATGCCTTAGTTTTTTTGGGGTTCTGGTTGAGGCAGGACGGTGTTAGCATGACATCTAAAAGGAGGACTTATGCATCAGTTCACTTCAAAACAAGATTTTTGTCACTGGTTTAACCAATTCCAGCATCCACAGTTGGTGGAAAATTGGGCAGATATTCATGGCGCAATTTCGATTACGGCACAAGGTTCTGTTGAGATAACGTTGCCATTCGCAAGTAATGAGCTTCAAATTATATTGCATGACTGGATTAAACAGCAACAAATCGCAGGTAAAGTGGCTGAATTCCCATTCAATATTCGCCTTGGAGTTAAAGCATTAGAAACTCAAGTGGCCAATCCGGTTAAAGGTGTTAAGAACATCATTGCCGTTAGTTCTGCGAAAGGTGGGGTCGGTAAATCAACGACTGCTGTTAACTTAGCGTTGGCGATTGCTCAATCTGGGGCGAAAGTGGGATTGTTGGATGCGGATATCTATGGCCCGTCTGTACCTATGATGTTGGGGCAAGAAGATGCAAAACCAGAAGTTCGTGATGGCAAGTGGATGGAGCCCATTTTCGCTCACGGCATCTATACTCATTCTATCGGCTATTTAGTGGACAAATCAGAAGCGGCAATATGGCGCGGGCCAATGGCTTCAAAAGCGTTGTCGCAGTTATTAACGGAGACAGACTGGCCAGATTTAGATTATTTGGTGATTGATATGCCGCCAGGCACGGGTGATATACAGTTGACGTTGTCACAACAGATTCCGGTGACAGGTAGTGTGTTAGTCACTACACCGCAAGACTTGGCGCTTGCCGATGCAAGAAAGGGAGCGGCAATGTTTAACAAAGTCCATGTCCCGGTTATAGGTGTTGTGGAAAACATGAGTTATCACATTTGTAGTCAATGTGGCGCGAAAGAGCATATTTTTGGCATGGGTGGTGCAGAAAAAATGTCGCAAGAGTTTGGCTTAGCACTGCTAGGACAAATTCCGCTTCATATCTCTATGCGAGAAGATATTGACGCTGGCGTGCCAACAGTAGCAAGGCGCCCAGAAAGTGAGCATGCAGGGTATTACAAGCAGCTTGCCGATCGCGTATGTAGCACGATGTTTTGGCAAGGCAAAGCAAAACCAGATGCGATTAGCTTTACAATGGTGAACTAAGTTTACTATGCCTATTGGTTGATAATTGCACATTTTAACGTTTGCTCGGAGGTTAATCCTCTGAGCAGGCAGAAACTTATGACTAAACCCTAATTCCAGCTAGTAACTATGGGGTGAACTCCCTATAATCAGGCAGTTTATCTTTTTATGTGACTAGAAATCATCATCGGGTGCAAACTAATGTCTGATAATAATCAATGCGTCATCGTAGGTATTGCTGGCGCTTCTGCTTCTGGAAAAAGTCTGATCGCGAGCACTATTTATAATGAGCTTCGCGCGAAAGTAGGCGATCATCAAATCGGTGTCATCACGGAAGATTGCTACTACAACGACCAAAGCCACCTAAGCATGGAAGAGCGAGTAAAGACGAACTACGATCACCCGAGTGCGTTGGACCACGACCTACTGTGTGAGCACCTTGAAAAATTGGTACGTGGTGAAGCAGTAGAAGTACCTGAGTACAGCTACACTGAACACACAAGAACAAGTAACACGACCACAATGACGCCTAAAAAGGTGATCATTCTAGAAGGTATCCTTCTTCTTACTGACCCTCGTCTTCGTGATTTGATGCACGCGACAGTATTTATGGATACACCGTTAGATATTTGCTTGCTTCGTCGTGTTAAGCGTGACGTGGAAGAACGAGGCCGAACTATGGAATCTGTTCTCAAGCAGTATCAACAAACAGTACGTCCGATGTTCATGCAGTTTATCGAACCTTCTAAGCAATATGCGGACATTATTGTTCCTCGCGGTGGTAAAAACCGTATCGCAATCGATGTATTAAAAGCTCACATTGCAAGACTTTTGAAAGCTTAAGCCTTTAGACGGCTATATCGCTTTATTTTTAAGAGAAGAAGTGGCACCTTAAGTGCCACTTCTTTTTTTGTTTTTAAATTAGTCAGTTGCAGGTTAAAACCAGACATTTTTCACGCTTTTGTGGAACTGTCAGCGGTAAATGGAGTCTGCGCTTATAATTGTAAAAACACTCGAGCAAGGAAAAACAAATGAAGAAACTGCTCTTAATTCTAGCAATACCGATTGTGGTCATTTTGGTCGCAATTTTAGCGTTAACCATCTTCGTCAATCCTAACCAGTTTAAGCCCCTTATTGTTGAGCAAGCGCAAAAGCAAACCGGTTTAGAACTAGTGATTGAAGGAGATATCAGTTGGCAATTTTTCCCATCGATCGGCTTTGAGTTGGGACATACAGAATTGCGAAACCCACAAGGCTTTAGTAAAACCAATTTATTCAAAGTTGATACCGTTGGTGTAGATATCTCTGTCATGCCACTTTTTAGTCAACAGCTTGAAATTGGAAACGTCACGCTTGATGGGGCTGAGTTCTATATCGAAACCAAGAAAGATGGCAGCAAGAATATTGATGCATTGACGAAAGCCCAAACACAACAAGCAGAGCAAGCGAGCGATACTGCGCCTACGCAAAATGGTGAAACGCAGCCTTCTGGCTCTGATTGGAGCATTAATCTTGCTGGTGTTACGGTTTCTAATGGCTCATTAGAAATGCAGGATAAGCAAGCCGGTAGTTACACCAAACTTTATGATATCTCATTAAACCTTTCCGAATTCGCTTTTGACAACTGGACAACGGCTGATTTTGGCGTGAAGGGCGAAATGAATGACCAAAAGTTCACAGCGAAAGGTCAGGCCGACTTTAAGCTAGAAAAAGGTTTGGCAAACTACGCGCTAAAGAACATCAACTTTGATGCGACATACTCTGATCCTGCCAATAAGATTGAATCGGCAACGATCGGTTTAGATACGTTTGAATTCGATAAAGTAAATAACCTGACTTATGCCATGAAGGGCGACGCTGGTGGTATGAAGTTAGATATGCAGGGTGCTGGTCAACTTAGTGTAGACAAGGCTATCAGCAAAGTGCAGTTGGATAAGTTAACTCTTAAATCGACTTTTGAGGGTGATGCATTACCTCAGTCACCGATGAAAGTCGACATGGTGTCTGATCTGTCTTTCGACCTAACGAAAAACCAACTGAGTTTTGTCCTAGAGAAGTTAACAGCGAATGCTATCGCCTTAGATGGTAAGGCAGATGTGACACTTGGCGATATTCCTAAAGTACGATTTGCTCTCCACAGCCCAAATATCGATCTTGATGAGTTCTTAGGGTTAGATAAGCAAGCTGCCGAAGGTAATAAGCCTGCTTCTGGTGGCGAGAGTGCTCCAGCTAGGTCTGAGGTTGAGCCTGATTTGTCTGCGTTGAAAACGTTAGATGTAAAGGGTGAGATTACCATCGACAAATTCAAAGCGGCAAATGCGAAGATGGAAGCGGTAAAAGCGAGCTTCACTGTATATCGTGGCGTATTTGAGCTTACTTCATTTAGTTCGAAGCTGTACCAAGGCACAATCTCAGCGACAGCGAAGTTAGATGCACGCCAATCACCAGCGACTTACAGTGTGAAAAAGTCAATCAAAGGCGTGAAAGTTCAACCGCTACTTATTGATGTCGCTGATAACGACAAGCTTGAAGGGACGGGTAACATTGATGTGAATGTTACCGGTAAGAGTCTCACGCCTACCGGTATCAAGAAGAATCTTTCTGGTACGGTTGTTATCAATTTTGCTGACGGTGCGGTAAGTGGCATCAACGTTGCTCAATTGATTCGTGAAAACTACGCGAAATTTAAAGGGCAAAAAGTCGAAGGCAACAATGAAGTTAAGAAAACAGATTTTAGTGCGATGACGGCGACATTGAAGCTCAATAAAGGTGTCGTATCAACGGATAATATGCAAGCTCAGTCTCCATTGCTCCGTGTTCGTGGTAAAGGCACCGCAAACTACATCAATGAAACTGTTAACTTTACTATCAGCACATCAGTCGTAGGTAGCCTAGAAGGCCAAGGCGGCAAAGATATAGATGAGTTGAAAGACATTACTATTCCGATCAATGTGTCTGGTAAGTGGGCGGATCCTAAATTCAAGCTCGTATTTGATGATGTTTTGAAACAGAAAGCTCAGAAAGAAATTGACCGTGGTGTAGAGAAGCTAACGGACAAGATCAAAGACGAAAAAACCAAAGAAGCAGTCGATGGTTTGATAAAGAATCTATTCAATTAGATTCGAGCCAAAGCAAAAAGGGTTGGCATTAGCCAACCCTTTTTTAATTCTGCTGGTGAGCTTTACCAGTCGACACCTTTCAGCGCTTTGACGCCTGACTCAAATGCATGCTTTACATTCTTCACTTCAGAAACGGTATCAGCCATTTCAATCAGAGTGCGATGAGCGCCACGACCAGTAATGACAACCGACTGCATTTTAGGGCGGTTGTTCAGCGCTTCAACGACCTCGTCTAAATCAATGTAGCCGTAGCTCACCATGTACGTCAGCTCGTCAAAAAGAACCACATCGATAGATTCATCTTTGAGCATGCGCTTACATTCTTGCCATATGCCTTGCGCTGCTTCGGTATCAGCGGCTTTGTTTTGAGTTTCCCATGTAAAGCCGGTCGCCATTACTTGGAATTCAACGCCGAGTTTCTCAAGTAGGTTGCGCTCACCATTATCCCAAGTACCTTTAATAAACTGCGCGACAGCACAATTCAAATCATGACCCACTGCGCGTGCTATCGTACCGAACCCTGATGTCGATTTACCTTTACCATTTCCGGTAATGATCAGTAGCAGACCTTTTTCCTCTTGAGCAGCAGCAATTTTTGCGTCTACCTGTTCTTTGACTTTTTGTTGGCGAGCCTTATGGCGTGCTTCTTTATTTTCTTCGATAGACATAATACTTCCTCAATTCCTTTTCGTGCTGTGCCCAAGCTAATTTGGGTTCATTGATTTATCTCGCTATGATAGACCAACATATCGTGAAGAAAAACCACCGATAATTCAGGGAATAAAATGAAGAAAATACTTGTTGTTTGTATGGGAAACATTTGTCGGTCACCAACCGGAGAAGCAGTGTTAAGAGCGAAAGCTCAAGAGTTGGGTATTGCCGTGGAGGTTGATTCGGCAGGTACGATTGGCTACCACGCAGGAAACCCACCGGATTCAAGGGCAATGGCCGCAGGAAAGCAGCGAGGTTACTCTTTTAAAGGAATGCGTGCGCGTCAAGTTACCATTGATGACTTTGAAAAGTTTGACCTGATATTAGCCGCAGATAAAGCAAATTTAGCCGATTTATTGGATATTTGTCCGTTGAAGTATCGACACAAAGTATCGTTATTTTTAAGTCATTCTGGGTCAGATTACGATGAAGTCCCAGACCCATATTACGGTGGAAAAGATGGCTTTGAACTGGTGCTTGATTTAATCGAAGAGGCATCAGAGGAGATTTTGAAGAAGCTATAATCGCCGGGCTTAAAGACAATAGGAAAAGGGATGAGCTGAGCCCATCCCTTTTTATTTGTATTAACCCGCTAAAATGTCGGTTGCCACTTTGTAGCTTGGGTCTTCCTTCACATTGATTTCAACCAAGCTGCCAGCTTTGTCCAAAAGTTTACGACAATCTGGGCTTAGGTGACGAAGGTGCAGCGTTTTACCTTGAGCATTGTAACGCTCTGCTAGTGTTTCAATCGCTTCAATTGCAGAGTGATCAGTCACGCGAGAGTCTGCAAAATCGACAATCACATCTTTTGGATCTTCAGGCGCGTTAAACAACTCCAAGAAGTTAGCGGCAGAACCAAAGAAAATAGGACCGTGAATCTTGTACTCTTTTGAACCTTCCTCGTTTAAGCATGTGTCGGCATAGATGTGCTTAGCGTGTTGCCATGCAAACATTAATGCAGAAACGATAACACCAACTGCTACGGCAACAGCAAGGTCAGTAAGAACAGTAACAACGGTCACAAGAACAATAACGAAGAAGTCTTGCTTCGGTACGCGGCGCGCTAGCTTAAATGTTGCCCATTCGAATGTACCAATTACAACCATGAACATCACACCAACCAGAGCAGCGAGTGGGATCATTTCAATTAGCGAAGAAGCGAATAAGATAAACATCAATAGAGCGATAGCAGCAACGATACCAGATAGACGACCGCGACCACCTGAGTTTACGTTGATCATCGACTGACCAATCATTGCACAACCACCCATAGCCCCAAACACAGAACAAGTCATGTTTGCCATACCTTGACCGATACATTCGCGGTTAGATTGACCACGAGTGTTCGTCATCTCATCTAAAACTGTCAGCGTTAGTAGAGATTCAATTAGACCAATTGCCGCGAGAATGATCGCGTATGGAAGAATGATTTGTAGTGTCTCTAGTGTAAATGGTACCGCAGGAATAGAGAAGGTTGGTAGTGAACCTGCGAGTGTTGCAGCTTCATCACCAGACATTGTACGCAGGAAGTCAACAACAGTGCGAGTTTCCAGATCCAAGCCAACCACTAAAGCAGTCACCGTTACGATCGCAACAAGTGAAGAGGGTACAGCTGTTGTGATTTTTGGTAGAAAGTGAATGATTGCCATAGTTAGCGCAACCAAACCAAGCATTAGCAGCATTTGGTCTTGTGGTAGCCAAGTAAGCATGCCGTTGATATCTGGCGCTTTAAACTGACCCAACTGAGCTAGGAAGATAACAATAGCCAGACCGTTCACAAAACCAATCATCACAGGGTGAGGCACGATACGGATGAACTTACCCAATTTAAACATACCAGCGGCAATTTGAAGTATACCAGCGAGCATGATGGCTGCGAATAGGTACTGGACACCGTGAGTCGCGACAAGCGAAACCATTACGACTGCCATGGCACCTGTTGCACCAGAGATCATGCCGGGACGACCACCGAAAATGGAAGTAATAAGACCAACGATGAATGCAGCGTAAAGACCGACCATCGGATCTACGCCTGCGACGAACGCAAATGCGACAGCTTCAGGAACCAATGCTAGCGCAACGGTTAAGCCTGATAGCACATCATTTTTTACGGAGTGCTTAGAAAATTGGGGAAATTCGAACATGTTTGTTTTTAAGTTCTCTTTGCAATGAGTTAAACCCGACACATATTCGTATTTGCACAAGCCACTGAGTGGTTGATTTCTAATCAAACATTGCAGTGTAAACCGTAGTATTAAAAGAGCAGCATCAGAATGGTGTCGAAAACTTGAGTCGGCGCATGCTACCGAAAAGTGTGATTAAGTTCAAGAATGATACGAATAATGGCGTACAAATGTGATCACGAATTGGTATTTATATGAACAATTTATTGGGGAAATATGAAGATAAAAAAGGCTACCAGATGGTAGCCTTTAATTTATTTATGCCGTTAAGCTGTTGAACGTAATGATTTAGCCTAGTTAAAGTTAGGCTTTGTCATCTCTGCCGATGCGCGGTTTTTAGCCACTTGGCTACCCGCACCTTTAGCTTGGTAACGTTCGGTTTTGAACGGTGCTGCTGCAACAGTGATTTCGCGTAGCTCTTGAGGGCCAGGTGCTTTCGTCATCGGTGCGCTAGCGTTTAGCTTAGCCGCAACTTTAATGGCTTCGACTTTAGGCTCTGGTTTAGCTACTGGCGCTTCGGCTGCAACCTCTTTTGCCGCTTCAACCACTGGCTCTTCAGCAGGTACTGTTTCTACAACACCTTCGGTCGAATCAGCTTGTTCAGTTGTAGGTGCTTCAACGATTGGCTCTACAGAGGCTGTTTCTACTACTGCCGATTCAGTTTTTTCTGCGATTACTGCTTCCACAACAGGTGCTTCTACTGCTGGAGATTCAACTTTCGCTTCAACTGTTTCTTGAACCTTTGATTCAACAACTGGTGCTTCTGTTACAACAGGTTGCTCGCGGCGAATAATCACTTTACCCATAGCCATTTCTGGGCAAGCAAAACCACCTTGCATTGTAGGTACTGCTGCTACTGCTTCTTCCTTAACTTGCTCTTCTTTCTTAGGTGCTGGTTTCGGAATGTAGCGTGGCATTACTTTACCCATAGCCATCTCAGGAGAAGCTACACCACCTTTACGCAGGCGGAACGGGTTAGGACGGCGATCGCGACCACGGCGACGGCGCTGACCGCTTGCACGCAGGTGACGTGGCGAACGACGGTTACGACGTTGCTTAGACTCTGCTTGCTTGTTGTCTTGCTGTGCTTCTACCGCTGCTTCTGTTGGCTTCTCAACTTTGGTTTCAACTGTTTCTTGAGTCTTAACCGCCGTTTCTTCTGTTTTCTTCTCAACCGCTTCTTGGTCTTTAACGCGTACAGACTTGTTCAGTTTGCGACGTTGGCGACGCTCCTTCACTTTTTCTGCTTTCGTGTTTTGTTGCTTTGGTTTGCTCTCTTCTGGTTTTGTTTCAGTTCGAGCTTCCGCTGCTAGCTGCAGACCTTTTTCCGCTACTTTTGCATTTGCTTTTTGCTCTTGGGCTTTGTCTGCTTGTTGAGCTTTAGGCTTACGCTTTTGGTTGCGGTTTTGCTGTTTATTGGTTTGTTGTTGAGCTTCGTTTTGCTCATTCGCTTGCTCATCACGAGGCTTACGACGACGTCGGTTATCACGGTTATCACGATTGTCGCGGTTCTCACGATTATCGCGTTGGTTGTTATTGCGACGACGATCATTGCGATCACGTTTGTTGCGTCGATTATCGCGATTTGGCTTTTTCTCTTCCTGAGGTTTCGGTTCTTCTTTTACTTCTTCAGAACCGCCGAATAGGAAACTACCAAGTGCTTTAAACAAACGGCTGAACAGTCCAGGTTTTTCTTCTTGTTCAACTTTCTGTTCTTTCTTCTTCGCCTCAGGGGCAGGTTTAGCTGCTGGTGCAGGTGCCGTTTGAGAAGGCGCCGCAAAGCCTTTAAGAACAGGTTCTTCGATTCGTTTAGGTTTTACGTCAACTTCCGCTGGCTCTTTACCTTCCGCTTCTTTCATTGCTTCCAGTTTTTTAGGAAGTAGGTAAGAAATCAGATCGAACTCTTCACCTTCACGAACACGGATAACTTCGAAGTGCGGCGTTTCCATGTCAGAGTTTGGAACAACCGTAATCTTCACTTCTTGAATGCGTTCGATATGGTTAACTGAACGACGTTTTTCGTTCAACAAGTAAGAAGCGATTGGCACAGGTACAACTGCGAGAACTTGCGCTGTATTGTCTTTCAGTGCTTCCTCTTCGATTAAACGAAGCACAGAAAGTGCTAGAGATTCGTTGTCGCGAACGACTCCAGTACCGCTACAGCGAGGACAGATGTGGTGGCTTGCTTCTGCTAGAGAAGGGCTTAAACGTTGACGTGACATCTCCAACAAACCAAAGCGAGAAATACGACCGATTTGTACACGAGCGCGGTCAAGACGAACGGCTTCACGTAGACGGTTTTCTACTTCTCGTTGGTGGCGAACAGGTGTCATATCGATAAAGTCGATAACCACTAAGCCACCCAAGTCACGTAGACGTAACTGGCGAGCAATTTCGTCGGCTGCTTCTAGGTTCGTGTTTAGGGCTGTTTCTTCAATATCGCCGCCCTTGGTTGCACGAGCAGAGTTGATATCGATAGACGTTAGTGCTTCGGTTGGGTCAATAACAATAGAACCACCAGATGGCAGACGCACTTCACGTTGGAAAGCTGATTCAATTTGGCTTTCGATTTGGTAGTGGCTGAATAGTGGAACTTCGCCTTCATATTTCTTAACGCGGTTAACGAAATCAGGGCGCACCAATTGAATGTGCTCTTTTGCACGTTCGTAGATGGTGTTGCTGTCAATTAAGATTTCGCCAATATCACGACGCAAATAGTCACGGATTGCACGAACGATAACGTTACTTTCTTGGTGGATTAAGAATGGAGCAGGGTTCGAGTCCGCTGCACCTTTGATTGCACCCCAGTGGTTAAGTAGTACATTCAAATCCCACTCAAGTTCTTCAGCACTCTTGCCAACGCCAGCAGTACGTACGATTAGGCCCATGCCCTGAGGCAGTTCCAAAGTACTTAATGCGGCTTTTAGTTGAGTACGCTCGTCACCTTCGATTCGACGAGAAATACCGCCAGCACGAGGGTTGTTAGGCATCAGAACAAGGTAACTACCAGCAAGAGAAATGAAAGTAGTAAGAGCTGCGCCCTTGCTTCCACGTTCTTCTTTTTCCACTTGAACGATAACTTCTTGGCCTTCCGTTAGCACTTCTTTGATGCTTGGACGACCTTGGTAGGTGTAACCTTCAGGAAAATATTCGCGGGCAATTTCTTTGAGAGGGAGGAAACCGTGACGCTCGGCGCCGTAATCAACAAATGCGGCTTCTAAGCTTGGTTCGATACGTGTGATACGTCCTTTGTAGATATTCGCTTTTTTAGATTCATGACCTGGACTCTCGATATCAAGATCGAAAAGTCGCTGGCCATCAACCAGAGCGACACGCAACTCTTCTTTTTGAGTTGCGTTAATTAACATTCTTTTCATTGAAAATTCTCGTTGTCTTTTCTTTTATATCTTTCTTGTCGACTTGCCACTGTTTTTTCGCTCTTTCACGGTGCCTGATCCCATGGCTTGTATTTTGCAGCCTCCCGGCTGGAAGGGGATGCTCTCGGGCACTTCAGTCATCACAAGCCTCTTGCGGTTTCTGTTGGAAACGTAGACTTGTGACCCGCTATTTGGGCGGTAGGTACTCAACGTGAATATGCGAGGAGTAGGGTGGCAAGAGTGTTGAATTCGATGTGTCTCACGCCAATGCTGCACTCGACCTTCAACGATCTACTCACATTGCTTGAGGATAAATGATTGGTAATGAATAAAATGTAACCAAACCTTCCTTAGCAGCTGTGAACTATAGCAGTGCGCGTGGCTATCAGCAATCTGCTTTCACGCAAACGATAGAAAATTTGCCGCTAAACTCAAAATTTCTAATTTATAACTGGCTGTTTCATAAGCAATTGAGATGTGTAAACTGATCAAGACAGAAAACAAATTGAGAACTCGATTGAGAGTTTTAATAATTTAAACAAAAGCTTGGCGAAATTTAGATCAGTTTGTACTATCGAGTGTTTCTTTTACGACAAGAATAATGTGAAGTCACGCGAAATTGAGTTTACAATAGCGCCCATGAGCGAAATAAGAACAAAAGTCCAGTTCGTCGACATTGACGAAGATATGGCGGGTCAGCGCATTGATAATTTTTTGCGCAACCAATTAAAAGACATCCCTAAAAGCATGATTTACCGAATCGTGCGTAAGGGCGAAGTACGTGTAAATAAAAAGCGTATAAAAGCAGAGTACAAGTTAAAAGCAGGCGATCTCGTTCGTATTCCACCAGTGACAGTCGAGAAAAAAGATGACGATGTCGCGCCAAGTACGAAACTAAACAAAGTCGCAGAGTTGGAAGATATGATCATCTTCGAAGATGATCATATGTTGATTCTAAACAAGCCATCTGGTACCGCTGTGCATGGTGGCAGTGGCTTAAAGTTTGGCGCGATTGAAGCGCTTAGAGCTCTGCGTCCTCAAGCTCGCTTTCTTGAACTTGTGCATCGTATTGACCGTGATACTTCAGGTATCTTGCTGGTTGCTAAGAAGCGTTCTGCACTTCGTCACTTGCAAGCCCAGTTTCGTGAAAAGACAGTGAAGAAGTTTTACTTAGCTCTTGTCATGGGACAATGGAAAAGCAGTTGTAAGGTTGTGAACGCGCCATTGCTTAAAAACGAAGTGAACAGTATTGTTCGTGTTAACCCAAACGGTAAGCCGTCTGAAACGCGTTTTAAGATTTTGGAAAAGTTTGAACAAGCAACATTGATTCAAGCGAGTCCGATTACTGGTCGAACTCACCAAATCCGAGTTCATACACAATACACGGGCCACCCAATCGCTTGGGATGATCGCTACGGTGACCGCCGCTTTGATGCTTACACAGGTCAAGTTGGTTTAGATCGTTTGTTCCTACACGCGGCAAACATCAAGTTTCAGCACCCATCAAATGATGAGTGGATGGAAATCAACGCACCGATGGAACCGAAGCTAGAAAAAGTGTTGGCGGGTTTAAGAAACGCGTAACCATGTTTTCCTCGTGGATGCGAAAAGGGAGCCTGTGGCTCCCTTTTATAGTATTTGGATTAAAGGACATCGAGTCCCTGAACATGCAACATATCAATCAAATCAATCAGTGGTAGCCCGATAAGTGTATTCGGGTCTTTCCCCACTAATTTGTTAAACAAACAAATTCCCATTCCTTCGCTTTTAAAGCTACCAGCGCAGTAAAAAGGCTCTTCCCTGTCGACGTAGCGTTCGATTTGTTCAAGCGTCAAATCTCTAAAGTGTACTTCGAAAGAATCAAAGCCGACTTCTGTATGGTTTGTGACGGTGTTATGTACCGCAAGACCAGTATAGAAAGTGATGACTTTTCCACTTTGAGACAAAAGTTGATTTATTGCGTTGTCTCTATTTAAAGGTTTGCCAACGATTTCACCATTAATGACACAAACCTGGTCACTGCCGATAACTAAACTTGCTTTATCCGTCTGGCAAGATGTTGCTTTCTCTTGGGCCAATCTTTGCACCAGTTCAAGAGGCGTTTCCTGGTCAAACGGTGTTTCATCGCAATCAGGTGATAAACAAATGAACGGTAGTGAAAGCTTTTCAAGCAGTTGTTTACGAAAAGGAGAGGTTGAGGCTAAAACCAGTTGGTAATTTTTCATTTTGAATTACAATTCGTGGGAGCATTTCCGATAGGATAATCGATCAAAAATGATTCTGGCTAATGCTCTGTATGTTAAGCGTAAAAAAGTACAACTTTTTTGCCTTTTTCTTTGACTAATTTTGATTTGGAAGATAATATTCGCGCCCTATGCAAAAGGTAAAAATACCGCGAACGGTTGACCCAGCAAAAGCTGCACAGAAACGATTAGATTACGATGGCATCATCCAAGCTAGTCTTTTCAAGCGCTTAGCGGAAACAACTGAAGGCGTAAAACGCGACGCAGAAGTCTCATTGTCATTTGGGATGGATGAACAGCGACTCGTTGTTATCTCTGGTAAAGCTAACATCGAAGTCGATTTAGAGTGTCAGCGTTGTAATGAGGTATTCGCACATGAGTGCGAAGTTGAATTCCTTTCTACTCCTTACTACGGTGAGAAAACGGAACAGGAAGCACCAGAAATTTATGATTTGGTAGATCTAAATGAATATGGTGAATTAGACCTTATACAACTGGTTGAAGACGAGTTCATCTTAGCATTACCTCAAATTGCGATGCACGATGAAGCGGATTGTAGCGTTGATTCAAATAACATGGTTTTTGGTGAGATTCCTGAAGAAATTGAGGAAGAAAAACCGAATCCATTCGACGTTTTGAAAAGTCTGAAAAAGTAATAGGTGTGGTAACCGATTCTTCTTCAGGTTTTTAACCCAATAGTATAGGAGTAGGGTCAATGGCCGTACAGAAAAACCGTAAAACTCGTTCTAAGCGCGGTATGCGTCGTTCACACGATGCGCTAACTACAGCTGCTCTATCTGTAGACGCGACTTCTGGTGAAACTCACCTACGCCACAACGTAACTGCTGAAGGTTACTACCGTGGTCAAAAGGTTATCAACAAGTAAGGTTGAACCTTTGCAAAGTATTACCGTTGCACTTGATGCAATGGGCGGGGATTTCGGTCCACGCGTAACAGTGCCTGCCGCCGTGCAGGCACTGTCTCATTTCCCAGAGCTAAAAGTGATTCTTATAGGTGATCAATCTCTGATCACGTCTCAATTATTTCAACTCGGTACCTCGACCAGTTCCCGCTTGACTATTCTTCATAGTGAGAAAGTTATCTCGAACTCAGAAAAACCTTCATTGGCACTACGTAATAGCCAAAATAGTTCCATGCGTATGGCTATCGATTTGGTTTCTGAGCAGAAGGCGGATGCTTGTGTTAGTGGTGGCAACACCGGTGCATTAATGGCACTATCGCGTTTCATTCTTAAGTTACTTCCTGGTATTGAACGTCCTGCTTTAGTTTCAGCTCTACCGACGATTACTGGAAAGCGTACTTGGATGCTAGATCTAGGTGCGAATGTATCGTGCGATGCTGATAGTTTGTTCCAATTTGCTGTAATGGGCAGTGCATTAGCAGAAGAACACTTAGGTTGTCCTCCTCGCGTTGCTGTACTCAATATTGGCGCAGAAGAGATTAAAGGTAACGATTTAGTCAAACGTTGCGCAGAAATGCTTTCTCAGACCGACGCGATTAACTTTGTTGGTTATATTGAAGGTAATCAAATTTTGCATGATGTTGCAGACGTCATTGTATGTGATGGGTTTGTCGGCAACGTATGCTTAAAAGCCAGTGAGGGAACAGCTCAACTTTTTATCGAAAAAATTAAAACCAGTATGATGGCGTCAACGATAAAGGGTTGGATTGCTAGAAAGTTGTTTTCTCGGCTATTTAATGAACTAAAAACACTGAACCCCGACCAGTATAACGGCGCAAGTTTGCTAGGATTGCGCGGCATTGTCATAAAAAGCCATGGAAGTGCGGATGTATCTGCGATTGTCAATGCACTTGGCGAGGCAGTACACGAGGTCAAACGACAAGTACCAAGCCGTATTAGCGATCGTTTGGAAGCGGTTTTACTCGAGAGGCATTATTAGTCTTCATGTATAGCAAAATTTTAGGTACTGGCAGCTACCTGCCATCTCAGGTGCGTACAAACGCAGATCTAGAGAAAATGGTAGATACAAGTGATGAGTGGATCGTTGCTCGCACGGGTATTAAAGAGCGTCGAATTGCTGCAGAAAATGAGACTGTAGCGGACATGGCATTCTACGCAGCTGAAAACGCTATCGATATGGCGGGTATTGATAAAAACGATATCGACCTGATTATCGTAGCCACAACGAGCAGTAGCCATACTTTCCCTTCATCTGCGTGTCAGGTGCAGGCAAAGCTTGGCATTAAAGGTTGTCCAGCTTTTGACTTAGCCGCTGCTTGTTCTGGTTTTGTGTACGCATTATCTGTTGCAGACCAACATATTAAATCGGGTATGTGTAAAAACGTACTTGTTATTGGTTCAGATGCTTTGTCTAAAACGTGTGATCCGACAGACCGTTCAACCATTATCCTATTTGGTGATGGTGCTGGAGCCGTTGTCGTAGGCGCTAGCCAAGAGCCTGGTATTATTTCTACCCACATATACTCAGATGGTCAATTCGGTGAGCTACTAAGCCTACCTGTACCTGAGCGTGGTCAAGATGCCGACAAATGGCTTCATATGGCAGGTAACGAAGTATTCAAAGTCGCTGTCACTCAGTTATCGAAACTAGTAAAAGATACGCTTGAAGCCAACAACATGCATAAGTCTGAACTAGACTGGCTAGTACCGCATCAAGCGAACTATCGAATTATTTCGGCAACAGCGAAAAAGCTTTCAATGTCTTTGGACCAAGTCGTGGTGACACTAGACCGACACGGGAATACTTCTGCGGCGACAGTACCATCTGCGCTGGATGAAGCTGTGCGCGATGGTCGCATTAAACGCGGGCAGACTTTATTGCTAGAGGCGTTTGGTGGCGGTTTCACTTGGGGCTCTGCTCTGGTGAAGTTCTAAGTTTCACGAGAATTCAAAATTTAAGGTGCACTTGGTGCATCTTATTTCTTTTTACTTTGCTTAAAGGAAAACAACATGAGCAAGTTTGCTATCGTATTTCCAGGTCAAGGTTCTCAAGCTGTAGGTATGCTTGCAGAACTTGGCGAACAATATGACGTAGTAAAACAAACATTTGCAGAAGCATCTGACGCACTAGGTTACGATCTATGGGCGCTTGTTCAAAATGGACCTGCAGAAGATTTAAACGAGACTTTCCGCACTCAACCAGCTTTGCTAGCTTCATCTGTTGCAATCTGGCGTGTATGGCAGGAGCTCGGTTTAGAGCAACCAGCAAACCTAGCCGGTCACAGCCTAGGTGAGTACTCAGCACTTGTATGTGCGGGTGTGATTGACTTTAAAGAAGCAATCAAGCTGGTTGAATTACGCGGTAAGCTAATGCAAGAGGCGGTACCAGCAGGTACTGGCGCTATGTACGCGATTATCGGTTTGGCTGATGATGCGATTGCAAAAGCGTGTGAAGACGCAGCGCAAGGTGAAGTGGTCTCTCCAGTAAACTTTAACTCGCCTGGTCAGGTAGTTATCGCGGGTAGCAAAGACGCTGTAGAGCGTGCGGGAGCGCTATGTAAAGAAGCTGGTGCGAAACGTGCGCTTCCTCTTCCTGTTTCAGTGCCATCACACTGTGCGCTTATGAAGCCAGCAGCGGAAAAACTTGCAGTAGCTCTTGAGTCTATCGAATTTAACTCACCACAGCTGCCAGTTATCAATAACGTTGATGTGGTTGCTGAGACAGATCCTGCAAAAATCAAAGATGCGCTTGTTCGTCAGCTACATAGCCCAGTTCGCTGGACTGAAACAGTCGAGCTTATGCACGAGCAAGGGGTAGAACAGCTTCTTGAGCTTGGTCCTGGTAAGGTTTTAACAGGTCTAACAAAACGTATCGTGAAAACGCTAACTGCAGCAGCAGTGAATGATGTTGCGTCGCTAGACGCGGCGAAGTAATCCATCAAGCGATAAAACTTGCGATAAGAAAAGGAAACACAACATGATGAATCTAGAAGGTAAGATCGCGCTAGTTACCGGCGCAAGCCGTGGTATTGGCCGCGCGATCGCGGAACTTCTTGTAGAGCGCGGTGCGACGGTTATCGGTACGGCTACTTCTGAAAGTGGCGCTGCAGCTATCAGCGAGTATCTTGGTGATAACGGTAAAGGCCTAGCTCTTAACGTGACCGATGTCGAGTCTATCGAAGCGACACTAAAAACGATCAACGAAGAATTTGGTGTGATCGATATTCTGGTGAATAACGCTGGTATTACTCGTGACAACCTATTGATGCGTATGAAAGATGATGAGTGGAACGACATCATCGATACCAACCTAACGCCTATCTACCGCATGTCTAAAGCGGTTTTACGCGGCATGATGAAAAAACGTGCGGGTCGTATCATCAACGTAGGCTCTGTTGTTGGTACCATGGGTAACGCAGGTCAAACTAACTACGCAGCAGCGAAAGCGGGCGTGATTGGTTTTACTAAATCAATGGCTCGTGAAGTTGCGTCTCGTGGTGTAACAGTGAACACTGTTGCCCCTGGTTTCATCGAAACTGACATGACGAAGGCACTAAATGATGAGCAACGTGCGGCAACGTTGTCGAACGTGCCAGCTGGTCGTTTAGGTGACCCACGTGAAATTGCATCAGCAGTAGTTTTCCTTGCTTCTCCTGAAGCAGCGTACATTACTGGTGAAACTTTGCATGTAAATGGTGGCATGTACATGGTTTAATGAGACAGTTTGTGCAAAATAAGCTATTTTACATTGTGAAAAATAGCCTATAGTTGCAGTTAACTGTCATGAACTTGTCATGCTTATGCGCAAGATTTGTGCATGATTTAAGTCAAAAATGTATTGAAATTCGGTTAAATTCGCTAATTTTGTGGTTTGACCAGCAAGGACCCCCTTGCAACTTTCAATAGTTCGAATAAACTACGGAATCATCGCATTAGGCGAAATCTGTAAAGGAAAAGAAAAATGAGCAACATCGAAGAACGCGTAAAGAAAATCATTGTTGAACAGCTAGGTGTAGACGAAGCAGAAGTTAAAAACGAAGCTTCTTTCGTTGACGATCTAGGTGCTGATTCTCTAGACACTGTAGAACTAGTTATGGCTCTAGAAGAGGAATTCGACACTGAGATTCCTGACGAAGAAGCTGAGAAGATCACTACTGTTCAAGCTGCAATCGACTACGTAAACAGCGCTCAGTAATTAGCTCTCCCAGGCGGTCTCCTAGACCGCCTGTGTTCTTTCTAACTTCTTCTATCCTCTCATAGAAATATTCAATTCCCGGAGAATTATATCGTGTCCAAGCGTCGTGTAGTTGTCACTGGCATGGGTATGTTGTCACCGGTAGGCAACACAGTAGAATCATCTTGGAAAGCCCTGCTAGAAGGTCAAAGTGGTATCGTGAATATCGAGCACTTTGATGCTACGAACTTCTCAACTCGTTTTGCAGGTCTTGTTAAAGATTTCGATTGCACAGAGTACATGTCTAAAAAAGATGCTCGTAAGATGGATCTTTTCATCCAGTACGGCATTGCAGCGGGTATTCAAGCTCTTGATAACTCTGGCTTACAAATTACCGAAGAAAATGCGGCTCGAGTTGGTGTTGCTATCGGCTCAGGCATTGGCGGTCTAGATCTGATTGAAACAGGTCACACTGCATTAGTAGAAAAAGGCCCTCGCAAAGTTAGCCCATTTTTTGTTCCTTCGACCATCGTAAATATGGTTGCAGGTAACCTATCTATCATGCGTGGTCTTCGTGGTCCAAATATCGCGATTTCTACAGCATGTACTACTGGCCTACATAACATCGGTCATGCTGCACGAATGATTGCGTACGGCGATGCAGATGCGATGGTTGCTGGTGGCGCAGAAAAAGCGTCTACGCCTCTTGGCATGGCTGGCTTCGGTGCAGCTAAAGCGCTATCTACTCGTAATGACGAACCTCAAAAAGCGTCTCGTCCATGGGATAAAGGCCGTGATGGCTTTGTTCTAGGTGATGGTGCTGGCATGATGGTGCTTGAAGAGTACGAACACGCGAAAGCACGTGGCGCGAAGATTTACGCAGAACTGGTTGGTTTTGGTATGTCTGGTGATGCTTACCACATGACTTCTCCAAGCGAAGATGGCTCGGGTGGTGCACTTGCGATGGAAGCGGCAATGCGTGACGCCAACATCACAGGTACCCAAGTAGGTTATGTGAATGCTCACGGTACATCTACTCCTGCTGGTGACGTTGCAGAAATCAAGGGCGTGAAACGTGCTCTTGGTGAAGAAGGTGCGAAGCAAGTACTTGTATCATCAACTAAGTCTATGACTGGTCACCTATTAGGTGCAGCAGGCTCTGTTGAAGCAATTATCACGGTTATGTCTTTGGTTGACCAAATCGTTCCACCAACGATTAACCTTGATGATCCAGAAGAAGATCTAGACATCGACCTTGTGCCGCACACTGCGCGCAAAGTTGAAGGTATGGAATACGCTATCTGTAACTCGTTTGGCTTTGGTGGTACAAACGGTTCTTTGATCTTCAAAAAGTTCGCTGAGTAACACTATCTAACCTTATTTAGATAAGCGAAACTTGTATTCTAACGGCTCGATGCTTAGCATTGAGCCGTTTTGTTTTATTTGTTGTCTGCTAATTTGAAGGTACGCGAATGTTTTGGGTAAATGGAGTTCCACAAACGCATGTAGAACTGGGTGATCGCTCATTCCAATACGGTGATGGAGGTTTTACCACCATCCTGACCCAAAACGGAGAGTTGGTTTACTGGCAAGAACACATTGAGCGCATGAAGTCCTGCCTTGACGTATTGAAGATCTCTTCCCCTGACTGGCAAGTTGTGCGTGATTGGGCAAGCAAAGCGGCTTTATCTGATGCACAAGCTGGGGTGAAAATTCACGTTAGCCGTGGTATTGGTGGGCGAGGGTATAGTCCTAATGGGATTGAAGGCCCTATCGTGACGATCTCCAATTTTGCGTTTCCTTCTCATTACTCTTCTTGGCAAGAAAAAGGCGTGGATTTGGGCGTTTGTGAGACTCGTCTCGGGATTCAACCTTTACTTGCTGGACACAAGCACAACAACCGTTTAGAGCAGATTCTCGCCAAGGCTGAAATCGACGATACCGAGTTTGCAGATGCAATAACGTTAAATGTGCAAAACCATGTCATTGAAACTACAATGGCCAACCTTTTTTGGGTTAAAGGTTATAAAGTATTTACACCGGAGCTGACCTTATCTGGCGTTGCGGGCGTAATGCGTCGTAAGGTGCTTGAGTTACTAAAAGTAAGTCATATTGAAGTCATCGAGGGGCGTTTTATACTTCCAGATTTGCTGAGCGCAGACGAGGCTTTCATGTGTAACTCAATATTAGGTGTCGCACCAATTCGCAGCATAGTGGCATCTAACTCTAAGACTATATTTCCGATAGGAAAATTGACTCAACGACTGCAAGGGAATTTAACTACGTGATTAAAAAACTGTTGGCTTTTGTTGTGCTGATCGCAGTGATAGGCGCAGCAGCTGTTTTTTATATAATTTCACAGGCTAAACAATACGTTGAAAAGCCTATTCTATTGGAACAACCTCAGCTGTTTACTGTAGAAAGTGGTACAAGCTTTCATCGTGTCATGCGCGCCTTAGTTGAAGGTGAGGTAATTGAAACGTCGGAGTACATCCGTTTAATACCTCACTTATATCCAGAACTGTTGCAAGTGCGAGCGGGTACTTATCAACTAGAGCCTGGTATGTCGCTTTCGCAAGCATTGGAGCACCTGAATACCGGAAAAGAATACCAGTTTGCGATCACTTTTGTTGAAGGCAGCCGCTTTTCTGAGTGGATAGAGCAATTGAAAAGTGCTCCTTATTTAAAGCATGATTTAACCGATCTTTCAGAAAAAGAAATGGCTGCGAAGCTCGGAATTGAGCGAGAAAAGCTAGAAGGTTTGTTTTTAGCAGAAACCTACCATTACACAGCGGGTGCGAGTGAAAGCCAGTTATTAAAACGAGCGCATCAAAAACTCAATAAAATACTGGATGCTAGCTGGGAAGCTCGTCAAGAAAAGCTGCCATTGCAAGACAAATATGAAGCCTTGATTCTGGCGTCTATCATCGAGAAAGAGACGGCCATTGACTCTGAGCGTGAGCGCGTCGCTTCTGTGTTTATCAACCGATTGAACAAACGCATGCGTTTACAAACGGATCCGACGGTTATTTATGGTATGGGTGATGCTTACGACGGAAATATTCGTAAGAAAGATTTGCGCACGCCGACACCATATAACACCTATACCATCAATGGCTTACCTCCAACCCCAATCGCGATGGCAGGTGAAGCCTCTATTGAAGCGGCTTTGAATCCAGAAAGCAGCAACTATTTATATTTCGTAGCAAGTGGAAAGGGCGGGCACGTATTTTCGAAGTCCCTTGCAGAGCACAATCGTGCTGTTCGAGCCTATTTAAGAGAACTAAGAAAGAACAAATGATGAAAGCAAACTTTATTGTCGTTGAAGGCCTAGAAGGCGCGGGTAAAAGCACTGCGATTAAAACCGTTTTAGATACGCTAAAAGCGGCAGGTATTGAAAATATCGTAAATACTCGTGAGCCAGGAGGCACGCCGCTAGCAGAAAAGATGCGCGCTCTGGTGAAAGAAGAGCATGAAGGCGAAGAACTTAAAGACATGACGGAGTTGCTTCTTCTATATGCTGCACGTGTCCAGTTGGTTGAGAACGTGATCAAACCAGCTTTGGCGAACGGTCAGTGGGTGGTGGGTGACCGCCACGATATGTCGTCGCAGGCTTATCAAGGTGGTGGCCGTCAGATTGACGCGTCGCTAATGAAAAACCTTCGAGACACAACGCTTGGTGATTTTAAACCTGCTTTCACTCTCTATATGGATATCGACCCTCGCGTTGGGCTTGAGCGTGCGCGTGGGCGTGGTGAGCTCGATCGTATCGAGAAGATGGATATCAGCTTCTTTGAACGTACACGAGAGCGTTATTTGGAGATTGCTCATGCTGATCCTTCCATCATTATCATTAACGCTGAGCAGGCGATCGAAGACGTGTCGCGTGATATTCGGGACGCTCTTAACGAGTGGTTAGCTCGTCAATAATAAGTGAAACTTAAATTTAGGTGACTCATGTTAAATGATTATCCATGGTTGCAGCCAGTATGGGATAACCTCAAAGTAGGGCTAGAGTCGGACAGAATACCAGGTGCGCTTTTATTGCAAAGCGAGCAAGGCTTAGGCATCGAAAAGCTTATCGAGTTTTTTAGCCAAGCACTTCTTTGCCAAAATTACGCCAGTGAAGCGTGCGGTTTTTGTCATAGCTGTCAATTAAATCAATCACACAACCACCCAGATTTACACTGGATCAAACCAGAAAAAGAAGGAAAAGCGATAACGGTGGACCAAGTTCGAGCTTGCAACCGTCTTGCACAGGAATCATCACAGCTTAATGGTTATCGCCTATTTGTTATAGAGCCAGCGGACTCTATGAATGAATCGGCATCGAATGCATTGTTAAAAACGCTAGAAGAGCCTGGGGCAAAGTGCTTGTTTTTGCTCGTTACCCACAATCAGGAGCGCCTGCTTCCAACGATTCGTAGCCGTTGCCAACACTGGGTTGTTGCGCCGCCGTCAACGGAACAAGCGATGCAATGGATGCGCGAACAAGGGGCGCAGCAAGTTCCTGCTTACGCCTTAAAACTGAATATGGGCTCTCCGATAAAAACATTGGATGCGTTAAATAATGGCGATCTCGATGCTTACTTGGCTTTTGAGCGCACTTTTATTAAGGCGATGTCTTCTCCTGCCTCAGACATTTCTGAGTGTGCTTCTTTAATGGCTAAACACTCGGAGCAATCACTAGACTGGGCGTGGTATTTACTGACAGACGCTCAGAAAGCGCAGTTTGGTGTATCAGAAGCACAAATGCTTCCTGGCGCTATAAAGTTTCAACCGAACAACTACAACGGTTTGTACTCATCAGCGAAGGCGCTGATGGACCTCAAAGCTCAGGTGCAAGCCTTTCCTGGTCTAAACCTTGAGCTACTATCAATGAACTGGTTAATTGAATCACGAGAGGCATTATGTTCGTAGATTCTCATTGTCATTTAGACAAATTGAATTACGACGATCTCCACATCAATGTGGAAGACGTTATTAACAAAGCTAAACAAGCAAAGGTAACCGAGCTGCTTTCTGTGGGAGTTACGCTGGATTCTTTCCCTAAAATGATGGAAATGATTGAGCCTTATGAGAATGTTTATGCTTCGTGCGGTGTACACCCACTTGATGTTGAAAGCGACTTTTCGATGGACGTGCTACGTCACCACGCATCGAATGAAAAAGTCGTTGCCATTGGTGAAACAGGCTTGGATTATCATTATAAGCCAGAAACGGCAGCGTTACAGAAAGAGCGTTTTGAGCAACACGTTGATCTTGCGGTGGAGCTTAACAAACCTTTAATTATCCATACCAGAAACGCACGTGCGGATACTCTAGATATTTTGCGTAAGGGTGGGGCGGAGAAATGTGGTGGTGTTATCCACTGTTTTACAGAAGATCTTCCATTTGCTGAAGCTGCACTTGAGCTGGGGTTTTATATTTCTATCTCGGGGATTGTCACTTTCCGTCAAGCTACAGAGTTGAAAGAAGTGGTGAAGACTCTACCTCTAGAGAAGCTTCTCATTGAGACAGATTCTCCTTACTTGGCTCCAGTCCCTCACCGAGGTAAAGAGAATCAACCTGCTTATGTTGTCGAGGTGGCTTCTTATATTGCGCAACTCAAATCGTGCTCTCTTTCTGAAGTGGCACAAAAAACCACCGAAAATTTCCGAAATCTTTTTTTGCGATGAAAAATCAATAAGAGCATAAAAAAGGAGCGTATGCTCCTTTTTTGTTGATAAAAACAACAGATATACTCATGAGTTTAATGTTTACTAAAAATGTTGATTTAATAACATTCAAAAATCACAAATGTAATTTTGTTACTAAAAATAACATTGGGGCGTATTTTATTTACGCCTTAAAATTAATTATATAAATAATAAACTCTTTATAAAACAGTAATATAACTGCAATGCAAACCTTTTCATCAGCTGTTTTTGGGTGTGATCCAAGACTTGTTTTGAAACTAAATTTCGTAACTGTGTGGAAAGTTTGAGGGTCATCAATATATATTTAGAGCCGGAAAATATAATGCAGTTGTGGTTACATTTTCATTGGGTGCTAACCTTTAGGCTACGGGGGTGTGCCGTTAGTGCCCAAATAATACTTATAAATTTATCAGGAGCATAAACATGTTTAAGAACCTTTTTGCTAACCTGCAAAAAGTTGGTAAGGCGCTGATGCTTCCAGTATCAGTTTTACCAGTTGCAGGTATTTTATTAGGTGTGGGTGCTGCCCATCTAAGCTTTATTCCAGAGATCGTTTCTAATCTTATGGAACAAGCTGGTGGTTCAGTATTCGGCCAAATGGCACTTCTATTTGCAGTAGGTGTAGCTCTAGGCTTCACTAATAACGACGGTGTTGCTGGTCTTGCAGCAATCGTTGGTTACGGCATCATGACGGCAACGCTAGGTGTAATGGCGGGTGTTATGGGTGTTGAGAAAATCGATACAGGTGTACTAGGTGGTATCCTTGTCGGTGGTGTGGCTGCTTGGGCATTCAACCGTTTCTTCAAAATTCAACTTCCAGAGTATCTTGGCTTCTTCGCTGGTAAGCGTGCAGTGCCTATCATCACTGGTTTTGCAGCGATCATCCTTGGTGTTATCCTTTCTGTAATTTGGCCACCAATTGGCGGTGCAATCTCTGCATTCTCTGATTGGGCTGCGCACCAAAACCCACAACTAGCATTCGGTATCTACGGTGTTGTAGAGCGTTCTCTAATCCCATTCGGCCTACACCACGTATGGAACGTACCGTTCTTCTTCGAAGCTGGTTCTTGTATTAACGCTGCTGGTGAAGCTCAAAACGGCGTACTAACTTGTTACCTAGTTGCTGATGAAGCATCTCGTGCTGCTGGTAATGGCTTCGGTCAGCTAGCGGGTGGTTACATGTTCAAGATGTTTGGTCTACCAGCTGCAGCAATCGCAATTGCTCACTGTGCTAAACCAGAAAACCGCGCAAAAGTAATGGGTATCATGGCGTCAGCTGCACTGACTTCATTCCTAACTGGTATTACTGAGCCTATCGAATTCTCATTCCTATTCGTTGCTCCACTACTATACGGTATCCACGCTCTACTAGCTGGTTCTGCATACATTGTTTCTAACACTCTAGGCTTTGTACACGGTACTTCTTTCTCTCACGGTCTGATCGACTTCCTAGTTCTATCTGGTAACGCTCAGAAGATGGGTCTAATGATTGCTGTTGGTCTAGTATACGCAGTGATTTACTACGTAGTGTTCCGTGGCGTAATCACAGCACTTGACCTAAAAACTCCTGGTCGTGAAGATGAAACAGAAAGTGCGGCAGCAACTTCTGGCTCTGACATGGGTGGTGAACTGGTTGCAGCGTTCGGTGGTAAAGCTAACATTACTGGTCTAGACGCATGTATCACTCGCCTACGTGTAGCGGTTGCAGATACAGCAGCTGTTGACCAAGACAAACTGAAACAACTTGGCGCTGCTGGTGTTGTAGTTGTTGCAGGTGGTGTACAGGCTATCTTCGGTACTAAGTCTGACAACCTAAAAACTGAAATGGATGAGTGGATCCGTAACCACGGCTAATCACCGTCATTCATAACAATGAATAAAAGGAGGCTTCGGCCTCCTTTTTTAGTTCCTCTCCCATTGCTAAAAGTGCTTTCTGAGTGTGATCCTAAACTCATCTTTACTTTTGCCAGTCTTTTCATACATCGCGCTTACTCATCGTTGACATATTGAAACACCACTATGTTTGAATAACGCATGATGTTTTTTAATAATTGATAACGTGTATGAAGAGCAAATTAATTTTATTAGCAGGACTAGTTTCTAGTACCGCAATTGCGGCAAATGAGCCAACGAACTTGTCTGTTGGTATGGCTGTCGATCAACAGTTGAGTGTTGTTGTTGAGTTAGATAATAAGTATCGCGGCATTATCGGTAACGATGGTATGGCGTTTGATTACATCGCTAAACGTGGAACATTCGATCAAAACATGCCTGTGACCTGGTATGTTGGCGTTGGTGGTTGGTATGAATGGGATGATGAGTTTGGCGTGCGTGTACCTCTCGGTTTGAACTGGGATTTATCACGCGGCTGGGATCTTTATGGTCAAATACACCCAGAGCTAGATCTTTACAAAGGTGCTGACTTACAACTTGGTGGTGCCGTTGGCATCAAATACAGTTTCTAGAATAAAAGAAACATAAAAAAACGCCGGTAAATACCGGCGTTTTTTGTTTGGAATGCAATACTGCTATTGTTTATCCATGGCTCGCTTGATACAAACGGCCGCGCCGCCCCAAGTGATACCTAAACCAATAACCATCATAATAATTGCGCTGATTGTCATTTCGCTGTCTCCTTGCGATTCACTGCGTTAATCACTAGACCAAAGATAAATAGTGCGGCGATAAGTGCCCAGCCTACAGTTAGATCATAACCACCGTAGCCTTCAGTAAATAAAGCATAAAGCTTAGTCGCTAAGATAATGGCGAGCATAATCGGTGTTACGAAGCGTAAACAGATCTCAAACCATTGACCAATAGAGAAATCAGAGCGCTCATTTACGTAATTACGTACTTCAGGCACGCGTTTCAATAGCCACGCCATCAATACAATCTCAACCAAGCCGCCTACCATAATGCCAACGTTGTTTGCAAAGTGGTCTACTAGGTCTAGCAGCAATAGACCGCCATTTGTTGCGAACGCCATAGAAACCACAAAACCAGTTCCAATTACAACGTTTGCAGCTTTTTTTCGGCTCCACTTTAGCTTATCGATGATGGCGGATGTTACGGCTTCCATGATAGAAATGTGCGAACTTAGACCAGCAACCACCAGTGCAAAGAAGAACAGAGGACCAAGAATATATGGTGCGGGTAATAAGTTAATTGCCGCAGGTAAAGTAACAAAAGCAAGGCCAACGCCAGCAGATACCACTTCTGTTAGCGGTTTTCCTTGTTCTTGAGCCATGTAACCCAAGACAGAGAAGATCATAATACCAGCGAGGATGGAGAAGCCACAGTTGATCAACACGGTCATAAACGCGTTATTCGTGATGTCCGACTTTTCTGGCAGATAGCTAGAGTAAGCCAGCATGATCGCGAAGCCGATGCTTAGGGTAAAGAAGATCTGACCGTACGCAGCTGCCCATACTTTCACATCCCAAATTTTGCTGAAATCGGGTTCAAACATGTAGTTAACGCCATCCAAAGCTCCTGGCAAGAAAACCATACGTCCGATTAAAAAAATCACCATCAAGAATAGTATTGGCATCATGATTTTAGATGCGCGCTCAATCCCTGATTTCACGCCTTTGGCAATGGCGGTATAAGTAATGGCCCAAGCAATCACCATAGATAAGGCTATCTTCCATTGAATACTGCCTAAGTCTGTTGGTGAGTTATCACCTAACTTTAGGTACTCGCTAAAGAAAAATGCGTTTGTATCGGTTCCCCAACCTTGAGTGAACGACAACCCAAAGTAAGAAATCGACCAACCGATAACTGCAACATAGTAAACGGCGATAACTGCTGCAACACCAACTTGGAACCAGCCAAGCCATTCAAATTTGGAGTGAATTTTCGCTAGCGTTTTGGGTGCCGAGCCTCGGTACTTTTGTCCCATGCTGAACTCAAGGATCATAAATGGAATACCGGCCGTGATCATGGCAAAAATGTAAGGAATAAAAAATGCGCCGCCACCGTTTTCATAGGCCATGTATGGAAAACGCCAAATGTTTCCCAAACCGATAGCAGAACCGACTGCTGCTAAGATGAATCCCGCTCGGGATCCCCATTGTTCTCGCTTCATATTTGACTCCTATACGACTCCCTGAGGAATGAAGCTCTCTCCGTAACATAGTAATATTTGCGCAAACTGTTGGAAGAAAGGACCGCTGTTATCTATCAGCTTTTCTATCCTTAATTCTAGTTTATTATAATTTTCTAGAGCTATATTCTGGTTACTGTGAGAGAAAGTAGATTATTAATCTTAAAGTTTTGATGTGTGTTTGATAAAACTGAAATATTTATCTGTTTTCACTAATCAGACTAACTTCTAATAATACTTAGCGCAATAGAATCTAAATGTTAACTCGGATGCGTTGTCTGGTTTTAATCTTGTTAAATTTGAGTTTGATTATGGTTTTGTGTGGGGGATTGGTTGGTTGTATGGAATAAATGACTAGAATCCAATAATCGACTTGGTGTTTAAAACTATTTTGATGAACTAGGGCGTACGGCTATCTTTTGCGCACCCCGCTAGAGAATGCTTCGTTACTTTTCTAAGCGATGATGTTTAGATGATATTCTCTATCTGCTTTGTGTAGGGCTCGCCCAGCACTCTTTGTGGCGAGCCCTACGAAGTGAAGTGTACAAAAAATTAGAAACGGAAACTAAAACCAATATTTGATTGGAATTGGTTCATCCAATCGGTATCGAACTTAATGATGCAGTTTGAGCCGTCATTAGGTAGGGTGCAGGCTCCAGAGGTATCGTTATCAACGACCGTTCCTAACCATCTCAATTGGGCTGTCAACGCAAAGTTCTTTGAAAACTCATATTCCAGCCCTGCAAAAGCGCTAGCCGAAAATCCGTATTTTTTGTCTACCCAATCAACATCTGCGTAAGAGGCTCCCAAGCCAACACCAATATAGGTTTGCCAGTTTTCTGCAACAGGGTAGTACATGCTGCTTTGAAATTGCAGGTAATGGATATCTGCCGAATTTGATAACTTTTCAAGTTCTGTTGATTGGTTGGAGTAAAATAATCCAATTCTTCCTTTCTCAAAAGGCGTCTCGATTGAAATTGCGTAGTTCACTGCGGGATCGAGGTCGTATGTATTGCCACCTTCGTCTTCTACTTGACCGCCACCTGTATAGCCTATGAATGGAGTAACGATAATATTGGCTTGTGCACTTACCGCGGTGCTGAGCAGTATGCTTCCTACCAGCCAGCTGAGTTTTTGGTTCATGTCCTATCTCCTTATTATGACTAAGCTAATTGTGATGGGTTAGTCAAAATTGCGCGACTAAATTAAGCAAATCTTGAACATATTTCACACTGGTGTTATTAATTTGTTACATATTAAGGAGGTGTTTATGGAACACGATCTAAAATCCGCATTAATCATCGTGGTGACTGTTTTTGCAGTACTTTTGTCGTTTGGTATCATTGCGATTACAACGGCTTAAGATAACTACTTTTACCAAACGTTTTAACAAAATGGCGTGAGCCTATGATACGTAACAGCGGTATAATCACAGAAAGCCACACTGAGCTTGATGTCAAAGTTTATGAGCATTTCAGGCATGGAAAAACTGCTTTAGTCACGCAAGGTGGAGGGCAGAGAGGGATTTTTACCGCTGGCGTATTAGACGCATTTTTACTTTCCAACTTTGATCCTTTCGATGAATTCTACGGTACCTCTGCTGGGGCACTTAATTTATGCTCTTACTTATGTCGTCAACACGGTATGGGCAAAGCTTTTATTACCGAACTGACAACGTCTCCTGAATTTTTTAATCTGTTTCGTTATATTCGAAAGCAGCAGTACTTGGGTTTAGAGTGGGCGTTAGAGCGGATTCAAGATTTCCCTTACAAGCTTGATCTTGATTTAGGCCGCAGTGCACTAGGAGGACGAGGTGCGTTTGCAGCGGTAACAAATGTAGAGACGCTATCGGATCAATATTTACCAATCTTGGGTGACACGTGGTTTAACACCATGTTAGCAACATGCGCGATTCCTAAGTTGTACCAAGGACCTGTCGACGTTAATGGCAATAAGTTTGTTGATGGTGGTGTGTCGGCTTCTATCCCTGTTCAAGAAGCGTGGCGTCAGAATGCTCGCAACATTATTGTCATCCGAACAGAACCGTTCTCGGAGATTGAAGCGAGAGCGCAAAGTGAAGTAGGGGATGTGCCTGTCGAGTGGTATCGAGAGTCTATTAATTCGGTGCAGCAATCATGGCAGCAAAAAGTGAATCGATGGAAGTTGGATTGGGCTTCGTTCTTCCAACAAAAAATTAATGCCGCCCATCAATCGAAGCTTGCCGGAAAAATGCTATTGAATGGAGGCCGTTGGTTGTTCGGTGCTGATAATTTGTATCGTTTAAGCCATTTAATCGGTGAGAATTTTGACTCAGGTTTAGCCGACATGCTGATGATTCACTATCAAACATTTGAGCTCACTCAGGCCTTTATATCTGCTCCACCTGACGATACTTTCATTTTACAAATCGCGCCTAAAGAGGGGCTTCGTTCTTCTTCTTTGTTAAGTGACCAAGAATCACTAGAGCATGATTATCAACTCGGACTTCAGGCGGGGTTTAATCTGGTTCAACTCTATGACCAACTGAATATTGAAATTGATGGCAGAGAGAGTGCATAACCTTTTGTATTAACGACATAAGCTAAATACAAAGTGAAGTGTAAATAAATGAGGCTCCGTTTTCGGAGCCTCATTCGTGTGCGTACCTAATCTCTATGATTAATAGGGTTAGGTATAAAGGTTATGCTTGCAGAATTCGCATGCAGTTGGTTGAACCAACGACATCCATTACATCGCCTTGAGTGATCATGACTAAATCACCCTTGTGCAAGAACCCTTGTTCTTTAAGGCTGGCAATCGCAGCTTGAGCTGTCGGTAAACCTGCATCACTTCTTGACTCGAAATATACCGGTGTCACGCCTCGGTATAGTGCAGCTCGATTGAGCGTGGATTCATTACGTGATAAGGCAAATATTGGTAAGCCAGAGCTTAAGCGAGACATCATCAACGCAGTCCTGCCAGATTCTGTTAACGAGATCATCGCTTTAATTCCTTCCATGTGATTCGCAGAGTACATGGTTGCCATTGCGATGGTTTCTTCAGCGGTTTCGAAGGTGCGATCTAAGCGATAAGTGGATAGGCTTGCCTCAGACATCTTTTCTGCGCCCACACACACCTCGGCCATGGATTTGACCGTTTCTACAGGGTATTTACCTGCTGCGGTCTCTCCAGATAGCATCACCGCGTCAGTGCCGTCTAGAACCGCATTGGCCACGTCCATCACTTCAGCACGCGTCGGCATCGGGCTAGTAATCATGGACTCCATCATTTGTGTCGCAGTAATTACGATGCGGTTTAAGCTGCGTGCTCGGCGAATCAGCTTTTTCTGGACGCCAATAAGTTCAGGATCGCCAATTTCGACACCCAAATCGCCACGCGCTACCATCACCACATCGGATGCGAGAATAATATCGTCAATAGACTCATTGGTTGCGACGGTTTCTGCTCGTTCGACTTTGGCCACCAGCATGGCTTCGAGGCCCGCATCTCTGGCTAGGCGTCGAGCATAATGCATGTCTTCGCCGTTACGTGGGAACGAAATAGCAAGGTAGTCCACTTGAATTTCTGCGGCGGTAAGAATGTCGGCTTTATCTTTCTCTGTGAGCGCATCGGCTGACAATCCGCCGCCTTTTTTGTTGATCCCTTTATTATTAGATAGTGGACCACCAACAATCACACGGGTATGAACTTTATTGCCTTCGACGCTGGTGACTTGCAGTTGAACGCGTCCATCATCGAGTAACAGAATGTCGTTTGGTGACACATCTTGCGGCAGTTCTTTATAATCTAGCCCTACGGACTCTTGGTTGCCTTCACCTTTTGGTAAATCACTGTCTAATGTGAATTTATCGCCCACATTTAACATGACTTGGCCGTCTTTAAAGGTCGATACGCGGATTTTAGGGCCTTGCAAGTCGCCGAGGATAGCAACTTGACGCCCAAGCTTTGCCGCAATGGTACGGACTTTTTTGGCGCGTTGAATGTGGTCTTCACTGGTTCCATGTGAGAAATTCATACGGACAACGTTTGCACCGGCTTTGATGATCTCCTCAAGTACATTGTCCTTATCCGTTGAAGGACCAAGCGTGGTGACAATTTTTGTTCGTCTTAGTTTGGAAGTCATAGATTCTCCGATGAATGTATGTGTAAAGGTAACTTGAACTCTATCCTTACTTTCCTCAATCGCTCTCAAGGTCTGCCTCGTTGCTGAGCCCACACCTAAAGCTGCTTGAGTATAAGTATATGCACAGAATGTTTACATTAAGAGTAATCCCGGTAAAACAGACAGATATTCCATAGGCTTCAGCCTCTATTGGAGAGAATGCGCTGTTGTAACAGGAGTTGCTTCATAATTTAGTGAATAAAAATAAGTTATTTTTCAAACAATTTAACAGGAGTAGATTCTTCGTTATTTGATTGAATACACAAACAAACAGGTTTATACGTGATGCTTGTCACGGGGATTTATTAATTCACTTCACAATTAGTTCGCAAAGTAAAAAAATTGTCTCGTTATAGAATTTCGGAGTGCAAGATGTACATGGCTCAACCGGGCCATATTGATCATATCAAACAGGTCAATGCTGGTCGTGTATATAAACTAATTGACCTAAAAGGTCCTATTTCTCGAATTGATTTGTCCAAGCAGAGTGAGCTTGCTCCTGCCAGTATCACTAAAATCACTCGAGAATTAATTGAAGCGCACTTGATTCATGAAACCACAGTACAAGAAGCGACGAGTCGTGGTCGACCTGCCGTCGGTTTGCAGGTCAACAACGAAGGGTGGCAATTTCTGTCAATGCGTTTGGGGCGAGGTTATTTAACTATTGCTCTGCATGAGCTAGGTGGCGATGTGTTGATCGATACTAAAATCGAGATACACGAACGTGACCAAGACGATGTGCTTGAGCGTCTGCTCTACGAAATTGATGAATTCTTCCAAACTTACGCGGATCAACTTGACCGTGTTACCAGTATTGCAATTACGCTGCCTGGCCTTGTGAATTCAGAGCAAGGTGTCGTGCTGCAAATGCCTCATTACAATGTCGAAAATCTTGCTCTTGGACCAGAGATATACAAAGCAACGGGCTTGCCAGTGTTCATTGCCAATGACACGCGAGCTTGGGCATTAGCAGAAAAGCTTTTCGGCCATTCTCAAGATAATGACAACTCCGTTCTTATCTCTATTCACCATGGTTTAGGTGCCGGCATCATTCTGGATGGGCGCGTTTTGCAAGGTCGTCACGGCAACATTGGTGAGCTTGGGCATATTCAAATCGATCCAAATGGAAAACGTTGTCATTGTGGCAACATTGGTTGTTTGGAAACCGTTGCCAGTTCTCAAGCCATTCGTGAAGAAGTCGTAAGACGAATTGCTGATGGCGAAGACTCTATTCTTGCTGAACAAGAAGAAATGAGTATTGAGAGCATTTGTGAAGCGGCAGCGAACGGTGATCCGTTGGCAGTTGATGTGATTGAAAAGCTTGGACGCTACTTAGGTTCCGCAATTGCTATTGTGATCAACTTATTTAACCCTGAGAAGATCTTGATCGGTGGTGTGATTAACCAAGCAAAAGATGTACTTTATCCTGCGGTGCGTCGCTGTATCGAAGAGCAGAGTTTACCGGTTTATCACCAAGATCTTGAGCTGGTGGAATCTCGTTTCTATAAGCAAGCAACAATGCCTGGTGCCGCGTTGATCAAGCAAGCGTTGTACGATGGTCAGTTATTGATGAAGGTTGTGGAAGGCTAATTGCTTCAAACATGATGAAGTGCTTAGGTGTCGAGCCTATACATTTTTAGATGATTTAGGGTGAGGCTTAACAGCTCACCCTTTTTGATCGCCTATTACTAGAAGGTGAATTTGAGTTGTGCTGCATTGCTATATCTGCGCCATTCATGTAATTTCCTAAAAAGCTCAAGTAAATAAACCCAAATGGCTTTCAATGTGTAGAGTGACTTTGTGTCTGATACAAATAGAAGGGAAGTAATACGCTGAAACCGTTGTACTTTCAAGCCATGCTCGAAAAACAAATATCTTAAGGTTATTTGGGTTTAGAACCTTGATGTGTCTGTATTGATTTCGAGTAAAAATAAGAATTATCCATAATTTAGGTAGTAGTATGTCCGGAGTGTTAAATACGGTTGACCAGCGTACGAACTTGGTTGGTGAAAACCGACTAGAGCTTCTGCTGTTCACTTTAAATAGTCGCCAATTGTTTGCGATTAATGTGTTCAAAGTGAAAGAGGTCATCAAGCTGCCACCGTTAACCAAGCTTCCTGGCTCACACTACAACATTCGTGGGGTCGCTTCTTTACGAGGTGAAGCGGTGCCAGTGATTGATTTGCGTGGCGCAATAGGTTTCCCAGCTTTGCGTGGTGAAGCGGAAGAAGAAAATTTGATCGTGACAGAGTACAACCGTACGGTGCAGGGCTTCTTAGTCGGTCCGGTTAAAAACATTATTAATACGGCATGGACTGAAATTCAGCCGCCTCCTTCCACGTCTGGTCGCTCGAATTACCTCACGGCGATCACGCAAATCAAAGAGGGGGATGCCTCTCAAATTGTCGAAATTATTGACGTAGAAAAAGTTTTAGCAGAGATCGTGCATTACGATGTAACGATTTCAGCGGACATTCTGGATCAAGAACTTGCCCAAGCAATGGTCGGGCGTAATGTTCTGATTGTGGATGATTCCTCTACAGCTCGTAATCAAGTTCGCGATACGCTTTCTCAATTGGGTATGAATATCATCGAGTGTCGTGACGGACTAGAAGCGCTAACAGTTTTAAAGCGCTGGTGTGATGAAGGGAAAGACGTAGAAAAAGAGCTGTTGATGATGATTACGGATGCTGAAATGCCTGAAATGGACGGTTATAAACTGACTCATGAAGTGCGCCAAGATCCACGTATGTCTAAGTTGTTTATTACGTTGAACACCTCTCTGAGCGGCAGCTTTAATGAAGCCATGGTACAAAAAGTAGGTTGTGATCGTTTTATCTCTAAATTCCAACCAGATCTGTTGGTTGAAGTTGCTCAAGACCGATTACGCCAGATGCTTTCTAAAAGTGCATGATTAGATATAGTGAAATCAGAGGGGGAGCAGCTCTCCCTCTGATTTTTTAACGCCTCGCTTATTAATATCTCTGTACTAATGAAAGTCGCGAGATTTACTTTGTAGATTATTCAAATAGTGCGTGCAATCAATCAACTTGCCAGCAATAACGTGCGTGACTTCTCCCTCTCTTTCAAGAATGCCTTTCACCATTAATACTTTAGCGCCTAAATACGCTTGCTTTTGGGCTCGTGCTGTCGCTTGCCAAACGACCACATTAATGTTGCCTGTGTCATCTTCTAACGTAAAAAATGTCACGCCAGCGGCGGTGCCTGGAGATTGTCTTCCCGTTACCACGCCTACCACTGTGACCAATGACCTATGCGGTTTCTCTGCCAGTTGCCTCATGCGGGTAAAATGAGGGAGTTTGCCCGTTTCTTCTAATAATTTAATCGGGTGGCGGCTAAGAGATAGTCCCGTGCTCGCGTAATCCTCAATTAAATTTTCATATTCTGAGGGCTGAGTTTGGTAGCTAACACTGGGTTCTTCGACCTTGTGAAACAATGGTAGGTCAGATAAGGAATCCATTGCTGCCCAGCGTGCGTTATAACGATTCCCCGATAGGATCTGAAATGCATTGGCTGAAGCCAATAATTCAATGTCACTTCGGCTTCTTAATATCTGCTTTACTTCTTGAATCGAGCGGTAACCATTAAGTGGTTTGCGCTCAATAAGCCTTTGCGCACTTTCTGCGTTAAAGCCTTTCACCAAGCGAAAACCAAGTTGCACGCCGAGCCTGCCATTCGGACGTGAGACGAGATGATGCTGATATTTTGAATGATTGACGCACACCGGCAATACTTCGACTCCATGTCGGCGAGCATCTTGTACTAATTGCGATGGGCTATAAAATCCCATTGGTTGGCTGTTCAACAGTGCAGTGTAAAATTCTGCTGGGTAATAATATTTTAACCATGCAGAACAATATGCCAGCACTGCGAAAGACGCTGAATGGCTTTCAGGGAAGCCATACTCACCAAAGCCGCAAATCTGATCGAAAATGCGCTCAGCAAACGCTAAGTCATAACCTCTCTCTTGCATACCATTGATCAGTTTTGGCCTGAATTTAGCGAGATCGCCATTCTTTTTCCATGATGCCATTGCTCGACGGAGTTGATCGGCCTCGCCGCCGCTAAACCCAGCTGCTACCATGGCTAACTTGATTACTTGCTCTTGGAAAATTGGGACGCCCATAGTCCGCTCAAGAACGCTTTTTACTTCTTCCGATGGATAACTGACAGGCTCTTTGTGATCACGTCGTTTTAAAAAAGGATGCACCATATCACCCTGAATAGGGCCTGGACGAACAATCGCAATTTGAATCACTAAATCGTAATAACAAGCGGGCTTTAAGCGAGGGAGCATGCTCATTTGTGCACGAGATTCAATTTGGAATACGCCTATCGTGTCGGCTTTTTGGATCATGCGGTACACGTGTGGATCATCTTGTCGGCGAGTGATCTCAGAAATAGAGAGGGATCGCTGGTGGTGTTTCTCGACCAGTTGGAAGCACTTTCTGATGGCGTTTAACATGCCGAGTGCGAGTACATCGACTTTTAGTAGCTTCAAGCTTTCTAAATCGTCTTTGTCCCATTGAATGATAGTGCGATCTTCCATCGAGGCATTTTCAACAGGTACCAACTCATATAAAGGGCCAGATGAAATTACAAAACCACCCACGTGCTGAGATAAGTGGCGTGGGAAGCCAATTATCTCGTTGACCAATTGGATAAACTGCTGCCCTTTGAGAGATTCTGGTTGTAAGCCAAGTTCAATAATTTGAGCTTGCCAGCCTTGGCTGCGATCTCGGCGATTAACGTTCTTAATGAAAAAATCTAGTTGGGTCTCTTCAATCCCTAGCGCTTTACCGACTTCACGCACGGCACTTTTAAAGCGATAGCTGATTACTGTTGCAGCAAGTGCTGCACGCTCACGGCCATATTTTTTGTAAATATATTGGATAACCTCTTCACGGCGCTCGTGTTCAAAGTCCACATCAATATCCGGCGGTTCCTTACGTTCTTTACTGATAAATCGTTCGAATAAGACTGCGATTTGTCGAGGGTCGACGGCGGTAATTTCCAGGCAATAGCACACCACAGAGTTTGCGGCGGAACCTCGACCTTGGTAAAGAATGCCTTGTTGTTTCGCGAACATTACGATGTCGTGGATGGTAAGGAAGTAGTAGTGGTATTTCAGCTCTTGAATAAGCGCAAGTTCATTCTCGATGGTTTGATTGACTTCTGCTGGCACGCCTTCAGGAAAACGCAGCTTTTTACCATGCTCGACTAACATACGTAAGTAAGAGTCGGGTGTATAACCATTTGGGATCAGCTCGGTAGGATATTCGTATTTTAAATCGGAGAGCTTAAACTCGCATAAATCGGCGATGTAAGTACTTTCTTCCAGCCATTCTGGTTTGTAAATCCGAACCAGTTTTTTAAAAGGACGAAGCGCTCGTTCTGTATTCGAAATACGATCAAAACCGAGTTTATCGACGCTACACCCATGCTTTATAGCGGTAAGTACATGCTGTAATGGCAAGCGTTCAACATCATGCATGAGAACGCCTCCGCAGGCAGTTATAGGTAATTGAAATTCATGTGCTAACTGCTCGCAGTGCGCAATGTACTCAGTATCGTTGTTACTCAAATGGCGCTGAATCGCTACCCACAAACGATTAGCGTGGTGTTGATTGAGCCAGCGTCCCCAATAGTGGTCACTCTCTTGATGTGTGGGCAGCCACAATACCAAGCAATGTCGAATCGACATCAAATCCCATTCGAACAGTTGATAGTTGCCTTTTTCACTTCGTCTTCTTGCGTTTGTGATGATACGACACAACTCGGCATAAGCCTTGCGACAAGGGCAAAGCAGTACGATTTGGCATTCATCATTTAACCAAAACATACTTCCAACGATTTGTTTGATATCGAGTTTATGTTGTTCGATGGTCGCATGGGCTTTGACAACGCCCGCGACCGAACATTCATCAGTTATGGCTAGAGCTTGATAGCGATAGAAAGCAGCTTGGAGTACAAGCTCTTCTGCATGAGAAGCCCCAGTCAAAAAAGAGAAGTTAGACTGACAAAATAGTTCCGCGTAACTCATAATGACCCAACAAAAATTACTGTCGATTTAACAAAAATAGCCATGAAGAAACCAGTGCTTGTGCTGATCGCGAAATATCCATAACCAGCGGCCTTGCTTGGTGTGTGCAATGTAGTAATCACGCATGATCTCATCACCATCCCACCATCCAGAAACGATTCGCTCAGGTCCGTGGACCAAAGAGACTTGCTCTTGCAATGCAATGGGAGTGGGCAATTGCATTGCGGGGCGTAGTATGGAGGGTATGGCGTGCTCCTTTTCATCTGGAGCATCAGCAGGGCGATATTGACTGGCCTTTTCTGGTCTAGGATCACAAGCGATGTTGGGTTTTAACACAGCACTTTTCCCCAATTTAGCTTGCAGTAAAGAGAGCAGTTCTAAAGCATTCATGTTCCCTTTTTGCCCAGCAAAGAGATTGCGTGATGCACTAAGAGGCTCACCTTGACGGATGACTTTTAACGTTAGCCCTGTGACTGGGCCATTGAGCGAGAGTGACTCTAAGCTTAAACTCGCTAACTGCTGCCAACGCTGACATAGGTAATCACCTTGCGCAGAAGTGAGTTGAAGGTGTTGCTCTTGTTTCTCACGCTGGTGGAGTGTTAAACACAGCTCAAAAGCGACCTTATCTCTTAATTTAAGAAAGGTTTCGAGTTGACGAAGTAACTTGGCCAGCGGCTTTTCAATCCACTGAACGTTTTCGAACTCAAACAGCAGTTCTAAATAAACTTGGAAGGATTCGGTCGGGTGATAAAAGTCGACAGGATGCTTAAACTGCCCAGTCAGTCGACCAACGTAGTTCACCAAATCGATATCAAAGCGTCGAGCGATGTCTTGCAACGGCAGTTCAAGTAACCCTTTTAAGGAAGTAACGCCTACGCGGTGCAGCTTTTCAACCATAGAGCTCGATAAATCGGTTAGAGGCAGAGGTAATGGGAATAACATTTGTTCGATAAGAGATTTGTCGTCACTAAGAACATTTGCTCCTGCCAATGCCATTAACTTGGCTGACAGAGGTGAAAAACCACAACCAAATTGAAAGCTTAACTGCAGTTTAGTTAAGTGAGCACTGACTTTATTCCAGTAATTGTCCAACCCTTCATATAGGGTGAGCATCGGTGTGGCACGTAGCAAAATACCTTGGTTTGGCATCAACACAACGTCAGATGTGATCAAATACAACCACTGAGCTACCTCTTGTAATTTATTTAATTCGGTTTGTGGATGATAAGGATGCACTTGTAAATCTCGACACAAGGACGCAGCACTGCCTAAGCCCATACCAGGCTTAATGCCTTGTTGTTCGGCAATCTCGTTGTATTGAATAATCTGGCAACGTTGGCTTTCGACAATCACCACGGGTTGATCTTGGTTATCACCAAAGAGTGCGTCTAGCTGTAGGCGAGGGAAGTGCAAGTAAATCCACAAAGCCATATCACTAACCTTGGTTCGCCAGTGGGAAATTGACCACCGTTGATGGAATGTGAGTCGTGCTTGGCATTACCAGTTGTGGGTAGTGGTGTTGGAAACTGATATCGACACTGCCTTTGCTCCAACCGCCTTTTCGCTTGAGAACTTCCACTTTGACGCCTTGTACATTACCTTGCAGCTTTAGGCTTAATGAAACAGGTAAAGACAAGCGGTTTGTCATATTAGGCTTGAGCATGAATAGAGGACAAGTGCCTTGCCCACTCGCTACCTGTAAGCGTTTCACTTGATGTATTTCAAGCTCTTCTTGCCATAACAAAACATTACTGCATACCCCACTTTTCAGACATTGCTCTGCAGCCCAAAGAGCATCTTTGGGATGAGCTGGATTAACGACCCACACTTGGTTTATATCCAAACCGATGTAGTGTAAGAACAGAGAATTCACTAACGCGGGAGGTTGAATAAATGCAGTCACACCATTGGTCTGGGTGGCTTTTAAATAAGGAGCGAGCAAACGCAATTCACCAATACTACCAATAGATTCCATCTCCACTACGCCATGAGGTGGAAAGCCTCCGCCGAGCAAATCATCTAATTCAGAAAACCCGGAACTAGTCCGCAACTGCTGAGGATCTGTTTTCGTTAAATTTGCTTGCCAAACAAGGTGCTGGCTTTTTAAGTGCTGAATAATATCGTGCATAATAAATACCTGTATATATGTACAGTATATTTCTATGGCAGAAAGTCGCAAGATTTTTATGAAGAGAGAAATGAAAAAAGGCAGCGTTTGCTGCCTTTTCAATCGATTATGTGAGGTAACCTGAATTAGTTATTTACGCTTCGGTTGAGCGTCGATGCACTGACCATTCACATCGGTAACCGCTGGATCCATTAAGTGCAAATATAGCGGCATGAGATCCAATGGCGTTTTGAGAGTATTTGCGTCTTCACCCGGGTATGCTTTTTCACGCATGCGAGTACGAGTTGCTCCAGGGTTAATTGCGTTAACACGGATCGGCGTATCACTCAGCTCGTCAGCCAAAACTTGCATCATGCCTTCTACGGCAAACTTAGAGATAGCGTATGGCCCCCAGAACGCGCGACCAGAGTGGCCGACGGTCGAAGAGGTAAAGATAATACGCCCAGCTTCTGATTTACGCATCACAGGCAGTAGTGCTTGAGTCATTAACACTTCTGCTTTCACGTTGATCTGCATGATATCGTCGAAATCTTCCTCTTTGATTTGATCAAATGGACACAGCGAACTCAAGACACCTGCGTTGTGTAATAGGCCATCCAAACGACCAAACTGTCCTTCGATTGTCTCTGCCATATCAATGTAATTTTGCTTAGTTGCGCCCTTGAGATCCAGAGGAATGATAGCAGCTTGTGGGTAGCCAGCGGCTTCAATCTCATCATAGATAGATTCAAGGTTTTGCACATTTCTACCCAAGAGAATAACAGTTGCACCGTGCTCGGCATAAGAAAGCGCGGCTTGACGGCCGATGCCATTACCAGCGCCAGTAACAAGAATGACTTTACCTTTTAGAGCATCAGCTGAAACGGAGTAGTTCACGGCGATAAATCCTTATTATTGTAAGAGGGTCCATGATAGTTAATTGACGCTAAAAAACGCCTGTTTCTCAATGGAAAATCTTGGTAATCGTGACAAGATGGTTACAATACACCAATTCATGTGTTATACCAATTCCAGAACTTTCGTTAGGTATGCTATCAATCAGAACAAGTGGTTACAAACCGCGCTGCCTTCTCGCTGATGTTTCTGCGTAACATACTAACGTCATCTGAAATGAGATAAAGGAGCTCTCGTTGGAATTTTTATTAGATTATGGTCTGTTTCTGGCCAAAATTATCACGGTGGTTGCTGCGATAATTGTTCTGCTCATTATTGCAAAATCGGCTGGTGGCAAATCGGGTGCGGCGAAAGGGGAGTTAGAGATTACCAACCTTTCAGAGCAACATAAACAATCTGTTGAGCAGTTAGAACATCATTTACATGACGATGCTTTCATCAAGGCTCGAGATAAAGCGGTCAAGAAAGAAGAGAAAGAGAAAAACAAATCTCGTGAAAAAGAGATCAAACAAGCGAGCAAAGACGGTTCATTAGATAGCAAGCGTGAACCACACCTATTCGTTCTTGATTTCAACGGTAGCATAGACGCAAAAGAAGTCGCGTCTCTACGTGAAGAGATCACTGCTATTTTGGCTGTCGCACGTGAAGGTGATGAAGTATTACTTCGTTTAGAATCTGGCGGTGGTATGGTTCATGGTTACGGCCTTGCCTCTTCTCAACTGGACCGAATCAAAGCTGCGGGTCTTCCTCTGACCATCTCTGTTGACAAAGTTGCGGCAAGTGGCGGTTACATGATGGCATGTGTAGCAGATAAGATTGTTTCTGCACCGTTTGCAATTGTGGGTTCTATTGGCGTTATCGCACAAATTCCTAACTTCAACAAACTGTTGAAGAAACATGACATTGAGTACGAACAACTAACCGCGGGTGAATATAAACGCACGCTAACGATGTTTGGTGAGAATACCGATAAAGCGCGCGATAAGTTTAAGCAAGAGCTTGAAGAAACGCATGTCTTGTTTAAAGACTTCATTCGCGAGCGTCGTCCTAGTTTGGACCTAGACAAAGTAGCCACTGGTGAGCACTGGTTCGGTACACAAGCGAAAGAGCTTGGTTTGGTGGATGACATTAGTACATCTGATGATATCGTTGTTGCGGCATGCAAAGATAAAACCGTACTTTCTGTGCATTATGTGCAGAAGAAAAAACTGGCAGACAAGCTAGCAGGTGTCGCGGGCAAAGTTGCTGACAGCGTGATCTTAAAGTTAGCTGAGCGTGGTCAAAAACCGATTGTTTAATCGAACCTAAGATCATGACATTTAAAACGGCGAGGGTGGAAGCTCTCGCCGTTTTTGTTGAACCTTATGTTTATTGATGAATCCAATTGCGCATTAGGTGTAATGCTTTACACGACATTTTTCCTCGCTCCAAAGGGCGATTACCCGTATAATGCGCGCCTCGAAAACCGAGCAAATTGCTGAAAAGAAACTATAGGTGGAGAAGAACATGTCCTCTCAAACTCCGGTTGTAACCGTAGATGGACCTAGTGGTGCAGGTAAAGGCACTTTATGTATGTTGCTGGCGAAAAAGTTGGGTTTCCAACTCTTAGATTCTGGCGCAATTTATCGTGTACTTGCACTCGCTGCGATTCACCACGGTGTCGACACAGAGTCAGAAGACGCACTTGTCCCTCTGGCAACACACCTAGACGTTCAATTTATCGCAGAGGGTGACTTAGTTAAGGTCGTTCTAGAAGGCGAAGATGTGTCAGGGGAGCTTCGCAAAGAAGAAACGGGTATGGCAGCATCTAAAGTTGCGGCTCTGCCACGTGTTCGTGAAGCATTATTACGTCGTCAGCGTGCATTTGAGGCCGCTCCGGGCCTAGTGGCTGATGGTCGTGATATGGGCACAATTGTATTCCCAAGTGCACAAGCGAAAATCTTCCTTGATGCGAGCGCAGAAGAGCGTGCAAATCGACGCCTTAAACAGTTGCAAGAGAAAGGGTTAGATGTTAAATTTGCTGACCTTTTAAGCGAGATCCAAGAGCGTGACGACCGAGATCGTAACCGCCCAGTGGCGCCACTACGCCCTGCTGAGGATGCGCTTGTGCTAGATTCTACGTCGATGACTATCGACGAAGTAGTAGAAAAGGCACTACAATATATCGAATCGAAGCTAGCTGAGTAATGATACTCGGCTAGACTAAGAGCGTTGGTCGCAAGGATGATGACTGGCGAATTTAATAACCCCATGCGGTAGGATACCCGTGGAAGTTTAATTTATTGAAGATTAACTAAATGACTGAATCTTTTGCTCAACTCTTTGAAGAGTTTCTAAACGAAACAGAATTCCAACAAGGCAGCATCGTTAAAGGTACTGTAGTAGCTATCGAGAACGGTTTCGTTCTTGTTGACGCTGGTCTTAAGTCTGAATCTGCTATCCCTGCTGAACAGTTCAAGAACGCTGCTGGCGAACTTGAAGTTGAAGTTGGCGCTGAAGTAGACGTAGCTCTAGACGCTGTTGAAGATGGTTTCGGTGAAACTCAACTTTCTCGTGAGAAAGCTAAGCGTCACGAAGCTTGGATCGTACTTGAGAAAGCTTACGAAGAAGCTGAAACTGTTGTTGGTATCATCAACGGTAAAGTTAAAGGCGGTTTCACTGTTGAACTAAACGGTATCCGTGCTTTCCTTCCTGGCTCTCTAGTAGACGTACGCCCAATCCGCGACACTGCTCACCTAGAAAACAAAGAGCTAGAGTTCAAAGTTATCAAACTTGACCAAAAACGTAACAACGTAGTTGTTTCACGTCGTGCTGTTATCGAATCTGAAAACAGTGTTGAGCGTGACGAGCTTCTAGAAACTCTACAAGAAGGTTCTGAAGTTAAAGGTATCGTTAAGAACCTTACTGACTACGGTGCGTTCGTTGACCTAGGTGGCGTTGACGGTCTTCTACATATCACTGATATGGCTTGGAAGCGCGTTAAGCACCCATCTGAAATCGTTAACGTTGGTGACGAGATCCAAGTTAAAGTTCTTAAGTTCGACCGTGAGCGTACTCGCGTATCACTAGGTCTTAAGCAACTAGGCGAAGATCCATGGGTAGCAATCGCTAAGCGTTACCCAGAAGGTCACAAACTAACTGGTCGCGTAACTAACCTAACTGACTACGGCTGCTTCGTTGAAATCGAAGAAGGCGTTGAAGGTCTAGTTCACGTTTCAGAAATGGATTGGACTAACAAGAACATCCACCCTTCTAAAGTTGTTAATGTTGGCGACGAAGTTGAGGTTATGGTTCTTGAAATCGACGAAGAACGTCGTCGTATCTCTCTAGGTCTGAAACAGTGTAAAGCTAACCCATGGCAGTCATTCGCTGAAGCACAAGCTAAAGGCGACAAAGTTACTGGTAAGATCAAGTCTATCACTGACTTCGGTATCTTCATCGGTCTAGAAGGCGGCATCGACGGTCTAGTTCACCTATCTGACATTTCTTGGAATGTTGCTGGCGAAGAAGCTGTACGTGAGTACAAGAAAGGCGACGAGATCTCTGCAGTTGTTCTAGCAGTAGACGCTGAGCGTGAGCGCATCTCTCTAGGCATCAAGCAAATGGAAAACGACCCATTCAATGCTTACGTTGCTGACAACAAGAAAGGTGTTCTAGTTAACGCTACTGTAACTGCTGTTGACGCTAAAGGCGCTACTGTTGAAATCGCAGAAGGCGTTGAAGGTTACATCCGTGCTTCTGAAGTATCTCGCGATCGCGTAGAAGATGCTTCTCTAATCCTAAGCGCTGGTGATGTTGTTGAAGCTAAGTTCACAGGTGTAGACCGTAAGAACCGCGTAATCAACCTATCTATCAAAGCTAAAGACGAAGCTGACGAGCAAGAAGCAATGGCATCTATCAACAAGCAAGATGACAATGCATTCGGTAACGCAATGGCTGACGCTTTCAAAGCTGCTAAAGGCGAATAATATACTCGCTTAAGCAAAAAAGGAGCCGCAAGGCTCCTTTTTTATATTTGAGCATATTTAAGTAGTAATACTAATGACGGTAAACTATCTTAATAAAAGGCATTTCTTCATTGCGCATTTTGCATAAAATTTGTCTAGAATTGTCAGCAAGTGTTTGTTGGAATTAGTATTACTTACTATAATAAGTGATAAAGATACTCAAAGAGGGCAACTATGACTAAGTCTGAACTGATTGAAAGACTCTGCGCTGAGCAAACACACTTATCAGCGAAAGAGGTAGAGGATGCTGTAAAAGATATTTTAGAGCACATGGCCTCTACGCTAGAGAGCGGTGACCGTATCGAGATCCGCGGCTTTGGTAGTTTTTCTCTTCATTACCGCGAGCCTCGCGTAGGTCGTAACCCTAAAACGGGCGATAAAGTGGAATTGGAAGGTAAATACGTTCCACATTTCAAACCTGGTAAAGAGCTTCGTGAGCGTGTAAATATTGGCTAACGCACTCTTATTAGTTTGAAAAAAGCGGCATACGTTTGTGTATGCCGCTTTTTTGTAATGTATCCAAGCAGTTTACGAAGCGAGCTGTTGATTCTGGCTGTTTTCTTTGCAGCTTTCTACACCCAAGTAACTTTAACTTCTAGGCGTGTCTACAAACTAAGCATCTTGAGGTTACTTGGGTATAGATTATTGCTAATATACGTAGTCTGAAGAAGCATTTTCCTGCATAATCTTACCGACTTACTCCTAGAAGGGTGATGTAAATGAAAATTATAAAAATCGTTGCTGTTTTAGCTCTCTTTTTAATTGCATTGGCGTTAGGTTCCCAAAACCAAGAGCTCGTGACTTTTAACTATCTTCTAGCCAAAGGAGAGTTCCACTTATCTACACTATTAGGTGTGGTATTTGTGGTTGGCTTTGCTTTAGCGTGGGTTATCTTTGGTAGTATCCAGCTGAAAACTCAGCTACAAGTTCGTCGTTTAAAGAAAAAACTGAAAAAGTACGAACCTACAGATGCAAACAAACCTGCTGATAAGCCAGCCATCGAAAAACAGGCATAAGGATAAGGCTTAACTTTAATGCTTGAACTACTCTTCTTGTTGTTGCCTATAGCTGCTGCGTATGGCTGGTATATGGGGCATCGCAGCGCTCAGCAAGACAAGCAGAAGCAATCTCATCAAATCTCTCGTCAGTATATGACGGGTCTTAATCTGCTGCTCTCTGACCAATCAGATAAGGCTGTCGATCACTTTATTGAATTGCTCCAAGTTGATAACGAGACCATCGATACTCACCTTGCGTTGGGTAACCTATTCCGGTCTCGTGGCGAAGTCGACCGTGCAATCCGAATTCACCAAAATCTCATTTCTCGCTCTGGCTTAACATTGGATCAAAAGAATCTTGCACTTCAACAGTTGGCGAAAGATTACATGGTCTCTGGTTTTCTCGATCGTGCAGAGAAAATCTTCGAACAGTTAGTCGAAGAGCCAGATTACAAAGAAGCGGCCCTTCAGCAATTGGTAACCATTTACCAACAAACACGTGAATGGGAAAAAGCAATTTATTACGCCAATCAATTGGCTAAGTTGGGTAATAAACGCTCCAGAATGCGTGCGAATATTGCTCATTTTTGGTGTGAAATTGCAATGCTCGACCAAGCCGATGGTAATACTAATAAGGCAATACAGCACTTTAAAAAAGCCCTAGCAGAAGACCCAAAGTGTGTTCGAGCGAGTATTGCTTTGGGACGAATTTATCTAGAGTCTGAAGATTATAAACACACGATAAAATACCTGACGGGTGTGCTTGAGCAAGACAAAGACTTTATCAGCGATGTCTTACCAACCATTGCAGAGTGCTACCATCATTTGGGCCAGGAAGATGAACTTGTAGAGTTTCTGCGAGCTTGTATTGATAAGAAAGCAGGCGTATCAGCCGAGTTAATGTTGGCTCAGTTGGTTGCTCACCACGAGAACGTCGGGGCTGCACAAGAGCTGCTGACCAAACAGCTGCTGAAAAATCCAACCATGAAGGGCTTTTATCGATTAATTGACTACCACATTGCTGAAGCAGAAGACGGTCGCGCGAAGGACAGTCTGTCGACGCTACAAGCGATGGTGGGTGAACAGTTAAAAGTGAAACCACACTACCGATGCCGGAAGTGTGGGTTTTCTACTCATTCCCTTTATTGGCACTGCCCATCCTGTAAAGGGTGGGGGACGATCAAGCCAATCCGCGGATTGGATGGTGAATAATTTTAATGCAGCTGACAGAGTTTCTGTCCGCTGCATTTTTTTAACTTTTTATTTAATAAGAACCAAAATAGTTAGGAGATGAAATGATCGACCAAAAAGTTATTGTCGCACTGGATTATGATAACCAAGCAGACGCACTTGCGTTTGTAGATAGAATTGATCCTGCGTCATGTCGCCTAAAAGTTGGCAAGGAAATGTTTACGCTATTTGGTCCTGATTTCGTACGTGAACTCCACAAACGTGGTTTTTCAGTCTTCCTGGATTTGAAATTTCACGATATTCCAAATACGTGTTCTAAGGCGGTCCGCGCAGCCGCAGAATTAGGGGTTTGGATGGTGAATGTGCATGCGAGCGGTGGTGAGCGCATGATGACGGCATCACGTGAAATTCTTGAGCCATACGGTAAAGATCGCCCACTTCTGATTGGAGTAACGGTACTAACCAGTATGGAACAAAGTGATTTAGCGGGTATTGGTTTGAACATTGCGCCTCAGGATCAAGTTATTCGTCTGGCGACATTGACCAAAAACGCTGGTTTAGATGGTGTTGTATGTTCAGCTCAAGAGTCTTCATTGCTTAAGAGCGAACTGGGTCAAGACTTTAAGTTAGTTACACCTGGAATCCGACCTGCCGGCTCTGAGCAAGGTGACCAGCGCCGCATCATGACACCAGTAGAGGCTATTCAGTCAGGCTCTGACTATCTTGTTATTGGGCGTCCAATTACTCAAGCTGTGGATCCTGCTGCAGTGTTGAAATCGATCAATGACAGCTTGTCTAGTATGTAAGCACAGTCTTGTATTGTATAAAGAAAGGTGAGGCTGTGATGCCTCACCTTTTTTGTATCTAATAAAAATACCAACCGTAGTAAGCAACTGCTCATTTTTACCAGTTATATCTGCTCGCTTACTTGCTTGCTTTAATTGGTGTAGGGGGGATCTTATTCGGATAAAGGTTCTACGGTTTATTATGAGGAAAGTAGGGCTTGGTACTATATCGATCACACTTTTGTAACATAACTCACTGTGATGCATAGAAAATGCGACCATGTATTATTGATGACTTGCGTTACAAAAGCCTAAAGAATACTATGGCGAAGATGCATTCACTGCGTTGTAAGGTCTAGGATGACCTAGTGAAACTCTTTGAAATTAATATAGAAGCTGGCAGGAAGTCACTTCATATTACGCTCCTATTATTTCCTATCTGCGTATTTTCTATTTGCAGCTTTCACACGCCGTCTTCCTTGCTACGACCTTAATCGCAAACACAACAAGGAAGAAACATGACTAAAAAACTGCCATTTTCAGTACTTGCAACACTGACCGCTGCCAGTTTTCAACTGAGTGCGGCAGAGCTACCTGCTGATATAGAATGGATTTCAAATAACAATGAACCTCTGTTCGCCTCTGAAGAAGCGGTACGAGGTGGTACTTATCGTACTTACATTCAGAGCTTTCCTCAGACATTACGAAGTGTTGGTCCAGATGCGAACTCTGGCTTGCGCCAATATTTAATGGATGGTTCACCAAAGCTTGCTCAGCGTCATCCAAATACTGGTAAATGGATCCCCCAACTTGCTAAGTCATGGGCATTTGGAGAGGACAACAAAACCGTATTCTTTAAGCTTGATGAAACGGCCGAGTGGTCAGATGGTGAAAAAATTACGGCAGATGATTACGTCTTTATGATGAAGTACTACACGTCAAAAGACATTATCGACCCGTGGTACAACGACTTCTTCACGAACAGCGTTGTTGGTGTTGAAAAAATTGACGACTACACGATCAAAGTCAATCTTGCTGTAGCTCAAAGTCATGACTCGCTCATGGTTATGATTAACATGCCGAGTAATGGTTTTCAGCCTCGTCCGGAACACTTCTTTGAAGGAGAAAAGGACGCAAATAACGATGGCATGCCTGATAACTTCGTCAGAAAGTTCAACTTTAAATCTGAGCCAACTGCGGCGCCTTACTACATTGATAAAGTGAAGAAAGGTAAGAGCGTGACATTCAAACACGTGGGCGAAGATTGGTGGGGGTATAACAACCGCTACTATAAAAACCGTTACAACGTAGAAAAAGTCCGCATTAAGGTGATTCGCGATCCTGATATTGCCATGAAGCACTTTGAGAAAGGCAACTTGGACTACTTTGAGATGGTGCTACCAAGCTTTTGGCATGACAAAACCGATAGTGATGTGTACAAAAAAGGCTATATCCAAAAGTACTGGGGCTTTAACGAAGCACCACAAGGCGCCGGTGGCCTTTGGATGAACACAGCGATGCCGATGTTGGATAACCTAGAAGTGCGCAAAGGTGTTATGGCAGCCACTGACTATGACGGCATGATTGAAAATATCATGCGTGGGGATTATTCACGTAAACCACATGGACTCGGCTTTGGTCATGGCGAATACGATGATCCTAACAATACACCGCCAAAGTTTGATGCTGATGCGGCGGTTAAACACTTCGAAAAAGCGGGCTTTGACAAAGTGGGCGCAGATGGTATTCGTGTCAACGATAAGGGCCAACGCTTGAGCTTTGCTATCACCTACGGATACAACTCTTGGACTCCACGTATTGCATACCTGAAAGAGCAAGCGAAACTTGCTGGTCTTGAGTTCACGTTAAACTTGGTTGATGGCTCATCTGCGTTTAAATACATTCTTGAGAAAAAGCATCAGTTAGCGTTCTTGAATATGGGCTCTGGTGAGATTCCTGCGTATTGGGAATACCTGCACTCTGATAATGCGAATCGACCACAAACGAATGCTCACACCAACTACAGCAGCCCTGAGCTGGACCAGTTGATTGAAGCTTATGACTCTGAGTTTGATCAGGAGAAGCGTTACGATTTATCGCATCAAATCCAAAACTATGTCAGCAAAGCGAATATCATCGTTCCTGGATACATGGTGCCTTATTCTCGAGTTGCACATTGGCGCTGGGTTAAAATTCCTAAAGATGGCATGACAAAAGCGACAGAATGGGTGCTTCATCCAATGGATATTGGTAATTTCTGGATCGATAGCAAAGTAAAAGAAGAGACTGAGGAAGCGATGGACGAGGGTAAAACCTTCCCAGAGACAACGGTCATTGATGATCGCTACAAGTTGTAACTCCACAACTTAGCGGCGATAAAATGAAAGCCCCGGTAATTAAGTTACAGGGGCTTTTTTATTTTTACTTAACTAAGTAAGACGCTTCTAAAAGGTAGGTTTTCACATCACCAAGCAAAGAGAAGGCCTTGTCGATGGTTTTAAATCGCTCATCAAGTGAGTCACTAGATATAAGTTGGCTGAACGTTTTTACCGAGAAAGCTTCGTTTGCTTTAAAGAACTGATGCACATTTTCAAGTTGAACTTTATGAATATGCTCCACCTTATTTAGGGCGGTGGTTAAATCGGAAATGTTAATCGACATTGCTACTCAAGAACCTTATCAACAAGACCTCTACATAAGGTCATAGGATGGGGCTTTATATTTTGCCGTAGAGTAGCACCAAAGAACGGATTGCAGTCTGACTAAGATCAATTTGTCTCGCTTGATTATCTACATCTATTTCGATCGAAAAAACTTCTTGCAGCACAAAAAAGGGAAGCAACTTGCTTCCCTGTAATTAACATCGATCTTAGATTTTTTTGGCAATCTCCGAAGTCATTTCTTCCAACCCGACGGACAGTGCGTCGACAAGTGCTCCATAGCCTTCGTCCTGTAGAGGCTGAGAGATTTGTATTGGTGCACTGTTTTCTACCTTACCTTCAGCATTGATGAGTAACCATTCCCCCTCAATTTCGATATTGCCTTTGTAGCTACCATTAAATTTATTTAACGTAAGCTGTAGTTTGGCTTCATCATTTTGATCCAACAGGTTGTTCATTTCAGTCGGCCAGTAATGAGTCTGTTTGTGGCGTAGTTCTGTGACGACTCTCTGAGTGATTTGCTCGGAAATACTATGCGCCCATTGATTGTTTCTTGCCTGGATAACTTGAGTCTCAGAGGTTCGGTAAACGATACCACTGTCGTTTAAATAACTTGCCAGTTTTACTGGACGAACAACTAAAGTAGGGCGCTGTGAGATATCAGAAGAGCTCAGAGTTACTGGTTCCGCCTTAGGTAGAAGGTACAAAGCCCCTTTAGTTTCTGGAGTGCTACTGCAACCCGTTAGACCGACAAATAGCGCGATAGACAAAAAGAATACTCGTTTCATTAGTTTTGGCCTTTAACTGGGATTGGGTCACTGATTTCATCTTCTCCAAACACGAGAGAGTTTGGCTTTTCGTTTAGCTGTTTAAGTACTGGTTTAAACTCTGTCATCACGCTTTCTAGTTCTTTGAGCGTGGCTTCCATTTCATTGTACATGGTTGAGTTTGGTCCATAACCATCGAGTGTTTTTTGCAACTGCTGCAAGCTTTGGCGAATATCTGTTGGGATCTCTTGCGTCTCTTCTTGATTTAAAAGTTTATCAATACTGTCCGCGACACGTTCTGCTGACGCCAACGTCTTTTCCGACGTTTTTAACGTTGAATTGAGAGAGTTAAGCGTTTCTTCCATTGGTAAGCTATTAATCTTATTTAGGAAGTCATTGACTTGGCGCTGGACTTGGGCAAAACCACCACGCATGGTTGGGAAAACATCTAAACCTTCAAATTCACTTGGAACGTACTGATCATCATTAGGGTAAAAGTCTGCATCAATATAAAGCGCGCCAGTTAACAAGTTACCAGTCTTTAAGGTGCCACGGAGACCGCGAGCAAACTCTTCCTTCAACTTCTCTTTGAACATAGATAAAGATTGGGATTCTAAATCTCCGTACACTCGACCGAGCTCAACGCGCACCAAAACAGGAATTTTTTTCGCAGAGAAGTTTTCTTCTGGTGTTGGTAAACGCATCGGTACTCTCGTCACGGTACCGATACGAAGACCGCGGTACTCAACAGGCGCATTCGCTTTTAAGCCACGTACCGATTCATCAAATAACATGACGAACTCAATGTAGTCATCGTACATACCCTCTCTCAGCTGCTTAATATCATCGTACAAGCGGAAATTAACCATGTCTTCTGTGAGTTGTTCACCGGACTCAAGACCTGGAACGGTATCGAAGGTAACGCCACCCGTTAGCATGCTCTCTAGCGAGCCAAACTTAACTTCAAACCCTTCGGCATTGAGCTGTAAATCAACACCAGAATTCAGCCAAAACTTAGTACGAGTGCGCACTAAGCTGTCATAAGGTTTGAAAATAAAGAGTTGATACAGCGCTTTGCGAGTATCAACATCAAAGCTGGTTTTCTCTACACGACCAACAGTAAAGCCTTTATAAATAACCGGGTCACCAACACCTAGTTTGCCAGCTTCGCGGTGTGTTAATACAAGACGCAGGCCTTCTGCATCAGGAGAAGCGACCGGTGGCACATCTAATACCGTAAAGTGCTCCTTTTCTACTTTAGATTTACCCGGCTGAAGTTGGATGTAAGCGCCAGAGAGCAAGGTCTCTAAACCTGAAACACCATCACGGCCAATTCGAGGCTTCACCACCCAAAACATGGTGTCATCTCGCAGCATGCGCTTCGCGTCTTTATTCATCTGCGCCTTAGCGATGATGTGATCGTAGTTTTCACTGAGAGTGACTTCGGTAATCAGACCGACTTTAACATTCAGTGCTCGGATTTCGGTTTTACCAACCTCAATCCCATCTGCGGTTGGCAGTTGGAGAGTAATTTGTGGGCCTGTACTGTTGATGTATTGGAACAGCATCCACGCTCCCATGGCTAGCGCAAGGATCGGGACAATCCAGATCGCAGAAATCTGCTTTTGCGGTTTTATTTGAGCGGTTACGTTGTTCTCATCACTCATATTTGGCTTTCTCGTTTAAGTTGTCAGAAATCGGCTCCTGCACTTCGTTTTGTGGCAACTGCCACAACAAACGTGAGTCAAATATCATTGCAGAAAGCATAGTGAAAATGACCACTGCCGCGAAAGAGAGCGCAGCAGGGCCAGGATAAATCGCCATTAAGTTTTGCAACTGAACCAGTGCAACTAAGATGGCAACGACAAAGATATCGATCATGGACCAGCGACCAATAAACTCAGTTAAGCGGTATATCTTTAAGCGTGAAATACTTTCTTTGGGAGGAAGATATCGCGCTTTTTGCGCATTGTAATACAGCCACGCGAGTGCCAGCATTTTCGCCATTGGAATGAATACGCTAGCAAAGAAAATTACCATCGCAATAGGGTAAGAACCTAAATGCCAAAGCAGTATTACCCCTTCCATGATAGTTGAACCTTCTGAATGTCCAAGGCTTACGGTATACATCATTGGATAAAGGTTCGCGGGTATATAGAAAATGACTGACGCAAACAAAAGCGCCCAAGCTTTTTGTAAATTATCTGCTGGGTTGTATTTATGAATAGGGCTTTTACAACGAATGCAGTATTGGTGCTTTTTCGCTTCAATTGGGTTGAGTTGGTGACACGTATGGCAACCAATATGGTTGTGGTTATGGTGCGTATCGCCCTCATTTACATCGGGCAGCACGATGGCTGGAATGAAGTGTCCCCAGAGCCAGCTTTTGTCAACCATAGAAATACATTTGACTACCAGCACGGTATAAACGCAGAACGCCCAGAATGAAGTCCCCATTCCAATGTCTGCCAGAGAAGCGATTTTAATTAAGCTGACTAATACGCCAATCAAGAATACATCGACCATCAGCCAGGGTTCGACTCGAAACAGAAGGCGACATAAAACTTTCGCCATTCGTTGCTGTTTTTTGGATGGCGTATGTTTACGCGCTTTTAATGCTTCGAGATGAAGAAAGAGAATGAGACCGACATAGATAGCAGGCAATACGACGACCGTTGCGAGAAGCAACACACCTAAAAGTACATTTTGAAATTCAGCCAGCATTTTGGCCGCATGCAATAAGGTGATTTCTTGCGATAGCCCTTGCACACTGAACGACATAAAAGGGAAAGAAATGCTTAACACCAACATGATCAAACATGCCGATGAAATGGCGATCACGCTTTGATAGGGTTTAGCATTCACTTTTGTCAGAGAATGCGCGCATCGAGGACATTGAGCTTTTTGCCCTTGATCGATATCGGGAATACGAACAACAAGGCCGCACTCTTCGCATGAAATTAACTGACGGGAATTAGGTTGAATACTCATCGGGTAGGTTTTGGATTCATTTGTCCTAAGAATACTCTTTTTTCATTAGGCACGCTTGTTTTGATTCAGGAGTTTACGAGTTTCTTACTTTTGGCATCATAGTATATGGAAGCTCTAAGATATAAACAAAGTCGCGTTTGGCGCATTATTTTACTGCGAAGATTGGTATGTTGGAAGCCGAAAACTACTTAACGTTGCTGGTTTGGAGGGGGGCAGTGATTGCTTCAGGAGAGTAAAACAACCCTGCCCAGAGAGCCTGAGCAGGGAGGTGGGAGCACTGGTATTTAAGATGAATGGTTGTCTTTTACTCGACGGTACCGCTCTTGAAAGCATTCGAGCCGACTTGCTTACCACTAATTGTTTTTCCGTAATAGCCTTGATGTTGGTGATATCTCTCTGCGTTTGCGGCCACGTTGCCTTTAAATCGTGGATCTTGTGGACGCTCGTGGCTATTGACGTATGCCGCGACATCCCACGCTTCTTGTTTGCTTAACTGGACACTTTTCCCAAGCGGCATGTTTTCGTAAATAAAATAGGCCGCAGTGTTAATACGGTGCATACCTGCACCCCAGTTATACGCATATTCGCCCCAAAGCGGAGGAATGTATGAATGGCCGTCGGTGCCTTTGATACCCGAGCCGTCGGCGCGATGGCAAGTTTCGCAGTTCTTTTCGTAGACTAATGCCCCTCGCTCTGGTGATGGTTCTTGCTCAGGGGCGGCGATTTTTGGGTAGCCACGTCCAGAGAGATTACCTCGTTCTTCAATTGGTAATGCTTGCGCGATGGCTTCTGGCAGCGGGAAGTCTTTTGCTTTTCCACCAACTTGCAACGCTTTTGCGTCTAGCTCCGGAATTGGTTCATCCGTCATACCATGTTTGTCGAGCAAGCCGCCCATCGCCAACCAGTAGGCGTAAGCACTAAGAGCAACAATTTCTGGCGAATCGTAAGCGGGCGCTTTACCGTTCATGGAATATTCGAAACAACCCTGGATACGGTCAGCATAGTTGTTTACGCGATCGTTTTTCTTACGATATGCCGGGTATGCCATGTAAGCCGCCCACAGCGGTGCTGCATTGGCTTTTCGTCCTGCTTCCATATGGCAATTCACACAGTTTTGTTCGTTGCCAACGTATTTTCCGCGCATTTGTTGCGAGTTAACAAATAGGGAATAACCACGTTTTACTTGCTCACCAAATGCGGTGTTTGGAATTTTACTCAGATCGCGAGGCTGCAAATATTCACTGTGACTCTCTTTTTTCACCGCGGGCAGTTCAGTTTGACGATCCGGCAGTGGCTCGTTGGCCAAAGTAGCAGCAGAGATGAGAGGTAATGCGAACAAAGAATAGAAACGTTTCATGTCTGCTCCTAGTAACGTAATGAGGCAAAGTAGTAGGAAAGGTTTTCAATCTCTTCGTCAGTGAGATTTTTCGCGATAGTACCCATCATATTGAGCGGGTCACCACTGCGAGTGCCGTTTTTCCATGCCATCAATTGCGTTTTTAAGTAATCAGCATGTTGGCTTGCGAGGCGAGGGAATTTGTCGACGCCCATTCCGCTGGCTCCATGACAAGTCGCGCAAGCTGGAATGTTTCTATCCCAATCACCTTGGAAGATTAATTTACGATACGGGTTACGAATGTCGGCTTGGTCGCCGCGTTGCTCTGGGCTAGTGAACTCGTAGCTCGGGAGGTTAGCAAAGTAATCCATGACTTCTTTACGAACGGCAGGATCGCTAAGCTCTTTCGCCATGCCTTGCATGACTACGTTTTGGCGTTCACCACTAAGGAAGAGTTCGATTTGAGTGTTGAGATAATTCGCGTTTAAACCAGCGATCATCGGAGCGATATTTGGCTGTCCCATACCATCTTGGCCGTGACAACCACTACACACGCTGGCTTTTTCCGGAATAGACGAGGCGCTTGCGCCCATAGTGGTGGCTAGCAAACAGGCTGTCACCACAGGAAGAATCTTTGACATGCTGACTCACTTTAATTCTTATTAATATGTCCAAGTGCTACTTGGTAGTCACTGGGACGATATTGTCGGCCTTGTCAATAACGAAAGGTATTGTGGATTTCCACATATTTAGAGGATGTGAAGAGCTGCTAAATGACAGCTCTTCAGGTTAGGTTTTCTACTAAGCTTTGCGGATTTTGGCCGGCAGGGACTGACGTGCCGCCGCGCCCACTACCCAATCCAACAATACGCCTTTGCCTTCTCGGGTAGGGTCAATTAAGCCAATGTCGTTAATGTTGACGCCATCTTGGCTGCGCGTTTTTACGGGTTGTTGTTTATCGCCGATCCAGTGCGAGCGTTGTCCTAGCTCGGTATGACCAAACCCATGTTCAAACCCGAGTGTGCCAGGGCGAATCCCGCTGACTATCATCGCAAGTGCTTTGGTGCTTGCAGATGGAGTTTCGATAACAAACTCATCACCCGTTTTAATGCCTGCGCGCTCGGCATCGATTGGATGGATGTACACAGGGTTTACGCCTTTGATCGAGTTCAACCTTGGCGATAGGTTGGATACCGCACTGTGAATGTTGGATTTAAAGTTCGTCAGGCTGAATGGCCATTCTGAGCTTGGGAACTGTTCTTCCATTGGTGTGCCATCGGCCAGCTTTTGTGGATGCCATGTTGGGCAACCGGTGTAGAAATCACCGGTCATGGTGTTTCTTGCGCTGCCGACACGTTCATTCCATATCGCAACTGGTCGTGTCCATTTATGCTTCATCTGCTGACCTTGATACGCTTCGCTGGCATTTTCAAAGCGTCCACCGCGAGCAAAAATAAACGCCACACGTTTCATCTCTTCCGCTGTCAGTGTCTTCTGCATGGCTGGCATTAAACGCTCTAGGCCGGACCACGCGATGTCCTCTGCCGAAACTTCAGGCACGCCGCCTTTCACATAAGCCAAGTTTGCCGCGGAACGTAAGTAGAAATCTTCAGCGCTGTGGAGAGCGTGCCAGTTGCCTTGCGCATCTTGAATTGCATTGTCACCAAAACCGCCCAGCTGCATTTTCTTAGCAACATCAATCAGAAAGTTCTCTAAGCAAATCGAGCGACCGTCGGCGGTTTTCTCTGTTCGCGCTTCCACTATCGGCCAACGAGCGGTAACGGTTTTCACCGGAACATCGTGCCAAGGCGTTGCCATGCCCCAGCTTTCGTAAGTAACGGTGTCCGGCACAATGTAATCCGACAACGCGGTGGTTTCGTTAATGAATGCATCAACAGACACAATCAAACCGAGCTGCTTTGGATCTTTAAGCTTGTCTTCCAGTAGTGTTTTCAAACCGGGTACACCATACATCGGGTTCGCCATGTGGTTGATCCACGCTTTAACGCGATATGGATAACCATCAATAGCCGCAGATAGGTGTTCTGTCAGCAGTGGCGCTGCAAACGGATACCAAGGTGCGCGAGTTGGGTAAGGGGATTTTCCTGCCTCAACGCGACGTTTGTATTCGCTGGTTTTGTGGTATGGGAATTTACTGCGCGATAAAAAGACGCCTTTCGGGCCGACTTTGCCAGCAAACTTGGTGAAGTCGTAACGAGGACCCGCAGCGGAAGTTGGGTAGCCACCCGCTTTGGCCATCGCGCCGCCTTTCATGTTGATGTTACCAATCAACGCATTGAGCATCATGATGGTAAACGAGTTATAGAACCCATTGGTGTGCATGTTGCCGCCGTGGGTATCGACCACCGCTTTGGTTCCGTGACTGGTGAAGCGTTTTGCTAGTTCAACAATTTGTTCGACAGGGATTTCACATTGTTGGCTGTAGAACTCAAGGCTGTATTTAAACGCCTCTTCTTTGAGTCTTTGTAGAGACGACTTTACGCGCACTTCGCCTGATGCAAGCGAAACCGTTTTATCGACAAACAGTGCCGCTTCCTCAGCTTGGGTATGAACACCAAATTCGCCACTTTGATCATCCACGATGACGTACGGATCGGAATCAGACAACGCTTCGCCCTCGAATGGCAGATTCAAGTCCGACGCGCGTAAAAACGTGCCGTTTCTCGGGTGCTGCTCATCGCTTATCACGAGATGCGTAGCATTACACCAGTGCGCTGTGCCTGCACGTTTCATCGCATTCGCCCCCGGCTGCGCCAAGAAGGTTTTGTTGTAGCGTTGGTTTTCGATGATCCATTGGATCATGCCAAGCACGAGGGCAGAGTCGGTGCCCGGCTTGATTGGTATCCAGCGGTTGTTGTCACCGGCTGCCAAGCTCGATGAACCCGCAGGCAAACTTGGCGTGATGATGGTGTATTCTAAGCTGCCTTCTGTTCGCGCATTGGCGAGTTGGCGCGCCTGACGCTTAAAAGGGTTGCCAGCTTGAGCTGGCGACATACCAATAAAGATGATGTATTCGGCATTATCGAAGTCTGGTTTTAAATGGGCAAATTTATCCAAATCATTCATAAATGCACCGCTGCCAGCACGAAATGCGTAGCCACAATAAGAGCCATGATGCCCAAAGTTACGCGTACCAAAGCTGTTGAACGCGAAGCGTTTGAAGATGTCGTCTCGGCCTTCGTTACCGGCATTGGTCATTAACAGCTGATTGGCTTTCGGGCCATATTCTGGGTTTTCAGGATCTACGGGTGTTGTTAAATCGCGAATGTCGCGTAAGCCATCAACATGGCCTTCACCAAATAAATCACCACCTTCCACGACTTCTTCTATCAGTTGCTCGTAGCTGATCGGAATCCATTTTCCTTCGCCGCGTTTGCCAACTCGTTTCAGGGGCTGAGTAATGCGGTACGGGCTGTTGCGAATTTCTAACATCCCATTGCCACGTGCGCATGCTGTTGAACGACCTTCAAGGCCCGCTTCTCCAGCCAAACTTAAATAAGCATCTTTGACTGGCGTTTCGAATGGAATGTGTTGCTGATGAGACAATGGGTGATATGGGTTGCCAGTGATACGCAAAATCTCGTCGTTGCGGTTATCAATACGCACACGCAACCCGCACAGTGACCAACAACCAAAGCACATCGATGGTGCAACACGCTGGTTTGGATTCGGGATTAAGTGGCCTTTGTTGTTGACCGTGTACTCTGGTTCAAGAGAATTACCGTGGTGAATATCACGCGTTTTTTCTCCTGCGGTGCCTTCGAGCGCACCTTCGACCATATGTTTGGTGGTGGTGGCGTAACCCGCAGCGAATGCGCCAAGCCCACCCACTGCAATGCCTGATTTCAAAAACTGACGGCGTTTGTTATCCATGATGAAATCCTCTTTGATTAGCGTTCAGTTAAGGTGAGTGATGTTGGTGTCACTTCGGAGTTTCGCTTTGGCTGGATTAACTCTGAAGCGAGTAATGCCAGTGCAAGCCATAATCCGAGCATGCCGATAATGCCTATCCAGCCATTTCCATCCATAGTGAGTTGGTATGGATATAGCCCTGCATCGAACTTGGCGATGGTTTGTACTTCCATGATGGTAAACCAGCGAATCAGCCACGCACTTGCCAACGTGATCAACGACAGGCACAAGGTGCCCATGACACGATACATACGAGATGTTGTTGACCATTTGGCGTCTCTCATTGTCATCAGAGCGAAGATGATGCTGCCTAAAGTAACCAAAGTGAGCAGAGCGATGTTTTGTATCCATTGCTCACTGGAATAGAGTGAAAATGCGGAATTGTTGGATGCCCAAATCGGTAGCAGTATCAGCGTTAATACACCGCTGGTAACCACCGATTTTTTCAGTAAATTAGTATCGCCAGATGTTAGCGTCTTTGACTGACTAGGTAGCAAGAGCCAAATCAGCAGAGCGAAACCGACCGAGCCCATAAATGCAGTGACAAACCAAAGAATTGGTGACACGGGTTGGTGCCATAAAGAGCGCGATTTAACGACCGCAATTTCAGCACCTGTGTAAATTGCAATGGTTATGCCGGATAGCACAGTGATGGCAGACACCATAAGCATGGCTCTCCGAGAGAGCACCCATTCACCCAGTGACAGCTTTGAAATTAAAGGCAGTACTTTCCCTGGCTGATTACGTAAGTTGATCAGATCCTCGCGGAGATACAGCCATGCGGTTATTACCGCTAAACCTGAGAAAACAGGCAAGAAAAGCGACCCTAAAGACATCCATGACCACGGCGTGATGTGTGCGTAAAAATGCCAAGCTCGTCCCGGTTGGTGAAGGTCGCCTGTTAACGCTAATGGCCCCACGATGGCGCCGATGGCCAGAGTCAGCACAAGTGCAGCGCGCAGTCTGTGGCTGGTGTGTTTTTCAAATAATAGGGCGATTAAGAATAAAATAGCGGCCGCATAAGCCGAACCGATGTAGAAGAAATACTGCACCGCCCACGGTAGCCATGCCATCGCTTGAGGTTGGACTAACACTTCGGTGATGTTCATGCGTGCTCTCCTTGTGGATCGTAAATGGCCGGTTGTCCGTCGATATGGCTGGTAAAGCGTTCATCCATGCCGATGTAAAACACGTGTGGCTTGGTCTCTTCATTGGGCTTTAGCACTTTGATGTCGTCTTGGTGCTTCGCAATTAAGCGGCGGACTTCACTTGATGGATCATTCAAATCACCAATCACACGCGCACCGCCAACACAGGTTTCCACGCAGGCAGGTAATAGGCCTTGTTCTAGGCGGTGAGCGCAGAAGGTGCACTTGTCTGCGGTGAGGGTGTCCTCATTGATAAAACGAGCATCGTAAGGGCAAGCTTGTACGCAATACGCGCAGGCAACACAGCGACTGTTATCCACCATGACGATGCCATCTTCTCGCTGAAAGGTCGCTTGAACCGGACATACAGCCACGCAAGGTGGGTTTTCGCAGTGGTTACAAAGGCGAGGCAGCATAAAGGCCTTTGCTTCTCGCGTGGCTTTCGAACCGTCATCCAGTGTGACTTCGTATTGCTTTACGGTGGTCCGGAACTGGCCGATAGGCGCTTGGTTCTCAATGCTGCAACCCACGGTGCAAGCCTGGCAGCCGACGCACTTTCGCAAATCCACCACCATGGCATAACGTTTCCCCACTTGTCCTTTTCGGTCGGCGGACTGGTTATTTCGAATAATGTTTCCCGCGGTTGCCGTGCCAATGCCCGCGACTGGAATTAACGCGGCTCCAGCTGTGACCGCGCTAAGAAAACGACGTTTGGTGGAATCCATAACTCACCTGCTTTTTTGTTGTATTTGAATTGACTGATTCCATTGTGAGAAATGCACCGCGAGGCTTATATTGTGGATTTCCACATACCCAGATCAAACTTGATCTAAAACAAATGTGGTTTAGGGAAGGTAGCTGTTATTCTTGCTTCATTATTTTCGAAGGAACGATTCGACTCATCATGAAAAAAGCACTGTGGCTTCAGCTTTGGATTCTTTGCTTAGTTGCCTTTGCATCTTTGGCTCAGGGCGCAGTTTCTGAACAAGCAGATCTGCAAGAGCAAAAAGCAGTGCAGCTAGAGGCCAAGCAGAAAGTCGAAGTGGGCGTGTTAGCGATACGTGGTCATCTTTATGCTGAGCAGAGATGGCAACCGACCATTGATTGGCTCAATCAGCAAATTTCCGATGTGCATTTTGTTCTTCATCCCCTTAACTTGGATGAAATGGGCCAAGCGGTGAAGTTTCAGACGATGGATTTCATCTTAACTAACCCAGGTCAGGCAGTGCGATTGGGCAGGCAATACGCGCTATCGTGGATGGCAACGCTAACCAGCCGAGCGCCGCAAAATTCGAACTACGGCATTGGTTCGGCGCTGGTGGTTCGAGCCAACTCAAGCCATCAAACATTGCAAGATGTCTCAGGGCTTCCCGTTGCGGCAGTATCAGAAAAAGCCTTTGGTGGTTATCTAACGATGCGCTATCAAATCTTGGAAATGGGTCTTAATCCGAACGATTTCTTTGCTGATGTCCGTTACCTCGGCTTTCCTATTGACGCCAACCTGTATCAATTGCGTGATGGCAATGTGGAAGCCGCTGTCGTCCCTGCTTGTTTATTGGAACAGATGCAAAATGAAGGTCTGTTACAGCAAGGTGATTTTCGAGTCCTAAATCAACAGCTAAATGAACATTCTTCGTGCGCTGTTTCTACGCCGTTATATCCAAACTGGTCATTTGCTAAAACAGAGCGTGGCTCAGCTCAGCTCGCCAAACAGATTGCGCAAGTCTTGCTTGCTATGCCGCCAGATCACCCTGCGATTATTGCGGCAGGCGCGTCAGGTTGGACGTCACCCGTCAGCTTGCTGAGCATCGACAAACTTTATCAGGCGCTAGACCTCCATCCGTTGCAACAACCTTGGTGGAGTGAGGCGCTGCGCTGGCTGCGTAGCCATCAGGAATGGGCGTGGGCACTGTTCATTTTTGTGATTGTATTGAACGCTTACCACTTCTGGCTTGAGTATCGTTTTAGCAAGAGCAAGCAGGCGTTGGAACAGACATCGTTACGTTTAAAAGAGAAAAGTGAACAGTTAGAGCATTCACAAAGAGTCGCGATTGTCGGTGAAATCGGCACTAGTCTTGCCCATGAACTCAATCAGCCATTGGCGGCCATTCGCAATTACAGTGAAGGCGGTTTACTTCGCTTGGCCAAAAAACGCCCTCATGAAGATATTGTCCCAGTGCTTGAGAAAATACAGGGGCAAGTTGAACGAGCCGATGCAATTATTCAGCGCTTAAGAACGTTGATCCGCAAGCGCAGTGTCGACAAAGCGCCGTGCGATCTTCAAGTTCTTATTGATGACACGATTGAATTGCTCCATTTTCGAATGCAGAAGCAAAATATTTCGATTGTGACCAGTATAGAAGGGAACGTCCGTCCGGTACTTGTCGACGCTGTGGGCGTTCAACAGGTTTTAGTTAATGTGATCAGTAACGCGATTGATGCGTGTACTTTGTTCCAAGAGAAATATCACTCGTCAGGTTATCAAGGTAAAATTGCCCTGCATAGTGACTACCAAGTCAATCAACTTTCCATTCGAGTATTGGACAACGGCACAGGGTTGCAGCAAGAGAATCCAACTCAAGCGTTTGTGAGTAGCAAAGAAGAGGGGCTCGGGCTGGGGTTAGCCATTTGTCGTGATGTAATGGAAATGCATGGTGGCGAGTTTCTCATCAGCTCGACAGCGCCACATGGCTGTTTGGTTGAGCTCGTGTTTCCATATCAAAACTAATCTGAACTAGGCATAGGAGCATTCAATGAGCAGCGGTGAAAAGCAGTTACCTGTTTTTGTAGTCGACGATGATGAATCGGTGCGTGACTCGCTCGCTTTTATGTTGGAAGAACATGACTTCAACGTCACCACTTTTGCTGATGGGCAGTCTTTCCTCGATGAGGTGGACGTTCAGCAAGCGGGGTGTATCATTCTTGATAGTCGAATGCCAAATCTTCGTGGTCAGCAAGTCCATCAAATTTTAAATCAAGCCAACAGTCCCTTGGCCGTTATTTACCTGACCGGACATGGTGATGTCCCGATGGCGGTCGATGCATTACAAGCTGGCGCGGTCAATTTTTTCCAAAAGCCAGTCAAAGGAGATGAGTTGGCACAAGCCATTTTGCAGGGGCAAGTGCAGTCGGCTGCAAACCTTGATATGGCGGCGGCAAAATCGGCGTATGAATCGCTCACTCCTAGAGAAAAAGACATTTTACGTTTGATCATTGCAGGCAAGCGCAACATTCGAATTGCTGACGAACTTTGCATTGCAATGCGCACGGTTGAAGTACACCGCGCCAACCTATTGAAAAAGTTCTCAGCGAAAACCGTCGCAGAGTTGGCATATATTTATGGCAAGCTAGATTAGAGCTTAGTGAGTGAAGTTTCTTAATGTTATTTGTGGATACAACTTGAGCTTTATGACGACTCGCGTATTATCTTCTTCGTTCCTACTTTATCTGAATTCTTATGAGTTTATTGACTAAACGACATCACACACCACATAAACGGGTGAAATGGCTACTAGCGATTATTGGCTGGGTGGTTGTCGTGTGCCTGATGCAAAATTCAGGTTTTGCATCGTCATGCTCTATGAAGTACGAGACGGTATCGCCTGCTGTTTCACTTACAGATGAGGGTTCGAGCGTCAAGTCGATTGATGCTAAAGAAACCAGCAAATGCGAATTGTCTGAAAAGTTAATTCAATTTTCTCAACATCAGATCGATGCATTTATTGTTGTTCTGTTTGTCGGTCTTTTGGCGTCGGCTATTTGGATGTGCTGCGCTTATATTCGCGCACAACATTGGACGGAGCCGATAGGTCGTAAGTATCGAGTCCATCTGACTCTCTGTGTATTCCAAGAATAAAAACGTGCTTTCTGACCAATAACGTCAGCGGTTTAGCACATTTGTTTTTATTATTAGGAATTACTATGAATCAAATTACCAAACTGACTCAGTTCGCGTCTATGTTCTTTATGACGCTGGCTTTGAGTTTGTTCTCTCTGAATATTTCAGCACAAACTACCGATACCGGTTGGATGACCAACCCGCAACATCCTCCAGTGCAAACGCGCTTTGTACTAACGGGTCAACAAGATCCGCAAGCCAAAACACTTACAGGTTATTTGGATGTCAAGTTAACCGGAGACTGGAAAACTTACTGGCGATCGCCGGGCGAGGGTGGTGTCGCGCCATCGATAGATTGGCAAAACTCGCAAAACCTGAGCAAGGTTGATTGGCAATGGCCATATCCGCAAAAGTTCGAGTTATTGGGCATTGAGACTCTCGGTTACAAAGGCGACACTTTGTTCCCAATGACGCTGCATATCGACGATATGTCGAAACCCGTCACGATTGATGCAGTGCTCACGCTTTCTTCCTGTACTACGATTTGTGTGCTGACGGACTACCAAATTCAATTGACGTTCTTACCCTCTGAGCTGAAAGTGGACGAAGACGTGATGTTCAGTTACGCCCAAGCGGTGAGCAATGTTCCTCAATCTTCGCCTTTTGTTGAGGTCACGCAAACAAATTGGGATGCGACTCAATCCAAATTACAAATCAAACTAAAGAACACGCAAGGTTGGCAAAATCCTCAAGTGTTGGTGGATGGTGTTGGTGATGCGATTCGTGACTACAGCTTCAAGTTGGATGGACTTCAGCAAGAAGGTGATATTGTCACAGCAAATTACTCGGTTGATACCTGGCTGGGTGAGGTAGAGCTTAATGAACAATCGTTATATGTTTCCATCAAAGATGATAACTTGCTGGTCGAAGAGGTAACACAAGCACAAGCAGGAGCGGTTACATCGTCACTGCCAACTACCTCTTTAGCGAGTATTTTCTTATTTGCACTGTTAGGCGGTTTGATTTTGAACATCATGCCGTGTGTGCTGCCTGTATTGGGGATGAAGCTCAGCAGTATTGTGGCTGCGCATGGTGTAGAGCGCCGTCAAATTCGTACCCAGTTTATCGCTTCTTCTCTGGGGATTCTCACTTCGTTCTGGCTGATAGCTGGATTCATTTTGGTGTTGAAGCTTACAGGTAACGCGATCGGTTGGGGCGTGCAGTTCCAAAGCCCTTGGTTCCTAGGATTGATGGTACTAGTCACTGCTTTATTCGGTGCCAATATGTTGGGGTTATTTGAAATCCGTCTGTCATCGGGTACCAATACATGGCTGGCATCGAAAGGTGATAACTCTCTAGTGGGTCACTACGTTCAAGGTATGTTCGCCACTTTGCTTGCGACACCTTGTTCCGCACCGTTTTTAGGCACTGCCGTTGCTTTTGCCTTGGGCGCGGACGTATTAACGTTATTTGCAACCTTTACAGCATTAGCATTGGGTATGGCACTGCCTTGGATCTTAGTCGCTGTGTTTCCAAGTATCGCGCTAAAACTTCCAAAGCCCGGTCCATGGATGAATGTCGTTAAGATCGTGTTTGGCATAATGATGTTGGCAACCAGCGTTTGGCTACTTTCATTAATGGCAAATCATGTACCGATGTTATGGATTGCACTCATCGCTGTGGTTGCTTTTGTCGTCATGATGGCAAGAATTAAGCGTGTGTATGGTGAGAAAGCACTTGCTGTATCGGGGACCGCATCGTTAGTGTTAATAGCTGGCGGCTTACTACTTGGCAGTGTCACTGCTGACCAATGGGCAACGCCACTTCCGGATGATCTAGCTTGGCAAAAGCTTTCTAATTCAGCGATTGAAGAGCACGTCAGTAATGGGCGAGTGGTGTTTGTGGATGTGACTGCGGATTGGTGTGTCACGTGTAAAGCGAACAAGATCGGCGTGATCTGGCAAGATCCTGTCTACTCATTGCTGCAAAGCCCTAATGTGGCGACGTTAAAAGGAGATTGGACACATCCGGACGGCTCGGTAACGGACTTTTTACGAGCTCATGGGCGTTACGGCGTGCCGTTTAACATCGTCTATGGCCCGGCGGCGCCACAAGGTATCCCGTTACCTGTGATTCTGACTGATGATGTTGTTTTAAGCGCCGTGAAACAAGCGAGTGGGGGATCCATTCAATGAGTTCGACAAAGCAGCGTAGAACAGTCCGATATTGGCTCGTTCAAATCGTACAGATGGTGCTCATTGTCACCGTTATTTCTATCGCGATGGATTGGTATCGCACCAAAGATATTCCCAAACAGGAGGCACCACCATTGAGCTCCGTATTGAGCGATGGTGAATACTTCGATGCAATCGCACAAAGTCATGAACAACCTGTCGTTGTTTATTTTTGGGCGACTTGGTGTCCCGCTTGTAAATTTGTAAGCCCAAGCGTGAGCTGGCTGAGTGATGACTATGCCGTAGTTGGTGTTTCTGGCTCATCAGGGCCAAATGAGCGTGTGGCGCAGTTTATGCAGGCAAAAGAATATCGTTTTGAAAACATAAACGATCCTTCAAGCGATATTATGCGTGAATGGAAAATTAGCGTGACTCCAACCATTTATATTTTAAGAAATGGTGAAGTGACCTCTATTACGACAGGCATCACAACGCCGATAGGAATATTGGCGAGAATTTGGTTGGCTCGATAACGAAATAAAAATCCGATATTCAAAATACTGAATATCGGATTTTTTCTTTTTATTTTCTCGCTCCAACGGGAATCATAATGTGTGCGTATGGCGTGCCTTTCCACATCACGTATGGGCCACCATAACTTGGGTCGGTTGGTAGAGAGTCCAGCAACGCTTGGTCTGGGGTAATAATCATCAAGTGTGGTCCTTCCACAATCCATTGATTATCGTCCGTCATCCCTTCTGCAAATGGGTCGGTGTTACTGGCACCTCCATCACCCGCTAACATGTAAGAAATGCCTAATGCTTTGGCTTGGAAAGGTTTTTTGTTCATCCAAGCGTCTGCCCATTCCATCCAAGGACCATCCATACACATTGGAGCAATGCCTTCCAATTGAGGTGGCGTTGGGAAGCAAGTGTATTGGCTAGAACCTTCTTGCAGAACGTTATTGTTCCAGTCCATCACTGTTACTTTATCGCGAATAGTCGGTGGTGCAGCACTCAGTGCATCTTCTAAAAGTGCTTTTGAATCATCGGCTGCGAATGCGCCAAAAGCGCAGCTGACCGAAACAACAGCAGTTAAATAAGGATTTAGTTTCATAAATTAAACCTCAAGTTAATACAACATGAGAATTTGAGCACTTTAATTATAGGTTGATATTCAAAATAAGAATCATTATTTAAATGAAAAATAATAAGCGATAGGTTTGTTATATTAATTTAAGTGTTCTTTCATATACAGTTTATCGTCTACTAATACGTGTAGTTTAAAAACATCCGGCTGTTCTGCTTTGAAGCGTTACCAAAAGATGCTAGATAGGTGTTTTTAGTGATATGAGCTGAGTTTATTTGTAATCTATATTTTCAACACCTAATTTCCCTCGTATGGCTAATCGTATAAAAAATATTTCATCTTTATTGTTGCCACGCTAAGGCGTACTTTCTTAAGTATATGATTAGCTATAAAGGTAATGAGAATGGGACTAAAAATCCGTGGTTCTGTTGGTATAAATGGCACTAACTCTAAAAATGATGTTAAAGCAGTTCAACAATTTTTAAATGATAACCAAAAGAGAATAGGGTTTACCCGACTGTTGGTTGTTGATGGCTCGTTAGGGCGGAGCCCTCATTTATCGAAAACAGTAGAGGCAATAAAAGTGTGTCAGCGTAAGCTGCTTTATATGGTAAAGCCAGATGGTCGGATTGATGTAAATGGTAGAACTCATCGTAAGCTCAATGGATTACCAACCTATAGCTCAGTGAAAAATGATCCTCATGATGCTCAAAAACTAGTAACCAAAGTACCTTGGATGAAAACAGCGTTGGGAGAAATTGGACAAAAAGAAGTTTCAGGCACTAAGGCCAATCCAAGGATTTTAGAGTATTTTACAGCATCTAAGTTCTGGGGCACTGATGACTCTGGAGGTCAAAATGCTTGGTGTGGTTCGTTTGCCGCTTGGGTTTTTAAACAACACGGAATCACTCCAGTAAAAGAAGCTTATCGAGCAAAGGAGTGGAAGGGTTTTGGTAAAAACATCTCAGAACCTATACATGGAGCTCTAGGGATTAAATCGAGAAAAGGTGGTGGGCATGTTGCTTTTGTCGTGGGAAAGAGCCCTGATGGTAGGCATTTGTACATGTTAGGAGGAAACCAAAGCAACCAAGTCAATATAGCAAAGTACTCTATTGATGTCTGGGACAAGTTCGTAGTACCGAGTAACTACGATGAAACAAAAGGTACTTTACCTGTATATACAAAAGGCTCTGCCTTAGCAGGAACGGAAAGTTAAATATGAAGAAATTTATAAGTTTGCTAGGCTGTGTAAGCTTATCAGCTTGTGCTTCACAGGGAGTGTACTCTCAGAATGAGGTACTCAAAGATGCGATAGTTCAAACGCCCTATTCTGCAGTGGTGAAAATTACAGGTTTTGAAAAGTTTGCTGAACACGAGGAAGATGTTCTCTTTAAAGTTCAAGCAGAAGTGATTCAGAAACTTCGTGGAGACGTTGGGTCTGAGATTACTTTCAGTATGTATGGCGAGCTAGGAGATGAGCCCAATATACACAATGATCCTGTCATTCTCACACTATGTCGTGATAAAGATACATATTATTGGCCTGGAACAGGGGCTGAGTTTGGGGCTAATCAAGAGAATATATTAAACGCTCAAGAAACAGCTGCTCACTTGGATACAGAGCAGCGCCATTTTGCACATTGTTCAGAATGAAATGGGGGGGGGCGGTTGAAACGAGCGGTTACAGAGCTTGTTAGTCGCCATCGTAGACAGCGTCTTTGCTGAATGATTCGTCGAGATTTTTTAGTCTTTGATTGTCAGAGGCGACTGACAAAACCATACCAACTGTGACAACCAAACCGCTATTAAAGCAGGATATTATTCCTTCAACTTTGTGTTTTAGGAGTAGTCATTAGACTACCCAATAATTGTTGGAATAAATAATGACGAAACGTTGGCTTGTCTCCGCTGTGAGCATTGCGCTGCTCGGCGGTGGTACGTATTTCTATCTCCAATCTGCCGCTCAACCAGAATTGCTGCCTACATTGATTGTGGAAAAAGGCACGATTGAAAAACAAGCGGTGGCTGTTGGTAAAATTGTCCCTGCACACTCCGTGTCTATCAAGTCACAAATCGACGGTATCGTCGGTGAAATTTACGCGAAAGTTGGTGAAAAGGTGAAGCAAGGCCAGCCGCTGATCAAAGTGCGTCCAAACCCAACCCCCCAAGCATTAACGGATGCATCGGCAGAACTCATGCGTAGTGAAGCCGATCTGGAATCCGCCAAACAAAAACTGTCCAACTTAGAAAGCTTGGTCAAGCAGGACATTATTCCAAGTAACTACGACGAATACGTAAGTGCGCGCTCGGCAGTCAAATCTGCGCAAGCGGACGTATTGCAAAAGCGCCAGAATCTCGAACTCATCCGCATTGGTGAGGCGTCTATCGGTGATGCGCGTTTAACGTCGACGATCTACGCGCCAATTGATGGCACGGTACTCAACCAGAAAGTTGAGGTCGGAGAGCCGATCATCTCGACTCAATCAAGCCAAGCCGCGACTGAAATGATGTCATTGGCCGACATGAACAGTCTGATTTTTAAAGGTAGCGTCAGTGAGCATGATGCTGCGCAGTTGTCTCCGGGAATGCCCGTTATGTTGACGGTTGCGCCTTATCCTGATGTGGCGATTTCTGGTGTGCTAACCAAAGTGGCGATTCAATCTGAGAACCTTAACTCACCAGAGGGCAATGCTTCTGCAAAAAGTTTTGATAACGGTTTTGAGGTTGAAGTGGGAGAACTCAAGATCCCACAAGATGTGTTGCTTCGTTCTGGTTTTTCATCGACGGCTCAAATCATTCTGAAGAAGTCTGAAAACGTGCTCACTCTACCGGAGCGCGCTCTGCAATTTGATGGTGACGCACCGAATGTTCTGATCCCCGATAGCTCAGAACAAGGGTTTCATAAACAACCTGTGAAACTCGGTCTGTCAGATGGCATCAATGTCGAAGTGCTTGACGGCGTGGAGCTTGATGAAGAGGTTATCGACAACAGCATGATGGGAGCGGCGCATGGTTAAGCTGCAACGATCAAAAATCGCCTTTGCATTGTTGGCTGCCACACTCAGTTTGCCGACCTACGCAATTTCTATTGAACAAGCTTGGCAACAAGCAAAGCAGAACGATCCAAATTACGAAAAAGCGAAAATCGGCGTCCAGCTTGGCGAGGTTGGCGTACAGAGTAGCCGCAGTGCGTTATTGCCGGGTTTAAGTGCCAGTGCATCAGCGGATTGGAATGAGTCCTCAAGCCATTCCAACAGTTACGGCGCTACCTTATCTCAAACTATTTGGGATAGCAGTTTGTGGTCGGAACTGGATCAAGCGAATGCCAATTATCTCAAAGCACAGTTAGAGCTATCTCAATCGCATAACGAGCTTGCGCAGAAGTTGCTCACCGCTTACCTAGATGTGGCAAGCGCACAGGGCGACCTCAAATTGGCGCAGTCCAAGCTGGAGGAGGGGAAGGAACTTCTCAACATCATCGAGAAACGCTATCGAGCAGGCAAAGTGAAGTCGGTTGATGTCGAAGAGACGCGAGCGAATCAAGTCTCTGAGCAAGCAAGTATCCTCAATGCAAAAGCCGATCTCGAAGTGAAAAAAGCAGAGCTTGCGGCGTTAATCAATCAAATGCCGGAGAGTGTCGACCAAATTCGAACGGATTCTTTAATTCAGCCGCCGATGCTGGTGGACTCTCTGGAGCAATGGCTAAAGCTGGCGAAAGACAGCAGTCCAGAGCTGCTGGTGGCGGCGCAGATGGTGAAAGCGAGCGAGTTCGCGAAAGATTCAGCTAAAGGTGGATACTACCCGACAGTCAAAGGCAGTGTGGGCTACAGCGATGGTGATAATCGTTCAAACGGCGAGTTTAACGCTGGGATTAGTTTGAGTTTGCCGATTGACCTCAATGGTGCAGTGCGAGCGAAAGTGGACGAAGCATCGTTGAACATTTTAAGCGCCAAGCAAGAAATGCGTAGAGTGGAAATTGATATTCAGAAACGGGTTATTCAGCAGTTTACGCAGGTCGATATCAACTGGAATCAAGTTTTGATAGCGAACGAGCTGGTTGAGTCGCGCGCCAGAGTGTTGCAAAGCAAAGAGAAACTTTACGACGCTGGTCTGCTTGAAGTGTCGGAAGTTATCAGTGCACACAACAGCTTGTTTGAGGCGAAAAACAGTCTGCAAACCAACTTGTACAGCTATTGGCGTAAGAGAATCGGCTTACTGCAAACCGCAGGGAAACTCGATGACGATACCATGGCGTTGATCTCTCGGGCTTTTCATTCATGAGCAGCCTGTTGCAGCAAATTTGGCAAACGTTGATGGCGCACCGTATGAAGAGCGTGCTAGCCATTATTGCGATTGCTTGGGGCGTGATCTCTGTGGTGGTGTTAATCGCACTTGGCGAAGGCTTTTATCGCCATCAGACCCAGTCGTTTTCATTTATGATCAACAATGTGCAAGTGGTGTTTCCGTCGAGTACCAGTAAACCGTGGCAAGGGTTACCTTCAAGACGACAAATTGATATTCCACAAGAAAAAGTCGACATGATCAAACAGTCGGGCTTCGTGCAACAGGCGTCGAGCGTTTACGCCAAATGGGATGCGAATATCACCAATCTCAAAGGACAGAATTTATCGAGTACGGTCAGCGGTATTGATACGTCTTACTTTCCTTTAATGCAACGCAAGCTGCAATCCGGTTCGAGAAACCTGTCACCAAGTGATATGGACAACCACACTCGCGTGGCAGTGTTAGGCGATCAAATTGCGCAAATGGGCGGAATCCAAATCGGGGATAGGCTCAAAGTCAACGGCATTCCGTTTTTGGTGATTGGGATAACCGTTGGTGAGGACACTGGCATTTCATTCGGCGATAGCCGCACGGTTTTCATTCCTCAAACAACGTACCGCGATTTGTGGGATGCGAAACCTTGGATGGTATTGATGAAGCCGAGAGATGGGATGGATGCACCGTCGTTTCGACAAAATATCGTGAACTTTTTCGCCAAGCAGCTTCATTTTGACCCAAGTGATAAAGATGCGGTCGAATTACCCGATTTTAGTGAAGGTGCGGCGGTCATCAGTGGAATTTTGCGCGGCATTCAGATTTTTCTCGGAGCGAGTGGCGCGATGACCATGGCGGTCGGTGCGCTTGGCGTTGCCAACATCATGTTTTTATCTGTCACGGAGCGCACGCGTGAAATCGGTGTGCGTTTGGCGATCGGGGCGACTCAAAAATCCATACTCAGTCAGTTTATTCTTGAGGGGCTTATTTTGGTAGCTGTGGGCACGGCATTAGGTCTGATGTTTTCGTATGCCGTGGTATCTGTCTTAAGCAGCATGGCATTACCGGAATGGATTGGTTTGCCTGTGATCACGCCAGATTCCATTGCTTGGTCTTTACTTGTGACGCTTGTCTTGGCATTGATGGCATCGTATTTCCCAGCAAGGCGAGCATCGCGTCTCACGCCAGTCATTGCTTTGAGTGCGAGGGCCTAGTCATGTTGTTACCGATGAGACAAATTTTCCAAGAAATGGCTGCAGAAAAGCTGAGATTGGGTTTGACCATTCTGGCTGTAGCGTGGGCGACCCTCTGTATCGCTGCTATGTTGGCGGTAGGTGAGGGTATTCGTCAGGGCGTATTGAAAACCGCACAAAATGGTAACGGCAACTTGATTTATTTGACCGGAGGGATGGCCACCGTCGACCACGGTGCTTTTCACCAAGGTAAATTTCTGACATTAAAAATGGACGATTCAGAGGTCGTTCGAGCGTTACCCGATGTAAAAAGTGTTGCGCCAACTGCGAAGTGGAAAGAGCGCATCACCGTTGGTGACAGAAGCTCGTGGCAAGAGCCCTTAGCGGTCACGAGCGAGTTTCAATCCATGACCAATTTGGTGCCGATGGCGGGAGGGCGATGGTTAAATCCACTCGATCAAAAAGAGACGCGCAAAGTCGTTGTACTGGGTTATGAACTGGCAGCCGACTTATTCAACCCGAATGAGGACTTTAGTTGGTTTGCGACAGTCACATTGCAACTCAACCCTGTGGGGAAAAAGGTAAAAATCGGCAATGAGGAGTTCACCGTTGTGGGCGTATTGGAGAAAAACAGCGCTCAAATAGAACTGGGGGATCTTATCAACTATTCCAGCTTTGTGCCGTTAGCGACGTGGAAGCGATTTCATGTCAACGGTGAAATTGGTGGCATCAATGTGCAACCACAAGCGGATGTAGACCGAGAAGCCTTAGCAAAGACGATAAGGCAAGTGATTGCCCGTAAACATGGGGCAAGTGTCAGTGATGAACAGGTCGTCCAAGTCGATGATATGTTCCTTAAGCAAAAGAGTATGCAGCAATTTCTGATAGGTTTGCAGAGTTTCCTTGGCATTATTGGCTTCGTGACGTTAGCTGTTGCTGGCGTCGGCATTGCCAATGTGATGTATGCCACCGTAAAGCGATCTACGCGTGATACCGGCGTGCGCATGGCAGTCGGTGCAACCCCAACGGCTATTCGCATGCACTATTTAGTGCAGTCTTTATTGACAATGATGATGGGGGGCGCGCTTGGCTTAGGCGTGACGTACGCGCTGGTGTCTGCCATCAGTTCCATTCCTTTAGAGGGCAATGCTTTTTATGAACAACTGGGTAAACCTGTCCCTGAGTTGTCGTGGGTCGTTGTCGCGATTGTCATCCTCACCTTAGTGATCATTGGTGTGGCATCTGCATGGTTACCTGCAAACCGAGCCGCAAAAGTCAGCCCGTTGGAGGCGCTACAAAGTGAATAACAACAATAACTCTGGAGAGAACATGTCGAACAAGCCGCTTGTTGAGCTGACCAACATCTGTAAATACTACTCAAGCGGGGAGGCGGAAGTTCGCGCGTTAGACGGCGTTGACTTAACCATCAATCAAGGCGAGTTTCTTTCGATTCTTGGCCCGTCCGGTTCGGGTAAATCAACGTTGATGAACATGCTCGGCTGTTTAGATAAGCCCACTGATGGCGAGTACCAACTTGGCGGCCAAAACGTCGCAAGTTTAAGTGCGAATGAGCTGGCTGGCATTCGTAACCAAAAGATTGGATTTGTCTTCCAAAGCTTTAACTTATTGGAATACGCGACGGCGCTCGATAACGTGGCACTGCCGTTGGTTTACTCTGGCATCAAAGCCAAAGAACGTCGCCAGCGCGCCGCCAAATTGCTAGAGCAAGTCGGGCTAGGGGATCGTTTAGACCACAAACCAAACCAGCTTTCTGGCGGTCAAAAACAGAGGGTCGCGATTGCAAGAGCCTTGGTCAACGATCCGCAAATCATCTTAGCGGATGAACCAACGGGTGCATTGGATTCAAAGTCCGGCGCGGAGATTGAAGCCTTGTTCAACCAACTCCATGCCGAAGGTAGAACGTTGATCATCGTGACGCACGATAACGCCCTCGCAGAACGCACCAAGCGCATCATCACTATCAAAGATGGCAAGGTGATTTCGGATAGGGATCCGGAGGGAAGATAAATGAATTTTTCTTGATTGAGACTGGAGTTATTTTAAGGAAGATAGCCATGGAATAGGAGACGCTATCTTCCTTTATTTTTATTCGCGATGTTCGCCTTGTCTCTCTTTTATCAAGTCATGCTTTTGTTCTTTAAGTAGAGTGATTGCGAGCTTAGTGTCCTCAATCAATTTACTGTTATCGTTGAGATCTTTGCTCTTCAAAGGCAAAACCAGATAATGAATGCTGCCATCCTCATTCTGTACTCCGGTAGCAATGATGACATCACCTTCAGACGCCGTACCAAAATACTCTGAAACCACTTTGGTTTCGCTGACACCGTAACTATCCAAATAGGATGATTCCGTGTTGTCAAACAAGATAGGAACCCCTTGCTTAGCTAATGTTCGCAATTGTTCTTGCTTTTGCTCGTCGAATGGATAGTCGGTTGTACTGATATAACTTACCTGTTCAGCTTCAATAAAATCGTACAGTTCATTGCTCAATTCATTTAATGGGGCAGATATCCAAGGTGTAGCTGGAATGACGTCGGAAGTAGCGTCATTGTCATTCTGTGGTGTTGGAACGGTAACCACCTTTTGAGCAGCATCGCTCTCAGGAGGCGTTACACTTTTTGTCTCAGTTTTCTCTGTCTTGATTTGCTCGTCAAAGCTTGCAACAGAATCGCTCTGGGAATTCTTGTTATTTGAATTAATTAGAAATATGGCGAGTACTGCACCAAGTGCTAGCGCCGATCCAGTCAAGAGTTTTTTATTACTTGTCATGTCTTACCGTTTATTTCATTAGTAAATACGGCGGCCACTTATTCACTCCGTGGCCGCAGGCTAATAAGTTAGTGGTAGAGCGCGTCATTCCAAGAGATAGTTACGGCTCGGCTAGTCTCTGTCCATTGACTGCTATCACGATTTTTCTTCCAGGTATTTTCTGGAGTGGTATACCAGCTACACCAGTCACGACCAAAGTAGTAATTGGTTTTTCGCCAACCTGCAACCAGCTTGACTTCTGACGTATCTAGGCCATCTTGAATATCATTTTTTCGATATACAACACCGACTTGCGGTTTAAAGTCAGAGCGCATCACTACAGGTAATTCGCTATAGTCAATTAGGTTGCCCATGTCACAGCTGGTCCAACGGTACAATAACCAGTCTTTAGGTGGAGTATTGTGGCGGATAGTCTGGTTTTCGATAAGCCAATTAATGCTCTCATTGGTCTGATCAAAATCAGCCACCGTCTGAAATTCTGGTTGATCGTAAGTTACGCGGTTACTCCAGGAGATACCACCGCTAATATTTGGAGAATCAGAAGCACTGAAGCCAAGATTAAAGTCCAAAGACTCACTGACAGATGCTGTTGCAATAGTGTTTTCTGGAGCATGGCTCATATGACGTAAAGGGGCACCATTTAAATAACTCAGTGCCAGTTTAAAGGCTGTTGGGATTGTGTAACGGTAGTCTCCACCGGTGGCAAAACCATAGATCTGCTCTTTATTCGGTACATTAGTCATGTCGAAACCAGAACCTCCGTTTAGAAGCAACTTGGCTTCCTTAGCTCCATTCGGCAGCAAAGATTGGTTCCAGACATTTTCTAAGGAGTAAATTAAGCGGATCTTCTTCGAGCGTGCATCGCTATCATCGAGCTGTAGCAAGGTCGAAGTGTAAGCTTTTAATGTATCTTCAGCATGTGCTGGAGCTAGAGAACCAAGTAATGCGAGCGCGATAATACTCGCGGAAAGATGCTGTTTTTCCATTGTTGTTTCCTATTAGTCAGCCCATAAAGGTTATTATTGGGTTTTAACAATAACTCTATAGGTGTTTTATAATTATGGACAGGTTATTAATTGGTGCTCAATAATTGAGCGGTGAAATATTGCATCTTGTTTTTTAATAAAAAAAGGAAAAGTATAGATTCGTGGGATTAATGTCTCATAGTTTTTAAATTCATTAATCAACTGTAATAAATAAGAATGTGGTTATTAAGTCTTACCTTTTTAAGTTATTACTTAATTTTTATCTTCTAATGTTATGTTTATATTTTCTTATTGATAGAAGTGAAATTTATAAGTGTTAACCATGTTATTGTTGGGGTTTTTGTTATGCCAAACTAAGTAAAGTGTCGTTATGTGGTCATTACGGCTTACTGAATTTAATTTAAATTAAAACAGTGGTTTATGTTTGTTTTATTATTGGTTGTTTCGAGCTTAATGTAATAGTTGGGTGACAAAGTCCGTCAATGAATTTGTCATATTCGTGTATGAGGTTATATGTTCTTTTAAAACAGAAAAATTAAACTTTACGTTTGAGATGGTAAATATAGGAAAAGAAATAATTAAATAATCATGTTTCCGAGGATATAAAATGTAAGGTACTTTTAATTAAACGAATGCTTGAATAAATTATGGAGTGTGAAAAAGTGCTATTTAAGCTACGCTGTCCTATATTCCAGGTAGCGTCTTGTTTATACAATGCGTTTTCTAGGCTTAAAACTGGTTTACGTACTGTTAATCCCTTATCAGTTTCTTAATTACACATATTGGCAATATGCTCGCCAAGTTACGTGTATTGGTGTCAATGAAAAACAGTATCTACGATAGTTCCCTCTGGGTTGGAACTCCCACTATGAATTTCTTTCATGTTCAATGTGAAGCAATACCAATATTACTCAACTCGTGAAGCAAGTATAAAAAAAGGACTGCTCTGGTGTTAGGCACTGCGACCGTCATTTTTAGAACGAACTGTTCGTCGTAAGTGCTGTTGAACCTAACGATTGGGAAAACCAAAAACAAAAATGTCCCCATGCACAGAGTTAGGAAAAGTCTGCTTTATCTAAGGAAATAGGATACCAACTCACGATGAATAACGATTTCACATTTGCTATCAAAAGCATTCGCTTTGATGAGAATTACCAACCATCAGACAACACGCGAATCACTACCAACTTTGCTAATCTGGCTCGCGGAAACTACCGCCGAGAGAATCTGCGCAATGCACTCCGAATGATCGACAATCGTTTTAACGCGTTGGCATATTGGGATAACGCGCAAGGTGACCGCTACTCAGTAGAGCTTGAAATCATCTCTGTTGATATGGGTATCCAAGGCAGTGGAGAAGCCTTCCCAACGATTGAAGTGCTCAAAACTAACATTGTTGACCACAACACTAACGAGCGCATCGAAGGCATTGTGGGTAACAACTTCTCTTCATACGTGCGTGATTACGACTTTAGTGTTTTGCTGTTGGACCACAACAAAAACCAGCCACAGTTCAGCATCCCAGCGAACTTTGGTGATTTGCATGGCAAACTGTTCAAAGCTTTCGTTAATTCTGAGTCTTATAAACAGCATTTCAAAAAGCTGCCTGTGATTTGTCTGAGCGTATCGGACAACAAGGTATACCGACGCACCGAAAACCAACATCCGGTTTTGGGCTTTGAATATCAGCCGAACGGATCTTCGTTGACGGAGCAGTACTTCAAAAAGATGGGCTTACAGGTGCGCTACTTTATGCCACCAAACAGTGTCGCACCATTGGCATTCTACTTCTTCGGTGACTTGTTGAACGACTATTCAAACCTAGAGCTTATCAGTACGATTAGCACGATGGAGACATTCCAGAAGATTTACCGACCTGAGATTTACAATGCCAACGCGGTTGCCGGTAATTGCTACCAGCCAAACCTAAAAAACCTAGACCACTCGCTAACTCAAATCGTTTACGACCGAGAGGAGCGCAGCCAACTGGCAGTTGAACAAGGGAAATTTGCCGAGGAGCATTTCATCAAACCTTATCAATCTGTGCTTGAACAATGGTCTGCAAACTACGCGTAAAAGATAACGAGAATCTAGAAAGGAATGACGATGAAAACATTATTACCGACTTCAACGGCTGGCAGCTTACCGAAACCTTCTTGGCTAGCGGAACCAGAAAAACTTTGGTCACCGTGGAAACTGCAAGATGAAGAACTGATTGATGGCAAACGCGATGCGCTACGTGTCGCTTTGCAAGAGCAAGAATTGGCAGGCGTTGATATCGTCAGTGATGGCGAGCAAACTCGCCAACATTTTGTGACGACCTTTATTGAGCATTTGAGCGGCGTAGATTTTGAAAACCGTAAAACGGTGACCATTCGCAACCGTTATGAAGCAAGTGTTCCGACGGTGGTTGGCCCAGTAAGCCGCACAAAGCCCGTGTTTGTTGAAGATGCAAAGTTCTTGCGTCAGCAAACTAAGCAACCAATCAAGTGGGCGCTGCCAGGCCCTATGACGATGATCGACACGCTTTATGATGATCATTACGGTAGCCGTGAAAAGCTGGCTTGGGAATTTGCAAAGATCCTCAATCAAGAAGCGAAAGAGCTTGAAGCGGCAGGTGTCGACATTATCCAATTTGATGAGCCTGCGTTCAATGTTTTCTTCGATGATGTGAACGAGTGGGGCATTGCATGTTTAGAGCGTGCGATTGAAGGGCTGAAATGTGAAACGGCGGTGCATATCTGCTATGGCTACGGCATCAAAGCGAACACGGATTGGAAGCAAACGCTAGGCACTGAATGGCGACAATACGAAGAAGTATTTCCGAAATTGCAGCAGTCTAATATCGATATTATCTCGCTCGAATGTCATAACTCACGAGTGCCTATTGAGTTGCTTGAGTTGATTCGCGGTAAGAAAGTGATGGTTGGTGCGATTGACGTTGCAACCAACGAAATTGAAACGCCAGAAGAAGTGGCGAACACACTGCGAGAGGCGTTGAAGTACGTTGATGCCGACAAGCTTTACCCATGTACCAACTGCGGTATGGCACCTTTGTCTCGTGAAGTATCAACCGCTAAGCTTAATGCGCTAAGTGCGGGAGCGGAGATCATTCGTAAAGAGTTGGTGGGTTGATATTAAGACTTGGGCTCGACACCATAAACTAAAGTTAGGGTCATTCCAGCGAGTTTAAACGAGACTAGGAATCTGATTACAGCTCGCTAGGAAATGGCGATAACCTTAGAACTTCACAGCACTCGGTGGGTAGATCCTGAATCACGCTCGTTCCTCGCTGTTCAGGATGACGGTTGTTGAGATATACGTTACTCATGTACACAACTATTTGGTTTGTATCCAAAGTTGGGTCATTCCAGCGAGTCTAAACGAGACTAGGAATCTACTAACAACTCACTGGAAAATGGCGATAACCTTAGAACTTCACAGCACTCGGTGGGTAGCTCCTGAATCACCTCGTCCCTCGTTGTTCAGGATGACGGATGTTGGAAGATACATCGCTCGCCACAAAGTCGGTATTTGAGCAGCCCCGAGATCGGGTCATTCCAGCGAGCCTAAGCGAGACTAGGAATCTGCTAACAACTCGCTGGGAGATGGCGATAAGCTAGGAACTTCAAAGCTCTCGGTGGGTAGATCCTGAATCACGCTCGTTCCTCGATGTTTAGGATGACCGTTTTAAATAAAAATGCCGCTCGCAGTAAAGTGAGCGGCATACATTTCCCGTTTCCAGCCTCTGCCAAGGCTTAATTCAACTCCACGTTCTTCATCTCAGGATGCTCTAGCAACATCACACGAATCCAGTGATGCACCACCCACATCACCATCGCGGTGAGCAGAACCGCGACGAAAATCGAGCTAAAACGGTACAAGATCGAAAAGAACGCGTCTTTTTGTTCTGGCACCAATGAGGTCGTCAGCGGAACCGATAGGGCAGACATGGCAGAAAACGCGATAGCCGCTTTAATTTGCCCCTTGGTGAGCCACAAGCAGAATGGCCCCATGGCAATGGTAAAGGCGAGCCAAAAGAGTAGCCCATGCCCATACCAACTGCCCAATATCAGCTGAACAGCCATCCCTGCGATGCAGCCTAGTGCGGTGCCGATGATGCGAATTTTTGCCATGGCGAGCGAGCCCGCTAAAGTCATTGGGGTTAGGATGATCAAAATGGAAGCTTGTGCGGATAGCGAGTCATATAAGTCTGCTACTTGGAATACGATAAATGCCGCCATCGCCACTACCCAACCCATGGCAACTTGGCTGATGTAGTCAATATCGCTTTTCACTGGGGTCGACATCTCAATGTGCTCGGCGGAGGATTTTGGCTCAGGGAACAACCAATACGCGAATGCGCAAACAAAAATATTGCTGAACGCCATCACCCACATGTTGACGTTGAACTCTTCAATATCCATGAAGTTATAGCTGGCAAAGTTCAACACAATTGATCCCACCAACAACCCCATGTAACCAAACAAATAGGTTTTCTGGTTCATCATTGCAATGCACTTAAACAGCATCATGATTCCAACGGCTACGGTCATTAATGTTGGATGAAACTGCAAGTATTCCAGTAAAAATGTGGCTTGTATGGTTGTCCACACCGCAGAGAAAAACACGATCAATAAAGCCGCTAGGTTAAAGTGGTCCATTCTGCCCAAAATAAACAGCGGCATCATGATGGCAAAAAATCCGTAAGACCAACCGAAGATCATGCTTAGCGCGAGCCCTAAAGAGCAGCCGAACCAAATTCGTAAGGTTTTCATTGTCGCCGCCTAGTAAATGAAGTGGAACCAGCTTGCTAGGTGAATCTGTGCTTGCGCCATCAACTGCCAGAAAATGCTGTTGTCTGGGTACAAAACAATGGTAGCGCGAGAGCCGACAAACAGTGCTGGTGGTAACTCTTCGCTGCTGGTTAGGTTCACTCGTGTACGCTGCGCATCACGTACCCAGCGGTTGTTCACTTCCACTTTGGTTAGTGCGCCATTAGGCGTTTGTTGTGCGGCTGCTACACCGTAATCGCGGCTAGCTAAATCAAAGTCGTACACCGAACCTGGATTGGCATCAAATGTGACCAAGGCGTGGAAAGTCTTGTCTACGTTCGCGACGGATTTTTCACGAAAATCAGCGGCTACCCAGAGTGATCCTGTTGGTACAAATGTCAGCAATGGCATGTTGGTGTTTGCCATCGTGCCAACTTCTAGTTGCAGGTTGGTCACGACACCATCACTGGGAGCGAGTACCGCGGTATTTGCCAAATCAAGTTGCGCCTTTTCGATCCCGTTTTTGGCAATTCGAACGGCGGTGCTTTGACCTTTTTGATCGCCTAATTGCGCCTCAATGACTTTTAAGTTTTGTCGTTCCGCTTTAAGCGCTGCGCGTGATACCTGATTTTGGGCAAAGGCATTATCGAGTGTCGATTGAGAGATGACTTTCTGCTTCGATAACGTCAGTAAGCGGTTGTACTCGCGGTGTGCATTATCAAATGTCGCTTGTGCGCGGGCAATATTGGCAAGAGCGGCTTCGCGTTGAGAATACAGCGTTGCTTCTTGTTCATAAGCGGATTGCAGAGACAGCTCCGCCTGTTCAAGCGCTATCTTGTATTTACGATCATCAATCGTAAATAACACATCGCCTTTTTGAACGGACTGGTTATTCTCGATGAGAACGTCGGTCACTTTACCAGATACCTCGGGCGCGACTTGGACAACGTATCCTTGCACTCGTCCTTCGGTCGTTAAGGGGGCGTGGCGGTCAGCAATGATAATGTACAAAAATAGTACGATGAACAGGACAATCAAAGTTCGCATCCAGTGTTTGAATTTTTGGTCAGCCGTCATTACAAGTTCCGTTAAACATATTGGATAGCGGATTATAGAGAAGTCACTCACAATTCAGTAGAATGAGAATACGAACATAAATGACCTAAAAATAGGACAATGAACGTTAGTTTTGATGATATTTATCTATTCACTCAGACGGTGGTTCACGGCGGTATAAGTGCAGCGGCAGAGGCGAATCAACTACAACGCTCAAAAGTGAGTCGTCGCCTGCAAGAATTAGAGAAATCACTCGGGGTACAGCTTTTGATCCGCACAACACGCAGCATTGAGTTGACGGAGCACGGGAAACGCTTGTTTGAGTTGGTGGGGCAGCCTATTGACCATATTCAGCAAGGTTTAAATGCCATGCATGAATATCAACAAGAGCTGACGGGCAAGGTGCGTTTAGCCATTCCTTCCGCATTGATGAGCTCTGCCGCGTTTAACGCGATCATCACCGAGTACACAACGCGGTATCCGGAGATTTCGGTCGAGATTGAAAACCATCAAGAGAGTGTCGATCTCAAGCGTCAATCGTTTGATTTGCAGCTTCTTCCGAGCGTGGTCAAAGTCACCGATGACAGCTATGTGCAGTTCAGTCTTTTGCCTTATCGTAGTCACTTTGTTGCGTCAAAAGCCTATCTAGAATCGCATCCGCCAGTAAAAACGGTGGAAGATCTTAAGCAGCATCGCCTTTTAACTAATCGTTACAATGCCGATTTGCTCGATTCAGATCTGCATGTGGCGTTGCGCTCGGACGACCTCAACTTGCTGCGCTCGATGGCGATAGCAGGAAACGGCATCGCGTTTATTCCTCAAATTCATTCCAAGCCTGCACTGAGAGACGGTTTGTTGGTCGAGGTGCTGCCTCAATTCGCGCATCCGAAGCAGCATCTTACTCTGATTTATCCCTCGGCCTTATTTCTGCCCAATAAAGTCAAAGCCTTGATTGAACTAATTCGAGAGAAATTTAAATAGTCAGTTCAAACCACTCTTACCTAAGGGCAAAGGTGTGAGCGAAGGTCATCTTTCTAGGTTTTATTGTTCTAACATGAAAGGATTCTGATACATTAACTGTTGTTCAACTTGTTGAGTATGGTTTGTGGTCGCACAAGATAGGAGATGGAAATGTTATCGAAAGGAAACACGGGCCTGATTGTGGTGGATGTTCAGGGCAAACTCGCTACATTAATGCATGAAAGCGACGCACTGATTGAAAATATCACAAAACTGGTAAAGGGCGCCAAAGCACTAGATTTGCCTATTCTGTGGCTAGAACAGAATCCTGAAAGGTTGGGCCCAACCGCGGAGCCGATTCGTGAAGTGCTTGAAAGCACGCATTTACCTATTACCAAGTACACGTTTGATGGTTGCAAAGAGGCGACGTTTAAGGTCGCGGTGGAGAACGCGAAAGTTGATACCTGGTTGGTTTGCGGTATTGAATCCCACATTTGCGTCTATCAAACCGCGGTTTCTCTGCGCCAGTCCGGTTATCGCGTTGAATTAGTCACGGATTGTGTATCTTCCCGAACCGCTGCCAATAAAGCGCTCGCTCTTGCGAAGTTAACCGCTAACGGTGTGGTGCTCACTGGGCTAGAAATGTGTTTGTATGAAATGGTCGAAGATTGCCGAGCACCTGAATTCAAAGAAATTCTGGCGCTCATCAAATAGTGTAATCACTGGAATCAACAACAACTTTATCTGAACACGCTATTCAAATTCTCGTTGATATCTTGGCAACATCGACTCGTTGCCAAGTAACCCGCCTTGGTGAATGTAAATCACCGTTTTATCTGTGTTCTCTTCCAACCAAGGGGTGAGGCATTGCCACATATACGGGTCGTATAACAGGTCAAATTCGAGGTCGGTTTGCTCAAAGAGTGCTTTCCATGTGATGTAATCTTCTTCGTACAAGCGGCCAAAATGGTGTTTGTTGCGCACGGTTAAAATGGTTGGGTGGCTGTTTTCACCGAGCTGGTTGAACTGTTCAGTTAAGTAATCTGCATCGCTTACGCAAGGGCAAGTTAGCACTTCTATGCCGTGTGGGCTTAAATGTTTATGAAGATATAAAGCGGTCGTGCCGGTGCCTGATGGCAGGGCGACCGTAAACTGCTCTTTACCTCTCAATCGCGTCCAATCAAGAATTTCTCGTGCTAACTGTTTGATGCCAGCTTCAGCGAGGTGGGAACGTCCACCTTCTGGAATAAGCAATGTCGACTCATCTAATCTTCGTACTTGGTGGATGTATTCACTAGGGTGGAGTTCGCTACCGATGTCTTGCATGGCGGTGATTTTCATACCCAAATCGAGAGCGCCGCGATAGTTTCCGATGGGGGAGCTTTTTAGCCAAGATGGAATGTGATGAACATAAAACTCAAATGCCCAACCTTTAATCTGGGCGAGAGCCGCTAGCGAGTACATGGCATTAGATTGAGCGGAGCCAAAGCTTATTAACGTGGTGATGTCGGGATTTTGCTCTTCCATTAACGTCATAAACTTACGTGCTTTGTTCCCAGAAAAGTGGGAGTGGAGCATGTCGTCACGTTTAAGGAAAAATTTGCGCCCATTAAAGCTATGTTGGGTGATAGGACTTTCTGAGAGTTTCATGTCGATGCTGACGGAATAAACCGTGTCACCTTTGCCATTTAAAAAGGGCGCGTAGTGTAACGCCATTAAACCAAGATAAAAAGTCTGGGTTTCAGGACTTCCATTTCGGTTATTCCTGATGTTTTGACTCGCACTCACCGGTGCTGTAATACCATTGCAATGGTTTCACTTCTATCCTTTGGTTGCTTTGATTCCATGGTATTCCATCCCATGACTCGCCTTTCTGCCTCTAGCCACGTACACTACTCCGCTTATTTCCATTCAATCAGAAGGCTTGGTTTTGCAGACTCTAGAACAATTAAAAACAGGACAATTAGTAGGAATTAAACAACTGAAGTTGGCGGAAGGGCTAACTGAGTTCCCTATGGAAATTTTAGAGCTTGCAGACTCACTTGAAGTGTTAGATTTATCCGGCAACGCACTGTCAGATTTGCCACAAGAACTGGAACAGCTGACCAAACTAAAAATCATCTTTGCGTCCAATAATCAGTTCACCCATTTACCAGAGGTATTGGGCAAGCTGCCAAACCTTGAGATGGTTGGGTTTAAAACCAACAAGATCAAAGTGGTGAGTGAAGCCTCACTACCAAGTCAGTTACGTTGGCTGATCCTGACCGACAACGAGATTGAAACGCTACCAAACAGTCTGGGTGAAAGGCCGCGCTTAAGAAAGCTTGCACTGGCGGGGAATCGCATCAAACGACTGCCAAGTAGCATGGAAAACTTAGTTAATTTGGAATTGGTTCGTCTCTCTGCGAACCAGCTAGAGCACTTTCCGGATGTGCTGATGAAGCTACCTAAATTGGCATGGTTTGCTTTTGCAGGTAATCCATTCTGCAAACACCCATCTTCGCTAGACAGTGTGCCGAAAGTGACCACAAACAGTTACTCGCTTAACCATGTTCTCGGCCAAGGGGCAAGTGGCGTGATTTCTCATGCTAACTGGACTGACGCTCAATACAACTTCCCGAGTGAAGTTGCGGTAAAAGTGTTCAAGGGCGAGGTCACCAGTGACGGTTACCCTCATGATGAACTTGAAGCGTGTTTGCAAGCTGGGCATCACAACAACTTAGTAAAATCCATCGCGCAAGTGGATGACGGTAAAGAGCTTGCGTTGGTGATGGAGCTGATTCCAAACAATTACTACAACTTAGGTTTGCCACCAACGTTGGAAACCTGCACCCGAGATACGTTCCCACAAGGGTTTACGCTGACAGTCGAGCAAGTGAATTCTATTGTTGAGCAGATGGTGGACGTATTTAATCACCTACACGACAACAAGGTGTGTCATGGTGATTTGTATGCGCACAATACGTTGGTGAACGAGCAAGGGGAGATGATCTTCGGTGACTTTGGCGCGGCGAGCATTTACGGCTATTTATTGGACGAGCAGCAAGCTGCGATCAGAGCCATTGAATCCAGAGCGTTGAAGTACTTTATCGAAGATGTGTTTTCTGTGTGCGAAGCGTCGGAATCGGCATCGCAAGCATTCGAACGACTAGTTGCGCTTGCGGCATAAGATTTCATTCAATCGAATCAGAAAGAGGTATCGAACTGCCCGTTTTGATACTGAGCAAATGAGATACCTCTTGATTGAATCTAGTGCCGAGGAAGTTGCTCTGAGCAAGCCTCATGATGCTCTGACGAAAGGTCAATCACTGCCTCACATCCACCCTCAGGATGTGTATCAATAGTGAATTGCCAGCCATAGCGTCGGCATAAGTCGTCCACAATCATGAGTCCCAAACCATGGCCTTCGGCATCTGGCACGGAAGAGAAGCCTTCACCTTCATCTCTCACCGACAGTGTGGTATCGGTCATGGTGATATGAATCGTTCCCGCTGACGTGGCTGCAATGCCGTTGCGAATTAAGTTACTCAACGTAATGTTAAGCACTGCAGTGGTCGCTTTGGTTTGCGGATGGCCCAATATCTGTACATTAAATTCCAACGACTTTTCATCGGCTTGCGCTTGGCTAAGAGCAACGATGTTGTGAAGCTCTTGCTTTGAGATGGTTCGAACGGGGCTGTCGTCTGTGTTGCGTTCATATCGCACCAAACCCAACAAAGCATCAACCATGGTCGACATCTGCTGAGTAGCATCTTGAATACGGCCAATCTGACGTTCTTGAAATGACGTACTTGGGCTTCTGGCTAGCAAGCTGCTTGAACCTTTCATCACTGTGAGCGGAGTTCTCAGTTCATGACTGGCATATCGTGCAAAAGCTTGTTCACGTTTAATCACTTGATTGATTTGATGTCGATATTCATTAAGCTGATTTGCGAGCGTTTGGAATTCATTTGCAGAGCCTTCAGGAACAAAAAATTTTTGTGTGGTGTCACCTTGATGGCGGTCCAGTTGCGTTTTAAGGGCACTAACAGGTTCAATGAGACGCAGAGAAAGTCTCGATAATAGGCTGCCAAAAATCAAAAGTAACCCGATGACAACCGCAAGCACCATAACGAGAACAAACATGAACTCGTTAGATGTAATTTCTATCTCATCAATCAGAGAGATCAGAATAATAGGATGTTCCTCTCCATCTTGCGTGTAGGTGCTCATGTAAATCATGCGAGTGTCTGGTTCGTCAGCAACTTCAGCGAGAAAATATTTTTTATTTTGAATAAAGGGTTGATAGAGCTCAGGAACGAGATTGATGTCGTTGTATGCCGTTGTCAGTAAATCGAGTTTGATGATTCCGCTATCAGGATGGTTTCGAAAGTGCTCAATCGCCTCTTTTTTATCGATCATAATGCGTCGTTCACCGACGCGATCTTCCGACCATAATAGCGCTCCGCTAACCAATGCGAAGCATAGCAAGCCAATCACAACCGACACTAGAAGGAAGAAGAGTTCAAGGCGTCCGGTTAAGCTTTGTGTATTGTTAAATAAGCGGCGAATCATGCCCCGGGCTCCAATCGGAAGCCGACTTTTGGAATAGTTTTCAAAACGTGCTCTTTGAATGGTTTGTCGAGCTGCCCACGCAATTGATAAATATGGCTACGCAACACATCGTTATTTGGCTCATCTTCTTGCCATAATCGGAAAGCAATCTCCTCACGTGTGACCACTTCTGGCGCGTTTTTCACCAGCATTTCTAGAATCGTGTACGTGGTTGGATTCAACGCCAACAGCTTATCTTGACGGTAGGCTTGATGCGTTTTTTGATCGATAGACACTTCGCCATACTGGAGTTTGGTTGATGCAACCGTACCGCGGTAGCGTTTAATCAATGCAGTCATGCGTGCTTCAAGAATATCGAGATCAAACGGTTTGGTGAGGTAGTCGTCGGCGCCGTGTTGGAAGCCTTTGAGCATGTCGTCTCGGCTATCAAGTGCTGTCAGCATCAACACCGGAGTGTTATTACCTGCATCGCGTAGCTTGTTGCACAGTGTTAGGCCATCCATGCGCGGCAGCATGAGGTCGAGCAAAATGATGTCAAACGCATTATCCATCGCCAGTTTTAAGCCTAGCTCACCGTTGTCGGCATAATCCAGCTGCATGCCAGCACACTCAAAATAATCAAACAACATTCCCGCTATTTCACGATTATCTTCTACCAAAAGTACACGCTTCATTTATTCTTATCCAATCTCGATAAATTCGAATGTTGATCTTAACGAACATTATTCACTATAGGTGTGAAAAAGTTGTCGACGATGATTTTCTCACCTTTGTGTCGGTTTTCAATGTCTAGCTTGAATACCGTCTTATTATCCAAGTAAATCTACGATCTTTTGTTCATATCTATCAATTTCTCTTGATGTATAAATAGGGTAGATTGTTTGATTCTGTTAACTCTATATAAAACATGAAGATACTAAATTATTTATGTGACCTTGAGCACATTGTTAGTAATTACTGATTTTTACTGACTCACTCATAGAAAAAGTTCTTACTTCTCTTAAGTCCCTTTTTTAATTATGGCTATTGCTTTTAAATACAAACGCTTAGATTCTCCTTTTTGAGATAATTCAATTAAATCAATGGCTTCATGTATAAGCGAAAATCTGCATTATTTTATTTTTATTAATAAAACTACATTTTCTGTTCTTGCTCTGTTCATAAATGAAAGCCTTCCATTAACTTTACTTGTTTAAAATCCATGATCCTTCCAATGCTTAATGCCAGATAAAAATCAATTTGTGAGGCGATCATGTTTAACAGTATACGCACTCGAATTGCTGTCAGTGCGGGTGGGGCAATGGCCTTCACTCTATTGATTGCAATGGGTATGACAACCAATGCGTTCACGCAAGTGAATGAACAAATCACTACAAAAGTAAAATCTCAACTGACCGAAGCCACCACGACCGACTTGAGCAATACGGCGATTCAGCAAGGGCTGAATATTTCCAACCAGTTAGAGCCAGTGTTGGCGAACTTAAAGCAAGCGCGTTCAATTATCGAATTAAGCGCAGAGACGGCCGCAACGCCAGACATTATTGTTAAACAGTTTATTGCGTCGCTAGAAGCTCAGAACAAAGCTGTGTTTGCTGGTTACATGGTATGGGAAAAGCCATCGTGGGTTGAGCCAACGATTCAAGACAAAAGCCTTGGCTTTAATAGCGAAGGCTACTTAGCGCCATTCTTTTCGCCAAATTCGCACAACAGTTTTGATGTCGTGGCGATGGATAGCTTTAGCAATACTGAATTAAACAACAACGGTGAGCGTAAAGACGATTGGCACTTGATGCCTTACGAAACGGGCAAAACGTTCGTGATGGAACCGTACATGTATCCGGTTCGCGGCAAACAAGAACTGATCACGACCATCAGCCAACCAATCAAGTTACGTGGCGAGATCATCGGCTCTCTCGGTTTTGATTTGTCATTGAACGAGTTACAAAGCCAAAGTGAAGATTACGCGAGCGACTTGTTTGATGGACAAGGCCGAATTCTGATTTCTTCGTGGAAAGGCATCACACTGGCGAACAGCAGCCAAGCGGATCAAGTGGGCAAGAAAGTTTCTCATGAGTTGGCGTCTCAATGGGCTCGTATTCAATCCATTGCGAAACAAAAAGGCGCAGGCCTTGTGACGTTTGGCGGGGATGAGTATGCGATTACTGCAATTGAAACCAGCGATGCACCTTGGATCGTTATGGTGTCGGTTCCCAGTAGCTTCCTTAAAAAGAACGTGGATGACTACGAGCGATGGAGTGAAGAACAAAGTGCAGAAGCTCTTGAAAAGGGAGTGTGGGCAGGGATTATTGCGGCTCTGATTGGTATTGTTGCGATGACGATGATCGCGACCTCGTTGGGCAAAGTGTTAACTAACTTAGTGGAGCGTTTTAAAGACGCAGCACAAGGCGAGGGCGACCTAACTTACCGCATTGAGGTGAAAGGTAAGGACGAAACCGCCCAACTGGCGCACTGGTTTAATACCTTCCTCGCTCGCATTCAGGAAATGCTTTTAACCGTAATGGCGACGGCAGACCAAGTTGATAAAAACGCAAGTGAAGGCCAAGCTCGCGCGGCGGCTTCGAGAGATCAACTGAACGTTCAAGTGAACGAAGTCAACTCGCTAGCAACGGCGATTAATGAGATGAGCGCAACCGCACAAGAAGTGGCAAATTCTGCGGTACAAGCAGCAGCGGCGGCAAGCCAAGTTCAAAGCAATAGCGCGAATGGCATGTCGCGTATGGACAATGCTGCAAGCGCAGTGGATAACCTCGCTTCGCAAGTGAATGATGCACAGCACCAGACGCAGAATTTGGTGGCTTCAAGCACGGCGATTCAGGGGATTCTGAGTGAGATTGGTGGCATTGCCGATCAAACCAACTTGTTGGCTCTGAACGCTGCGATTGAAGCTGCGCGTGCTGGTGAAGCGGGTCGTGGTTTTGCTGTGGTAGCCGATGAAGTCCGCAACCTTGCAACGCGCACACAAGGCTCGACAGAAGAAATTCGTGCAATGTTGGCTCGTTTGGAGCAAGAAACGCAATCAATCGTCCTGTTAATGGAGCAAAGCCAGAAGCAAGCGGTGGATACTAAAGAAGAAACACAAGCAGCGCAGTTGGCGTTGGCCGAAATCAACCAAGCTATTGAAGTGATTAATGATATGAATAATCAGATCGCTTCAGCGGCAGAAGAGCAAAGCTCGGTGTCAGAAGAGATCAACCGTAATGTGGTTGTGATTAATGATACGGCGATGGAAGTGATGGATACCATGTCATCTTCTGTAGCGATCAGCAATGAACTGACGGCAAAAGCGAGTGATCTTCACGGTGAGTTGAGCAAATTCAAGTTGTCTTAATCAAGTAAGTGAGAGAGTTTAACCCAACTTAAAACGTTTACTTCTCACAAAACAAAAGGCTCCAGAGTTACCTCTGGAGCCTTTTTTAATGCTTGCTGCAAACTATGAAGCGGGACTTGCTGGCTGTTCACCAGCCGCTTTTAAGCGTTCGATTTCCGATTCGGTTTGCCACTTGCCGTTGTAAAGGTATTCACGCTCAGGAAGCGGGGCTTTTGAAGCCCTTAAATCAAATACCTCATCGGTTTGATATTCTCTACTACAAACCGGAATACTAAAGAGCCTTGATTCTGGCTTTGCTTCAAACAACTTTTTATGGTCATCGATCTCGGTACAATTCAGTTTGTAGACCTTTGACAGTTGCGCGACCATGGATTCTAAATCCGCTTCAGTTTTAAAGAAAACATAACAATCGAATCGATCTTGTGAGCGAAAGATAGTCTTATGAGCAGTATCTCGATATCTGCATATGTCATGCTTAAAATAGAACTGGATCACTTTCCTTTTCTTGTTGTAGTCCGCAAAAAGCCAATCTTCTCGTTCGCCCACTTTAACTTCTGTTCGTTCATCAGGCTGGCGTTTTAACATACCAAATGAAAGCAAAATGAATGCACCTGCTCCAGCTAATGCCATCGGACCAACCAGTGCTACCATAATCACACACACCACTGCACCTATCCAGCCAACAGCTTGCGTAGCGGTATTTACCCATTTAGGCATATTGCGACGCTTTTTCATCACAAAGCCTTTGCTAGAAAAAATATAGTCATAGCGATAATCGAGGCCAAACAAAAGGTAGCTGAGTCCGTACCCCATTATTAGTACACCAACAGCAACATACCCCATCAGAGGGTCTTGGCCTAAGGTATACCAAAACAAGAAAAGAACCACTGACATGATGGCAATTGGAACTAAGCTGTCAAGTATATATGCAAAACGATTCGCTTCCTCGATATCATATTTACGCCATGTTGTTAAATTGTCTCCTGAGAGGATCTCTTGCTCTTGCGCCTCTTGATAAACCGCCAACTCTTCTGGGGTGATATAAAATGGTGAATATGCCAAGGGTTACTCCTGAAAACCTAATGTACCAACAGCGGGTGTGAGTGATTTTTTAATGATGTTTTGTTTGGTATTGTCTGAAATCACGCTATGAGTTGCACTCTGTTTTACGCTGTTTTGGAACCAATACTCACGCTTTGATGGGGCATCATCTTCCATATCATACGCTACTTGCATGGCAAGGTATTGATCGGTCTCTTTAATCGGCAACGTTACCTTATACACCAGTAACTCTTTGCTAGCTTGGCTCTGCGTTTCTAGCGTGACTAAATCTGCGTTTTGATGCCAAGAACCTGACGTCAAATCATCTTCTGTTGCCTTGGTGTTGGTACGCACTGTAACACCATTCGTTGCAGCACGACGTGGCAGCTGAATATGCACTTCCAAGCCAACTAACTCACGATGTGTATAGCCTGGATAAGCCTGAATTTTTTCAATCGGCTGATGGTATACCGTTGGCTGTTGAATAATAGATTGTAAGTCAAACAGTGCTTGCTGCACCAATGCTGAATTGTGCTTCTCTCTTTCGGGCAAACTTACAGATTGGCTCCACTGAGTACGACTCGGGTGATAACCCCAAGGCAGTTTATCTAACCATTTTTGGAAGTCATCTTGTTTCAGTTTGTTGAGTTTATAATTGATGGCTAGGTATGCTAACGTGAGAACAGCTAAAACTGCGGTAACAGGTCCACCAAAGGTTAAGTTTAGTGTTAATTTCCCTGTGAATCCTCCGTACGCTTGGATTATACCGACTATCGACATACCGGTTAATGCAGCAGCATTTGCTACATGCAGATATTTTTCTTGACCATAAGCGTCATCAGCACTCTGCCAAGAACGATATGCCTCAATACCCGCAGCCAACGCTCCTAAAGCCCCAGTAATCGCGAGCCATTTATTAAATACTTTTAAGTCATCAAGAATCAGGTTTTCAAAGCCTTTTGTATTTCGTTCTACTAACTTTTTAAGAGTTTTTAGCGAGTGCTCTCTGAGTTCGTCATTTCCCTTAACTTTATCCCATAACTTCCCTGTTCGAATGCCCGTCCAAGCACCGGCCGTGTAAAACAGCTTTTGTTGAATATCTAAGAAATCATCTTGGGTAATGAGCCCAGTTTTTTGAATACTGTTCATTGCATCAGCAAGTGCGAGGCAGTTAAAAATCAGAGCTAAGAAGCCCAAACCGCCTACATCTTCAAACCGTTTCTTGAGGTTGTTTAATCGGTTATCCCATATGTCTTTACGCATTCGAATTGTTGCCTCAAGTACGTCATCTGGAAGTTCTATGTACTGAGGGTATTCCAACGTCGCAACGGCCAAGCTTTTTTGAAGGTGCCGCTGTTGCTGGAGAACCTTCTTATACTCCGTGTTTGATATAGTTTTATCACCCTTGTTGAAGGCTGCTAACACTTCCTTGTTTTGGTTCGATGCGATGAGTTTTTTATCATGATTGGATTTCCAAGAACCAAAATTTTGTGCGTAGCCTTTGTTGATATTGATTGGAGTGTCTATCGACAAACGTTCTACAACGGCAGCTCTTAGGTAAAAACTTGTTCGGGTGAGCGGTTTTGACAATAGAGATATCATTAAGATAGACGCTTGGGCTGTTAGGCTAACGCCAACCTCTATTACCCCCTTGAGTAAAGCGCTGTTCGTCGCTTTGAATATGGTATCTAGCCCATCGAATCCTTTTGCTATATCTCTTAAAAACTCGGTTTCTGCAGTATTTGGGTTAGAAATAAAGTCCATTACTTTTGCATACATACCCACACGGTTACTTGCTGCCGAAACGTAGTCCATAAATTGTTTGTCTGAGCTTTCAGTGTCTGGAACAATTTTGGCGACGTCTACTTCACCTACCTGATTTGAAACTTGTTCAGGAATTAACTTCTCCACTTGTTTAAAGAGGCTACGACTAAACCCGGAAGTGTAGAGTGCGAGTAAGCTGGTTGGTTTCTCCCATTGGCTTTCTGCCCATTGGCGGTCTTCTTCTTGCACCACCAAAGTAAATGACTCAACGGCTTGTTTATGGAGTTGGTACAAGCTGTACTGCGTGTCTTCGCTGTATAGGTCGAAGGTTCTCTCGAGATGATGCGGCGTCAAAGATTCCATTACAGCAATAAAGTCCCTTTTTACCGAGACAACTTGGGCTAGCATGGTTTCTTTTTGTTCTGACAGCTTTTGCATTTCGCTCAGCATTTGCTTCCAGTTGAGCTGCTTGCGCCAGCGCTCAGTCGCTATCCATTGTTCGTATTTACCAAATCGGCTCGCAGAAATTCGATATTTGTCCTGTATTGCTTTGGCAATGTCACTTTGGGTATGTTGGTGTGATTCAATCGCTCCAGCGGAAAATTTGGCAGGATAGCCGGACTGGACTGAGCTTTTGTTCTGCTCTGCCAAATCGAGTTGACTCGAGGAGTCATAATATTCTGCCATGTCGGTATAAAACGACAGCTCTTCACTGTTACGCTTAACGCTAGCTGGCATGTCTATCTCGTCACTTGCCCCGAACATGCACAATTGCATGGCGGTCTGCATCAAGTTCCACTGGTTTGAAAACTGGTCAGTGAAAAGACGGTAAGGGCTTGCAGCACCAACAAAATGCAGAGACATATCTTGAATGTCTGCGGCGTAATCTTTTATCGCGACGAAGTAGCCCGACTCTTCTTCTGGAATCGCAGAGGTTAAGTCACTCTCGGCAGCGACAGGTTTAAAGGTAGAACCATCTTCGTCAGCTTTGGTAGCGATGCCAGAATCTGCAAAACGCCCATCATCAACGGCAGAAGATTCAATATCAGCCACTTGAGTTAACTTATCGATTGGTGCAATGTTGTGCTGATTCTCGTTTGCAGACAGAACAACAGTCTGCATGCGATCGATATGATTACTTGGATTGTTAAGGACGCGCATGAACATGTTCCATGTCCAACGGTGTTCAGAGTAACAAATCGACAGCACGCTCCCATCTTCGTAAGTAAGAAAAGGTTTTGCCCCTTCTGGTGTCCCACGCTGTTCGGATTCTGGGCTTTCCGACTCTCCCAGCTTGTAGAGCGTGAATTGCGTTCCTTTGATTTCGTATTCGTCTAGGCTTTTATTGATTGCATCATAGACATACAACCAACCATCACGAAGCTGACGCAGGGTGTAGCCAACGGTATTGAGTTTGGCTGGGCCTTGGCCTTTCCATTCTTCAGGCAAACCAAAAGGTTGTGTCTCTTCTGTTTCTAGCTGATCGATAGCGTAGCGAACAGGGATGAAATGTGCCGGTAAAGCCTCTGTTGGTTCTTTCTCGTTTTTTAAATTGAGAGGCTCTGGTTCAGACGGCGGTGGCGGATCGATTTTTTTTGTTTCTCCCTCCCAAAACATACTGCGCTCTGGGGGTGAGCCAGCAAGATCATCGGATTCCGTGGTTGGAACGATATTCAGCGATTTCAGCGTACCATCGCTTTCAAATGCCTGAACGGCCTCCTCATAGGTATAGCTGTTGTCGTGCCAGAACATCGAAGTTTTTGGAGGAAGTGGATTACTCATCGTTAGCCCATGTTTAAGAGTTTTACTCTATTACGCAAATATCGCACCAAAATAAAGTAATTTAAAATCAATGAGTTAGTTTTTTATTATTTTTCTTCAATCAAATAATTGTTTGTTTTTCCAATAAGTTGGTTGGTGTTTACCATTTTTTGTATTGATTGAATCAAAGTTTGAGTTGTGAGTGATACCTCAATGAACCGACAAAACAAAAGGGCTCCAGAGTTACCTCTGGAGCCCTTTCTAGTATTTAAGTGCTGAAGAATTAACGACGCTTTGGTTTACGTTGACCAGCTGGTTTGCCTTGTCCTTGTGGGCGACCTTGACCTTGCGGCTTGCTACCTGCTGGGCGGTTTGCACCGTTACCGCTAGGACGTTGGCCGTTGCTTGCAGGGCGTTGACCACCTTTTGCTTTGTCAGAGCCGTTACGGTTGCCAGATGGTTTACCATCTTTTGAACCGCCTTCAGAGCGTTTGTTCAAATGACCACCGAAGCCCGGTTGGTTTTTGGTATGTTTCGTAGCAAAGCGGTTTGCACCGTGACGACCAGATTTACGACGTTGTGCAGGTGTTTGTGCTTCAATGTCTTCCGCAGGAACGAGACAGCCTTGTTTGTCACCAATCAAATGTTTTTTACCCATGCTGATTAGGGCTTCTCGGATCATTGGCCAGTTTGCTGGATCGTGGTAACGCAACAGCGCTTTATGTAGGCGACGTTGACGTTCACCTTTTGCTACAGGTACATCTTCACGTTTCTTATACTTCACTCGTTTCAGAGGGTTTGTCTCTGAGTAGTACATCGACGTTGCGTTACACATTGGCGAAGGGTAGAAGTTTTGTACTTGGTCACACTCGAAGTTGTTTTTCTTCAGCCACAGAGCAAGGTTCAGCATGTCTTCGTCTTCTGTGCCTGGGTGCGCAGAGATAAAGTAAGGGATTAAGTACTGCTTCTTACCCGCTTCTGCGCTGTACTTCTCGAACATCTCTTTAAAGCGATCATACGTGCCCATGCCAGGTTTCATCATCAGATCAAGAGGGCCTTTCTCTGTATGTTCCGGTGCAATCTTCAAGTAACCACCTACGTGATGAGTTACGAGCTCTTTCACGTATTCTGGTGATTCAATCGCAAGGTCGTAACGTACGCCAGATGCGACCATCACTTTCTTCACGCCTTCAACTTTACGCGCTTCGCGGTATAGATCGATGGTGTGTTTATGGTCTGTATTTAACTTGTTACAGATGCCCGGGAATACACAGGATGGACGACGACAGTTCGCTTCCGCTTTTGGATCTTTACAGCCCAGACGGTACATGTTTGCAGTCGGCCCACCAAGATCGGAAATTGTGCCGGTAAAGCCCGGAACTTTGTCGCGAATTTCTTCAATCTCGTTAATGATTGACTCTTTCGAGCGGTTTTGAATGATTCGGCCTTCGTGCTCGGTAATCGAACAGAAAGAACAGCCACCAAAACAACCACGCATGATGTTCACAGACGTTTTGATCATGTCATACGCTGGAATTTTCGCTTTGCCGTACATAGGATGAGGAACACGCGCGTAAGGCAAGCCAAACACAAAGTCCATCTCTTCGGTTGTCAATGGGATTGGGGCTTGGTTTACCCAAAGTTCACGATCACCATGGCTTTGAAGTAACGCTCGGCCAGAGTACGGGTTTGTTTCTAAATGCAATACACGACTTGCATGAGCATAAAGAATGCGATCGTTTCTTAGTTTTTCAAACGAAGGTAAGCGAACCGCAGTTGTTGCAGCATCGTGGCGTGATGGGCGAATCGTGATTGGTTGTGCAACTGGCTCATCTTTTTTAGTTTCACACTGAGTTTCTACTTCGTATGGGTTCTTTGGTACGAACGCTTCTTTACGAGGTTTTTCAATGCGAGAAGAATCGATAACCGTGTAGCCTTCTGGCGCGGCTGGCAAGTTCACGGCAGTACCACGAATATTGGTCATGGTGCTGATGTCTTCACCATTTGCGATGCGATGCGCCACTTCTACAAGTGCGCGTTCTGCGTTACCGAAAAGTAGGATGTCTGCTTTTGCATCAAACAGTACCGAACGGCGAACTTTGTCTGACCAGTAATCGTAGTGCGCAACACGGCGTAGGCTGGCTTCGATACCACCTAAAACAATAGGCACTTCTTTATAGGCTTCACGACAACGCTGAGAGTAAACCAAAGTCGCGCGGTCTGGGCGTTTGCCACCTTCGTTGTTTGGTGTGTACGCGTCATCGTGACGAAGTTTTTTATCCGCGGTGTAACGGTTGATCATGGAGTCCATGTTACCCGCAGTGATCCCGAAGAACAGATTTGGCTTACCAAGCTGCATGAACGCATCTTTGTTTTGCCATTCTGGTTGAGCAATGATACCGACACGGAAACCCTGCGCTTCTAGCAGACGGCCAATGATAGCCATACCAAAGCTTGGGTGATCTACGTAAGCGTCACCGGTTACGATGATAATGTCACAGCTATCCCATCCTAGGGCGTCCATTTCTTTGCGACTGGTCGGCAAGAAAGGTGCCGTACCAAAACACTCTGCCCAGTATTTTTTGTACTCATGAATAGGAGTGATGTTATTGGTCATATTTTGCTCTCTGTTCCAGGGAGCGCGAATTATAGCGATTTGAGGATCAGGTATCTATACCAAACTCATCTATTCAAGCTTAGTTCATCGAGTTTTATTTGGTTTGCAAAAATATCAAGGCTATATCGGCGATTTTATGTCTAATATCACCTTGAAAGCCTCATGGTTATAGGTCGAGTCGTGAAAAAATGTCGCAATGTTAATACAACCAATAAGCAATGGTGTGCTTATTAAAAACAACGCCTATAATCAAATTAATGCATAGGAAAATGCAAAAAGCCGAACAAGCTCTGAAAAGGTTCTAAGTCGATTGGCTTACGTTGCCAGAATCTATTTTACAAGAGGATCAGCAGGTCCCAAATGGAATAAGGCACGTTGACTACGAACCTTGAGCATGAGGCTAATTAAAAAGGGGGCTAGGGAATGAGTGACTCAACAACAATAGCACATGAAAAAGTGCAACCGACATCCAATCCGACTCCAGTGATTGAATGGTCTTACAAGATTGATACTCGCGAGTTCGAATGCGACCAGCAAGGAATGGCAAATGCTTTTGGGTTAAATACGCCTGTCACCTGTTTAGATGATTTGTTTGAGCATATGCTGATGGGGCAACAGGAAACACTAAGGCAACGAATTTTAGAAGTGGAGCTCCTAGGTGGGCAAGGTCGTTTTTCTTGTTGCATGATGCTTAATGAAGCTCGCCTAATACATGTCACAATTAGCTTTGAAAAGCTCAATGAGCGTATTGTTCAAGGCTCTATCATCCCGCAATTGACGATCACTGGCTGCGAAGAGTTAGCGAAAATTCTCGAAACGATTTTTGATTTACCGAATGTAGGGGTTTTAGTCGCGGACGAAGACACCCGAATCTTAGGTTGTAACCGTGCCTTTGAATTGCAAATGGGTTATCAAAACCGTGATTTGGTTGGACTTAAAACCTATATCTTTAGCACATCTCACCATAGTCAGGCGTTTTACGACCAACTCTGGCAGCATATTGATGATGAAGGATACTGGAGCGGTAATTTATTGAGTAGAACTGCAAATGGTAGTAATCAGGCACATCATCTTTGTATCTATCGGCTAACGTTTCATTCTGGACGGATTCTTTATCTCGGCTTCTCTACTGACATTTCGGCTTCCTTGTTGTGGATGAAAAATCGCTGTGAACAACAACATGATTGGTCAGCGTTTTTGCCTTCTAGAGAAGAGTTCGAACTGCAATTAGCTAATTTGGCGAACGAAAGTGGGAGTAAAGAACTCAATATCGTCATGACTCTCAGACCAAATTTTTCTGAAAAATGCTTACTTGAACAGCAATTAGGCTTCGCCGATTTTATTATGCGAAGCCGCTACACCAGTATAGCGGGTCAACTTTCTAGGGATGTGTTTGTTGTCTGTTTACAAACTCCTCACTGTCAATGGCTAAGTCCTTTACGTTTGATTCAAATTGCGATGAAAGGGTTCTTCACTGAGCTTAGGAATGAAATGGGAACAAAAATGCATACCACTATCGTCGAGGGACAAATGGGTGTGTCAATCCTCGGCTATGATACTAACAGGCCAAAGCAAGCGTTAGCGCATGCAGCCCAGGCGATGTTGTCCTCACTTTCTGGAGAAGGTGGCTATTTTAATTTTTATAATAGTGAGCTTCATTCTGAGTTAGTAAAACGCCAGCATTTAGAGGCGTTTTTGGAAGCGCAAATCGACAGTGGGCTGGTGGATGTTCATTTTCAACCAATAATTGACAGCCGAACTGGTAAAGTCGTTAAGTTCGAGGCCTTAGCGCGCTTTTATCATGAAAGTGATGCCTATAGCACTCAAGAGATGATTACTGTTATTGAAGATTTAGAGTTGATTGCGGCTCTGGATGATGAGGTTTGTCAAGCCGCGCTCAAACACTTTCCGCGCTTGCAAGACATATATGGCGAGGAAATAGGGTTAACCATCAATCGCTCACTGAATACTAAATTGGATTCGCTCCAGGTTCTTCAGCGTTCGCATGACCTAATTAAAGCCAGTGGTGTCGATCCTAAACGAGTCACGATTGAGCTGACGGAAACAGCGTATTTTGAGCAAGACGAAGAGCATACGCAAGTGCTAGAGCAAGTGCGCAAAGAGGGCATTAAAATTGCGATTGATGACTTCGGTACAGGGTATTCTTCTTTTTCTTACCTAGAGAAAGGGCAGTTTGATTTACTGAAAATCGACCGAAAATTCGTTAAGAACATTCAGCATGGCAATACCAGTTATAATATTGTCAAAATGGTCACTGATCTTGCTCAGCAAATGAATGTAAAAGTGGTTGCCGAGGGCGTGGAGTCAGAACAGGAGCTTCAAACATTGGCTGAAATAGGTGTGGATTACATGCAAGGCTTTTTGTTCTCTCGTGCTCGGCCTGTCGATTTGATGGAGAAAGCGGAAAGTTACGAACATTTGTTTTCGGGTGTTGCTGTCAAACCAAAACAAGATGATGTATTGCAATCACTGAGCCATGAAGAGGTCAGACACCTTGATCCCGGGGAGCCATTATCGTTGGCGGTGGAATATATGAATTTAAGTCCAAGTTCGCCGTTGGTTGTCATTAACGAAAAGCGCTGTGTTGGCTTAGTTACCAAAGAGCAAGTTAACTTACACCTGACGCCTTCCATGGGGACAGAATTAGAGACTGAGCGAGAAAATTGGATTTGGAAACGCCCGGTGAACCAGATAATGAGCACTGAGTTTGTGCTCGTCAATGCGCATTTGTCCGTCGCTGCTATTCGAGAGCTAATCAAAACAGGCATTCGCTTCCCGTGGGTTTTATGTGATGAAAAAGAAGAATACAGAGGCGTGTTAACTCAAGAAGATGCGTTGAAGTATCTCGCTTCTTGTTGAATAAAAAGTCTCGCTGTTCTAGTACATTTGGGGATAGACTTTCGGTGGTTTGACGATAGGTGATTTGCTATTATCGCCACCCCAAAATGACTTTTGAGCGTGCATTTAACATGATTCAACAATTGCTGGTTACTTTTCCTCCGATGCTATTTGGCGCGCAAGCGCTACTGACTTTACTTCTCATCAAGGGCGATATTTGTCCGGGTCAGAGAGGCCGTCTTCATAAAATGTTGCCAGCAGTGGCGTTATTGTGGCTTGCGGTTGCTTCTCTTCGCATTGAAGCATTTATGATCGTGTTCGCTATTTTCTATTTCTACTCTCAGGTTCAAACCAAGAAAACGCGTGAAAAAGGCCCTCTTTGGGCGATGCATTTAGCGAATGGTTTGGCTTTTGCGTATGTAAGTATTCAAGCATTTGAACAGCCAAGCTGGCCTGCGTCTATTGCGATGGCAATAATGATATTTTTCCTTGGGGCGTCATTTTCTCAATTGCTTCTGACTATCGCTCGTAGCAGATTGCAGGCATTTCACCGCATTTTGCCAGTTACGGGCATTGTGTCTGGAATGCTGCTGGTAATCGCAACGCTATTTGCTTCTTACCAGTTAAATGAAGCGACATTGAGCGCCGCAACACAACCAATTTTATTGTCTTTAGCCATGCTCATTTCTTCAATCATTGTTTGGTGCTGGCATATCTTCACACATAAAAAACCGGAAAAGGTTCAACTGAGCGTCGCCCTGTTGCTCGCGCTTGCGTCAATGACGAGCCTACAAGGTTTATTCTCTCTGGCGGCTTAATCGCGAGTCGAGAAACAGAGCAATACTGCTTGTACTCAAGTCCTTTCTAGGTTGCTTGAGTATAAGGCACTCACGTTTTGGATCGCGCTCACTTTAAATTCACGTGATTACGTCTACGCTTGTCTATATACCTTGTCGAAGAGGAGAGTCGCGATGGATTTAAGCAATGTAGGTAATTTGGACAGTATTATTTTGCTAGGTATCGTCAATGAAAAGCTACGTTTAGAGTGCGACAGTTTTGACGAGTTAGTATCGGTGTATGAAATGGATGTAGAGTCCGTTGTAGGCAAGCTTGATATGCTTGGTTATCAGTACGATCCATTGACCAACCAATTTAAAGCATATCAACGCTAAACCTTTCTTAATCCATATCCCTAAGCCATCTTGATTCCGTCAAGGTGGCTTTTACATTGTAGCCTTGCGGTTGCAAAAAAGGCTTGTAAGTAACGTTTATCTTTCTCTGAGTGACGCGTTGCAGCAAATAAGCGACGCCATAAGCCTTGACCAAAAGGTTTACTGGTAATAAGGCCTTGGCGAGAAAATTCAGAAATCGCCCAATTTGGCAGTGCTGCAACCCCTAATCCTGCGGAAACCATTTGCACTAACATCAGAGTATTGTCGGCTTGCTTCCATTTGGCGGGTTCTACCCCCGCTGGCTGCAAGAAGTGTTTTACGACGTCTAGCCTTTGTTTTTGAACCGGATAAGAGAGCATGGTTTGATCTGCGAGATCTTGCGGATCAATAACTTCTTTTTCCGCCAGTGGGTGGTTGGTCGCGGTAATTAAGCGCATTTCAAAGTCGAACAAAGGTTCATAATGTACTTCAGAACGAGGTTGAATATCTGACGTGATAACGAGATCTAACTCGCCAGCCAACAATGCGGGTAGGGGCTCAAACCCAAAGCCGGACGAAAAATCCAACGTGACGCTTGGCCACGCTAATTGATATTCCCTAAGAGCAGGCATGAGCCATTGGAAACATGAGTGACATTCAATCGCCATATGCAACCGACCATTGACGTCTTCTTTCAAGCTTGCCAAATCATTTTCTGCTCTTGCGAGTTTGGGAAGAATATCTTCTGCAAGACGCAATAGGATTTCTCCCTCTGAAGTGAACTTCACCGGACGAGTTTTTCTAAGGAATAATTGTCCCCCAATCCGTGCCTCTAAATCTTTGATCTGGTGAGACAAGGCCGATTGAGTGAGATGCAACGCGGTCGCGGTCGCGGTTAGAGAGCCGGTGTCTCGAAGCGAAGTGAGTGTCCGCAAATGTTTTAGCTCTATCATGAATTCCTTTCATCCTTTGTTGCTCGCTATGAACAGAATAGCAATCGTATAAATAACTTAACGACAAAAAATGGATATGTAAACGTCTAGACGTCTATTTGTTGTGTTTATTTGCGAATCATGTCTCCTCATGATGAATTTTTTTAATAAACAAGTTGAATAAATGGACGTTGTTCAAACCGCAGATGAGAGCGATAGTTTAGCCATCCAGACATCTTTTATGACGAAAGATACTCTGGCCCAAACAAATTGAACAAGATTGAAAAAGGAATAGGGACATGGCTACAACAACGCACGTACTAGGTTATCCACGCATCGGTGAAAAACGAGAATTAAAATTCGCTCAGGAAAAATACTGGCGCGGAGAAATTGATCAAGCAGAGCTTAAAAAGGTTGGGGAAGATCTGCGCGCTAAAAGTTGGCAAACGCAAACAGATGCTGGCTTGAGTTTTACCACCGCTGGCGATTTTGCTTGGTACGATCATGTACTGACGACCACGTTGTTACTGGGTCACGTGCCAAAACGTCACGCAGACGGTTTCCCTGATTTGGATACGCTATTCAAAGTGGGTCGCGGTCAATCTCAAGCGGGTTGCGGCTGTGCGGGCGCTGCAGCATCGGATATGACTAAATGGTTCAACACAAACTACCACTACATCGTACCTGAATTTAGCAAGGACGATACATTTGAAGTGAGCTGGCCTCAACTGTTTGAAGAAGTCAACGAAGCAACCCAAGCTGGGCATAAAGTGAAGCCAGTTTTGCTTGGCCCAGTCAGTTATCTTTACTTAGGTAAAGAGGTAGAAGAAGGGGTCGATCGCCTGACGCTACTTCCTCGATTGCTTACGGCTTACCAAGCTATTTTGGCAAAGCTCGCGAGTCAAGGTGTTGAGTGGGTTCAGATTGATGAGCCAATTTTGTCACTAGAGCTTGAAAGCCAGTGGGCTGATGCGTTCAAGCTAGCGTACCAAGTGATTCGAAGCGATGTAAAAGTGCTGCTAACGACGTACTTTGACTCTATAAGCGATACGCTAGACAAAATTGTAAAGCTACCAGTGGATGGTTTACATATCGATTTATCTGCCGCGCCCCAGCAGCTTGACGACGTGGTTGCCAAACTACCGGAGGGGTGGGTGCTGTCTGCTGGCGTGGTCAACGGTCGTAACGTGTGGCGCTCGGATTTGAGTGCGCAACTTGAACGCCTACAGCCAGTAAAAGAAAAACTGGGCGACAACCTTTGGGTTGCGAGCTCATGCTCTTTGCTACATAGCCCGGTTGATCTGGAACTGGAAACAGAACTCAGTGAGGAAGTGAAAAGCTGGTTTGCGTTCGCAAAACAAAAAGTAACAGAAGTCGCCTTGCTTGGCCGCGCACTCGATGGTGATCAAGATGCGATTCTCGCTTGTGATACCTACAGCCAGCCAATCAAAGCACGTAAAACGGCAACGCATGTGAATAAGCCACAAGTTCAAGCTCGTTTAAACAGTATTACTGCGTCACTTGCCGAGCGCAGCGCACCTTACGCGGAGCGTGCTGCGCATCAAGCTGAAGTATTGGGCTTGCCTCTGTTGCCAACTACGACAATCGGTTCTTTCCCTCAAACGGGTGAAATTCGTGTTCAGCGCAGCGCTTATCGCACTGGCCAGTTATCTGAGTCCGACTATATCCAAGCACTAAAAGGACATATTGAGGATGCCGTAAAACGCCAAGAAGCCCTTGACCTAGATGTGCTTGTTCACGGTGAAGCTGAGCGTAACGACATGGTAGAATACTTCGCGGAGAACTTGGCGGGCTTCCAAACGACGAAATTTGGTTGGGTACAGAGTTATGGCTCTCGCTGTGTGAAACCAGCCATTGTGGTTGCCGACATTGAGCGTGAAAAGCCGATTACGGTGGAATGGTCGACGTACGCACAATCGCTAACCAGCAAGCAGATGAAAGGTATGCTGACGGGCCCGGTAACGATTTTATGTTGGACATTCCCGCGTGAAGACATTACTCGTCAAGAAATCGCCCAGCAACTGGCACTGGCACTGCGTGATGAGGTTTCTGATCTGCAAGATGCAGGCATCAATATCATTCAAATCGATGAGCCTGCGATTCGTGAAGGTCTGCCGTTGAAAAAGCGCGATCACAAAGCGTATTTAGAATGGGCGGTGGATGCATTTAAGATCTCGGCAGCGGGTGCAAAACCAGAGACTCAGATTCACACTCACATGTGTTACAGCGAGTTCAATGAAATCATCGATTCAGTCGCGGCGCTCGATGCGGATGTGATTACCATTGAAACGTCACGCTCAAATATGGAACTGCTTAAAGCGTTTGAAGAGTTCAATTACCCGAATGAAATCGGTCCAGGTGTTTATGACATTCACTCACCAAACATTCCGACGGAAGAGTGGATTGAAGGCCTAATAAAGAAAGCGGCAGAAAAGATTCCGGTACAACGTTTGTGGGTGAACCCAGACTGTGGTCTGAAAACACGTAACTGGGCAGAGACAGAAGCGGCATTGGCGAACCTCGTGTCAGCGGCGAAGAAACTTCGTGCTGAGCTGGCGTAAGGCACCTTTTTAGCAAATAAAAACGGAGACCGTTGTCTCCGTTTTTCTATTCTTAGCCGTTCATTTTCGTCGTTATACTATCCCGCAATAGCGGATGAATTGCTCGTATCGAAAACAACGCACTCACTGTGACTATTTCATTTGAGTACAAGTTTGCGCGGAAACCAACTCATCTGCCATCAACTGACCGCGAGAGTTACGCACTTTAATACGGTACATTAAGCCCATATCAATTTGCTTACGAACTTCCGGGTTATTGCAATAGGTGTAGATACTGGTATTCAGTACTTGATTTAACGGCTTTGCACCGAGTGCGTCATCGTTATAAATCATCATCATCTCAACAACATTTTTGTTGGATGAGACACGCATTATCTGCAGTGGGCCGTATTCCAAAGGGAGACCTGCGGACAAGACTCCCGCTCGGTTTGATGCCAATAGCTCAAGCTGGCGTTGATTATCATCGGTAGATGAACAGCCCGCTAACGCACCAAATGCCAAGAAAAGACACAGTAATTTTTTCATAAATTAAAACACTTTTTTGAACGGTTTCACGATTACATTATCGTAAACACCAGCCGCTACGTAAGGATCAGCTTCTGCCCACGCTTTAGCGTCTTCTAGAGAGGCGAACTCAGCGATGACAGTCGAGCCCGTAAATCCAGCTTCTCCTGGGTTGTCAGAGTCTATCGCAGGCATAGGGCCAGCAGTAAGAAGGCGACCTTCGTCTTGAAGCTTTTGTAAGCGCTCCAAGTGTTGCGGGCGAACGCTCATGCGTTTTTCCAGCGAGTTCTCGACGTCCTGAGAAAAGATGACATACCACATAGCATAGTTCCTTAATTGGTAGGGTAAAGTGTTAATTTAACGCCTTTTTTGTGTCTCTCACAAGTGAACAACAGAAAATGTGAGATCCTTTCTAACAGTTAGCGCTGTAGGTTGACTAATTCTGAACCGGGCGTGGTTTGCCTTCACTGTCAATGGCTACGTAGTTGAAAGTCGCATCACAAACCATGAAGCGCTCGCCGACACCGTGTGCTTTTACCGGCTTGACCCATACTTCCAGATCGACACTCATTGAGGTGCGACCAATCTTAGTGCATTCGCCATAGCAGCAAACGACATCGCCAACACCTACAGGCTTCTTGAAGGTAATGCTGGACACTGAAACGGTAACAACGCGACCAGAAGAGATCTCTTTGGCCAGAATCGCACCTGCTAGGTCGAGCTGAGACATAATCCAACCACCAAAAATATCGCCATTGGCATTAGTATCGGCAGGCATTGCAAGGGTACGAAGCAGCAGTTGACCTCTCGGAGAGCTAATTTCTTGACTCATTGTGACATCCTAAATCTTAAAGGCGCTCAAACTAAGCGCCAACATAGTAAATACCTAGAACCAAAGGTCCTTAAAAAAACGCAGACACCGGACCAGAGAAAGTTGGTTTACAGCAGCAAGAATGGTCTGAATCCGGTATGTCGTTTGATCGGTTTAGTGATACATGGAGCAAAACAGCGACCCGAAGGTCGCTGCAAAGTGCGCGGATTATAGCAAAACTGAGTTTTTAATCATCAGTCGACACATCGGATGAGTTATTTTTTTGTTCTTTTGGCATGTGTTTGTAAATGTAGAAGCCAGTCGCAATCATGTAGGCAAATGTCGCAATCAACATTCCGAATACTTTGAAGTTGACCCAAACATCCAGTGGTAGCTCGTAAGCGATATAAATGTTCAGACCAGCAAAGAATGAGAAGAAGCCGACCCAAGCCCAGTTGATCTTAGCCCAAATAGCATCAGGTAGTGAAATTTCTTTGCCCAACATGCCTTTAATGGCCGATTTCCCCATTGCGTGACTCGCTGCTAAACCGATAGCTAGAATCACATAAATGATGGTGACTTTCCATTTTATGAAATTGTCGTCGTGGAAGAAAAGGGTCATGCTGCCAAATATCGTCACGATAACGAACGTAATTAACTGCATTTTCTCGACTTTTTTATACAGAGCATAGGTGACGACAAGCTGAATTGCCGTTGCAACGATCAGCGCTCCTGTTGCTGCGTAGATGTCGTACATCTTGTACAAAGCGAAGAAGACGATGAGTGGGATAAAATCTAGGATTTGCTTCATGGTGGCAAAATCTACCTAATTAGTGAATTGAAGACAGTCTAACGGAATCTGACAAGATGTGAATACCGTCAAGGTTAGAGGTAAGAGAAGTAATCCCCTGACTGAATGATACAACAAGCAACATTTCGCAAAGATGAAGTAGCAAATCGAAGGCATAAAAATTGCCGCGATAGAGCGGCAATTGAGTTGATAGAATTTAAGATTTAAGCAACACGTTGATATTGAGAAATAAGCGTTTTGACATCTTCTAAATAGCCTTCACGTAACAGATTATCAACGGTTGCTTCAAGCTCTTCGAGAGACGTCGTAAAGCAAGTGGATTTGCCGGTCATTAGGCTCAGATACTGATGGTATTCTTCTTCTGTATAGTGGCCTAAGCGATCGAGTAGTAGTGCTTTGATTCCATGATGAATCAAGCCGTAGTATGTGTGTCGATGAAGTAACATGGCGATCTCCTTATCAAGCTCATCCGCTAACCATTTGCAGCTTGCTTGACCCTCTGGATAATTCGATTTACTTCAGTAATGCACATCTAGTGCCAGTTTTATCTTCGCAAATTAGAAAGTGTTGGAAGTAGCAAAACTCTCATGTTGCAACCAGCGCTTGATGACGGTTTGGAGCGCATTTAACGTGGTTGGCTTTTCAAGTCTGTCATCCATGAGTTTCGCAATGAGCTCCAGCTCTTTAGCTCCAGACTCTCCAGATAGTGCGATGATAGGAACGGAAGGCGCAATTTGCTTAATTCGTTGGCTTGCGTCAAATCCATTCATCACTGGCATCTGTACATCCATAAGCACCAAATCAATCTTGTGCGACTGAAATAGCTCCACCGCAGAAGCGCCATTATTTGCTTGTAAGCTGTTGACTCCCAGCCTTTTTAAGTACATTTGAACCAAAGTACGCTGCACCTCTTTGTCATCAACAATGAGCACTGTTGGTGCATCGTTACTTACTTGTACGTGTTGGTCTGTGCGAGGTTCAGAATGTGGTGCATTTACTTTCCAGCCATTGAAGTCCGGTGTTCTCAACGTCTCTGGTTTGGGGGCGTTTGGGACGACCGGGAAATACAAGTAGAACTCAGTAAATTCGCCTAATTCAGACTGGCACTCAATGCGTCCGCCAAAAGAGCGCATAACGCGTTGACAGTAGCCCAAGCCAAGGCCGCTGCCGCCACTTTTTTGATACGAGAAGAAGTCGTCAAATATCTTGTGTAAGATACTGCTATCTATGCCAGGGCCACTATCTCGGAAGACCAGAATGTTTTCGTAGGCCCCCGTTTGGCTACGAATCTCAATTTGACTATCGGGATAAGAATCAAAATAGTAGATAGCATTGCGAATCAAATTGAAAATGACAAAGTTAAACAGAGTTTCGTTTAATTTCGCGACAAAATCGTGCTCTTGAGGCAGATTGATCCTTTCAATTATTTGATCGTTTTCAAAGCCATAACGGCTGACCGCTTGATCGACAGCTTTATGTATAGACGTAATAGTTAAGGGTTCGTGCTCAGGTGAGCTGTCGCTGACTTCTCGCAAAATAATGTCGATAAGTTGGCGACCACGCTGAATCGCTGCTTCTCCTTTATCAATCTCACTCTTTAACGTCTCAAGTGAAGCGTTTGATTCGATATGCTGTTTTAAAGCTTCAAATCGTAATTGCACTTGAGCGAGAGGGTTACGCATTTCATGCGCAATAGAGTTAGCGAGCGCACGGCTTTGGCGTACTTTTCTATCGGCCTCTATGGTGCTCTGGATGCGAACTAATAAGGTTTGCAATGCTGAAATTTCTTCATTAGAAAACAGCTTATTATCCATTTTGTGTGAAGAAATCAGTAAGTGCGTAACGGACTTTCCACGACCAAAAAGAGGCATTACGAGCGCCGTATTGCTGGATCGCATACGTTCGTAGAGCTTGCGCATTGAGCCTTTAGACGAGGAGGCATAATCAATTTCTTCAGACAGTTCATCAAGCACCAGAACAGACTTGCTTGACGGCAGATAATCTTCATAAAACGTTTCGGTGTAACTGCTGGTGACGAGCTGCAATTTATTATTTGGTATATTCAGTAACGCTGCTAACTGGCGCATTGCATCATCTATTGAGCGTTTAAATTCCTCTTCTAATCCAAGAATTTGTTGAACGGGTGTATGTCGTTTCCCATAAATAAAATAGGACGCGAAACGACTGACGCGTTTGTAAAGCAAGTGCCAAGTGATACCGATGAGTGCGCATAAAGGCACCGCTACAAGCCATTGGTTATCTTCCGAGATAGGAATAAATATTGCGCCCAGCGGGAGGACGAAAATGGCACAGACAAACAGCGCGCTAACGGTTAAGTATGTGAGGTATTTAGCGCTATAAAAGCGAGAGGTAAGCAGGGCATAGCCTACAAACAACATTTCACTAATTGAAAGTGCTGGTGGTAACCAGGTTAAGGAAAAGTCACCAAGGAAGTAAGTCATTCCAAGGTGTATCACTGCAGTTGATAACATGAAGACCAAAATGCCGGCGATCATATAGTTACTTTTTGCCAGCGTGAGTTTGCTGCTGTTCGCTCGCATGGTAATCAAGTTCAGCAGTGTTAATACAACAAATGTCAGCAAACTAATAAAGAAATATGAGGTATGGGGACCAAACTCGATCACGAACTGGCTTGGACCGCTAATGGTGACATTTTCGACAGTAAGGTTTGGTACTAAGTTGATGTAAAGCGAGTACGTTGCTAGTGCCACAAAGACGATTTTTTGCCAGGCTTTGACCGCAGTTTTTTTGATATCAGCCGCTAGCTGGCAAGAAAAATAGAACGCGAATGCAAAGGCAAAGAATGACGCCAAGTTCGCCAACTTAGCCATAAAAATACCGCCAGCGGAGCCCAACTCCGGCAATAAGTCGGTATGGAAGTATGCGTTGCTGCTGATCCAAACGATGATGCAACTAGAATAAGCAATGTACGGCGCATGATGCGAGCCTAAAATCGTTTCACTCTTCTGTTTTAGGCGATAGCAGTAATATAACAACCAAGCGAACACCACCAGTACAGTGGCGTATAGTGTCATTGCTTTTGGATAAAAAAGGCCGTGAAGATGAATATCAAGCATGTACATTCACCTTTTCATCAATTCTTTTTGTTCGTACGCGGTGTTTGTAGTCGCGAAACTGTATGTCTTGAAATGCTTCAACCATCATACCTAAATTCCAGAAACCGCGGTATGTCTTGGTACCGTCACTGTTAATGTCGCGGTATCCTGAGTGAAAGTAGGCCTCTAAATCAATAGATTGATAGAAATTTAACATAAATATTTGTTCAATAATGGTAAAGCTGAGCTTATAGCCTGCTTTATATAGCTCACTCATCAATGCTTTTTGTGCCAAATACAAAAAGTACAGTTTTTGTTGGATGTTGCCACCCACTGTCAGACGCAGCACTTCGCAAACCGCTTCAGTGTTTTCCAAGTGAGATTGGAACTGCGTATCAAATTCAATAAGAGCCCGTTGGCGAGTTAGATCGTTACCTCCAAAAAGGCCTAATTGATTAAGAGTCATGTAGCCATAATCAGGAAGGCAAAACTGCCATTGCTCACTACTAAATGGTGATGAATAACTGAGCCAGGTATTTCTTTGGTGCCAGTTTTGCACCAAAGCGGAGGAGACCATGATTGGTGTAGATGACTGCTTGAACAATAGCACAAAGTGTTGACCTTTCTGCGAGAGTGATAATAGAGGCAATATCTCAAACCATTGTTCAGTTTGGACGAAGAGCTCAAGATTGCTCAGTGTGATTGCTGCGGAAATCGGCATTAATGCAGCGTGATTTGGCAGTGTTACCTTTAGGTCGCATTCGGCAATATCTTCGATCAATATGCTTGAATAGTCGCGGTCGTCAAACGAGAGCTGAGTTGGTCTTGTCGCTTCATTTAAAGGGTGCTTTTGCTTGATCGCAGCAATCTCACATTCACACCAGAAAACCATCCAATGCGGGTAACAATCTGCGGCAACTTGTTCAAGTAAGAGCGCCTCTTCGGAGAAAGGCGTTGGATACTGCTGTACTAAATTTCGATAATCCATTAATTCAAACAGTACGGACAGACTCTTAGATGCGTATTTAGGAAAGAGGGACTTGAGAAGCTTTATTCTATACAAAGCAACTTGTTGAAAAAGAGAAGACCTTTCTTGCGGTGTAAGAGTAAGAAGAACCGTGTCAACCAGCGCCTGTTGTTTTGACTCGATCGGGAAATCTGTACTGGCGAGGGGCTCCAAAGACAGCTTAAGACTCATGATATAACCTAGTTCTGACGTTTTTTATATTTTGTAATGGTTTATATCATTTTGATAAATTTATGCTATTGGTTTCTATTTATATAGTTACGTAATGCAAGAAAAGACAAAAAAACCGCTCATAGTGAGCGGTTTTTAGTTCATTCGAGAAAGGACTAAGCTTCTTGCTTTTTAAGCTCAGCTTCTGCCGCTTCCTCTTCAATTAGCGCATCAACGATAACTGCACATGCTGCATCACCAGTGATGTTTAGTGCTGTACGAATCATATCGAAAATACGGTCAAGAGCGAATAGCAGTGGTAAACCTTCGATTGGAATACCAGCGGCAAGAAGCACGGCAACCACTAGGAAAGAAGGACCAGGAACACCCGCTTGACCAACCGCACCCAATGTAGACGTTACGATAATTGCAATGTAAGCGCCCATACCTAAATCGATATTGAACAGTTGAGCAAAGAAGATAGCAACCAAGCCATAGTAAATCGCATTACCTGACATGTTGATCGTTGCGCCTAGAGGCAGAACAAATGACGCGGTTGAATTTTTTACGCCCAGTTCTTTTTCACAGGTGTCCATTGTGACAGGCAGTGTTGCCATAGAAGAGGCCGTTGAAAGCGCAACAGCTTGTGGTTTTTTCATTGAAGACAGGAACTTCTTCGCTGATGTCTTGGTGAAAATATGCACCATTGCTGGGTAAACAACGAAACCGAAGATTAGGATTGCGGCAACGTAAACAACGAACAGTTTGAATACCACCATTAGTGCGCCAAAACCGAATGTACCGACTGCTTCTGCCATCAGGCCGAACACACCGATAGGGGCAATGATCATCACTTTGTTGATCATCCAAACCATTGCGTCAACGATGCAGTTAACACCATTAATGATTGGCTCACGACGCTCTTTTGCTTGCTTAGAAATTGCAATACCAAAGAACATACAGAAAACGAGGATCTGTAGGATGTTTGCTTCATTTAGTGATTGGAAAACGTTGGTTGGGATCATACCAGTGATGGTTGCCCAGAAAGTAGGTAGCTCACCTTTTGAAGCGTATTCTGCTGAGAACATGCCTTCAACGCCAGAGACGTCGATCCCCATGCCTGGTTGGAATACTTCACCCATAAATAGTGCAAGCGCAACGGCTAGGGCGGATGTTAAACCGAAATAACCTAGAGTGACGATGCCAACTTTGCCTGCTGACTGGCTGTTCCCAAGACCAGCTGCGCCAGAAATCAAGGCTACAGCGACCAAAGGAATAACCAACATTTTGATTAAGTTGATAAAGATAGCACCTAAAGGAGCGAACACCGTCGCATCATGACCCATCATGGCACCAACGGCTGTGCCCACGATCATGGCGATTACGACTTGTACGCCAATGTTGTTTAGCAAACTCTTTTCTTTTAACACTTCCATAACCTCTGTGCTAATAAAATGTAAAATCCTAAAATTACCCACTAACCATAAATGGTTTTATGGATAATTATCTCGCCTTGCTTTTTACACTTATCGTTTACAATTGGCAATATGCAGCAAGGTATTATTGATGGATTAATCGATATTTTATTGACGAACGATAAAGTTTTGTTCAATAGCAAACGTTTGCTATTGATTTTTGTTATGCCTATTAGCTGTGTAATTGTTTTTGTTTATTTCTTTTTCTTGTTTGTTTTTTGTTAACTGAGATGAGTTTTGTGTTTGCGAGCGTAGTCTGCGTCTTGCGTGACTTGGATTGATATTTATAACAATTAATTTCTTTCAAGCTCACACTTTTACCAATTAGCTTTGTGAAATGTTAATTGTTTTACATTCTTAGTTTTGATTGCATTGTAAACATAATGTTAATCAGAAATGGGCGAGACAAATATTAAGTACCAACATTTTAGTGTAGGGGAGTGCTCTCTCTGTTAATGCTCCCGAGCCGATAAAACGAAAATCAACAAGTAAGAGGTGAAGCGATTATGATGAATCTTGCTGCTGCATTACAAAGAAATGCTGCGAGTAAACCAGATAAGACGGCGTTGATATGTGGTGATGTCGAGATAACTTATGCGCAGTTTGATGCGATTACCGGAAAGATCGCGGCATCTTTAATCAACAAAGGGGTCGTTCCGGGCGATCGTATTGCGCTCTCATGCCCAAACATTCCTTTTTTCGCGTTTGTTTATTATGCGATACAAAAAGCTGGCGCGGTTGCTGTCCCATTAAATGTGCTTTTGAAAGCGCGAGAAATTAAGTATCACTTAGAAGATTCAAAAGCGAAGTTTTACTTCTGTTTTGAAGGGACAGCAGAACTGCCAATGGCAAAAGAGGGGGTTAAAGCGTTTGAGCAGGCTGATATATGTGAAAGTATGGTCGTGATGACTCAATCTCAAGTTGAAAACGAATGGAATGGTGTGCCAACTCTCAATGCGTTTATAGCGGATGCAGAACCATTGTCAGATTATGTACCGCGTAATGCGGATGATACTTGTGTTATTTTGTATACATCAGGGACGACAGGCTTACCAAAAGGAGCTGAACTGACGCAGCAGAACATCATAATGAATGCTCTGGTGGCACAAAACATTATGGGTAGCCAGGCCGACGATATTCACTTAGTAACTTTGCCTTTATTTCATACCTTTGGTCAAACCGTCCACTTAAATGCTAGTGTTTTGGGCGGGGCAACCTTGGTGTTAGTGCCTAGGTTTGAGCCTAAACATGTTCTTGAGCTGATGGAAAAACACAAAGTGACGTTGTTTGCTGGAGTGCCAACGATGTATATCGGCTTGCTTCATGTCCAGCACCAATTTGATACATCCTCACTACGTGTTGCTATCAGCGGTGGAGCCCCGTTGCCAACCGAAATCTTTAGATCCTTTGAGGAACAATTTAATGTCCCAATTCTTGAAGGATACGGGTTATCAGAAACAAGTCCTATTGCATGTTTTAATCATTTAGATCAGGAACGTATACCAGGATCGGTAGGTCAACCGATTCAAGGCGTTGAAGTAAAAGTTGTCGACATTGAAGGCAATGCGCTACCGATCGGTGAAGAAGGTGAGATTGTTGTGCGTGGGCATAATGTTATGAAGGGATACCTTGACCGCCCGGAAGTCACTGAATCCGCGCTACAAAATGGCTGGTTCCATACTGGTGATGTTGGCCGTTTTGACAGTTCAGGTAATCTATTTATCGTCGATAGAATGAAAGATCTGATCATTCGAGGTGGATTTAACGTTTACCCTAGAGAAATTGAAGAAGTGTTTATGACTCATCCTGCAATCTCAATGGTAGCGGTGATAGGGATTCCAAATGAAGAGTATGGCGAAGAGATAAAGGCTTACGTTGTGCTTAAACCGGGAGAGTACATTGACGCGGAAACATTACAAAAGTGGGGCAAAGAGCAGTTAGCCTCTTTTAAATATCCTCGTTATGTTGAAATTCGTGAGCATCTCCCGATGAGTGCAACAGGAAAGATCTTAAAGCGTGAATTGAAATCTGAATTGAATGTGGCTTAGTCAATTCAATGAACTTCGGGTCACAGCGCCACTTGTCTGGAGCGAGTGGTGTTGTGCGCCTGGTTACTAAGGAACAGAAGATGGCAATCTCTCGCTAGCGTGTACATATGAACTATCTGTTTACTCTATTGTTCGAGTTGTTTTATGTGCGCTTCTAAGCGTTTTGGATTGGTAATGGTCACTGAACCATATTTCAGTTCTAGCATCCCAATACTCTCCAAATTTTTTAGTACTTTATGAACACTTTGACGAGTTAGCCCCATCATGTTGGCGATATGCTCTCTAGTCACTCTCACGACACACGGCTGAGTATTGATAGCTTGGTTGTGTTGGTATTCAGCAAGCAACAGCAATCTTCTTGCAATCCGCTCTTCGATTCCTCTAATCGCATCATCTTCGATAACAGAAATGGCAGACCATAAGCGGCGGCTAAGTAAGTCGAGAATCGTAGGGTAACTTTGAGGATATTTGGCGAGTAATTGGCGAAATTTATCACCAGGTAGTTCCAGTAAGGTCACGCCCGAATGCGCGGTTGCGCCAAAAATACGGGGCATGCCGGGAGAAAAAACATTGTCTCCAAACCAGCCTCCTGCCTCGAAAATCATTAATGTGACTTCTTTGCCTTTTGAACTCATCGAATTAATTCGTACGGCACCCTGTGCAATGACCATAAGAGAAGATTGAGGTTCCCCTTTATTGCAAATCAGTGCTTTTTCGTCGAAACAGCGAACTTTAGCTATTTGTGCTGCTTCACTAAGTCCTTTCTCGGGCAGCCCTGATAATACAGGACATTTGGCTAATAATGCTTTGACTTCTTCCATGTGCACCTTACTGCATCCTGCTCTAGTTATTATTTGTGCTGGTTAAGTGGCAAAGTTTATCACTCTTTGATTGCTCTGCTTTAGATTGGTTTGGAAAGTGCGGGCGTTGAATAAAAAATGATATGGTATAAACGCCATACAAGAAAACGCCCGCTAAACAGAATGTTAAGCGGGCGCTATAGCGTTACATCAAATGGAAATTATTTCTGAGTGGCAGCTTTCATCGCTGACACAAAATCACCAAGTTTATCGAGCATAATTTGTGGCTGCTCGACATTCGCTTCAATGATTTTCACCACAGCTGAGCCGGAGATGGCCCCTGCTGCGCCAGACTCTATTGCTTGTTTCACCTGTGCTGGTTCAGAAATACCGAAGCCAAGCAGCGCTGGTGGTGCATCGAACTGGTTTAATCTATCTAACATGTGACCAACTGGCATATTTGCTTTTGTCTCTGCGCCTGTCACGCCAGCACGAGAAAGCAAGTAAGTGTAGCCACCACCCAGTTCTGATACTTGCTTCAGTGTTTCGTCACTTGCCGTTGGCGGTGCGATGAAGATTGGGTGAATACCAAACTTCTCTGCTGCTGCAACAAACTCTGCACTTTCATTGGTTGGTACGTCTGCAATCAAAACAGAATCGATGCCTGCTTTTGCACAGCGCTCGTAGAAGTTTTCGAAACCGCGTGAGTAAACTAGGTTCGCGTACATCAGAAGGCCAATAGGCAGATCTGGGTATTTAGCACGAATCTTACCAATTTGTTCAAAGCAGATATCTGGTGTAGCGCCTGAATCCAGCGCACGAATGTTAGCGCCTTGGATGGTTGGGCCATCTGCAAGCGGATCTGAAAATGGAATACCAAGTTCAAGGGCGTCTGCGCCAGACTCAACGAGGGTTTCCATGATCTTGTAAGAGTGTTCTGCGTTTGGATCGCAAACCGTTACGAACGGTACAAATGCGCCTTGGCTTTTTTCGTTTAGACGCGCAAACATCTTCTCATAACGGCTCATTAAATCACTCCTTTTTCTTCTAGGATGGCGTGTACGGTGAAGATGTCTTTGTCACCACGACCAGATAGGTTTACGACCAATAGTTGTTCTTTCTCAGGATTCTCACGAGCCATGCGCAATGCATGAGCTAGAGCGTGAGAAGACTCTAGAGCTGGGATGATCCCTTCGCTGCGAGCCAGTTCTTGGAATGCCTCGAGCGCTTCGTCGTCCGTTACGTTGTCGTATTCCGCACGGCCAATTGCATTTAGGTGCGCGTGCTGTGGTCCTACAGAAGGGAAATCAAGACCCGCAGATACAGAGTAAGACTCCTCAACTTGGCCGTTAGGATCTTGCATCAATGGCGCCTTCATACCAAAGAAGATGCCCGTTTTGCCATGTTTAAGTGGTGCACCGTGTTGGTCTGTATTGATACCTTTACCTGCTGGCTCAACCCCAATGAGGCGAACGCTTTCTTCTTCGATGAAGTCAGCAAACATACCAATCGCGTTTGAACCGCCGCCCACACACGCGATAACTGCATCAGGAAGACGACCTTCACGTGCCAAAATCTGATTCTTAGTTTCTTCACCGATCATTCGTTGGAAATCACGCACGATGGTTGGGAATGGGTGAGGACCAGCTGCTGTACCTAGTAGGTAGTGCGCATCTTCATAAGTTGCAGACCAGTCGCGCAGCGCTTCGTTACATGCGTCTTTAAGCGTTGCTGAACCCGAGTGGACAGGAATGACTTCTGCACCCATTAGTTTCATACGGAATACGTTCGGGCTTTGACGCTCAACGTCTTTTGCACCCATGTAAACGCGACACTTAAGACCAAGCAGTGCACACGCTAGTGCGGTTGCAACACCGTGTTGACCTGCGCCAGTTTCAGCGATGATTTCGTTTTTGCCCATGCGTTTCGCAAGTAGCGCTTGACCCAACACTTGGTTAGTCTTGTGGGCACCACCGTGAAGCAGGTCTTCACGTTTTAGGTACAGTTTGGTTTTCGTACCTTTAGTTAGGTTACGAGTTAGAGTTAAAGCCGTTGGGCGGCCCGCATACTCTTGAAGAAGCGTCATGAACTCACTGCGGAATTCTGGATCTTCTTGCGCGTCGATAAACGCTTGCTCTAGTTGCTCCAATGCAGGAACTAGAATTTGCGGAACGTACTGACCGCCGTATTCGCCAAAGTAGGCATTCAGTTTTGCCATCGTTATATTCCTTCTCGTATTTTTCGCTACGAATAGCTTTAAATTTTTTAGCTGATATCCAGCTTTAGTAGTTGCGAATGGCGGTGAATGCCGCAAGCAACTTCTGTGAATCTTTTTTGCCTGGTGCACTTTCTACACCAGAGTTTAAATCTAACCCCAAGCAACCGAGTGTCGCTGCTTGTTGAGCATTTTCTGGCGACAGTCCGCCCGCTAGCATAATTTGACTTGGGTCGCCGATCAGTGACCAGTCGAACACTTGACCAGTTCCGCCAGTTTGGGTGCCAACTTGAGCATCTAATAGATGGCGGTCAATGTGGTCTGCAAGTAGTTCTGGCTTCGCATCAGTCACGCCATAAGCTTTCCAAATTTCTACCGCTGCTGGCAGTTCGGCTTTGAGTTGGTTTACGTAAGCTTGGTCTTCTTGACCGTGCAGTTGCACCGCTTTTAAACCCAAAGAGGTCACAACAGAAGCAACAAAATCGATATCGTGATTTTGGAAAACGCCTACGTAGTTAAGTGGAGCACCGCTCATGGTTAAGCGAGCACTTTCAAGGTCAACTGCACGCTTCGACTTCTCGACAAAAATCAGGCCACCAAATACCGCACCAGCTTGATATGCTTTTGCTGCGTCATCTGGATGCGTTAAGCCACAGACTTTGTTTTCACCCAACGTGACTTTGCGTACTGCAAGCTCTAGGTTGTCTTCCGCCATCAGCGAACTACCAATCAAGAAGCCGTCTGCGTATTCCGCTAAATCACGAACTTGTTGATGCGTATAAATGCCAGACTCTGAAATCACGGTCGCGTTTGGTGCTAATTCGCGAATTGTCGGTGCCAGTTCTTTAGTACGATTCAAATCGGTACTTAGGTCGCGCAAGTTACGGTTATTGATGCCGATAACGCGTGCTCCTAGATTAACGGCACGATGAAGCTCGTCTTCGTTGCTGACTTCGGTCAGGATACCCATGTTCAGGCTGTGTGCTGCTTCTTCTAGCGCTTTGTACTCTTCGTCATTTAAGACAGAAAGCATCAGAAGTACGGCATCAGCACTGTAATGACGTGCTAGGTAAACTTGATAGGTATCTACCATGAAGTCTTTGCACAGAACGGGTTGTTTGACTTGACCACGTACTTGAGGAAGAAAGTCAAAGTTGCCTTGGAAGTACTTCTCGTCTGTTAGGACTGAAATCGCATCAGCATGGTTGTTGTAAACCGATGCAATGTAATCCAAGTCGAAGTGATCACGAATCAAACCTTTAGAAGGAGATGCCTTCTTACATTCGGTGATGAATGCCGTCTTTTCGCCACTCAGAGCATCGTAGAAGCTGCGGTCCGATGGCAGCAAATCAGACTGAAATGTGCTTAGCGGTTGAGACACCTTACGGTCTGCTACCCACTGATATTTGTCGCGGACAATTTTCGCCAGTACTTCTGCCATTTCTGCTTCTTTCTTAGAAACGTGTTCAGACAGATTGTCAGCTTGCTGAGTGTTGAAGTCAGTCATCTTCTTCAATTCCTTAAGCGTGTGCGGCAAGTTGTTGTACCAATTGGTACGCCTTGCCTGAATTCATTGCCTCAATCGCTTGTTGCGTGTTGGCTTTTAAATCTTCGTTACCGAATAGACGCATTAGCAGAGCAACGTTCACCGCTACTGCACCCAATTGTGCGTCTGTACCTTTACCCGTCAGGATATTGGTAATGATCGCCTTGTTTTCTTCAGGATCGCCACCTTTGATTGCTTCTAACGGGTGCGCTTCTAGACCGAAGTCTGCAGGCGTTAGTTTGTATTCTGTGATCTTACCGTCTTTGATTTCTGCAACCATTGTTTCGCCATGAATCGCGACTTCGTCCAAACCACTTCCGTGTACCACTGCGGCGCGCTTCATACCCATTTGTAGCATGGTTTCCGCGATAGGACGAACCAGTTCTTCACTGTAAACACCCATCAATTCGATGTTTGGACGAGCTGGGTTAATCAGTGGACCAAGAATGTTAAAGATGGTTCGTGTTTTCATAGTTTGACGCACAGGCATCGCATGGCGCACACCACCGTGGTATTGAGGTGCAAATAGGAAAGCAACACCGATATCGTCGACCGCTTTGCGTGTATCTTCTGCGCTCATGGCTAGGTTGATACCAAATGAATCAAGAAGGTCAGAAGAACCAGATTTGCTTGAAACGCTGCGGTTACCGTGTTTCGCTACTTTCAGACCACATGCTGCAGCAACAAACGCCGCAGTGGTTGAAATGTTGATGGTGTTGTGACCGTCGCCGCCCGTACCTACGATATCTGCGAAATCGTAATCTGGGCGAGGGAATGGGTTTGCATTTGCCAGTAGAGCTTTGGCCGCGCCTGCAATTTCATCTGGCGTTTCGCCTTTGATTTTTAGTGCAGTCAGTGCTGATGCCATCAAAATTGGGTCTAGTTCACCACGGATGATGATGTCAAACAGCTGTTGGCTCTCTTCCTGAGTAAGCGATTCTTGCTCGTACAGTTTGGTAATAATAGGGTTGATGATTGCGTCCATATTTCCTCTCCTAAATTTCTTATGTGCCAAGTGCTTTTTAAGCAGTTAGTGGGTTCACTGAAGTTTGTTCTTCAAGAGCCCATTCAATGGCATTGGCCAACAGTGTTGCTCCGTAGGTCGTCATAATAGATTCCGGGTGGAACTGGAACCCGCAAACTTTATCTTCTTCATGTACAACAGACATTACCAAGTCATCCACTTCTGCTGTGATGGTTAGGCTCTCAGGAACCTTGGTCGCAACCAGCGAGTGGTAACGTGCAATTGCAAGTGGTGATGGTAGGTTTTGGTAAATCGCATGGTCTTGGTGCTCCATCATAGAGACCTTTCCGTGAATGATTTCGCCCGCGCCAGCAACGGTGCCGCCGTACGCTTCAACAATCGCTTGGTGACCAAGGCAAATGCCGATCATCGGTACTTTGCCTTTCATGCGTTGGATCAGCTCTGGCATTGAGCCTGCTTCTGAAGGAGCACCAGGGCCTGGCGATAGCAGAACCACTGGGTTTTCAAGCTCGTTTACCGCTTGTTCAATGGTTTCTGCTGGGATGTTGTTTCGGTAAATCTTGACTGAGTGACCTAGCGAGCGGAATTGATCCACAAGGTTGTAGGTGAACGAGTCAAAGTTGTCGATAAAAATGATATTAGCCATCTCTGAACCCTATTCCTTATTGTGACTTATGCGCTGCTTGGATAGCAGAGATTACCGCTTGTGCTTTGCCGCGCGTTTCGTCTGCTTCCGCTTGTGGATCAGAGTCGAACACCACGCCAGCACCAGCTTGAACTTGAGCAATGCCGTTCTCAACGTAAGCTGAGCGAATTACGATACATGTGTCGAGTGTACCTTCACCAGTAAGGTAACCCACAGCACCGCCGTAGCTACCGCGTCGTGCGCCTTCTACATCGCGAATCAACTGCATTGCACGAATCTTTGGTGCACCAGTGAGCGTGCCCATGTTCATACATGCTTGGTATGCGTGCAGCGCGTCTAAGTCTTCACGCAGTTGACCAACCACACGAGATACTAAGTGCATTACGTGGCTGTAGCGGTCGACTTTTAGTAGGTCTGCTACGTGGCGAGTGCCAGCTTGAGCAATACGAGCGACGTCGTTACGTGCTAAGTCAACCAACATCATATGTTCTGCGTTTTCTTTCATGTCGGTGCGCAGTTCAAGTTCGATGCGGCTATCTAGGTCGAAATCGATCTCGCCGTTAGGGCGTTTACCACGGCGACGTGTACCTGCAATTGGGTAGATTTCAATTTGGTTGGTGTCGGTTTCGTACTTAAGCGCGCTTTCTGGTGATGCGCCAAACAAAGTGAACAGCTCATCTTGCATGTAGAACATGTAAGGGCTTGGGTTACTTTGTTTCAGTTCTTTATAAGCAGCGAGTGGAGAAGGGCAAGGTAGAGTGAATCGGCGAGATGGTACGACTTGGAATACATCGCCCTTAACTACGAACTCTTTTAAGTCGCGAACGATTTGGCAGAAGTCATCGTCAGATACGCTAGGTTCTACCGTTACGTCGGCGATTTTCTCTGCACTTGGAAGTAACTTTGGCGCCGCACATTGAGCGCTGATTTCTGCGATGCGAGTCTCTAGCGCTAGTTTTTCTGAATCATCCACAAACAATGTAGCTTGAAGCTGGCAAGATTCCGTTTGATGGTCGACAACCAGCAGTGTTTCGGCGACGTAGAAAACGTAATCTGGACATTGATTGGTTGCTTCTGCATTACCAAGCGGCTCGAAGTTTGCGACTAAGTCGTAGGCAAACAGACCACCAAGGAAAATAGCGTGTTTATCTTGCTGTGAAATATCAAAACTATGCTGAACCAAACGCAGCGCATCGAAAGAAGAGGCTTCACGTAGTCGAGAGTCTTCATCTAACGTGTCGCATGGCTGGCTAAACTCCAAAGTCAGCGTTTCGCCATCGAACTTACTTTCAACGTCACCACGGATGTTCTGGTTTAGGTGAGACAGTAGGTTTTTACCGTTGTTGGTTAACGCCTGCATGTTTACAGTGTGGCCGTAACAAACGATGCGCACTGCTGAATCGACGATTAAAAGTGATTTTAGATTCTGTTTCGAATCAATTTCAGCGGATTCGAGAAGCAAGCTATCTCTTTTGTTCTCACAAATGGTATGGAACAAACGTGTTGGGTCTTGAGTGTAAGGAACCGAAGTCTTTAATACTTCTAGGCATCCAAGTTTCTTGATTTCTATGGCCTTATTCACAAGACCTCCTTGTAGCTGGCTAAATCTTCCTGCCGTACATAGTCGCATAAAGCAAACGTTCTCCCAATCTAGAGTTAGCCATATTCGATTAATGTTTAGGCAGTTGAATGTGAAATGAGCAACAAAACAAAAAAGCCCGCTTAAGTAGCGGGCTTTACAACGTTTGGTTCTATAAACTAGAAGTATACGTTTGCCCACCAAGAACTAGTCCAAGTGCGCCACCAAGCAAGATCTGATGAGTTTGTCTTATTAAGACAAACCGCAACTTTCGCTTTTTGGTTTTGGTTAAATTCTTGTAACATGGTGAACCTTAAATTACGTACTTTGTATTTGCGTACTAGTTAACTAGTGCGAGAGTAAAAAGTCAACCCCAAAACAGCATTAAAACGATAAAAATATGAGAATTGATTTACATAGTCACACCACTGCATCGGACGGTCGGTTAGAGCCTAAAGATTTAGTGGAAAGGGCGCTGAGTTTTGATATCGAGGTTTTGGCGATCACTGATCACGATACGGTTGACGGCTTGGCGTTAGCCAAGCAACACGTTCAAGACAATAATTTGCCGATCAAAATCATCAACGGCATTGAGATATCGACTGTCTGGCAAAACAAAGACATTCATATTGTCGGTTTGAATATCGATCCGGAAAATGAACAATTATCCTCCCTCATCGAGCAGCAGAAGCAGCACCGCATAACAAGGTCGGAGTTGATTGCAGAGCGACTACAAAAAGCAACTCGGGAAGGTGTGCTCGAAGAAGTAAGGCAGATCGCCGGTGATGCGCCTGTTACGAGAGCGCACTTCGCGAAATGGTTGGTGGATAATGGTTACGCAAAAACCATGCAAATGGTGTTTAAAAAATACCTAACGCGTAATAACCCAGGTTATGTACCACCGAATTGGTGCTCGATGAAAGATGCGGTTGATGCTATCCATGCGGCTGGTGGGATGGCGGTATTGGCGCATCCTGGAAGATATAAGTTGACAGCGAAGTGGATTAAGCGTCTTCTAGCAGCGTTTGTAGAAGCAAACGGCGATGCGATGGAAGTTGCACAGCCACAGCAAGCGCAACAAGAAAGGCGCAACTTGGCTGATTATGCTATACAATACAAACTATTAGCGTCTCAAGGCAGTGATTTTCACTACCCATCCCCTTGGATGGAGCTAGGAAGGAACCTTTGGTTGCCCGCAGGCGTCGAACCAGTTTGGAAAGATTGGGGTATTGATCCTTCGTTGGATATATCAAAGTAACCTCAAAGCGTGGGTTTCAGCATCAAATAACTGGAAAGTGTATATTGGGTATTAATGTGGCTTTCCTTGTCGTTGGAACTGAACAACACTTTGAATCTTGAAGTCACTTGATAAAACACAACAAGGCGGCATTCAAGCTCCACATAAGAATATAGAGCCGAGAGGCTCGATAATGAGGAATTACAATGAGCCAGTTTTTTTACGTTCACCCAGAAAACCCACAGGCTCGCTTGATTAATCAAGCAGTAGCAATCATTCGTAACGGCGGCGTTGTGGTGTACCCTACCGATTCAGGGTACGCACTTGGCTGTCAGTTGGAGAACAAACAGGCACTGGAACGAATCTGTCAGATCCGTCGTCTGGATGATAAGCATAACTTTACATTACTGTGTCGTGATTTGTCGGAACTTTCTCTATATGCGCGAGTGGATAACTCTGCATTCCGACTACTGAAAAACAACACACCAGGTCCTTACACCTTCATCTTCAAAGGCACGAAAGAAGTGCCGCGTCGTTTGATGAACGCGAAACGTAAGACCATCGGTATCCGTGTTCCAGACAATCAAATTGCCTTGGACTTGTTGGAAGCATTAGGTGAACCGATGATGTCTACGTCGTTGATTCTACCTGGCAGTGACGTAACAGAGTCTGATCCGGAAGATATTCGCGATAAACTAGAACATGCGGTTGATGTGATTCTTAATGGCGGTTACTTAGGTGAACAGCCTACGACCGTCATTGATTTTAGCGAAGGTGAACCTGTTGTGGTGCGTTTGGGATCAGGTGACCCGGCACCATTCGAATAATTCGACGAATAGTCGTACACCACCGTCAAACAAAATAGGAGGCATCGCGCCTCCTATTTTAGTTGTCATATCGAATATCTCATTGAACTTAACTGTTTGAGATTAAGCGAAATCGAAAATGTCGATACCATTTTGTTCAGCATAGTTGATGTATGCAGAGCTCACGCCGTTTAATGTTACTTCGACATTGTATTCATCACTAGAGAATACTGCCCAGCCACACTCATTATAAGATAAAGTCAGATCATCCGCTGAATCCAAGAACGTATCTCGAATGCCATCATTGTCGGTGTCTCTGCCCATATCGAAGACAAGTTTGTCATGAAAAATATTAAAATCGACAATATCGGCTTTAATATCAATATCGTTGGAGGATACAGGTTGATCCGGTACACCAATAGCCAGGCGGTTTGTAAGCACGAAAGTGTCGTCTCCACAGCCGCCGCTCAGTACTGATTCACCATCGCCAACGACGAGCGTGTCGTTACCCCAACCCCCACTCAAGTAGTTGTTGCCTGAGTAATCAAAAATTGTATCATCGCCACAACCACCAAAGAGCTTGTCATTTCCTAATCCGCCCGATAGGAAGTCGTTGCCAAAGCCGCCAGAAACAAAGTCGTTCCCTCGGCCACCGAGCAAGGTATCGTCTCCCCAGCCCCCGAAGACAACATCATTGCCTCCGTATCCTACGAACTTATCATCACCACAGAAGCCGAAGAAAATATCGGTTGTTTCAGACCCTTTTGTACCGGTCATATCGTCATCTTGAGATGTCCCAAAAATCCAATTTAGGTCTAGATTTAGCATAGACATTGTTCTATTCCTTTTTGTCTGATTTATGCCAATCGCCGAAAATGCAGAGCTAATCTAGCTAGTTAAAATACACGATAACGTTAGTGTCATTTTTAATAGTAAATAGTGACTTACCGATGCTTCTTGTCTTGCTATGAGTGCTCATTTATCCACGATGATTGGTATTACTTAGCAGCAAACTGGGACTGTTTATTCTTCGTTGCCTTTAAAGCAACACGAACAGTAAACACACCCCAAGTGGTTATCGTTGTAACCCTGACAATTTTATCAGGTACTGCACGGTTAAAGTGGCTCGGGAAGACCGATATTAGTGGGATTCTCGCTGGGCAATATCAGTATTAAGTAGGAAAAAAGTTGCAGAATAGAGTAAATATTTTCGACGTTTTAAAGTGAATTTTGGGTGTGGAGAATGGCGCCGATTTAGCTTACATTAACTGAGAAAGTTACGTATAATGTCGGACCGAAAAATCCCACTGAAATGGGTAATTAGCAAAATACAGACCAATCCTGGTCTAGACGTCTGTGAAGACGACACATAGGTAGATAAATGAGCGAAAAGTTACAAAAAGTATTAGCACGTGCTGGTCACGGTTCTCGTCGTGAGATTGAATCGTTAATTAAATCTGGTCGCGTTAGCGTGAACGGTGTAGTCGCTAAGCTTGGTGAAAGACTTGAAGACGAGAGCAGCGTAGTTCGTATCGATGGTCACATTGTCTCTGCAAAGATTCAAGAAGAAGTGATTTGTCGTGTACTTGCGTACTACAAACCTGAAGGTGAACTGTGTACTCGTCACGATCCAGAAGGTCGTCGTACTGTTTTTGATCGTCTGCCAAAAATTCGTGGCTCTCGTTGGATTTCAGTTGGTCGTCTGGATGCGAACACTTCTGGTCTTCTGCTTTTCACAACGGATGGTGAACTGGCGAACCGCTTAATGCACCCAAGCCGCCAAGTTGAACGTGAATACCTAGTACGTGTGTTCGGTGAAGTAACTGAACAGAAAGTTCGTAATCTAGTAAAAGGTGTTGAACTGGAAGACGGTTTAGCTCGCTTTGAAGATGTTGTTTACGCGGGTGGTGAAGGCATGAACCACACGTTTTACGTTGTTATCAACGAAGGTCGTAACCGAGAAGTTCGTCGACTATGGGAATCGCAAGAGTGTACCGTTAGTCGTCTGAAACGTGTTCGTTACGGCGACATCTTCTTAGACAAGAAACTGCCTCGTGGCGGTTGGATGGAGCTTGACCTGAAAGAAGTAAACTACTTGCGTGAGCTTGTAGAGCTTCGTCCAGAGAAAGAAACCATGCTTGATCTGAACAAAGACAACACGTCACGCAAACGTGAGCGTGCACGCAGCCAAAAAATTCGTCGCGCAGTTAAGCGCCATGAAGAGCGTGTTAACACGCCAAAAGGTCGCAGCAACAACCCTTCTCGTCGTAAGCCGAAGAAGACCGCTGGTGATCAAGGTGCACGTAACAAGCATCGTTAATCGATAGCAAAACATCAGAAAGGCTTGCCAACTTGGCAAGCCTTTTTCTTATCTGTTACATAGCGAAAGGATCTAAAGCCGATATAGAGAAGGGTGTTTGGATAAACAAATATCGCAGCTAAACAAAAACAGCAGATAAAAAAATACCAGCGCTAGGCTGGTATTTTTTATCATGATGAAGAAACGTTAATCGCGTTTCCAAAGCATATGGCAGAACTTATGTTCAGGGTCTCGGCTGATTAGCATACGAGCAAATACGTCATCAAGAACGTCATTTTCCTCATTTACTAGGCCGATACGAACCTCTGCATATACTTCTTTGTCGATCTCGAAGCCAACATGTTCAACCCAGTCATCACCAGTTTCAACAAGTTCTGCGGCACCACGATCTTCAAATTGCGCAGTAAACAGAATTACGTCAGCAGGCTCTAGGTTATCTGGAGCCATCTCAAGGAAAATGTCGTACGCTGCGTCGATGACGTCGTCGTAAGAAATCAAATCAGACATGCTTATGCTCGGCTCATGTATTTACGTTCAGCTGTGTTAATGATAACACGGTCACCAGTTGCAATGTACTCAGGAACCTGGATGACAAGACCTGAAGCGAAGCGTGCTGGTTTAGTACGAGCAGATGCAGAAGCACCTTTGATTGACGGGTCAGTTTCTTCAATCACTAGCTCAACAGAAGATGGCAGTTCAATACCCACAGCAGCACCGTTAACAAGGATAATGTGGATACCTTGTGTATCTTCGTTGATGAACAGCATGTCGTCTTCAACTTCATTGTGCTTGAATGTGTATTGTGAGTAGTCTTCGTTATCCATGAAGATGTGCTCATCGCCGTCAGCATATGAGTACACAACTGCACGTTTGTTCATTTCTACCGTTTCAACAACGTCATCAGACTTGTAACGCTCATCTACACGTGCGCCCGTGTTTAGATCTGTACAACGCATTTTGTAGATTTTAGCGCCGCCACGACCGCCAGGAGTCGTTACTTCGATGTCTTTAACTAGAAGAGTTTTACCATTAGACTCGATTGCGAAGCCTTTTTTGATTTCACTTGCCTTTGGCATTGTATATTCCTATTCATACTTATTAAGCAAAACTCGGTGATTATAGCGCTAAGTTAGCCGCCTAGCATTAAAATTCATTGCAGAAATTTGTTGTTACTCCCATGACTAAACACCTGAATGGACTTGATTCAGTGAGTCGGCTAAGAGAACATATAGTCCAACTTCTTGAACCATCTGAGAACACGTTTTAAGTCATGTCTCTGCCTGTTATCGATCCTAAACAACCATTTCAACCAGAGTTTGCGCCTTTAATTAGGGAAGTCACCGCTTGTCTCAAAGGTGGACTGGGGCAAAACTTGCACAGCGTTTATGTATACGGTAGTGTTGCTCGCAAAACAGCGATCGTTGGGAGGTCGAACTTAGACCTGGTTGTCGTTACTCAATCATCCTTTGAGCACAATCGCGCGACTTTGCTCAACACAATTAAGTGGCGTGCGCAGCAGAGTTACCCTCAAGTTAATGGTGTATCGGTCCGTACAGCCTTAGTGAGCGAAGTAGCTAATTTAGATAGTATTTTCACTTGGGGCTTTATGCTTAAGCATTGCTGTGTCTGTGTTTATGGTGATGATCTAGCAGACTGTTTTGGTGATTACGTCCCAAGTTGGGAAATTGCTAAGCACTGGAATATGGATGTGGAAGATTGGATTACGGTGTATCGCAAAAAAATCGTACAAGCGAAGACGATAGAAGAGCAGGTGGCCGCCCAGCGCGTGATTGCTAAAAAGTTACTAAGAGCGTCATACTCTTTGGTGATGTATCGAGATAAACGTTGGTTTGATGACCCTATACAATGTGGCAAGGTATTCTTAACTTATCATCCTGAAAAGCAGCTTGAGATCGAGCGGCTAGAAATTTTACTTTCTGGCCGGGGTATTCCCAAGCGTTCTGTTATCGGGCTAATTGATGCGTTTGGTGATTGGTTAGTCAAACAGTACCAGAAAACAGAGTTTCGTATCGGTTAAAACAACCCCATTTGTGGTGCTGAAAGCCTGTCAAAATCCGTCCCAATGAAAGGGAGAATCGCATCTGCAACGGGTTTGAGTTGTTTATCAATGTAATGTTGATAATCAATCGGGCTATTGAGGTACTCATAAGGTTCAGGACCGTTCACGGTTATAATGTATTCAATTCGTCCTTTGTTTTGATACTGTAATGGGCGTCCAAGCTTGGCATTTATCTCATCCGCTAAACGAGCTGCACGCACTTGTGGCGGGACGTTCTTCTGATACTCATGCAGTTTTCTGCGCAGTCGCTTTTGATACACCAACTGTTCATCAAATTCACCGTTGTTAGTTTTCTCAACCATCTCTCGGACATAGTCGCTTGGATCTTCACCATGGAAAATCATGCTATAGAGTGTATTTTGAAATTTCTGTGCTAACGAGGTCCAATCAGTACGGGCACTTTCTAACCCTTTAAATACAATCCGTTCTTGCTCTCCTTCACCGATTAAACCCGCATAGCGCTTTTTCGAGCCAGTTTCTGCGCCACGAATCGTTGGCATAAGGAATCTGCGATAATGGGTTTCATACTCGATTTCCAACATAGATGTTAGGTTGTACTCAGAACGCAGGTGTTCTTGCCACCAAGAGTTGATGTAATCAACTAATTGATTTCCAACAGCGTCAGCTTCTACTTGACTGTATGGTCGATTCAACGACACGAATGTGGAATCCGTATCGCCGTAAATCACTTGATAGCCTTGCTCCTCAATCAGCACCTTAGTTTGCTTCATGATTTCATGTCCGCGCATGGTAATACTAGAAGCTAACCGAGTATCAAAGAAACGACATCCCGATGACCCCAGTACGCCATAAAACGAGTTCATGATGATTTTGATTGCCTGAGAAAAAGCTTTTTCATTGTTCTTTTTCGCGACATCACGTGCCGCCCAAAGCTTTTCAATCATTTCTGGCAAAAAGTGTTTCGTACGATGGAACTGACCACCGCGAAAGCCAGGTACTGCCTGATCACCTTCTTTACCAATATCGAGTAATAACCCCTCAACCAAACCCATAGGATCAATCAAGAAAGAGCGAATAATCGATGGGTATAGACTCTTAAAGTCCAACACTAAAACGGAATCATATAGGTTAGGGATGGAGTCCATCACGTAACCGCCGGGGCTCGCAATCCAATTTTCTGGGTGTAGATTCGGGGCAACATAGCCTGCGCGGTGTATTTGCGGCATGTATAAGTTAGTGAATGCCGCTACCGAGCCACCGACACGATCCAGTTCTACACCAGTGAGGCGAGAGCGTTCAATTGCAAAGTCGAGCAGGTGAGTGTGATTGAAAATCTTGTTCACCAACACGCAGTCTTGTAAGTTATATTTAGCCAGCGATGGTTTGTCGGAGCGGTACATACGATTGATCTCATCCATACGGTCATGAACGTTGTGGATTTCTTTACCTTCCCCCAAGAGTTCTTGAGATACAGACTCTAATGACCAAGATCGAAAGTGGTAAGTAGCAGTTTTTAGCGTATCGATACCATCCATCACAACTCGCCCGGGAATGGAGATAAACCCTTGTTGGCTTTGAGATGAACTTCTAAAAAAGCTGGCTTGGTCTGCTCTGCCAAGCATTAGCTTCATGTTGTGCCATTCTGCTCGTTTGTGTAACAGACGAAAGTCAAAATCAATGACATTCCAACCGACAATGACATCGGGGTCGAATTTTTTAAACCAATCGATGAGTGCTTCTAGAAGCGCCTTTTCATCCTGGACCCATTGTATCGGTGTATCCGAAGGTTCTGGTTCTCCGATCATGATAACGCGGGAATCCATGACGCTGTCTAACCCGATGGAGTAAAGAATGCCTTTCTCAGAGCATTCTAGATCTAACGAGACAACGTTTAACTTCGGCTCATATTGCCCCGCACGGCATTTTGCGTTCTGGACGCGTTGGTAGCCATTGGTACGAGTAACATTGCCTGTAAACTCAATACTGCCTTTAATAAAACGCTCCATGAGGTAGCGATCGGCGAGGCGAATATCACTTTCGTAAGTGGTGATATCATTTTGAGCGAACGTGTCTTTAAGTGTGAGAGCGTCTCTGGTTACGTTGGTATAGCATGCAGAAAGAGGCGTATGTTCAAACGTTTTGAGATCCAAAAGGCGGATGTCGACGGGTATGTTTTTTTCTCGCGCGAGTGTTTTTGCTTGCTCTGAGTGTTTCTGAGCGATGAAAAATACTGGCTTCTCACCATTAATAATTAACTGAGTAGGACCTGCTTCTGTCGAAAGCCACAGCTCGATTTGAGTTTGACCTTTGATGTCTCGTGCCTGTCGAGTAAGCAGAAAGCCTTGTTGGATATTCAAATGTGAGAAACCTTAGAAAACTTGAAGAACGCTAGTTTAACATTAAGAACTGTAAAAATAACCAGTAAAGAAAACGGTTCAAATTTTTGCTGGAATTAGTGATTACAAGTTAGCCTCTGGTGCAAGAGGGACAGTGTCATTTTAAGTTATAGCGTGTTTCTCTGGGCAATATGAAACCTAGTTACTTGATTTATTGTACTTAATGTTGTTAATTGTCTTTTCTTAGATTTCGGTTCTGCTCATCACGCTCTAAAATAATAGAGTGGTTTATGAATAAGTTCTTGCTAAAGTTTGCGTTTCAGCACATATTCATAGAAAGCAATTTTTTGTCGATTACGTTAGTATATAGGCAGTCATACTGATATCCACATTTAACAAATAATGGTTATGTGGGTGCAGAACCAATACAAAGTGTGGAGATACAAGTTTGATAAATGTTTTCCTTGTAGATGATCACGAGCTGGTTCGCACAGGGATACGACGTATTATTGAAGACGTCCGTGGAATGAACGTAGCAGGAGAAGCTGACAGCGGTGAAGATGCAGTAAAATGGTGTCGCAGTAATCATGCTGACGTCGTTTTAATGGACATGAACATGCCAGGAATTGGTGGCTTGGAAGCCACTAAAAAAATTCTTCGCGTGAATCCTGATGTGAAAATCATCGTACTTACCGTTCATACAGAAAACCCGTTTCCAACCAAGGTGATGCAGGCAGGTGCGTCTGGTTATTTAACCAAAGGTGCTGGCCCTGATGAAATGGTGAATGCGATTCGTGTAGTTAATAGTGGGCAGCGTTACATCTCACCAGAGATTGCGCAGCAGATGGCATTGAGTCAATTTTCTCCAGCCTCTGAGAACCCTTTTAAAGACTTATCCGAACGTGAATTGCAGATCATGCTTATGATCACCAAAGGCCAAAAGGTAACGGATATTTCTGAGCAACTTAATTTAAGTCCAAAGACAGTCAACAGCTATCGCTACCGACTCTTTAGTAAATTGGACATTAATGGTGACGTTGAGTTAACTCACTTAGCGATTCGCCACGGAATGCTGGACACCGAGACCCTTTAGCGTGAATCCTCCCTTCGATTCGGCTTCCTTTCTCAAGACAGTAACTCATCAGCCCGGCGTTTACAGAATGTACAACGCCGAAGCTGTTGTCATCTATGTAGGTAAAGCCAAAGACCTAAAAAAGCGCCTTTCAAGCTACTTTCGAAAAAAAGTAGACAGTGAGAAAACTCGCGCGCTTGTCAGTAATATCGCCAAAATAGACGTCACGGTGACTCACACTGAGACAGAAGCGCTGATCTTAGAACATAACTACATCAAGCAGTATTTACCGAAATACAATGTGTTGCTGCGAGATGATAAGTCTTACCCTTATATCTTTATTAGCGGCCATAAACACCCACGGCTTTCTATCCACCGTGGCGCCAAGAAGCGCAAAGGTGAATATTTTGGCCCCTACCCAGATTCTGGTGCAGTAAGAGAAACATTGCATTTGCTGCAAAAGATATTTCCTGTGCGCCAGTGTGAAGACACTGTCTATTCCAACCGAACGCGCCCATGTTTGATGTACCAAATTGGCCGTTGTGCAGGGCCATGCGTTGATACCATCATTTCTGATGAAGAATACGCAGAGTTGGTTGGCTTTGTGCGCATGTTTTTGCAAGGCAAAGACCAGCAAGTACTCAAACAACTGATCGAGAAAATGGAAGTTGCCAGTCAGCAATTGCGCTTTGAAGATGCCGCTAAATTTCGCGATCAAATCCAAGCGATTAGACGTGTTCAAGAGCAGCAGTACGTCTCAGAAGACAGCATGGATGATATGGATGTACTAGGGTTTGCTCAGGAGAATGGTATTGCGTGTATTCATATCCTGATGATACGCCAAGGTAAAGTGCTTGGTAGCCGTAGCCATTTTCCGAAAATCCCACAAAATACAAGCCAGCAGGAAGTGTTCGATAGTTTTCTGACTCAATACTATTTGAGCCATAACGAAGCGCGCACGATTCCTTCTCGTATTATTTTGAATCAAGAGTTGGCAGAAGATATTGCGCCAATACAGAAAGCGTTAAGTGAAGTGGCTGGTCGTAAGGTTCATTTCCATACCTCGCCAACTGGCTCTCGAGCAAGGTATCTCAAGCTTTCGAACACGAATGCACTAACGGCGATTACCACCAAAATCAATCACAAGATGACGATTAATCAGCGTTTTCATGCGCTTCGCGAAACATTGAAGTTGGAGTCTATTGCTCGAATGGAGTGTTTTGATATCTCCCATACCATGGGGGAAAGTACGATTGCATCGTGTGTGGTGTTCAACAATGAAGGCCCCGTTAAGCAGGAGTATCGTCGCTATAACATCACTGGCATTACCGGTGGTGACGATTACGCTGCAATGGGACAAGCGTTGGAGCGCCGTTATTCGAAGCAATTGGACGTAGAGAAAATTCCCGACATCATCTTTATCGATGGTGGTAAAGGTCAGTTAAATCGTGCGCATGACATCATTTCGCAGTACTGGGGGGATTGGCCAAAGCGTCCTATCATGATTGGTATTGCAAAAGGCGTTACTCGCAAACCAGGTTTAGAAACGCTGATTACAGTCGATGGGGACGAGTTTCATTTACCAAGCGATGCTCCTGCGTTGCACCTTATTCAACATATTCGTGATGAAAGCCATAACCATGCTATAGCGGGGCATCGTGCTAAGCGAGGTAAAACCAGACGTACTAGTGCACTTGAAGGGATTGAGGGAATTGGCCCTAAACGACGTCAGGCGTTACTCAAGTACATGGGTGGGTTACAAGAACTTAAACGTGCAAGTGTCGAAGAAATCGCCAAAGTACCGGGAATAAGTCACTCTTTAGCAGAAATTATTTTCCAAGCATTGAAACAATAAGGAAAATCGCGCAACATTAAGCCGCAATGTGTAAGAGAATAATAAAATGCGTTTGAATATCCCGAACATTCTGTCTCTTCTTAGACTGTTCCTAATCCCTGTTTTTGTGGTTGTCTTTTATCTACCTTATTCATGGGCACCGTTTGCAGCAGCAATGGTGTTTTGGGTAGCGGGTTTTACTGACTGGCTTGACGGCATGTTGGCCCGTAAACTTGGCCAAACTTCTCGTTTTGGCGCGTTTATTGATCCTGTCGCTGATAAAGTGCTAGTGGCAACGGCATTGATTTTAATCACGGAACATTATCATTCAATTTGGGTGACCATTCCTGCGGTAACGATGATTGCGCGAGAAATCATTATCTCAGCATTGCGAGAATGGATGGCTGAAATCGGTAAGCGAGCGAGTGTTGCGGTATCTTGGGTTGGCAAAGTAAAAACTGTTTCGCAAATGTTCGCCTTATGGGTATTGATATGGCGTTACGATGAATGGATGGTTTGGCTAGGCTTTGCGGCCTTGTATGTGGCAACTTTCTTGACGTACTGGTCAATGATTCAATATTTAGCTGCTGCGAAAGATGATCTGTTGAATGAAGAGCATCATTAAATTCTGATATTAGAAAGCAGGCTTAATAGCCTGCTTTTTTGTATCTAAGATAATCTACAGCATTTCCTTGCTTCTCACGTTTTTTAATGCTTGCTAACGGCCATGCTTGAAATTTCTATCTGAGTTCCTGTTTCGATAGAATTCCATATGTGATCTAAGTCTTGTTTTTGCCCTTGGAGAGTCTCAGAGAAGCGAGTCTCCTGATTGTTAACGCTTCAATACACGTAACGCACGGCCAGCAGTGTAAGGCGTAGCCAAAGTTTTATGATAAACAAGTGTATTTAAGCTATTTTTAGTATTAAAACTAAGCAATCTACCGTCTTTCGCACAAATTCTAGTCAAACGATTTAAAAAAATAAAAATAGTGTTGACTCGATCGCTCGAATCCGTAGAATGCATCCCGTACCCAAGAGAGCACAGCTCAGTAGGGTGGTGAAAAAGCTTAGCTTTATTCACAAATGAGGCGCCTTGGCAGAGTGGCTATGCAGCGGATTGCAAATCCGTGGACCTCGGTTCGACTCCGGGAGGCGCCTCCATTATTCTTTTGAGAGTGAATGGCTTTCGAGAATAAATGCGACACTAGCTCAGTTGGTAGAGCGCAACCTTGCCAAGGTTGAGGTCACGAGTTCGAACCTCGTGTGTCGCTCCAAATTTTATTGATATGGCGTTAGCGGTATCAGATGGTGTTTTACTTTTCTGTAAAGGCATCACAAAGAATATTTGTGTGCCCTGGTGGTGGAATTGGTAGACACAAGGGATTTAAAATCCCTCGACGTTCGCGTTGTGCCGGTTCAAGTCCGGCCCGGGGCACCATCTCATATTAAACGCGACACTAGCTCAGTTGGTAGAGCGCAACCTTGCCAAGGTTGAGGTCACGAGTTCGAACCTCGTGTGTCGCTCCAGATTTAAGGCCCAGCATGAAAATGTTGGGCCTTTTTTGTATTTCTTAAAATCTTAAATTTCTTCTTCGCGATGTATTTCTTTAAGCACTGAGCTACTTCAGCTTACTAACTTAACTCCTTGTTAATTTTAGCCATAGCAACGTCACTTCATGGCCATACCCATCCGGCTAGTTTAAGTTTAGTCAATCAAAGTTCTGTGAATAAAGACTCATCGCTTTAGGCTGAGCAGTAACGTAAATACTAGCTCTGTTAAATACCTTGGATACTGAAAATAATGTTCTACGATTAAAGAGTGGTATGTTCATAAACCGTTTTGGTTCATGGCGCTGATATTGTAAGGATATTTGTTTAAATAACAGGTATTTGAGAAAAGAAGAAAAGCGTTGTAGATGAGTATGAATGTACAAATATCACTAGGGGGACTTTGTTGTGATTTGCGTCACTGTTACTAATATGAAAAATCGTTGCCAGAAGATTTTATTTTGTGATAAATTCGCGCGCAATCTCGGAGCGTAATTAACAACGTTTGATCTCTGGGGGATACGCGTAGTGACCATTCAAGCTGATTGTGACACTGCGTAGGGTAGGTATCGGCAAAGCCTTTTGTCGATAGACGGGATACTAATGCTGTAAAAGCGGCATATTAATGGGAAACCCAACATTGAAACCTTTGAATAAACACACACTAATCAGCTTCATACTGCCGAAATGTCCTGTTTTACAAAACGGGTGCATTACGGAACCTTGATTAATCCCTTTTACATATAAAGTCACGAGTATCGTGGCAGATGATCTGTATTTGTCATTTTGCACTGACAAATGCGGAGGGGTATACACACCTCCTGTAACTTCATTCCAATGATTATTAATACAGGATATAGAATTATTATAATTCAAGGGATTATGTAGTATGAGCACTGCCTTTGAAGTCGATAGCAATATCGCAAACATTTTTTCGTCTCAGGTTCCTATCGTTGAGGGAACGTATGACTTAACGCCAGATCAAGTATTGATTGATCAGGCTGAGCATGAATCTGAAGTACGTTCTTATCCACGTCGCTTGCCAATCGCAATCAAACAAGCTTTTGGTTGCTTGGTTGAAGATACACGTGGACAGATCTTTTTAGACTGCCTTGCGGGGGCGGGCACTCTAGCTTTGGGGTATAACCATCCTGAAATAAACCAAGCTCTGAAAGAGCAATTAGATTCGGGTCTGCCATATCAGACGCTAGATATTGCAACATCAGCAAAAACGACGTTTATTCAATCTGTTAAATCTTTTCTTCCTCAAGAGTTAAGTGAGAACAGCGTTATCCAATTTTGTGGTCCGTCTGGAGCCGATGCAGTTGAAGCCGCGATCAAACTCGCAAAGCAGACTACTGGTCGCAACACCATGTTTGCTTTTCGTGGCGCATATCATGGTATGACTAACGGCACAATGGGCATGATGGGCAACCTAGGTACGAAAGCGCGTCGAACTGGTTTAATGTCAGATGTGCACTTTATGCCTTTCCCATACAATCTGCGTTGTCCATTTGGGCTTGGCGGTGATGAAGGTGCGAAAGCAAGCATTCGCTATATCGATCGTCTTTTAAACGATGATGAATCGGGCATTATGAAGCCTGCTGCGCTCATCGTTGAGCCAGTGCAAGGTGAGGGTGGTGTTGTTCCTGCGCCAGCATTCTGGCTGCGAGAGTTACGTCGTATTTGTGATGAACACGGTATCTTACTGATCTTCGATGAGATCCAGTGTGGTGTTGGTAAAACTGGCTACAATTTCGCATTTGAAGAGTCGGGAATTGTTCCAGATATCCTGTGTTTATCAAAAGCTATTGGCGGTGGCTTACCAATGTCGCTATTGGTTATCAACAAGCAGCATGATACTTGGAAGCCGGGCGAACACACAGGTACGTTTCGTGGCAATCAGTTAGCCATGGTCTCTGGTGCGAAAGCATTAGAAATCATCCAGCGTGACAATCTGGTTGAGCACGCCAATATTGCGGGCCAGTATTTGCGCTATGGTCTTGAAAGCATTCAAAAGCGCGTGAACTGTATCGCAGAAGTACGTGGCAAAGGCTTGATGCTTGGTGTGGAGATTAAAAATCCAAACGGTGAGCTCAATAAATTTGGCGAACCTCAAGCGGATAGTGAACTCACTCTTTCCATTCAACGCGCAGCACTTGAGCGTGGCTTGATCGTTGAGAAAGGCGGACGTGAAGGTGCAGTAATTCGCTTCCTTCCTCCTCTTATCATCTCGTTTGAGCAAATCGACTTTGCTTTACGTGTATTTGAAGATGCGATTTTAGCAGCAGGCGGTAGTCACATCGAAACTCAGCCACAAGATGAATGGAAGAAGCATTTCATCCACACTGGAGAGTTGGGCAGCAATGAGTTTGCTTCGGTGATGAATCACACTACGACAGCAATGAAATCAGTGTTTGAACAGGTTGCTGCACCATACTCAGGTATGGATCCAAAAGCATTGGAAGCAGCGATCCATGCTGTTGATCTTGACAATAAAAATGCGCCTCTCAAAACGGTTATTGATGATGCTGCCGAGTTGGTCGCAAAAAATGCGATTTTTACTCAACATCCAGATTGTATTGCTCACCTTCATACTCCACCGTTGATGCCTGCTATTGCCGCAGAGGCAATGATTGCGGCTTTGAACCAGTCAATGGACTCATGGGATCAAGCTTCATCAGCGACTTATGTTGAACAGAAAGTTGTGAACTGGCTATGCGATAAATATGAGTTAGGTGCAAAAGCGGACGGTATCTTCACGAGCGGCGGCACGCAAAGTAATCAAATGGGTTTGATGCTTGCGCGTGATTGGATTGCTGACAAACTCAGTGCGCACTCAATTCAAAAGCTTGGCCTTCCTGAATACGCAGACAAGCTGCGTATAGTGTGTTCGAAAAAATCCCACTTCACGGTTCAAAAATCAGCGTCTTGGATGGGATTGGGTGAAAAAGCGGTTATGACCGTCGATGCTAATGCCGATGGAACGATGGATGTCACTAAGTTAGACGAAGTTCTAAATCAGGCAAAAGCAGAAGGTTTGATCCCATTTGCAATTGTCGGCACAGCGGGTACTACGGATCACGGTGCTATTGATGACCTAGACTTTATCGCCGATATGGCAGCGAAACATGACATGTGGATGCACGTCGACGGTGCATACGGGGGAGCTCTGATTCTAAGTAGCCAAAAAGCCCGTTTGAAAGGTTGTGAGCGTGCACACTCCATCAGCGTAGACTTCCACAAGTTATTTTACCAAACCATCAGTTGTGGTGCGCTGTTGGTGAATGACAAGTCTAACTTTAAGTTCCTGCTTCATCATGCAGACTATTTGAACCGCGAGCACGACGAACTACCGAACTTGGTGGATAAGTCTATTGCTACAACTAAGCGTTTTGATGCGCTAAAAGTGTTTATGACGATGCAAAGCGTGGGGCCAAAAGCCCTAGGCGATATGTACGATCATTTGCTTGATCAGACGCTTGAAGTTGCGGACATGATTCGAGATAACAAACACTTTGAGTTGTTGGCTGAACCATCGCTATCTACGGTTCTGTTCCGCGCGACACATGAATCAGCGGATCTTGATGAACTGAATAAAACGTTGCGCTTAGAAGCGTTAACACGCGGTATCGCGATATTGGGTGAAACCATTGTCGACGGTAAAACTGCATTGAAATTTACGATTTTGAACCCGTGTCTGACGACGGCGGACTTTGAATCTTTGCTCTCAAAAATCAATACGCTAGCGGCAGAGCTAGTTTAACAAAGGTAACGGAAAACTATGGCAATTCTACAGATTGGTGCAGGCGGTGTTGGCTGGGTAGTTGCACATAAAGCAGCACAAAACAACGACGTTCTGGGTGATATCACAATCGCATCACGTACCGTAGGTAAGTGTGAGAAAATCATCGAATCGATTCAGAAGAAAAACAATCTGAAAGATTCAACTAAGAAACTAGAAGCTCGTGCGGTAAACGCGGACGACGTAGATTCTTTAGTTGCTTTAATTAAAGAAGTGCAGCCTGACTTAGTGATCAACGCGGGTCCTCCTTGGGTGAACATGTCTATTATGGAAGCATGTTACCAAGCTAAAGTGTCATACCTTGATACATCTGTTGCGGTTGATTTGTGTTCTGAAGGCCAACAAGTACCTCAAGCTTACGATTGGCAGTGGGGCTACCGTGAGAAGTTTGAAGAGGCGGGTATCACAGGTATTCTTGGTGCCGGTTTCGATCCGGGCGTAGTATCGGTGTTTGCCGCATACGCAGTGAAGCATCTGTTCGATGAAATCGATACTATCGACGTAATGGATGTCAACGCAGGCGACCACGGCAAGAAGTTCGCAACTAACTTTGATCCAGAAACGAACATGCTTGAGATTCAAGGTGATTCCTTCTACTGGGAAAACGGCGAGTGGAAACAAGTACCTTGTCACTCACGTATGCTTGAGTTTGAATTCCCGAACTGTGGTTCACATAAAGTGTACTCAATGGCACACGACGAAGTTCGATCTATGCAAGAGTTCATCCCGGCGAAACGTATCGAATTCTGGATGGGCTTTGGTGACCGTTACCTAAATTACTTCAATGTAATGCGTGACATTGGTCTACTCAGCCCAGATCCACTAACGCTGCACGACGGCACGGTAGTCCAACCTCTACACGTATTGAAAGCGCTACTGCCGGACCCAACATCTCTCGCACCAGGTTACACAGGCTTAACGTGTATCGGTACTTGGGTACAAGGTAAGAAAGACGGTAAAGATCGCAGCGTATTTATCTACAACAACGCAGATCACGAAGTGGCGTACGAAGATGTTGAACACCAAGCTATCTCATACACCACTGGCGTACCTGCGATCACCGCGGCTTTGCAGTTTTTCCGTGGTAAGTGGGCAGACAAAGGCGTGTTCAACATGGAGCAGCTAGATCCAGACCCATTCCTAGAAACCATGCCATCGATTGGTCTAGATTGGCATGTTCAAGAACTGGAGCCAGGACAACCTGTTATCCATAAATTGAAGTAAGAATTTAGCGACTCTTATTCGTACGTTTAAGCCGATGCACTTGCGTCGGCTTTGTTCGATTTTATAGTGCCTTTGCTAAGGCGAAGGGACGTAAGGTATCAAAATGCAACAAAACGAACTAAAAACGCCATACTTCATGATCAATGAAGACAAGCTGATTGAGAACCTAGAGAAAGCAAAACAGTTAAAAGACATCTCTGGTGTGAAGCTTGTATTAGCACTGAAGTGCTTCTCAACATGGGGTGTATTCGACATCATCAAGCCTTACCTAGACGGAACAACCAGCTCTGGCCCGTTTGAAGTGAAGCTTGGCTACGAAACATTCGGTGGTGAGACACACGCATACAGTGTGGGTTACAGCGAAGATGACGTTCGCGATGTGGCGAACATCTGTGACAAGATGATCTTTAACTCTCAGTCACAGTTAGCGGCTTATCGTCATATTGTCGAAGGTAAAGCATCGATTGGCTTGCGCCTAAACCCAGGTGTGAGCTACGCAGGGCAAGACTTAGCAAACCCAGCTCGTCAATTCTCTCGTCTTGGTGTTCAGGCTGATCACATCAAACCGGAAATTTTTGATGGTATTGATGGCGTAATGTTCCACATGAACTGTGAGAACAAAGACGTGGATGCGTTTATCGGCTTACTCGATGCTATTTCAGAGCAGTTTGGCGAGTACCTAGATAAGCTGGACTGGGTAAGTATGGGTGGCGGCGTTTTCTTCACATGGCCGGGGTACGACATCGAGAAGTTGGGTTTAGCGCTTAAAGCATTCTCAGAGAAACACGGCGTACAAATGTATCTAGAACCGGGTGAAGCGATCATCACTAAGACAACCGATCTTGTCGTAACAGTGGTTGATATTGTGGAGAATGTAAAGAAGACGGCGATTGTCGATTCAGCAACAGAAGCCCACCGTTTGGATACACTTATCTACAACGAGCCAGCGTCCATTCTTGAAGCATCTGAAAACGGTGAACATGAATACGTGATTGGATCGTGCTCTTGTTTAGCTGGTGACCAGTTTTGCGTGGCGAACTTCGAACAGCCTCTCGAGATCGGACAGCGTCTGCACATTCTAGATAGTGCAGGTTACACCATGGTGAAACTGAACTGGTTTAACGGTCTACGTATGCCTTCGGTTTACTGTGAACGCTCGAATGGTGACATTCAAAAACTGAATGAATTTGACTACTCTGATTTCAAACGTTCACTATCTCAGTGGTCAGTGAAATAAAACGTATTGAGTATTAGAACGACAAAGAGCAGCTGAATTGCTGCTCTTTTTTATTGGGGAAGCGTTAAAGGCATGCAGTTAGCTTTCTACAATTACACGAGTGTCTTCACTCAGAGATTCTAACTCATTCGCCACGTCCTCTATCTCTAGCTCGCTAGGCAATTTAATCGCCATTTTTGCGCTGAATAAGCTGGAGCTTACCCCACCGCCGCCTGCAATGAATACGCGTTGGCAATCCATATCTAGAATTGAAATGCCTTGATTATCGAGAACGTGAGTAATTTCATTCACAATACCTGCTCTATCGTTGGCATCTAAGCGAAGCTGAAAGATAGTGTCTTCACGATGCGAGTGAGGATCCGAGTCAACGAACCTAACCACAAGAGTTTGACATGAAGAGAACGCCTCTTTAACGATGTCGGCATTTTCTCTTGGAAGCTCTACTTTGATGACACCTGCAACTTGATCTTCAATAAAGTTTACTTTGCTTATCAGCCATTTACCGCCATTTTCATGAGTAATTGCTGCGAGTTCTTTGATAGTTGCGGGTGACGCTTGTCCGACAAAATTAACAATAAATACGGTGTTCATAATGTCCCCTCCTGGAATAAGGTTTGGACGCAGTACGAATAAACGTGCTACTTAAGTTATTGGAATAAATCCTTTTATTTAGTGTAGGTGCTAGGAGAGGGTTATGTTTGATGAAAGTCAATTTTTGACACTAATTCGTGAAGCAAATAATTAAAACGATGTTTAGGGCACAAAAAAGCAGCCACCATAAGGCTGCTTTTCTACTGAGTATCAACTCAACTCAACTCAACTCAAGTCAAGGCTAAAATGTTACTTTTAGTTCGACACCGTAAAATTGGCTGTCGTAGTTGGCGCCTGCGTCCATTGCGAATTTTGCGACGTCTTGATTACCAAACCAAGGTGATGAATTAAATTGTAGCTCTGCACTACCGCCCCACGCATCGGTTACCCAATAATGGATATGCCCAACAGGGTTTAGGAAGAAGAGTGATACATCACCGACGGTTTCAGAGCCCATGACTTCGCCGCCGTTTGCTACAATATCTTGCTCAGCAGTGAGCATCATTTCGCCAACCACAGCACCAAAGAATGGTGTGATAAAAATATCCTGCCAAGATGGCACTTCTGCAAATGCCTCTACTCCGTACTCCCAAAAGAACGTTGACATGGTTGCGGAGTACAAGAATGACTGAAACTCGTTATAGCCAGCGTGGCGTGCGGCTGTGTAGTAAACGCCGCCAAAATAAGGGTGCATGATGTAGTTGAGGACATGTTCATCACGATCCCAAACAGGCCCGTCAGAGACATTATCTTTCCATTTTTGACCCAGCTTACTCATGTCTCGGTCTTCTTCGTCCCACTTAGTGATACTTTCTGGAAGGAAAGTCATCATACCAACGGTTGCGATACTCAGGCCAAGAATGGTGTAGGTTTGACCCATGAGGTAATCCCAGTCTTTATCTTGAGGGATTATGAGATGTTTAGGCTGAAGCCCTGCATCAAGATTTAATGAATCATCATTATTCTGTTCAAACATAAGACCGCGATTTTGAGACTCGAAGGTGTACAGAGTCGTCGTTTCGCAGTAACCTGACAAGCAATCAGGTGTGTAAGAAAACTCCGTATGACTGGTCATATCGTACTGACTTGCGTGCGCAAGCGCTGACGAAGTCAAGCAAAGGCCAGTTAGAGTTTTCTTGAACATGGATGATTTTGACACAAAGGTCTCCGAGTTGATGGTGTGATGATCGGGCTCGCAATTATCCCTCAAAACATCAACCATTTAAATACTTGATCCTTATTTAGTCCCAATATATCTCGTCGAGATTCGTCCAAATAAAAAGAAAAATAAGCACTATAACGAATAATAGGATTGTGCTTATGTTCAGGAGTCAGTTGTGAAAATAGCAATGCTTAGTACCGGTGAGGAAGTGCTCCACGGTGATATTGTTGATACGAATGCGGCATGGTTATCTAGCCTGTTTTATCAACATGGATTTGGCTTAACAAAGCGCTCAACGGTTGGTGATAGCCTGTCGAGCTTGGTTGAAGAGTTTTTAATGTTGAGCTTCAACAATGACGTGGTGATCGTGAATGGTGGTTTAGGGCCAACGACCGATGATATGAGTGCGGCCGCCGCCGCGAGAGCTGCTGAGTGTAAACTCGTGCTTTTCAAAGAGTGGTTGCAGCATCTAGAAAGTTTGTATGCTCGACGTGGCATCCCAATGCCAGACAGTAATTTAAAACAAGCCATGCTACCAGAAACGGCTGAGATTCTGGATAACCCGATAGGCACGGCCTGTGGTTTTAAGATGCTGATTAATGATGCCATTTTTTATTTTACGCCGGGTGTGCCAAGTGAATTTAAGCTTATGGCAGAGACGCAAATTTTGCCTGATCTGAGAAGAGCTTTTCCAGAGGTGCAAGGTTCATGTTGTAGTCGAATCTATACGTTTGGCCTTTCCGAATCCGGCATCTCGGACAAGCTTGATCAGCTAAAATTTCCTCAAGGGTATGAGCTTGGTTATCGCTCTTACTTACCTTTTATTGAAGTGAAACTCTTTGGCCCTTCTGACCAGCTTGAACAGCGTTTGAAGTTGGTACAGATGATCAATAAGCATCTTGAAAGCAATACCGTTAGTATTGATTTACCTATGGTTGAAAATGTCGGCCAGTTGTTGGTCGATAAAGGACTAACGGTGTCTATCTCCGAAAAAAGCAGCGGGGGATACTTAACTTATTGGTTAAATAGTGATGAAAACGCTGAAAGGCAACTTGGACATGGTTGGGTACTACCAAGCCAGACTCAAGCGATGAGCAACAGCGGAGACCCATTAGCGGAAACCTTTGCTCTGGCAGGAGCGACGCGAGAGAAGTGTGGGACGGATTTATCACTCGTCACTGGCGATATTGAAGAGGGTGTTTTTTCCGTCGCTTTATCGACACCGTCAGGCGAGTGGGGAGCATTATATAAACTCTCGAAAAAGTATCCGCGTAATGACCAAGTTAAAGTGATCAGTACGGCAGCACTAGACTTGTTGCGTCGCTACCTAGAACGTAAACCGATGTTTGCACATTATGCATTTTTAGAGAAAGTTAAAGAGATGCATCTCCCAGATAGTGCTTTATAACCAGAGACCTATAACAGCCTGAGAGATAAAACACGTAGATACAAAAAAGCCAAGGTAATCACCTTGGCTTTTGCGTTTTATACCGTCGAGTCACGTTATGCGCGCTGCTTTTCTTTCATCGCGTAGTTAACGCCACTGAGTGACAAATCCGATTTTGCTTTACAAATACAAGGTAATATCTCATCACTTTGCGTGTAAGCCATGGCAAAACCAACATACTCCACTTCACCAGATTCCAACTTGCAGCGACAAGCACCACAGTGTCCATCACGACAGTTGTATTCTGGTAATAAGCCAGCTTGCTCCATTGTTTCCAAAATTGTATTGGAAGGGTTGGATTCAATACTGATGAGTTTGTTGATTTTGAGTGTTGCCATTACAGCTCGAATCCTTCGAAGTCGTCTGCGCGAACTTCATTGTCAATTTGACCCACAAGGTAAGAAGAAATTTCCGCTTCTTGAGGTGCAACTTGAACGTTATCTGAAGACAACCAAGCGTTAATCCATGGGATTGGGTTGGTTGTTGCTTCTGGATAAGCTGCAGGTAGACCTACTGCTTGCATACGGATGTTGGTGATGTATTCAACATATTGGCTTAGGATGTCTTTGTTTAGACCGATCATAGAGCCATCTTTGAATAGATACTCTGCCCACTCTTTTTCTTGCTCAGCCGCTTCTTTGAATAGGTCAAAACAGTCTTGTTTTGCTTCTTCTGCGATTTGCATGAAAGTGAAATCATCCTGACCGTTACGTAGCAAGTTGATCATGTGTTGCGTACCGTTCAGGTGAAGCGCTTCATCACGTGCAATCAGCTTAATGATTTTCGCGTTACCTTCCATTAGCTCACGCTCAGCGAAAGCGAATGAACATGCGAAACTAACGTAGAAACGGATGGCTTCTAGAGCGTTCACAGACATCAGACAGATGTACAGTTTCTTCTTCAGATCGTACAGACTAACCTTAACCGTTTCACCGTTAAGGACATGCTCACCTTCACCGTAGCGATGGTAATCATTCGTCGCTTGAATCAAATCGTCGTAGTAGTGCGCGATGTCTTTTGCACGCTTCAGGATGTGCTCGTTCTCAACGATATCATCAAATACCACAGCAGGGTCGTTCACGATGTTACGAATAATGTGCGTGTAAGAACGAGAGTGAATCGTTTCAGAGAAAGACCAAGTCTCAATCCAAGTCTCTAGTTCCGGCAGAGATACAAGCGGCAGCAGTGCCACGTTAGGGCTACGACCTTGGATAGAGTCTAGAAGCGTTTGGTACTTCAAGTTAGAGATGAAGATGTGCTTCTCGTGATCTGGCAGTTTGTTGTAATCGATACGGTCACTAGATACGTCTACTTCTTCTGGACGCCAGAAGAAAGAAAGTTGTTTCTCGATAAGCTTTTCGAAAATCTCAAACTTTTGTTGGTCGTAGCGTGCAACGTTTACTGATTGACCTAGGAACATTGGTTCCTTCAACTGGTCATTCTTTTTTTGGTTAAAAGTACTGTAAGCCATAATGCCTCAATTCCTTTTAAACCTCCCCATAAGGGGAGGTTATCGATAGTCTGTCTTTACGGAGTGTTGGGTGCGGGTAGATTAAATCTTGTTATGCCGCGAGTTTTGAATGTAACATCGAGTGGGTGGGTCGGTATCATATCATTCAGCCCATGTGCGGTACATAATTAAACCTATCTAGCCCACCTCTTACAACCCTATAGCAGCAAGGTAATGTATAATGTTGTTATTGTAACATGAACCTTACCCATAATATAAACATAAATTGACTAAAATCAGATGTTATCTCTCCCAAGTATGTTACTCGAATGTCGGTAAGAACAAACTTGCATATTTGCCAGTTCTCAGGAAAAAATGTTACATATTTGAAGATAAAAAGTGTTGTGCGTAAAAGGAGTGTATCTCCTCGTAACATGGAGCTATCCCGTTAAAAGTGTTGGAGTGACTCAATGTTTGAAACATTTGTGCTATTCGATGCTTTATTTACTAATTCGAGTTCAGTTAAAAACGAGCCTAATATGACGAATTCTTAGGCAATAACTATCGCTTCAGGAATACCTAGCGTCGTAGCATCAATGACTAGATGCAGGACTGTTCCTTTAGTCTTTGTTTTGAATGCGACGTTAACTGTTTTGGCTCGCTTACTAATACATGAGTAATGAGGGCATGACAACGGCAGTTGTGCGAGCTTGAAAATAGACTTTATGAACCCTTGCAGACCTCTCGACTGCATTGAAAATACTCATTTAATCATAAGAGCAGTCGTAATCACTAAACAAACGAGGCCTCCCACGCTACCTTGTCTGATTTGCTTCCATAACTGGATAGCTTCTTCATCAATCTAAAATGTCAGTGAACTGCAATTGATTAAAGCCTGGTGATAGTGTTTCCAATTGGTTGTTTTGTAGTGAGGCTTGGCCATTGGTCTAAGTATTTGAATGAACTTAGCTGATCAGATCGTAGGTTGATGATATAGGTGATGTCTCCAGCCCATTTTTCATTCGGAGCCGATGCGCTAAAGTTCTGAGCCAACAAGTTTGGAGCAACAGGCATTTGATGCTTGCTGTCCGTAGTGCACTTAAACTTGCGTGTAGCTTTCGGCGTTAAATCTTGACGTTTCATACTGGCAGCAATGGTTTTAACATTGTAGTTATCACCGCTCTCAGACAGTTCTTATTGGATACGCCTTGAGCCATCTCGGCCTTTGCTGTTGTCGAAAGCTTCTTTGACCTTTGTATCAAGCTTTTGGCGAATTGCCTCGTGTTGGATGGCCTTATGGCGATGCTTAACCCAGTAATAAAACCCACTTCGGGATACCCCGAACACCTTAGCCATACGCACAATACTGAAGCTCAGCAGGTGTTCGAGCATAAATTCATAGCAATTTACTTTAGATTTTTCGCGATGTATGGAATCCACTCATTCTCTGCAAAACTTAAGCATAGGCAGGAACATGAAAACGAGGTGTCATCATGCTAAGAACGAACGTCATCGGTATAGATTTAGCAAAAAACGTGTTACAGGTTTGCCATATTAGCCGCCAAGGAGAACTGCTCAGTAACAAAGCAGTAAGCAGGCAGAAACTTAAGGAGTTACTCGCTAAATCCAAGCCATCTCTTGTTGCTCTAGAAGGCTGCGCTAGTTGCCACTACTGGGGCAGATACGCTGAGTCTTTCGGACACGAAGTACGGATAATCAATCCGAAAAAGGTAAAGGCATATGTTGATGGCCATAAAACTGATGCCAATGATGCTCTTGCCATCGCTAATGCGGCGCTCCAGATAGGAATAAAATACAGCAAGCCCAAATCAATGGAGCAACAAACCTTGATGTCTCTTGAAGCAAATCGTCAGTTTCTATCAAAAACCATAGTGTCATTGGGGCTGCACATCCGAGGCATTATTAACGAGTACGGTATCGTCAAAGCCAAAGGTACTAAAGGGCTGGCTGAATTGGTCACTTCAACACTCTATGAAAGTGATGTTTTGCCAGCAAGCTTGGTCACAACCTTGTCGATGCTATGGCAGCAATACCTTAACCTGAAAGATGAACTGAGCAAGCTCCAGAAATCCATGAACTCGACAACTCGTCAGATAGAACCTTGCAAAAGACTCATGGCACTGGAAGGTGTCGGTGAAACAATAGCTTCCATGCTCTACGCTACTTTAGGTAACGGAACGCAATTTACCAATGGACGGCAAGCTTCAGCGTTTGTTGGGCTAACACCGAAACAATACAGTTCAGGCGGTAAAGTAACAATGCTGGGCATAGATAAATTTGGCGGTGTCAAAGATCTCCGTTCAATGCTATACCTTGGTGCCATGGCATATATTTACCGATTGCCCGAATCGCCAAAAAACCAGAAGCAGGCATGGCTTATCAAGTTGGTCGATAGGGTTGGGTTCAAAAGAGCCTGTATCGCTTTGGCAAACAAGACGGTCAGGACAGCTTGGGCAATGCTCCACTATGAAACGGCTTATCAGCCAAAGCCATTATCTATTTAGCTATATGAATTAACAGATTACAAATAATGATGTTCAATGGTTAGACCAACCTACTGAGACCCTGACTACTTCGCAATGCTTTTAAAAGCTTCTTTCGCGACAAGGACAGTAGGTGCGTACACATCAAAGGTTAGAAGGTAGCTCCTTCAATAAGAAACCGAATATACGACCGCATCTTATCCATTGCACATTTTTATCTTGTAAAACCCGTGGATTCCATATACGAAGTAGGTGGCGGCCTTTTTTACAATTTCTAGCTCTTCTGCTTGCTCAGCCAATTGCCTTTTTAGCTTGGCAACCTCTGCGGCTAGCTCTTGCTCTCGCTGACTAGTATTGGTGTCTTTCTTCGAGTTCTTCCGCCACCCGTAGATTTGAGATTCATGTAAAGAAAGCTGTCTTGCTGTCGCAGCTACTCCCACTTTCTCTGCTAGCTTCAGGGCTTCTGCCTTAAATTCAGGGGAATGTTTAATTCTAGTTTTCTTAGTTGTCATTGTTCACCTCGTTAGTGATTGTACTCACTTAACTCGGTGTCCAAAACTGCTGGGACGGATCATTCGTAAGGACATTCGTTTGAACTTAATAACGATACTACTTTTCTCTTTATAAAGTCCGATACTTCATTAGTCGTTTTAGAAGAAGTGAAGGTGTAACCTATTTCGTTAGCTACCGCTATAAAATCCTTCTTTGTTTTAAAATCTATACTCCAATCGTAACTCGATGTAGTCAGAGTAGAGAACAATTGATTCATCGCCACACCTTATATTTACAATAATATCAAAAACTTGCCAAATTATATGGTACTAAGTCAGAATACACCTTTTAAACTCACAGAGCGAGATAGATAGTGCCAGTGAACCAAATAAGGAAGCCCTGATAGGCCTTTTATCTATTCATTACTTTATGTACGTCAAAACTCAGTATCGTGAGCTGCACTGAGTATTAACATTAACTTGGAATGGGGCTGCCACTTTTCTGCATTGGCAAACCATTAATTAACTCAGGAATGGAAAGTCTCTTAACTCTCACCTCTAAGGCGATAAGCTAACCTCCCGTATTTCATGTGGGCAAATGAAGCAGCAACGAATAGAGTTATCTGCAACACGCCGACCCATTTACTAGGTTGCATTAAAGCAACAACATAAATCGTAACGCTAATTGCTGACATCACACTGGTAACCGTCATAAACCAATCAAGACCAACTTCGTTTAGCTCGCCATGATACTTTCTAGTAGCACTTCGAACATTGATAATTGAACTTGAATAAATCATCGCACTAGCAATAGACCAATCGCCTGTAAGCAACAAATCATCATACTTCCCCGTCAAGACCTTAACCAAGACAAGCAAGATGAATGGGGTGATAATGAACAGATAAGATGTAGCTACCGCCTTAAACTCATTCTGATGTTGGTATTTCATTCTGAGTTCCACGATAAGTAATGACTTCTTTGATCTCTTTTATCTTTGCATTTTTGATACGTTCTTCACCTTTCTCAACGACAACGTCATACTCTGCGTGAACTCGCAGATAGTCACTTCCCCCCAGACGAACCTCAGAGTTCAGATATTCATCCAACCACTCTTTGTGTGTAATTTCTGCGCTGTATCTCTTATGAGTCCTAGTGCTAATTACTTCCCACTTAGAAGTAGCCTTTTTACAAGGTTTAAAAACTTCAACGATTTCTTCACCGTCAAAGTGACCTCGGTCACTAGAGAACATCTTTTTTACATTACCAGTGAATCTAAAGTTAGGATCAAAAGGGATTACCTCAGCTAACTTAGCACCTTCATTGCAAACTTTAAGATACTCATCAGGTAACAGCTTTTTATTGCCCTCAGACCACTTCTCAGCAACTAAAGCAACATCTAAATCACTAATGTAAGGATCAAGGCGACTTGAACGACCTCTTATAGCCATCTCATTCTTCAGTCTATCTCTTTCATTATTAGTGACGTGTTGAACCTGCTCTTTTTGAGACATCTCACCAGTCAACTCCCTGAAAAGGGAGTCAGGCCTTGTCCACTCCTCAACCTTTAATAACAACTTAGCGAGAATGCAACCATGAGTAACCTCTTGCAACTCAACATCAAAAATCATCTCTGAATCAACAGCCTGAGCAATAATTTGCCCCATCTCCTGATACGCTGAAATGAAATCCCCCATAGCGTGAAATACTTCCGCAGGATTCTTCCTGTTAGAGTTGTATTCAAGGTGAAACTCTAAAACCGTTGCTTCCATTGCCTAGTCCGTTAATCATTATTGTTCATATGGTTATAAATTTTACATCATATTTAAGTGCCAACAAATGTTTGACCTCACCATTAGCTAGACTAAACATGTTGGCTTCTTAACTTGCCTACCAGAATCGACCTCGATTTTTTAAAGTCATATGTGATCAAACTTCATTGTTATCCGACTTACCTCACGCTTATTGGATAACATTTAGTAGGGCAAATTAGCACTAACGATTAACAGGACATAAAGTGCGATATGACTAAAACGGTTTGGGGCGTGCGATGTGAGGTCGTATGAAGCGCTGTTCACCGCTCAATGTGTGAACCATCAGTATCACCAGATGAACCTAAGAGCCTGAATAAAGTAGCGGATCCGACAATGTAACGAAGGTTGGCATTCGCCAATCGGGATCTAAATCGTGAGAGGACGATCCTCCTGATAACCACAAAATTGGGTGAGTGCTAGGTAATCAGCATGATGAGCATACGTGAATTCGCATAAGGTGCGTTATACGTTGAAACAGCGGAAGTAGTTAATACGCTGTAGCCAAAAGGCAAGAGAATCGAAAGAGATTACCCCATGATCTTTCGTTGTCATTGAACTCTCCGCAACATAGCTGTGAAAAACAGCCCTATCCCTAAAATAAACTCCAATCGATTCAGTCTGAACTGCATACAAACCTAACTCATTAAGGCAGAAGTTCCTTCACATCACAGCCCAAAGTGTCTGCAATCTGATACAACTTTTCAAGCGTGATATTGATTTTACCGCGTTCTATGCGGCTCATATAGCTTCTATCTATCTCAGCGAGAAGGGCTAGTTTCTCTTGAGGTAAACCTTTGGATCTTCTCATTTGTACAATACGTTGGCCTACAGCTTCGGCAAGTTTCGTGTTCATGTTTTTTATTTATGAAATTAATTTCCTGAACAATGCACACTTGCGGACTATATGACCACGGATTATAATCCTCAAAATCAACTCAATTGGTCATTTTTTATGCAAACGAAGGTAAGAATCAGAAAAGAGCTATTTCTCGCCATTTATTACAATGAACACTTCTCTGCCAACGACCTAAAATCCTTTCCATTAGACAGTGATGAAAAAGAATACTTATCGGATGAATACGTCGAAAAAAAATTGAAGGAAATGTCGTTGATCGGCGCAGTCCTTTCATGCGGTTTCGACAAGCATGGTGATGAAGAATTTTCCAAAGGTTTTATGTTTAACCATATCGACTGGGAGGTCGTGGATTGCGACAATTACAGTGAGGACTCCAACTGCCTTTCTTTCAAAAGAGAAAGTCTTTTGACGATTTTGCAAGATAAACAGTCAGAGCTGTCAGAGTCCTATTCTCTTCATAAAAGGACATGGAAGCATTTCAATCAGTTGTGTGCTCAACACTCAGAACTTCGGCTGTGTTTAGACGAGTATATATCCGAGTATGACAATCGTAGATTGGATCTCAAAGCCGAAATGCTTGCAGTAGAAAACGCAATTACCTTCTACAAAAATACAGCCCACCCAGTAGAAAGTGGGAGCTAATTTGCACAATTCTATACTTTACGCACATGCCACAAACAACAACATGCTCGTGGGGCAGTTTGTCCAACAGTCGAAGACCTACTGGTCATTTTCATACTCTGATGAGTGGTTAGCATATGATTCAGCTTTCCCTATCTCGTTGAGCCTGCCGCTCGTAAAGGGACAATGCTCATCATTTAATACACTGAATTTTATTCACAACCTGCTTCCTGACTTGAAAGAAGAACGATTAAGCCTTGCTCACTCGGTAGGTGTGCAATCCAACGATGCATTCAATTTACTCTCCAAGATAGGTCATGATTGCACGGGCGGCATTTCATTTAGTCAGAGTAGGGAGCCGCCAAAGATAGGATGGAAATATCGAGAGATCTCGGCAAGTGAATTAAATGAACTCGTTACCCAGCGTAAGTCATTTCTTCCATTTTTTGGGGATTATCGACCTTGTATTTCGGGAACACAGCGAAAAACAACTCTAACTAGGTTGAACGGTAAATGGTATGTACCTCAAGAGAAATCACTAAGTAGCCACATTATCAAATACCCAATGGATGCAATTGCGCAAAGCAACTCAGTACTGGATATGAGCAGCAGTGTTGAGAATGAATTCATCTGTACTCAAATAGCGAAGGAACTTGGTTTTAAAGTGCCCGATATGGAGATAATAACGACTGAATCAGGAGCTAAAGCCCTTGCAGTAAAACGGTTCGACCGATGTTTTGGTGACGGAGTTGTGACTCGTAGACACCAAGAAGATTTCTGCCAGGTTTTTGGTGTACCTGAACATCAAAAATATCAATCGGAGAACAAGCTAAGTGTCTCCAAAATTGTTGATGCTTTAAGTCTCTCTGCGGAAAGTAAGGCGAACAATCATGACTTTTTTAAGTTTATGGTTTTTCAGTATTTTATTGGTGCAACTGACGGTCATCTCAAGAACTTTTCCGTACATATTGCTCCTAGCGGACACTATCAACTTACACCGTTCTACGATTTGCTATCAGCTTACCCCGCTATCGGTAATAGAGGCTTAAATAAGCGTAAGCTAAAGCTAGCAATGGGACTGAAAGCATCACGAGGATACAAATATCATATCAGCAAAATTTGCTTACGGCATATAGAGCAGACAGCTAATCAGTTCGGTATCAGCAATACGAACTGTCATGAAATCGTCTCTGCCTTTCTCGCTCAATTTAGTAGCGCACTTAGCTCTGTAGACAATCGATTTCCTGAAAAGGAATTTTCGCTAGTAAAGGACGCAATATTTCAACATGCCACTAAGATCGTCGAAAAGTTAAACAGATCAATTAAGTAAACATCTCGGGTAACAATTATTGCCCATTTTGTAAACATACTCGTTAGCAGTGAGGGAAAGATGGCTGAAACCACGACCAATGGAAGTAACACGACTCTTGATTTGAAGCAGTCTTTCGCTCTGTTAAGTGTCGATAAGAATGGAATCGTAACGATGAAATTTGGTGATGAAGTAACGGTTTTTATGAACGACAAATGCCCAGCAATCGCAACAGATTTGTTAAAAGTGATCGCGTCAATAAAAACGGAAGCAGCTAACAATGGAACGTGAGGAAGATAAGAGTAAAGAGCTAACAGAACCTTCTTGTGAGAACCTGAGCGTAGCTCGCTTTTTAGCCTTGCTCGAAAAAGACATCGAGCAGCATACAGATAAATTAGTCGTTCCTTCTCATGAAATGAAAGAAGAATTAGATGAGAGCGTCGGTGATTATTCAGTCGATTTAGATGGCGACTATTAGGAGTGAGGATAGTATGAAAGCAAAAATCGGCATTCTATCAGAAGAGCTTGCTCGTAAGCGCATGATTCGGATTGCAGAAGGAAAAGTGACGTCTAAAGAACATTACCCTCAATTTTTGTTTGAGTCACTGGCTGTGCTTTCACAACTGTTGTCTAACGAAAATGTTGAGCTGCTGAATTTGATTGCTCGCGAAAAGCCAAACAGTCTTGATGAGCTTGCTGAAAAGAGTGGGCGCAGTATCAAGGATGTTACTGATACTTTCGAAGCTCTTTCATCTAAAGGTTTTGCTTGTATAGATACGAAGAGAGGTCAATCTCGACCAATTGCGTTGTTTACAACGTTCGAGATCGTTATGGGCAGGTCTCTTTTACTTTGAATTGCTAACATACAATTGGACAAAAGCGTGTTAGCGACTTTACTAATTTAGTTCATGACGAATAACTAGAAGTATGGCTAACGTACAATTGACTGCCAACAGGCCTCAACAACTATACTTACTAACTTATATGTGAGAAATTCCATATTAATACAATCGGATAGTGTGGATAATCACATGGGATTCAGAGTTAATACCATCGCAAATCATGAGCTTTGGCATTTGGGGTCAACTGAAGAGAACGCTTTTACTGTAATAATAGGAAATAACGGGTGTGGAAAAACGCAGCTGTTAGTTGATACTTGTGCTTATTATCAAGAAATGTACTCTCAGTTGCTCAATAGCGACAAACCTAACGTAGCTACAGCAGTCCGTGATGTAAAGGAATATTCTGCTGAGTGGAGTCTATTAGGAGAAAGGTTCGGCCTTTCTTTACCAAAAAAGTTGATTGCAGCGTCAACGAGTCAGTTTGAAAAGTTCCAACAAAGATGGAAGAGTAAGAAGGACATTCAACAAAACGGGTTTTATGCCTACGTAGGTTCTAAACCTTATTCACCATTTCAAGCACCTTCAACACGTATCGCGTCGAAAGCAATTCAACAATTATTGGGCAATGAAAAATTTGAAACGAGAAAACTTGTTGCGTTAACAAATTTCCTGCATAAGTTCGATTTTGGTGGTTTATTGCGTTTGCGTTTTAATGTGGCTATTTCTAGCGATGACTTTACAAATTTGCAAAATGGCCAACAATTACAGCCCAAAACAACTCTGATACTGAAGGAAGCCCTAGAAGAATATGAACAAGAAGAAATCCTTGGGCTAATCCAATATTGTGAAGAAATCTACAAAGAACCAGAATTCCTTCTTTCTTTAGATCGCAATGCTTTTACATTAAAACACTTAAGAAAACACGAAGAGAACTTTTCTGACGTTGACATTGATCGTCATGTCGTTTCCACGCTGCTTAGGGCTGGACTTATCGAGCTAGAAAATCTTGAGACAGTTCGTCACACAAAAAGTCCCTCAAATTATGTAGACGATCTTGATATATCAGATGTACCTCTGACGGGCTTAGCTAAGCGTAGTTCTGGCGAGCAATGCTTATTCTTGCTCTTTTTGGGTATTATTTCTTCTATAGAAGATGATGCACTGATCTGCATCGATGAACCTGAAATCAGCCTTCATCCGCAATGGCAAGAGAAGTTTGTAGACATTCTTAGGGACTCATTTTCAGGCTATCAAGGGTGCCACTTCCTTATCGCAACGCACTCTCCCTTAATTGTGTCAGACATCTCCGCTTCAAATAGTTGCGTGTACGATATGGTTAATCGCAAGTTAATTGATGCTCGCCCTCATAAAGAGCGCTCTGCAGATTATCAGTTGGCGACGTTGTTCCATAATCCAGGCAATAACAATGAATATTTGATTACTCAAATTATTGAGGTCTTGGATTCTGTCTGTAAGACAGAAAACCCTCCCGAAGAAGCGTTAATAACTGCGAATTGGCTATTGAGCTTTGAATCTCAATTGGAAGAACACGATAAAGTCAGAGTCTTACTGGGAATTATGCGCTCAACTTTGTTGGCTGGAGGGTATCTATGACCCCTTTTGTTCTGAACGAAAATGACGAAGCGATCATCAAAAGCGTGTTGGAAAAAAACGTATCCCCTAATGAAAAATGGGCGGATCCTGCGGTGACAGAACTCAAAACTAGAATGAAACGACATTACATCGAACAGCAAAAATATTGCTGTGCTTATTGTAAGGTTCACAAACCTTCTTTGCACGGTGGGGATTGGGATTTAGAACATATCATGCACAAAAACAATTTTGATAAGTGGATGTTTCACCCAGAGAACCTCTGTGTCTCCTGTAAAGAATGTAATGGATACAAAGGTACATCGTTAATTACCAAATCCCCTACTTATAACAAATTCCCCACTCGGTCATCGAGTTACACTATCGTCCATGCACACTACGATAGGTACGAAGACCACATAACCGCACTGGTACCTGGAATAACCTATAGGTATAAGGGGGATAAGCATGGTAAAGGATGGAAAACCATCGAAGTGTGTGGGTTGTTGCGCTACCACGAAGAGGGAGGCCGAACACAGGTTGACCCAATCATCCAAGCTGTATTGCGTTTGGCTGCTGATGACCAGAGACAAGAAAACTTGCAGCTTGCTATCGAAATGTTACAAAGCAAAATCAACGCACTAAGTTAGTCTGAGTTGCACTCTTAACTGATTGTATCCGAAAAGTTGTTTGGTATTAGAAAATCTATGAAAAACTCTTGAAGTTAGACGGGGCGCATTTACTTTCTCCAGCACGAAATGGGGCATAAGTGTGCCAGCAGTGATAGTTCTGGCACATCTCTGGACAAGTCTGTTTTAGGGCGTTTGCTAATTTAGCTATTCATAAATAAGTTCTGGTATTGAAAACTGGCTACTAGCTACCGACTAATATCTCAAAATCATCCGCAGTCCTCACCACCATCATCTCACTTCTGCCACTGTGGGTGAAAAATTCGAACAAGTCTACTTGACCTGTCTAATACTCTACAGTTCATACTATCCAAATACTAAGAACACTTGGGTCAAATCTCACATGTACTTGATTTCGGAATTGGCAGCAAAGGCTGGCATCTCTCGCACCACCTTACTCTATTACGAGAAGTTAGGGCTGATTAACGGTCAGCGTCTTGACAATGGATATCGCTATTACAACGAAAACGATTTGCAACGACTGTTTTTGATTCAGCAACTTCAAAGCGCAGGACTCTCATTGAAAGAGTGCGAACAGTGCTTAGTCGCGAAGTTAAGTAGAAGCTTATTAGAAAATCGGCTGACGCAACTCAACCATGAAATTGATAAAAAAATCCAGGCTCGTGAGTTGCTACTGGCGTTACTTGGGGAGCGTCCACAAAGAGAGTTACATTACTCTCTTAGTCAAAGTGCGCCTAGCGCTTACTTAAACTGGTTAAGTACGCAGGGTTACAGTGAAAAAGAAGCGCTCCGATTAAAGTGGCTATCAAAAGATATGAACGAACACGAGAGTTACATGAAAGACTTTATGACTGTCTTTGCAACATTAGAAAGATGGGGGCCAGGGAGTCACAAGGACTCTTTAAAAGCGATTTCATTAATGTCTCCTCAGACAATGACCGATATTTTAGACATTGGTTGCGGCACTGGCACCTCAACATTACTGCTAGCCGATAACAGTACCGCGCACATTACCGCCGTGGATAATGAGCCTATTGCCATCGAACAGCTCAATAAAAAAATCCAAAATGCACAGTTACATGAGCGGATTTCTCCTGTTTGTGCCTCTATGACGGAACTGCCATTTCAGGCAAAGAGTTTTGATGCCATTTGGGCGGAAGGCTGCGTCTACATTATGGGAATGGAGAACGCACTAAAACAATGGAAGCCTCTGTTGAAAGACAATGGCGTCTTGATGGTGAGTGATTTGGTTTGGCTCACTGACTCTCCCGACGAAGAGACAAAACAGTTTTGGCTGGCAGACTACCCAGACATTCAATCGATACCTAAACGGCTCGCTCTGTTCAAAAAGCATGGCTACGAAATGATCGAACACTTCTCATTAGGCGTCGATGCATGGCAAAACTACTGGCAACCGCTGCAAAGCCGAGTTGAGGAATTACAAGCTGTTATGCCTGCGTCCCAAGCGTTACTGGACATTAAGAAAGAGATTTCAGTTTACGAGCGCAGTGCCGCAAAAGACTTTACCTATCAGTACTTTATTTTAAAAAATTGCAAACTAGAGATAGATATATGAAATACGCTTTGTACAAACAAGAACAAGCTCAAGAAATCATTACACTGTTCAATAACACATTTTCGGATTCAGAAGGTAAAGAAGAAGGTGCATTAATTGCGAAACTCGTGGAAGACTTTCTCACTTTACCAACCAAAGATGAGGATCTTTATGTTTTTATTGCTCAAGATGAAAGTGAACGCATTGTCGGTAGCATTATTTTCTCTCGCCTATCGTTTCCAAATGGTGAAAACATATTCCTTTTAGCTCCCGTGGCCGTTGCAACAGATTGCCATGGGCAAGGTGTAGGTCAAGGATTGATCAAATTTGGGTTAGCGACACTGAAAGAAAAAGGCGTCACCGTTGCCATTACTTACGGGGATATCAACTTTTACTCAAAAATAGGATTCGCTCCAATCAGTCAGGACGTAGTTCAAGCTCCGCTAGGCTTATCCTACCCTGAAGGATGGATTGCCCAACCTTTGGTTGGTGAAGTAATCCCTCACGTTGTGGGCAAACCAACATGCTTACCTGCTATCGACAATCCTTATTATTGGTAGTTAATTGGCGTGAAAACCCCTTCGTTTCTGAATTTAGATGGCTATGCTTAAACGCTATTTTCTAAGCGGCGCTCTTACCATGCTCACCTAGTCACAACGGACATACCGTGTATGTTATAAGCAATTATTCTTTGATAACCTGTAGAAACCACTGATAAATTTGAGGGCTATGATGAAAGTAAGAAAAGCCGTTTTAGATGACTTACCCTACCTTGTTAACTTCACTGCTGAAGAAGCAAGAGAGGCAGAGGGGAGCATTAAGATCCCAGAAACACTTGAAAAGGGCATTCTGGTCGCGCTTCGTGACCCTTCAATTGCTACCTATTGGGTTTTAGTTGATGAGAACAACACTCCCGTAGGGAGTGTCTCTGCGGTTCGCGAGTGGAGCGACTGGAACGCTGGTTATTACTGGTGGATTCAAAGCATGTTCTTATCCAAATCACAGCGAGGCAAGGGGCGTATGTCATTGCTTTTGGATGCGGTAAAACATGAAATGAAGGAACAAAATGGCTTAGAGCTGCGCCTATATGTTCACAAAGACAACAGAACGGCTGTTAGAGCTTATCAAAATGCTCATTTTTCAAAGTCCGATTATGAAATCATGATTTTAAGCGATTGAGAATGAGTTTTAGTCAAATAGCTTCATTTAATGTGAAGCTATTTGGATATAAAATACGACTAGGCGATGACCGTTTTTGTTTTCATAAGTTCGCTGTGCTCCAACGCTTCGGCCATCTGTTCGAATTTAAAATATACGGGTAAACTAACGTCAAAACTGCCTTTTGAAATACGCTCAAGCAGCGCTTCACCATTTTGCATTAATGCATGCCAATCATCTTTATCACCAAAATTATGTAACGCTCCAAGGGCTATTTCGTGGTAAGAAATAGTGCGTGTAAATGGAGGGTCAATGGGTTTAGCAATACGATCTTGAATGCAGACAATATGTCCATTCGCTCTTAACAGTGGCACTAAATGGGCGGCATTTTCCCCACTCACCGCATCAAAAATGGCTAAGTATTTCATGTCGATTTGAGATTGCTCTCGATAAACGTGGCGAATACCTAACCTTTTGGCTCGCTCTTCGCCCAGACTAGTTGAGACAACATCAACCACATAACCAGCATTGACAAGGAACTGGGATAACAAATTATTCACCGCGCCAAAACCAACGACAAGCACTTCTCTTTGTCGGGTTAATGGAATTTTTTCAAATGCCTGCCATGCAGTCAGCATCGGACAAGGCAGTGCCGCAGCAAGTTCAAAAGATAGGCCCTCAGGCAGTGTCATCACTCGCTCAACGTTCAAAACCGTATATTCAGCGAAGCTACCATGGCGATTTAGTGAACCATGATATGCCACTCGACGGCCAATCAAACTTGTGTCAACTTTAGACCCTACTTGTACGACGACGCCTGCACCATCAACACCTGGAACATGACCATTCGGCCAATTTAAAGGGTTGGCTTTAATAAATTTCCAATCGACAGGGTTAATACCAATCGCTTTGTTTTGTACTAAGATCTCGCTGTCATCTAAAGCTGGTATTTCAGCCTTACCTAAAACAAGACTGTGTGTCTCAGTTTGATATTGCCAAATTCGATAGGGTTCCATATCACTTCCACTCGCTTAATGAAAAGGTTAGGCACCAAAGAGTTATCGTCCTTGGTACCTAGTGTATTAGGCCTGATAAGTTGGATAATCGGTGTAGCCTTCGGCTCCGCCTCCATACAAGGTTAACCTAGCATCGGCATCAAACTCGGCCAATGGTAAATCATGAGCAAATCGGGCGACTAAATCTGGATTCGTTACAAAAGGAGTACCAAAGGCAACGAAATCAGCATACTGCTTATCTAGCAACTGTTGGGCAGATTGCTTGGTCAACTTTCCTGCAACCATGATTGGATTAGAGTATATTCGGCGTACTTGCTGGCGAAACTCTTCAGGCACCTCTACATAGCGTGATATGTTTTCTGAAAAATGCACATACGCAAGGTTCATCGGTTGTAGTTTTTCCAGCAATGCTAACGTTAGTGGAACAATTTCAACATCATCCCCAGCAAAACCCTCTCCGATATGAGGAGACAGACGAACCGCTACTCTTTCCCCACCAATTTCCTCGGTAAGTGCTTGTAACGTATCAACCAGAAAGCGCATACGATTCTCTTGGCTGCCACCATATTGATCACTTCTTTGGTTGCTTTCTAAGCGTAAAAAGGTATCAAACAAGTAACCATGCGCAGCATGTACTTCAACACCATCAAACCCTGCTTCAACAGCATTTCTTGCAGCTTGAACAAAGTCGGCAATGGTTGCTTGGATTTCATCTGCACTCATTGTTTTTGGCTGCTGGGTCTCCACCATGCCAAACCCGCCTTCAGGTAATGGGCCGAAGACCTGATCTGGAATTTTTATCGCTGATGGTGCCAGGGGTTGTGAACCTGAAATATCGGAATGACTACGACGGCCAACATGCCAGAGTTGGATAAATATCTTACCCCCTTCCTCATGAACAGCCTGAGTCACTTTCTTCCAGCCTTCAATGTGTTCTTCTGTGTAAATGCCTGGCGTCATAGAGTAGCCCCGACCAACGGCTGAGACAGGTGCGCCTTCTGTGACAATCAAGCCAGCACTAGCACGTTGACGGTAGTAGGTTGCCATCATCTCGTTTGGTACATCACCAGGTTGAGACGTGCGTGAACGAGTCATCGGCGCCATAGCGATACGGTTGCTAGTCTCGAGTCCGTGACCTTTAAATACCTTAAACATACTTCCCCCTTAAGCTTTATACGTTGGGTAATCAATAAGCCCTTTTTCACCGCCGCCAAACAAGGTGTTTGGATCGTGCTCTGCGAACGGGTAACCATGAAGTAGACGTTCAGGAAGATCAGGATTCGCAACAAAAGGGCGACCAAAGCCGATCATATCAGCCAGTCCGTCATCAATGGCTTGCTCCGCTTTTTCCGCATTATAACGACCTGCGTAAATCAAAATGCCTTGATAAGCCTCACGTAAGGCACGTTTGAAAGAAACTGGCGTATCAGGGGCGTCATCCCAATCGACTTCAGCGATATGCAGATAAACGATACCGTGCTTATTTAGTACCGCAGCGGCAGCGGTATAAGTTTCGATAGGGTTCGAATCTACCGTACCATTTAAGGTAGTCAAAGGAGCCAGACGCACCCCAACACGGTCAGCGCCAATCGCTTCAACTAATGCTGCAACAACTTCATCAAGAAAACGAAGACGATTTTCCAGGCTACCACCGTATTCATCGGTACGGCTGTTAGCTTCGGAGTCTATGAATTGGTTGATCAAATAACCATTCGCCGCATGCAGTTCAATACCATCAAAGCCTGCCTCAACAGCATTCAATGCCGCTTGACGATAATCTGCGATGACTTGTTGAATATCCGCTTTTGTCATTGATCTAGGCTGGACGACGTCAACAAAACCAGGTTCATCACTGCCATTATCAACGAATACTTTTACGTTTTCCGCTTTTAACGCTGATGAAGAAATCGGTTGATCACCACCAATGTTATCTGGGTGAGTGACTCTACCTACATGCCACAGCTGAGCAAAAATTGCGCCATTTTCTGCATGCACTGCTTGAGTTACTTTACGCCAGCCTTCAATCTGCTCAGGTGTGTATATACCTGGCGTCCACGCATAGCCTTTTGCATTTGGTGAAATTTGTGTTCCTTCGGAGACAATTAAACCTGCACTGGCTCTCTGAGCGTAATACGTCGCCATCATGTCATTAGCGACATCCCCAGGTTGAGTTGCTCTGGAGCGTGTCATCGGTGGCATGACGATGCGGTTTTTGAGTGTCAAGGACCCCAATTGGATAGGTTGAAAAAGTGATTTAGACATAATAAGCCCTCTTATTTCTTGAGAGGGATATTAACAAACTCAACGCATGACATTGATAGCAACAAGGACAAATGATATTTGTTAAAATTGCAACAGTCTAAGCGCATACAGCAATGGTCTTATTGGATGTCGATGACTCATCGACTTTTATAGGAATCTATCTTGCCCAGGGTGCCAGAGGAAATAGCCTAGGCGAGGTACGGAGTTACCTCGCGTTGAACGATTTACAGATCCAGTTTCGGCTGAATAAAATCGATAAAAGCAGAAATCCGCTTGGCAACAGAAGAAGACTTATAGTAGACGGCATTAATTTGCTCCCTGCCTGAGTTGCCGATTTTTTCACCTTCTAACAACGCAATTAATCTTCCTTCCGCAATATCTTTTTTCACCATAAAGCCTGATAGGCAGGCGATTCCATTTCCCATCAATGCTAGCTGTCTCACCGTTTCACCGTTACTTGAGGTCAGCGTGGGTGTCAGCCCTGAAAATCCTTTCAGAGGCCATTCGTTGAGTGTTTTTGGTGTTGAAAATCCGATGGTATCGTGATGTTCCAAATCACTGCTCTTACTCGGAAAGCCGCGCTTTGATAAATAATCAGGTGAAGCAACAATGTAAAGTAAACTTCGGCCAAGAGGCCTTGCATGTAAAGTTGAATCATTTAATGCACCGATACGAATAGCGATATCGGTTTTCTTTTCCAGCAAATCAACAAAACCTTCATTAGAAGTTAACTCCAACTCAATATCAGGATAGGCTTGATTAAATGGCTGAACGAGTGGAACTAACTGGTGAAACACAAATGGACTGGCGGCATCAACACGCAGCCGCCCTTTGGGTAATTCCCCACGGGATATGATCTCGTCTTCCGCTTGCTGCAACTGCATCAGCCCTATTCTTACCGACTCAACGAATTGCCGCCCCTCATCCGTTAATTCAATCCGTCTTGTGGTTCGGTTTAATATCGTCACGCCAAGTTGGCTTTCTACCTTACTCACCGCTCGTGATACGCGTGCCACCTGTATATCGAGACTTTCTGCCGCCGCAGTAAATCCACCAGTATCAACGACAGTAAGTAGAATTTCTAAATCGTCCGATTTCGTGCGCATGCTTGCCTACCATTTACTCAACAGTTTCGTTTAATTATTGCATTTATAGCAAATATCATTTGTTAAATAACCTATTTTTTGCAACTACATTTCCACGCAAAATCCCTCCATCAAATCACGGCAGCACGACACGTTGATAAGTACATTCGCTGCTGTTTACTAGAACCTAATAAAAGAGAGTAAATGATATGCCATTAGCACTTCTTGCATTGACGCTCAGCGCCTTTGCTATCGGAACGACGGAGTTTGTGATCGTGGGGTTGCTCCCGACCATGGCTTCGGACCTAAACGTCTCACTGCCATCCGCAGGACTGCTGGTGAGCCTTTATGCACTCGGTGTTGCGATTGGCGCACCTGTCTTAACTGCACTAACGGGAAAGTGGAACCGTAAGCACGTCCTCATTGCTGTTATGTCATTGTTTGTGATTGGCAACTTATTGGCATGGCAAGCACCTGGTTACAACACCCTTATCGTTGCTCGCATTTTGACTGGTTTAGCTCACGGTGTCTTTTTCTCTATCGGCTCTACGATTGCAACAAGCCTAGTCCCCAAAGAAAAAGCAGCCAGCGCGATTGCGATTATGTTCACGGGATTAACCGTGGCATTAGTAACGGGCGTGCCGCTCGGTACTTACATCGGCCAAACCTTTGGTTGGCAATCGACGTTTTTGATTGTAGCGCTATTGGGACTGATTGCGCTGATTGGTAGTGCGTTCTTAGTGCCAAGCAACCTAAAACAGCCTGCTGCCGCGAAACTGTCATCGCAGCTAAAAGTGCTCACTCAACCAAGGTTACTACTGGTGTATGCAATTACCGCACTCGGCTACGGTGGTACCTTTACCGCTTTCACTTTCCTAGCGCCGATTTTGCAACAGGAAACAGGATTCAGCGCCAATGCAATCAGCCTAATTATGTTGGTATACGGCGTATCAGTAGCGATTGGTAATATTTGGGGCGGCAAAATGGCCGATAAGATGGGGCCAATTAAAGCGCTGACAATTATTTTTGCGGGACTCGCCACCGTATTAGTTGTATTTAACTTTACGGCCGTTAACCCTATCGCCGCAGTAGCGACCATTTTAGTTTGGGGGGCCTTTGCATTCGGTAATGTTCCTGGCTTACAAGTCTATGTGGTTAAACTGGCTGAAAAATACACTCCTGATGCGGTAGACGTCGCTTCTGGTCTAAACATTGCGGCGTTTAACGTGGGTATTGCGCTTGGCTCTTGGGGCGGCGGTATGATTGTGTCAGAAATGGGCTTAATGCATACCCCTTGGATTGGAGCCGTGATAGTGATCGTTGCGCTCGCTCTTACTCGAATGAGTGGACGTCTTGATAAACGTACAGCAGTTCATTTGTCGGAAGCAAACGTACTTGTGAAGTAAGTATCACGACAATGGTTACAAGCTGGTCAAGGCTCGGCATTGACCAGCTAATTCTTACTTACAATCAACTTAGGTAGCTCACAATGAAAACGGTTTTTATCACTGGCGCCAATCGAGGTTTGGGCCTAGAGCTTGTTAAACAATACGCTCAGCGTGGATGGCGTGTGATTGCATGCTGCCGTGACATCAATACAGCTCAGGCTTTGTGTCTCTTGGTACAAACTTATCCCACCATTTGTATTCATCCGCTCGACGTGAGTAATGAGTCCCATATTCTCGCTTTGACAGAAAAATTTGCGGGCATCGCCATTGATGTACTCATTCATAACGCAGGAGTGAGCGGAGATGAATGTGAAAGCCTAGGCAACATGGGGCAAAAGGAGTGGATAAATGTATTAAACGTCAACACCATTGCGCCCATGTTAATCACGCAGGCTTTGCTTAATAACATTCTTGCGGGTGAAGATAAAACCATCATTGGGATGACTTCAATACTCGCTAGCATCGATGACAACCGCTCTGGTGGTCGATACAGCTATCGCGCATCAAAAGCCGCCCTCAACCAAATAATTAAATCTCTGGCTTGTGAGCTATCCGAAGTGGGAGTGAAGACTATGGCAATTCATCCTGGTTGGGTACAAACCGATATGGGCGGAAAGGATGGCAAGGTAACAGTAGAAGAGAGTGTTAAAGGCATGCTTAATGTTATCGACAATTTAAAACTTAAGCATTCAGGTTCATTTTTTGTCTACGATGGCACTCAATTGCCGTGGTAAGCCCTGTAGTTACGTCACATGCAAGTTCTAAGGGTATGATATGCTTTTATTTTTAGTTTTAATCCTTTCTATTGTCGGTTTGATCTGGTGGTATTTACACAAAGTCTCCCGTGATATTTCCCAAATTGACTGGGATTGGGATGACGATGAGATCCTATAAATTGATATTGCCTGAATCTATGGCAGGTCACATTACATATTCTAAGGAAAAACTACGAGCCTGCTCTGGACTGAGTAAATACTTTAACGTGAAATGGGGCATAGGCGTGCTAGCGCGATCGCAGCCAGCATGCCATTGGACAGAAGTACGTTAGAATACATACCCTAAAGTAGCCATAGATTTATTCAACTACTGCCTGAAAATGAGCCAGCCGCTCCCATTAATCAGAATGATAAAATGTCCAATAGAGATACATGAAAAAGCCAACTGTAATCACAGTTGGCTCAGTATTCCCCCCTTGAACTTTTAAGCCTTATCTTGACTAGAGCTGTTAGTTCGGAAAGTGTTTATTTAAGAAGTCCAAAACATGAGTAACGTACTTCTCGGTATCAAAGACAGGTGCACTGTGTCCTACACCTTCTTCAATGAAAAGTTGGTTGGTAACTCCATACTCATCAAGCTTAGCCTTAAGTATCTCACTTTGAGATAGAGGCACTCGCTTATCCAAGGTGCCGTGTAACTGTATATATGGTGGAGTATTTTCATTCACATAACTCGTCGTTGATGCTTTCTTGGCAAGCTTTGGAATATTGTTTGGAATATCTCCTAAGAAACGAGATACAGACGACTTTTTGCTGGTTTTCTTGCCACCTTTATTACTTAACTCAAGTAAATCGGTAGGGCCAAAAAAGCTTACTACGGCTGAGACCTTGTACTTTGGTGGCTCATAGAAATCTACTTGGTTGTATGTCGAGTTAGTCGCACCAATAAAGCCAGCGAGGTGCCCGCCAGCAGAGCGTCCCATGATCACAACATTGTCCGCTTTAATACCGAGCTTTTCAGCATTGTCGTACAAATAGTTCAGTGCATCATTAATGTCTTGTACTGGTTGAGGAAAGATCGCTTCTCCACTTAAACGATAATCAACTGAAGCTAGCGCATAACCTTCATTCAACACAGACTGAAGTAATAATGGGTTCTTTTCTGGGATGGCGTCTTTGCTCCCACGTTTCCATGCACCACCATGTACCCAGACTAATAACGGGTACTGAGTATTTGATTCAACCGAAGGAGTATAAAGATCAAGTTTAATCTCTCTCTCACCTACAGTTTTGAACAAGATATCCTTCTCTACATTGAACTCCCCAGCCAAACAGACAAAGGGCATAAGTAGCAGAGAGGTCATCGCAGACTTAATTTTCGTATTCATTGTTTTATTATTCGCTTAAAAAAGTGAGTAGATTAGAAAGTCGCTTCAGCCGCTAACCAGTAGCGTCGGCCATCTTCAATGTAGCCAAACTCTTCCTCTGTGGTTTGCTCATCGAACAAGTTATAAACCGCTGCCATTAACTTCACATTCTTAGTTACACGCCAGTTCACACCGAGATCCACGTAAGTAATAGAAGGTGCCAACGTTCTTGTGCTATCACTAGTTGTGTTGTTTTTCTCTTTGCCTTGATAGTTCATGCGGGCCCATGAAGCAACATCATCACGCACTGCCCAATCACCATTAAGTGAGAAGATATGTTCAGGTGCTTGTACAAGAGGCAAGCCATCATCATCGTCATTAGTGTTCTTTTCACTACGAGTATACGAGTAGGTTGCACTTAGTGTAATTGACTCTGTAATACCCTTAGATACGGAACTTTCTACACCATAGCTGTTCGCATCATCAATGTTGACGTAAGTGCGGTCGCAACTTCTGCTATCAGTACACGTCGGATCGACAAACTCACTTTCGATCTTGTCTTTGAAATCGCTGTAAAACAAAGTAATGTTTGCAGAAAGGTCTCGCTCATTAACGTAATACAGTCCCATCTCTGTATTGATGGAGGTTTCTGCTGTTAAGTCTGGATTACCGTAAATAGAACAACGTCCTCTACAGCTCTCTTGAACCCACTCTTCGTCCATTTGTGTCAAACTAGGTGCTCGATAACCCGTAGACACACCACCTTTTAGCGTCCAACTAGGGTCAATAGACCAGACCCCGTAAGCTCTTGGGCTAAATTGCCCGTCAAAGATCTCATTGTCGTCGTAACGTAAACCAAGGGTGAGAGCGAATGTATCCGTGAGATACCACTCGTCCTCAGCAAATACTGCCCATTGCTTGTTTTTAGAGGTCAATGAAAGTTTATTATCAGTCAGATCCTTTTGCTCGAAAGATGCGCCCAGTGTTAAGTAGTGAGCATTAAGAGGCAGACCCCATTGCGTATTAATTTGACTATTCTCGACTTCTTTATCTGCACCGATATTTTTTACTGTTTCATTACTGATAAATGAAGAACTTGTACCCCAAGAGTAGTTTCCGTCGTGGCTAAAACCAATAGATTGGCGTTCATATTCTCGTACTGCAACTTGAGACTCTCGCTCCACTGATTTACCTAGAGTGGTCTCTCGCTCTTGGTTATGATTGGTGAACTCCAGAGTAAAAGTGTCATCCGAGGTAGGTGTGAGGTACAAAGAAGCTCGATAGTTGTCGAGTGTCTTACCTGCATAACCACCTTCAATTTCATCTTCTTTTCTTTCCTGATACAGTCCAGTCAAAGAAGTACTCAACAGACCATCAATGACAGGGCCAGCAAGGTAAAGCTGCCCTTGATAGCTATTGCCAGATTTTGAATTTTCTTGAAGCGTCGTTTCTGCACGCAAGCTTCCGTGCCACTCTTGATAATTTTTACGCGTAATAATATTAATAACACCCCCCAAAGCATCAGACCCATAAAGGGTTGACATAGGGCCACGTACAACTTCAATACGTTCAATTGCACTCAACGGGGGAAGCCAGTCTTGTTCAGTAAACGTACTACCATTAGTTTGAGTTTCTCGACCAGACTGCTTCCTGCCATCAACAAGAATGGCCGTATATTGAGCAGGCATACCTCGAATTGAGATATCTTGGCCATCACCACCTCCTGTAACGGTTACACCAGGTATATCACTTAAAGCATCAGTCAAATCTTTATATGAGCGATTTTCAAGTTGCTCTCGGGTGAGAACACTTATTGTTGCTGGCGCTTCTGTGACATTCTGTTCGTAACCAGAGGCTGTAACCACTACGGTTTCCATTGCTGTTGTATTGATACCAGTCTCAGGTAACTGGTCATTTGCAACAACGACCATAGGTACAGTAATACAAGCAGAAACAACTGATGTAGAAAATAGAGAGTATGTGAAAAGAGGCTTCATATTGAATAGGCTTAAAATGTAATTGCATTTAATAATTATTATCAATTAAACCTGATTATCATAATCACTGACAAGTTAATCACTATCGAGAAAAGAGAATATCACTATCCAATATACGAATAGTTAACCACGAATTACCCGATATAAGCATTTAAGCTAAAGTATCGGTTCCAACATAGAGCTGTTTAAAGATCTCTCGTACCCATTCACACATAGGATCATCGTTAAAGCGTTTGTGCCAATATAGGAAGACTTCTTGAAAGTCCAACTGTAGCTCGGCAGGTACTTCTCGAACGATCAAGCGAGGGTCTTGACAAGCTGCCTCTGCAAAAGGTGTCGGTAGATGAAATATAATCTCAGTCTCGGCTGCGATACTTGGAGCAGAACTAAAGTTATTCAGTTGCACTGGTGCTGATAAACGCTTTTTTTTGTTCGCTAACCCTAGCTCTTGGTATTTATGCTCAAACGACAATCGCTTCTCACCCTGCAAAGAGACTTGTCCAAAGTCAAATTCGGCCAAACGCTCTGGAGTTAGCTCTAAATCGGCCAGTGGATGATAGCGGTTCATAAGCAAACGGAAAGTGCGCTTAGCAACAACCATTCGATAGATATTTTGCTCAGAGCTTGGCGGTTGATGAGAGGAAAGTGCGAAATGAACATCTCCAGCCACCAACGCATCAAAATGACGTTTTGGTGCTGAGTCCAAACTGACCTTAAGGTTTGGAGCCTCTTGCCGAATCTTAGCGATAACCTTAGGCATTAAGGTATTAATCTGAGGAAGAAGGCCGTAAACCTTAACGGTGCTTGATACAGTGCTCGGATCAAACGAGTCTCTATGGGCAAGTTTTTCTAAACTGGTAATCACATTATTGATGTCTTGCCTTACTGACTCTGCTTTTGGAGTCAGTTCATAGCCGTATTTCTTGCGCACCAGTAATTCGTCATTAAAGAAAACTCTCATTTTTTGCAGTGCTCGACTTACCGCAGACTGGCTCATATTTAAAGCCATAGCGGTGTTAGATACATGCTTTTCTTCGAGCAAGTGCTTTAAAACAAAGAGCAAATTCAGATCAATTTGAGATAAGTTCACGTCAATACCACCCATCAAGCTTCCAGTAGGTGGTATAGTACATAAATCTCTAGAGTTTGAGGTAAGTATTTTCGATACTACAAGGCACTATTGAAACACAATTCTGGTAACAGGACTGTCTCCGTGCTAACACGAAAAGGGGCAAAGACGTGTTTGCCGAGTCTGAGTCAACACGTCCTTTGAAAAAATCATTTTCAACTCTTGCTAGTTTAGCGAGCGGTGAATTAACTCAGGTCTGGCTAATCGCTACGTCTGACAAAAGAAAGTGCTACTAGGTCAGCAGACTTAACTCTCAAAAAGGCTATTGCGAAGGGAGTTATTAATAAAGAAAGTATTGGTGTTGACGATGTTTAGTTGCTGGAGCTGTACGTATGAACTACATTGAAAAATATTTTGGTCATACAAAGCCTACTGAAATACTTTTCCGAAATACAAGCACGGCGTCAAACTTAGATAACATGTTTGGCTCGTTTTATTATTACGCCAAAGTAGAAGCAGGTGAGAGCGAGCGACAAAAGCCTAAAGCCTGCGTTTGTGATGTAGCCCATGGTTATGTCGATAGTTTATTGATTACACTGCGTGAACAGCCAAAAGAGCAAACTATTGAATAACTTATGTCACATTAAAGAACAAAAAGCACCGCATTGAGCGGTGCTTTTTTGTGGCTAATCAATCGTCTGACCATAGCTGCTCTAGGTCAACATCTTCACTGTCAGGTTGTTTTTCTTTAGCTAGCTCGTCAACCTGAAGCAGCATAGGGAGGTCGAATGCAGTGCCAGTAATGACACAACTTCCTCTCGATAAGTTGGGAATCATGCTTCTAGACATGCTATCAAGGGTGCTGATAGTGTTATCTATCAAAAACAAATCCCTGTCATTAACAAGTCGATGAATGAAGAAGTTATGAATCTGAGACACAATCGTGGGTGAAATGTCTGCTGGCCTTTGGCTTGATAGCGTTAAGAACATACCAAACTTCCGCCCCTCTTTGATGATTTCCTCAAAGGTTTCAAGTCTATAGTCTTTCCAGCTTTCGCTTTCTCTGTTCGACTGCTGAGATAGAATGTTATGAGCTTCGTCGATAATAAGGTGAATGGTCTTATCGGGTGGGTTGGCTACGCTTGTTTTGTGAGGATTGTAATAATGCTTGGCGACAAGTAGCGGCATGACCTTTTTTATGTCTTGATTGCATTTTCTTAGTGAAATCACCGTTACAGCTTTATTAGCTGGCGGCGTGTCTGTAACTCGAATGACCTTGGTTAGGTTCGTTAGAGAAGATTCAATCCTCTTTAATAGTGGCTGTATGAAGTCAAACTGCACATAGCCACTAATGAGGTCGCGAATCAACTGTATGTGACAGCGAATGCTGAACTGGTCTAGATTGCTTAACCCTTTGGGTATGGTTATAGCGTCAACGTCATCCCTGAGTCTGTTTCTATAACCAGCACCGTCAGCATTAAAATAAGTACCACCAATGGTGTAGAAGACTTTGTTTGTTCCGTGGAACGCAACCGTTTTTAACGTGTTTTTAATCTTCTCATTCCCTAGTGTACTTGTTATGCCACGAATGAGGTCAAGTAGCTCAGGATGGGGTGCTGCTGTGGTAAAAACTTTTTCGTATGTGGTTTTGATGTAGTTTAGAAAGTTCGCTTTTGAATCATAGAGTTGCTTTCCTTTGACTATACGATTGATGAATGGCTTTTGGGTATTTTGAGTGGCTTGAAACAATAAGCTCAAGGTGTCAGTATCCCAGAATTCTGACTTGGCCAGTGGAAACTTGTTTTCTGCCTTGCGAGTGTTGAGTGTATAGATGCGCTTGTGCTGCTCGCTTGTTAGCTGACCGTTGGTGTATTCTCCGTTAAAGTCGATTATAACAAACTGACTTTTGTCTTTGATTAACTTGATTTTTTTATCAAACAGCGTGGTGTACAAATTGGTTAAGGTGTTCGATTTTCCGCTGCCTGTGTTTCCAAAAATCCCAATGTGAGTGTTAAACAGCTTTTGCCAAGGTAAAGAGACTGGGAACTCCTCTTTTAGTAGCTTGCCAATCACAAAATCTCCCCCAACATTGCCATAGATGTCAGAAAGCTTGTTTTCTTCAAGCAGATAAACAGGGTCTTTGATTAAAGGTAGGTGCTTAATGCCCTCAAAGAATCTGCCAGACTCAAAGTAACCAATGGGCTTTAAGTCCACCGTCCTTATGCACTGCTGTTCGTCATCAACTCGTTTCTCGTCTAGGTATTCGCCCTCAACGATACAAATGATTTTCTTAAAGCCACGCTCTATTTGAACATATTCGCGAATGGACACACCTTTGTACTTTGTTCCATCGTAAAACAACGTGTCTTTATTTGAACTCTCAAAGACCTTAATGGACACCTTTACGCCGCGAACGGCTATCACTTCGCCAACTAGAATCGACATGTAAGACTCCTAGCTTGGAAGCTTGAAAACTTCGGTATTGAACAAGTTGAAATCAAGAAATGTGTCACGAGACACTAGTTTTACGTTATTGAAGCTACCGAAAAGCTCTTCCATTGCTTCAGTTGTCGGTATGTCGAAGCAGCAGATGTACATCGTGAGAGACTTGTTTCCGAGTGAACGTTTGATTAAGTTAGTTATGTGTTCGTCCGCAAACGAAAACCCAAAAACAACAAGTACAGAGTCTTGCTTTTCAAGCTCATAGCTCATTAATCTGAGCATTTGATAGTAGTGTTCATCAAATACGGTTTCGTGAAACTTCCACTTTGTAGGGTTTACTATCGGGAGTTTCTTGTATATCTCCCAGAACTTCTTTTCTTTGCCGCTGAACTCTGCGCAAAAATCAATGGAGTCGAAGTCATCTCTATCTGAGTGCTCGTCGTTTAAAATATCTTCTAGCTCTTCTAGTTCACCCTCAATGTCATCGAAGAAATCATCATCGTATTTTGGTTTATTGTCGTCGTAGTTTACTGAGATTCTTGCATCATCTAGATTCCAAAATGCAGAGCCGTGTAGATGAACAAGATTAGCCTGCGGAATCTCGCACTTGTTTTTGCCAAATACGCTGTGTCGAACTTCCAAGGTATCGAAGTTACGAGCCTCAAGGAACTTGCGGCGAAACCCTTTTGCGCCATCATTTAGCGTAAAGTCGAGATTGGCATGGTCTAAGAGTAACTCTTCATAAGCTTCAGCAAAGCAAGAATCATAGTTAGTAGTAAAAATGTTTGCCTTGAGTTGCGATTTATTTCTTGAAGCAATCGCTCTTAACGTTAAAAGCAACTGCTTGTAGTTCTCGATAACGGCCAGTTTTTTCTTGTCATCGGCATCGTTTAGTATGTCAGCGCCAATCTTTATAGATTCGAGGTCGAACATAATTACTGGCTCAATGCAGTTTCTATAGTAATGCATGAAAAGCAGTGTTTTAAGCTCGCTCTTTCCAGTGTCCTCAAAGTATTTCCCAAGCGTTTCAATAGACTCGCCGTCCATCTCGGTCGCAAGGGTAGGGAAAAGCCCGAAGGATGCGCCTGAGCCAATCAGAAGGTTGACGTTGTGTTGCCAGACATCATTGATGCTTATTTCTTCTATGAGTTCCATGGTTTCTTTCTTGAGAGCTTGTTGTTACAGGCATTATACCGAAATAAATTTTTCCCAGTCAGTGACTTAGGTTAAGTATGGGTTGTTTATTGCGCTTGTATTTCGCGTTAAAACACTAGTTGAGAAAAATGTTTACTTTTCTTAATCCAAACACTAAATACAGATGTGAAAATAGAGATGCTGACCTGCTCCACTACTTATTGGTGCCATGGTTAGGCTCCTGGCCTCCTGAACAATTCAATGCATTCCAATTACCACGTAGAGGCGGAGAAACTACTATTGCTTCCATCATGTTTCCTGTTTTCAGGTGGCATGTTGCATATCTTTTCACAGATTACCGACATGACGAAAACTAAGTCAAGTTACGCTTTGCCGACATTAGGATTTATACAGTACTAACACCGAATGGGGCAGATGTGTTTTAGGTTTTACTCTAGCTCAGCCGATTTCGATTAATAAAGTAAGTTTGAACCCTACAGAGCAGGACATTATCCTTCATCGAACAGCCTTTTGTAGGGCCAGATAATACTCGATATCATCAGGCTTTACTTTTTGCTTATTGCGACCAGAGCGAATATAGAAGTGTTCTCTACCCACCTTCTCTTGGTAAAAGAATAAGTAATCTTTTGATGGCCTTATCTTAACCCAAGCGACGGTATGACCATTGATCGGCACTAGAGTAGTGGATAGTAGTTCGCTTGGCTTTGATTGTTTTTGATTGGTCATCGTTAATAGCACGAATGGAGATCTTATCTCGAAAAAGAGAAGTTAGTTGCATCACAAACTTGTCTTCAGAAGAATTATGATAGTGCTCTAGCTCCTCTTCAATCCCATGAAATTTGAGATAGTGTCGCTGCTGTCTAGTGCTCTCTTAAAATGTTTGTTATGCGCGTGGTTGGGGAAGAACCATTTAGGGTAACCTGTCAGATCTTGTCACATCGAAGTAACGAAACTGACAGTTTAGAGTCAGATTAATTCATCTAAATGACCTAGATATAACTTCTAGGTGACCTGGCGAGTTTATGCATTATCTTCAGCGTTAATTAGTGACTAACGCTTCATCTATAAATTTTGATATCTTTGTATGGCGGCTAAAAGCCTTTGATATAAGGAGAGATTCGTATAGAACCGACACATCTCCTACAAACACAACTTGGTGCTTTGCTCTGGTTAACGCTGTATAAATTAGATGTCGGTCAATGACCCTCGACTTTTTGATTACAACAATTACACGGTCAAATTGACTACCTTGGCTTTTATGAACTGTCAGTCCGTATGCATGCTCTAAGTGCTTTAACTCTGACGGGTTTAAGGTTACTTGTGTACCTTCAAAGTCCACAAAAACCTCTTGATTGGTTGAGTTGATTATCTTACCAATAGATCCATTTCTAATCCCTTTGGAATAATCGTTTCTTGTATACATGACAAGCTCACCAACCCTCAAGGTGCTACCATTTATAGCGTGTTGTACTGTTCCATATTCGGTATCTGTAAACTCTATAGCATCTCCCTTGGAAAACTTGTCATGTATGAGCGTATTTAGGCTTAGAACGCCGCCTGAGGAGGATTTAATTGCTGACAAGAGAAGGACATCATTATTTTCACCGTTTCCACCTAATTCTTCGTATAGCCGCAATGATTCTGTCTCAATATCTGCGTTGCTACACTGAACGAAACTAACGCCTTGCCCAATACCTTTATAGGGAGCGAAAGGGATGGGTTCTCTCGTCATTGGATAGCATCTCACTTTGTTTGCTACCGTAGGTATGCCAGAGGCTTCTGACTGTCGCTTAACCGATGTCAGGTTAGGATTGAAAATATTTTCTACACCAACGAGAGCATGGAAAATAAGACCGATTCCGACTGGTGGTAACTGTTCTTCATCTCCCGTCAGTATAATTCTCCCATTACTTGGAATTCTTTTTAGTAATTGATATATAGAAAGAATATCTATCATGGACGCTTCATCAATGATGAATGTAGCATCCTCTGGAATGTCATCCTGATTGACGTGATACATGAACGCTGCAATTGTCATGGCTTGACGTCCTGTAGCCTCCGTAATTCTCATGGCGGCTTTTCCAGACAATGCCATCAAATAGATTTTGCTAGTCAGTTTTAAACTTTCCAATGCGAAACAGATAGCTTCAAGTACGGTTGTTTTGCCGCATCCAGCACCGCCTGTCAGGACAGATAGTCTGGCAGCAGTACAAATCGATACTGCATGTTGTTGCTCTTCAGTAAGCTCAAAACCAACTCGTGATTCGTATTGCGCAATAATGGCATCAATATGCTTGCTAACAATTGGATTTAATGGATATTTAGTAAGACTAGATATTATTGAAGCGACACCTGATTCAACGATATCCATGCTTCTGACCTGCGCTATGTCTTCGTCAACAATTACTTCTTTATCTTCAATCGAGATATCAATAGCTGTCAGGGCTAAGTCACCAATTTTTCTTCTTAGTTTCTGCCTTAATTCTGCAAGCGGTAGGCACGTGTTACCTGATTTGAATCCTTCATAAAGTGTTTCTTTTGCATACGCTACAAGGCGTTCTGGGGAGTCAGATTTAAAGCCAAGCCGATTTATTGCATACTCATCCAGGGCTTCTAAACTCGCCATAAACATTACAAGCACATAGGGATTAGCTTTAATCTTGTCATAAGCACTTAGCCCCCATATTTTTAAGACAGATTCACCCACATATGCTGGTACACCTAAGTCGTCTAATAGCTTTAGACAATGTAACTCTTGATACGCATTCAGACCATCGATCAACGTCTGAGCAACGTGTGCGCCTAAGATTGGGGTCAGCCTATCAGCATCATTATTAGCCGCAATTTGGTATAGTTCGTCGCCATAAAAGGACACTAGTTTTTCAGCCTTTACTCCACTTATCCCTTTGAATACTTTGGATTCTGACAGGAGTCTCTTTAAATTTTCGTTTGCAGCCTTAACAAAAGATATCTTTGTGGGTTTTATGACTTTTTCTTCCTTTGACGTGCCATCTTTCCACGTTATTTTTTGTTTTTCTACGGTGCCTTCGACATGCCAAAAATGCTTTTCTTTGAATATTGAAGGAGTGGGTGCTACATCAAATCCAGCTTTAATGACAAAACGCGTGGGACTATCACAAAGAGTTACAGCAGAAAATATAATTCCTCCCTTTGCCCCTTTACTACGAATGGAACGAATTTGCACATCACCAGAGAATTGCTCCATTACAAGCGTCCTGTTTCCATCATGTAGCTTTCAATCACTTCTAGATGCTTCAGTTTTTCTTCAGTTTTTTGAAGCTGAATTTTGGTTTCTCTAAGTTCTTGTTCTAGTGCAGCATTGCATTCCTGAGCAAATTTCAGAGTCTTTTTATCTACACTATTTGAGATAGCGGCAGATTTTTCACTTACCTTGTCTGTACCAGTTCTTGAATCCTTGGTGAGTATCCCTTTCTTTAATAAATCAGTGACGACTTCATCAAATTTTTCAATGATTTTAGAATTTTCATTAATTCTTTTCCTGTCAAAGCCACATTCTTTAGCGATAGCTTGTTTGTTCAAACTGTGATTGTCTCTAGAGCGATAATCTTCCCAATCTCCCTCAGATTCTCGCTCTCTCACAAATGTTATGAACTTTTGGTAATTAACTTCTGCTTGAGGATTCGCCATTAATTTTCCTTATGTTTTTTCAGCTTTGTCGGATAAATAAACTCAGGGTCAATACCTTGATCTTCCAGCATTTGATAACAGTCATTTAAGCGTAATTGAAGGGCTTCAATCTTACGGGTCAATTCCTGATTCGCTTCCTTTTGTGCTTCATACTTTTCCTTGTAGCCATCAATAGGCGTTGCTCCTTGCGAAGGATCTACGGTTTTATATCCTCGCAGAAATTCTCTGACTTCTTTATACCGCTTCATATATGGTGTGTTGCGATTCAAAGTCATACGAGTTACACCACATCTGTCAGCAATGTAATCATGTCCAAATTCGTGCTTATACTCTGGGTTTTTAATAAAAAACTCTAAACTACTCAGCGCAATAGTTTGCCACTCTGGAGCCTTACTCATCTTTTATATTCTCTGGATTAAATATTTGAACGATAGGAATTTTATGAGCTTCATTTTTTTCTGCGTTTTCATAGGCTTTTAGTGCAGCAATGCAACCGTTTATTGTGTCTATACAAAACTGTACATGTTGGTCTAGAGGTTCTTGGTTATTCAGTTTCAATGAAAGCTCATCGTAGTTTGGCAATAGCGCACTTAGCTGATTTTCATAATGAACCTTTGTATTGTGAATATTAACTAGAGCTTCTTTATCGGTTGGATCTATTCCAAAATGATTGCATGTTTCACCATCATTACCCCGTAGACACATCATTCCTTTTTGACACGGTGATACGTCTAAATCTCTGTCGCAAGTTCCCCAAGGGGTGTAATGAACAGCAGACATGGTGTGATTTAGAGCTGTCTCTATTTCATCTAGCGAAACGTTATTATTTCTCATACGCTTTATGCGTCTGCCCAGAACATCATCGGGTGGATTTTCAGACATATACCGTTTACGCATTGCCTCAGCTCGTTCTTTCGCTGTTCGATGGTCGTAATGTCTTGTTTGTCCAGGCGTTCGCCCCATCCATAGGTCAATTGCTGATTCGTTTTTTCCCGCCCGAATTAGGGCTGTAGTAACCCAGTGGCGTATTTGATGTGAATTCAAAGAAACAACGTCACCGTTTTCATCTTTAATATCGTAGTTTTCGAATATCGTTTTATGGCGGCTTCCTTTTTCGTCATTGTTTATCCATCGAGTGTAAGCCCTATATGTCAAAGGACATGGAATTAAGCCATGAGATTTTGTCCCTGCGTCAAAAGTATCATTCTTAGCAATAAACAAAAATTCACTAAAAGGCATATCAATTGTATAGGAGGTTGATACAATCTCTTCTTTTGCATCAACGTTATCATTAGCTCGATACACCATCCTTTTGGTGTCTTCATACTCTTTCAAACAAAGTTTGCTAAGCTCTTCTTTTGAGATAATGACTCTTTGTCTTGCGGCTCTTTCGTCACCATACTTACACTTTAATTTACCGACAATTGATTGTGAGTATCGACCCTGAATAGCTTTACTTTCTCTCAACAAACTTACGGTTAGTCCCGAAACATGTATGTCACCACTTGTGCCTATTTCACTACGAGCAAAATGAAGATCGGGGTCATATCCATGTTCCTTGAGAGCATTCTCAAAATTCTCAGGTCGATCTGGAAAGGTAAATGAATTTATAAATGCTTGAGCACCTTCTTGCTCAACTTTACGAGCAAAGTCTCGGTGAGGCTTTGTTATTTCAAGGATTCTTGCATGGGCATCTACTATCACTTTTTCCCAAATTTTAGGGATAGACTTAGCGAAAGCAAGTTCCCCTTTTTCGACTGGCACTCTGAGGAAATAACGCTGTCTGTCTTCATCGAACCCAAGGCAATCTTTGTGAAGACGAAGTACTTCTCCGATACGTAGCCCTAGACCTTCCATAAAAGGTGTAGCTAGCAATCTAAGCTCATCATATCCATCTTTTGGTTGAAAGTATTCTGGTGTACCGCCTGATTCGACAAGGCGTTTAGCCGCATCAAATTTTTGTTTTATGCGCCCAAAGTACAGACCAATATCTTCAACATGTTTTTCTTTCTGAGCTTCCTTTTTTGTATTCGTGGTTACGTCATTACGTTCCAATGCAGGGTTTTTCATGTTAACTTTAGGCACAAAGGTCTTACAAAAGCTCTTCTTAACTACAAAATTCTTGATAAAAGATACCGAGTCTTTATAACGCTCAAAGGTGCCTCTGGGCTTTTCATAATAGGTTTGTAGTAATGGTATTAGGGCATCAATTTTACTTTGATCCATTGATAGCAATGCGTTTTCATCAAAGTTTAGTGAAGTTCCTAGCCAGGCGATACGACTAAGTAAGCCTGGAATAGTTCGTTCATTTCCAGATTTGTGTTTTTTAATACTATGTAGTGTAAAAAGGCGATATATGTCTCCCCATATCCCTTGCATCAAGACGCTATCTTCAATTTTTGTATGGGAAGTAACGATTGCTCCATTTATATCAAGACATCCTCTAAAATAGATAGTGCGACCGCGATACTGCCAACCGCTCTCATCCCATTGACCTCTTATGGTTCCTTTCGACACTAATGTGTCGAAGTCAACTTGTGCTAAATTCCTCTCTTCATGAACACGGTCTATTAGTGTTTGTAGAGCCTTATTTACTTTTTGAGAGCGAAAATCGATAGGGTTCATCGTTATTTTTCACCCCTCATAATTTTTTGAGCTTCAACAATTTGTAAAGCACCTTCATATGCTTCGTTTAACTGATGTTGAACCGCTCCTGTTGAATTATTTTTGACAAATTCGACTTCTTTCTCGATTACTTCTAGTTGTTTTTGATGATTAGCGTCCTTGAAGGGTCTAAAGCGGCTACAGCCATAGCAACTCACTGTTGGATGATATTCACATAAGGTCTTTTTTAAACACTTCCCAATAGAGAGAACATCCGATACACGAATTAGGCTACCTTCAAGATTATCGTCTTCATCGATAAAATAACCTTGCCATCGTAAAGCGGCATTTTTTAGAGCAGTAGATACTTCAAACGTATCATCGATAAAATCAATAAGATCTTGATTGTATTTAAAATAGTGCTGTACTGATGCTGTTGTTGAATGGTCTAGAGCTAACGCAACTTCTTCAGGTGTCTTGCCCTCCATCACCATGCGAGTGCCTAACGTATAACGGAAACGATAGGCGTTCATTTTAAGTGGATAAGGATTACCGTCTTCATCCCTGCAATACACAGACTTTAATTGCAATAGTTGAGGAATTTCAATGCCAAATATGGAAGTGATTCTTTTTGAGTTGACATGCCATGCATAAGGAGCCAATAGCTTATGTTTTAAGAATTCACTATTAACTTTTTTTGCTTTAAATAATGGTCTCGGAAGTTCTTTACCGTCTGCATCCATTTCAACTAAGTTGGAATGGTCTTGAATTAATTGATTAATCTCTGCTGCTAACTCTACTGGCAATTCGCGAACAGTAAAGTTCCCTTCGGTTCTACGCAATTGTGCGGCACGCCCCTTTACTCGTGGGATCAGAATATACCAAGCTAGCTTCTTTTTATCGTAATAAATATCGTCTTCACGTAGTAAAGCTAGTTGTATAGGTCTAAGTCCAAATCTTTTGGCTAATCCAACTAAAACGCGAAACTCAGTCTTAACTTTTTCATCCTGTATTGCTGTTGTTATTTGAGAAATTTCTGAGCGAGTGAAGGGGCCATATTCATGATCTAACATAGATACGCGCTCTTTACGTCCAATCGCTTTAACCGCGACTTCAGAAACTTTTAGTTCTAACTCATCTGTAAAGCCCCAGTAATCATTGGCGATACCGTACTTAACAAATTGTCTAATAGATAAGAAAGCTCGCTGATTATCCTTATTTTTGAGGATAACTGAAGATAGTTTTCTGCCTAGTTCTTTCGCAAATTTTCTTTCATTTGAGTAGGTATCTTCGGTAAAGCTAATACCTTGTAATACGTTAAAACCTTCGGAGATATGATTAATTGAAGCTGGAGATCTTTCAATTGCTGTATCTATCCAACATTTAGCAGCGATGTAGTCGAGGTAAGTATCGCCAGAATAATGATCACTTAAGTTATAAAAATCATGGCCTTTACCTACGTTGATTAGCTGAATTCTATTCAACAAACGTCCGCTTAGATCCCGTAACTGAACAGTTTGTCCAAAATAAGTTTCAATCTGAGATGGGAAAGGGTCACAATCACCATTTAAGCTTGAGACGAAATCATATACTTGAGAATAAGGATCAAATGAATCTTCTGATAAATATTGTGTAGCCGCATGCCCCATATTTATTCACTCTTTGCTAAATATTCAGATAGCTTTCTTTGTAGAAGCCCTTTTGTATAGTGCTTAGGCATATTACTGGTTGAAGACCAACCGCCCCAAGTCGTTAATGTATCTTGCATATCTCCCGATTTAGTCATTGGAGAGTTGGAACCTTCATAATCTTTATCAACGGCATCGCGAACTTCAATCCCTTTAGTAACTCGTAAGCGGTGAGGATGAATAGTGTTAACCAGTTCAGGCATTTTTCGATAAAGGCTGTCGATCAAATATGATAGCCCATCGGTAGTCATTGCTCCCCCATCTGATTTACTTACAAATAGGTAGTCTGTTAATTGATCATTAAATGGTTTACGTAGCTTAGGTCTATCTTCTTCAATATAATCAATAATTAAGTTCGACAAACCTTGAGATATGGGCAATTCTCGCCCTAAGGTTTTATGCGAAGCTCCGTCTGCTCGACCCCGAAAACTTTTACTGTTTTTATCTTCTGTGGTAATCACCACAGTTGGATTGGTTGTTAGTTTCAGATGCTCGTCGTTATTTTTAATTAAAACTAGCTCAGCAGCACGGCAACCTAGCTCAATGAGTAATAGAATCGCACAAGCATTTCTTCTTTGAAGTTCTGGGCTAAAAGGGTTTACTTCATTAAAAAAGTCTATAGTCGAGGGTCTTACAATATCCCTAATTATGTTCACTTCCTCGACTGATAATGACTTAGCTTGGTTCGTATGGATTTCTATCTCTGTCTTGGAGTAGCGTTTTTTCCTAAACCGTCCGATCATCGCAAAAACATGTTTTTGTCGGTCATCCATACGTTCCAAGTCATTCAATCTATTAACATAACGAGAATAATGAAAACTTAAAAATTGTGATATAGAGTCAATTCGACGATTAAAGGTGGACGGTTTGACCACTACACCATCATCAACAGTGTAATTGTAATTCACTAATAGAGCTGAGCTTATAGCCGTAATTTGCCGATGGCTGAGAATTTTAATGGCTGCGGCATCTTCGAAAAATGAGGGATGATGTCTATCGACATACTCATAGAAAACAGCTAAGTCACGTAATCGCGCTTTTACTGTATTTAGCGGTTTGCTATGCCACAAATCGAATCCCCATAGCGCAGCCGATGGAAGTGGGCAGTCGCAATCCTCGGTATCAACCAGCATTGGAAGGAGTTGATTATCATATTTAGGGTGACGAATGTTTTTGACTTTGTATCTCATAACCGATGTTACATATCCATGTAAGGTGAAATATCCTTATGGGTTTTAGGTTATATCTTAAATGTTACATATTCAAGTGGCGTGAAATATTTTCACTTTAAAATAAAAAAAGGCGTCACAAGGACGCCATTATAAGTAATTGTTTAATAAAAACATTTTTTAGTTAACCACAAAAAATGTTACATATATAAAAACACACCAGTTATATCTTACAACCGCCGCCAGCACAATCGTCATCTTGTGGTTGAACAGCGTCTTTCTGTTCATCTTTTGCGCCATCACGAGTGTTATGGTAGTAAAGCGTTTTCACACCAAACTTGTACGCTGTTAGCAGGTCTTGAAGTAGTTTCTTCATTGGTACCTTGCCAGTCTCGTAGCGTGACGGATCGTAGTTAGTATTAGCAGAGATAGCTTGGTCAACAAACTTCTGCATAATACCCACAAGATGTAGGTAACCGTCGTTCGAACCGATGTTCCAAAGCAGTTCATAGTTGTCTTTAAGTTCAGTGAACTCAGGTACAACTTGCTTCAGAATACCGTCTTTCGAAGCTTTTACTGAAACATAACCACGTGGTGGCTCAATACCGTTAGTTGCGTTTGAAATCTGAGAAGAAGTCTCAGACGGCATTAGCGCAGTCAGTGTTGAGTTACGTAGGCCGTGCTCCATAATTTCTTTACGTAGGCTGTCCCAGTCGTAGTGCAGCGCTTCGTCACAAATTAGGTCGATATCTTTCTTGTACGTATCAATCGGCAGTAATCCTTTCGCGTAGTTCGTTTCGTCGAATGAAGGACACTTGCCTTGCTCTTTCGCCAGTTCTACCGATGCTTTTAGTAGGTAGTACTGCATTGCTTCGAACGTACGGTGAGTCAGGCCATTTGCGCTACCGTCAGAGTATTTCACGCCATGCTTCGCTAAGTAGTAAGCGAAGTTGATCACACCAACACCTAGCGTACGACGGTTCATCGTCGATTTGTATGCCGCTGGTAGAGGGTAATCTTGATAATCAAGCAGTGCATCTAGCGCACGAACAACAAGATCAGATAGCTCTTCGAAATCATCTAGAGACTTGATAGCACCAAGGTTGAAGGCAGAAAGCGTACATAGTGCGATCTCGCCCGAGTCATCTTCAACGTTAGTTAATGGCTTCGTTGGCAGTGCGATTTCTAGACATAGGTTCGATTGACGAACTGGCGCTACTTCAGAATCGAATGGGCTGTGAGTATTACAGTGGTCCACGTTCTGAATGTAGATACGACCTGTTGATGCACGCTCTTGCATTAGCAGAGTGAACATTTCAATCGCTTTAACCGTTTCTTTCTTGATTGAAGGATCGTTCTCGTACTTCACGTATAGACGCTCAAACTCTTCTTGGTTTTCGAAGAATGCGTCGTATAGACCTGGTACGTCTGAAGGTGAGAATAGTGTGATGTTGCCACCCTCAACCAAACGTTGGTACATCAGTTTGTTCAGCTGTACACCGTAGTCCATGTGACGAACACGGTTCTCTTCAACACCACGGTTGTTTTTAAGCACCATTAGGGAGCGAGCTTCGCCGTGCCACATTGGGTAGAATACAGTCGCTGCGCCACCACGAACACCACCTTGCGAACAACATTTTACTGCGGTTTGGAAGTATTTGTAGAACGGGATACAGCCAGTGTGGAACGCTTCACCACCGCGAATCTCTGAGCCTAATGCACGGATACGACCAGCGTTGATACCAATACCAGCGCGCTGAGATACGTAACGAACAATCGAGCTTGCTGTTGCGTTGATAGAATCAAGACTGTCGCCACACTCGATCAGAACACATGAGCTGAACTGGCGAGTAGGGGTACGTACGCCAGACATAATTGGCGTAGGTAGAGAAATCTTAAATGTCGATGTCGCATCGTAGAAACGCTTGATGTAATCAAGACGCGTTGCTTTTGGATATTTCGCAAATAGGCACGCTGCTACAAGGATATATAAGAACTGAGCACTTTCGTAAATTTGGCCCGTTACACGGTTTTGTACGAAGTACTTGCCCTCTAGCTGCTTAACTGCCGCGTATGAGAAGTTTAGGTCGCGTTTATGGTCGATGTACGCATCAAGTTCGTCGAGTTCTGCTTTTGTGTAGTCTTCTAGAATATGTTGATCGTACTTACCCATATCGACGAGGCGAGACACGTGATCATAAAGCGTTGGTGGCTCGTATTGGCCATACGCTTTTTTACGCAGATGGAATACCGCTAGGCGAGCAGCTAGGTATTGGTAATCCGGAGTCTCTTCAGAGATCAGGTCTGCCGCAGACTTGATGATTGTCTCGTGAATATCTGTCGTTGTGATGCCGTCGTAAAACTGGATGTGAGCGCGAAGTTCTACTTGAGAAACCGAAACATTATCTAGACCTTCTGCAGCCCAAGTGATAACGCGGTGGATTTTATCCAGATCGATACTTTCTTTACGGCCATCACGCTTGGTGACGGTAAGTTGTTGGTTCATTCTGCTTTATTTCCCTAAGAAAACTGATAAAAGCCGTATTTTTGTTTGTTTATGTGCAATATGAGTAAAGCTTGCGGCGGCTTTGTGATCAAAGTCTATCTATATATTGTCGCTTAAACACAACATATAGGGGTTCATTTGTTTGCGGGTTACAAGATAGTGCTATTACACTGATTTATCAAGGTACAGATCGGGGATGACTTGTGGATAACTGACAAAATGAAAAAAATCAGTAAGTGAACACTAACCGATGAGAAAAGGGCAGACTTGAATGGTTAAAAGCACGGTTTTGAGATCGGTTTAGAAATAACCGCATGCAAAAATATTTTCCTTGATCTTTGGCCGTTTTTATCTACGAAAAATAGGTTGGTTAAAATGGAATCTAGAGCACGAATTTTAGGCATAAAAAGACAAAAAAAGCGGCAACTTTGTGCTACCGCTTTCGATTCATTTTCTACAAAAAATGTCAATCACAAAACGCATTTTTTAACATAACGGCGTTCAGTATTTTTTAGTATGAACGATGTAGTTTACATCTACATTACGGCCGAGTTTGTAACTGTCATTAAGAGGGTTGTAATGCAGGCCTGTAATGCCCATTTCTGTTAGGTCTGTTTGGTCTATCATCTTCATCATTTCGGCAGGCTTGATAAACTTCTCGTGCTCGTGAGTCCCCTCAGGAACAATCTTAAGAAGCTTCTCTGCACCGACAATAGCAAACAAGTATGACTTGATGTTTCTGTTCAAGGTTGAGAAAAACACGTGACCACCAGGTTTTACTAGCGCAGCACAAGAGCGGATAACGGAGAGAGGATCTGGAACGTGTTCAAGCATCTCCATACAAGTCACGACATCGTAAGTCCCTGCGTTTTCTATAGCGTGGTCTTCTATTGTGCTCTGAATGTAGGTCAGTTGAGTACCTGTTTCTAATGCATGTAGTCGCGCGACTTCTAAAGGTTCTTTGCCCATATCAAGTCCAGTCACAATAGCGCCTTCTTTCGCCATGCTTTCAGCAAGAATGCCACCACCACAGCCGACATCAAGTGCGCGCTTGCCAAACAAGCCATTTGCTTTTTCAAGTACATAGTTCAAACGAAGGGGGTTAATTTGATGAAGTGGCTTAAACTCGCCTTCTAAATCCCACCATCGAGAAGCCATGTCCTCGAATTTCTTAATTTCACTTGGGTCGACGTTTTGTGCTTTAGTCATAATTGGTTTTATTGCATTCAATCTGAGTCCTTTAGAGGGCGTCAGTATACTCCAACGTTTTATAACCAAACAACCTCGACGTGCTTAGTGAAGGGACAATGACAGAGTTCACTGGTGCGGCAACAACAGGCTCCTGTAACTTTGAAAGGGCTTGCATGTTTTTTGTTCATCCTTGAACTAGTGCCAGTGACAATACTCTAAAACCGGCATTTTTGACGTTGTGTGGATATATTGGGATTAACGATTTCAACTAAGTTCCATACGTACAGAGTCCGATTTTGCTCAATATTGACCGAAATATAACCACTAATCAGAAAGATATGGGATGAGTGTGCAAATTCTCGACATTTGATTCATAACCAAGCTCACAACCTGATAAAAGGAGAGGGAAAGTGATGCCGAAGTGATGAATTGTGTGTTATATTTTTGCACCTTACACGTATCGTAATTACGATCAGATAATAGAGGGATAATGGCTCTATGAGCGATTTAGCTAAAGAGATCACGCCCGTAAACATTGAAGATGAGCTTAGAGGTTCATATCTAGACTATGCGATGTCAGTCATCGTGGGTCGTGCTCTTCCAGATGTGCGTGATGGCCTAAAACCAGTACACCGCCGCGTTTTATTCGCGATGAACGTACTAGGCAACGATTGGAACAAACCATATAAAAAATCAGCCCGTGTTGTCGGCGACGTAATCGGTAAATATCACCCACACGGTGATAGTGCTGTGTACGACACAATCGTACGTATGGCTCAACCGTTCTCGCTTCGTTACATGCTGGTCGATGGTCAAGGTAACTTTGGCTCTATCGATGGCGACTCTGCTGCGGCAATGCGTTACACCGAAGTTCGAATGGCAAAAATTGCCCACGAACTATTGGCTGACCTAGACAAAGAGACCGTAGACTACGTACCAAACTACGACGGTACTGAGCAGATCCCAGCGGTTCTTCCAACTAAAATTCCAAACCTATTGGTTAACGGTGCTTCTGGTATCGCAGTAGGTATGGCAACCAACATCCCGCCTCATAACCTTGGCGAAGTGATCGATGGCTGTCTTGCATACATCAATAATGAAGAAATCACTATTGATGAACTAATGGATTACATTCCTGGTCCTGATTTCCCAACGGCGGCGCTGATCAGCGGTCGTAAAGGCATTGTAGACGCGTACAAAACAGGTCGCGGCAAAATCTACATGCGTTCGAAAGCGGACATCGAAGTGGAGAAGAATGGTAAAGAAACCATCATCGTCACTGAGATCCCATACCAGGTAAACAAAGCTCGCTTGATCGAAAAGATCGCTGAGCTAGTTAAAGATAAGAAAGTTGAAGGCATCAGTGCACTGCGCGACGAGTCAGATAAAGACGGTATGCGTATTGTTATTGAATGTAAGCGCGACGCTGTGGGCGAAGTGGTTCTAAACAACCTATACGCTCAGACTCAGTTGCAAACCACTTTCGGTATCAACATGGTGGCCCTAAACAATGGCCAACCACAGCTATTCAACCTGAAAGATATGTTGAAGTGCTTCGTTGATCACCGTCGTGAAGTTGTGACTCGTCGTACTATTTTCGAACTACGTAAAGCGCGTGAACGTGCCCACATCCTTGAAGGTTTAGCGCTAGCGCTTGCCAACATTGATGAAATCATTGAGCTTATCCGTAAGGCGCCAACACCGGCTGAAGCAAAAGCGGGTCTTATCGCTCGTGGTTGGGATTTAGGCAACGTTTCAGCAATGCTAGAGCGTGCTGGTACAGATGCAGCACGCCCTGAATGGCTAGAACCTCAATACGGCATTCGCGATGGTCAGTACTTCCTGACTGAGCAACAAGCACAAGCTATCCTAGATCTTCGTCTACACAAACTAACAGGTCTAGAACACGAGAAGATTCTTGGCGAATACAAAACACTTCTAGAAGAAATCGCTGAGCTCATGCATATCCTTGCAAGCACTGAGCGTTTGATGGAAGTGATCCGCGAAGAACTTGAAGCGGTTCGTGACGGCTTTGGTGATGCTCGTCGTACAGAAATCACAGCTGCGAGCCATGATATCGACATGGAAGAGCTGATCGCACGTGAAGACGTTGTGGTTACTCTATCGCACGGTGGTTACGTTAAGTACCAAGTACTGAGCGACTACGAGTCACAGCGCCGTGGTGGTAAAGGTAAGAGTGCGACCAAGATGAAAGATGAAGACCACATTGAGCGTCTTCTAGTGGCGAATACCCACGATAACATCTTGTGTTTCTCTACTCGCGGTAAAACATACCGTCTGAAAGTTTACCAATTGCCTCTAGCGAGCCGCACTGCTCGTGGTAAGCCAATTGTGAACATCCTTCCACTAGAAGAAGGTGAGCGCATTACCGCGATTCTGCGTGTTGATGAATTCTCTGAAGACAAATTCATCTTCATGGCAACAGGTGACGGTACGGTTAAGAAAACGCCGTTGAACCAATTTGCAAATGTTCGTTCAAATGGCCTGATTGCAGTAAACCTACGTGAAGACGATTCGTTAATCGGTGTGGATATCACTAACGGCGAAAACGAAATCATGCTGTTCTCTAAAGCGGGTAAAGTGGTTCGCTTTAAAGAAGCAGAAGAAATTCCAGTACTTGACGAAAATGGTAAGCCAGTTCTTGATGAGAATGGTCAGCCAGAGATCAAGTTTAAAGGTGTTCGTCCTATGGGTCGTACCGCCTCTGGTGTGCGTGGTATGAAACTGGCTGAAAATGACCAAGTTGTATCACTTATCGTTCCTTCACACGAAGGCGACATCCTAACAGTTACAGAAAACGGTTACGGTAAACGTACAGCGCTGAGTGAGTACCCGACAAAAGGTCGTGGCACTCAAGGTGTCGTTTCTATCAAAGTTTCTGAGCGAAACGGCCCGGTAGTTGGTGCTATCCAGGTTGTTGAAGGTGATGAAATGATGATGATCACCGACGCTGGTACACTAGTACGTACTCGTGTGGGTGAAGTTAGCCAGGTTGGTCGTAACACACAAGGTGTAACGCTTATCCGTACTGCGGAAGACGAATCTGTTGTTGGTTTGCAACGTATTGAAGAAGTTGATGACGAAGAGCTGCCTGCTGGTGAAGAAGCAGAAGCATTAGAGTCAACAGATGAAAATACGCAGCAAGATACTCCAGAAGCGCCAGCCGCTGATGATGCAGAGGAAGGTAACGAAGAGTAATCTTTCGTTACTATTCTAATGTAAAAAGCCGAGCCTCAGTTGCTCGGCTTTTTTGTACCTGTATCAACGCAATACAAGCATTAAACCAGTACACTAATACTCAGTTTGTCTAGGGAGCGCGTTATGTCTGTTTGGTTTTTCATTGCCATCACTTTGATGGGATTATTCGTCGTCGTATTATCGCTCAGCGCTTCAAGAGTAAGAGCGGCACAATGGTTCGGTTTTTGTGCTTTGGTACTAGTGTTAACCAGCGCTAGCTTCTTATTGTTGCGTCAATCTCCTCCACAACCTATTCAAGCTGAAGTCTCTCGAATGATGACTGCTCGCGATATCATGCAGGAAATTCAAGACCAATTACGTGAAGACCCAAACAATGCCGAATTGTGGTTTCAGTTAGGGCAGGGCTACCTGCTAGAGGGAGAACTGGATGGCGCACTGATTTGTTTTGATTACGCCATCCAACTAACTGAGCCAGTCGGTGCCACGCAACTTGCTGCGAAAGCAACGACCTTATACTACATTCACCAGCAATCAATGACGCAAGAAGTCAGTTTGCTTCTAGAACAAGCTTTGCAGATAGAACCGCATAATGAAGCGGCTTTGTCGTTGATTGCCAATGATCATTTTCTGTCATTCCGCTTTCAGGAAGCCATTGATACTTGGGTGCTATTACTCGACTCGAACGATCCAAGCTTAGATCGAGTACAAATTATTAACTCGATCAATAAAGCGAAAGAGCTGTTGTAGGCGTAGACTCTAATAAGTAATAGAAGAAAGGTGGGGGACGAATGAAGAATAAAGCGTTCGGAATATTTGTGGTGCTGTGCGGCTCCGTGTTAGTGGGTTGTAGCTCTTCCGAACATTCTGGCACCTCATCTACGGTTTATTACTCTTCCGGTTATTACGACCCTTGGTGGTACGATCATGACGACTACTGGATTTATTACTATCCGGGTTGTTGCGACAACGACGATGAATACAAAGAGAAACTAGAAGAGTGGTGGAATGGCTTGGATGAAGAGCAACAGCAATCCATCAAAGACAAAGTCGAAGATTGGAAAGACGATGATATGTCCGCCAATATCGATAACATGAAGCGACAGCTTGACGATCATTGGCAATCGCTGCCTGACGAGCAAAAGCAGGAGATTCAAACCAAGTGGGAGAACCGCCCCGAGCGCATCGAGCCTACGGCTTTACAAGACAAAGCCGTGGCGGAAAAGCTTCAACAAAGAAAAGCATTGCCGGAAACGAAGATCCAGCGCCCAGTTACACGCCCAAATGTGCAGATGCCTAAAACACGTCCACATATTCAGCCTAGGCTGAGACTTCCTCGTCGCTAATCTGTTTTCCTCTGCCTTCTATCAAACAAAAAGGGCGCAACGTGCGCCCTTCGTTTTATCCATTTAAGCTAGTGTAATCGATACTGATCAGTACGTTGCTTCGCGCTCAGCAGCTGCTTTATCCCATTCTGGTGCCACCGTTTCTAGGAAGTGTTTCTTGTCTGCGTTCATCTTCTCCATATCCATACCTAGTGCTTGTTGCGCTTTTGCTTTGGTCGAGATATCTGGAATTTGAACAGGGTCAGTAATGCCTTTGGTTGCCAGTAAACGAACCAATTTGGTACGGGCGTCAGCAGCGCGATCAACTGCAGTACCTAGCACTTCAAGTGCTACCTCAGGAGCATGCATGTGGACACCGTGAGAAGCAATCGCGTAGTCCCAACGCCATTGTGCATGGCGAATATCTTGTAGGATAGGTTGCATCTCTTCTTCTGTTGCTCCTGCTTCCCATGCTGCACCTGCTTCAAAGTGCGCCGCTACGATTTGCTTCTCGGCGGTTAGCTTCATGTTTAGTACTTGCGCTTTGCGAGTCGAAACGATGCCTTGTAGCTGCTCTTTGGTTTGAGTATGGCATTGCGCACAGGTGTCTTCAAAACGATCAAACGGGTTACCCACTTTGTGGTCGGTGTATACCGTACCGTCTTCTTTGGTTACTTTAGGCATGTGACAGTCCACACACACCACTTTGTTTTTGCCATGAATACCCGCTCTCCAAGTTTCGAAACCTGGGTGTTGTGCCTTGAGCATTGGTGCTTTTGAAACGGCGTGCGTCCAATCTTTAAAGTTCAACGCGTCGTAGTATTTCTCCATATCAGCGACGTTGGTCCCCATGTCCCACGGGAATTTGACTGCTTTAGTCGGACCTGTGAAGTAGTACTCGACATGACATTGAGCGCAGACTGACGCTTGTTTATCTAAGCGAGATTGTTGGTCAAAATTTTTGCCGATGGTGTCAAAAGCACGCTCGACGTATGGGCGAGTCAGTGCCAGTGCGGGTTCGCCCTTCTTGAAGGCTTCAGAACCCGTATTGTGACAGTCGGAACAACCGATAGGGTTGACGATTTCTGAGCCTAAGCGTGCCCATTTACCTTCGAAATAACCGTCTTCACCGCGCTCTTCAATTACGCGGGCGACATCTGGGCTTTTACAACTCCAACAAGCCATCGGCATTGGCCCGGAGTCTTCGTCTGCTGGTGCGCCGGTTCTGAGGGTTTGCCTCACATCATCAAGCGCGTAAAAGTGACCGCGCGCTTTGTTGTAGTCTTTAGCAAAACCATAACCGGCCCACAAGATCACCATGTTTGGGTCTTCACTTAAGGCATCTTCAATATGCTCGCTTTCCGATGTGGCTTTCCAAGAGTGATATTGGTCAGGATGGTTTTGTTCAAAGGTATCATTGCGAGGTTCTATGAGACCAGTATCCTCTGCCGCCAAAGGAGCACCAACCAAAAATAATTGGCTGGCGAATAAGGTCGCAACCGCGATAGGTGCGCTCATCCAGTGTTTTATGCTCACGGTGTTATCTCCATATTCGTTTTTATTAGCAGCGTTGTGAGGAGCTATTCCAAATAAGAATCGGAGATCTATCGTTAATATTAATAGTGAATTGAATAGATGAAATAGTGACCGAAAATGGCCTTGTTTTAGATCAATTTATGCTAGTGATCTTAATCATGTTTAAGTTCATATAACCCTAAAGTGGTATTTTGTAATCCCCTTTAATCACAGCGTGTTATGGGTATAACCATTCTAAAAATAAGGTGATTAAGGTCGCTTTTTGAACATGTGATTCTACCTCTTAGGAATTATAGAGGTATTATAAATACAGGTTTAGCGTTGTGGCTTTCCAAAATAAGAATTGATGTCATTTGAAGGTGTAAAAATATCTTCAGAGGAAATTAATTGTTGCTCAAATAATAGTTGATAAGAGTTATCAATTATTATCGAGCTAAGGAAAGAAAAATATGGGCAATATAAAATTGACCATAGAGACAATGCTGAAATTTCTCTTCATCTTTGCCATCTATGGTTTTTTCACCGCCGCCCATGCGACTTCTTCAGAGCCAGTTGAAGGTGCTCAAGCTGAGCGTCATCAAGTCGAGTTGATTCGTGACCGAGACTATAAATGTCTTCAATGTCATAAGGATGCTAAAGATACTCTGAATCTATCGCATGATTCGCAAGCGTTATTGAGTCAAGGTAAGCAGCTCAATTGCACTAACTGCCACAGCAACATTGGCCCTGATCACCGTGAAGGCGCACCCGATGTGATTAAGTTTTCTGCTGCGCAATCGAAAGCGGTGCACGACAAAGTGTCCCTTGACCCAAGCATGATTCTTAAAGCTAATAGCCAGTGTGTGGATTGTCACGCGCCACTTAAGTTAAGAGAAAAGCATTGGACGCACGATGTGCACGCCAAGAATCTCACTTGTTCAAATTGCCACGATGTACACGCAGCGAAAACCAAAGCGTTGTCGTACGACAGAAAACAACTGATCAAGCAGTGTGTGGATTGTCACTCTGAATTTGCCGTCGAACCTGAACTTGCCAAAGAAGAGGAGAGATAGCATGAAATGTTCGAGAAGAAACTTTTTAGCCGGCAGCGGCGCGTTGATTTTAACTACAGGCGTTGCGGGCACTTCCGTTGTTAGCTCCTCTCTTTATGCCAGCAACAGTGAACAAGCGAAGCGCATGGGTATGGTTCATGATGAAAATGCCTGCATTGGCTGTACCGCTTGTACCGATGCTTGTCGCGAAGTAAATAAAGTCCCTGAAGGCGTGACGCGACTTAAAATTCATCGCAGTGAACCGATTGGCGAATTCCCAGATGTGGAATACCAGTTTACTCGCGAATCCTGTCAGCACTGTGATAATCCACCATGTGTCTATGTGTGCCCAACAGGCGCAGCATACAAAGATGAAGCGACGGGCATTGTGGATGTACACAAAGAGAAATGTGTCGGATGTGGTTATTGCCTTGCTGCTTGCCCTTACCAAGTGCGTTTCTTTAATCCAGTCGATCACTCTGCGGATAAATGTAACTTCTGCCGTGATACCAACCTAGCGCAAGGTAAGCAGCCAGCTTGCGTGGAATCTTGCCCAACAAAAGCTCTCATTTTTGGTGATTTGAATGATCCAACTAGTGAGGTGAGCAAAGCCATTGAAAGCCATGTTGTCTATCGCGATAAATCGCATTTAGGTACACAGCCTAAACTGTACAAAATTCCGCATAGCAAAGGGGAGGTGTCATCATGAACGGCTTCGAAAGTGCATTCCACTTTGACTCGTTAGTCTGGGATTGGATTATTGCAATTTACTTATTCCTTGCTGGGATGTCAGCAGGTGCGGTGATGATTTCTATCTATTTAAAACGCAAAGTGATTGAAGGTGATCCCGCAAACAATGGCATTATAAAAGCAATGGCTTGGCTCGCGCCATTTGGCATTATTTCTGGCTTAGTGATTTTGATTTTCCACTTAACTAAACCGCTTGAGTTTTGGAAGATCATGATTTACTACAACCCGACTTCCGTGATGTCGATGGGCGTTGTCTTGTTCCAAGTGTACATGCTAGTGCTGTTTGTTTGGATCGGCGTTATCTTCCGTCATCAAATCATCAGCTTCTGCGAAGGAAAGTTGCCGAGTAAATTATTGGATTTTGCCGATGGCATCTTGATTAAAGCAGGGAAAGCAAACAACGCGATTGAGTTGTTCTTAGGCTTTTTAGCGATCGTGCTTGCGGCATACACTGGCTTCTTATTGTCTGCATTGAAGACTTACCCAATGCTAAACAATCCAGTACTGCCAATCTTATTCCTATTCTCTAGTTTGTCATCTGGCGCAGCAGCATGTTTGATGTTCGGCATCTTGGTGTTTGAAGAGTCGACCAGCAGCCCAAGTGTGTCTTGGGTACACGGATTTGAACGCCCAGTAGTATTGTTTGAGCTGTTTGTCTTAGTGACATTCTTTACTGGGCTTATCTTTAGTGGCGGGCAAAATGAAGCTGCGGCTTGGAATGCCATTTCGAGTGGGTTCTGGGCTCAGTGGTTCTGGGTTGGGGTGGTGCTCATCGGAATGATCACACCGTTGACACTAAACTGGCTAACGCCTTCAGAAGTTCGTCATAGAGGAAGTTACGTTTTTGCGGTCACAACGTTGAGTTTGGTTGGCGTACTCATGCTGCGTACTTTCATTCTCTATGCTGGTCAAATGACCATCGTGTAAGGAGGCTAAATGGAGGCTGAGCTCGGTTTCTTTTTGTTGATATTGGTGGCTGTCGCATCGACATGTGCGACGCTGCTGCATTGGGTTTGCTTTATGCTGCGGAAGAAGGGAGTGTTGCCACACCAAACCGCAACGTCTCATATTATCAGCTTAGCCTCCTTAGTTTGTTTGGCGCTTTTGATAGTCTGTTTTATTCAGGATAATTTTGCGCTTGAGTATGTGGTTACACACTCGAACAGCCAGTTACCTATCGCGTTTAAGATTGCAGCTGCTTGGGGCGGCCATCAAGGGTCTATGTTGTTTTGGGTGGTTACGTTGAGCTTATGGGCCTCTTTTATTGCTATCAAGTCGCCAGTTTGCACTCAATATACAGGCGATTGCTTGGGTATCATGAACTTACTTATTGCTATTTTCGCTTGGTTTACCCTCACCACGTCCAATCCTTTTGAGTATGCTCAGACGCTAGCGTTGGAGGGGCGAGATCTCAATCCGATGTTGCAAGATATCGGGCTTATTATTCATCCACCGCTGTTGTATTTGGGTTACGTTGGTTATGCCGCGATACTGGCGTTCGCCTTAGCTGCGTTATTAGCGAAACGACCTATAAATGAATGGTATGGTGTTGCCCGTAGTGCCGCTTTCTTTGCTTGGGGTACGCTAACAATTGGAATTTTGATCGGTTCTTGGTGGGCATACAATGAATTAGGTTGGGGCGGGTGGTGGTTTTGGGACCCGGTAGAAAACGCGTCTTTGCTGCCTTGGTTAATGGGTACCGCACTACTGCATAGCGGTGTGTTGTCGAAGCGTAATAAAGGAGCAATTTGGAGCACCTACGCATTGGCTTTTGCGACGTTCAGTTTGAGTATTCTCGGCACATTTGTTGTGAGATCGGGTGTATTAACCTCAGTACACGCGTTTGCGGTTGATCCAACCAAAGGTGTAGTACTTCTTGCTGTTCTTAGCGTTTTGGTGATTGTTACCTTTGGTGTGCTCATTATGCGAGGGCTACATATTCCTCGTTTTACGCTCGATTCGTTAATAAGTCGTGCCTACATGGTATACATCGCTATTGGACTTCTCGTTGTTTGTATGGCGATTGTTTTCCTCGGTACCTTTTACCCAATGCTTTATCAACTGCTTGGCTTGGGTAATATATCCGTTGGGGCACCTTACTTTAAAAGCCTCGTGTTTCCCCTTACATTACTTGCTCTGACCTTTCTCGCCTTTATGCCCGTGTTGAAGTGGACGAAAGGAGCCAGTCCTCATGCCGTTAAAACCATTGGGTTTGTCGGTATTCATGTTATTGCGGTTAGCGCTATTTTCGTTTTTGCTACTAAAGAGCTTCATATAACGACTTTGATTACTCTGGTATTAGCGACGTGGGTAGTGGTTTCTCATGTGCTATTGCTGTTTTGTGCAGAAAACAAGAGCAAATTAATGCCTATGTTTCTTGCTCATGTTGGCTTTGCGTTGGCTGCAAGCGGGGCAGTATTTAATAGTGACTATTCGTATGAATACAACTTACGGGCAGGGCCTGGTAGCTCGTATCAAAAAGCGGGTATCACCGTTGATTACCACGGGATTGAATGGTTAGTTGGGCCGAACTACACCGCAGAACAGGGGAGTGTTGATCTTTATTTGGAGAGCGGTAAGGCGCTGAACTTTCAACCCGAGAAACGGCATTACCCTGTGCGCGTGATTAATATGACCGAGCCCGCTATTCGATCACTATGGCATGGAGACTACTACATCACTTTGGGTGACAAGCTCGACAACAGCGCCTACGCAATTAAAGTGCAATATCGGGCGGGTATCTGGTGGATATGGTTTGGTGGCGCTTTAATCGTAATAAGTGCTTTGGGGAGTATGACGAATCGAAGGGGAAAAGGTAATGAGATCGAAAAATACGCTTAAACTGATCGTTCTCATATTGTTAGTTGCGATTTTTGTTGTCACCGCGACAATGGCATTGTCCGATAGACCAAACGTGGAGATACAACAAAATCGTGTGTTATCTATCCCGGATTTTACCGCTTACTCACTTATTTCAGGCAATCGAATTACCGATGCAGTACTAGAAAATCAAGGTTATGTGCTATTGAATGTTTGGGCGTCTTGGTGCGGGGTTTGTAAACAAGAACATGATGATTTGCTCAACTTAGCTCGACAAGGTGTGCCCATCGTTGGTCTTAACTATCGAGATAAAGAAAGCGCGGCTAAACGCTATTTGAGCTCTTCACACAATCCATATACCGAAGTTATATCTGATCCTAATGGGCAACTGGCGGTTGAACTTGGTGTAATAGGAACGCCGGAAACTTACTTAATTGATCAAAATGGCAATGTTTTGATCAAATATAGAGGTAAGTTAACAATAGACAAATGGAACTCGTTATTTTCGGGGTATTTTAATGTCTCACTTTAAATATGCTTACTTCATTATTGTTTTGTTTTCTTTGTGTTCTTCTTGGGTCAAAGCAGAGCAAATTACGCAGCATGTTGATCTGTTTGAATTTCATTCCGTTGAACTGCAACAAAGAGCAAATGCATTAGCTAAGGCTTTACGATGCCCGCAATGTCAAAACCAAAACCTTGTTGAATCTAATGCACAAGCCGCTAAAGATTTAAGATTGAAAGTGTACTCGATGGTAAACGAAGGAAGCACGGATCAAGAGGTAAAAGATTATTTGGTTCAGAGATATGGGAATATCGTTTTGTATCAGCCACCATTTAATTATTCGACAGCGGCGTTGTGGATCTTTCCTCTATTACTTTTGATCTTTTTTATCCTATTTTCGATCAAAATGATAAAGCGTCAATAATGTGACCACTATTCCACTATGGGAAATAAATCGTGCAGATAACAAACAGAATGTTATCATTTTTCCGAATTTATGAAGATTCCAGTATAAAGAAAATCAACGATTTGAGCTGGAGAAGTAATAAAAGAACTAAGTAGGTGCACGCAGTGGATTCAGTTATATTACAGTTAAAAAAAGACTTTTATTCGCAGATTCGTGCATTGCAAACCTCGAAACTGCCTCAAGTTACATCGTCTCTTGCCGTATTAACCGAAGAAGAAATTCAAGAACTCGAAGCGGTATGGATAGAGCTTACGGTTTGGAAACGTAGCCAAACACATTAAATCATCACCCCTACATACAACTCCTTATCAACCCCAGACAAAATTTGTCTGGGGTTTTTTATTGTAGTTTTTCAAAATTGTTATACTATAACAATTCGTCAGCGCGGGGAGTTGTTCTCTTTGGCTGTCTTTAGGGGATAACTGCTCTCAATTGTGATCTCTATATTGAAAAATGCGGTATCAGTCCCCATAGTTGAAGAGCAATGAGTGAATCCCATGAATGCAATAACGAAAACGCATCAAGCGCATCAAGCAATAAATCGAGTGAGTATAGATATGGCGGAAGTACGTGCCAGAGTAGATTTTAAAGTCGGGGCTAAAAGTAATATCGATGCTGAAATCCTGTCTTTTCGTGGCCTGAAGACAGATAAAGAGCATGTAGCAGTTATCTTTAGGCAAGCGGATCAAACGCAAGAAACGCCTTTGGTGCGTATGCATTCAGAATGTCTTACTGGTGATGTTTTTCACTCATCCCGTTGTGATTGCGGCGAGCAATTAGAAGAAACCATTCAACGCATGGGCGAATCTGGCGGTATTATTTTGTACCTACGTCAGGAAGGTCGTGGTATTGGTCTATACAACAAGATTGATGCGTACCGTTTGCAAAGCCAAGGTATGAACACCTATGAAGCAAACAACCATTTGGGTTTTGACGATGACCTTCGTGATTTCACTGAAGCAGCGCAAATGCTCGAAGCATTAGGTGTAAGTAAAATTCGCCTTGTGACCAACAACCCTAAGAAAATCCGTGAATTAGCAGAATACGGCATCGAGATTGTTGAGGTTGTCAATACCTCTGCACATATTAAAGATGGTAATGAAAGCTACCTAAAAGCAAAAGTTTCTCATGGTAAGCACAATCTAAAATTCTGATTTTATTTATTAAATTATCAGTTTTGCATGTTAAAAGCCTCACAATGATGAGGCTTTTTTTGTATCTAGAGTTGAAAATAAATTGTAAATTTGTATTATCTCGTGACTAATAGTGTAAATAAGAATAATTAGCACTACGAATAAAACAAATAAATTGCTCAACAAGGATGCTTCAGATGAATGCAAAAACAGTTTTAGTCCAATCTATTGCTGCATCACTCCTCATTGCCAGTGGTTCTACCGTTGCTGCCCAAGTAACGAAACAACAAGTCGTTGAACATTATGCAGACGTTGCACATGCAGTCTTTGCTGACTCAGTGACAACGGCGAAAACGCTCGACGTAAAAATCGACGAATTCCTAAAATCGCCATCAGCGGATAAGCTTGAAGAAGTAAAACAAGCGTGGCTAGACTCTCGCGTTCCGTACCAACAATCTGAAGTATTCCGTTTTGGTAACGCGATTGTTGATGACTGGGAAGGGCAGTTAAATGCATGGCCACTTGATGAAGGCCTAATTGACTACGTCGCGACAGATTACCAATATGAACTCGGTAACGAAGGCGCTGCTGCAAACATCATCGCAAACACCAGTTTACAGATTGGTGCTTCTAAACTAGACGTTTCAAAAATTACTCCAGAATTGCTAGCGGATCTCAACGAAGTAGGTGGTTCTGAGGCAAACGTTGCGTCAGGTTACCACGCGATTGAATTCTTACTTTGGGGTCAAGACCTAAACGGCACAAACGCAGGCGCAGGTCAGCGCGCTTACACAGACTTCGTTGTCGGTTCTGAGTGTACGAATGGTCACTGTGACCGTCGTGGTGAGTACCTAAAAGCGGCAGCCGATCTACTGGTTCAAGACCTTGAATGGATGGAAAAACAGTGGTCTGCGGAAGTGAAAGGCAACTACCGTGAAACGCTTCTTAATGATTCTGCTGATAATGGCTTACGTAAAATGTTGTTCGGTATGGGGTCATTGTCTTTAGGTGAGCTTGCTGGTGAGCGTATGAAGGTGGCGTTGGAAGCAAACTCGACAGAAGATGAGCACGATTGTTTCTCAGACAATACGCACAACTCTCATTACTACAACGAGCAGGGCATCTATAACGTTTACACAGGTCTTTACAAGCGTGAAGACGGCACATTGCTTTCTGGTCCGAGTATTGCTGACCTAGTGGCTCAAAAAGACAAACAAGCAGCTAAAGAGATCCAGAAGCAGTTTGATGTTACGCGTAATCAAGTTGGTAAATTGGTTACGTCTGCGGAGAAGAACAACCAACACTTCGACCAGTTAATTGCAGCGGGTAATGCACAAGGCAACACGTTAGTGAATGACACCATCATGTCATTGGTTGCTCAAACCGGTTCAATTGAACGTGCTGCGGGTATCATTGGCATTGATAGCCTAAGCCCTGATACTGCAGACCACGAGTTTTAATCAAAGTACAAAAAATAATTGAAAGGGCTCGTTTGAGCCCTTTACCGTTTTAACTCGCTGTTATCCCACCCCTCTTGTTGTGTTTTAGAGCAATGATATGAAGCCTTACTTAATTTCGGCCTTGGCCGTGATCTTTTCTTCTACTGCTATCGCGTATGATGTGAAATCTGGTGGACAAACGAGCGTGAAAAAAGAAGGCGCCAACGCGTATTCTCTTCCTGCCGCGAACCTTCCTATGAGTAAACGTCTTGATTTTAGCGTGGGCAATAGTTTTTTCCGCAACCCTTGGGTACAAGCGCCAGCGTCTACCGATGCCAGAGATGGTTTGGGACCTCTTTTCAATACAAATGGTTGTCAAAACTGCCACATCAAAGATGGTCGTGGTCACCCTCCAGAGCAAAATGATTTGCATGCGGTGTCCATGTTAGTGCGTTTGAGCATCCCTGCGATGACGTCAGAACAAAAAACAGCGTACATCAGAGACGGCGTTATACCTGAGCCGACTTATGGCGGCCAGCTCCAAGACTTTGCCCTGCAAGATCAAACGCCAGAAGGAACAATCGAAATCACGTACACCGATGTGCCAGTGAAGTTTAAAGACGGCACGACGGTGACACTAAGAAAACCTCATTTGAATATTACCGATCTAGGTTACGGCGATATGCACCCTGATACGGAATTTTCAGCGCGTGTTGCACCGCCAATGATCGGCCTTGGTTTGTTAGAGAGTATTCCTGACGAAACGCTACTGGCTTGGGTTGATGAACAAGATGCCAACAAAGATGGCATCTCAGGCAAAGTAAACAAGGTTTGGGAGATTGAGAAGGACGACTTCTCGATTGGTCGTTTTGGTTGGAAAGCCGGACAACCGACGTTAATGCAGCAAAATGCAGCAGCATTCAATGGTGATGTGGGTCTGACGAGCCATTTATTCCCCAATGAAAACTGTACCTCGAAACAAAGTATTTGTGACGACATGCCAAATGGCGGCAAACCAGAAGTGAGTGAAAATATTCTCGACTTCGTTGAGTTTTACAGCCAGCACTTAGCCGTACCTATTCGCCGAAATATGAACGATCCTAGCGTGAAACTCGGTCAGAAAATCTTTGCGGCTTCTGGCTGTGAAAGCTGCCATAAGACCAGTGTCAAAACGGCGAAGCGACCAGAGTTACCAGCGCTTTCTGAGCAGCTTATCCATCCATATACAGACATGCTTCTGCATGACATGGGGGAAGGTTTAGCCGATAACCGTCCTGAGTACTTAGCAAACGGCCGTGAATGGCGAACGGCACCCCTATGGGGCATTGGTTATACCGAAGAAGTAAACGGGCATACTTACTTCTTACATGATGGCCGCGCCCGTAACCTGATGGAAGCGGTGTTGTGGCACGGCGGCGAAGCTGAAACGGCCAAACAAAACGTGCTAGCACTGAACAAAAAAGAACGTGATGCATTGATTGCGTTTCTGAATTCTCTATAAGGAAGCAACCATGAAAAAAACACTGTTAGTGAGTGCGATTGCCGCAACGTTAAGTTTGGTTGGTTGCCAATCGACAGTCGGTTCGAGCTCTGCCAAGCCTGAGAGTACAAGTCATATTTCTCAAGCGGTCTACGAAGTTGAGTTTCAATCTGCGCAGACGTTTTTAGCGCAAACCACAGAACTTGAACAAAGCTTCGCGGATTACTGCACATCAGAGACGAAAGATGATGCGCAAGTAAAACAGCAATGGCACCAAACTATGCTGACGTGGATGGCATTACAAGGTCAAGAGCGTGGCCCTGCTACGGCGTTGGAGCAAAGTTGGAATGTCCAGTTTTGGCCAGATAAAAAGAACACCACTGGCCGAAAAATGTCTGTGCTGACGAAATCTGACCAAGTTTGGAGTGCGGAAGAGATCTCCACGCAAAGCGTCACTGTGCAAGGTTTAGGTGCGCTCGAATGGCTGCTTTACGATAAAGCGTCGACCTTATCTAGCAACAGCAATACCTGTGCGACAGGTGTTGCAATTGCTGAAAACCTAGAGAACAAAGCGCAGATCATCGCAGATTCTTGGGCACAAAATCCCTGGAAGTCGTTAGAGATGACGGAATGGAAATCCGAGTACATTTCGCTGCTCTCTAATCAGCTTGACTACAGCATGAAGAAGTTGAGTCGTCCATTAGCGAAGATTGGTAAGCCTCGCCCGTATTTTTCAGAATCGTGGCGTTCAGAGACCTCACTTTCAAACTTAAAAGCCAACCTTCAAGGGATGGAAGCGTTGTACTTTGCTAACGGAAATGGCCTAGATGCGCTACTAAGAGAGCAAGGCCATGCAGATCTCGCTGACCGTGTTGTTCACCAGTTTGAAATGGCGTTGGAAACATGGCCGGAAGATAAGAGTTTGTTCACGGCTTTACAAAGTAAAGAAGGCTACCGCATGATACTCGCTCAATACAACAAGCTAGAGCAATTGAAGTACTTGATTCACGAAGAAGTGGCGATCGAGCTTGGCGTGGTTATAGGATTTAATGCAACCGATGGTGACTGATCAAACCCGCCGAACCTTACTGAAAGCCGCTCTATTCGGGGCGGCTACACCTATGATGCCATTTGGTTGTGCTTCAACAAGCTCACGTGAGCCTGCGTTGATCGGCTGCTCTATCATTGGCCGAGATAAATATGCAGCGGTGGTGGCGGATGAGCATGGTATGCCGCTATCTTCATTGCCGATTCCTGACCGTGGACATGGTGTAGCAACAAACCAACAAGGTCACGCTGTGGTCTTTGGTCGTCGACCGGGTACTTTCTTCATGGTGTTTGATTATCGCTCTGAGCAGATGATCAAGCTGCAGCTAGCAGAACCGGATCGCCATTTCTATGGTCATGGTGTTTACTCCCATGACGGTATGTTGCTATTTGCTACAGAAGGGGAAAGGGGCACAAGCCGTGGGATCATCGGTGTTTATGATGTGCAAAATCAATATCAAAAGATCGATGAGTTAACGGGTTTTGGCCTTGGCCCTCATGAAGTGATCATGATGCCTGATGGCGCATTAGCGATTGGCGTCGGTGGCGTACACACCAACGGCCGTGAACCGCTCAATCTAGATAGCATGAGACCAAGCCTGAGTTACCTTTCACAAGAAGGTGAGCTGTTGGATCAAGTCTCTTTACCAGATCATAAGTTGAGCATCCGTCATTTAGCGCATGATGGTGCAGAGACGGTACTGTGTGGTCAGCAATATCGTGGAGAGCCGGATGAATACCCAGCTTTACTTGCGATGCACACTCGTGGAGGCGTGATGCAATCTTTGCATGCGGAACCCGAAGAGTGGGCGAGATTTAATCACTATGTCGCGAGTATCGCGGCGACGGATGAATGGATCCTTGCGACTTCTCCTCCGGGCAGTTGTTATGGGATATGGTCCAAAGCTACAGGTAAGTTGGTTGAGTTAAGTGCTTTGCCAGATGCATCGGGAGTGGTGACGTATGGAAAGGAATTCAGGGTCAGCTCTGGTGCTGGCAAAGTGGTTGAGCAAAGGCCAACAACACATAAAAGCGCTTCTGTTAGTGGTGTTCAATGGGATAACCATTGGTCAAAGATTGTTTGAACCCAAATAGATAAAGAAACTTGATGTTAATTTCGACATCAGATTCTTAATTTTAAACCTGCAAGCTGTGAGATATTTGCCATACTTTTCATTATGGCAAGTAGCGCAAGGATCGTTTCAGTGTTTGCTAGGGTTTTAATCATGACGGCACTTATGGTGCCGTTTTGCAGCTTTTCTACCGTCGTTTCTCTCGAAGCTTCTGCACAAACAGAGCAAGAGGGAGCGGTACAAAAGCTGTCTGTCGAAAAAATGATCCATTATCCAGAGGTGATTGACCAGCTTTATCAAAGTACCAATTACCGTTTGAACTGGGAAAATGAAAGCGATATTGAGCAGTTTCTTTTTCAAGTAAACCTGGTTGCTCTTGCTGGCGTCACGGACGAATTCGAGAATCAACTCCATCGTATAAACCAAGTTCGATGGCAGGGAGATAACCTCGACTTTGATTTGGTGATGACAGATTCACTGTTGATGTATCTCAGCTATCTCGAGCAGCTCCCTGAAGAAGGTATCAACTGGTTATTTGCTAACAAAGCCCACGTGATTTTACCTGCTCCTAGCATCGATACTTTGTCCGTACTGAGTAACGAAATTACGGTTGGCAAACTTAGTCAATTCTTAGCAAGCCTTCGCTCTCCTTTACAAACGGACGAAGCTTTTTATTCCGCTTACTCCTCTTTATCCGAGCACGCTCAGTATCAATATCCAATCTATGAACAAACGGGCCTTGCCCGTGTCGGTGACCAATTAGAAAATAAACCGCTTCTGATTGAGCGTATGGAAGTGGTCGGTGTGGATGTATCGTATTTAGATATCACGACCCAACAGTATGATGAAGAATTAGAGTTAGCGGTGAAAGAGTTTCAGCGTATTCATGGCTTGAAAGAGGATGGGGTGATTGGCCCGAATACCATTCGATGGATCAACTTTTCTCCTCAAGAACGATTGCATCTATTGGCGCTGAACTCAGAACGTTCAAGGATTTGGTCCAAAGACAGAGATAATGTTGTCTTTGTAAATGTACCTGGATACGAAGTGACGTATTGGCACGATGGTCAACCGTTGTTCGAGTCTAAAGTTGTGGTTGGCAGAGCCTCAAGAAAAACACCAATCATGTCGGGAACTCTTGACTCCGTCATTCTCAACCCCACATGGAATGTGCCATGGACCATAATGGTGAAAGACATTATTCCTAAAGTGAAACGTAATCCGATGTATTTGATTAACCACAACATTCAAATCATCCGGTCTTGGACGTCAAACGAAATTATTGACCCTACAACCATCAATTGGGCGACGGTGAACCCGAGAACATTTCCTTATCGTATGCGGCAGGCATCGGGCTTACACAATGCATTGGGATTGTATAAGTTTAATATGCCAAACCCCCAAGCTATCTATTTGCATGATACGCCAAGTAAAAACTTGTTCGAACGAGATAGACGCGCATTCAGTTCCGGGTGTGTCCGCGTTGAACATGCCGACCAACTGGCGGAGCTCTTATTCAAAACTCAGGGATTAGAAGAACGCCTAGCGAAAAAACGGGAAAGTACGCGTCGCTCTAACACGTCGGTTCCTTTAGGAGAACGCATCCAAGTGCACATTATTTATCAAACCGCATGGCTAGAAGAGGGAACACTTTACTACCGAGATGATATCTATAAATACGATCACCGTAGTTGAAATCTTTAAATAAAATTTACAAAACTAAGAATCTTCTGTTTGTTCAATAATTAAGCGTTAATCGACACGTCTTAAAATTAGGGTGGAGCGATTTATGCATTTGACGTGACAAATGTGTTTGGGTAATGTCCGCGACTTGTTTAGTTGTTGAGCATTGTTTTTTGAAATGGTAAGTCGTAATTTTTCCCGCCGAGATTTCCTTAAAATGACCGCTGGTGGCGTGGTTTTGGCATCTGCCTTGCCATCGATTTCATGGGCTTCATTCCCTGACGAGCCACGTGAGTTGGCGATGAACAACCTTAATACTGGAGAGCTCCTCGAAACATGCTATTTCGATGGTAAACGCTATCTTGATGATGAACTAGAAAAGCTGAATGAGTTTTGTCGTGATCACCGTCGAAACGAAGTTCATCCTATGGATCGACGCTTGTTCGATCAAATCAGCCAGATTCAAAAGCTGATCGGTACAGATGCAGAAGTCATTGTAATTTCTGGTTACCGTTCGCCTTTGACCAATGCGTCCCTGCGCAAAGGGGCTAGCGGAGTGGCAAAGAAAAGTCTTCATATGGAAGGTAAGGCCATAGACTTCCGTCTTGATGGAGTGAAATTGTCTACTGTACGCGATGCAGCAATTAGCTTGAAAGCTGGTGGTGTTGGGTATTATCCAAGTAGTAACTTTGTCCATATCGACACAGGTGCTGTGCGTTCTTGGTAAGTCAATAGCAAGCCTCAGCAGGTCTTGAAGTCGCATGGGGTTAGTGTCATAGTTGCGCCAGTTTTAACGCAAATTTGTTTGGTAATAGGTTTTCTATGGCTCTGAAATACCAAGTTGTCCCAGTGACATCTTTTTCTCAAAACTGTTCTATCGTGTGGTGTGATGAAACGATGAAAGGCATCGTTATTGACCCAGGCGGTGACGAAAAGCAACTTGCTATGCTCATTAAAGAGCTTGGCATCGAGATCGTCAACTTGGTGCTAACCCATGGTCACCTAGATCATGTTGGCGGAACAGAGCCGCTGGCTGCAATGCTTGGTGGTACTGAGATCATTGGTCCTCATAAAGCGGATAATTTTTGGCTACAAGGTCTAGAAGGGCAAAGCCAAATGTTTGGTTTCCCATTGACTGAAGCCTTTGAACCGCATCAATGGTTAAATGAGGGTGACACTGTCACATTTGGTAATCAAGTATTAAAGGTATTCCACACACCAGGTCATACCCCTGGTCACGTTGTTCTTTATAGTGAAGAAGCGCGATTGGCGTTTGTGGGCGACGTATTGTTTAACGGTAGCATTGGCCGAACTGACTTCCCACAAGGTGATTTCAATACCTTGATTAGCTCTATCAAAGAGAAATTGTGGCCTTTAGGCAATGATGTCACGTTTGTCCCTGGTCACGGCCCTCAATCGACTTTCGGTCACGAACGTAAAACTAACCCGTTCGTTGCTGACGAGATGCCGCTTTACTAAAAGCGCGTGTAGTAAGCATTATTCTGGCTCGGCGGCAGCTAAGTATCGCCGAGTCAGTCCCACAAAATCCTCTGCTTCACGATCTAGGTCACTGGCTGATATAAACAGATCGTAGCCGTAAAATCCTCTTTGATATTTCATACGGTTGGCGAGCATCGCCAGTAAGCCTTTATACTCAATCCCATTGCTGTTTATGTATGGCTTAGGATCAAGCACCATATCTTCAAACTTATCTTCACACTGATTTTGCTTCGCACCTAAATAAAGTAGTGCGCGTTGGCTAAGGAGAATTTCTGTCGCTATACGAGGGCAGATCGAATCTAAATAAGGTGAGTAGTGTTTTAGACGAATACCAATCCAAGGTAGCGGCTGATGCCACCCTTCCTGCTGGTAGCTACAAATCCCTATTGACTCAATATTTCGCCATCGGACGACCCATCCGCCTTTAAAAAGATGTTGTTGGAAGTGAGAAGCTGTCAGCGTAAAAGTGACTTGGCTTTTTTTGATCATCAAGATGGCGAAACCAACAATTGCAGACATCAAAATGACCGACAACATGGCTTGCTTCCATCCCGGAGAAATGACAACCAAAAACAGGGTTATCAGTGCAACGAGCAACAAAAGTATTCTGTTGATAGGGGAGTCGGGTTTGAAATGTGAATTTGTTAGGTGCAGCGTTTCCATGCTTATAACCTCATCGAATACTTGATCAAAAATGCGTGGATGACTAAATGTGCATTGACTTGCATTTGAAATAAAAGAAACCTCTGTTTTTATACCCAGTATTCAATAAATCCGTTCATAAAATATCTGATTAAATAGTAGACGTTCTATGCTTTGAGCGCATTTTTCATCGCGTTTCGCCGCTAAAACCTACAAATTGCTTGTGAATTTTGGTATAAAACGCGCTTCAAATTTTCATCCCTGCTGAGATGCAGTGAACTGGAGAAATATTCAATGAGACTTGCTCATAAGCGTAAAGTGCAGATGAAACTGCAAAAACGCATTAAAGCGACAGTAGCAAACTTAGCTGCAGCACCTAAAGCAGTGAAGCCTGTTGCCGAAAAAGCAGTAGCACCTTCTGTTGCTGAAAAAGCTGTTGCGGAGAAAGTAGTAGCTGAGAAAAAAGTAGCTGCAGTGAAAACAGTTGATGTTGCCCTTACTCCTAAGCAACAACAAGTATTAGACATCGTTGTAGCAAATGCTGAAGGTATCAACCCTAAAGGCATTGGTTTAGCTGCAGGTCAAGAAGATACTAAAGCGGCATCATGGGCTACTGGCGCACTGAAGAAGCTTCTTGAAGAAAACCTAGTTCAAAAAGAGCAGTTAGCAGGTAACAAAGTTATCTACAAAGCAGTTTAATTACCGCTACCGTGCTAGATTGAATACCTCGGCCAATGCCGAGGTATTTTTTTATCTTCGTATTGAAAGTAATCCATTAGGTATTGATTTTAACGCTGCCAATAAGTGCTTTGTCACATTTTCTTAAATACTATGTAAATTTTTTGGCAGAGAAGTACGTACGTATCATTTTTCTTTTTACATCGTTAAGGGAAAAGTAACTCATTAATTTTATGATGGTTAAACTTGTCGCATAACAGCTGTCCTACGTAGTTATACGTAATACCTAAGGCTAATATCTTATTGATGAATTACTCGCTTCCGTGTTCATGCCCATTTCGCATTCGACAACATTGTTACATCTTTTATACCGAATACAGCCAATCCTAATGAAATGGATGACAACAATAACCTTGGTGATAAAGGACGTGAACGATGAGTCTAATCCAAAAATCTTTAAAACGAGTGCTCAAAACAACCGCTGTCGTTGCCGCGATGACATTCGTTGTGACTTCTGCAAATGCTGCTGAAAAAGTCTATCGTTTAAAGCTTGCTGAAACTTGGGGACCTAACTTCCCTATTTTTGGTGATGCGACAAAAAACATGGCAAAAATGGCAGAGGAGATGTCCAACGGGCGTCTGCAAATCCGTATTGATTCCGCAAACAAGCACAAAGCGCCTTTTGGGGTGTTTGATATGGTTAAGTCTGGCCAATACGACATGGGCCACTCGGCGTCTTACTACTGGAAGGGCAAGGTTCCAAACTCACTTTACTTCACTTCTATGCCTTTCGGTATGTTACCAACTGAGCAGTATGCGTGGTTTTACTACGGCGGTGGTATGGAGCTGATGGAGAAGGTGTACTCTCCACATAATTTGATGTCTTTCCCTGGAGGTAATACCGATACTCAGATGGGCGGGTGGTTCCAGAAAGAGATCAAGTCCGTCGAGGATTTGCAGGGTTTGAAAATGCGTATCCCAGGTTTTGCAGGTGAGATCTTGGCAGAGTTAGGTGCAAAACCAACGAATATCGCCCCTGGTGAGCTATATACCTCTCTAGAGCGTCGCACAATTGATGCCTTGGAGTGGGTTGGTCCATCATTGGACTTGCGCATGGGCTTCCACAAAATCGCGCCATACTACTACACAGGTTGGCATGAGCCAGCAACTGAGCTTCAGTTCCTTGTTAATAAGCGTACTTGGAACCGTCTACCTGATGATCTAAAAGCGATTTTACAAGTAGCAATGAAAACCGCCGCTTACGATATGTACACACAATCGAAACACGAAAGTGGCAAAAACTGGGCATCTATCAAATCTGAATACCCAAATGTTGAAGTCAAAGACTTCCCGCCTGAAGTAGTGGCTGCGTTGCGAGAAGCAAACGATCGTTTGTTGAAAGAGCACGCAGAAAAAGATGCTTTGGCGAAAGAGATTCAAGAGTCGCAAGCGAACTACATGAATCAAGTTCGACCTTGGTCAGACATTTCACACCGAGCTTACTTAAACAGTCAAGCTCAACAATAACGTTATGACGCAGGCGACGCCGAGAGGTTTAGCCTGCGAACGAAGCCCAAGAAAACTTCATAATGAATGCTCCGCACCATAGCGGAGCGTATCCAAACGTTCCACGGAGTTCGGAATGAGAAGTCTTATTTATATTGAGCGATTATTTAACCGCTTTAGCGATTTCCTCGGATGGTTGTCCAGCATCCTGTTTATTTTATTGTTGGTGAATGTGGTTTACGACGTTGTGATGCGATATGTATTCAACGATGTATCCATTGCATTCCAAGAAATGGAATGGCATCTATTCTCCGCTGTATTTCTGCTTGGTGTGCCTTACGCGATTAAGTCTGGTGGCCATGTTCGCGTTGACATTTTTTATGAACGCTTATCTTACAAAGCACAATCCATCATCGACATCATAGGCACGCTATTTTTCTTATTCCCTTTTTGCCTACTGGTGGCTTGGTTTGGTATCGATTTCGCCAAAGAAAGTTACGCGCTAGGCGAGACGTCTGGTGATCCAGGCGGATTGCCATATCGTTGGATCATCAAAGCGATGATTCCGCTGTCATTTTTCTTTATGGCAGTTAGTGGCATTGGACTGCTGCTGCATTCGATCAACAAGATTGTTAACCCTCATCTTATCTATGCCGGTAATAACGGTAAGTCGTAAAAGGAAGTCATTATGATCGGTATAGTGATGTTTTTTGTCGCGCTCTTTGCGCTTTTATTGGGATTCCCCGTTGCCTTTACTTTTGGCGGTATTGCACTGATTTTTGGTGTTTGGGCTGAAGGCATCGAGATGTTTGCTTTCATGCCATATCGTATTCAATCCATTATGGAAAATACGGTGCTAATGGCCGTACCATTGTTTGTCTTCATGGGACTAGTACTTCAGAAGACGAAGCTTGCAGAGCAACTGCTTGAGTCGATGGGACGTCTGTTTGGCGGCGTCCGTGGTGGTATTGCTATTTCGACAGTATTAGTTGGCGCATTACTTGCCGCGTCAACGGGCGTAGTCGGCGCATCAGTTGTTGCGATGGGGCTGATCTCACTCCCTGTGATGCTTAAATACAATTACGACAAAGGCTTGGCGTGCGGGACTATTTGTGCGTCTGGTACCTTGGGACAGATTATCCCGCCTTCTATCGTGTTGATCTTGTTAGGGGATGTACTCGGTGTTCCGGTCGGGGACTTATTCCAAGCTGCAATCTGGCCCGGTATCACGCTCGTCGGCGCCTATGTTATCTACATTCTTATTTATGCGAAGTTGAATCCTCAAGCGGCACAGGCGATAGAGCGCGATGAGTCGATTAGTCGAAAGCAAGAAGTGTTCACCGCGCTGAAAGCCGTTTTACCGCCACTAGCACTTATCATTGTGGTATTGGGCTCCATCTTTGCTGGGATTGCAACGCCAACAGAGTCGGCGGCTCTGGGCGGCGCTGGTGCGATAGTTCTGTCGTTACTGTATAAGCAGTTTAGTTGGTCGATGATTTATGATGCATCGAAAGAAACCGTTAAAGTAACCGCAATGGTCTTTGCTATTTTGCTAGGGGCAACCGCCTTCTCAATGGCATTTACCTACACCGGCGGTGATTATCTAGTCGAAGAGTGGATGTTAGAATTGCCTGGAGAAAAGTGGGGCTTCCTCATCATTACCATGGTGGTGATTCTGATTTTAGGCTTCTTTATCGATTTCGTTGAAATCTGCTTTATCATCGTGCCAATTATTGCGCCGGTCGCTGAGTTGATGGGTATCAACATGACGTGGTTTGCGATTCTTATCGCAATGAACTTACAGACATCATTCCTAACACCGCCATTTGGTTTTAGTTTGTTCTATCTAAAAGGCGTCGCACCAGCAGGTGTCACTACGCGAGATATTTACAAAGGTGTGATGCCGTTTATCGCGATTCAAATTGTCGTGTTGGCTTCTTTGCTGTTTTTCCCTGGCTTTTATGGCATGAGTTGATCACTCGATAATAAAAGAGATTTTGTGAACTGAGAGTTTTTACCTTTTGAGACAAGTTGTTAAGCTGCTATTTATGTCTAGGCGGACGAAGTCGAGTTATTTGTGCTGCTAAGATTGTGAGCTGTAAAGCAGCGTTTCATGGAGGAAAGGGATGCCTCTCAAAGCAAAGTTAATTCTGCTGACATTGATACCCGTGGTATTGGTGTCAGCGAGTATCAGTTGGATTTCTATCTATCAAACCAAGACTCTTGGCAAAAGGGAGGTAGAGATCTTTCATCAAAACCTGATCCAATCAAAAGAGGCGGCGCTCAAAGACACGGTCGACGTCGCCTTTGACTCCATTTCTTATATTTACAACGATCCAACCTTAGAAGAGGGCGTTGCTAAAACACACGTGAAAGCGATTTTAAACCGTTTAAGCTACGGAGCAGACGGCTACTTTTTTGCTTACGATAAATACGGCACCAACCTTGTACATCCTGTTCTTCCAGAGCTAGTCGGGGAGAACTTACTCTATCTTGAAGACGAGAATGGCGATCGTCTAATCGAAGCTTTGTTGTATCAAGCTCAATCAGGTGGCGGATTTCATCAGTACCTGTGGCAAAAGCCATCTACGGGTGAAGTCGTCCCAAAGCTTAGCTACGCCGCATGGCTCGATAAGTGGGAATGGATGATAGGGACAGGGCTCTATATTGAGGACGTAAGCCAAGAAGTCGCCAATATGCGCGCTGCGGTGAACAAAAATATCGAAACGACTTTTTTCTCGGTCGTCGTGATCTTAGCGGTGACCGTTGCTGTAATTATCGTTCTCACTTTAGCGATCAATCTGCATGAACACCGTCTTGCCGATAAAAACCTTAAAGAGTTGGCACATAAAACCGTCATGTTTCAAGAGGATGAGAAAAAGCATCTAGCGAGAGAGTTGCATGATGGAATCAACCAGTTGTTAGTTTCTAGTAAATGTCATTTGGATTTAATGAGTCATAGACTGGAAGACGAAAAACTCAAATCTCACTTAGATAAATCACAACGATCGCTCGTCACCGCGATAAATGAGGTGCGTCATATTTCTCATCAGCTCCGTCCAAGCGCCCTTGATGATATCGGCTTAGAGGCGGCACTGACCACTTTACTGCAAGACTTTCACTCTCACTCTGGGATTGATATCGAGAGTAATTTTGATACTCAGCAGTACAAACTGACGTCGGAGGTCGCGACGACCTTATATCGTGTTGCTCAAGAGTCTTTGAACAACATCGAAAAACACGCAAGAGCGAAAAAAGTGACGGTTACTTTGCAAAAAATGGGCAATATGCTGCAATTACTCATACGTGACGACGGTGTTGGCTTTGTGGTTAACCAAGCAGTGCACCAACAAGGGATTGGGTTAAGGAACATGCAAGAGCGTGTAGAGTTCATTGGTGGTGAGTTTGAACTGATGAGTGAGCTTGGTTTAGGAACAGAGATTACCGTGCTGCTTAATTTGGATGAATTAGTTTATGGATAAACCGATTAGTGTGGTGATTGTTGATGATCATCAAGTGGTCTTAGATGGCTTCATGGCTCGCTTGGAGTTAGAGCCTGACATTGAAGTGGTCGGTACGGCAAGCAATGGGCTGGAAGCGATAGAAGTCGCAAAGCACCTTCAGCCTGATGTCATCTTGATGGACATTAGCATGCCGATAATGAACGGTATTGAAGCGACTGGGGTAATTAAAGAAGAGCGACCAGAGAGCAAAATACTTATGCTGACCATGCACGATAACCGTGAATACATCATGAAGGTCATGCAAGCTGGCGCAGTAGGGTACATGCTCAAGGAAATCTCGGCCGAGAAAATGGTGCAAGCAATAAAAACGGTGAATCAAGGTTCAACGTATTTCTGTGAGTCTGTCACACAAACGCTTTTTACCCAAGAGGTGGTGCCAGCCACTCAAAAAACGAATCCACTCAGCCGCAGGGAAGAAGCGGTGCTTAAATTAGTCGCTCAAGGAAACAGCAGTAAGAAAATAGCCACACTACTTAACATTAGCTACCGAACGGTAGAAACGCATCGCCATAACATTAAGCACAAGTTGGATTTACATTCGACGGCAGAGCTAGCGAAATATGCGTTTGAAACAGGGTTAACTGAGTAGGAGAGTAGTGCCCGCAAAAAGCGAGCACGTGAGAGCGAAATTAATCGACTTTTGTAATGCTGCCAAGCTCTAGCATTGGAGCGACATCGATATCCTCTGCATTCATCATTGTTGAGATGCGTTGAACGGAAGATAGCAGCAGAGACTGCTCCCATTCTTCCAGTTTTTGGAATCGATTAATGAAGTGTTCCTGCAATGGCGTTGGTGCTTGCTTTAGGGCTTCCTGGCCTTTGCTCGTAAGTACAGCATGCACTTTACGCTTGTCTTGAACACTGCGCTGACGCTCAACAAACTGGCCTCGTTCTAGTCTATCTAGAATGGTCGTTGCGGTCGCTTGGCTCATGTTAGTGTGGCTAGACAACTGTTTAATCGTTACGTTATCTAACTCATTGATAGCACGCATCAAAATCAACTGTGGAGCGGTCAATCCAGACTCTTTGCTCAGCTTTTTAGAATGTAAATCAATAGCGCGGATGATCTGACGAATCGAGACCAATACTTCTTCGTACTTTTCCAATTTATTCATCCAGTCTGTAGGGAACATTTATCGAGGCGACACTAACTTAAATGCGCCCTTATTTAAAGGGGTGGAATCAAAAATTACCACTACAATTTTAAGTAGTGTCTCCAATTTCATTTTGTTGCGTCGTGTAGACAAAATAAGAAGACCTAAAATTATTATAGCAATAAATGTTTGTGGTCTAACTATTGCGCTAGTGGTTTATCCTTTTAAAGGTGGAAATTGCTGAGTGAAAAGTAAGTTATTGGATTTTTTCATAGCAAAAAGATAGACAAAAACGTGTCAAATGATAGGATCTTGCGCCTTCACGGAATGTAAAACGTATCGTGTTCGAAAGATTTTTTTGTTTGGTACGTAAAAACAGTACAAAAATAGAGAGGAACGATGACAAAGGGTATAGATAAGTACAGTATCGATAGTACCGACTATACGGTAGGTCAAGACAACGTTCAAAAATGGGGTTTTGATGTTCATAACCCAGTTTTTGGTATTAGTGCAGGTTTAATTGCGCTGTTTCTTGTCGCTGCATTAGTTCTAGATGCACATACCGCAAAGACGGCACTTGATGGGCTGAAATGGAAGATCATTGGTTCATTCGATTGGTTGTTCATTATTGCAGGTAATATTTTCGTTATTTTCTGTTTGGCACTTATCGTTTCGCCAATGGGTAAAATCCGCCTAGGTGGTAAAGACGCTGTTGCCGATTACTCGTTCATGTCATGGCTTGCAATGCTATTTGCGGCTGGTATGGGTATCGGTTTAATGTTCTGGAGTGTCGCAGAACCTGTCGCTTACTTCACTGGTTGGTATGAAACGCCACTCGGTGTTGAAGCAAACACACCAGAAGCAGCGAGATTGGCACTGGGTGCGACGATGTTCCACTGGGGTCTTCACCCATGGGCAATTTACGGTGTTGTAGCACTTTCTTTAGCATTCTTTGCCTACAACAAAGGTTTACCGCTTTCTATGCGCTCGATCTTCTACCCGCTTCTGGGTGATCGCGCGTGGGGCTGGGCTGGTCATATCGTGGATATCTTGGCCGTTCTTGCGACCTTGTTTGGTCTTGCAACGTCACTGGGCTTAGGTGCACAACAAGCGGCAAGTGGTATTCATCACGTATTTGGTGTTGAGCCAGGCCTGGGCCTACAAATCGTCGTCATTACCGTTGTAACTTTGCTTGCTGTTGTTTCAGTCGTACGTGGTATTGATGGTGGCGTTAAAGTCATTAGTAACATCAACATGGTTGTGGCGTTCTTGCTACTGATTCTTGTTGGTCTTATCGGTTGGGCGGCGAGTTTAGGCTCGATTCCAACCACACTTATGGCATACGTAGAGAATATTATTCCGCTAAGTAACCCGTTTGGTCGTACAGATGAGGCATGGTTCCAAGGCTGGACAGTATTCTACTGGGCTTGGTGGATTTCATGGTCACCATTCGTAGGTATGTTCATTGCGCGTGTTTCTCGCGGTCGTACCGTTCGCGAATTCATTACAGCCGTTCTATTGGTTCCAACCGCTGTTACTGTTGTTTGGATGTCAGTATTTGGTGGTCTAGCGATCGAGCAAGTTGTTGATAAAGTAGGTGAGTTGGGCACGAAGGGTTTGACTGACGTTTCACTTGCTATGTTCCAAATGTTCGATGTTCTTCCATTTGGTAGCATGCTTTCAATCATTGCTGTTGTGTTGGTACTTGTGTTCTTCATCACGTCTTCTGACTCTGGTTCACTTGTTATCGACAGCATCACAGCGGGCGGTAAAGTCGACGCTCCTGTACTTCAACGTGTTTTCTGGGCATTTATGGAAGGTGCAATTGCGGTTGCTCTACTGTGGATTGGTGGCTCAGAAGCAGTTCAAGCGCTTCAGGCAGGTGCAATTTCTACAGCACTACCGTTTACCTTCATTCTGCTTGCAATGTGTGTGAGCTTATTGATGGGTATGAGAACAGAACGTCAATAACTCAGGCATTTTATAAATCTGTCTGAGTAACAAGTAATCAAAAGGCCAGTATTTTGCTGGCTTTTTTTTGTGCGGTTTTTATGACGGTGAGACAAAAAAATGACACATGAAAGTTCATATTTTACAAAGAGTTAATGTGCTATTTTGTTTTTTAAAAATTAGTGAATAGTCGTGAAAAAGTGTGTAATATTCACACACCTTAACTGTTCTCCCAACTCAAAAACTATAAATATGAAATTATCATTAAAACAAAAGCTTATTGGCGCAAGCCTTTCTGCTGTTGTTGTGATGGCAACAGCACTTACTTGGTTGTCGGCTGGTCAATTATTTGATCAGACTCGTTCAGGTGTCTATTCACGTGCGCAAAGTCTAAGTACTACTGCGTCAGAAGGAATTTCTGATTGGGTCAATATCCGTAAAGATATTGCTACCGCATTCAACGACTACTCGACAGAGCAAGACGTTGTCCCTTTCCTACAACAAGCTCGCAAGGCTGGTGGCTTTGATGACATCTTCCTTGGTACACCAAACGGTGATATGTATCGCTCTCACCCTGAGCGTAACCGTGCTGATTACGACCCTCGTACTCGTCCTTGGTACAAAGATGCTAACGCCGCAGGTAAGCAGATCATCACAGCTGCATATCAAGATGCAATCACTAACGCGCTGCTTGTAACCATTGCTGAGCCAGTAATGAAAAATGGTCAGTTTGTTGGTGTTGTTGGTGCAGATGTACTGATCGATCAGCTCATCAGCGACGTGATTAACCTAGATGCAGGTGAAAATGCGCATGCGATGTTAATCGATATGAACGAAGGTACGTTCCTAGCGCATCCAGATAAAAGCTTAACGCTTAAGCCTATCACCAGTGTTCTAAAAGACTTTTCAGAAGATGCAATCGAGCGCGCTGCAGATGAAGGTCGTATCGAAGATACGGTAATCAAAGGCAAAGAGAAGCTTTACTACTTTAATAAAGTACCTGGCACGCATTGGATGTTCGCGATTGAAATGGATCGCGCAACGGAAGAAGCAGGGCATGCGGTATTGCTACGTGACCTATTGATCACTGCAGTGATGATCACCATTGTGGTTATTCTTGCGGTATCTTGGTTAGTTGGTTTCTTGTTCCGTGACTTGAGCCGCGTATCAAATGCACTTGAGGAAATTGCATCTGGTGAAGGTGACTTAACGCAACGACTAGAACCACGCAGTGATGATGAAGTCGGTAAATTGGCTGAAAACTTCAACCGCTTTGTTGGCAACATGCACACGATGGTGACCAAGCTTAGCCACGTATCATCTGCGCTTTCAGAGCAAGCACGCACGACGGCACAGCAAGCTGAAGAGCGTAGTCAGCGTATCTCTTACCAGCAAGATGAGATCAACATGGTTGCGACGGCTGTGAACGAAATGGCAGCAGCAACACAAGAAATTGCAGGTAATGCAGATAGCACGGCAAGTAATTCAGAGGAAGCGGTTCAAGCTTGTTCACACGGTTCTAGCCAAGTGACTCAGACGCAAGGTTCTATCCAGAACTTGGCGCAAGAAGTTCAAGTTGCCACTGATGTGATTCAAGAGCTAGAAGCACACGGAAATAGCATCAATACGATTCTATCAACGATTCAAGGTATTGCTGAGCAAACTAACCTACTTGCACTTAACGCGGCAATTGAAGCAGCACGTGCAGGTGAACAAGGCCGTGGCTTTGCTGTGGTTGCGGATGAAGTTCGCGTATTGAGCCAACGCACTCATGCTTCAACGCAAGAGATTCAAGAAACTATCGAGATGCTACAGGGCACAACAGCGAAAGCGGTTGGCATCATGGGTGATAGCCGTCGTCTGGCTGACACCAGTGTTGATGATGCAAACGCGGCAGCAGCGAGCTTGACGCAAATCCATACTGCTGTTGAGCGCATCAGTGACATGGCAACGCAGATTGCATCGGCGGCAGAAGAGCAAGCATCGGTAACAACCGAGATCACGCGTAATACTGAAGGCATTCGTGACGTTTCTAACGAGCTGTCGGTAGAAGCTCATCAAGCAGCAGAACAAGCTGCCCACCTATCTGAGCTTTCACACGAATTAGAGCAAGAGATTCAACGCTTTAAGCTGTAATCGGATACCGACCTAAATAAAAAGGAGCCATTTGGCTCCTTTTTTGATCGCTTATTAAGCTAGAAAGACGTTATAGCCAGAACTCACTGATCGGTTGGTCTTCGCTATAATGATGGGCGATTTGCGCTTGTAGCAGTTCTGCCGTAGCAATTGCATCGGTTAATGCATGGTGAGGGGTATAGTCTGGCAGACCATAACGGCGTCGAGATTGCGCTAGCCGAACCGATTCTGGCTTTTTCCCTTTTAAACGCTCCCAGAGTGAGCCAGAGCGTTTCTGTTGAATGGTTTCTTCAAGATGCAACGTATCTATCACTGGAAACTCAATTCCTTCCCCTAAACGGCTTTTGAGTGCTTTATCCAGAAATTCTCTCTCGATACGACGATAATGCACAACAATGATTTTTCCGCTTAAGCATGGTAGTAGCTCGCTTAAGATGTCACCCAAGTCAGGTGCATCGATCAATTCACTGTGAGTAATACCATGTATGATTACCGAGTCTTCATCGAGTGCTCGCTGCGGGCGAACTTTCCAATGACGCGAATTGCGCAAAAAAATCCGCTTCAAGTTAAACGGCACTAAACCAATGGTAATGATGTCATGTTTTTCGGGGTTCAACCCCGTCGTTTCGAAATCTAGCGCGACGAACTCCACCTCAGACAGGGGGGTCTCTGGTGCAGGTGGTTTATTGCTATAAAACGCAATTAAATTCTCATCTTTAGCCATCTCCAACTTTTGTTCAAATTTCGTTGGCCACTGAATGGTTGGCTTCTGAAAGAGCTTTTTGATCATGTTCAACCTCACTTAAAGCTCTTATTCGCTTGGTAGCGGAACTTAAGGAAGTTCTGCCCATTGCTTAGGATTTGGAAAGCATCTTTTAGGTTGCGACGTTCAAATTCAGAGAGATTTTCTGGTTCGATATTGTTATCTGGGTCAATGCCTAATTCCACGTCCGTCGCTTGGTGACGAATACGCACCATGGAAATAAACTCTAGTGCGTCTTTTAAGTCTTGTGCACGACCTTTTGGCAAAATGCCAGCATCAATGATGTCGTCGAGACGCTCAAACGAATTCTGTGCGCGTGAGCCAACCGCCAGAGAGTGAACGCGAATTAAGTCGACCAGAGGAGCCGTACCACGACGTTTGAGGTTGATGGAGTTGTTGTGTCTGCCATCTTTCTCCATCACAAAGTCTTTAAAGAAGCCAAGTGGCGGCGTTCGGTTAAGTGCGTTGCGAGCCAGACAGGCTAAGAAGCGATTGTTTTTACGCGCACGACGAACAATAAAGCTGGTTAATTGTTCTGCCCATTTTAAGCGACCGTAAACGCCATCCAAATCGAAAAAGATGGACGCGTTGAGTAGCGCTTTCGGGTTCGGGTTATCAATCCAGTCAGCGAAGCACTCTTCCCACTCTGAACGAGTCATGCGCCATAATGGGTTGGTTGCCATAATATCGCCCGTACAATACTTGTAGCCACAGGCATCTAATCCATCACTGACGTATTTTGCTAAAGCTTCGAAGTACTTACCATGTTTCTCTTCTTGGTAGGTCTCATCTAGAATGATGGCGTTATCTTGGTCAGTCACCAACAGTTGCTCATCACGTCCCATTGAGCCAAGTGCAAGGAAACAATAAGGAATTGGTGGTGGGCCAAGCTCTTCTTCAGCCATTTCTAACAGACGCTGTTTGAAGCTTCGACCAATCACGGACATCGCACTGCCCACCATGTGTGAGTTGGCATCTTCGTTGACCAGGCGTACAAAGCTGCTTTTTACTTCTTCAGCAACAACTGCCAAATCTTCGATAGTCTGTTGTTGGAAAATGCTACTCACCAATAAGAGCGAGTTTTGTGATTCATAGCGAACAATGTCGGTTGTTTCGATAATACCAATAGGCAATTGGTTTTTAACCACAGGCAGGTGGTGCACGTTGTAACGCAGCATGGTTAACATTGCTTCATAGATGTAGGCATTGTGATCAAGAGACATGACTTCAGTGGTCATCACACTTGATACATCGTCCTGTGGAGACAAGCCTTCGGCCAACACACGGGTACACAAGTCACGGTCAGTAATAATACCAAGTACCGGAGACTGTGGGTCATCTTCGTCACGAACGAAATCTGGATCGACGATAAGTAGAGCAGATACGTTGTCATTCGCCATCTGCTGCGCGGCTTGCTGGATTGTCTGTCCTCGATCAATCGTATGAGCATCGCCAGTCAGCAAGGTTTTCACTTTCGATGTCGTCAGGTCATTGGCATCTTTGTTTTCTGAAATGGCTTGGCGTAAACGAGCACTATTTTCCACTTCGACAAAGTCTGCAAAGGAATCAAAGTTGTCGTATATTTCTTGGAAAACGTCACCAGGAATACAGTAGAGCAGAGTATCTTCAATGGCTTTTACCGGAAAGCGTACTTTGTTGTTGGTTAGCATTCCCATCTGGCCAAATAGGTCACCTTCATCAAGACGGTTATAAAGCTCTCCTTTGCGTCGATAAACTTCTACGACACCGCTTCGCACCACGTAGAGATCTTGGATATAGTCTCCAAAATGGATGATTGGGGTATCTTCTCGGTAGTACGAGATCTCGACACTCTCTGTCACCTTGTTTAGTGTTTCTTCAGGGAGTTCATTGAACGGGGGGTACTTGGCGAGAAAGTTATAAATCTCGAGAAGTTCTGCATCCATCGAAGGTGCCTTTTAGTTCGCAAATAATAAAGTAATCTTAACTTAGTTTTAAAACAGAGTCTTATCTGAACCGTGATTTTCGTACTCAGTCATAAGATTCTGACATATCGCACGATAAGGAATCGGCATTTCTACTACTATATAGTCACTTAAAAGGTGAGCGGACGTGGTCGATATATTTTGGGCCAATGCTTGATTTAGAGGCATAGCAGGTTTCAAATCGTTACCGCGTCTGTAAACTAAGTTATTTTTGTTGAACTAAGCCACTCAAGGTGATTTGGGGGCAGTGTTTAAATAATTCTCATGAAAGGAAGTCGAATGGTGAGAAGTTTATTGCTTGCGTCTTTAGCTGCTTTGCCAGCAGTAACTAGCGCGGCGGTCATGGACCAAGCAGAAAAATTTGGGTATGAACACATTCACCTGGATGTGGGTGCCGGAACCACAAATGAAGAGTGGTTAGATAATTCGAACGCGACCACAATTGGGCTCGGTGGTAATTACTTATTTACTGAGAACTGGTTGTTTAATGTCGATTACTCGGCGCAGTTTTTCCATCCGGACGACTTTACTCTTCGCATTGACCGTTTGTTGTTTGGTGGTGGTTATCGTTATGGGATTACGGATCAATTCGATATCTACGGTAAATATGGAATAGGTGCAATCAAAGCGAAAGCGACGGACGACAAAACGGATAATACGTTATCTTCAGATAGCGAATTGCTTCAAGCCGTCACCGTTGGGGTGAATTACTTATTCAGTGAACAACTTATTGCGACGGCCGAGGTGGAAGTTAACCGCAGTGATATCGTCGATGAGAACAATTTTAAGATAGGTTTTAACTACCAATGGCATGATGTTATTGGTACTGGTCTTTTTTATCAGTTTAGAGATACCGATTACAGCGGTGAGAGCTCTGATTATGTCAATGAAGTGGGGCTGAGTTTGAAGTTTGTCTACTAGCGGACTGGTTCATTTATTGGCAATAAATAAAAACAAAAAGGTCAGCTTATGCTGACCTTTTCTTTTAATAAAGTATGCGACTATCGATTATAAAACCGCTGCAATGCCTTTACACAGAGGGCCCATATTTGACTTCGTCATACCAGCAACACTGATTCGGCCTGAACCGACGATGTAAATACCGAACTCTTCTTTCAGACGGTTTACTTGCTCTTTAGATAGGCCAGAGAAAGAGAACATACCATTTTGACGTTCGATGAAGCTAAAGTCTGCGTCCACACCTTCTGATTTTAGTGTCGCTACAAATAGTTCACGCATCTCTTGGATACGGTCACGCATTTCTGCTACTTCAGCTTCCCATTCCGCACGCATTTCGGTGTTGCCAAGAATGTGAGTCACGACAGCGCTGCCGTGCGCAGGTGGGTTAGAGTAGATAGAGCGAATAATGGCTTTAACTTGCGAAAATGCGGTTGTTGCGACTTCTTCTGATTCCGCTACTAACGTGAAGGCACCAACGCGTTCGTTGTAAAGGCCAAAGTTTTTCGAGAACGAGCTCGCGACTAGGATTTCTTTGTTGTACTTAGCAAAAGTACGAAGACCCGCCGCATCCTCTTCCACGCCTTTAGCAAAGCCTTGGTATGCGAAGTCAAATAGAGGAAGCAATTTCTTCTCTGCGACTAGTTTCGCCAATGTTTCCCATTCTTCAGCAGTTGGGTCGATACCTGTAGGGTTGTGGCAGCAGCCGTGTAGAAGCACGATGTCACCTTCAGACGCAGATTGCAGATCGTTTAGCATTGCATCGAAGTCTTTGTCTTTTGTTTCAGCGTTGTAGTAGCTGTATTGTGCCGTTTCGATACCAGCGGCAGTAAATACGCCGTTGTGGTTTGCCCAAGTAGGATTGCTGATCCAGATTTTTACATCGCCAAGTTGGCGTTTAATGAACTCACCAGCAACACGTAATGCACCAGTACCACCTGGAGCTTGAGCTGTTTTAGCGCGTTTTTCGTTTACAATTTCTGCATCAGAGCCGAAAAGCAGTTTTTGTACGGCAATGCCGTACTCAGCTGTGCCTTCGATAGTTAGGTAAGATTTGGTTTTTTCAGTTTCAACAAGCGCTGCTTCAGCTTTCTTTACTGTTGCAAGAACGGGAGTTTCGCCTTGCTCGTTTTTGTAAATACCTACGCCAAGGTTAATTTTGTCTGCGCGAGCATCTTTTTTAAACTCTTCAGTAAGGCCAAGAATAGGGTCAGCCGGAGCGGCAACTACTTTTTCAAACATAATCTTCATCCATGTTAATCGAAGGGGTGTGCTAACATTTATACCTTTCAGCAATATTGGTTACAACCGTTACTGAAAAGAAAACCTAAAAAAGTTGCGATTTGAAACAGAATTCTAACATAACTAAAGTTTTTGCCATGAAAACGTTTGGTAGGCACAGAGTTTGAAGGGGATTTATACCATGGTTGATGAAGTTTTGTTCACGTACCAATCGTTTGACTTCAGTGCTTTGCGTTAGTGATTTACGTGGAGTGGCGGTTACTAGTTGAGACAAAAACGCCCCACTAAAGGTGGAGCGTTTGCTTGTAAGAAGTATAGAGGCCGATTGATGTTATTTCTTCAGATCGATTTCAGACTCAACCGCATTGGTTTCGATGTCTGGATTAGAAGAAAGCTTCTCAGTCGCCCAGTCGTTCATATGCTTTAAGATTGCTTTTAACGCGTGCTTCTCTGTTGGGACTTCCGCTTTTTCGACTTCAAGCTTTTGTTTCGGGTGTGTGCCCGTCGCATCTTCCGCTACGTGTAGCCAATCTGGGTGCCAGTAATAAGGTTGGCCGGAAGGAGAACTCCAAGAATGTACGCCGTTGGATTCACCTTTGTATTTAATGTCTTCTTCGTTGTATTTCGCCATTATTGTTTTCTCTCATAATTCATGAGTTGAGGTGTGCATCACCATTACTATCTAAATGTAACAGATGTAACGAAAATTAATGTGATAACTATCGACTTATTTTGTCATTCGATAGCTACAGACGATGCGTACTTCTCATTCAGAAGAATTTATTATTTGGCAGGTTTTGGCTTTATATGCGTTTAAAGCATACGACGATGGATTCGCCTACCTAACGCTATTCTTGAACGGTGATAGAGCCTAAACTACTCGTCATTCAAGTGTTTGAGAATCGCCGCTTTTGCATGCTCTTCTGTTGCGGCCTCTCCGTCAGGGACTTCAAGGTCAGCCTTTTTGTGTTCACCCAAAGCATCTTCAGCGATATGCAACCAATCAGGATGCCAGTAATAAGGGGTTGTGCCGCCAGGATGGTCCCAGCTATGTACACCTTTATGTTTCCCGCGATAAGAGAGATCGTCCATTGTAAATACTTTCATCGCTTCCTCCCGACTTAAAAGATAGATGTCTAAGTGGATTTAACACTCTCAGTCCCGTGAAATGCCTTGCTTTTCAGACAAGGCAAAGATTTAAGACCACTCGGACGTATCAGTAAAAGTATGGAACATAAATTCTCACTTCGTCGTCGAAATTGCTATAAACAAGCTTGATAAATTACGTTGCTAAATTGACTACTGCCATATCAGAATGCTGGCGCGAAGTATGCTATGGTGCGGCTGCAAGTGAAATGAGGGATACATGAATCGATACCGTCAATTGGCCGAATTGTTTAAGGCACAAATTCAGCAAGATACTTGGAGAGCAGGGGAGAAGCTGCCTTCAATACGCGTCACCAGCCGCAATCATTCCGTAAGTGCAGGTACGGTATTACAAGCCTATCAATTGCTAGAGGCGCAAGGCTGGGTGATAGCAAAGCCTCAATCTGGTTACTATGTGACTGCCGATCTTGAACGTCTCACTAATACGAATGGAATTAAAAGCAACAATACACCATGCACCAAGTTGAATGATGAGTTGTATTCGTTTTTGAAGCATCAAGCAACATCGGATGTTGTTCATTTAGGCTCGGCGTTTCCGGATCCGTGTTTGTTTCCTTTAGAGTCGCTTAACCGTAATTTGGCCAGCTCGGGACGAAAAATGGGGCCGGATAAGTTGCTAGACAACCTACCTCCTGGTGCTGAGTCGTTAAGGCGACTCGTCGCTCAGAGGTATATTCATCATGGGATATCACTAACCCATGATGATGTGGTTATTACTTCCGGTGCGCTAGAAGCATTGAACTTGAGTTTGCAAGCGGTCACCCGACCAGGTGATACTGTCGTTGTCGAATCCCCAACGTTTTATGGCGCACTTCAAGCGGTAGAACGGTTAGGTCTCAAAGCTATTGAAATCAGTGTCGATGATGAGAGTGGGCATTCGCTTGAACAAATCGAAGCAGCTTTTGCCAATGAAGATGTTCGGGCTTGTTGGTTAATGACGAACTTTCATAATCCAACCGGGGCTTCTTTGTCTGATGAACACAAACGATACATTGTTGAGTTAGCCAATCGATATGATGTGTATCTCATCGAAGACGATGTGTACTCTGAGCTGTATTTTTCTGACAAAAGGCCGAACTCATTGAAGACCTTTGATGAGCAAGAGCGTGTCCTTCATTGTGGTTCTTTTTCTAAGAGTTTATGCCCTGGGTATCGCTTGGGTTGGGTGGTGAATAAGCGTTTTAACGAGACTATTCAAAAGCTCCAGTTAATATCGACATTATCTGGGAGTGCCCCTATTCAGCAGGGGGTTGCACATTACTTACAAAACGACAGTTACGACAACCACCTGAGAAAGCTGCGTAAGGCACTGCAACAACGTCAAGCTGACTTCGTGGATTTACTTGCAAAGCACCTACCTAAAGAGGTTACCTATCAACGTCCTGATGGTGGTTACTTTCTTTGGCTGAAATTGCCAGATGGAATATCAAGTAAAGCGGTATATCAAGCACTATTGTCTGAGCAGGTTACTGTCGCTTATGGCAAACTCTTTTCGATAAGTGATCAATACGAAAACTATTTAAGACTGAATACATCGCTTCCTTTAGAAACGAGTTTAGAACGTGCTATCAAAAGGTTAGGTGATTTGCTTCGCGAATTACTCAGAATTGAAACTCATTAAACTGCTTAGTGTTTTTTTGCTCCAACTGTATCAGCGCCATTTTTGCAAATTGTGCTTCAATCATTATTCAGGTCGAAAGACCTTGGATGATTAAGCAGGATTTAAGATGAAAAAGCAGTTGGTTAAGCATGAGTTAAGGTTAATCGCCGTTGCTATTTTTAGTGCGTTTTTACTGGTATTTGCGCATCTCATTTTGGCGAAATCTTTCTCTCATATGGCATGGACAGAGTACACCGCGGCCGTGATCCCTTTCGTAATGTTTGGCTTATGTATTGTGGGCGTAAAGTACGCTGAAAAAGCGGACAGAGATAAGGAAGAAGACTAACTCAAGCTTGAGTTGCTTGGCAGATAGTATTGACGGTTGAGCACAAAATAAAAGACCTCCACTAGGGAGGTCTTTTCTAATTCTGTCTCACTAAAAAGTGATTAGAAGTTCGCAGAGCGAGGCGTACGTGGGAATGGAATCACGTCACGAACGTTGCCCATGCCTGTTACGTAAGATACTAGACGCTCAAAGCCTAGACCAAAGCCTGCGTGTGGCACTGTGCCGTAACGACGCAAGTCGCGGTACCAGCTCATGTGCTCAGGGTCGATACCCATTTCGCGCATACGTGCATCCAGTACGTCTAGACGCTCTTCACGCTGAGAACCACCGATGATTTCACCGATGCCAGGTGCTAGAACGTCCATTGCCGCTACCGTCTTACCATCATCGTTCATACGCATGTAGAATGCTTTGATGTCTTTCGGGTAGTTCTTAACGATTACCGGCGCTTTGAAGTGCTCTTCCGCTAGGAAACGCTCGTGCTCAGATGACATATCGATACCCCACTCAACTGGGAATTCGAACTCACGGCCAGAATCCAACAGGATTTGGATCGCGTCAGTGTAGTCAACTTGTGCGAAGTCAGAAGAAACAAAGTTCTCTAGACGGCTAACGGCTTCTTTGTCGATGCGCTGAGCAAAGAACTCAAGGTCATCGCGACGCTCTTCAAGTACTGCTTTGAATACGTACTTAAGCATGTCTTCAGCCAGTTTCGCAACGTCGTCCAGTTCTGCAAACGCAACTTCAGGCTCAACCATCCAGAACTCTGCTAGGTGGCGGCTTGTGTTTGAGTTTTCAGCACGGAAAGTAGGGCCGAAAGTGTAAACCTTACTTAGTGCACAAGCGTAAGCTTCCGCGTTTAGCTGACCAGATACCGTAAGGAAAGTTTCTTTACCGAAGAAGTCTTCGTTGTAGTCTACTTTGCCAGCGTCTGTACGAGGTAGGTTTTCCATGTCTAGCGTAGAAACGCGGAACATTTCACCAGCGCCTTCAGCATCTGAGGCAGTGATCAACGGCGCAGATACCCAGAAGTAACCTTGCTCGTGGTAGAAGCGGTGGATCGCTTGAGATAGGCAGTTACGTACACGTGCTACCGCACCGATTACGTTTGTGCGCGGACGTAGGTGCGCTACTTCACGTAGGTACTCAATAGAGTGACGAGTTTTTGCCATCGGGTAAGTTTCTGCGTCTTCAACCCAACCAACCACTTTAACGCCAGTGGCAGCAAGTTCGAAGTCTTGGCCCTTTGCAGGAGATTCAACAATCTTACCAGTTACTTCAACAGAGCAGCCAGTCGTTAGCTTTAGTACTTCGTCTTCGTAATTATTAAGATTATTTGGGACCACGGCCTGAATCGGGTCGAAACAAGAGCCGTCATATATGGCAAGGAAAGAGATTCCAGCTTTGGAATCACGACGTGAACGGATCCAGCCACGAACAGTCACTTCGCTGTCTACTGCTAGCTGACCTTTCAATACGTCTGATACAGGCGCGTAAGTCATGTTTTCAATATTCTCCATTGAGGTAAAAATTCAACCCAACACTTATTAAAGTACTTGTCTAATAACATTTTTGTTCAAAAAAACAAGCTAAGTGCTGAGTTGGGTAGCATTTTACAGATTCAACGAGACATATTACCTGTCAATTCGCTCGCATCAACCTTTATATTCATTTTGATGGGGAGAATCTCTCTATTTATTCACTCTTTGATGCTCTGAAAGTGTGAATTGGTTAAGTAATTGCTCTAAACGTTCGGATAGATGCTCTAAATCAACACTAATATCACGCGTGTGCGATGCTGATTGCGATGTGTCGTCAGCATGCAGTGTGATCACATCAATTTTGGATTGAATACGCTGACTGACGTCGGATGTGGTTTGCGTCTGGCTTTGAATGTTTTCCGCATGTTTCAGAACTTGATGCATTTCATCGACAACGTTATGCATCGTGACTGAAAGTGTCTCGACATCGACGGAACGTTGGTGAGCAAACTGGCAGACAGTATCCACAGAGGCTAAGGACTCTTCACTCCCTTGCTGGAATTGAGAAATGATATGCTCAATGTTGCCTGTGGCTTCGGCGGTCCGAGAAGCTAGGTTACGCACTTCCTCCGCGACGACGGCAAAACCGCGTCCTTGCTCTCCGGCTCGGGCGGCTTCAATTGCAGCATTCAACGCGAGCAGGTTGGTTTGTTCTGCAATGCCTTTAATGACCCCAAGAATGGATGATACTTCTTCGGTTCTTTGGTTTAACGAACTGATTTTTTCCCGTACGCCGTCAATATTGCTCACCAAGTGTTTGATGTCTTCGCTCACGCTGTGTGCTTGGCTTGCGCTGTGAGTGGCAACATCAACGGTATGGTTGACTAGAGCTGTGGCGTTATTGGTCGAGTCTTCAACGGCGGTTTGTTGTTGCAACATGTCGGTGATGTTGCTTTGTACGTCACTGGTTTCCAATTGTTGATTATTGGCCGCTTTGTCTGTTGATTGTGCAACATCCGTTAACTGACTGGCTGAATTGGCAAGAGAGTGGGAGGTGTCTTGTACACGCTCTAAACTCTCGGATACCGTATCCATAAACGAATTAATCGCGGTAGAAAGTTGGCCTACCTCATCTTTTTGGTGATGAACAAGTCGTTGAGATAGATCTTTACTATGGCTCACATTCGCCATGAATTGCGACGTTTTTTGTATTGGGCGAACAATGATCTTACGAATCAAACTCATCGTTATAATAAAACCAACAAACGCGATAACGGCCATTATTCCCATCGCAAACATTGCCTGTTTATTGATCATTGAATTGACGTGGTTCATGTTGTATTCCAAACGAATCGCGCCCAATACTTCGCCTTCTGGTGCTACATGGCAAGAAACGCAGTTGGTGCCACGATAATTTTTGCTTGATTTCATTGGTAGCGCGACAACTAGTCCGTTCCCCCAATTGGCTGAAATTGGCTCAATGACCAGTTCGCCATTTAAAGCTCGTTGGTCAATATCATCGACCGGTTGTTGGTTTGCTTGTCCTGGTCCGTAAAGCTTGGTTACGGTATCGGCCCGCAACACGCGAACTTCTTCAATCCCTTCTTGAGCGAGTGCTTTTTTTCGCAAAGTTTCTTTTTGCGACATGGTGCCTGTTAGCATCATCATGTTTAGGCTATCGAAGTAATTACTGGCCTTATCATGAAGCTGTTCACTGAGAACATCATTGATTAAGGTTTTTTGTTGATGGTATTGATAAGCCGTAGAGGCAGCCAGAACACAGCTGAAGACGGCAATTAACGCGAGCAAGAGCTTAAAAGTGATAGTTGAGCGCATAAATTTATAAGTGTAATTGGAACGAACTGCACAATCTTAATGTGCACAAATGCGCACTGCGAACAACGAAATGAATGATTGTGACCCCACTCATGTTGGGGATATGTAATTGTGATGTGAGTGCTGTGTAATCAAATGTTTGGCGCATGACAGAAATACGACGATCAGGACAAAGGTTTAATTATTTTCGCTGAGAACAAACGGCGTTTTGCTACGCTTGTATTGAGTAGCACTTGTCTGTTGGCAGTGAATTCCTTAGTATTGCGTGTCTTTTTAAAGCCTGAGAATCAAGATGAAAACAGAATTGTACAAAGAGTTTATGTTCGAAGCGGCACATCACTTGCCACATGTACCTGAAGGCCATAAGTGTGGTCGTTTGCATGGACACTCTTTCTTAGTTCGTCTTTATGTAGAAGGTGAGGTAGACCCGCATACTGGTTGGGTAGTGGATTTCGCTGAAATCAAAGCGGCATTCAAACCAATTTACAATCGTTTAGACCATTATTACCTGAACGACATTGAAGGTTTGGAGAATCCGACGAGCGAAGTGCTAGCAAAATGGATTTGGCAACAGCTTAAGCCAAGTTTACCGTTGCTAAGTAAAGTTGAAATCAAAGAGACGTGCACAGCCGGTTGTATTTACAAAGGTGAATAAGTCACTTTTTATTGAGCATTGAAGACAAAGGCAAGCCATGAGCTTGCCTTTGTTGTATCTGGATATTCCCTAATTTTTTATACTTTTCTTGCTAGCTCAGTGGATGACGTAAAATCCACTCTTTTTCATTCTCACCAAACGTTGTTTTCTCTGTATTGATGAATCCACACGCATCAAGAAAACTGATAGCGTATTGCTGACTCTGTGGCACAGTGACGCAAAGAGAGTTGCTTTCAGGGTCAATGGTATACGCGTAAACGAACAGTTTGCGTAACGCTTCACTCCCAACCCCTTGGCGTTGGAAACGTTGATCAACCATCAAGTACTTGAGCCCCAGTTCGTGCCTTTTGGCAAAGGGCGCATGTTGGGAGAAGCCTTTATCGATAACAAGATAGCCAACTAATAGATCGTCAGAATAAATCGTAAAGAACGCTTCAGACTTATTGCGTTTTTGATAAGCCACTTCAAACGGCGTAGAAAATCCTTTCTGCTCTTCCTGCACATCCAATTGCATCAAACTCGAAAAATCTTTCAGTTTGGTGGGTTTAATAGCAATCATGGTTCAACCACAAATTGGCGGCATATCCTCATGCCGCCACGAACTTTAATAGAGTATTCCCTCTAGTTTAAGTAACTCACGAGGTTAAGAAAAGCTAGAAATGCAGAGGATAATAATAACCTTGGTGAATATAGGCACCTAATGTTGTGAGTAAGTGAGCGCTATCGGCGGTTTCTACGCCTTCAACAATGACCGTGCAGCGATACGTATTTCCCATGGCGATTAACTGACGCAACGTTTCCACTTTCTTATCGTCCGACTTTAAACCAATCACAAATTCCCGATCTATTTTCAAATAATCTGGATTGATTTTACTGATGAGCGACACGTTGTTGTTGCCAGTGCCAAAGTCATCGATACTGATTTTACAATCCAGTGCTTTTAGTTTCGCGACATTGCCATAAATCTCGGAGGTATAGTACATAGATGCATTTTCCGTGATTTCAATCGTCAGCAAACGACAATCTCGGTTAGATAGTTCTCTGTGTAGGATTGAAAAGTTGCGTCCTCGCAGCAAAGAAGGACAAATATTGATGCTGATAGGAATAGGCAGCGCTTTGTGCTTAGTATAGATGGACTCTATCACCAGTAAGGTATGAGTAAGGAGCAGCCCATTGCGGATCAGTGTTTCAATAAAGCGTTGCGTATTTTTTACCTTAAACCGCGAGAGCGCTTCGTAATGCACAATCTTTTGCGCTGAAGTGTCATAAATCGGCTCCAGTTTGATTTTAAATTGTCGAATTGCGCACAAATAAGCTATAAAGGCTTGTAGGGAGCGATGACGCAGTATTATTAGAAACAGCAAGCTTAATAAAATGATGCTTTGAAACGGTCCAGAGATGTAATACACCTCTTTATAGCCGCTGTTCTTAACGTGATAGTTGAAAAAGCGTTCATTGGTGTTACCAATTTCTAAAGAGGTCCCTGTATTGGTTGATAGCTTCATACCGGAAAGAAAAAAACGCGAAATATGATTTTCAACGTTGTCGGATAAGTTAATGTTTTTGACACGAACCAAAACGGTTGCGTTATTCAAGTCAAATGATTGGGTCGTATAATTGCTATTATAACTCCACTCTTCAAATGCTTTTTTGCTGACAGGGACAACGGTTTCTGGAGTGACTAAACACCGGATATTGAAACGGTCCAGCATCATGCTCGATTCCACCAGCTTTACATTATCAAAGAGCGACTTCAATTCTCTTTCATCAGCAAAGCAGCTCTTTTGGGAAAGGTTTTCTGCAATTTCGAAGGCGTTATCCAGATAATTATGTTTCACAATGCTGTTTATCGCGTAATAACAGATGGCAAAGAAAATGATCGCTGTGATCAACACGACCCACAGCGTATCTGAATAGATCTTTTTATTACGCAGACAAATACGAAGGGCTTTGCCAAGGCTGTTTGTTGTGTACTGATTGATCTTATGTTGATGGTCGATGCCATTCTGATGGTTGTTTTGCATAGTAAAAGGGATGAAGTATCCGGTCCGGTGAATATTTTCGATAATATTTTTTTTTGTGGTTACGTGTTCTTCCGTGAGCTTGCGAAATTTCCTTCTTAGAGCGGCCACCGCGTTTTTAAAGCCATTTTCAGGCAGTGTCATTTTGTATTGTTGAGTGATTTTGCTTTCTATCAATCGCTGGCTAATTGGCGTATTTAAGCTGCCGTATTTGGCGATGGTTGACAGAATGGCGTACTCATTTGGGTTGACTGGAATGGAGTGGTGGAGTGATTGATTGAGCTCTAAAGATATTTCGTTTTCGGACAAGCAAACGCAGATTTGGTTTCCAATTTCAAACCTAATCATGTGTTGGTGTGCTCCAAGTTTAATTTTTGGCTACGTTATCAATAAAGCTAGGAGAGGGATGTGATTTTTTACGGGGATATCCATAATAATTGGATATATTCAAGGTTTTAGGTTTTTTTATGCTGGGCGTAGCAACCCATTATTCATAGTTAATGAGGTATAAAAAACCCGAGCGGCGGCTCGGGTTTCGTCGATATTCAGCAAGGCTTATTAACAGATAACTTTTACTGCTAGGCCGCCTTGAGAAGTCTCACGGTATTTCGCGTTCATGTCTTTACCTGTCTCTAGCATTGTTTCGATAACTTTATCTAGAGAAACAGTAGGAGCAGAAGAACGACGCAGTGCCATACGAGTTGAGTTGATTGCTTTTACAGCTGCAATACCATTACGCTCGATACATGGAACCTGAACCTGACCTGCAACCGGGTCGCAAGTTAGACCTAGGTTGTGCTCCATCGCAATTTCAGCCGCCATACATACTTGCTCTGGGCTACCACCCATAAGCTCAGCAAGGCCCGCTGCTGCCATAGAACATGCCACGCCAACTTCGCCCTGACAGCCAACTTCTGCACCAGAGATAGACGCGTTACGCTTGTAAAGGCCGCCAATTGCACCAGAAGCTGCGAAGTAACGGATGTAGTCTTTCTCAGTTACGGTTTGGATAAACTTGTCATAGTAAGCCAGTACTGCAGGGATGATGCCGCATGCACCGTTAGTCGGCGCAGTTACAACACGACCACCTGCTGCGTTCTCTTCGTTTACTGCAAAAGCAAACATGTTTACCCAGTCAACAACAGACATTGGATCGTTCGTTGTTTTTTCAGAAGTAAGCAGTTGCTGACGAAGTGCTGCTGCACGACGAGGCACGCGTAGTGGACCAGGCAGAATGCCTTCTTCGTTCATACCGCGATCCATACATTCGCGCATTGTGCGCCAGATGTTTGCGAAGTAAGTACGAGTTTCTTCGTCAGAATGAAGCGCATGTTCATTTTTCATGGTTAGCGCACTGATAGACAGGCCGCTTTCATGACATTGCTTTACAAGCTCTTCTGCCGTTGTAAACGGGTAAGGAACTTTTACTGGATTCTCAACTTCTTTACCGAAGTTTTCTTCATCAACGATGAAACCACCGCCGATGGAGTAGTAAGTTTTTGAGTACGCTTTTTCGTCATCAATCCAAGCGTGGATTTGCATGCCGTTTTCGTGTAACTCAAGGTTTGTTTTGTGGAAGTTCATTCCACCTTCACGTGGGAACGATACTGTGTGACAGTGCATGCCAACAGGAAGGCGTTCAGTTTCTTCTACGCGAGCGATAAAGCCCGGGATAGAATCGATATCAACTTTCTCAGGAGTGTTGCCTGCAAGACCCATGATGATAGCAATATCTGTGTGGTGACCTTTCCCTGTCAGTGATAGTGATCCATAAACGTCAACGGTGATTTTAGTGATGTCGCGCAGTTTTCCCATCGCACGAAGATCATCAATAAACTCTTTACCCGCTTTCATTGGGCCTACAGTGTGTGAGCTTGAAGGTCCAACACCGATTTTATAGATATCAAAAACACTAATCATATCGATTACCTCAGAAGAAAGCCTCCCAAGGGGAGTTGGGAGGCTTAATTTTATCGTTATATTTTTGGATTAATCATACCGTGCTAGGGCAGGGATGATTAAAGAGCGCCGTAGATTACAGAACTAATGGCAGCAAGACCACAGATTGCTGTGAAAATTTGCACAGGTGCTGAAGTTTTGTACTTAGCCATCGCTGGAACTTTTTGCATTGCGAAGATAGGCATCAAGAATAGGATTGCCGCAATCATCGGTGCGCCCATTGTTTCAATCATACCTAGGATGCTTGGGTTAACGATAGCAACGATCCAAGTTGTGATTACGATGAAGATAAGAGACATCTTCTCGATCTTGCTTACTGGCGATTTTGAACGAGATTTCACTAGACCAACTAGACCTTCATGCGCACCTAGGAAGTGGCCGAAGTAGCTAGAAGTGATAGCCGCGAAAGCAACCAGTGGACCTAAGTAAGAGATCAGTGGAGACTCATGAACGTTTGCTAGGTAAGAAAGAACAGAGATGTTTTGCTCTTGTGCTGTTGCTAGTTGCTCTGGAGACAGAGAAAGTACAACAGAGAAAACGAAGAACATTACAAAGCCCATTAGCATCATCGCTGCGCCACCAGTGATAGCGTCAGTTTTCTTAACTGCGTCATCACCGTATACACGACGTTGTTCTTTAGAGAACTGAGAAATGATTGGGCTGTGGTTGAAAGAGAACACGATAACAGGGATTGCTAGCCATACGATAGCTGGCATTGCACCCCAGTCAGGTGATACTTCCATCATTGAAGTGTTCCAACCAGGAATTAGGTACACAGACAGCGCTAGTAGGATGAACACTAGAGGGTAAACCATCGCTGAAGTTGCTTTCAGCATAAGCTCTTTACCGAACACTACGCCCGCTGTCATTGCAGCGATAAGTGCACCGGAAAGTAGCCAGCGAGGAATAGATTCCATACCCATTTGGTTAACTAGGAAAGAGTCAACCGTGTTTGTGATACCAACACCGTAGATAAGTACGATTGGGTAGATAGCGAAGAAGTAAGCGAACGTAATAAGGTTTGCGCCAGTCTTACCAAAGTGCTCTTCTACTGTGTCAGTGATGTCCGCTTCTGGGTTTTTCGCAGAAAGAACGAAGCGAGCTAAAGATTTGTGTGCGAACCAAGTCATTGGTGCTGCGATTAGGGCTAGGATTACTAATGGCCAAAAGCCACCTGCACCTGCTTTAATAGGAAGGAATAGTACACCGGCACCTACTGCCGTACCAAAAAGGGACAGACACCAGGTAAAGTCTTTGTAAGAAAACTTACTAGACGATTGTGCGGTAGAAACCGCAGAAGTAGTTGTATTCATTTTTTAGTTACTCATTTTGGGAACAGGAAATAAGTCGGGAGTAATTTTGCAAGATTTTACACTAGGAAAATTAGATCTAAATCATTTATTGCTTACGCTTATTGAATGATATGTCAAAAACCTGCTTTTTATCACGAAAATGATGTGCTACTCGTGATTTCTGCTAATGAGTAAAATTAGAAAAACTTATCGATAGGGCTGTTTGTATAAATTTATTTCACCGCAAGCGTTTGCGGTGAAAACGGCAAATTAATCTAATGTGAATGAATGTTTATGAAGCAACGTTTTATTAATATTGATGCGCATGATGATCGCATCCATAAAAATACCGATATCAGAAGTTTTTAATGTGAAATGATATGTTTTTGCATCGATTCGATGATTTGTGCGGTCATGCCCCAGATGAAATGCTGTCTATATGGGATAGCAAATACACGATGACTGCTGTTTTTTAGGTCAAACTTGGTGCTGTACAATTTTGTCGGATTCAGAATGTGGTTAGCAGGAACTTCAAAAACAGACTCCACCTCATTTGGGTCAATATGCGTTTTATACTCAGGAGAAATAAAGGCCAAAAACGGTGTCACATTAAACTGACTAATCGTAGGCAATGTTGGAAGCTGGCCAAATACATGAATATGTTCATCTTCTATACCGATCTCTTCTTTGGTTTCTCTTAATGCCGTATTGATTAGATGATGATCTTCCTGCTCAAACTTACCGCCGGGGAAACTGATTTGTCCCGGATGATGACGCAAGTGCGCTGCTCGCTTTGTCAAAATGACCTGTAGCCCCTCCGGGCGTTCTACAAAACCAATTAAGACCGCTGCGTCTCGCAGTGATTTTCCTTTCATCCATTTCAGTCGCGCGAGGGACTCTTTGTGGTAACCCGTTGGAAGCCGAAATTGAAAGTTTTGCAGTAATTGAGTTTTGTCGATAACCAAACCAAATCCTTATTTATTGTGCCTAACCACTATTTATTATACTCAATGGCCGCAAGAGGCGTGGTGCTATCGCCGTTGGTACGGTATTAAAGTAGTAGTACGGCAATACCAAAGCACGTCCATTGGTCTTTCCCTGCTTTGTGTCGTGTGTCTCACTCTGCTTGGATATAATAATTTGAAACTTATAAGGTTATAAACCATTCTTTATTTTAAGACGTCACCATAAGGCAAGTATTGACTAATGAAAGGGATTATTTTCACCGAGTTCATGGAGTTAGTGGAAGAGAAGTTTGGTCTCGATGTGTTAGACCAAGTGCTCGACCTTTCTAATGACGAAGGGATTTATACGGCGGTTGGCAGTTACGATCATAAAGACTTGGTTAAATTGATTGTGAGTCTCAGTAAAGTATCTGGCATTCCACCTGAACAACTGCAAGAAGTATTTGGAGAGTGCGTTTTTTTGAATTTACTTCGCTCGATTCCTAGTCACGCGAGTTTGCAGCAGTGTGAAACGACATTTCAATTTGTTCGCCATGTTGAAGATTTTATTCATGTCGAGGTCAAAAAGCTCTACCCAGATGCTAATCCTCCTCAGTTTGATTTTATCAGCGAGACTCAATCAAACATGGTGTTTGATTATCGAAGTGCGCGGTGTATGTCTCACGTATGTTTAGGTCTAATAAAAGGCTGCGCGGCGAACTTTGGTGAAGTTATTCATATTAAACACCAAAACCAGTCAGAAGATGGTAGCCAGGTTCGCTTTTGGTTAGAGGCACAATAAGAACGATATGACAGGAAGTTCCTCGCTAGAAAGGAAACTCAAACGAGAAATCGAATCAAGAAAAGCAGCTGAGCGGTTATTGGAGCAGAAGAGCTTCGAACTTTATGAATCTACTCAACAGCTAAGTGTTGCTTTGAAAAAGCTTGAGTTGAAATCAAAAAAGGATTTACGCAAGTTTGAGTTCGAAGAGAAAGTTGACGCGACGCTGATTAAGTTTGGTCGAACTTTTTTGTCGAGCACCTTTGATGAAGCCATGATTGCCAGTTTTATTGAGCAGCTCACTTCGAACTCAATCATTTCTGCGGCTTACTTACATCTTGATTCCACAAAACTCTCTTCTTTGCGCCGACATCATTTTGGTCATTTACAGCTTCGCCATGAGAATACGATTAAGACTGTCCCCAATTGGCAGGGGGAGAACTTGCATTTGCCTATCATCATTGACAAGCAAACAGTAGGGGAGTTGATCTTCTCTGTTCAGTTGGATCAAATCGATCAGTCGTTTATTTCCAAACAGATGGAGCTGGTATCGGATTTGGTTCATGGGGTCATTGGCCGGCATTTGAGTTTAGAGCGAGAAGTGGAGCTGCGAAAGCGGGCAGAGGAATCGGAAAAAGCGACGAAAGAGTTTGTCGCCATGATTAACCACGAGTTGCGAACACCTCTTAATGGCGTGTTAGGTAGTGCTGAACTACTAAGTCGAACACAGCTAGGTGAAGAGCAACGCCATTACCTAAACAACTTGACTCAATCGGGAGACTTGTTGAGGGTCATCATTAACGATCTTCTCGACTTCAGCAAGATGAATGCCGGTATGATGGAAATCATCGATAAGGTCTTTGCTTGGGAAGAGCTTGAAAAAGCCATCATGGGCGTATTTTCAGCTAAAGCAGCAGAAAAGCGAATTCATTTCTCCATCGATAAAAAGCTCGGAATTCCCGAGTTTTTAGTTGGTGACTTAGAGCGAATTACACAGATCTTGGTCAACTTGGTGGGAAATGCTATTAAGTTTACTCATTTGGGTGGGGTGGTGCTGCGAGTGGAGTGGATAAACGGTATTGCGCATTTTGAGGTTGAAGACACGGGTATTGGCATCCCGATAGAAGCACAGCCCTCATTATTTGACCCATTTGTGCAAGTAGATCGCTCGGCGAAGCGCAGTTTTGAAGGCTCAGGTTTGGGCCTTGCGATTTGTAAAAATCTAGTGGATTTGATGCAGGGCGAGATTAGCTTTGAAAGTGAAGAACGCAAAGGTACCACCTTTAAAGTCTCTATTCCTCTAAAGGAGGGGCAAGCCCAAGGCGCAGCAGAGGGGGAATTAGCTACCATAGAGCGAAGTGATTTGGCAGGACGCTCAATACTGGTGGTTGACGACATCAGAATGAACCAAGTGATAGTTACTCAAATGCTGAAAAAACTCGACATTACGCCTGATTTAAAAGCCAATGGGAAAGAAGCCTTAGAAGCGGTGAAAAACAAAGATTACGAACTGATATTTATGGACTGCCGAATGCCAGAAATGGATGGTTATGAGGCGACGATGTATCTGAGAGAGCGTGGCTTTACCCATCCTATTATCGCCTTAACCGCCGGTACAACCATTGAAGAGCGTCAAAAGTGTATTGATTCAGGCATGGACGACATCCTCACTAAGCCGTACACCGCAACCGATATTGAACAGATCATGTGTAAGTGGCTTGAGCAGTAGCCGTTGCCTCTTAAAAAACGGATGCTTGTTGGCTAACGGCTAAAAGCCAAAGTACCTGTAAATAAAACACACAAAAAAACGCTCCACACCGGATAATGCCGATCGCTTAACGATGTTTTTTGTGTCATTCCAGCGAGCCTTGGCGAGACTAGGAATCTAATAGCAGCACTCTGAGCGGATAATGAAACAAATTTGACCATAAAGTGCTCGGATAGAAGAGCCTGTATCACGCTCCTTCGTCGCGGTACAGGATGACGAGATACAGAAATATGCCACTCGCTGTTAAACGAGCGGCATTCTCAGTACTGGAGGCGTTTTAGCTTGTTTTCGTTAGCAGGATTCATAGACCGTTGCCATTTGGCGAAACCTACTATTTCAGCGCTGGTAAAATCTTTGAGAGCTTATCCAACGTTTCTTGATATTCAGAGGCGCAATCGCTATCTGCAACGACGCCGCCGCCTGCCCAAGCGTACAGTTTGTGATTCTCCGCTACGAGAGTGCGGATGGTGATGCTGGTATCCATACGACCATGGCGAGAAATGTAGCCAATACTGCCGCAATACGTGCTGCGTCGATGCGGCTCCAATTCTTCAATGATCTGCATTGCGCGAACTTTAGGTGCGCCAGTAATTGAACCGCCTGGAAAACACGCTCGCAGCAAATCTGCAGGAGAGTATTGTTCATCCAAATTCGCACGAATGGTGCTCACCAAATGATGCACTGCGGGGAAGCTTTCAATCTCAAACAGCTTTGGCACGTGAACGCTACCAGGTGATGCAACTCGACCAATGTCATTACGCAGCAAATCGACAATCATCAGGTTTTCTGCCTGATCTTTTTCCGCTGTCTGCAAGTCATGGGCATTAGCGTTATCTTGCCTTGGATCTTCGCTGCGTGGTCGAGTACCTTTGATTGGTTTCGTTTCAATGACGCGATCTTTGAGTTCTAAAAAGCGCTCTGGAGAGATACTCAAAATCGAAGATTCCGGCATACGGATAAAAGCGGAAAATGGCGCTTGGTTGGCGGACTCTAATTTTAGATACGCTTGCCACTCACAGCCTTGATACGGTGCGTTAAAGCGTTGCGCCAAATTGATCTGATAGCAGTCACCGCTCAACAAGTATTCTTGCACCTTGTCAAAGCGAGTAGCGTAGCTCTCTTTCGTCATGTTTGACTGCCAATCGCCAGACAGAGCGAAGTCTACGCTTTGCTCCGCTTCTTGTTTGTCTAACCATTGCCAAGCTAGCTCGATATTCTGACCGACTAAGTATGCTTTTTTAAGCTTGTGGTCAACAACGACGGCCCATTCATACAGACCTACCGCCATATCGGGCGTGTTGAGATCCTTTTCGGCTTGTTCTGGCATTGTTTCTACGCGTCGACCTAAATCGTAACTGAAGTAACCGAGCGCTCCGCCGACAAAAGGCAAATCCAATTCTTTATTTAACTCAACGTGAGGAAGCCACTGTTCTTGCAACTGATGAAGCAGCGCGAATGGGTCATCTTGAGTTGAATAGGCATTCGATGGTGTTTCAACTTGTGTGCTTTCGGCAGTGGTTTCTAACGTTGCAATTGGGTTGGCAACCAACACATCGAAGCGGCTATCGATATGCGTTTCTGATGCAGAACGCAGCAACATCGCCCAAGGCAGGTGTTGAATGCGAGAAAAGAGGTGAAGAGCAAACTCTGGTGCGTATTCCAGCGCTTTAAAATCAATGAATTGATTGTCCATGTTGTTCATTTGTGTAATTTGTGACAAAGAGATCGTTCACTGCATGGCATGTCATGGGCAGCAAGAGTATCATATTCCTCTGTATAGCCAAACTCCCTCTATTCATAGGGTTTTGAGATGGTTTACAAGTAGGCGACTTCAGCGTTTCGTGTGTCGATATCAGCCGTTCGACAATTGTTTATAAAAAAACGAAGCTCAAAAGAGCAATAAGCTCAACAAACACGATTGAAGCCAAGCCAATAATGGAAGCATAACTATAACGAGGCATGTAATGACGGTAATACGCAAGCAGGATGTGATCAGCAGTGTCGCTGATGCGCTACAGTATATTTCTTACTACCACCCGCTAGACTTTGTTCAAGCTCTTGAAAAAGCCTACCACCGCGAAGAGAGCCAAGCCGCTAAAGACGCGATGGCTCAGATCCTAATTAACTCCCGAATGTCCGCAGAAGGTCACCGACCAATTTGTCAGGATACTGGTATCGTGACGTGTTTCATCAACATCGGTATGGGCGTGCAATGGGACTCAACCGACATGACGGTTCAGCAGATGGTAGATGAAGGTGTTCGACAAGCGTATACGAACCCAGACAACCCGTTGCGTGCGTCAGTACTTATGGATCCTGCTGGTAAACGTATTAATACCAAAGACAACACGCCTGCTGTCGTACACATCAACATGGTTCCGGGCGATAAAGTTGAAATTCAGATCGCAGCGAAGGGCGGCGGTAGTGAAAACAAGACTAAGATGGTGATGCTAAACCCATCTGACGATATTGCTGAGTGGGTAGAGAAAACGCTACCAACAATGGGCGCGGGCTGGTGTCCACCAGGCATGCTTGGCATTGGTATTGGCGGTACGGCTGAAAAAGCAGCGGTATTGGCAAAAGAATCTCTAATGGAACACATCGATATTCAAGAGCTTATTGACCGTGGCCCGCAAAACGCAGAAGAAGAGCTTCGTCTTGATATCTTCAATCGCGTGAACAAACTTGGTATCGGTGCGCAAGGCCTTGGTGGTTTGACGACGGTTGTCGACGTTAAGATTAAAACGGCGCCAACGCACGCGGCTTCTAAGCCTGTTTGTTTGATCCCGAACTGTGCGGCGACTCGTCACGTGCACTTCACGCTTGACGGCAGCGGCCCAGCAGAGCTCACGCCACCTAAACTAGAAGATTGGCCAGACATTACTTGGGAAGCGGGAGAAAACACGCGTCGCGTAAACTTAGACACGATTACTAAAGAAGAAGTACAAGAGTGGAAGACAGGCGAAACCGTTCTTCTATCAGGTAAAATTCTGACTGGCCGTGATGCTGCGCATAAACGTATTCAAGGCATGCTAGATAATGGCGAAGGTCTACCAGAAGGCGTAGATCTCAACGGTAAGTTCATTTACTACGTAGGCCCTGTCGATGCAGTTGGTGATGAAGTCGTTGGTCCTGCTGGCCCAACAACATCAACGCGTATGGATAAATTCACCGATATGATGCTAGAAAAAACAGGCATCATGGGCATGATCGGTAAAGCTGAGCGTGGCCCTGCAACGGTTGAATCTATCAAGAATCACAAAGCGGTTTACCTAATGGCTGTCGGCGGTGCTGCGTACTTGGTTGCGAAAGCGATCAAGAAAGCTCGCGTTGTCGCATTTGAAGATTTAGGTATGGAAGCGATTTACGAATTTGAAGTTGAAGATATGCCAGTAACAGTGGCTGTAGACTCAAATGGCGTTAACGCGCACCAAATCGGTCCTGACACTTGGAAAGTGAAAATCCAAGAGATGGAAGCGTAAGGCAAACGGTAATCTTACATTGTCTCAGTAGGGAGAATGTGACAAGGTGCTGATTTACCTAGCAAACATTTGACAAAAGTGCAGCGAAAACTGCACTTTTTGTCTATATAATGTAGATATAAACCTCAGGGCATAGCAATCAAACGTTATGCGAACAATAATTAGGAGACGGCATGCCTCGTTTTATTCAGATTCTACAAATTATTCTTGCTGTAGTGGTAGGTGGCTTTGTTGGCTACGACTTGATCCTTCACGGCATCAGCATCTTTGATGAGAAGTACGTGACCATCACGTGTGTATTGTGGCTGATTTTAGAAATCGCTCTATTTGTTATCTATAAATTAATCGAAGACGACTAGACTCAAAGAAAGCAGGTTTCTGTTCAACACAGTAATCAGCCTAAATAGGGTCACTAATGCTTTAGTGTTGATTAAGTAAGCCTCTGAACCACTCAGAGGCTTTTCTTTTTTCATCCTGCTTTAAGCGAATGTTTTGTTCATCTTTTATTAAGGTATATAAAGTTAGACTCATAGAGTTCAGTATTGAAAGGTAAGTATTCATAGGTTAACACCCGAAGTGGCTGATAACGTTGTTTTAGAGCGGAGTAAGATAAAGAAGCGCAATGAAAAGAATAAAGAAAGAAGTCAATGACTTTATCAACAGAGGTATGGACTCCAATGTTCGAATTGCCGTCACCGGACTTTCTCGTGCAGGTAAGACTGCATTCATCACGTCATTAGTGAATCAGCTCCTCCATACCGCTACCCATGATAATTTGCCTCTTTTGACTGCAGCCAGAGATAAGCGTCTTATTGGAGCGAAGCGTGAACCTCAAGCGAATATGATGGTGCCACGTTTTGCTTACGACGAAGCGATGAGCCAGATCCATGCGACCCCACCTCAATGGCCAGTACCAACACGGGATGTGAGTGAGATTCGCTTAGCGCTCAAGTACAAACCAAATAAAACCACGAAAAAGCTGTTGAGTAAAACCGCAATTTTAAATGTTGATATTATCGACTATCCAGGAGAGTGGCTGCTCGACCTGCCGTTATTGGACATGGACTTTGCGACGTGGTCGCAAACTCAGTTTGATGCACTTAAAGGCCAGCGTGGCGATTTAGCCAAAGCTTGGCTGTCTGAATTAGAAAAGGTGGATCTTTCTGCTGAAGTGAACGAGAAACTACTCGAGAAAGTTGCGCATACATACACCGAGTACCTTCATGCCTGTAAAGACGCAGGTCTTCATTGGGTACAGCCTGGCCGCTTCGTATTACCTGGTGAGCTCGCAGGCGCGCCTGTGCTACAGTTTTTCCCGTGTCGTGCTGATTCTGAAAGCAAGGCGCTTAAGGGCAGCAACTTGGCGATGCTCGAAGCGCGTTTTCAGGAGTACCAACAGAAAGTAGTGAAAGCGTTTTATAAGCATCATTTTGCGACCTTCGATCGACAGATTGTACTGGTGGATTGCTTGCAGCCTCTCAATGCCGGCGATGAAGCGTTTTACGACATGCGCCAAGCGCTAGAGCAGATCATGCATAGCTTTCGTTATGGTCGCAGTAGCTTTTTACGTCGTTTGTTCTCGCCAAAAATAGACAAAGTGCTATTTGCTGCCACAAAAGCGGATCACATAACGCCCGATCAGCATCCCAATTTAGTGTCTTTGCTACAACAAATGGTGCATCCAGCGTGGCAAACCGCAGCCTACGAGAATATCGAGATGAGTTGCATGAGTATCGCTTCTATCCAATCAACCACGACGGGATTTATTTCTTCTGGAGATAAGACGATTCCGGCGTTACAGGGTACGACGTTGGATGGTGAGCCGATGACGATGTTCCCGGGAGAAGTGCCGAAAAAACTACCAAATGCGGCTTATTGGCAAAACAACGGGTTTGATTTTACGTCATTCCGTCCAATGCCCTCACAGAATGATGAGCCAGTGAAGCACATACGCTTAGACAAAGCACTGGATTACCTGATTGGAGATAAATTGAAATGAGTGAGTTGAAGCAAAAACAAGTTTTCTCTGAAAAGGCGATGGAAAAAGAGCAGCAATCGAATCAACCGGAGTTGACGGCGCAGCAAACATTCGGCGAAAAAGAAACATTCGTACCTGTTGAACTTAAAGAAGAGCGCCAGGAGACCGAACAGGAATTGCAACTCGAGCATGTCATTCGTCCAAAACCGGGCAGAAAATGGCTTGCGACTGGCGCATTTGCCACCTTTGCTGGTTTGGTTGGCTGGCAAGCGGTGGACTCGGTTATAACCGCAATTCAAACTTCTGATTGGCTGGCTTTAAGCTGGACGGGGTTTATTGCTGCGATCGCTTCGCTTGGTTTAGGGGCAATGGGTAAAGAGCTTTGGAAACTGCGCAAACTACGAAATCATTTTAGTGTTCAAGAAGAAGCCGAAGCACTTGTTAATAGTGAGAGTGTGGGGAAAGGGAAAGCCTTTTGCGAAACAGTGGCAGAACAAAGTGGTGTGATGGCAGAGAACCCGGGCTTTGATCGTTGGCAGAACAGCATTAACCCTGCTCATAGTGATGCTGAAATCCTTGATATGTATGACTCGATGGTTGTGAGCCAACAAGACAAATTGGCAACGAAAATCGTATCGCAGCACGCAACCGAGTGTGCGGCCCTAGTCGCGGTGAGCCCTCTGGCTGCCGCTGATATGTTGCTGGTGGCGTGGCGAAATTTCAAAATGATCGACAACCTCTCCAAGGTATATGGGGTAGAGCTAGGTTACGCCTCTCGCATCAAGCTACTAAAAGCGGTATTTGTCAATATGGCGGCGGCTGGTGCCAGTGAGCTAGCTATTGATGCCAGTATGGACTTGATGTCGATGGACCTTGCGGGCAAAGTCTCCGCTCGTGCGGGGCAGGGGCTAGGTGTTGGTATTCTAACGGCACGTTTGGGCTTGAAAGCGATGACCTTATTGCGTCCACTACCATGGTATCCTGACCGTCAGGTTAAATTGGGCACCATACGCAAGGCTGTGGCGGCGAAAGTTGCATCAATTACGATGAAACCGTAACGAATATCAACTTTGATGGATAGGATTGCTTGACGCCATTCCAAGCATGATAGAAACTACTGTCAACTTTTCCTGACAGTCGTGAATTGGGATATTTTCAGTGCGTCTTGAAGTCTTATGTGAAGATCGACTCGGCTTGACCCGAGAACTGCTCGATATTTTAGCGTCTAAAAGCATCGACTTGCGTGGTATCGAAATCGATATTAGCGGTATTATCTATTTGAATTGCCCAGATATTGATTTTGATACGTTTAGTGAGCTGATGGCTGAAATCCGCCGTATTCCGGGGGTGAAAGACGTACGTAAAATCCAGTTTATGCCAATGGAGCGCCACAATACGGAGTTGCTCTCGCTAGTTGATAACTTGCCCGATCCGGTCTTTGCCATCGACCTTAAAGGTGCCGTAGACATGGCAAACATGTCTGCACTTTCACTGCTTGGTCTTCACAAGCAAGAAGTAATTGGCACGCAGATCGGAGTTTTGCTGCCAAGTGTTCGTTTTTCTCGCTGGTCTGAAGGTGTGAATGGCAGAACGCGGGAAAACCTTGTGATTGATGGCTTGGACTATGTTCTTGAGTTGATGCCAGTTTATATCCGAGACGAAGCGCAAAACTCCACTCTAGCGAGTACACTGATGACGATTCGCTCTAGTCAGCAAGTTGCCAGAATTGAAGAATCGCTACCGCTGCATAATCCTCTGGGTTTTGAGCACTTTGTTGGAATATCGAACCGCCATAAAGCGCTAATGAATCAAGCTAAGAAGCTGTCTGTGCTTGACCAGCCACTGTTGATTGAAGGCGATACGGGGACTGGTAAAGAAATGCTTGCTAAAGCTTGCCACAGTCGTTCTAGCCGTGCGAATAAGCCATTCTTAGTTTTGAGTTGTGCTTCGATGCCTGACGATGTAGCAGAAACCGAACTTTTTGGTCATGCGCCGGGTTCATTTAATCATGAACAAGGTCACAAAGGCATCTTTGAGCAAGCAAATGGCGGTACGGTATTTCTTGATGAAATCGGTGAAATGAGTTCGCACCTTCAAATCAAGCTGTTACGTTTTCTACAGGATGGTAATTTCCGTCGTGTCGGTGCAGAAGATGAGATGCATGTCGATGTTCGTATCATCGCTTCAACAAAACATAACCTTGCCGAGCTTTCTGAAGCAGGAATGTTCCGTGAAGATTTGTATTATCGTCTCAACGTACTTACGCTCAGCATTCCTCCGTTACGTAAGCGCTCAAATGACGTTGCGCCATTGCTTGAGTTATTTGTGGCGAAACATGCTCAACAGCTTGGGATTGATAAACCAGAGTTTGATGATGGTCTAGTTGATGCCCTTGCAAATTATCAGTGGCCAGGAAACATGCGCCAGCTGGATAACATGGTTCTTCGAGCGCTCACAGAAATGGATGGTGGTATACTAAACGCGGAGCACTTCAATTTACCTCAGCCTCAATCAGTCGGCGCAGGTAGTGCAACGCTTAACATCGACGGTTCATTGGATGAGATCATGCGTGACTATGAATCTCAGGTTCTGGAGCGTTTGTATCAGTCATTCCCATCAAGCCGCAAGCTTGCTAAGCGCTTAAATGTATCGCATACCTCAATCGCTAATAAACTGCGTGATTACGGTATCCGCAAGAATTAATCGAATTGAACGAAAAGACGGAATTAATCATTTGTAATGGAAGATAACAGCTCATCTATCGCCGTTCATAAGTTGGACGGTGACTTGCTTCTGCGTACCGCTGAAATCGGTGATGCAGATATGATTGCCGAGTATTTTCAAGGGAACCGAGAATACCTGAAACCGTTTGAGCCGAAACGTGAAGAGGCTTTTTTCTCAGTGAACGGTTGGTTGCAAAAGCTTATCAAGCTCAATGAGCTGCATCGAATGGGGCTGGGGTATTATTGCCTCTTGGTCAGAGCCTCTTCGGGTGAAATGCTAGGTACGATATCCTTTAGCAATTTGAGTCGTTTCCCTTTTTATTCTTGTAACGTAGGATACTCTCTCGCTGAAAAAGCACAAGGGCATGGTTATATGCGTCGTGGATTAACCATGGCTTGCGACTACATGTTTAACGTGCAGAAGTTACATCGTATTCAAGCCGGCTACATGCCTCACAACAAACGTAGTGAAGCTGTGCTAGAGCATGTAGGGTTCAACCGAGAAGGGTATGCAAAAGATTACCTTTTGATTAATGGTGAATGGCAAGACCACGTTCTAACGTCACTTATTAATCCGAATTGGCGACCAGAAGGGCGATAGTATGGAGCGATTGGAAAAGCAATTAGCACTTGTAATCGAGCTCGATAAACTCAAAAGTATTTTGCGCCGAACCCGAGTTAAAAGTGCTGAAGGGCGTCTCGAAAATAGTGGTGAGCATAGTTGGCATGTCACACTGATGGCAATATTGATGGAAGAGCATGCGAATGCACCAGTAGATATTTGCCGAGTGATGAAAATGTTATTGATACATGACGTAGTAGAGATCGACGCGGGGGATACCTTTGTTTATGATACTGCCGCGTCTCAAGAGCAAGTAGAAAAAGAAATTAGAGCGGCAGAACGCTTGTTTGGTATGTTACCCAGCGATCAGGAGCAAGAGTTATTGGCGCTTTGGCATGAATTTGAAGCCGCGCAGACCGATGATGCTAAGTATGCAAAAGCACTCGATCGGTTAATTCCAATGCTCTTGAACTACCATAATAATGGTCAGAGTTGGAAGGAGCATGGCGTCTCTCGTGAACAAGCACTTACCATTAATAAACGAATTGAATTTGGCTCTGTTACCTTATGGGACAAAGCGAAAGAGTTGATAGAAGAAGCCACAGAGAAAGGTTGGCTGAAATCGTAATAAAGGAGACTGAATGTCTTATTTGCCTTTGGATGAATACCAAAGAAAATGGATTTTTACGCATCAGTCGATGCCTGTGCCAAAAGAAGATTTGGCTTTTATTAAGCCGATGAGCCAAGCTCGTTCAGCACAATTTTGGAAAGAAAATATTAGTGCTCAAAGCCCTGATATGGATCGACTTAGCTCCCAAGATTGGCCAATGAATGAGGCGAACTGGTCTGAAGTCGTTGATTGGATGGCTGCGTGGGAGTTGGATGATCCGGACATGCCAGCGGAAGTAGAAGCACATATCGATTGGCAAGACGATGTGACCGTTTACTTTTGCTACGAGAAGTACAATGTCATCGAAACTAAGTGGTCGATTTTTAAAAAGCATTGGAAGAACTTTCTCTTTTATGATGATGGTCCAATATTGATTGGACGTCGCCGTTCACAAGCGCTTTGGTTTGATTCAAAAGGCAATGTGAAACTCGGTGTTCGTCAATAGCGAGTTATACAGCAAGCCACCTTTTCGAGGTGGCTTTGTTTTTCTAAAGGCTGGATAATGGACTCAACACGCCACCAGCCCCGCGCTCGATAACGTGAGTATAAATCTGGGTGGTTTTTACATCGGTGTGACCAAGCTGCTCTTGTACTGTTCTAATATCAGCACCAGACTCCAATAAATGCGTGGCAAAGCTGTGCCTGAGTGTATGGCATGTTACTGTTTTCTCGATACACGCATCCGTTGCAGCGCGCTTTACCGCTCTTTGTATTGCACTTTCATTGATATGATGCCTTCTGAGCTCTCCGGTGTCCCGATCTGCGCTTAACTTTGTTGATGGAAACAAAAAGTGCCAGTTAAAATCTAGCTCCGCTTTTGGGTATTTACGTCGTAAACCTTCAGAGATGTATACGCCCGCATAACCAGGCATGTGTCTATCTTTAAAATAGTAATCTCTTGCTAAATTAACTTGAGCTTTGAGTGGTTCATGCAGTTCTTTGGCTAATGTGACTGTACGATTTTTACCTCCTTTTCCTTGCCAAACGCGAACTGCACCATAATCATAATCGATGTCTTGAACTCTTAAGCGCAAGCACTCCATGACTCGAAGCCCTGAGCCATAAAGCAGCTGAATATGGAGTTTATACCTCGGGTCGATATGTTGAACGAATCGTCGGATCTCCTCCCTGGTTAACACAACGGGAAGTTTCTTTTCGGTCAGAGATTTCTGAAATCTCATATCAAGTGATAGTGGAGTTTTGAAATAATCACGATATAAAAATGATATTGAGTTCAGTGCCAAAGCTTGCGTTTTTACCGCAACTTTTTCTTTTACCGCTAAGTAACTCAGGAACTGAACGACATCATCTTCTGCTAGTGTTGAAGGGTGGGCAAGCTGGTGGAAAGTGATAAAGCGTTTTATCCAAAATAGATAACTTTCGATGGTTTTATTCGCATAATGACGAGTAAGCATGTGCTCTTTTACACTAAGTAAAAACTGACTTTTCATGATAAAATTTACCTGTTTATTTATACAGCCCCTTCAATCTATCAGCTCTTTTGTAATTAGCGTGCATTGCGCCGTCTAATTGCGCGCGCGACCACACATATTCATACTGTTTTTCTATTTGTTTCATGTATATAGGTGCTACGATTCATAGCGCTTTTGATCAGAAAGAGGGCGGTAGCTTGCCAGAAAGGAGGCAAATTGCCGTATAGAAAGCGTTATGTGCTTAATATCAATAATATAGCTCCGTGATCTATAAAGCCCAAATTCTGTAAAAGGTTGCTCTTTCCTACTGTCCTCACAAATTTAAGGTTGGCAATGCGGTATTGTCTAGCGAGCCTTAAATAGCAGTAATGCAGGCTAGTTTCCATCTTGTTATACAAGGGAGGTAAAAAATGGAAAAAGTACATATCGGATATGATATTCCGAGCCAAGAGTTTGTTTTCATCGAGAGGTTCTACAATGACGATGGAAGTGAAGCGGTGAAAACTGGAGCTACAACATGGACTCTTTGACTGAAGATGAATTTGAAGTCCTCATCGACAGAGATGAACCGATGCATGAGAAAGAAGAAATATACATAGATAATTTGGGTGGCGAAGTTGCGTCATATTTCACGTTCTTCTAATAGATAGCACCGCACATAACAATCTGTTTAAGAGTGATTCGCAACGCTTGGCATTTTTGCTATGCGTTGCGTTTAGTGTTTAAGGTGGTATGCGGGAGCTTCGGCATTGCGTTGTTCACACCTTAACAGGGCGTTAAGCCCTTATCCATCCATTCAAGTAAGGTATTTTGAATGAGTCTAATATTTGCTAAGAAAGATGAAACAGGAAACGTCTGCATCGTTAGCGATACAAGATTAAACTATCAAGAGAGTCGAGAATTACCAGCACACTCTGATTATCAAAAAAACGGTGGATTGAAGTTATTTTTAGTCGATAGTCGGAGAGTTGCAATTGCGTTTGCAGGCTGTAGTGTTGAAGCACAAGATGCGTTCGATAAAATAGACGTTCAAACCTTTGAACTAGATAAAGTAGTTCATACTTTGACTCAAAGTAGCTTATCAAAAAACACAGACTACATAGTGTGTCATGCAGTTGATAACTTAATATATAGGATTTCATGCGGTCAGGTGTCGCAACCAGACTTTGCATATATTGGTGACTTTGATGGATATCAGCTTTTAACTCGTAATATTCAACACACTTCTGGGCTCGGTGATCTTGAAAGAGCTATGGATGTCGTAATTTCGGATGCAAATGTAGAAAGTGTTGGTGGTTTTTGTATTTCAGCAATCTCTGATGTTGGTAAATTTAGGTATGTAAAAAAGCACTATTTTTCTCAGTTTAAAGGTCGTATTCAACTGTCAACAACACCAGTCCAGATTCCGTTTGTATCAAATGCCGCAAATGACACCTATTCATACGCTTGGACTGGTGATGAAAATGGGTTTGGGTTCTTCTTCTATGAGGCAAAACTAGGTTTAATCTATTTACCTTTAACAATTCGACCTGTAGAGGTGTTGCCGGGGGTAGACCTTCAGCAGTTTGGTATAGTGCTAAGTAAATACAGTCTTACATTACCAGTCAAAATGGATGTAACAAATGAAGAAGAGTCATTAATCGATTTTGCCTATGAACTCTATAAATCGTCACAGTATGTACGTTGCATTGATAAGGTTGAGTCCTTTACAAGCAGCGTGAAAGTTAATCCTAAAGTCTATTTTCAAGCTAACTACCTTCTTAGCTGTTGCTACAAAGAGTTAGGCATTGCAACTGAAGCTAAATGCCAAATATCTGCTGTAGAGTATTTGGAGCGAGCAGTTCAGGGCTTTGAACTGCTAACTGCAAATTACGAGCCTGAATTTAATGTGTTGGCTAATAAAGGTATTGCTTTAAATTATCTTGGTTACATTCAAGACGATCTTTTGGTCAAAAAAGCACGTTTTGACAATGCAGTTCATGATTTTACATTAGCTTTAGAGTTGGACAGTAAACAAGCTCTTCCTTATCAAAACAGGGCTGCCGCAAATTATGAGTTACTGAGGTTTTGTCAAAATCAGTATGAGTTCGCCCAACTGATTAAGAAGATTGTTTTGGATTGTGATTTAGCTTTGACTATCGAACCGAATCTTCAAATAGCTGCTAGTCTAAAAATGCACGTGCTTTCAATACGGGCTTAACAAGCTGTTTAAGAGTGATTCGCAACGCGTGGCATTTTCACCATGCGTTGGTTTAAGTGATTAAGGTGGTATGCGGAAGCTTCGGTATTGCGTTGCTCACACCTTAACAGGGCGTTAAGTGCAATCAGCGAGAGTCACATCAAAAAAGTAGGGAAGTATGAGCATTAATATAAAATGGGATGGTGATTGTCGCTTTAAAGTGTCAACTGAAGGCGGTTTTACGTTTAATGTTGACGCTACAAGTGAGAAAGCCCCTTGTCCAACGGAAGTTCTATTGTCGGCTTTAGGTTCATGTAGTGCTACGGATGTCGTCTTGTTACTACAAGATCAAGGTTTTGAAGTTCAAGGTCTAGAAAATACGGTTACTTTTGCCCTAACGGAATCAGAACCTCGTTTATATAAATCGGCAAACTTACACTTTACAGTAAATGGCAGTGGTTTTAAGGAATCTGACATTTTGCGAGCAGCTCAAGAAGCGGTGGAAAAGCATTGTCATGTTTGTCTTATGTTGAGCCCTACGATCGATATCACTTGTTCAGCCGAAGTGGGTAAAAATTGCACTTAACAAAGCGTTTAAGAGGGATTTGGCACGCGTGGCATTTTTAACATGCATTGAGTTTAGTGTTTAAGGTGCTTTGCAGAAGCTTTTGTATTGCGTGCCGGCACCCCTTAACGCGGCGTTATACGATTTTCCCACCATGACGAAAAATAGTGTATTATTTCAGCGAGTTATTTAGGCGCGAAGGTTGTGTATGAACAAGTCTTTGACAGACCAAGAACTTGAGCATGTTGCTCGGGTTATTAAAGACAAGATTTTTGTACCTCGTAATCGAAAGCGAGTTACAGTATTTTTGTGTGGTGCAGACATAAAAAATGATAAGACAGCACGTTCTCAAATGGCTGCTGTTTTTTCGCATTATCCTCGATATGAGTTATTGTATCCTGAGGATCTATTTGACGATTTGTTAGCGGGTCAAGGTCAACATAGCTTGTTAAAGCTTGAGGGAATTCTGGCGGATAGTGTTGATGCAATAGTACTATTCCCAGAAAGTCCGGGGTCATTTGCAGAGATTGGTGCTTTTTCCAATAATGAGCAACTTGCTCGTAAAATGGTTGTTCTTTCGAATAGAAAATATAAAAGTAATAAAAGTTTTATTAATTATGGACCTTATAGATTAATAAAGTCATCAGGCACAGGAAAGGTTATCCATATCAATTATGATCATTTGACTGTTACTGATGAATATCATCGAATCTATCGAAATGTTAACAACTATATAACTCAAATACGGAAAGAGCACCCCGTAGAAAAAGACGTTGCGAATATACTAGAAGCTGAAAACTTTATTCTTCCTTGTATCTACTTACTCGATAAACTCAATAACGTAATGCTTTCAAAATTGATTGGCTTTGCAACCAATCAAGATAAAGTGTTATGTGATATCGCGACTAAGTCATCACTAGGAAGGTTGGCTTTTAAGAAATTTATATCACGAACTGCGACTGGTTACCAAGTGACACCCTTAGGTGCTGAGTATGTAAGAAATACATTTGATAACATATACTTGGATAAGGTAAGGATCGAAATATTGAATGCGGAAAATCGTAGAAATGCAAGTGTGCGTTATGATAGAATCGTCTCCGGTGCACACCCTTAGCGAATGAGCTTACTTAGTTCATTGGATAGCGTTTCGCTATCCTGCATACAATCTGATTCAATGCCGCATGAAAATGTGCAGAGCCAGAATACAGTCGTTTCTGGAACTGCACCTTTTCATCCGCGACTTAAGACGTAAGGGTGTGTCGCCACAAATGACCTCAAAAAATATATATAGCCTCAAAAACATTGGATTGCCTGCAATGCTATCCATTGACGATTTCGCTAATCAAGCTCGACTTTCTGCTGGTAAAATTCGTTATCTTTCTGCAACTGCCGAATCTCATTACAGAGTTTATCCAGTCCCTAAAGTAAGCGGAAAGAGTCGACTTATTTCTCAACCGTCCAGGGAACTTAAAGCTGTACAGGCTTGGATTTTGCGAAATATCTTAGACAAGCTTTCATCTTCTCCTTGCTCAAAAGGTTTCGAAGTTGGAACGTCAATTCTAGACAATGCTCGACCACATGTTGGTTCTAACTATGTATTAACTATAGATCTAGAGGATTTTTTCCCCAACGTTTCAGCATCTAAAGTGTATGGGGTTTTTAGTTCTATTGGGTACAACAAAGAGTTGTCGATTTTGCTAACCAATTTATGTACATATGGTGGTGGGCTACCTCAAGGGGCTCCAACTTCTCCAAAGCTAGCGAATCTAGTATGTGCGAAACTCGACGCTAGGATACAAGGTTATGCTGGACCAAGAGGTATTGTTTACACTCGTTATGCTGACGATATGACGTTTTCTTCTCATACGGCTTCTAAAATAAGAAAAGTTAAACACTTCATCGGGACCATTATCAGTGATGAAGGATTTAAGATTAACCATAAAAAGACAGCCATATGTGGTACGAAACGCCAGAAAAAAGTTACTGGTCTTATACTCTCGGAGAGCAGTGTAGGGATAGGGCGTGTTAAACACAGAGAAATTAGGGCAAAACTTCATCATCTATTTACGGGTAAGTCAACGGAGTTCTCTCATATCAATGGGTTACTATCCTACACTTATTCTGTAGATCGACGTGCATATAACAAGTTGTATGCTTACATTGGTGGTTTAACCCAAAAGTATCCTCTTTCAAACGCAATCAAAGAAATTAGCCCCAAAATCGTATAACAAACTGTTTAAGAGTGATTCGCAACGCGTGGCATTTTTACTATGCGTTGCGTTTAGTGTTTAAGGTGGTATGCGGTGGCATCGGTATTGCGTTGCTCACACCTTAACAGGGCGTTAACTGTACTTCGATATAAAAATTACGAGCAAGTTGCACAAAAACAGGTCGTTTCTAAAATGAAAAAGTGGTTTATATTTTTGGTTCTTTTGCTAACAGGGTGTGTTGCTAAGCAAGTACCTTACTCTCCTTCTGATATGGTAAGCACAGAAGTTGCGGCGAATGTGATTGAACAGGTCATAATGGAACAGCCCCCAAAATTTAGACCTGAAGGTCTTGTTGTGACCAGTTCTTATATCGGGTTATCAGAAGGTCAAAACTCAAAAGTAGTGGCAGTTAGCAATTATAATGACGCTTCAAATTTGCTCCTGTCATCTTCAAACGTAAGGCTATCAGAAATCAATTCAAGGTATTATTTCAACTCGATATTGGCGCTTGAACTCTATAGCAAAAGAGATTGGTTTATCATTCAGCTAAAGAACGATGAACAACAGGTTGTTAAGCGTTTTTATACGAGAAGTTTAGAAAAGGCACAGTGGTTTGTCGATTCAATAAATTACATGAAAATTTCGACTAAGCCATTTGCTGCTGAGTAGTACAGTTAACAAACTGTTCAAGAGTGATTCGCAACGCGTGGCATTTTTACTATGCGTTGTGTTTGTTGTTTAAGGTGGTATGCGGAGGCATCGGCATTGCGTTGCTCACACCTTAACAGGGCGTTAGTTGCCAAGAAGATAAACGTAACCAAATCAAAAGGTTTAAGGACAGGAAGCCTGAAAGTCGGAAGCTAGATCCTAGGTGGTAAAATTGTTCTGATGTGATTTGGCAGTTTCATTTCTCAGGTTCAATTTTTAGCAAACGAAAGCTCACTTGTTCTTTGTTTTTGAAGCAGTTTGTACAATCGAAGCGACATTGTTTGCTGAAAATATGCTCGGTGAGTTTGTCGTTTTAAAAGCCGATTTACGCGCTGAAATACCGTTTTCTTTGGTGGTGTAAGTGCTACGTGGTTTCAGTGATTTTGTTGAACCTCCGCATTGTGAGATTATCGGTACAAAAGCGCTTTTTGGTGTTGCTAGTTGGTTTTCTGCGGCGTTGCGTGTTCTACGTGGTTTCATTGAGTAGCTGCTTTGAAACTATGCCTGACTTTAATGCATCAAAGCACATAACTTTTGATGTTCGCAAAGTTCAAACTGTCATAAAATCAGTGTTCGGATCTGGCAACTAACAAAATGTTCAAGAGGGATTCGCAACGCGTAGCATTTTCACTATGCGTTGATTTTAGTGTTTAAGGTGGTTGCAGCAACTTCGGTATTGCGTCGCTCACCCCTTAACATGGCGTTAGCACTGGGTTGGAATCAAAGGCTAAAAGTTTTTGTTTTTATTGGTTTCTTTTCCTCGCTTTACAACTGACCAAATGTGCCTTTCATGTTCGCTCCGGTGGCACTAGATGTGAAGTTTTCGCTTTGAGTTTATCGTTTACGGTTTCTAACTTTCGGGCTATTTCTCTGGCGTGGTTTCTTTGGTGCTGAGAAATTTTCGGCAAACAAGCGTTTCTTTGTCGCTGTTGTTCAAGTTCGAAGCCCGTATTCTTTGCTAATTTGAAAGCGGTGAAAAAGGGCAGTTAAGCATGTTTTCCGTCTAGCCAACTGACGTCTTGATGTTTGTTTTTAGTTTGGCAGTTGTCTGTTTGGTTTAGGGTTTTAAGCCATTAGTTTCGTGCTATATTTCAATATCTTGGCGTGTACCAAAAGCTTAAAGGGCAGCGTGCTAACAAACAGTTCAAGTGGGATTCAGCACGCGTGGCATTTTTGCCATGCGTTAGGTTTAGTGATTAAGGCGTGATGCGGTAACTTCAGTGTTGCGTGCTTCACCCCTTAACTGGGCGTTATACGTAATGAGAGTATGAAGATATTTTTAATAGTAGCCACACTGGTTCAATTGACTCTCCTGAGTTTCTCGAAATATTATCGTTCAATTGCGAATGATGTGCTTAGAAACGCGGTGGAAACGAAAGAGGCTGATCTTTTATCTTCACTTGATAAGTTTGATTATTACAGTGACTTAGATAATGATTTATTTCTTGCTGCTGTTACGGTCTGGGTTATGGTCTTGGTCGTAACAAAATTGAAAAGTATATCAAGCACTGATATGGCTAATTTAGCGATTTGTTTACCGCTGTTCTTTAATATGATTTTGATGTCGATTTAGGCACCATAGCCATGGAAGGGCAATCACGCATAACAAACAATTTAAGAGTGATTCAGCACGCGTGGCATTTTTGGCATGCGTTGGTTTTTGGTGTTGAAGTGCCATGCAGCGGCTTGGTCATTACGTGCTTCACACCTTAATTGGGCGTTATGTGTTTTTAGGATAAAAATGGAAATTTTCGAAATTAAATTAGGAAACTCAATCGGTCCAGTTAAACTCGGTATGACAGAAACTGAAGTGAACAATGTTATCGGAGATCCTGATTGCACCTATGGACATCGCCATCATTTTTTAGACGGTCTCATGGTAGATTTTGATAATGAAGGAAGAGTTGAGTTCATTGAAGTCGCTGCTTCTGAGTTGTTTTCAACGACATTGCTTGGCTTTGACGTACATAGGACATTAGCGACTAATTTGCTCGAACGAATTCAGCTAGAAGGTAACTATGATCATTCTGATCCAGAGTTAGGCTATAGCTACGTATTTAGAGAGCTTCAGTTATCCTTCTGGCGTCCAACTCTTCCTGACTTAGAAGAAGGTGAAGGGTTGTACTTACAATCAGTCGCAATTGCTTCCGAGGGTTACTTTGAGTAAACACATAACAAATTGTTCAAGAGGGATTCGCAACGCGTGGCATTTTTACTATGCGTTGGTTTTAGTGTTTATGGCGGTATGCGGCGGCTCTGGTATTGCGTTGCTCACCCCTTAACAAGGCGTTATGTAGCCGCGAGAGGACGGTAAGTTAAAAGGATTTATATATGTTAAATATTCGCCAAGCTCGCATTGAAGATATCAGTGTTATCAAAAAACTACAGTTTCAGCTTAATGAGTATCATCAAGCAAATTTACCTGATGACTTCTTATCACCGGAAGAAATTGAACAAAAAATAGACCTACACAAGATAATCGAAAGTGAAAGCTCGATTTTTCTGGTAGCCGAAAGCAAAGGGCAGTTAGTAGGTTTTGTTTTTGGTGAGCTATGGGTTCGTAAGTCTTGGACGCTCAAACAGCGAAAAATCGCGAGCATTGAACAAATAGTAGTGGATTCATGCTTTAGAAGCCAAGGCGTTGGATTGGCGCTAATAGAGGCATTTGAGGAAAGGGCTATTTCTAACGGCGGAGAAGAGCTGTGGTTAGAAGTATATTCTTTCAATGAATCTGCTCTAGCTTTGTATCGCAAAGCTGGTATTGCGCCCAAAATCCAAATTGGACAGAAAGCACTACCCTGAAAGTCGGCTACATAACAAATTGTTCAAGAGTGATTCGGCACGCGTGGCATTTTTACTATGCGTTGGTTTTAGTGGTTAAGGTGGTATGCGGAAGCTTCGGTATTGCGTGCCTCACACCTTAACGCGGCGTTAGTTGTCTGTAACTATTGATTACATTAGAATCGTGAATTATTTTTCTTACAACCAATGGTTTTTTATATGTACAAGTCAATTTCAGTAGTTTTCTCTTTATTTTTAATGGGGTGCCAGTCTACTTATAAACCCTTAAATGATTTTTCAGGTTATGTGGTAATTCCTCATAATGATGCGTACTACATTGAATATCATGATCTTGATGAGCACTTTGCTCAACAGAGTTGGCTACATACAGCGAGTGAAACATGCCCAAAAGGTTACGAAATTCTTCCGAGAAAAGAGCTCGACAATGGTTCGGAATTTATTCCTGAAGGTACAATGATGCGTTCTCCTTATACGAATCTTAAAGTTCTATTAGGTAAGATAAAATGTAACAACGAAGATACACCCAAGAGTAATTTGACAGATAATGCGTGGTCAAAATCTGATTATGTGGGAACGGATTCAGAGGTAACTGATTACTTTAGTGATGCCTACGTTGGTATGCAAATTGGTTTAAAACCTCGCGAAATAAGGTTCTTAAAAACAGCATCAACAGCTAAAGTTACTGAATTTTTGAATGATAAGATCGGAAAAAGTGATGCATACAGTGTCGGTAATGGTATTAGTGCTAATGTTTGGCTAACAGGTGAGCAACTCTTTGATGTAGGGGTTGTGGTTAATTATGAAGATGAATGCCCTACAAACATTAAAGTAGTACCTCAAAATGCGATGTTTAGTATTCTTATCTTGAAAGAAGGAAAATCAGAACAACCAAATGAAGCCGTAAGCGCAAGAGTACTGAGATCATCGCGCGACATGTTCACTATTAATTCTGAATGTGGTCAGGGGAAGGTTGTACATAGCAACTAACAAACTGTTTAAGAGTGATTCGCAACGCGTGGCATTTTTACTATGCGTTGGTCTTAGTGTTTAAGGTGGTATGCGGCGGCTTAGGTATTGCGTTACTCACACCTTAACAGGGCGTTATGAATATTCAGTTTATAACCCGCTGATTATGCTATATAATTAGTAAAATTCAGTATTGTTGTATCGCTATGAAAATTAAAATAAAAAACTACTATGATGTACTCGATTATAATTATGTTTTGATATGTACCTCAAACAACAACGAAAAGAAAGCCATTAATCGAATTTTAAAGCATCGTCGAGAATTGGTTATAAATATGAACTCGCTGGGTTGTAGTGTAGGTCTTGTAAATGATGTTTTTGTAATTCATCTGACGGGAACGTCAGGAATGGAAGCAAGGGAATCTATATCTAGATTGGTCATAGAGTTTCTTAAGAGGGAATCAAATCCCAATCCTAGTCTAATATTACTGGCTGGGTTTTGTTGGGGTAACCCAAAACTCACCAATCAAAATGATGTTATCATTTCCAGTGATATTATCTCTTTGAATAGTGATACCTATCTTCCTGATGGACAATCTTATAAAGCAACTTCTTATGCTAGTTCAATTGATGTAGATTTTATTAAAAATAAAATCAAGACAGTAATCACTGGAACAATGGTTAGTTTAGAATCACTAATCGCAAAAACATCCAAAAGAGATGAGATTATTAAAAGTTTTTCTCATGTAGTTGGTGGGGAGATGGAAGCTTGGGGATTTGTTCCTAGTGTTGGTAATACCCCATGGGCTGTTGTCAAGTCCGTTTCAGACTTTGGTGATGACTTATTCAACCGAAATACTCAGGCAGCCGCAGCTAGTGAAGCTGCTACAGTAACCAAAGATTTAATTGGTTATTATCAGAGTGAGGGGCATTTAGACTTCAATACCACTTCATCTGATAACCTACCTTTAACTAATGCTTTGTATGGCAATGAAATAAAAATAACTAATGGTGAAGTAAATGCAATTAATCTTAATGATTATTTGCATAATATGTCATTTTTAATACAGTATAAGCTTGGATATTATGTAACAAGTGATGAGTATGGTGATGATTTTATTAAATACTTTAGTTATTTAATATTGGAAGCTGTACAGAACTCATTTAAACATGGTAGGGCTACAGAAGTTAATATTAAATTTGATGATAAAAGTATCTTTATTCAATGTAATGGAAATGATTTTGACTTGAATAAGTTAAGTAATGCGGACGGGCGTGGAGGCCAATTCGCTTGGCTTAAATTCAAAGAGAACTTCATTGATAATGAATATGTGACCTATAAATTTCACAAGAAAAAGCACAAATTTAATCTAGTAAAGGTTAATCAGGATATTGTTAGAATCATTAACAATTGTACAGCTAAAATAGTTGAAAATAAAATTGGTACTGGGTGGAGTGAATCTGAAGTCTTGAGTTACGATAATGATTGTGAGGCTGTATATATAGATGATCGACAAATATCCCTTCCATCTAGGCGATTCTCATTGATTGAGGAAGCTAAACGGATTATTGAGTCTGGGCGGATCGTATTTGTATCAGTTAGTGACCAAGAGAACGAAGAGTTATATAAATCAACAGGCTATGGTCCGGATAAACTGAAAATATGGGTACACAATAAATATTCATAACAAAGCATTTAAGAGTGATTCCCAACGCTTGGCATTTTTCATTCCATCGTTGGGTTTCGCGTATAAGGTGCTATGGTTGGGTTGTGTGGTAGCGTTGCTCACACCTTAATGCGGCGTTATACCTCTTAGGGAAATTATGAAGAAATTACTAACAGCAGCCATGGGATTATTCGTTTCAAATACCAACGCAAATATTAGCTGGGAAGATTTTGTTACTGAAGCGCATACTGCTCTGACAGAAAAGCAGAACAAGCTGATGAGCGAATTCAAACTTGGTGAACATGAGCGTTTCGACTGGGATCAGGAAAGCGGTACTCTTATATTTTCAAACGATGGAAAGGTTGCTGTTATTGCAAAAGTACAGTTCGTCGGTTCCATTTCTACCACGTCAAATACATGGCTTTGGTCTTGGGCGAATTCTTACATTTATGACAATGTAAAAGATCAGATGCACATCGTTCGAGAGTTTGGCGAATCAAAAGGCTATGAATCGCTTACCATAGACAAGTGGCAAGCGGATGAGATTGATGGGTGGGAAATGACTTCCGTAACCTCTTATCTTTTGGAAGCTAAAGGCGCTTACCGAACCACGGAAGAGACGGGGTTTACTTACATGGTGATAACTGACATAAGTTGGGCAAACTAGGTATAACAAACTGTTTAAGAGTGATTCGCAACGCGTGGCATTTTTACTATGCGTTGATTTTAGTGTTTAAGGTGGTATGCGGTGGCTTTTGTATTGCATTGCTCACACCTTAACAGGGCGTTATACCGTTTTAGCAATTACAAATATTTATTGTGGGATTTAAAGTGAACAATAGATTGAATATAACGTTACCAATTGTGGTCGACGTGGATATGGAAGAAAGCCAACTACAGCAAAGTATTCAGGACTCAATTTTGCATCATGAGTCTGAATTTTATGAACGAATGGCATCTGTGTGCGTTCAATATGACATGAGAGCGGAGTTGTGTGAGGGAAGCTTAGATGTAGAAAGCGTTTCATTAGGTGCTCTTGAATTGACGGAAGATGACGAGCTTGTTTTGAACTTTACTGGCAGTGTTGAAGTAACCTATGACTGGTATGCCCATTATGGATGTAAAGATATGTGTGGTGGTGACCAAGTCAATGATCGTTGGGAATTCAATGCTGTCGATAGCGAAATTAGTTTTTCTCTAGAAATTCAACAGGAAAGAGTTGACGAGCTGTAAAGCAACGGTATAACAAACTGTTTAAGAGTGATTCGCAACGCGTGGCATTTTTGCTATGCGTTGCGTTTAGTGTTTAAGGTGGTATGCGGGAGCTTTGGTATTGCGTTGCTCACACCTTAACAGGGCGTTAGTTTGCAAGAGGAAAAATGCAGCTATATCGCAAGATCTATAGGTAAAAGCTCAAAGTCTAAATTGTTATGTCGGCGTTCAACTTCAGTGTTAACTAGCGTGTTGAAAATCCAAAATTGGCATCGTTCCAACGGTTGCTTTGTTCTTTGGAGCGGCGACTTTGGGGTTACCTGAATTGAACTTTTTGCTGAAACTCTGCTCGTTGAGTTTGTTGGTACAAAAGCCGATTTACTCGCTGAAATGACGTTTTCTCTGGTGTTGTAAATTCCACGTGGTTTCAGTGACTTTGTTGAAAGTCCGCATTGTTAGATTGGTTTTCCAAAAGCGCTTTTTGGTGTTGTGAGTTCGTTTTCTTCGGCGTTGTTTGTTCCACGTGGTTTCATTGAGTAGTCGCCTTGAGACTACGCCTGACTTAAGCGCATCAAAGTACATAAAGTTTATTGTTCGCAAAGTTTAAAATGACTTAAAATCAACGCTTTGGGTTTGCAAACTAACAAACTGCTCAAGAGGGATTCGCAACGCGTGGCATTTTTACTATGCGTTGAATTTTGTGATTAAGGTGGTTGCGGCGACTTCGGTATTGCGTTGCTCACCCCTTAGCAGGGCGTTATGCTTATTTGGTTAGGAACTGTGCAAGATATCAAAATTATGACAGCTTATATATATATTGTTGTGCATCTAATATTAGGCTTTTTATTTCTTTGGTTAAGTCACTATAGAATCAAAGAGTTTGGAAGTATTGATTTCTTTTGGCTTACTACTTTAGAAACTGCAAATTTGGTAATTGGTGTTTTTTGGGGAAATTGGGGTTGGGATAACTTTAAAAAACTGCAGGAAGATTCACACTTATTCCTTTCAACTTTTTTTGGATCTTTTTTAGGATCAGGTTTGATCGTTGTTATAGGGAGTGCTAGTTATTATTTAAGTCTGCCTGAAGATGAATTGTCTCAATTTAATATATTTAAAAATGCATATTTTTTTATTTTCTCTAATATCACAGTGTGCTCACTGATCGTAGTAGCATGGATAAATGTGACGAATTACAATTCGAGAAGGTCATAAGGCTTTATGTTATGTATATGATTTTAATTGATATTTTATAATCTAATGCTGGGGAATCAAAAAGCATAACAAACTGTTCAAGAGGGATTCGCAACGCGTGGCATTTTCACTATGCGTTGGTTTTAGTGATTAAAGTGGCTTGCGGCGGCTTCAGTATTGCGTTGCTCACCCCTTAACAGGGCGTTATATGCAGGTAGGTAGAAAATGATAGATTCATATAAAAGCTTTACTAAGTCACTTCAAGATCTAGGATTTGACGACTTCTATCGAAAGAATATTTCTAACTTGAGTCTTTCTATTAATTATGGGAAGGCAAAAGGAGATATCCAGTTGGAATCAGTATTAGATGCGGGACATAAATATTACTATGAGGCTAACTTGGATTATGAGGTATCTATCGACCAACCTATAAGTATTTTCAAAAATGGTCACGGTCTAGATGATCGAGATGTCCTGATTACTTGTATAGAAATATTTGATTGGGGCGGTGTGCAAAAGTCAAATATTCTCTCTGCATTATCCTTCCATAGAAAAGGTGAGCTAGTTACTTATCTGGAAAAATGTATGGAGTGGTTTGAGGATGAAAGCAGTTTGTCTGAACCTGACTTTGAAGTCATTTGGTCTAGTGGATGGACAAAAGTCTATTCGTTTATGTTTGATTTTGTGACTATATATGACTCAAGAGTTGCTGCATTCATTAATAAGATATTCTTGGATTTTTACTTATCCTTAGATGAAGACGATAGAAAAAAACTAAAGAGTGTGACGTCAGGCCTACTATCATTTGGTGGCACGACAAAGCGAGCGCGCACTCTAAGTTCAGAGTATCGAAGGGAGTTGTCATTATATGGTAACCCGAGTGATAAACGGAAAATGGTCGCGAATAAAAAGGCTTCTTGGTTTATCAGGCACATATCAGAGGTTGAGGGGTTAGCTGGAACACAAAGTTGCTTTCGATTAGTGGATAAGGCTGCATTTATGTTGGGTTTTGATCTTAAACAGTGGAATCAAAGCATATAACAAAGCATTTAAGAGTGATTCGCAACGCTTGGCGTTTTCGCTTCGCTCAAGTATAGCCAAGCGCCGCTCACACCTTAATGCGGCGTTAGGTTTTCGGAGGTAAAATGGCCAATCCACGAATTTTGAAGGCTCAAGTGAAAGATGTTACCTGTGGTGAAGATGTCACTATTATTGAGCCTGCTAATGTTTATGGCTGCGAACTGGGAACTGGTGTGTTTGTTGGACCGTTTGTCGAAATACAGAAAAACTCAGTTATTGGCGAGCGCACTAAAATCCAATCTCATAGCTTCATCTGTGAGTACGTCACTATTGGAAGTGACTGCTTCATTGGTCACGGTGTCATGTTTGCCAACGATCTTTTCAAAAGTGGTCAACCTGACTCAAATCCAGATAATTGGGGACGCACAGTTATCGCTAACAGTGTGACAATCGGGTCAAATGCTACAGTGCTGCCTGTCAACATTTGTAGTGATGTGGTCATTGGTGCAGGTAGTGTTGTAACTAAAGACATTACAGAGAAAGGTATTTACGCAGGTAATCCAGCTAGAAAGTTACGCGACTTGCCTTGAGTACAAACCTAACAATCTGTTCAAGAGTGATTCGCAACGCTTGGCATTTTTACTATGCGTTGCGTTTTGTGTTTAAGGTGGCATGCAGGAGCTTCGGTATTACGTTGCTCACATCTTAACAGGGCGTTATAAGCTAATACAAAATTTTGAATCTGAGAGGTCCCATGAGTTGCAATGAAGTAGGGCGAGACCTATTTATAGGCTCTGCTAGAGAGCAGTTAATCTCTGAGTTAGAACTAGCGCTCAAGAAAGCAAAAGATCCTGAAAGTTCGTTGGTTAAGTTCAATGTGTTAGATTATGAAGTCGAATATTACTTTGATGAAACGGGATCAGATGTAGAAAAGGTATACAAAAAAGATTTTAATCAACGACACATTCTACAAACGATTGGTGATCAACGTTATTTTATTGAACCTAAAGGTACTCATTTTTTTATCTCTCGTTACAACAATTCTGAAGAACGTTTAGAAAGGTTAAATCGCCACGATGATTGGGAATTCGCATCATGGTATGGAAAAAAGTTTCGATCAGCCACTGAATTAGTTGAGTATTTTCTGATACATATAGACCCTTCAGCTAACAGGAGCGCATTGAAAAAACGTGTTTATGAGACATTTGGTTGCTCTTGAGCATCGCTTATAACAAAGCATTTAAGAGTGATTCTCAACGCTTGGCATTTTTCATTCCATTGTTGAGTTCAGTGTTTACGGTGGTAAGGTCAGGTTCAGTGGTCGCGTTGTTCACACCTTAATGCGGCGTTATATGCTATTGTGCCGATCTTCATCAAGGTTCTCATTAGTTCTATTTAGTAAAGTCCACGCTGTACTTTAATTTATCTACAAACCATCGAATGAAAAAATATCTTTTAATTTTGTCGGCTTTGTTGGCAAATTCAGCTTATGGTAAATCGCCAGATGAGCTTTTAAATGGGCTTAAACCGGATTTGAAAAGCTGGGTTGAGAAGTCTTGTAGCAAGAACTTAGGTCCCTCTCTTTGGTCCAGCTGCGTTACTCGTGAAGTTAATGCTCTAAATGGTCACTTTCCGGACCTTTCTATATTGAGCAAGAATCAAAAAACGTGGCTAATGAATTCATGCCCTAATTCGCTAGGTCCAAGCTTAACTATTAGCTGCTATAACCGAGAGTATGAAGCGTTGGGGCGTATTCCCTCTTTTTCTGGTTTATCGGAGCAGCAGGCGAATTGGGTAAAACAAAGTTGCTCTACATCTTTGGGACCATCTCTATATGCTAGCTGTTTGAATCGTGAAATTTCAGCTGTCAAAAATGCTGGTAGCCCACAACCTCAAGTCGTTTCAAAACCAAACTTACGAGCTCAAACGCGACCGGTTGGCTCTAATAGCCGAAACTCGTACGCAATAGAAGTTTCATCATAATGATGAGCTATTTATAATCAATGGTGAAAAATTTGAGGCAAAAACATACTGTTTGGGGTGGTATGAAGGCGATGAGGTAATATTTGTTGACGGTAGTCCTTATGGAGCGTGTTCTAGTGCAAAGCTTTTGAACTTAAGTAATAAAGAGCTCTGTGAAGTGTGGTGTGAATAGCATATAACAAACTGTTTAAGAGTGATTCGCAACGCGTGGCATTTTTACTATGCGTTGCGTTTAGTGTTTAAGGTGGTATGCGGGAGCTTTGGTATTGCGTTGCTCACACCTTAACAGGGCGTTATGCGATTCATGAGGTCAGCGAAAGGAATAGAGATTTATGTACAAAGTTGGCGTTGTTATATTTGATGATTTCACAGATGTAGACTTTTTTCTTATGTATGATTTGCTTGGGAGAACAACCGATAGTTGGACGGTCAGCATACTGGGAACTAAACCTGAACATCATTCCCACCTTGGTATGAAAGTTATAACAGACGGGCATATTTCAGAGGTGACGAACCAAGATGTCGTTCTTATCACTAGTGGTAAACGTGGTATTCCAGCAGCGATGAAAGATGCTGAATTTATGTCAGCGTTGAGCCTTGACCCAAATAGACAGCTAATTGGCTCGATATGTGCTGGTTCATTTATCCTTCATGAGCTCGGTTTACTAAAAGGTAAGCCATTAACAACCAATCCAGATGCTAAAGGTGTTCTACAAAAGATGGGAGGAGACGTTAAGGATCTACCTCTAGTAGTAGAAGGTAACATAGCCACTGCAGGAGGTTGTCTTTCACTGATGTATCTCATTGGTTGGGTAGCAGAGCGGCTGTTTGACTCAAGTAAACGAAAAACTATTCAGAATCAATTAATTCCAGCCGGGCAGTTAGAAATTTTTGAAGAGCTTATTACCACAACTATGCAGTCAGCAGAGTTGAAAAATTCGCATAACAAAGCGTTTAAGAGTGATTCGTAACGCTTGGTATTTTTAATTTGCGTTGGTTTTTGGTGTTTAAGGCGCAATGCAGAAAGTTCGGCATTGCGTTACTCACACCTTAACGCGGCGTTATATGCCTAAAGAGTCGTAGTTCCGTTTAGGAGACATATTTGAAAACACTTATAAATTCTTTGCAAGAAAACACGGTTAGTAGGCTGAAGAACCCTCTAGTCGGAGCTTATGTTTTTTCTTGGACGATCTGGAACGTTACAGATGTAATGCTCTTTTTATTGAGCAATAATGCTGAAAAAATCGAGATGGTTAAAGGCTCCAGATTTGAACTTCAAAATGATCTTCTGTTTCCTCTTGTAATATCTGTTGTGTATTTAATTGTAGTACCTGTGTTAAACATGCTTTATGAGCGCATTATCGATGGTGTAATCAATAAATACCGAAACGCATTTAAGCAAAAGACACTTCAAGATCATTACTATTCAGTAAAAAGAACAACGATTGCCAAGCTTGATTCAGATGAAGAGGAGAACCGAAAGCTCAGAGATAGACAGCTAGATACATGGGCAGAAGAAAAGCAAAGAATGTCAGAAACAATTATCCAATTTAGGGCAGAGCATGCTGCGAGAATGGCTAAACTCGATAATGAAGTATCTAGTTATCGTGAGGAAATTCAGCGCCTAACATCCGAAGTTTATGACATTGGCACCAGAGAACAGTCAATTAGTCAAGAGTTAAGAAATGTAGTTAGAGATGTAGGTATGGCAGTAGAACAACTAGTCAACGTATCAGATTTGCCTGATAGGGGGTTCGACTTAACCAAAGGTATTAGCGATGCCACTAACCGAGCGCGAAAAATACTAGATATGCCATTAGTTGTTTATCAGCCTCAGTACTCATACAATGAGCCACCAATGGATTTTGATGACGAAATTCCATTTTAGGCGGCATATAACAAAGCATTTAAGAGTGATTCGCAACGCGTGGCATTTTTAATATGCATTGCTTGTTGTGTTTAAGGTGGTATGCAGTAGCTTCGGTATTGTGTTGCTCACACCTTAATGCGGCGTTATGTTTCTACATGAGTAAGGTGTAATAATGAATATAGATACTGCGTCAGTTAGTATTGTGATAGCTACAGTTAGCATGTTCATTTCGTTTTATGTTATGTGGCGTGATCGACGGAAATTCATTGTACATGGTGAATACCTAGAGTCGTGGGAGCACATGGCTGATGGTGTTTATTTTAAGATTGTGAATAGTGGAAGACGTCCTGTTACTCTGCATAAAATAGAGTTTATATCCAAGAGTAAAGGTTCACAGGCATTGTTACTTACTAGATCGATATCAGAGTATAAAACGACGCCTTTTGAGGAAAAGGACTTGAGCTATCCATGCCTATCTGAAAGTCAGTTCTTCGAGTTCGCTCTGCATTCAAATAAGTTCGACTTCTCGGAATATGAGCTTAGTGACCTTACGTCGATAAACATTCATTCATCAACAAATGTTGTTAAGTGTAAAGAGCTTGCAAAGGTAATAAAGGCTAATCATAAGTACTTGAAGTAACAAACATAACAAGCAATTTAAGAGGGATTCACAACGCTCGGCATTTTTGCTTCTACTTCAAATTTAGTGTTTATGGCACAATGCTTTAGGTTTGGGTGGAGGCGTTGTTCACCCCTTAATTGGGCGTTAGCTCTCAAAGGAAAGTTATGAACTCGGATTTAAAGAATAACCTAATAATGGCGTTAGTGGGGGCTATTCTCGCCTCTGCAGGATTTGTCGCTAAGGGATACTTTGAGGCTGAGAGTGAAAAAGAGAAATTTGCTTTCAACCTACATAAAAAACTTTATGATGAGGGGGCAGCATCGATGGCTGCGCTCAATAATGCATACTCAGAACTCTACGCCTTATACGGTGAAGGCTATGGGCTAACTCCTTCTGAGTTATCTGAAAAACACGAAAACCTCCGGAACTCATTAAAAGATCACTCAGATTATATTGGTGAACTTGAGCGTTACGGTACTACAGGACAGATTGAAATCGCTAAAAATCACTTCGATTGGTTTTGGGGAGTTTATTCAGAACTGGATCTACAGTACAAGACTGCAAATCAAGTTGAAAAAAGGGCTAAAGAACTATTGTTAATAGAAGATGTTGCATCTGAACATTTTGATTTCGTAGATAAGGCTCTTGAGTCTGAAATAGAGAGATTGGTCAGAAATGAAAATCGGATATTTTATTCTATCGGTTGGTATAAAAAACCTGTGATAAACGGAATTGAGCAATATTTAAACTTACAGTTTAGGGAGGCTCTTGGCTTGCCAGCAACAAAGGACATGGCGGAGAAAATCAACTCGCTTCCTGAATTGAGACAAAAAAGCAACAACTTTGAGTATAAAGAAAAGAGGCTTCCATTTATGTTTGCTGAGGGGCGTTCCTTCCAAGCACCGACATTAGAGTTTCAAGGTGATACTGACTTTTTTGAAACCAAGAATGATGTTCTTGCTGCAAACGTAAAAATGAAGTTTATAGCTTCTGCTATTGAAAATGATAAGTGGCTCCAAGAGGAGCTAAAAAGAAGAAAAACTACGGCTCAAAAAGAAAATGAGAGCTAACAAAGCATTTAAGAGTGATTCCTAACGCTTAGCATTTTTCATTCCATCTTTGGGTTCTGTGTTTACGGTGGTAAGGTTCAGTTTCGTGGTTGCGTTACTCACACCTTAATGCGGCGTTAGCCGCCTTTGCCCATTGACTGTACTCGGTCCGAGGTTTGGATAGCCAAATCCACTTTTCATAGCCGGTGGTTATTATCGGGTTTTGTCATCAAACAGGCTTTGTGGATCCGGTGGTTTTTCAGATTACGCGCACTGCGGCCTAGGCGGTTTGTGCCCAGTGTCTAAACCTTCAATGCAGTAATTGAATTCATAGCCAAGCTGCTGTTTCCTGGTTGTTTAAACGAGCGATTGTTTTGGAAGCGAGTTCAGCGCATTGGTTCCAGAGCAGGTTGGAGGCAAGCCGCGAGAGGCCGGAGCAAACGGCTAACAAACGCTTTAAGACGGATTCGCAACGCGTGGCATTTGTGGTTTGCGGTAAGTTTAGTGATTTAGGTGGTGTGCGGAGGCATCATATTGCGTTGCTCACCACTTAAGCGGGCGTTATGTGCTTTCAAGGTTCAAGGCAAGTGCGAGTAGTCTGAATAGATTCTATCCAACACATTTTGTGACTATTGTTTAATATCAGCGGACAAGGAAGCGTAATGACTATAGATGACACATTTTGGCTAGCAGCCAAGAGGAAGGGTTTTGTTCGGTTCATAGTTGAAACAGGTTTACCATTTATTCTAATCATGTTTATTGCAACTGGAGTCATTTACGAGCAATTTGGTGATGGCTTTCTAAATTTGAACGTATTGAAACATTTGGTTGTTTGGCTAGTCGGTGGCGTATTTTTTGGTATTTACCAGTGGTATAACTTAAAACGGCGAGCGTCCGGACAGGTCTGAAATAGGTAAACATGTACTTGGATGGTACGCACATAACAAAGCGTTTAAGACGGATTCACAACGCTTGGCATTTTTGGTTTGAATCAGCTTTAGTGTTTACGGCACAATGGTTTAGGTTTGGTGGTCGCGTTGTTCACCACTTAACGCGGCGTTATGTGAATGGAGTCAATATAACAAATGGAATATCAAGTCGTTAAAGAATATCAAGATGCTCCAGAGTCACCTATTCATGTAGTAAAAGGTGAAAAATTGCAGTTTGTGGAAGAATCAAATCCGGAGGGTGATTGGCCAAATTGGGTCTTTTGTCGCGGAACAAGTAAAGAAGGTTGGGTTCCAAAGCAAATTCTAACTATCGATAGTGAACAAGCGACAGTTCTTAAGGACTATTTCGCTAAAGAGCATGCGCTTACAGTGGGCGAAACCTTAATTAGTGAGTACGAGCTAAATGGTTGGATCTGGTGCTCAAAGTTAGGGGAAGGAGGTGAGTTGGCATGGGCTCCTTTAAATCACCTAACTAAACAGTAAATTCACATAACAAAGCGTTTAAGACGGATTCCCAACGCTCGGCATTTTTAGTTTGCTTCAGTTTTGGTGTTTACGGCACAATACTTTAAGTGCAGTGGTCTGCGTTGCTCACCACTTAACGCGGCGTTAGCAATCAGGGAGAAATTGGAGTTGAGTGGTTATCAATCGAATTTAGAAAGTCAGCTGAACATGCTCAATGAGACTTGGGATTCATTAATAAGTAACGGAGTCACCAACGAAACAGAGTTAGTTCTAGAATTTAGCTACTTATGTCCAAATAAAGCATCAGCCATTCAACTAAACGATGCTCTCGAAAACTATGAGTCACTGATCAGAAGTGAAGGGTTTATTAACCGCTCATGGTTTGTTGAAGGATATTCTCACCCGACAACGGTAACCAAAGACATCCTTGCTCAATGGTTAGACTTTATGGTTACAAAAGGTTGGGAGTTTCAATGTACCTTTGATGGTTTTGGGGCTTCGTTTAGTTAAATTGCTAACAAACTGTTTAAGAGTGATTCGCAACGCGTGGCATTTTTACTATGCGTTGCGTTTAGTGTTTAAGGTGGTATGCGGTGACTTCGGCATTGCGTTGCTCACACCTTAACAGGGCGTTAGTTTGCAAGAGTAAAACGCAGCTATATCGCAAGATCTAGTGGTAAAAGCTCAAAGTTGAAATTGTCGTATCGGCGTTAAATTTCAGTGTTAATTAGCGTGGTAAAAATCCAAAATTGGCATCGTTGCAAGGGTAAATTTGTTCTTTGGTGTTGTGAGTTTTGGGGGCATCGAGTCGAACTTTTTTGCTGAAACTCTGCTCTGTGAGTTTGTTGGTGCAAAAGCCGATTTACTTGCTGAAAGGATGCTTTCTCTGGTGTGGTAAGTTCACGTGGTTTCAGTGGCTTTATTGAAAGTCCGCATTGTGAGATTGGTTTTTCAAAAGCTCTTTTTGGTGTTGTGAGTTCGTTTTCTGCGGCGTTGTTTGTTCCAAGTGGTTTCATTGACTAGCTGCTTTGAGACTACGTCTGACTTAAATGCATCAAAGCACATAATGTTTGTTGTTTGCAAAGTTTAAAATAACGTAAAATCAACTCTTTGGGTTTACAAACTAACAAACTGCTCAAGAGGGATTCGCAACGCGTGGCATTTTTACTATGCGTTGATTTTAGTGATTAAGGTGGTATGCAGCGGCTTCAGTATTGCGTTGTTCACCCCTTAGCAGGGCGTTATACGAATAGAGGGAAATTATGTACAAAAGTACTGATTTTAACTTGGATTCAAAAGAGTTCAGGTTTAAGAAAGACTCATATCCTTTGTCTAAGATAAACAATGTTAGGGTTAAAAAGTTAAGTTTTCTTGATAATTTAGGTCAAGTTTTATTCTGGGTGTGTGTGTTTTCAGGGGCAGTTTGGTTAGTTATTCCAAGGTTGGAAGAGGTGCCACAATGGCTACTCGTTTTAGTTCTTAGTCTGACGGTTGTAGGTTTGGTTTTTGCTCTTTTTCGTTGTTCTAAATATGCACTTCAAGTCGAGTTTCGCCACATAGATGAAACGGGCGTTCAATGGGTTAATGTAGCTAAGTCATACTCAAAGTCAGATTGTGAGTTATTTGAACAGCAAGTGTTGGCACTGAAGAAATTCGTATAACAAATTGTTCAAGAGTGATTCGGCACGCGTGGCATTTTTACTATGCGTTGGTTTTAGTGGTTAAGGTGTTATGCGGAACCTTCGGTATTGCGTGCCTCACACCTTAACAAGGCGTTAGCAAAATAGGAGTCATTTATGAGTGTTGTGGATGAAGTAAAGAAAATTGATATAAATACGGCAACTGCTGTGACGTTGTTTTTCTTCTCTGTTCTAGCGCCGGGGTTGTTAATGATGTTTCTTTATAAAAGGGAACTGTTTGTTGAACTGGAGACTTTAAAACTGGTGTTACTTTCCTTAGCTCTTGGTGCTCCTGGAGTTGTTCTTCCCCAGTTTATGTCGACTATTTGCACTGCTGTATATCCACTAAAGTTGAATGTTCCTAGACCACTATTTGGTGATCCCAAAGAATGGTTTTTTCGACACTCAATCAGTAATGCTATTAACATGTATTTGCTCATTTTTATAGGTTACGTATTCGAGTTTCAGTTTTATATATTTGCTTGGGTATATTTAGTATCTATTGTTCTACTAAGTGTTTATGAAATTATCTACCTCATCAAGAGGGGGATTAATCCGGAGAAATATCCTCCGATTGACGTGGAGTAATATTGCTAACAAACGCTTCAAGACGGATTCGCAACGCTCGGCGGTTTTGGTTTGAATCTGCTTTAGTGTTTACGGTGTACTAATTGACTGTTGTGGTGGCGTTGCTCACCACTTAAGCGGGCGTTATGTACTTTGGAGAAAATATGGAAGTAGTTACTACTGAAAAGCACGTCTCAGAATATCCCAATCCGTTTTATTTGAAACAAGGCGATAAAGTAGCTCTAGGTACAATTGACGACGAGTTTCCCAACTGGATCTTTATAACCAGCAGTGAAGGGGATCAGGGTTGGGCTCCAGTTCAATATATCGAGAAGATTGAAGGTTGCTCTGAAGGAATCTTGCTTAAAGACTATGACAATGTTGAGCTCAATACTGTCATTGGTGAAAAACTATCAGTGCTATTCGAACTCAATGAGTGGTATCGAGTTTCGAGGTCAACGGGTGAAGTTGGTTGGGTACCAGTGCGCTCGGTACAACGTACATAACAAACAATTTAAGAGGGATTCCCAACGCTTGGCATTTTTGCTTCTACTTCAACTTTAGTGGTTACGGTACAATGCCTTAGGTTGGGTGGTAGCGTTGCTCACCCCTTAATTGGGCGTTATAAGCTTATCCGTAGTTGTAGGTTTGGAGAGTTAGGTGTACGAAACCCGTAAAGCTGAAAATAGTGACTATGAGTTCCTATTCGAACTTAAGAAATCAGCAGAATTTGAACCAATCAAAGCTGTATTTGGTTGGGACGAAAGTGTTCAAAGAGAAATTCATCACAATGAGTGGGGCGAAGAAAAGCCAACCATAATCGAAGTCGATGGAATCGCAGTGGGCAGTTACTTGGTGCAGTATCATTCTGAGCACCTGTACTTTGGTCGCTTTTTCCTATTACCAGAATATCAGGGTAAAGGAATTGGTAGCCAAGTATTAAAAGCGGTCATTGAGCTTGCTGAACAAAAGTCGTTACCGATAAAGCTTTGCTACTTACAAGGAAACCGAGTAGGGCAACTTTACCAAAGGTTTGGCTTTGAGGTTACAGGGCAGGATGAACAGTTCGTGCACATGCTCAAACCACGCTTATAACAAGCAATTTAAGAGGGATTCACAACGCTCGGCATTTTTGCTTCTACTTCAAATTTAGTGTTTATGGCACAATACTTTAGGTTTGGGTGGAGGCGTTGTTCACCCCTTAATTGGGCGTTATGTAGCCGCGAGAGGACGGTAAGTTAAAAGGGTTTATATATGTTAAATATTCGGCAAGCTCGTATTGAAGATATCAGTGTTATCAAGAAACTACAGTTTCAGCTTAATGAGTATCATCAAGCAAATTTACCTGATGACTTTTTATCACCGGAAGAAATTGAACAAAAAATAGACCTACACAAGATAATCAAAAGTGAAAGCTCGATTTTTCTGGTAGCCGAAAGCAAAGGGCAGTTAGTAGGTTTTGTTTTTGGTGAGCTATGGGTTCGTAAGTCTTGGACTCTCAAAGAGCGAAAGATCGCAAACGTTGAACAGATTGTTGTGGATTCATGCTTTAGGAGTCAAGGTGTTGGAGTGGCGCTAATAAAGGCATTTGAGGAACGGGCTATTTCTAACGGCGGAGAAGAGCTGTGGTTAGAAGTATATTCTTTCAATGAATCAGCTCTAGCTTTGTATCGCAAAGCTGGTATTGAGCCCAAGATCCAAATTGGACAGAAAGCACTAACCTGAAAGTCGGCTACATAACAAATTGTTCAAGAGTGATTCGGCACGCGTGGCATTTTTACTATGCGTTAGTTCTAGTGGTTAAGGTGGTATGCGGAAGCTTAGGTATTGCGTGCCTCACACCTTAACAAGGCGTTAGTTCCCCAGAGAAAGCAATCAATCCATAGGAAATTTTTGTTTCTGGTGGAGTACGCGCATGATTCGGATAATGTCGCCTTCGATCCAATAGGAGACGATCATCGAAATCTCGGGAATTATAAGTAATCGCCCACGAACACCGTCTCGCTGTACACCCATAAGAGGCTGCTCTAGCAAGTTTTCTACCTTTGCTTCAATGAGGTTGTCAGTTTTTTCTGCCGCATCAGGGTTAAAGTCATAGAGAAACTCAAAGATCTTTTCACGATCATTAAGTGACTCTTCTTCCCATAAAATCATTGCTTACCTCGATTACGGATTCTGGCTTTGCGTTCTTCCATTCGAGATTTAGCAGTTTGGTGCTCAACGAAAATGGATTTTCCTGAGTCAAACTTCTCAAATGCTAGGTTTACTTGTTCAGTTAGCCACGCATCGTGAGATAATGTTTTTCTTTGTTGTTCAGCGAGTTGCTCAGTAAGTTCTCGGCAAGCATCACTTAGTGTGCGACCTTGGCTCTCAGCCATTTGTTGAGCTAGGCGTTTTGTTTCTTCATCAACACGAAATTGAATTCTAGTGTCCATGATGTATTCCTTTTTTGGTGTGTGTACAAATGTTAGCACTAGCCTTTACGATGGGCAACTAACAAACAATTTAAGAGTGATTCGGCACGCGTGGCATTTTTACTGTGCGTCGGTTTTAGTGATTATGGTGGTATGCGGCAGCATTGGTATTGCGTGCCTCACACCTTAATTGGGCGTTAGGCGCAGTAAGAAATTTCTTGGTTCAAATCTCTAATTTCTCTTTAGCTACTTGTTCCAGTTTTTCGGCAATTTGGCCTTATCTACCCAAGTTCATGAATCACTCAACCCGTAAAACATGTCAAAGTTCGCGGGTTGCCTCATTGAGTTTTGTAGTCGGTTTGTTGTTAGTTTCTTGGGCTCAAATCGCTTCAAGTTTGTCTGTCGTGGAAATGGATTTATTGGCTGAAATTTCGCACTGAAAGTTAGTATTTCCAAATTCCATATGTATGCGCTGATTCGCCAATTTCTTTGGTGTTTTGGTTGCAGTGGGTTTCAGAGACTTAGCCGCTTTAGCATTTGGGTTTTAATTAAATTCAGTGGATTACGTGTATTTCTTTTTCCCAAAAGGTGGTTTTCTAAATCCCATTTTAACTATTTGCGTGAAGCGCCTAACAAAGCATTTAAGAGTGACTCTCAACGCTTGGCGATTTCAGTTTAAACTTGGTTTTAGTGTTTAAGGTGCGGTGGTTTAGGTTAGGTGTTTAGCGTTGTTCGCACCTTAATGCGGCGTTAGGCTTATCGGAGGAAATATTTGTGGATAATACTTTGATTACGACATTTTTAGCCGTTGTAGGAGCTGTAATAGCAGTAGCAACATATATCCGTACTAGAAATAAAGATAAAACCAAGATTAAAATATTTGTAAAGCCGCATCCCAAACAAGCAGAAAATATAGAAAAATTACATGAGAATAAAGATAGCGTTTGGGACAATGATAAGTCACTACCTGTATATCAGATTGAAGTGAAAAATGTTGGCTTTACTGATGTAAATATAACTAAGCTCAACGTTGTCTGTTCAAATGGTATGGTGAGAACCGTACGGTTACCAGCTGATAGTTTAATTAAGCCTAATAACCGTATGCTGTTTAACAGTTTTCTCGACTGCGAGGATAGCTTATATACTATTGCAAGAGTTAACTTAGAAGACGCTACCGGAAAAGAATTGAGCCAAAAAGCCTAACAAACTGTTCAAGAGGGATTCGCAACGCGTGGCATTTTTACTATGCGTTGGTTTTAGTGTTTAAGGTAGTATGCGGGAGCTTCGGTATTGCGTTGCTCACCCCTTAACAGGGCGTTAGGCGACGGGCAGAAAAGTTCTTTGTTCTCATCTTCTTAGCTCTCTTTGAGCATTCGTTTTTCTAAGTCGGCAATTAAGCGTTGTCGGCTCAAATTCTGGAATCTCTTCGGCCATAAAACATGCCAAGGTTCGCGGGTTGCCTCATTGGTTTTCACAGTCGGTTGGTTGTGAGTTTCACTGGCTCAAAGTGTGGAAAGGACAGGTTAATCGAGGCTTTCGTTCTTGCTTTACGTTTGCAGCTTTATGCTTCGTCTTCTCAAAAGCAATTTGATCGCTGAAAGTCTGTATTTCGTGATCGTTGGCATCTTAGCTGAAACATAGTGACATTTGTGGTTCTTGAATCACAAAAAGTCAGTGGGTGTTTGGTTGCTTATTTGGTTTCGGGTAATCTGCTTGCAAACATCATTGAACACTGGTGGGAAACTTCGCCTAACAAGGCGTTTAAGGCGGATTCACAACGCTTGGCGGTTTTGGTTCAAGTTAGGTTAAGTGTTTAAGGTACAATGGTTTAGGTTTGGTGGTTTGCGTTGTTCACCACTTAACGCGGCGTTATTTTGCTTATTTTAATTATGGAGGATAAGGGTAAGTGATATTCCCACAAGCTTTAAAAGTTGGTGATAAAATTGGCTTTTTCTCACCCTCATCACCAGCAACGGCTTTTGCGCCAAATCGCTTCAGGCGAGCAAAATCTTGTCTGGAGTCTCAAGGCTTTGAGCTAGTGGAGGGTCATCTTACTGGCTGTTCTGACTCATATCGCTCAGGCTCAATTCTAGAACGTGCAGAAGAGTTTAACCGATTAATCCGTGACCCTAATGTACGGTGTATCATGTCTACAATTGGTGGTAGCAATAGTAATTCTCTATTGCCCTACATCGACTATGAAGCACTCAGAAACGATCCCAAGATTATCATTGGTTACTCTGATGTAACAGCTTTGCTACTGGGTATCTATGCTCAAACAGGGCTTATTACTTTTTATGGTCCTGCACTGGTTGCATCACTTGGTGAGTTTCCTCCCTTAGTTGAAGAAACACTTAAGTCCTTTCTGGAAATCTTATGCTCGGAGTCTGACTCATACCAGTACACAATGCCTTCGTCGTGGACAGATGTTAAGCACGACTGGGAAACTCAAGACTCTCCAAAAACTAGTTACGTAAATTGAATGGCAATTTTTAGGTAATGGCCAAGTTAGTGGTCGTATAATTGGGGGCAATCTGAATACCATAGCAGGCATATGGGGTAGCCAATATATGCCTAAGATAGAGCCAGGCGATATCCTCCTGCTTGAAGACTCTCTCAAAGGTATAGAAACAGTCGAGCGCTCTTTTGCCCATTTAATGGCTTGCGGTGTGTTTGAAAAGGTTGGTGCAATTGTATTAGGCAAGCATGAACTGTTTAATGACAAAGGGACGGGGCGCACGCCGCTTGACGTTTTGTTGGAAGTGTTAAATGGTAAAAACGTTCCTATACTTTACGGTTTCGATAGTTGTCATACGCATCCAATGCTGGTTACACCTCTGGGTGTTCATGCTTCAATTGATTTTGACAGCCACACCATTGGGCTTGAAAGCCAGTGGGTAACAGCAAAATAACAAAGCATTTAAGAGTGATTCGCAACGCTTGGCGTTTTCGCTTCGCTCAAAGTATAGCCAAGCATTGCTCACACCTTAATGCGGCGTTATGCGCTCGCAGAAATGGAGATAATCAATCATGGAAGATTTAGCTAATTCGTTAAGAAGTTCTGGCCTAAAAGTCAAAATTAAAAAAGGAAAAATTGCAGTTCGGCTTGACGGGCTTTCAAATCCGGTTTCGATAATAAAAGATATACCTGCTGATGAGTATAAAGTGAAAACGAATGATTCGATTCTATCGATAATTGCCTGTCTTTTGCTATTTATTGGTCTGTCAGGTATTTATGAGTTTAGTGGTAATGCTTTGATAAATATTGCACTTATCTCCGTTTCTATATTGTCTTTTGTTACAGTGTTACTTACAGAGTTTAAGCTGACTAAATTACGCGCTACTGTAGTTGCGTTCAATCGTGGAGAACGCGCATAACAAATTGTTCAAGACCGATTCGGCACGCGTGGCATTTTTACTATGCGTTGGTTTTAGTGGTTAATGTGGTATGCGGAGACTTAGGTATTGCGTGCCTCACACCTTAACAAGGCGTTAGTTTTTAGAGATATTTATGAAAAATTTAACTTTGCTATTTGTATTAATATTTCCAATGTTAGCAAATGCTGAACTTCAGTGCCCTCCTAATTCTTCTCCTGATTATCTCGGTAAAAATTGTTATTGTGATACTGGGTTTGAGGTGAAAAATAATCAGTGTTCAAAAATTGAAGTCCCAGAAAATGCAACGATCTCAATGTTAGGTGGTTGGCAATGTAACATGGGCTACAAGAAGACTGGTGACAAATGTACAAAGGTTAAAGTACCTGAAAATGCCACCTTAACTTATGGTGGCAGTTGGTCTTGTAACACTGGCTATAGGAAGGTGGGAAATGGATGTGACAAAGTTCAACTACCTGAAAATGCACAATTTACATATGGCGGTAGTTGGTCGTGTAACAAAGGATATAAAAAGAACAATAACAAATGCGATAAAGTAAAACTGCCAAAAAATGCACATTTTACCTTTGGTTCGACATGGCAATGTGATTCAGGGTTCAAACAAACTGGTAATTCTTGTGTATCGATGACAAATAGTGAATTGATTCAACAAGTAAACTTGTTAAATAGAATGCTAATGATGCAGATAGCTAAATCCGGAGGTGGTGACTGTACTGCTGCATTTAGAGCTTGTGAAGATGAATGTGATGACCAGTTTTCTTCATACCGTGATGAAGATATGTGCGTAGAAGCATGTGAAGAAGGTAAGCGTGCGTGTGAATAAAAACTAACAAAGCATTTAAGAGTGATTCGCAACGCTTGGCGGTTTCGCTTCGCTCAAGTATAGCCAAGCGTCGCTCACACCTTAATGCGGCGTTATGTGCTCGGAGGAAATATGGAAATTCAGAAAGTTCTAAAAACGGATTTAGACGTAGTAACAAGGCTTGTTTCAGAGGTCTCTACCAAGGATGTGCTTCCATTGCTTAATGAACAAGGCAAGCAAGAGTATAAGGACAGAGTGTTACCTGACCTAGTGTCTACTCTTGATGATGAGAAGTTTTCATCAATTAAGGCGGTATCGGGTGGAGAAGTTCTAGGTTTTGCTGCCTTGCGTGGTGGAAATTATCTAACCCATTTGTTTGTTGCAAATTCACAGCAGGGTTCAGGTTTAGGTCGTACTTTATTGAATCATTTGCTTAATCAGACAGACGCTCGTGAAGTTAGCCTACGTTCATCGGTGAATGCTGTTGGTTTTTACAATCGTAATGGTTTCGTAGCAACAGGTGAAGAAGCAGAGTTCAACGGAATTCGGTTCGTGCCAATGTCTTTAGTACGCACATAACAAGGCGTTTAAGACGGATTCACAACGCTTGGCGATTTCAGCTCAAGTTAGGTTAAGTGTTTAAGGTACAATGGCTTAGGTCTGGTGGTTAGCGTTGTTCACCACTTAACGCGGCGTTATACGCATTCGGTTGTCACAGAATCTAACTATTGATATTCATCTTGTTTCTCATTGCTGATACATTGTGTGGGTGTTCATCCTTGTGCGAGGTTGCTGTGGGAAATAATAGTATTACTTATGCAATTTATAATCCTCAATGGAAATATGGAACAGACGAAAGGCTGCTTAAAATAAGCGGGAAAAAAGTCAGTCCAGAAGATTATGAGCAATATATGCAGGGCTTAATATATTGCCCAGAATGTTACACCCCTCTTTCTCGAAATCCTTCGCATAAGAATCTTTCTAAGAATGCTAAAACTGCTCATTTTAGGCATTTACCAAGTTTTAAAGATGTGCCATGTCTTTATCATACAACGCAGCAAGCTGGCTTAAACTATGTGAACGATGAGTTGACCAGTGAAACTGAAGAAGATAATCAGTTTAGGAAAGTCAAAGAATGGGCTAAGCTTCCACCTGAAAAGTATATGAAGGCAAAATCTCAAGTTGTATATCAAGGTGTGAATCATGATCCTGAGGGAGAAAAAACAGAGGTACCTCTTCCAAGGCATACTGGCGACAAGATAAAACGTGGAGCCAATATTGAAACTGTTCAGTATATCTGTTGGCATTTGGACGAGTTAATTAATGTAGGTTTCACATTACCTGGAAAACAAGTAAGTCTTCCGCTGAAAGATTTATTGTATAACGTCAAATTTATTAAACGCGGCATAAGCGAAGTTCCTCAACTTTTTTATGGCAAAATGAGCGGGGTTCATCTTCAAATCTTCCGAAATCGCTCTAAGATTCAATGTAATGGTAAGCAATTTATGTATTTGTTTACACACAGCGAGCATGATGAAAGAAAGCGATATGACGCAACATGCATAGGGCGATATGTTATGTTTTTTGGTTCGGTGAAGTGGGATGAGCATGGTGTTCCATATGTTATGTTGGATGACTGGGGGACTTACGCAGTAATACCTAAAAAGTTCGAATCGTTGTTACGGTCAATCCCTAGTTTTTACTAATGTCATGCGCATAACAAACAATTTAAGAGTGATTCGGCACGCGTGGCATTTTTCTATGCGTTGGTTTTAGTGGTTAAGGTTGTATGCGGTAGCATTGGTATTGCGTGCCTCACACCTTAATTGGGCGTTATATTTTATATGGAGATTGTAGTTTGGGTAACCCAGGTAGTAATTCTGATAAATCAAGTTGTAAGTTTAAAGAATCAAATTGTAAGTATGAAGAGCCAAAAATAAAACCGTTTCTGGTGCTTTCTGTCGCATTTTGTAGTGCTTTAGGGGCTGGTCTTGCTGGACTCTTTTTCAAGCCACTCAATTCACTTTTAGAGAAAGATGCGACGTTTATTTATGTTGACTCGGGAACTAATAATCTCAAGTTCGTTAATGAAGACCCTAAATCAAATGAACCGCCCTTTTTCTATAGAAAATACAGTTCAATTGTATTAAGAAATGAAGGCGACAAAGCTGGAATAGTGACTTACATCAAAATTAACGGTGGCAAACAGATAGAACAGTTTTATGCTAGCCATACAGCTACTGATTTGAAATTAAGAAAAAAAGAGTTCCAAAAATCTGAAGCTTTGGTTTGTCCTCCAAAAACGTACTGTGAAATAACTTTTGAAGGCGAGTACAAAGTTACTAAACTTGAAATATCCAATGGTTTAAAAACCGACGAACTTAAAATATAACAAACTGTTTAAGAGTGATTCGCAACGCGTGGCATTTTTGGTTTTATTCAGCTTTAGTGTTTACGGCGCAATAATTTAGGTTCTGTGGTAGTGTTGCTCACTACTTAACGCGGCGTTAGGCGCTATTCACTTTAGGATTAGGGATGAACGTAGAATTTAAAGTGATCAATTTGGCGCGTGACATTTTAATATGCGTTGAGTTTTGTGTTTAAGGTGCATTGCAGAAGCTTTTATATTGCGTGCTTGTCCCCCTTAACGCGGCGTTAGCTGTCTACACTAAAGTTGGTGTAAAAAACTTAATGCTCAATTTCATTTAAGTTAGCGATGTCTCTATTAATGATGAAACGGATCTGTTGTAACAATACTCTTCTGTTAATTTCATTGATTTGATAGCTAGGATAAGAGCAATGAAAAAGCTAGATGAAGTTAAACTAAATCTAAAGCGAACAAATCAAATGGGAGAGACAACTTTAGGTAAGTTGACGATTGAGGGAGTAAGTAAAAGTTGGTTTGTATTGGAGCCCGCAGGACCAGACTCGATAACTGAAGGATCCGATAAAAGGATCAAGGCAGGGGCTTACAAATTATTGCCTTATAGCTCACCGAAGTATCCTAATGTATATGAATTACAAAATGTTCCAGGGAGAACGTTTATTCTAATCCATGCCGGAAATTATCACAAAGACACTCTTGGGTGTTTGATGCCTGGTAAAACGTGGGGGAGTGTGGCTAAATCTCATTACTATGTAGGTAATAGTAAATCGGCTCTGAAAGAAATTTTTGCTGAAATCGCGAGCTACAAAAAAATTACCATAAATATATCTAATCAGTTGGAGCAGCAATGATGATAAGGAATATGGCAATCTTAATTGTGTCTGTTTTTTGTTCAGGACTACTGTATGCTAAGACGCCAGAAGTAAGTCTCTTACATAACTGGATGATAGAAAACTACCAATCTATTGAATCAAACCTTGAAAAGAAAGGCGGTTCGAAAATAGTTCCTACGCTTTTTTCTTTGGTAGAAATTTGGAAACGTAGAGACGGAGCTATTTCCGGAGAAGTTTCTCCTTTATTGTTGGTTGCACTAAAAGTTGAGCCTCAGAATACTTTACTTTTACTATCTGAAAACCCGGAGTCTTTTGACAAATGGTTAAGTGAGCTAGAAGGGATGGTGTTCACAGACCATACAGGCAATGAGGCGAATCGGTTAGAAAAGTTAAGAGTTGATGTATTAGCAACAATGAAATCCTACTCTATAAAACAGCCGGATAAGTTAAAGTTAATGGCTGACGCACTTGTTGAAAGGTTGGAGGTTATAAAGGTGAGCGTGATAGATTAAGCCAGTGCTAGCAGCCAGCTAACAAAGTATTTTAGAGTGATTCGCAACGCGTGGCATTTTTACTATGCGTTGCGTTTAGTGTTTAAGATGGTGTGCGGCGGTTTCAGTATTGAGTCTCTCACACCTTAACAAGGCGTCAGTCGCCAGAGAAAGCTAGCAATCAAAATCATGTTTCTAAGCTCAAAATTTGGAAGCTGCTTGTTTGGTACACAGGCTCACCGTCGATGGTCAAAACTCAGTTTCAGCTGTTTTAGGTCCAAAGTTTTGCAATTGTTCTAGCGGTTTTTTTATTCTTTGGTGCTGGCAGAGTAGGGTAATCGAGAGCCTATTTTGGGTTGAAACTCCGCTCGGTAAGTTTCTTGGTACAAAAGCTAATTTATTTGCTGAAAGAACGTTTTCTCTGGTGTGGTAAGTTCCACGTGGTTTCATTGAGTAGCCGCTTTGAGGCTATGCCTGACTTAAGTGCATCAAAACACATAAGTTTTGTTGTTTGCAAAGTTTAGCTCAGCTTAAAATTGTCGCTCGTGCCTCGCGACTAACAAACTGCTCAAGAGGGATTCTCAACGCTTGGCAATTTGGGTTCTAAGTTTAGCTTTTGTGTTTATGGCACAATAAGTTAGGTTTGGTGGCTTGCGTTGTTCACCCCTTAACGTGGCGTTATGCAGCCACTTGAAATTCATTTACAATTATAGATTTATTAAAAGAGATGTAAAATGTACAAGAAACTAATCATTCTTAGCTTGTCTATTCTACTGGCGGCATGCGCAGCGCCAAAATATACAGTTAAAGCTATTTCGGAAGAGAACCAGAGCAAGGAAATTACTATTGTAAAAGATAACGCCACACGAGATGTTTTCTTGGACTCGGTACAAGAATGGTGTTTGGATACAGCACATAAATGTACGGTTGTAAGTGATGGAACTCTTCCTAAGAGCTCTGAACTTACGTTGACTTATGTATCGCGCTGGAGTTGGGACTTTAGAACGTTTATTGCAGATGCCCAAGTTAAGGCATATAAAAACAGTAAAAAAGTTGGCGAAGTAGAGTTCAAAGCGCCAAATAGTGCCAATTCAGATAAGTGGGGAAATGACAATAAACGAATCATCGCGATGATGGATTTACTGTTTGGGAAACAGTCGGTTAATGAAGCTCAGTTCAAAATTAAATCGGGCGAAATGTAGCGACGTAACAAACAGTTCAAGAGTGATTCCCAACGCTTGGCATTTTCAGTTCGAGGTTGGGTTTCGTGTTTAAGGCAAAATCGTTTAGTTTGGGTGGTAGCGTAGTTCATGCCTTAACTGCGCGTTATGCGCTTTTACGAATTGAAACATGGAGAGTGTGATGGTTGTATATGGAGATTTGCAGTCAGGTAACTGCTTAAAAGTAAAATTACTATTGTCATTCCTTGGCATTGAGCACCAATGGAAGCACGTTAATCTCTTAGATAACGAGACTAAAACAACAGAATTTTTAGCCCTCAATCCAAATGGTAAAATCCCGACAGTCGTTTTAGATGACGGTCGAGTACTCTGTGAGTCCAATGCAATATTGGGGTACTTTGCAGAAGATACACCTTATCTACCTAAGGACAGTTATCAAAAAGCAAAAATGTACGAATGGCTTTTCTTTGAGCAATACTCACATGAGCCTTATATTGCAGTAGCGCGTTTTATTCAGAAGTATCAAGGTATGCCGGAGCACCGTCTAGAAGAATATAAATCACTACAATCAGGCGGCCATAAAGCATTACAAATCATGGAGCTACAGCTGTCAAAAACTAAGTTCTTAGTTGGTGATAATATTTCTATTGCTGATATAGCACTGTATGCTTATACCAATGTCGCAGATGAGGGTGGTTTTAACCTAGAAACTTACCCAAATATCGAGCGTTGGATTGGGGTAATTCGCAAGTTGGACGGTTATGTAGGTATGTATTAACCACGCGCATAACATAGCGTTTAAGATAGATTCGCAATGCGTGGCATTTTAACTATGCGTTGAGCTCAGTGATTAAGGCGGTATGCGGGAGTTTCGGTATTGTGTTGATCACTCTTTAACAGGTCATTAGCCCTCAAAGGTCAAATATGGATATTTACCCAGAAATAGAGTTATCTAAAGCGCAGCATAATGCAATTGAGGCTCTGAGAAACAAGTCGTTTCCTGAACATCAGGTTGCTCGTTCTTACTATAAGCAACTCCCGCATATGAGAGTTCTGAAGTACGAAGGTGACCAGTTAGTTGGTTATATGGGATTAGACTACAGAGCTGTTCGCGTTGGTGATGAAATTTATAAAGTATTAGGTGTGAGTGACTTTTGTGTCGAGAGCACAGTTCAAAGACAAGGTATTGGTACAACAATGTTGTCTCAACTCAGCGAGTATGCGTCAACTAAAGATGTCGACTTCATCATTTTAGTCTCCGATTTGGATCGTTTTTATGTGGCTAATGGTTATGTGCTCCTTAACTCTCTAAGTTCTTGGTTGCGAGTTCATGAACATAAAAATTACGGTGTTGCTATAGAGCAAGTCGATGATTTATATGTTAAACCTATCAGCGGCAAAACTTGGGCTGTTGGTCATATAGATTGGTTAGGGTATATGTACTAGTCTGTAGTGGGTTAATAAACAGTTTGAAAAGAAACGCTACACGTGGCACTTGCAATTCGCGTAGCTTATACCTTACGAGAGCGTTTTTCCACAAGGAGTAATATGTGATTGTTGTAGCAAGGTTTTCTTTTCCTCATGAAGCTCATATTGCGAGAGCAAGCCTAGATAGTATCGGAATAGAAAGTTACATCGCTGACGAGCACACGGTGAATACTCAGTGGCTTTATTCAAATGCAATGGGCGGCGTTCGTCTGATGGTGGCCAAAAGTGATGCAGAAGACGCGAAACAAATATTTAGCAGTGATTTCTCAGAATCATTAGAAAATGAACTTGCCGTTGATGAAGGAAAAGATGTTTGCCCTAACTGTGGTAGTAAAGAGCTATATACATTTACAAAAGGTAAGCGTCCAGCTTTCTTAGTCTTTATTTTACTGGGTTTTCCATTGTTCTTTTACAAGCACGGTTATAAGTGTAAGCAGTGTGGGGAGTTCAGTGAAAAACTTTAAGCCGTTAGATAACAAAGCGTTGAAGAGGTAATTTGCACGCGTAGCATTTTTACTTTGCGTTAGGTTGAGTGACTATGCAGAAGTCAGGGTTCTGCTTACTTCCAAGCAAAGCATTATACGATAGTGAAGGGACAGCATTGAATGAGTGAAATTAAAACAATAGAGCAGTTAAAAGAAATTTACGCAGAGCCAAGTGCGAGAGCTAAAAATAAAGCGTTGCCTGCCCTGGATGTTCATGCGATTACATTAATTAATAATTGCCATTTTGCAGTTCTAAGTACCGCCGATACACAAGGCTATATCGATCTCTCTCCGAAAGGAGGGGAACCTGGCTTCGTAAAAGTTTTAGATGAATCAACATTGTTGTTCCCTGATAGCTCGGGAAACAATCGTATAGATAGTCTAAAAAATATCATTAGTAACCCCAAAGTTGGGTTGTTATTGATGGTAAATGGTATTGATGAAGTACTGCGTATTAAAGGAATTGCAAGTATTCACACAGACCCCAAATTGATATCTGCTTGCCCCGATGGAAGTAAAGATCCTAAGGTTGTTATCAAAATAGTCATCGAGAGTATGTACTTTCATTGTGCGAAAGCTGTGATGAGAGGGAAACTTTGGTCTGATGACTATAAAGTCAATCGCTCAATTCTCCCTTCATTAGCTCAAATCTTTAAAGATCAACAAAAGTTAGAAAATAAAGCGCTTAATCAAGAAGAGATGTTGAAATATTACCAATCCAGTCTTTAGAGCGAGTGTAGTAAAGTGTTTAAAAGGGAGAAAAATGCTTGGCTCTTTAGGTTTGACCTGCTGTACGGCACTATGGATTAGTTTTGGTGGGGATGTTACTCATCCCATAACGTTAGTCCACAAATAAACAATTGTTAGTCCAAATTTTAAAATGAAAAATGTAGAAAACTTTACTCTAGAAAATTACGTTTTGGCTAGTCCGGGAATTAGGTGTGTTGGACAAATGATTGATCTTTTTGTCAGTTTTAGCATTTTTACTCTCGTTTTATGGGGCGGCTTAGAAATCGGTATTGAAAAAGAGCTTGTTCGCGCTATGGGAGTAACTGCGACTGTATCGTATTACCTTTTTTCTGATTGTTTACCAAATGGTCAAAGTGTGGGTAAAAAACTTTTGGGCATTGCAGTTATAAGTGCAAGAACGGGTAAAAGGTGCAATATTTTTCAGTCACTTTTTAGAAATATTATTACTCCATTCTTCGGTTTTATTGACTCAATTTTCATTCTTGGTAAAAAGAGGCAACGGCTCGGTGATAAGTTAGTGAGAACAGTGGTGGTAGTTCACTAGCTTGTTTAAAAAATTGACAGCGCTGGGGGCTTGGGTTCAAGTCGGGCTTTGTTTTCAGGGTGGAACAGCTTCGCTTAGGTGGTGGCCTTGCTCACACCTCAATTCGGTGTTACGCAATCAGAATCAGTACGTAATTATGAATAAAGAACATTCCGAAGCTTTCATTTTGGAGATTGATAAGGTTTTAGCCCCGAGCGGTTTCAAGTTTATCAAATCTAGACGAGTATGGCAGCGCTGGGAAGTGAATGGAGTCGTATCAGATTCCGCAATTTATGGGTTGTTAGCTAAACCTCTGGATAGCGCTTAATATCCAGCCTTAAAAGCATCTAATAGATATAGCCTGCCAGCGCTCTATACGTAGCCTTACACTTGACGTTGAGGTTTCTCGGATTGACTTGGTAGACACTGAATGTACTATCAAGGATAGGACTTACTGCAAGGATAGCAGCATGAGCGAGAAATTATTTTGGGTTAATCCCTACCAAACAGAACTTAACTCAAGAGTGACCAATGTAGACGGAAATAAGGTTGAATTGGATCAGACTATCTTCTTTGCGGAGTCTGGAGGTCAAGAGAGTGATAAAGGAACGATTAATGGTATTCCGGTTTTGATTGCTCAAAAGTTAGGGGTTCGACTTATTTACACATTGGAATCTACTCCAAATTTTACTTTTGGTGACACTGTAACCACGCGTGTTGATTGGAAGCGTAGGTACGCCTTAATGAAGCTACACTTTGCTGCCGAAGTGGTGCTCGAGATGTTTTATCAGCATCGGGAAGGCATTGTTAAGATAGGCGCGCATATTTCTGAAAATAAGAGTCGCATAGATTTCGAGTGGTCTGAAAATATTGGTCCGTTATTGAAAGAAATTGAAACTGATGTGCAAGATTTGATTAACTCTGATTCAGTTATTATTAGTGACTTTTCCGATCAAGAGAGTGAAAGAAGGTATTGGAGAGTGGATGGGTTTGCGCAAGTACCTTGCGGTGGCACTCATTTAAAGCGCACATCAGAAGTCGGCCAAATTCAACTAAAACGCAAGAACATCGGGAAAGGCAAAGAAAGGGTTGAGATAACCTTATGCTCGTAAGTCGATACACGTGGCATATTAGTTCATGGTGAGATTCACATTTGCGATATGATGATTGAGATAGAGGGCGTGTTGGCTACTTCTTAACGAAACGCTACACGATAGGAGCGGGAGGATGATATGTCGAAGGTAGCATTGAAAGGCTTTATTTTAGTTCCGGAAAAGGATTTAGAATTAGTAAAGCATGAGTTAATAACTCACAAAAGGCTCACGCTAGAAGAGCCGGGCTGCCTTACTTTTCTTGTGACTCAAAGCCCGACTAATCCTTTTCGTTTTGATGTCTATGAGGAGTTCGTCGACAAAGCCTCTTTTAAACAACATCAGGAAAGAGTTCAAGCATCACATTGGGGAAAAGTAACAGCCAATGTTAAACGTCAATACCAAATCTTTGAATATGTGCATGACTAATCGAATCGGAGTGATTTAGAGCGTTTACGCTTTGTTTTTTAGGTTGCTCTACGCTCTACTATGTTGCTTTATTCATCTATTCACCTGGCCTAGTGTTCTTGATACTTTGCCGTGTTAAATCTAGAAATTTTAATGGAAGTGTTATGTTTAGAGTTGTGTATGAATGGCGTGTGCCAAGTGAAAAAATGGATGAGTTTCAAAATATCTGGCGTTCGACGACAGATTCAATTCATCAGTCAGTAGATGGGGCGTTTGGTAGTTTTATGCTTCGTTCTTACGATGTACCGGAAAAGGTTTTAACTATTGCCAAGTGGCGAACACGTGAAGACTGGGAGCGGTTTTGGGGAACTAATAACCCAGAAAAAATGAAGAAGATGAGTGAAATTGCAGAGCGTATTTCAGTTGAATCATTCGATGAAATTGAAGATAGAACTAAGTAGGGCCAGAGGCAAACAATAGAAACGTTAAAGTGATGCCTAATGCACAGTTTGGCGGACAATATGAAAGACAACCTTAACCAAGGAATAGGGTTATGCAGATTTTAATCGTTGGAGGTAGCAAGGGTCTAGGAAGGTTCTTGGCTACGAACTTACAGGATACAGAAACTTATACTATTTCTAGATCAAAGCTAGTTGAGGATGGAGTAGCTTCTGTTCGTCTTGATGTTAGTCCGGAGAAAAAACCAGATTACACGTGCTTCAAAGGTGTAGAGTTTGACATCATAGTTTATTTGGCGTCGATGTGGGGAGAGTCTTCAGAATTGACAACAAACGAACTGATTGAGTTTATGAATGTTGGCCCGATTGGGTATCTTAATTTAGTCAATGAGCTTAACGCTTTAGGTTCACTTAACGATAAATGCAATATTGTATCTATTGGCTCTACAGCAGAGCTTTCAGAAAGTAGTGAATACCCTGCATTCGCCCTCAGTAAAAGATTACTCAAAGATATTTCTAGCCAGCTGCAAAACGTTTATCGTGATTACCGCTTTACTCACTTTACAATAGGTGGGATCGGGCATGCAGAAGAGGAACGTATTGAGTATTCGAGCGTTCTGGAAATTATAAATACGCTAACTAAGCTAGATCCAAACACATACCTTTCAAATATGCATATAAAGTCCAAGCTAGGAATGTAGCTCTCAAGCTGTATTACGTACCTGCTTCTATGATTTGGCATCATGTGCATTCTTTTTATTGAGCTATGGTTATAACTCTAATGAAAGGAGTTTACTTATGTCATACATTGATGGGGTTGTCGCTGCAGTACCGACAGCGAATAAAGAAAAGTATATCGCACACGCAAAAATAGCAGCAGAAATGTTCAGGGAGTTTGGGGCCTTAAAGGTTATTGAGACGTGGGGAAGTGAAGTACCAGATGGTGAGATCACATCATTTCCCATGGCAGTTAAAGCTGAAAGCAACGAAACCGTTGTGTTTTCATGGGTAGTCTGGCCTTCAAAAGAAGTTCGAGACTCAGGGTGGCAGCGGATCATGGGTGATCCTCGAATGAGTCCTGAGAATAACCCAATGCCCTTTGATGGAAAGCGTCTCATTTATGGTGGATTTGATGTTATTTTGGAGCAGTAAAATACCAGAGAGCCCCAGCTTGATTCGTGACACTTGGCGCGTTAATCAGGATTACGCTTCTGATGTACATTATTCCGCGATAAGCGTTGATAAAACTCCATGTGGAGGCTTAGAGTAAAAATGGAAGGGATAAATTATTCACTGATTGTCGTATCAGCTATAGCTAGCCCCGGGCCTGCGATGGCAGGCACGTTAATGAACTACGGTCAACGCCTTGATAACCAACGGAAACCTAGACGTTGCATTACTTATAGTTCGATGAGATGTTATCCCGCAAGACGTTAATTTGGAGAAAAGAATGGATTCAAACTCACTATTATTATTTGTTGTCGCTTGTCTCGCTATCAACATGATTCCTGGACCTGATGTAATTTATATTGTTTCCAATACAATGAAAGGTAAATTATCTGCTGGGCTGAAAGCGGCTCTGGGGCTTGGTGTTGGTTACTTTTTTCATACACTAGCGGCATGTTTAGGTTTGTCAGCAATAATTCTGAGTTCATCTTTGGCTTTTAGCGTTGTTAAATGGTTAGGGGCCGCTTACCTAGTTTATTTAGGTGTTAAGTCATTACTGTCCATGTGGCGTGGAGAAAGTAAAATCGTTGAAAACAAAAATGTTGATAATAATAAAAATGTGTTTGTTCAGGGGGTTATTGTCAGCGTGTTGAATCCAAAAGTAGCGTTATTCTTCCTGTCATTTCTGCCTCAATTTATTGATACGTCTGCAAGCTCAACATCAATGCAATTATTAGTACTTGGCTTGCTGTTCAGCGCACTTGCGACGACATGTAACGTTTTGTACGCATCTGTGGGGAATTGGGTATTTAGTCGTTCACACTCTCAGCGTTACTCTAGAACTCTTGAAGGTGTTTCGGGTATTCTGCTTATCAGTCTAGCGAGTAAAGTGGCATTTAGTGATCGTTAGATACAGGGCATTTTATTCTCGTGATTTTTATATGGCTAATGTTTGCTCAACCTATACGTAAAATGAGTGCTATTGCATAGGTTGAATCACAAATTTCATAAATACCAATAAGTGAACGTATTTATTTATAGTATGGTTGGCGCGATTTTATCGTAGCTAGGTTAATAACATGAAAAATAAAGTAATTCTGTGTTCCGCATTCCTTTTGGGTTTGTCAGGTTGTGCTTCTGTTCCTACTGTTGATTCGACAGTATCAAATCAAATGAAATCATTTGAAGCACCTCAAAAGGGGAACGCAGGGATTTACATTTATCGAGAAGATGCTTTTGTCGGAGCAGCGCTTAAAAAGTATGTTTACGTCGATGGGGAATGTATTGGTGAAACAGCTCCTGGTGTATTCTTCTACCATGAGGTCGAAGGCAATAAAGAACATCAAGTAAGTACAGAGTCTGAGTTTTCTGAAAATCACTTAACTATCTTAACGGAAGAGGGCCGTAATTATTTCATTAATCAATACATTAAAATGGGTGTATTTGTTGGTGGTGCGGGCGTAGAACTCGTGGACGAAAGCAAAGGTAAAGCAGAAGTACTAAAAGTAGACATGGCAGAAAAAGGAAACTGTCCTTCGATCTAGTTTAACTGACTGATTTTACATTTAAAAGTACTTAAAAAAACACAACCCAGCGCTTGACATGAAAAGTTCAACGTTGGGTTGCGTTTTTATGGCCAACAGCTTTTACTTGGTGTTGTTATTGGTAATACATAAGCGTAAATCAGCAACAAGGATGTGTAATGAAAAATAAGATGTGGATCTTCGCAATTATCTTACTCATTGGTGGGCCTTCACTATTGCCATTTAGTCTGGAAGTTATTTCTATCATCGAGTTATTTGGGCTGTTAGGGTTGTGGACGGTTTATTCATCCTATGCTGAGTATTTGATCAAGCATCCTCGGCTCAAAAGAGGCGCATCTTTAGCTACATGTTGGGATCTTCAACCTCAAATATTATTCTCATTTCGTGATATTAAAGTATTCCCACCGCTGATATTTCATATGTTTCCTGTTCAAAGTGTGTTGGTTTGGTCTTTAATTTTTACCTTTTCGGGCGGTGTTATTTGCCATTATGTAATTTGATCTAACCATTGTTCAAAGCATTTCCTTATTAAGTTTAATTACTTGTTTAAGCGGTTACGCGGGGATGAAACAGGTCATTAAATAACTTGGCGATCATCAAAATGAGCATGATGTTTACCAGCATGAGTAAAGGTGTTTCGATACGATACTCCGGGGTCAAGTTAAGTGCGCCTGAGGTTAATACCACCAATAAATTGACGCCTAAGACTCTATGGATCATCAGCTGTGGTGTAGAAAATACCTCCCAAATCAAAATAATATTGATGAAATAAAATAACCCTAGTTGCCATAGCTCAGTCATCATGGGCATCAAGAAGATGTATTGCAGCAGTATCACTGAACCTGTTCCCAAAACGCCAAAGAAGGCATCTTTAACAACGCTAGGAGGCATTGTAGGTACTATTGATGAAAAGACACCGGCCAACATAGGGAAGATAAACCCACCTGGTACAGGGAGATAAATCCAAACCAATAACGAGGTGATAAACATCGATAGGCCTTGCAAAACCTTTCTGCGGTCTTCTTTCAAGTGCTGTATGAAAGTCCGGTGTTCACGATGCCAAGATGTTTTCTGTTTCACTTGTTCTGTCAATAAGGTACGACCAATTAGATGCGTGGTTGGCTGAGCGATATTAAATAGCGTCAGGTTTTGAGCCACAGGTTTCCAGTCAATATCATCACAGTGGGGCTTTTCCACTTGTTCAAGTAATCGTTCTTGAATACGTTTCATCTCTTCGAGGCGCTGATGCCACAGCTTTCGATGTTCTTTGAGGTGGTAACTGCCCGTGAGCGGTAATCCCAGTAGTTGGCACATCTTCTCAATGTTTGCTGTGTTGGTTTCAAGGGCATCAATATCAATGTCATTTGGTTTGTCTATAGCTTTAAGCAACACCTCACGGCTGCTCTCAAAGCGTTGAATGAAATTCTCTTCAGTATTCACTGGCCAAACCAAACGATAAACAACGGAGAAGGTAATGATGCCAAGAATAGTTTCCTGCATTCGAAGTACTGCGAAATGGAACGTCACTTGACTATCAAACCCTCCCATACAAGCGATGATAGAGCACACCGCAAAGCCTATGGAGAACACATAACCGTACTTTTCGTCGCTCGACATGAAAATGCATACACCTAAAAATAGGGTAAAAAAAGTCAGGAACAAGAAGCGATCTTGAGAAAATGCTGTGATGAGGAAAAAGGCATAGCCAATGCCCAGTAGGGTTCCCACTAGGCGGTTATGACCTTTGTTTATCGAGTGAGCGAAGCTTTCATTTAATGCCATTACCGCGACGGCGATCGCTGCCCAATAGGGTTTCTCCCATTGAAACCATAAGGCGAGGCAGATTGCGATAACGATAGACAGCGCAGCTTTAATTGCTTCTTTGGTTGAGGCATTAAACATACATTTCACCGCACTTATTGTTTGATTATTTTGATGGATGCCGTCATACCGACGCGTAGTTGAAAATCTTTTGGTAAGTTGTCTAATTTCACTTTAATTGGAATGCGTTGAGCTAAGCGTATCCACTGAAAATTAGGATTCACATTAGGCAGAAGGTTGTTACCTGTACTACCGTCTTGCTTCGCGATGCCATAACCAATGCTCTTGATTTTACCTTCCAGCACCATTTCGTCGTGCATCATTAAGGTCACGTATGCTTTATCTTGTGGATCAACACCAACTAAATCCGTTTCTTTGAAATAGCCTTCGATCCAAAAGCTGTCTTCATCAATTAATGCTACAACTGGTGAGTTTGCGACAACTTGGGAGCCGGTGCGCAGATTAAAATTGGTGATGTAACCATTCGTTGGAGCGTACACCTTGGTGTAATCAAGGTTCAGTTTTGCTTCTTCGACGTTTGCTTTCGCCAGCTCCACGTTTGCTTTCGCCAGCTCCACGTTTGCGATTGCTGTCTCTACGGCGTTGTTCAAATTGTTCAACGTCAGCACAGATACCGCGCCAGGTGTACGCTTTTCTAGTTCCAGTGCACGTTGTTCTTCATTTTTGGCTTTCGCTAACAACGCAATGGCTTGCTTTTGAGCCGCCTGGGCTTTGTGGTAAGGCGCTTTATAAATGCTTGGGTCAATTTCAAACAGTAAGTCGCCCGCATTAACTTGGGAGTTGTCTTCAACATATACCTTGATGACTTGCCCGGTTACACGGGGCGTTATAGACACAATATACGCGCTGACATGACCATCTCTAGTCCAAGGATTGTTTGAGTATGATTGGTAGTAACTGAAAATCACAGTGCCAGCGGAACACAGTAATAAAAATGTGATTAGATAACGTTTTATCACGGAATTTGCCTCAAAAGATGGTTATGAATCGACCAATAACGCCAGTAAAAATCACAATTAGGCTCAGCTCAGCAAGTGCTGGAAACGCAACGTATTTGTGTACCCCTAATTTTGTTGCAACGGTTCCAACCAAAATGGTGAGAATGTAAGCCAATGCAATAACCAGCAACAAGGGGGGGAAGTAAACTTCACCCCACACAAGCTCATGTGGTATTGAGTTCATAGTGCTTTTCTCTATTTATTTGATGAATGCAAAGATAAGAGAAATCCTACAAATGTAATAATCGCTTTTGTAGGATCAAATCCATCAATGTATTTTTTAGAGAGTTCATAATGAGTTACGTCTAATGTCGAACGTGCTTTAAGGGGAGTGTGAGTGCGATAAGTTTTCGCATTTACGTGCGGAATAACTACGTATCTAATGATGAAGATAAAAGCCTCGGGTTAACCGTCGCTCTTTCGAGCTAGCATTCTCAATAACTTGTGATAGTTTAGCCATGTAGCCCTAAGATATAAGAAAACCTATGAATTTTAGTTTTGAACAACTATTGGCATTCGTTGCTGTTTACGAGGAGCTTTCGTTTAGCAAAGCCGCTGTAAAATTGAATAAGCACAGAACAACCATCGGGCAGGTTGTTACGAACTTAGAAGATTTACTTGCTGTGAGCTTGTTTACTCGGGTTGGCCGTTCCGTAGAACCCACTGAAGATGCTCGCCTTCTTTACCACTATGCAAAGCAAACAATTGAACAAGCCCGTACGTTCGACAAAGTCGCATTGAGCCTTGCTCATGGTGGCTTAGAGAGTGTCAGTATTGCCTATTCTAGTGCTATCCCACATCGTTTGCTGGTGTTACTTCGTGTTCAATTAGCGGCAGATTTTCCGATGATGCGAGTTAACTTTTTTGTTCGTAACCGTAACGAGATCAAAGAAGGTTTAGCGACTGGTGAGTACCAGTTCGGTATTGTCAATGTACATGATAGCCGTGCAATACACAGTCTAGACTCGACGTTTTTAGGTCACTTTGAATTTGTTCCCTTTGTCCAGAAAGGTGGTGAACTGGCTTCTATGGCACCCGACCAAGTGTTAACTGCGTTGAGGAATAGCAAGCAATTTGTGTTGCGATCTTTCATTGAAGAAGGAATGGGTGAAAAAGTTATCGTCAGTTCGAATCATGAAGAAGTCGATCAGTTGGCTCTTGTTGTAAAAATGGTTGAAGCAGGGCTAGGGTGGGCGATTCTTCCTAGAACGCTGGCTCATTCCGAATTTGCTAATAATGATATAGAGCCCGTTGAAGTCTGTGAATTACTAGAAGGCTTTAAGTTTGGTTTTGGCCTTTGGTGTCAACCCTCTAAGCAAATAGGGGATGTAAAAGACTCTATCATGAGGGTTGTTACGGCGTATCGGGAGAAGCTAATCCGCGATTTTAAAGCGACGCCATAACCGTATTCATCCAGACCACATTTATAAACAAGACTCAATTCGAGTCTTGTTTTTTTACTTGAAAAATTCTTTTCTTCTGATTGGACGTTAATGGTTATTGGGAGGGAGTAATCCTCTGTATGTGAGTATAAGATCGATGCTTTTTTTTATTTATTCAAGCTTCGTTCAATGAGAAAGCTCATATCGCTCAGCCGCTGTTAGTTTAAGAAAGAGAGGCTGCAGTTATTTCACCTCTTGCTCTGATCTAAATAAATTGAGAACCAGTACCCCTAGAACTATAGCGATAGAAATAGAGACGAATCGAGTCATTTGAGCAGAAAATGATTCGATGCCCGTATTGTTAATAATCTGGTAAGTCAGCACAGTGAAGTTAGTAAAAAGCAATTGATAGATGGTTAAGTGTGTCTGTCGACGTATTGCAAAACACGCTAGTTGCAGGCCACAAAAGATGGTAACGCCAAGTACAACGTAAGTAGGTGCACCTGTGGCTACTGCAAGCATGCATGGAATAGTAAACAAGATCCCTAGGCTTGTAGTGATAATTCGATACCGCCCAAAGGAATGACTGTCTTGATTAATTGGGTGCTTAATCATGCTGCCAAATGTTATTGCGATCAATAGCGTTTGAGAGCTTCCAGATGATATTAGCGCGTACAAAACAACACACAATGCGGTTGCTTTAAAGACGATAAGCCCGATATGTTCGTTTGCACCATCAAGAGTGGTTTGGTCTGGTTGTATATCTTTTTCGTCCCCAGGGAATAGCCAAAAGCTAATGTATGTGGCAACCAACGCAACGATGAAACTAGTAAATAAGACCCATGGCAACCCCTCAAGCGACAACTCCATTTGTTGGCTTGTGACCACGATAATCAATACAACAATCAAAGTGAGTGTCGAAACGATGTCTTTGGGATCGCGATGACTTCGGTAATAACTCCAACAGAGAAGTGACCAAGTAAACAGTAAGAAGCCACTAGGAGAGCTCATGAGCGCTCCTGCTAAAGTTACGATGCCAAAGCTGAGAAGTGAGAGTATTACCAGCAATTTCAACATCATGTTGAACGGGGGTTTAGATGGCATCAGTGTTAGAAAAATTACAACGAATATTGGCGCGATAAAGGGAGTAGGAGCACCTGAATACTGTAAGTAAAACAGTAAAAGAATCGGAGTGAAAACCAATCTAATGATTGGGTTTGCTGAACTATGAAACATAAGTCCAGATACTCAACACTCTCATCCAGAAAGAGGCCAGCCACTCTCCAAAGGTGCTTTGCTCAGTTAAAAAAGCGACCGTTGCTTTCGAACCATAACGTACGTTTTCGGGAATATCTCCGCCTTCAAAAACAATATTTACAGGATAGCGCTGTGCGTTTAAGGAATTATTGTCTGCAACCAAAAAGCCAGTTGTCGGATCGACGTCGTTACTGCCACCAGTACCCCAACCAATGCTTTCTACTCGCCCTTCAAACACTCTGCCAGGTAAAGCATCCAACACAATCTTTGTTTTTTGTCCCGCACGAACATGCTCGAGTGAGTTTTCGCGAACAAGCGCTGATACCCACACGCCTCTCGGATCAATGAAAGTGACAAGAGGTGAGCCAGTCGTCGCTTTTTGCCCAACAGTGAGTTGTAAGTTAGAAACGATCCCCTTTGATGGAGCAATCACTTTCGTTCGTTGTAAGTCGAGTTGCGCTTTTTCTAGATTTGCTATAGCTGCGAGAATCTGGGGATTATCTTGCCCTTCGGGACCAAGATTATGCTTGGCTTGAGCTAAGGACGCTTCTGCTGCCTCTAATGTGGCTTGAGCTCGTGCTTTGGCTTCGATGGCGTTGTCTAGCTCAGATTTACTCAATACCCCTTTTGCGGCGAGCTCGGTTACGCGAGCTGCTTGTTCTCTTGCGTTGTCACGAGCTGCGAGTGATTCAATGACCTTAGCTTGTGCCACTTCAACAGCCGCTGTGTTGGCTCCAATGTTTTGGCCAGCAATGGCTAAGTTTGCTTCGGCTGAACGCAGATTAATTTGATAATCTCTTGGATCAATTTCGAAAAGCACATCACCAGCATTAACGACTTGATTATTACGAACATGGATTTCAGTTAGGTTCCCCGAAACCTCTGGAGTAATACGGACAAGATAAGAATGAATCCGAGCGGTGCCAGTGATTGGTGTTACTCGATCAGCCCACAAGCTATATAGCCAAACCACAAAAACGAGGCCAATAATAATAAAGCTTAACTTTCTGGAAGATGATTCCGCTTTAGACATCCAATTCTCTCTTGTTACAATACGTTAGGTAAGCAATGTTACAACATGTGACATAAACAATGCTTCCAAAAAATCAACTATTTGTCGATAAGGTCATGGGATCGTTCCGAAGGTGCCATTTAGAGAGGCTGAAGCATGCTAAACGAACTTTCCAATCACGTTGGCTAACGTCGCCAATAAAAAAGGGGCGATACTTCGCCCCTCAGATCGTCCATCAGGTTTTTGATTTGTGATTATATCTTTGAGCTGTAGAGAGAAATCAACTTAGACTTTCTGTTACAACTGGCTTGTTATTGCGCTTAGCAATCCAGTACGCAACGCTACCCCAAAGCACGGTGAGTGCCCAAAGTGCCGTCCAATGTGGAGCGACTTGTTGCCAGGTTGCCCCCATTTGGTTTAGCGCTAAGAAAGCTTTGATCGCCCATGTACTTGGACTTAAATCTGCAATCCATAGTAGGGGAGCAGGAATGGCTTCAATCGGCCAAATAAAACCCGCCAAGAAAATGAGCGGCATAGAGCTCACTAAGACGACTAAGGTGACAAGTTCACGCCGAGGTAATAAGTAGCCTAGCCAGAAGCCTAGTCCGCAACAACCTAAAAAGAACGGGAACAACATAGCTAGCAATTCGCCCGCGTTGGCGATATGGTTTACGTTTAAGCGTTCGAAGCTAAAACCAAAATAATAGGCGCCGAGTAAATAATAAATTGCCACAAATACTAACGTTCTCACAAGCAGCAGCGATCCCGTTGATACTTGTGACCAATAGCCACGACCATGACGCTGTGTTCCCGTTTGTAATCCAACCGCCATGATCAACGTTTGTTGTAAAATCAGAACAAATACTGCCGGCACTACGTATTCGATGTAACCCATGGTTGGGTTGAACGTCGGTTTCATATTAAGCTTAATAGCAGAGTAATTATGGCTAGCCATACTCATGGGCACACCATCTATCACCATTTTACTGACTTTCACTTGGGCCCCTAATGTGCCTCCAGCTTGGGCCAATCCTTCTACCACGGTTCCGTACACGAGAAAATACGAGGCGTCCGCAGCGTAGGCTAGAGTCGGGCTTTTACCTAGCATTAGGTCTTTGTAAAAGTGTTCCGGTATGACTAAAAAACCGGTGATCTCTCGTTGTAAAAATGCTTGCTTTGCATCGGCAATCGTATGAAGTCGAGTGACTACGTTGACTTGTGGGGTGGCATCAACCATACGTTCCAGCTTTAAACTCGTCTGACTACCATCTAAATTAACAATCGCGATTGGTTGTTCACGAGGCGTTTGTTGTGCATAAGGCAAAGGGTATAAAAACGAGTAAAATACGACACCACCAAAAACGGTCAACGTAACGACTGGATTGGTTAGAACGGCCTTTAGTTCCGCTTTAATCAGTTGCCACAATGTCATACCGCCTCCTTCGCTTGGCGTGTTGATGAAGCTGTTCGATGTTTACCCATCAAGGCTGCGGTAATGAGCAGGGGCACAACGTAGCCAACCATAGGCCATAGCGAGCTTAAAGATTGTGCGGCCGATGCTCCATAGCTTGCTTGACTCACTTGCACTTCAATGTAATGGGTAATCGGCAATAATGAACGCCATGCATAAGCGAGCGTGTTCATGTCAGAAACTGGGAATGTAATTCCCATGAACGCGAAACTTGGAGCCGTAAACGCGCCAGCAAAACTCATCGCACGTGCAGGATCCATCGACAAGAAGAAGAACAACGCCCCCATAATGATACAGGCGATAACCGTCGCCAATTGTGCTAATAGCATAACCAAAAAACTGCCTTCCATTGGCCAATCAAGCACGGAATAAAACCAGTATAAGAACAATGCACCTTGCGCCATAAAGACCGGAATGTACTGACTTAATAGGGAAGTGAGCTTGGCGTATGGCTTTTCGCCCAAAAACGCAAAGCCATTCTTTCCACCATAAATGCGAAAGTGCGCGGTAAGAATCAAAATAGTGCTTACTACAATACATATTTGCCAAATGGCTGGCACGATAGCCGTTACCAAAAATTGAGCGTAGTTATTGTTACGGTTAAATAATGCGGTTATTTGTGTCGACACGGGTACAGCCTGTCCAGCCGCGGCTAACGTTGTAGTGTTACCCTTAGCCAAGTTGCCCATTACTTCAACCTGAGCATCGAAATAGCCTTGTGCTTGCGCAACGGCAGAGTTGACCAGTTTCGCAACCAAAATGTACTGACTGTTGTAGAAGACAGAAAGTTGAGGTTGGCGGTGTTGGAGAATATCTTGATCGAACTTAGATGGGATGACCGCGTAAGCGTAGATATCGCCTTCAATCATCGCATTTTTTGCTTCGCTTGCACTGGTGTAGTGATAATTAACAGCCAGACTCGACGACGCATCCAAAGATTGAATGAGCTTTCGAGAAAGTTGGGAATGTTGTAGATCAACCACACCGATTGGCAGATCCCGGGCAATGCCCGCAGAGAACACTCCCCAAATCATCATCGCGAGCAAAATCGGTATCCAAGTAAGGCACGAAAGCAACCACTTATCTCGTCGTAAGATATGCCGCTGTGAAATCTTAATCGTCATAGCATTAACCTAGTGGTTGTGATTAAAGTTCAACGACAACACTCATTCCCATACGCAGTTCAGGTTCGGGTTGAGCTGGACGAGCTTCTACTTCAAAGGTACGAAGATCAAAACCTTGAGAAGCATCGGTTGCTCTCCACGTTGCAAAGTCACCCATAACAGCAACATGCGTTACTTTGAACTCGACATTTTTATTTAAGGCAGGCAAATAGGCATCAAAGGTTGCTCCTTTTTTAAAGTGTTGAAGGTAATCTTCACGCACATTAAGTGTCGCCCAGGCATCTTCTGTATCTATCACAGTGACAACCGGGAAGCCCTGAGGTGCTAATTCACCACTTTGAAGTAGAACTTGAGAGACTTCGCCGTCAAACCAGCTGTAGATCTGAGTATCTTTCGCATACGCTTCTACTTCGGCTACGGCACCTGATGCCATGCGCGCTTTTTCCGCCGCTGCCACTTTGGTTTCACTTCTCGCGCCTTCTTTTGCCATTTCGTACATTTGAAATGCGGCACTTTCGGTGTATTTCGCTGCTTGCCACTGAGTTAAAGCTTCATCGCGCTTTTGTTCTGCAACCACGCCATCGTTATAGAGGTTATTCACACGATTGTAGGTTTTTTCCATTAAATTCGCAGCGGCTTTAGCTTTCATCCACTGATCTTTTGCTGCTTGGATTTGTTGCTCACGTGCGCCTTTCTCAGCTTCTTGAGCTAAGGCGTCCGCCGCTTTTTCACCTGCTTTTGCTTGTTCTAACTTCGCTTCAATTTCAGGACTATGAAGGGTGAAAATAAGCTGGCCTTTCTCTACATCGTCGCCTTTACGGACCATGACCTCATCAATACGCCCTGGAACTTTTGAGGAAATGCTGTATTGCTGGGCTTCAATTAATCCCTGTAAGCGGATCGGTTCCGGTTGATAGGCTTGGTAAAATTGATAGCCAACCCAAGAGGCAACACCCAAAGCACAAAGTGAGAGTAAAACGGGTTTTAGTGATTTAGCTGCCATGATTTATTTCACCTCTTTGGATGTTGAAGCAGGGATATAAGCGGTATTTTGATATTGTTCGAAGCTGTTCATTTCACTGCTCAATGCGAGTAGTTTGGTTAAAGATATTAAATAGCGGAAACGTGCCGCTGAACGTTGTGTTTCTATACTCGCGACATAAAGCTGCGCATCCACAACATCTAGAGAAGAAGACAGACCCTGAGTAAATGCTTTTTCACGCAAGCGCAGGTTTTCGTTAGCAAGTTCAATGCTAGATTCGAGCCCTTGTGCTTCATCAATGGCTTGCTTAGCCTCCAAGTATGTCTTTTGTACTAGCAGCGATAAATCTTGTTTGGCTTGGGATTTTAATGAGTCGACCTGTGAGACGACGCTTTGAGCGGCTTTGACTTTTTCGCTTCGCCCTGTTGATTCAATCAGTGGAATGCTCACACCGACACCAACTAACCAATCAGGCTTCATTTGGCTTGCGAGAGAGTCGTCTTCATACAAGCTGTAGTCTCCGTAAAGGTAAACTTCAGGATAGTATTTCCCTTTTTCTGCTTTGATTAAGCTAGAGGCTTGTTTGTGTTTAGCGCTCAGAAGGTCTAACCCCGGATAGGTAAGCAACGTTTGATCGACAAAAGCGGTTAGAGGGGGAAGACTGTCGTTGATAAACAAAGATTCAGCGGGCTCTACGGCGTCATCTTGCGCAAGTAATTTACCTAATGCTGCTTGAGCGATACTCAAATCGCTGGCGGCTTTACGTGTTTCTACTGATGCTTTATCTAGAGAAGCCTCGGCTTGCAGGCGCTCAACGTGTGCGATTTGTCCTTGCTCTTCAAGCTTAATGGCAAAATCTCTATGCTTTTTTAGTCCAGCTTCAACCGTTTGCCGCGTTGCGAGTACTTCCTTTGCCAGCACGACAGAAAAGTAGTACTTCGACAAATCTTCAAAGCGCGCTTGTTGTTCCATTAGAAGCTGGCTTTTAGCCTCATCTGTTTTGCCTTCTGCTGCTGATTGAGCCGCAGAAATACGACCACCAGTAAAAATTGGCCAAATGGCACGAATAGACGAAGAGAAAATATCGCGCTCGGTTATGGTCGAAGTAGTATTAGCTAAGGCACCAAAAATAGGTTGAAAAGCAGGAGGTACGTTAATGTGTGCTCCTGTGCTGTCTAGGATCTGTTTTCCTGACAGCGTGATATCGGTATCTAAACGCGTGTAATTCGCGCCAATGGTAACCTGAGGTAAGTTGAGATTGCTGGTGGCACTCTCTTGGTATTGATAATTCTCGACGTTTGAGCGTTGAGCTTTAAGAGAATAGTTGTTTTCTAGCAATAGCTGCCATGCGGTATCAAAAGTGATCGGTGCCGCATGACAGGCAAGGGAAATCGAGCTGCTAAGTAAGCCCAGTATCCAAAACTTTCCTGTTTTTTTCATAATGGCTGCTTTGTCGTAGAGTATAAGCTCTAATATAAAGGATTCGTAACTTGGTGTTAAGTAGGAGGGGAAATTGGATAGTAGTATGCGCCCAGTTATGTTTGTGCTGGGCGCGGGAGATGTTACAAGTTTACTTCGTATATGGGCAGTGAAACTCTGCTCTCCACTCGAGCTGACGAGAACCTCGCATCGTATTCAATAAGTCTTTTCCACTCATTTGAGGGAACGATAACAGGACCTTGAGATCAGAAGTACCGCCTCCGTTTTTTTCATAAGCCCTGACGTGTGTAAACGTTGAATACATATTCTCTGACAGCATGGCCTTATTCAGGCATATTCCAAAGGTATCGCGTTCCATGTTTGGTGTTCCTTCTAACTATAAATGCACCTCTGTTTATAGTTTTCCAGTTTTCAGATGGTGTCTAAGTGTTTGTCATATAGTCAGTATTTGTGTTTTGTTTTATTTGTGTCCAAATCACTGACATCAATGTTGAGCTTTTAATAGACTTCCAGCTTCACTGCTTTCTAATCGAAACTCTCAAAGGTTTCGTTGATTAAAAATTATACGTTGGAAAGTCTAAAAACGCCTCAAAAACCGCTAAAATCGATGTGATCACGATCATGTTTTTAAGGGCAATTTATGTATGGAATTGAGTATCAGAGAGGAATGCTGAATTTGGTGAATGGTTGTAATTTTATGTTTCAGCTCGTCGATTAATTAACCGTAAACTCTGCGGTTTGCTTGCCTTCCTCACAGATTTATCACCGCAACAAAGCCATGCTGTTAACTGAGTGTTAACGTAATCGCTTGGGAGTGAATCATAAGGATGTATCAATGAGTTGGAAAACGATCAGCTTTCGTAAGCGAATGCTCATTATTATGACGCTGTCGGGGTTGATAGAGCTTCTATTGCTTGTCGCTGCAGGATTCACTTATCTCAAAATCAATCAAGAGCAAGAAATGGGAGAAAAAGCACTGGGTGTTGCCCGTTTTTTAGCAGACTCCGCCGTTGTTCGCGAAATGGTCGTAACCCAAAATCCCCAGCCATACCAACTTCGTTTCCGAGAATTAACCGAAGCCATCGGTGCTGCATTCATCGTTATTGGCGATCACGAGGGAGTGCGCTTAATCCACCCCGTTGATGAGCGGTTGGGTAAGCCAATGAGAGGTGGTGACAATCGTCGAGCGCTAGAGCAGGGATTGTCTTATATTTCGACGGCACAGGGCTCGTTAGGTTATTCAGTTCGTGGTAAAGCTGCGATTTTTGACGAGCAAGGGAACATCATTGGTGTGGTTTCGGTTGGCTATTTGCTCGAACGGCTGCAAGACCGCATCGAACCATTTTTGGCCTTTTTGATTTTAATGGTCATCGTAGTTGTCGTCGCTAATGCCATTGTATCCAATTATGCGTCGAGAAAGTTTCAGCGCGCCATTTTGGGGTTCGAGCCTGAAGAGATAGGGCGGTTGTACGGCGAATTAGAAGTGACGATGAGTACCATTAAAGAAGGCGTGTTAAGTATTGATGCCCAAGGGATACTTCGTTCGATCAATCGTAGCGCCTGTCAGATTCTCGGTATTGATAGAGAGGCAGCTCTTAATAAACCGTTGACTGAGACGTTACGCGATAGTGACTTATATACGGTGCTAGAAACCGGACAGGAAGATCATGATATTGAGATATTCCTTAATCATAAACGTCTGATCGCAAACCGTTCGCCAATTTATGTGGATGGAAAAATAGTGGGGGCAGTATCGAGTTTCCGTTTAAGGGATGAAATCAATGACCTAACCGAGCAGTTATCACAAACCAAAGAATATGCAGATTTATTACGTTCGCAAACCCATGAGCATCGAAATAAGCTCAACACCATTAGCGGGTTAGTCCAGATGGGTGAGCTGGATGCCGTACAAAAGTTAATTGGGCAAGAAACCGCACACTATCAAGCGATGATCGAATTTTTAAGAGACACCGTTAAAGACCCGTTAATTGCAGGTATGTTGCTTGGAAAAACTGAACGTGCTCGCGAGTTAGGCTTACAGCTGGTGGTTGAAGAAGGCAGCCGTTTGGAGCCTCTGCCTGAGTGGCTAAATTCGGAAGACCTTGTCACCATTCTGGGCAACTTAATTGATAACGCTTTTGATGCAACGTTAACCTCGATTCGTGATGAATCGAATGTCGCATCGGAGCGCAGAAATATCGATGTGTCAGTGAGCGATTACGGAAATGAAGTGATACTTGAGGTGATAGATCAAGGCTGTGGTTTACCAAGCGATATAGAGCCGCAGGCGCTATTTAAAAAAGGGGTGTCGACGAAATCTCGTCAAAATCGGGGGGTAGGATTGCATCTTGTCAACCAGTTGGCTACTCGATATCACGGCCATGTTGAGATGACGCCCAACACAAATTATGGAACAAGAATAACGGTGTATTTACCCAAGGAAGAACAATTATGAGTATGGCGACTCGCGTAATGATCATTGAAGATGATCTGGCTATTGCTGAGCTGCACCACAAATACTTGAGCCAATTGGCAGGTTTGGAAGTGGTCGGCATTGCGACCACGAGAATAGAAGCGGAAATGCAACTCGATATTCTTAAGCCAGACCTCTTGTTGATGGATGTATACCTTCCTGATGGAACAGGGCTTGAGATACTCAATACATTACGTGCGAACAACCAAACGTGTGATGTCATTTTGATTACCGCGGCAAGGGATGTCGATACGCTACAACAGGCAATGAGAGGTGGCGTTGTCGATTACCTGTTAAAACCAGTGATGTTTCCACGCTTAGATGCCGCACTGAAAAAGTATGTGTCCCAACGCCAACAACTAGACATCGCAGAGAGTTTGGATCAGAACCTCGTTGATAAAATGCTGCAGTCTCACGCCAATCAAGACAACTTGCCGAACCGATTACCGAAAGGGATTGATGGTGTAACCTTGGATAAGATCAGAGAGTTGTTCCCAAATGGTAGTGTGCTGACCGCTGATGAGGCAGGCGAAAAGATTGGTGCGAGCCGAACAACGGCAAGGCGCTATTTGGAGTATCTGATCAGCACTGGTGAACTAGAGGCTGATTTAAACTATGGGTCGGTAGGTAGGCCGGAAAGGTGCTATAAGAAAGTGATACGGTAACGTAGATTTTGATGCTAAATACGAAATGAAAGCGATGGCTTGTTTTAAACAAACCATCGCTTTTTCGCGCTGAGGAGTTAGAAATTATATTCTAATTTCGCTTCGATAGAGCGCTCAGCGCCAAACCAACAGTTATTTTTGTCGTAACAAGAATAGTATTCTTTATCGAATAGATTGCTTGCAGAAAGGGTGACGCTAGCCCCTTTCATTGATTCAGATACTGTTGAGAAATCGTAACTTGCTGCTAAATCAAACAAGGTGTAGTCAGGCACTTTTTCGCTGTTTTGAGCATCAATTTGTGCTTCTCCGACATAGCGAACGCCAGCACTGGTACGAAGGCCTGAAAGATTTCCTTCAAAGAAATAGTTGGCCCATAGAGAGGCCGTTTGCTCAGGTACCCAAACCGGCGTTTTACCTTCTTGGTTGTAATAACTGTCCTCGGTAATCTCCATATCGGTATACGTGTAGCCTAGAGTGAAATCAGCTTGTGCTGTGGCTTGCCATTTTGCTTCAAGTTCAATACCTTGTGATACCACTTCGCCCGCTTGATAGTTCGGTGCATAAGGATTATTCGGATCGGTCAAGATCGCGTTTTTCTTCGTAATATGGAAGAACGCTAAATTACCCGAAATATCGCCAGACAATGGCGCGTATTTAAAACCGAGTTCCCACTGATGCCCGGTTGATGGTTCAAACGCTTTGCCTGTGGCATCTGCACCTGCAATCGGCTCAAAACTCTCGGAGTACGTAAGGTATGGGGATAGGCCGAAGTCGAGTTCATACAAACCACCGACTCGGAAAGATACGTTGGTGTCGTCTAACTCTTCCTTGCTGTTGGATATTGTTCCTAGGTAATCGCTCTCGGCGTCTGTATTTGAATCGTATTTATCCCAACGAAGACCCGCAATCATTACAAGTTGGTCGTAACGAACTTGATCTTGCAAATAAACGCCAATTTGCTTCGTTTTGATATCTAAGTTTTGTTTGTATTGGAAATTCAGTGCATTACGGTCAATGCTGTTGTGGTCAGGATTAAAAATGTCCTGAGTTAGCGAATACCCAAGCGTGTCTTTGTATTTTACATCCGAATCTAGATACTGATAATCAAGTCCGAACAATAAGTTATGTTCAAAGTCTCCCGTTTTAACGTAGCCAGAGAGTTGGTTGTCAATCACAAAGGATTTGGACTTTTCATCGGTTAAATAAGCATTTCGACCAACGGTAAGGTTATCCGCTTCAAGTGCACCGTTATATGTGTTTTCCTGATAGGCATCGGCGGTCATGTAGCGGGCATTCTGTAGAAATTGCCAATTGTTGTTAAAGTCGTGTTGGACTTTGTAACCCATCATCAGAACTTCGCGTTCGTAAGTGTTCCAGTCCTCATCCCCCAAATAAGTGCTTGGTGACATCGAGCCAAGTGGGTTGTCAATCACTGAGCCAGACGCTGGCACGGTCGTGTAGATACCTGCTGATGGATCATTTTGATAGTAAACATTCACGTTGACTAAGGTGCTTTCTGTCGCTTGCCAATTGAAAGATGGAGCGAGGACATAACGTTCGTCTTCAGACGTATCGGCTTGACCATCTCGCTGTTTTGCGAGGCCGATAATACGGTAATCAACATTAGAATCACCAATTTGTCCTGTGGTGTCGAACGTCAGTTCTTTTAGGCTGTTAGTCCCAGTACTAATCGAGACAGAGTGCGAAGGTGTTGACTGAGGCGCCTTGGCGATAATATTGACCATGCCTCCTGGTGGAATATTGCCGTAAAGAACAGACGTTGGCCCTTTAAAAACCTCGATTTGTTCAAGGGCAACGGAATCGACCTGAGGTTGAAGGTTCCAGCCGTTGTACAGCAAAGGAAGACCATCATAAAAGTTGGTGTAGTTAATAAAACCACGAATATTGAATAGGTCAAGTCGGGAAACGGCACCGCCACGCAGCTCTGTATTTACGCCAGGCGCGTAACGCAATGCTTCGCTCACCGAGTTTACGCCGCGCAGGTCCATGTCATCTTTAGTGATTACCGTGATCGCTTGCGGTGTTTCTTCCGGTTCTAAAACGGTTTTAGTTGCGGTGTTTCGGTATGTTTCGCCAAGTACTGTGATAGTCTCGTGCTGAGAAGTGCTCTCAGTGGCACTGGCGTGACCAGCAATAAGCGCGGATACCACGACTGCAACCGCAGAACGATGAAATCGATTCGGACTTTCCATATTTATTAATTCCACTACTTTTATTTGTTGATAATGATTGTTGTTTGCATTCTATAGCGAAAGAAATAGGAAAAGTTAACAATTTGGTGCAAAGCCAGAACCTAAGTGCTTAGGCTTCTATCTAATAGGCGTGGCTTCGTTCGGTTTGACAGGTATCCAGTAATGCATTTGGGCATTCTCGCTCTCAACCTCATAGTCTTCTGGATAAACTTCTAACTCGTATCCATCAATACCGTGATAATTGGAATAGGGGAGCCAGTGCAAAATGAACCACTCAAGCGTCGCCGCTAGATTTGATGCTTTACCTATGTGCGTAATCACTGCGTAGGTTTGCTCAGGAACAACCAGAAGATCTGGTTCTTGCGTAGAGCCTTTGGATATTGAAGTTCTTGACGCTGAGTTGTACTCATAACCTGCCCAATACTCGAGTTGCTGGTTGCTTGAATACGCTTTTGTTACGTCAATCACACCAAGATAGTTTCTTTCCAGATGAGTATGGTTTTCAGATGAATAGAGCTGTGACCACAGAAAGGGCACTTTGGATTGGAAGTTGGGCGTTGCGGAAAACAATCCATAAATAGGTTCATGATAACCAGCAAGCACAAAAGCAGGTTTTGTTTCTATTCGAACTTCGATAAAGCACTTATGTCTATTTTCGTCTTCTGGTGTATCGCGCAACGTTAAAGGTTGCCTCAAGCCCGTTAGTTGCTGAGCTTTACGATAATCTCGAGGACTCTTTGAAAACATATTTTTGAACGCTCGACTGAATGCATGTTCAGAAGCAAACCCCATTTCTATCGCAATATCTAACGAGCGATCTGATGTATGGATTAAGCGTTCAGCCGCAAGGCTTAGTTTAAGCTCTCTAATATAGTGAGCGACGGACACGCCAGTGTGTTGCTGGAAAACGCGTTGCAGTTGCCAACGTGACCAGCAGCTTGCTTTCGAGATTTCATCCACACTAAGTGCGATATCTAGATTGTTGTGAATGTAATCAAGCACAGAGTGTATTCGGTTTATCGGGTGCAGATTCTTTGTGCTTGGTTTCATGACATTCTAATTTCGCATTAATAGTATCCTCATTATCTTTAATTGAGTATCATTATCAATAGAGTGAGAGGATAAAATTCAGGCCACATAGATCACAATAAAATTGTAATGGATTGCAAGGGTGGATAAGGATTGTCCATATTAGAGTTTTTGCTTAATTTTTGTCTTACGTTAGTGCAACTTTTTTTATCCATAAAATACAAATATTTATGATGTTTTGTGCAACTTATTTAAACGTTTGCACTGGCAAGTGTTGATGTAAATCAAATAGTCGTAGACAATACTGCACCGTGTCGGACTCTCCTCCAGCGAGTACAGTGTGTACTTTTGAGACATAAGTGACCTAAATGACCTTAATACGTCGTGTTTCCAACAGATTTGGGAGTGCTACTTCTTGAGGTTCTTTGGGCCTATAGACTTTACCTATCAACGTAATAGGTAAGACCAATTTTCTATTTTGAGGTGCCATTGATAGGGTTGGCTCATCCTTTAGCCGTATCCGGGCACACAATAAGTACCTCGTTTTTAAGGGAAAGATGATGGTAATACCAGAAAACAGCAGCATCGTTATTTTTGGTGCTTCAGGTGACCTTACATACCGTAAGCTCATTCCTGCTTTATACCACCTCTATGCGAACAAGCAGCTTCCAGAAAATTTTGCCATTCTGGGTGTAAGTCGCACTGAATACAGTGATGAGTCTTACCGCGCGAAGCTGAAAAAATCGCTTCAGGAAATGGAAAAGACTGAGCCAGAAACGCTTGATGCATTTATTAACCATCTGCACTACCAAGCTATCAATACTTCTGACACACAAGATTACAGTAAGCTATCTTCTCGTTTAGACCAACTTGCTGACGAATATCGTTTCGATCAGCGCAATACGCTTTTCTACTTAGCAACCCCACCAAGTTTATACAGTGTGATTCCTGCAAGTCTTGCAGCACACGGCCTAAACAAAGAAGAAGATGGTTGGAAACGCCTAATTATTGAGAAACCATTCGGTTATGACCTTGAATCAGCGCGTATTCTGGATAAAGAAATTCACGAGCACTTCCAAGAGCATCAAATCTACCGAATTGACCATTACTTAGGTAAAGAGACGGTACAAAACCTTCTTGTACTTCGTTTCTCAAACGCGATGTTTGAGCCGCTTTGGAACCGTAACTTCATTGATTATGTTGAAATCACGGGCGCAGAATTCCTCGGCGTAGAGGAGCGTGGTGGTTACTACGACAACTCGGGTGCCGTGCGCGATATGTTCCAAAACCACCTGCTACAAGTATTGGCGATGGTGGGTATGGAGCCACCTGCACAGATCAATGCAGATTCGATGCGTGATGAAGTCGTTAAAGTACTCCAGTGTCTAAAACCTTTGGACGAAAACGCTCTGCGTAACGATCTAGTATTAGGTCAATACACCGCTTCTGAAGTTCGTGGACAAAGTCTACGTGGCTACCGTGAAGAGCCGGGGGTTGCAGACGACTCACGTACCGAAACTTATATCGGTTTGAAAGCATACATTAACAACTGGCGTTGGAATGGCGTGCCATTCTACGTGCGTACTGGTAAGCGTCTTCCAACACGCGTGACTGAAGTGGTTATCCACTTTAAACAAACACCGCACCCAGTGTTTGGTCAAAACGCACCAGAAAACAAGCTGATCATTCGCATTCAGCCAGACGAAGGTATTCAAATGAGCTTTGGCTTGAAAGAGCCAGGCGCAGGTTTTGAAGCGAAAGAAGTGAAAATGAACTTCCATTACGCTGATCTACAAGAAACGCAAATGCTAACTGCGTATGAGCGTCTTCTACTTGATGCTTTGAATGGTGATGCTACGCTATTTGCACGTAGTGATGCGGTGGAAGCGTGTTGGCAGTACGTACAGCCAATTTTAGACTTTAAACAAGATCCACAATCCCTCTTCGGGTACGCATGCGGCACATGGGGTCCTAAAGAGTCAGACGACCTGCTACAGCGTGATGGTCGAGCTTGGCGCTTCCCATGTAAAAACTTAACAGATACGGATTACTGTGAACTATGATCAACCATAAGATCTACCAAACAGCAGAGCAGGTAGTTGAAAGCCTAGCTAACGACATGAAAGCGTTCAGCGAAATGGGCCGACCTGTTCACATCTCTCTTTCTGGCGGCAGCACTCCTAAAATGCTGTTCAAACTGTTGGCTTCAGAGACTTACGCAACCTCTATTCAGTGGCAAAATCTCCACTTCTGGTGGGGTGACGAACGTTGTGTCGCACCTGACGATGCGGAAAGCAACTACGGAGAAGCGAACGCGCTACTGTTTAGCCAAGTAAACATTCCAACAGAAAACATCCACCGTATACACGGTGAAGATGACCCTAAAGTGGAAGCGGAACGCTTTGCGAAAGAGATGTCAGAGGTGATTCCGACTGAAAACGGAACCCCTGTGTTTGACTGGATCTTATTAGGTGTTGGTGCAGATGGTCACACAGCTTCTCTGTTCCCTGGCCAAACCAATTATGATGATGCGAATCTATCTCTTGTGGCGTCTCATCCTGAGTCAGGCCAGCTTCGTGTGTCAAAAACGGCACGCGTTTTAGAAGCAGCAAAACGCATCAGTTACTTAGTGCTTGGTGCGGGAAAAACGGACATCGTTGAAGAGATCAACAGCTCACCTGCACACGCACTGCCATACCCAGCGGCTAAGATTCAAGCGAAATCTGGCCTGACGGAATGGTATTTAGATTTGGACGCAGCAGCAAAAATTGCTTAAAACGCTGCTCGTCAATGAAACAAAATTGGAGAGAAACAATGAAAGGTGATATCGGTGTAATTGGCCTAGCGGTAATGGGTCAAAACCTTATCCTAAACATGAACGATCACGGCTTCAAAGTGGTCGCTCACAACCGTACTGCTGCTAAAGTAGACGAGTTCCTGGAAGGTCCAGCAAAAGGCACGAACATCATCGGTGCATACTCTCTAGAAGAACTAGTAGAGAAGCTAGAAACGCCGCGTAAAGTAATGTTGATGGTTCGCGCTGGTGACGTTGTAGACAAGTTCATCGAAGCGCTAGTACCTCTGCTAGACAAAGGCGACATCATTATTGACGGTGGTAACACTAACTACCCAGATACAAACCGTCGTGTTGCTGCACTACGTGAAAAAGGTATCCACTTCATCGGTACTGGTGTATCTGGTGGTGAAGAAGGTGCGCGCTTCGGTCCATCTATCATGCCTGGCGGCGCTCCAGAAGCTTGGGAAGCGGTTAAGCCTATCTTCCAAGGTATTTCTGCGAAAACTGATGCAGGCGAGCCTTGTTGTGATTGGGTTGGTAACGATGGTGCGGGCCACTTCGTTAAGATGGTTCACAACGGCATCGAATACGGCGACATGCAGCTGATCACAGAAGCTTACCAGTTCATGAAAGACGGTCTTGGTATGTCTGCAGACGAGATGCAAGCGGTATTCGCTGAGTGGAACAACACTGAGCTAAACAGCTACCTTGTTGAAATTACGGCTGACATCCTTGGCTACAAAGATGAAGACGGTGAGCCTCTAGTTGAGAAAATCCTAGACACTGCTGGCCAAAAAGGTACAGGTAAATGGACGGGTATCAACGCTCTAGACCTAGGTATTCCTCTAACGCTAATCTCTGAGTCTGTATTCTCTCGCTGTCTATCTGCATTGAAAGATCAACGTGTTGAAGCTGAGAAACTGTTCGGTAAGACAATCACACCAGTTGAAGGTGATAAGCAAGAGTGGGTTGACGCACTACGTCAAGCGCTTCTAGCGTCTAAGATCATCTCTTACGCTCAAGGCTTTATGTTAATGCGCGAAGCATCAAACGAGAATGGCTGGGACCTAAACTACGGTAACGTTGCTCTTATGTGGCGTGGTGGTTGTATCATCCGCAGCGCGTTCCTAGGCAACATCCGTGATGCATACGAAGCGAATCCAGAACTAGCATTCCTAGGCTCTGATGATTACTTCAAAGGTATCCTACAAAACAGCCTAGTAGCATGGCGTAAAGTGGCGGCTAAGTCTCTAGAAGCAGGCATCCCAATGCCATGTACGACTTCCGCACTAACGTTCCTAGACGGTTACACAACAGCTCGTCTACCTGCGAACCTACTGCAAGCTCAACGTGACTACTTCGGTGCTCACACTTACGAGCGTATCGACCGTGAGCGTGGTGAATTCTTCCATACGAACTGGACGGGTACAGGCGGCGACACAGCGTCTACAACTTACGACGTTTAATCGTTTTAAGTAAATCGACTAAGTATAAAAGGATGCCTAAGCATCCTTTTTTGTGTCTGGCTTTATGAAACTCAAAGAGCGCCTAGGCGCTCTTTTCTGTGGTCGTTTTCTTGTTTTGATAAAACCTGTCTTTGAGGTAGAGAATTGCGCTGACCACAAGAGCCACTACAGAAACAGTAAATAGGGCATACATGCTAAGAATCCATGCGAATGTAGCCGTCAAAAACGCAATGAAGGAAAACATTCTGCTGAAAGACATCACATGGCCAAGTTTGTTACTTTTCATAAACGCCTCCCAAAGCTGAGTGGGGATAGACAAGTGTGGTCATATACCACGCTTTGATTGTCTGTTCTTTTTTTGCGTTTCACACAAAAAAGCGGCTAAAGATTTCTCAAAAAAGGTGAAATATTGAACTGGTAGACAAATCCATAAACGGATTTACAAATATATGAATGCATTTGTCTATCACTTCAAAGTTTTTGCTGTGTGGATTAAGGCCTTTTAACGCTATTATTGCAGCCTTCGAGTTTACTAGGCGTAATTTCAAGTCAATAATTTCGGGAAGCTCATCCTCATGATCAGTCACGATGAAAATCACTTTTCTTTGCTTAACAATACTTTATTGAATATGTGTGATTGCATCAGATTTGAGAATGAAACTAAGGTTGCAAGAAAGGCGAAAAAGAGTGCTAGGTAAGCCTTTGAACTACGCCTATAATTGGCGCCCACATGGAGGATGTTTAATAAATGAACATCCTCTATTTTTTGAAACCAGCAACAAGGATCCAGTAAAACGTGTTTTTCTGGTGTTGTTTACGTTGACCAAGAAGGTGATTAACACAACAAATTGAGGTTCTAAGATGACTCTTAACAAGTACTTTGTTTTCATTCCGGCAGAATTGGATCAGGAAATACACAAGGACAACCAAGTGATCTCTGAGAAGGAAACTCAACGTCAGGCATTAGTAAAACAGGCTCAACAACAAGGCGGCCTGTAAGCTAGGTTTCAAATAGAAAGAGCACCGCAAAGGTGCTCTTTTTGTATCTGAGATTATGGATTAACCCAATATGCCGAGGTTTTTCAGCTTTCTATAAATCGTATTTCGACTGACGCCAAGCATACGAGATGTTTTGCTGATGTTCCCCTGATTGGCTTGATATGTTTTGAGCAGTTTGTCTTCGACGGTTGCACGCAGTTTTAATGTCGGCTCTGTAGCGGTTGTTACGTCTTGAGCTTGGCTGAGCTTCTTACTCAGGTGAGTCGGTACGTGAGCGAGCTCCAACGTTTCTTCACCTTGCGCCATTAACGCGGATACTTTGATTAAACTATCGAGTTCTCGCAGGTTTCCTGGCCAAGAGTAAGAAAGCAGTAGAGAAAGTAGGTGAGGACAGAGTTGTTGTTCAGATTCAGCGTGACGTCGATGAATATTCTCGATCAGTTGTTGCTTATCATCTCGCTCTTCGAAGCGAGGCAATTCGATGATCAAACCATTGAGGCGATAGTATAAATCTTGACGGAACAATCCTTCGCTAACCAAGTTCTCGATATCTTTATGTGTGGCCGCAATGATTTGCGTATCGACTTGAACACTTTGGTTTGACCCCACAGGAAGCACGGTTTTATCTTGCAATACATGCAGCAAGCGGCTTTGAGCTTCCAAGGGTAAATCTGCGATTTCATCCAGAAATAAAATCCCTTTGTGTGCTTGGCGAATTTTTCCCTGATAGCCTTTGCTGTTTGCGCCAGTAAATGCACCAGCCACGTAGCCAAACAATTCGGACTCAACCAAATCTTTTGGTAGTGCGCCGCAGTTTACGGAAACCAACGGCCCCTTTTTTCTCTGGCTGTTTTTATGTAGCGCTTTCACAAACTCATTTTTACCAACACCAGTCTCTCCGAGAATCAGTAAACTGATGTCTTTATCGATAACGCGATTGGCTTGTTGCCAGCAATGCTCGACAGTGGAATCACCATAATGCAGATCATTGGAAGCGGTAACAGAACGAGACTTCACTTTTTTTTCGGTCAGCGGCTTTGTTTTGAACACGAAAGGGTGCTCGTCACTTTGGATAGAAAGAATGTCGTCGAGCGATTGCCCGATGACGTTTTGTTGCGCGAGGAGCTGAGAAGCAACTTGATTGTGCGCAAGAATCTGTCCATCTTCATTGGCGATGATAATCCCTTGCCACCCACTGTTCAGTAAGCCTTTCTCACATGCCAAATCCACACGAATATGCCCTTGTGGAATCAAGTTAAGCAATTGATTTTCAACTTGCTGGACCATGTTTTGCACCAGCACCTGAGTTGAGAAATCATGTTTCTTTTGTTCGCTGGTGATATCTAGCACGCCAATCAAATGACCAAGATGATCGAAAATAGGATTGGCCGAGCAGCTAATAAAACGATGATGTTGGATGAAGTGTTGATCGCCGATGACTGAGACCGGTTTTGCTTCAACTATCGCAGTCCCAATCGCGTTGGTGCCTTTGACCTTTTCTTGCCAGCACGCACCAGAGCTTAGCGCAATTTCGGTCAACTTCTCGCGGAACTTAGGTTGTCCCCAACTGCCGATGATGACGCCGTCGGCATCCGTCAGAATTAAGCGGCTGTCACTATGAGCAAAAAGCTGATTAAACAGCGGGAGAGCAAACTGGGTGACGGTTTCCAATAAGAAGTTGAGTTGGTTACGCCTATCTTGAAGTGTCGCTGGTGTCACTCGAATATCGTCAGGGCGTCGACGCTGTTTTAAACCCGCCTGTTCACTTCGGATCCATGAAGTTGAAAGCCAATTGTTATCGCTAATGTGTTGAAGTTCCATGACTGTACCATTTTGTCACAGTGAGGGTGTGCCATTTTGGAACACTTGAACATTGGTGTTCACACCATACATCCGCTCAAACATCGCTCACTTGGTTTGTTATCGCTTGGTAATCATAGTTTTACATTTAATTAACAACAAGTGTGGTGTAGTTGGCGTGTGACTTGCGTAATGCTCTTTGTGAACAGTGCGATACGACATTGCAATAACACATTGAACGAGAAACAAAAGGAAGAGTTATGATCTATGCACAGCCAGGTAGTGAAAATGCCATCGTTAATTTCAAATCGCATTACGATAACTTTATCGGTGGGGAATGGGTAAAACCAACGGGCGGTGAGTACTTTGATAATATCTCACCAATCAACGGACAAGCGTATTGTAAAGTTGCTCGTTCTGGCGAGGCGGATATCAACTTAGCATTGGATGCGGCACACAACATCAAAGCAAAATGGGCGAAAACCAGTGTGACTGAACGCTCTAACATCTTGCTGAAAATCGCTGATCGTATCGAACAGCATTTAGAAGAACTTGCAGTTGCAGAAACATGGGAAAACGGCAAACCAGTTCGTGAAACCTTGGCTGCGGATTTACCTTTGGTGGTGGATCATTTCCGTTACTTTGCTGGCTGCATTCGCGCGCAAGAAGGCAGTGCGGCGGAGCTGGATGAGCACACGGCAAGCTATCACTTCCCAGAGCCGATTGGCGTAGTTGGTCAAATCATCCCTTGGAACTTCCCTATGTTGATGGCGGCTTGGAAACTGGCACCGGCACTTGCGGCAGGTTGTTGCGTGGTATTGAAGCCAGCAGAACAAACTCCAACGTCGATTCTGGTTCTTATGGAAAAGATCGGTGATCTACTGCCTCCGGGCGTCATCAACGTTGTTAATGGTTTTGGTTCAGAAGCGGGCCAAGCGCTTGCAACCAGCAACCGCATTGCGAAGTTAGCGTTTACCGGTTCAACACAGGTTGGTAATCACATTCTAAAATGTGCAGCAGACAACTTGATCCCATCGACAGTTGAGCTAGGTGGTAAATCTCCAAACATCTACTTCTCAGATATTTTCGATTACGAAGATGAGTACCTCGACAAGTGTATCGAAGGTACGCTACTTGGTTTCTTCAACCAAGGCGAAGTTTGTACCTGTCCATCTCGCGTATTAGTTCATGAAGCGATTTACGATAAGTTTGTAGAGAAATTGACGGAACGTGCGCAGTTAATCAAGCAAGGTAACCCGCTCGATACCGATACTCAAGTAGGCGCCCAAGCTTCTCAAGAACAGTTTGATAAGATTTTAAGTTACCTGGAAATCGGCCGTGAAGAAGGTGCAAAAGTGGTCTTTGGTGGTGGTGTCTCTGAGCAGCCAGAGTCAATCAATCAGGGTTACTACATTCAGCCAACGATGTTGGAAGGCCACAATAAGATGCGTATTTTCCAAGAAGAAATCTTTGGCCCCGTCATTGCCATCACTAAGTTTAAAGATGAAGCGGAAGCTCTGGAAATCGCGAACGACACCGAATATGGCTTAGGCGCAGGCGTTTGGACTCGTGATGCGAACGTCGCATATCGTATGGGCCGTAATATCGAAGCTGGTCGAATTTGGATTAACTGCTACCACGCTTACCCTGCACACGCTGCGTTCGGTGGCTATAAAAAGTCAGGTATTGGACGTGAAACACATAAGATGATGCTGGATCACTACCAAAATACGAAAAACCTATTGATTAGCTACAGTGTTGATCCACTAGGCTTCTTCTAAATTGAAGTAGTTAACAAAGAAAAAGCAGTACTAACCAAAACCCCGAGCCTTCGGGGTTTTTTATTGCATGGGCTTGCGGGTGGGAGGGTGTATATACGTGAAATTTATATTTTGAACCCATTTATATTGCGTGATCAGGAACGTTGAATTACGGTCACTTTTCGTTCAAGTAGTTTTTCGACCGCGGTGTTTTGCTTTTCAAGACTAAACTGCTGATCAAAATCCAAGACGCGATTACAAGACTCAAGACTCGCAAACTGGTTTAAACACTCGCTAAGTTCTCTTTTAGAGCTCATTCGAGCCAAACTGCTTTCTGATGAAGAGAGTAGGGTCACTCTGCGGCCATGAAACGTTCCTTGTGGCAGAGCATCACTTTGCTGTGCTTGCTTTACTTCATGAACCGGTAAGTTAGTGTATTTAGATTGGATGTCGTTGGACATAGAGACACCTAAACTCTTAAGTCTAAAGTTTGTGGCATCGGAGCTACCTCAGCTGTGGCGACATGAGCAGACAATAACGACTCCCACGACTCACTTTGCGTCAACAATTCCGCCAAAGCAGTTTCAAAATACTCATAATCCAGTCGCTTAATGTTAATGAGTCGGTTTAAACAGAGTACATGTCGATGATTATCTAAACTAAAGAATAATTGATGCTCAGGCCAGTGATAATTAAAGGCTAGGAAAGAACGATAGAGATCGGAATTAACGATTTGAAGACCAACAATCTCAGCTTCGAGCTGGAGGGTTGTCGATTCAGGATGAAAGATGATATGCACTCTTAGATTATCATCAAACGCTAAGCTTACTTCATTTTCCGTTAGATGCAGTGCAGGCAAGCCTATTTGATGAGCAAACTTTAGCAAAATCTCATCGATAGTTTGGCGTGCTGACATAGGAATAGTCCCTTTTGAAATTTTATCAAGGAAAATATTAGATGTATCTCTTCGTGTTTATCAATATTGGTCGGTTGTTATTATATTTTGGTTTTTAATTTCGGTGAGCTAAATAGAACAGCGATAACAAATGTGCTCTGATGCATATTGTGGTGCTTCTTAGATATTTAAATATCTTTGTTCTCTAATATATCCGCCTAATTGAAAGTGTATTAAGGTGCAGTCACGATGAGTTAAATTAAATCTAATGTTAAATATGTGTTGTTGAAGAATGCGATTTATTGTCCGCTTGTAGTATAAATATAAGTTGATCTTTTATATTTTTACATAAAGAATTGTGTGAAATTAAAATGAACTAAGTCTATAAAATAAGTTTATGGTGTCATAATGAACAATTCTATGTGGGCTGGTTTTGTCGGACTATTCCTACTATGTGGGTGTAGTCAATCTGTGCCGATTGTAAGGGAAGGTAGCTTTGACACAAAGAGTCAGGCGACACTCTATGGTTGGGTTTCTGTCGATGGATACTTTCCACCTTCGATTACGTCTCTTGATGTGGAGATATGCAAAGTGATTGAAAATCAGTGCCTTAGGTCTGCATCGCAGCACTACCAAGGCGTTCAATTACCCGTACAGTATTCATTTTTAATTGCACCGATTCAAGCTGGTGACGGAAACATGAAGATAATTGGAAAGCTATACTCGAATGGGGAACTTGTAGCGGAAAAAGAAAAGAACTATTTATTTTCAGTGGAGGGAAAGCAGGAAAATTTGATGCTCGTGCCAAAAAAATAACCAGATTAAAAGTAATCGGTTACATTTAATTAGACCTTACTAAATTATTAAAAATAAAGATTTGCTCTTTCCTGTTGTGAAAGTTTTGTTGTTTTTTACAAACATTAATCACATGGCTTAAGTCATCGGGTCAGTTGTTTTTTAGACTTATACTTGTTGCAAAAATAGCATTCTTTATGATTATATCTCGCTCCTTGAACACGTTGGCTTGGCGTTTTAGGCTATAAAACATACAATTTTAAGATTTTGGAAATTTCAGTTTGTTCGATAAACGATACCATAATCTATTTAATCTTATTCTAATGTATAACAAAAATCCTAAACTTTAATAACGAAATGATATTTAAGTTTTGGCTAATAATAAACGCTATCTGATAAAAATAATAAAGACGGACAGCAGAGTTTACTAAGATAAACTTTTACCTTTAGGTAAGGGTAATGCTTAGGATATTCGCTAATTATTCGGGGGGTATGGTAAGTGATATGAACTTCTATGCTCTTTTCTTTGCTTCTTTAATTGATATAGCAGTACTTAGAAATAACAACAATCAAAGTATTGCTTTGAAAGTTTCTCAACACTCGTACTGAGAAACTCAAAATAATGAAGGGTAGAAAATGGATGTGTCAGGCCAACTAAACACAGAAAAGGTCGGCTCGAGCTCGCGAAAAATTCGTAGTTTTTCCCGCTATGAAAAATCTGACGAAGTATTTCACTCAGACCAATCTCACATTGTTGTCGTTCACAATGGTCAGCTTCGAGTTCAAACAGGTGATTGCACAATCGATGTCGCGGCAGAAAACGGGGTGTTTCTATCCCAAGGGGATTACTTATTCGAGTACTCGCCCATAGACGGGGCATACAAAGCGTCGATTATAACCTACGACAACGAACTCGTTAGTCAGCTATTACAGAAGCACAGTGATCTTTTGATGATGCTGCCCAAGGTAGATAAAGTTTGTTCTGGCTTGTTTACTTTTGGTTTGAACATACTCGTAGAGCAAGTGCTTTCCAGCATGCAGACGCTTGAGCAACAGGCGTATCCAGATGCGATCATGTGCCTAAAATATGAAGAGTTACTCATTCTTTTGCTGCACGGCAAAGGGGGAGAATCACTCTATGCGTTGCTGTCACAACAAACTAACCGAACATCGGAACGGTTACGTCGATTTATGGAACAACACTATCTCAAAGAGTGGAAGTTGACTGACTATGCGCAAGAGTTTGGTGCTAGCTTAACGACTTTTAAAGAGCTATTTAATGAGCACTATGGCATTTCTCCAAGAGCTTGGATCAGTGAGCGTCGATTGTTGCACGCTCATAAACTCCTGTTGACGAGCAAGATGAGCATCGTGGATGTGGCGATGGAGGCTGGGTTTTCTAGTCAGTCTTACTTTACGCAGAGTTACCGCCGTCGTTTTGGAACGACGCCAAGCCGTGTACGTTCGGGAGACGATCAAGTAGCTATCGCGAAATGAAATGACTTGGGACTAAAATTTTCTGACTAATTTTGAAAGTCACTCATCAGCGTAAATTCTATTATGCGTCATGTAACAACGAACGATTAAAAATTATTACACCTCTTTCTTTCTGGATCGTTCGAGAGGGGTGCGGAGACGAACATAAATGAAAAAGCAGCATTGGCGACGCCGTTCGCTTTTTCCAGACAGCATTGTGACACAACGGAAAGTGACTGTTTTGCAGAGAGGAGCTCGATATGAAAGTGCTTCTAGATCAACGCAGGATTTCAATGTTGTGCACGTCAATCACCGACAATTGTTGAGTGAAGGCGTCATTAATTATGAACAGTTATCTTTACTTCAGCGCTTGTTGGATAGAAGCGTCGTCGATAGCCTGTGCGCAAGCCAGTTGGTGAAAACGTATCAAAAGCTCGGTGCGTCGCTTGACCGATTCGCCATGCGTTTATTTTTGGAAATTGGGTCGCAGCTCAGTGATAGCCGCACACTCGTGACCTTTGAACAAAGACTGGAATACATCAACGCGCGTCTTGGTTTTCGCTTCAATTTAGCGGTGCCAAAAACGTTGATGCTTTGTTTTCATTTATCGCTAAACGAGTGGATTAACCGTCAAGTTGATCAAAGCGCTTTGCATGCCTCCATTAAAGTGGAACAGCTTATCAATCAGCTCGATATTCAAAAGGAATATTGGTCGAAACTATCGGGAGAGGACACCAGTGCGGTGTTTGTACAACAGCAACTCGATTTAATTGAGCGCCAACAACACCAGTTGAAAGATCAACTCGGGACGTTGAGTGAACAACAGATGCAAGTGATTGAATGTCATCGTTCGTTAATTGAGAAGTGGCAACCGTCCTTAGACGAGCTTAAAGGGTTCGCAGAGTACACTTCTACGACTGCTCAGTTTATCTCTGAGTGGAAAAAGTGGTGTTCGGAAGTTCGACTTGAAGCTCCTGAGCTGAACGAAGTCTGGGATGCATGCGATGTGGTTTACAACGACCAAAATGCGGTTGCGAAAGTATGGCAGTGGTTCAAGAGCATGCAAATTGTTGGCGACATCGATCACTACTATTTTGACACTCAAAGCGGCCAGTGCGGCCAGGCTTGCAATCACCTCAGCCAGATTTAAATAGGGCGTTAAATGTTAGATAAGATGATGAAATCTTTAGCGGAAACGCTAAAGGTAGGGGATTTTATTGCCTCAGAAAATGGCTCTTACAACATCGAGGTTGATCAGTTGTCACTGACCATCAAACAACACGCATCATGGTTTTTATGGGAAGCGGCTTTACCCTTCCAGTTTAAAGAGCATCTAGATTATCAACAAGAACAAGCGTTGCAACGTTGCATGCAGCTCTCATTAAAAACAATCCGTGAAGATGGCTGCGTACTAACAGCGAATGATGATCAGCAGCTGATTTTGCAAAGCAAAGTGAGGATCGAGGACTGTTCGATTGAGCTGTTCTCTTCTTTGCTTTCTAAGCACGTTAATCTATGTGAGCGTTATATGGCATTATTGGAGCAAGAGCGCGTGAACCACACGATTAATCATAATGTGTGGTTGCCATGATGCGAAAAGTCTTTCCGAACATCAGACGTGCTGCCACAAAGATACTGTTGTGTGCTGTGAGCTTTGCTCCGTTGGGATTCGCACAAGCAACAGACTTACACTGGCCCGAACAACCATTCCGATACTATGCAGATAACGACTCATTAAAAGAGTTGTTGAATAACTTTGGCGCAAACTATCGCGTTTCGGTTTCTGTGAGTGACAAAGTTAATGATCGAGTGAGTGGACGTTTTACTCCTGATGACCCGGCTGAGTTCCTCGACTACTTATCGCAAGTCTATAACTTGATGTGGTATTTCGATGGTGCCGTCTTACATGTCTATAAGGCGACAGAAACGCGCTCACGTTTACTCCAATTAGAATTATTGACCGCCAGAGAGCTACGAAGCACGTTAATTTCCACTGGAGTGTGGGATTCGCGCTATGGGTGGAGAGCCGCTGAAAGTAAAGGGTTGGTTTATCTTGCAGGTCCTCCACGTTATGTCGACTTAGTTGTACAAACGGCCGAAGCATTAGAAACGCGCCTGCTGCAGAAATCGAATTCAACCGACGAGTTATTCGTTGAAATAATTCCTTTGAAGTACGCTTCTGCAACGGATAGAGAAATTGCATATCGAGATCAGACCATTACGGTTCCGGGTATCGCATCGGTTTTAAAGCGAGTCGTGTCTGGTGTTCAAACTCAAGTGACGAGTGCGTCGAGTAAAGAAGTTACCAGTTCAGATAAGCCTGTAAAAAGCAATAAAACCGCCTCAGTTCATGGCGGAGCAACGGTTGAAGCAGAGCCGGGCCTTAATGCGATTATTGTTCGTGATACTCAAGCGCGATTACCGCTCTATCGCAAACTGGTCGCTCAATTGGACCAACCGCAATCAAGAATTGAAGTTGCATTATCGATTGTCGACATCAGTGCCAACGATTTAAGTCAGTTAGGCGTGGATTGGCGAGCGGGAGTATCTGTCGGAAATAATCGAATTGTTGATATCAAAACAACAGGGGATGTGAGTTCGGGTGATGTGACTCTCGGCAGCGGACAAAATTTTAAGTCTTTGCTTGATTCAACCAATCTGAATTACCTGTTGGCTCAAATCCGATTATTGGAATCTCAAGGCAGTGCTCAAGTGGTTTCAAGACCAACACTGCTAACCCAAGAAAATGTCGAAGCGGTACTGAACAACAGCAGCACGTTTTACGTCAAGCTGGTTGGGAAAGAGACCGCAGCACTGGAAGAGGTCACGTATGGCACGTTACTGAGAATTGTCCCGCGTATCGTTGGTGACAGGTTTGCTGCCCGACCAGAAATCAATCTGAGCCTTCATCTCGAAGACGGGGCAAAGATTACCGATGGTGGTGTCGACGACCTTCCTTCCGTTCGTAAAACTGAAATCAGTACGTTGGCGACGGTGAAGCAAGGACAGAGCTTGCTCATCGGTGGTGTGTACCGAGATGAAGTGAGTCATCAGTTACGTAAAGTACCACTGTTGGGAGACATCCCATATTTAGGTGCGTTGTTTAGAAGCAATACCAACACTAAACGCCGCACGGTGCGCATGTTTATTCTAGAACCGCGAATCGTTGTGGATGGTATTGGCGATAGTGTGTTGATTGGTAATGAGTACGATCTGCGACCAAGCATTGGTAAGCTCAACAACATTTCCAACAACAGTGCTGAATTTAAATCGGTCGTCGAAGTGTATAGCTGCACATCAAAGACTCAAGCAGAGCGCTATCAGCAAGACTTATTGTCACAGCAACAGTCGTCTCAATTGACGCAGTGCCAATTGCCGACAGGACAAAAGGGTTGGCGTGTAAAAGTATTGGAATGCGATGACTCACAAAGTGAGTGTGTGCGTCCATCAGAGGAGCCTTAACCGCGATGCAGCAATGGAAAATTCGTATTTTATCAGGCGTGCATTCCGGAATTGAAGTCACCTTACCTGAGGGCGCTCTTGTGCTTGGCAGTGACGACTTTATCGCAGATCTCGTGCTGTCTGATGCTGGGGTCGAAGCTAACCATTTCACGTTGGTTTGCCAGCAAGACTCGGTCATTTTACGAGGCTGCAAAGAGGCAAATATTAACGGTGAAAACATCTCTGTTGAAGATGATGGGATCGAGTTGTCACGCCATGCCGTTGTCTCTATAGGCGTTGTGAAGTTCGCACTGGGGTACGCAGAAGATGCGTTAATCGTGAGTAACGTCAGCGACGAATCTAGCGAACAGGATACACCTGTTGTTGCTGTGCAACGCTCTAGCTGGAAAAAAACAACGCTCATCGCCTTGCTTTGTAGTTTTGTCCCGAGTGTTATTTTTGCTGGTATGTGGTACAGCCAAGCTAACGGAAACAATAATGAGACTGTCACAGAAGCAGAACCCATTGTTTTGGTGCGCAACATCTTAGGCGAGCTCAAACTTAGCGACGTTCGTGTTGAATGGAATGCCGCCGCACGCCAAGCGGTTTTGGAAGGCTATGTTGAAGATCGAACTCAGAAACTCGATCTGCTTGGTCGAATTGATGTACTAGGTATCAATTACAAAAGTGACTTAAGAACGATGGAAGAAATCCGTCGCGGGGTTCGATTTATTTTGCGAAACCTCGGCTATCACCAGGTGAAAGTCGAAAATGGGGATGAGACGGGCACACTGTTACTGACGGGTTATATCGATGATGCAAGCCGCTGGAACCAAGTTGAGCAAATTTTAGAGCGAGACGTACCGGGCCTAGTAGCGTGGAAGGTTGAACTGCAAAGAGCGGGTGCCTACATGGATACGCTAAAAGCCTTATTGACGGATGCAGAGCTACTGAAAAAAGTCCAGTTGGTTACCAGCGGTGATCGCATCGAAGTACGCGGGGAGCTTGATGATATCGAAACGACTCGATTTTACGGTGTGACTCGAGACTTCCGAGAACAATATGGTGAAAAACCATATTTAGTTTTGAAATCCATACCTAAGGTGAGTAAAGGCACCAACATCGATTTCCCGTTTCGTAGCGTTAACTTTGGTCAGGTTCCATATGTGATTCTGACCGATAACGTTCGTTACATGGTTGGTGCAAGAACGCCTCAAGGCTACCGCATATCCAGTGTTACGCCTGCTGGCATTGAGCTGGTCAAAGGCGGGCGGGTGATAACAATAGAACTCGGATACGAGGGCGAGACGAACAATGACAAATCTTGAACAAATTTTAAATAACGACAAAAACGGTGCGGAAGTGCACAAGATTAAGAGCAAGCTCTTAGAAGCACAAGCGGTGGTGAAACGTCAGTTGGATTTAGGGTGCTCACCACAGCAGTACCAATTGCTACTCAAACAGTATGAAGCTTACACCGCCGCACATGCGGTCGTTGAATCATACGAAGCGAACTAAAAATACGAGGAAGTCTTATGTCATTTTACGATGCTAGTAACAGTGTAAACCTTGATGATGTTAAAGCTAAGTTAGAAAAACAAGCGAAAGATGCCAACACAGAAGTGACGACTGCCATCAAGAACCTAGAAACAAACGCCGATGATCCATCTAAGCTGGCTGAACTTCAGCACGCGATCAACAAATGGTCTGTTGTTTACAACATCAATGCGACCACCACTCGTGCGATTAAAGATGTGATGCAGTCGATTCTCCAGAAGGTATAAAGCATGGAACGAGAAATGCGCCAATTGCTGGCTGAAATCGCGCTGATGGCAACCGGTATGCATCGTCATCAAGAAGCTAACACGATTGCGGACGGCCTTGAAGCAAGCTCTGGTTCTGAAGAGACCGTGGTGATGATTCGTACAATGAGCCTTATGAATAAAGGCTTGTACGAAGAGGCTCATCAATTGCTCGAACCACTTTGCAACGCCTATCCAGATCTGATCAGTTTAGCGGCCCTTGCTTCCGCCAAAGCTGGTTTATTGAGCAAAGCGGAAAGTTGGGTAGAACTCGCATCACAGGGAAGCGAAGAAAGCCAAGCATTTGCTGCAAGCTTTTCTCAGGACATTAGGAACCTTGGATGATCGTTGATTCAAGTAATCTAACTCTTCAGCCTCAACCTCTGCGCCAATCGGAGTCGCGCCATTATGAGCGGAGCGATGAAGATAAGATGAATGTGCTCATGGAGCGTAATGCCAAGCAAGCGGAAGCCTCACACGCCTCTCCAAAAGAGACGTTAGAGAAAACAGAAGCGAAACTGGCGGACATCAAAGCGTGGTATGAATCACTAAAAGAAGCAGATGTTGTCAGTAAACAAAGCGTCTTATCATCGTTGAATGAAGCGTTCTCCGATCCTCAAGTTAAACGAGAGGCAATGTGGTACGCCTTTTATGAGGCGAAGAGTGCAAAGGGCACCGAACACCCGCAAGCCGATTTATTAAAGGTGTTGAAGCAGGAGTTGCTAGGGGATTTTTCGGGCCAGCTTATTGCCGAGCCACCTGTCGATAAAGCAGCACTTAAAGAAATGTTGGCGCAGCATTTTCCACTTGGTGCCCAGAAAGAACAAGCCTTGTGGCACTGTTGGGCTGAGTTGAAGTCGTTACCTGGTATGGCATCAACACTGGACATGGTTCGTGATGAGCTTAGCTTCATGATTCAAAAAAATGCGATGGTGAAAAACATCGTGACTCATAGTCACAAGTTAGATTTGTCTTAGGAGTACATATGATAAACACGCAGTACACCGAGGTGATGCAAACCAACATTGATAAGTTGCAGGATGCACAAGTCGAGGACGGTTTAAGTGAACGTTTCGAACAAGCTATGTCGGTTCCCGAGGCGAATAATGGCTTGGAGGGCGGTTTGCTCGAAAACATCAGCGAGTTAAAAAATACTATCGATAACGCGAAAAGTAACCTGCAAGACAACATGAAGATGGTGGGTGATGATCCGGCGCAATTACTGCAAATGCAGTGGGCACTGACGCGCATTACTTTTCAAGAAGAGCTGATCGCGAAAACCGTGGGTAAAACCACACAAAATGTAGAAACCTTATTGAAGGCACAATAGTGATGATGAATAAAATGAGAGCGGTTTTCATCATGCTCACGTTGTTTCTGGTGGGGTGTCAGACCGAGCTGTACACCAACGTAACTCAGAAAGAGGGGAATGAGATGTTGTCGATCTTATTATCCGAAGGTGTCGTTGCAACAAAAGAACCTGACAAAGACAACACCGTCAAGTTAATGGTAGACAGTTCTCAAATCGCCTTCGCTGTAGACGCGCTGAAGCGAAAAGGTTACCCAAGAGAGCAGTTTTCTACATTGAAAGAGGTGTTTCCCAAAGACGATTTGATCTCGTCGCCATTAGCAGAACGAGCACGTTTGGTGTACGCGAAATCTCAAGAACTTTCTTCAACCTTATCTCAAATTGATGGCGTGCTGGTGGCACGTGTTCATGTTGTTTTGGAAGATCAAGATCTACGTCCAGGAGAGCGTCCAACGCCTGCATCTGCCTCTGTGTTTATTAAACATGCGGCGGATATTGCGCTTGACTCGTATGTTCCGCAGATCAAATTATTGGTGAACAACAGTATTGAGGGGTTGAATTACGATCGAATCAGCGTAGTGATGGTACCCTCATCAGAGGTACGAGTTGCTACTCAAAACAATCAATTTAAAAGCATTTTGTCGGTTCAGGTCACCAAAGAGACGGCGAATAATTTTGTCGCCATCCTGGTGTTCTTGGTAGCTGCGCTTATCGGTTCAAATATCGCTACTTTTACTTGGTGCCGCAGGAACACAAAGCGTGGTTAAACCAGAAACACCACTCGCGCAGGTACAACATCAATTTAACTACGCGCCTTGCCAATACATCCATAAAAGTTGGATAGAACAGAAACAGCCTTGGTTATTAAATATTGAAGGTTGGAGAGATAACCCCATGTTTAACCAATGGTGCATAAATGAGTGGGCGTTATCTCCAGTTCCAGAGACGGCTTTTAACAAACCTTGCCATAGCTTGGCGTTGCTCCCAGCGGATGCGTTGAATCAACTCGTATTGATGGTGGGCGGAGCTTTACATTGTGTGGCAATGCGAGGCGTTGTTTTAAAACATCCGAAACAGGTTCTGAACAACGTCTTTGGATTGGAAGGCGCTCGGTTCTTGATTCAAAACGGGCCGATGTTGTTATCCAGTTGGCCGCAAGGTTGGCAACATCCGTTGCCAGAATCATTGGATGAGCGGTCTGTTGAAGCAAAAATGCAAGCGCTTGGGTACTCCTGGATAAGGTTTGTTTTAGTTAACTCGCCAGAAGACATTGTCCTGCGTTGGCAATTCAAACTAGAACAGCAGCTCAGCGAGAGTACGGAAATGGCTAGCTGGTTGGCAAAAGATCAGCTAGATCTGGCGTATCGACTCACAAAAAAAATCGCAAAACAGGTTATTCCCCAATGGTTTCATTTGTTGAAATAAAAACAGACAACTTGCAGCTGGCACCTGGCTTAAAGGTGCTGAAAGCGAAAGATTATGCCAGTTATCTTGATTCGCAACACTTAGTTGAAGCCGCGAACTCCAAAGCTGAAAGCATCATTGCTAATGCCCAACAAGCCTACGAAACCGAAAAACAACGTGGTTATCAAGATGGCCTTGCACAAGCCAAGATTGAAAATGCGCAAACGATGGTTGAAACCCTAGCGCGTTGTAATGATTACTATCAGCAAGTCGAAGAAAAAATGACAGGCGTGGTGTTGGAAGCGGTACGTAAGATCATCGATACCTTTGATGATGTCGATACCACGGTGAGCGTCGTGCGAGAAGCGTTGCAATTGGTGAGCAACCAAAAGCAGGTCATTTTACATGTCCATCCAGAGCAGGTTGTTGATGTGAGGGAAAAGGTGGCTGGTGTATTGAGTGATTACCCTGAAGTCGGTTATGTTGACGTGGTAGCAGACGCTCGCTTGAAAAATGGAGGCTGCATTCTGGAAACTGAAGTTGGGATCATCGACGCCAGTATTGATGGACAGTTGCATGCATTAAAGCAAGCGATGGTGAAGCAGCTCAGTGAGCGTAAAATTACGATTCATGAATAAATCTTAAAAACTCAGCACTTGCTGAGTTTTTTCATTTTAATGCCTTTAAACAAAAAAAATCCGACCATTTCTAAAATATTCACTGCCATAAATCCTTAAGAATACACCTAAGAAAGCTGCTTAGTTGATAAGTGTTGCAACCAAGCAGCGCCTCTAAAACAACAAAAATAGGATTATTTAGTCGAATGGCTAATGGATTTATAACTTCTTTACTGACAGATTTTGCCAGCCGCTGCCAACTGGAGTCGCTGGTTTTTGATGAGGATGATTGTTGTCATCTACTCATTGACCAAAACACAGCAATCACAATTCGCGCACAAGAAGATCGCCTGACACTTATTGGGCTGATTTCAGGCGATAAGCCGAGTGATGATGTTTTGCGTCAACATATGAAAGATGCCTTAACGCAAGGCTCTCCAGCGGTATTCTGGGAGGCAGAAACGGGATACATTGGTTTCACACACCTGCACCAGCAACTGTTAACTGCTTCTTTTCTTGATGAATCATTAGCGAATTTCATCGAATGGCTAAAAAGTGCGAACACGCAAAAAGTAATCAATAAAACAACCGAAGTCCCGGTAACGAGTACTACTCATTTTTCCACATTAAGGGTTTAAAACATGATCAGTTTTGGAAGTGTTAGCGCATTGCAGGTTGCCATGCCGCAAGCTCGCAACGAGATACTAAACGAAGGCAAGCTGAGTATTGGTGGCAAAGAATACCAAATCAACGCAGCGACCCAAGAATTTACTCGTACCAATCCTACTAATGGTGCGGTAGCGCGATTTTTTGAAGCGACAGGAAAATTGTTTCGCGAAGGCAGCTCACAATCGGTTGCGAAAGCCCTTACAAAAGCCGTATTTGATAATGAGCAAGGCCAAGCTCAGCGTTTACGAGCTGCTTCTTCTGTTGAGCATGGACAAATGTTCTTCAAAGATGGAAACATAAAAACCGCATCAGATGTATTAAATGCATTCGCGAAATTGGATAGCAAAACGGTCCAATCGCACTCTGCTGAGCTAAACCAGTTAGCGGAGCGAGCAATGACAGAATCAATGCTAGAAACCGATTCTGGTAAAAACCTCACGTCACTGATTGGCGGAAGTGCAGCGAAGTCGCTTGCTGGACGTGTAGTAAAAGACTATGGCGGTGGTGTGTCTGCAGCGCAGAAAAACCCGGCAGGTAGCATCAATCAAATGCAAGGGGTGTTTGATATGGAGGTGATGCATCTTAAATCGGCGCAACGTCATATCGAAGGTCTAGCAAGCACCGATCTAAGCCAAGGTGTATACGCTGAAGGACTGGCAGAGGACGCGTTTAACAAAAGTGGCGTCACCGATAATGTCGAACGAGCTGCGGCGTGGATCATTAATGCTTCTAACTCTAAAGGAAACGATGCCGAAAACATTACGTCTTTACTTAAAGAGTACGCGTCTAATGGTAAAGACTTATTGAATATGGACAACTTAAAAGAGCTACACGCTCGATTGGTACCTGATGTTGAACGTGACTACCGAGGGCCAAATATTTCGGGTGGTACTCTGCCTTCAAGTATTGGCGGTGAGGGGATGCTAAAGCAGCACATTGAAGAATTTTTGAAAGAAAACCCAGTGGCGGATAAAGACCTGGGTAAACACTTGTTTGCAGGAGTCATTGGGTATCACGGGTTCACCGATGGAAACGGTCGCATGGGACGCATGCTATACGCGATAGCAGAACTTCGTAACGACTCATTCAATCCTTTAGCTATGAATGCAGAGAACAGCCTTCACGGTATCAAGTAATCTTTCTCTTCTATTCAAATTTTAGAGCGGCGATTGCCGCTCTTTTCTTATTTCTTTATCCAACTTACTCTTCATTTTTCTACCTCGCTAAAACGGCTAATAGAAATAAAATTGAGACGTTTAAATAAAGCTCCTGTGTCTATCACGCCATAAAATCGCTCTTATCCTTATGAGCTTATTTAAATAAGCCGTTATACCCAAGTCGTCTCGCTGCATCAGATATTTCGAGGCTACTTAGGTATATTAAATTAGACAGGACACAACATGGATACAGGAAAGATTAATATGCTTCTCTCTGAATTGGGAGAAGTGCTGAACCTTGAACGCGTGACAGCGTATGACGATCAAATGTGGTCACTGCATTTTGCTGAAAATAACAGTGTCGATGTTCTGCTCGTGGAAGAAAAAGGCGAGTTGTTGATTTCTAAAAACCTGCACATAGAACAAGAGGATATTACGTTAGACAAACTTCAAGTTTTACTTGAATACAACTTCTTATATCGAGAAACCGGCGGTGTGCAGTTTTGCGTTAATCCAACCACTAAAGATGTGGATCTTCAGGTTGCCATTGCGGCCGAAAGTGAACTCACCAACATCGCTAATTTGATGATTCAACTGAATGAGCTAGTGGATACTTGGGCTCAGTTATTTCAGAACAATACGGTCGTAGATTTTAGCCAAACAGACGTACACGCATTTATTCAGGTTTAAGGCATCAAACATGGTCAATATTAATACATCACACATGCATTCGTTGAGTCAGTTAACGTCCCATTTGGCGACACAAAATCAAGCTGACGATAAAGAGGTTCGAGCGCATAATGGCAAAGATATTTTTGTTAAAGAAGGGGCGCCTAAAAACAAAAGCGTCAGCGCGCGTATTAGCCACCAGAATAAAGCGAAAGACATTGTGGTGAATCTGCTCACGAAGCAGGGCATTCCTAAAGACGTTGCGAAGTTGATGCTGCAAAATGTGTTGAACGGTGAAAACAAGTTAACGCTTGGTAGTCTGAAAAATCTTGAGAGATTGTCGTCTGGTCCGAGCTCACATTGGCCAGCCCCACAAACGGCGGCCTCTTCTTCTAAAGCGAATAAAACCTCATCGAGTGTAGCGCTGATCAACGAACATAAAACTAACCTTCAAAAGCTTGGTGATTTTGCCTGTACAGACTTAAATACATTTGGTGTAAAAGGTTCGCAGTTTTATGAAACCAAAGGAAAGCCTAGATTAGAAGCGCTTCACGCGAACCAAGCGCGAATCATGCAAGATCAACGAGCGACTATGTCCGCAAACGGAGTTCAAGCTGCAGCACAAAGAGGAACCGCACCGCAATTAAGCACTCTACAGAACATTGCTAAGGCAGTACAAAACGCGAAAGCCGGCTGCTGTACTACATTTGCCTTTGCTGCCGCTGCGGAGATGATTCAAGGCATGTCAGGCACACCTGAAGGTGAGCCTAAAGTCGAAGTGGTTGCGTTTAAAAAGGGTCATTCAGGTACACACCTTTATGTACTGGTTGGTCGACAAGAGGGGAGTGATATCAAAGATCCCTCAACATGGAGTAAGGATGTGAAAATTGTTGACCCTTGGGCCACATCCGCATTCGGTGCACCAATGTTTGGAGATGCGCAACGACCACCTGTTTCGAATATGTTCCCGCCAACAGAAGTCATTTTTGATAGCCATAAACTGGGTTAGTCACTCTGCAAAAGAAGTGAGAAACCACATAATGCTAATCATCTAACCTTGATTAAAAGAGCAGCCCTGAGCTGCTCTTTTTGATTACTCTGGCAACTCGTTTTTAGAGCGAGATTTCTGCGGAAAACCTCACAATGAAGGCGAAAAAGTGACAAAAATAAAGCCATTACCGACATCGTTCAATCTGCAATCGTTGTTCAATAGAGTTATTGAAACAAAAGGAAAAAGTTATGAACACGATTCAACAACTGCTCTTGGAGTTTTGCCAACTCAATGAGTTACCCGAACTGAATTTTGAAGACAATGAACGTTGTCAGCTACTGGTCGACGACCGCTACATGCTGTATTTCATCGCGACAGATACGGATGACTTAATGTTGTCCGTGACGTTCGGAGGATTAGAAAAGTCGGGCGAACAAAGACTAAAAGGTTTAGAGCTTCTTGCTCATGCTAATTATCAGGGCATCGGTAGTGGCAGCCTTGCACTTGCTTTAGCCCCAAATGGTCGACAGCTTGTCTTAGCGGGACGTAAACCCGTTGAGCACCTAAACACGACGAATCTTACTGCTTGGTTTCATGAGGTTATTGAACAGACTGAATTGTGGCAAGCGCGTTTTGCAATGTTGGATCAAGCGATTCCAATCACCCCTAATCATGAACAAGCTCATGTTCAATCACTTCGTGTGTAGGAGAGAAAAATGGTCAATACAACGCAAAAAATCAGCCAAAGTCCAGTACCTGATCTAGAACAGTTTCGTGCAGTCGCTGCGCAAAAAGATGACCGAGTGATCAGTAAAAGAGGTGAGGTAAAAGAACCTTCAACGTTCCATAAAGGTCACAAGTTTGCTTCTATCCACGAAGGCGTGTTGAGAAGTAAATACACTAAGTTTTTCCAAGAAAACATCAAAACTCACCTTGATTTGAAACAGGCGCTACTTAAACAAGAAAAGCCTGAGGTTGCCTTGCTAGCTTACTCATTAGTTAGCCCTTCTGGTTATCGCGGTGAGCCGCTTACTGAGCGAAAAATCTTAGAAGTTGTCAGCTTGTTGGATGAAGTCAAGGTGAGCAGCGATACGTACCAGCAGCTTAAAAATACGTTTGACGCGATCAGCAAAGATCCGCGTATGCAGGTGAGTTTAGAGGCTCAGTACCCGGGGAAAATGGATGGTTTTGGTGCCGAACTGTTACAGATGGGCAAAGAAAAACTGAAAGGTTCTGGCGTTAATGCAGTCATCAACCTAGCTTTGCCTGGCGTAGGGCTATTAATTTCAACAGGACGTGAGCTGCACAAAGCGGCAGTCAATGGCGATGCTGAAGCTTACCACCATCAGCTGGAGCAAATTTCGCAGCTTCCAGGGCGAGACCAACGTCTCTCTATGCCGATGCAACAAACATTGGCTCAAGGTCATGCAATGTTATCAGCTGAAGGTGCAGTTGGGGCAACATTGGGCATGGCGACAGGGAGCTTGGGTACTTTTGGTGTGAGCTCCGTAGCGACAGCGGGTGTTACGCCGATAGCAAAAGAAGCCATTGGTTCGGCTGCCACGACTGGCATTATCAGTGGTGGTGGTTTTGTTGCGAACCAAGCTGGAGCATACGGACTAAATACAGAAGTCAAAGAACAACTCATGCAAGGTGAGATGTCTGGTGTTTTACCAAGGCTTGAAGTTTCTAATGCCAAAGGAGATTTTACCTTCAGCATGCAAGATCCAGCTTCTGTACGCGCATTGATGGCGTACCTTGGTCCTAAAGAGAACACGGCGATGACATCACCTCAAGCGCCTAAAGAAGCACAAGAGATGGAAGCTGCTCGCTTAACGTTGAAAAAGATGTTGGGCTCAGAGCCAAGTGAACACTTAGTCCCTGACGTTGATTCTATCTTGAAGCTAAGTCCAGAAGATGCGCCAAGTAAAACTGAGGCAACTGCTCATAGTGCGTTTAAAAAGCTGTTGGGCGAAGATTGGGATTGGCTCATGCCTGCAGTTCGAGCGATCGATAAAGGTGAGGCGAGTCAAATCAATGAAAAGCTGACTTACAAACTGCCACTTGATGCAGAAAATGGACGAGTATACCTTGATAAATGCCCAAACCTGAGTGACGCTCAGTTGGATGCATTAGATAAACTGGGCTCACCAAGTCAATTGCGACTGATGTACTTAGCGGAAGGTTGGGTTTAATTGAAAGTAAGGGAGCAGATGCTCCCTTACCGTATATGGTGTTTTGCCGGATGTTTATCTAGGCGTTAAATTGGCCTACTGATTTCGCTTAAAAAAGCGCTCGGCATTAGCAAATAGAGATTCACAGTGCTTTTTCTGCTTGTCGTAGTCAGCCGAACCTTCTGGCATTGCGTCTAATACTTCTTTTGCGCTGTGGTATTCTTTTACCATCAACTCAAATTTATCTTCATAATTGCTTTTTTTATTCTTTTTTTGAAAGCTATCTCGTTTTTTTCTCATTTTTATTCCTCTAGATCGTGTTTATTAAAGGTCAATCTAATTAACCTCTACTTTTATAGGAATAACGAAGTCAAAATGGTTTAAATTAAGTCTAAATATTCCATTGCCATCGCGCTGATTAATATATTCCACCGCTAATGACTATTCCTAAATAGTGGTGATATATACACGACGTGGCTATGCGCGTTATGTCTTATTTTGACGCTTACTGATTGTTTTTATAAGGTTAAATTCCTTATAAACCTATCGATGTAAAGACAGCGCGTTGTGATAACCATGCTAAGAGAACTAACTCTCGTTCGTATTTAAATCAAAACTGAGGCTATTTAATGGAAGATAAAGAATAAGTTGCTACAGGAGTTGAGTAACGAAATGACTCGAAAGAAAACTAAGAAGAGACTCGAACTAAATATTTCATCAATAGCTCACGGTTAGGAGCTGAGCTCACTATACACCGATTATAAGAAATAGATAGGACTTTCTATTTTTCTTCAGACAAAACCGCCCATGAAGGAAGCTTGCGCGTTGCAAAGCAATACCTAAAGATACAAAGGCATGGGTACATGCCTTTGTATTTGTGCCTAGCACACTTGGCGCTATGGTAGGTATGCGCCGCCACATACTGGATTGTATGTGCCCGTGATATGTCCGCTTTTTTCACTTGCCAAGTAGCTCACGGTGTTTGCTACGTCTTCAGGTGTGGCAATTTTCTGCGTTGGCGTGAACATTCGAATGGTTTCTTTAAACTCTTCAGGAGCACCTTTTGTTGCGTCTGTTTCTACAAGGCCCGGAGCAACGACATTAGACGTAATCCCGAAAGGACCAAGTTCTTGAGCGAGGTATTTACTAAAGCTATCAAGTGCACCTTTTGCACTACCATGAGCAATAAAGCTTGGTGCAGGAGCTTCTGATAAGGTGCTAGAGATAAAAATTAAGCGACCAAACTGGCTGGCTTTCATGTTTTCTACCGCCAATTTTGCCGTTTGATATGCAGCGTGCATTTCGTCATTTAGCTTTTGTGAAAACTCTTCCCACGACTGCTCAGTGAAAGGTTTAGCGGTAAAGCTCATGTTTGCGTTTGAGACAAGAACATCAACGCCACCATGTTCATTTGCGATGCTGTCGAACATCCCTTGTATTTGTGCGTCATCACGAACGTCAGCTTTTAAAGTGTACGCCTCACCACCGGCGTTTTGAATTTCCTGAGCTAACGCTTCCGCGACCGCAGCACTATTTACGTAGTTGATAAAAACTCGGTAACCATCTGCAGCGAGTGCTTTTGCTGTTGCTGCACCAATTCCACGAGCGCCACCTGTAATTAAAGCATTGCGTTTTGTCATCGTATTTCTCCAAGGTTGAGCCTGACTGTTAAACCAGCTTCTGTCGCAACGTACGCTGATAAGTTAAATTTGTCCGTTAAGCTTGCGTAAGTTCGCTACCACGCTAGAAAGTTGCTGTTTGCTGTTGTCTAGGTCGGCATCAGCAAGGTTCTGTTGGGCTTCTTGCAGTACTAGCGAAGCGATATTTGCACATGTATCAACGGTGTCTAAAGATTTTTCTGTTAGCACGACTAACTTGCTTCGACTATCCGTTGGCGAAGGTTTCCTCTCTGTCCAACCGCGCTTTTCAAGCCCATCAATTGAGCGACTGACGCTCGATTTTTCTAAGTACAACAGTTCACAAATCTGACTTTGAGAAAGGGCACCGTTGTTTCGCAACAGCAACACGACACCCCATTGTTCTGCTGTCATATCAATACCAGCATCTTTGAAACGGGTAGTGAGTAATCGGTTAAACAGGCGACTAGCAAGCCCCGTAAGGTGACCGAGAGACTGATGATGGTTGTATTGGGACATGGAAAATTTCACCAAATAACATTAACGAACAATATGGTTGTATACACAACTATGTTGGGCGATGTCAAATTCGTTTGAAGAAAATGCTACTAGCTTGTGCTTATCGTTGGGTTGATGTGTCAGATTGAGGTGCTAATGAAAATTGGTGAGGTAGATTCGAAAACTTCGGCCAGTCAAATGTTTGCGCCTGATGCACCGAGTTGGGGAGCAAGCTTCATTAAAGGTAGGGGAGTTGCAGTCCTCTCTTTACTTATTCAGTTTAAATGTGTTTTTTGTTTACATTACAAATGGTTAGATTTTAATTCTTTTCATTCGAAACACTTTTCTCAAGAAGTTCATGATAAATCAATGAGATTGATCTTTTTGATTGGCAATGATCAAATGTGTCTTTACTAAAACTGTACGGTACAGTACAGTTTGTGAAAATCATAAAATGGGTTTCAAACATGAAGAAGAAAGTTATCGCCTTGTCGCTTGTTGTTGGTTCGTTATTTGCTGCTGGCTGTGCCTTATACCAGCCGAATACTGTAATGACGGATAACGCATATGTTCATTCAGACGTTACGGCCATTTCACCTGAGGTTGGGGGGCAAGTAAGCGAAATCTTTGTCAAAGATAACCAGTGGGTAAGAGAAGGAACTCCTTTGTTTGTCATTGACGATGAAGACTTTATTGCCAACCAAGAAATTGCTCGAGCAGCACTAGATGTTGCGAAATCTGAGCTTACTGCAAATCAAATAAAAACGGATATGCAGTTAATGAAAATTGAGCAGGCGAAGCAAGGTATTCGCCGCGCGAGTGCAAATGCCGAACACCAAGCGGCGGAGTTTCAACGTCTTTCTCGTTTGGTGCAAAAGCAATCTGTGAGCAAAAATCAGTTTGAAGCACAAAAAACGCGATCTATTGAAGCAAGCAGTAATCTTGAAACCGCTAAATTGGGCTTAGCTGCTGAGCAAAAGCAGCTCGACACATTGATGACTGAGAAGTTGCAACTGACAGCACAGCGTAAAAAAGCAGAAGCAAGCTTACGACTGGCTAATATTTCACTGGAAAGAACCACGGTGCGTGCACCATTTGATGGCTATGTGGCAGATAGACAAGTGCAAGTCGGCAAGTTTGTACAACCAGGAATGGGGCTCATCGTGATGGTGCCAGATTATGTTTGGATAGAGGCAAACTTTAAAGAAACACAACTTGAGAACGTTGTGCCTGGGCAAGAGGTTGAAGTGGTATTGGATATGTTTCCAAACCATCCATTGCATGGCCGTGTTTCTTCGATAACCCCGGCGACTGGTGCACAGTTTAGTTTATTGCCACCCCAAAATGCGACAGGCAATTTCGTAAAAGTAGTACAACGTGTGCCAGTACGTATTGAGCTAGAGATCCCTCAAGAGTTGAATCAACGAGTCTATCCGGGGTTGTCTGCAGAAGTATCGATCGAGACCGCGGCACAAGGTTAACTGCAATGGAAAAACGTTCACCGCTGCTGATTTTGACGCTTTTTGCGATTGCTGCTTTTGGTATTAACTCCGTGATGTTTACCGAGTTATCGTATGAGATGGCGGCAACGTCAGGCTTATCTGTCGATGAAGTTGCTCTGGTTAAAGTCGGCTTTATGATTACCCAGATATTAGGTTTTATATTCACACCAATATTGGTGCGTAGATTGGGTACGTTAATTCTCTTACATGCCATTTTATTGGTAGGCCTAGCGAGCAATCTTGTACTTTACTGGGGCGGACAGCAAGAACTGGTGTTCACTCTGACTTGGCTCTCGAGTGGCTTTTTTATGAGCATGTTAATGGTGGTATTAAACCTTTACCTGCTCCACTTTTTTGAACAGCGTTGGCTACCAGCCATTATTGCTTTAACGTTAGTATTCTCAACCTTGCTACCGATCGGCGCTTACCCTTGGGTAGTGGCCAATATTGTCGAAATCTTTGATTGGTCACTGTTGTGTGTCGTGTCGGCTTGGCTGTACTTCTCTGCCTTGGTAATTGCATGCATCTACAATCCTAAGTCGATTCAAATCGAGGCCGAAGCCAAGTCGGGCTGTTGGTTTTATTTAGTTTTTGCCCTGACAATAAGCCTCGTTGTATTTCTATTGATGAGAGGCAGTTATTACAACTGGTTTGACTCGGAATGGTTTGTTAAAGCCTCTTCGATAGCCGCGGCTCTGACTTTATTAGTGGTGTATTACTTTGTGAAAACCAGTCCTTTAAATACAGCATCAATACAGCTGCATAGTAAGTTGAAAACTAATGTTTTTATGTACAACGCTTTTTTGGCAGGTTTTGCTGTTATGGCGAGCAATGTGTTGTTTACTAGCTTTTTGAAAATGGCGTTGCAGTACAACAACCTTAATGCTGGATATGCCCAATTGCCGGCATTTTATGCCATGTTAGGTGGTATGCTAGTCAGTGTGCTGGTGTATTACTTCCGCCGTCCATTAGCGGATGCAGTCGTCCCGTTTGGTGTGGTGATGATTATACTTTCGGTACATAAGTTTAGTCTGTTACCTAGCTTTGCTGGTACGGAATCTTTGTCCGTTCCGATGATGTTGCGTGGGTTTGGTGTCGGCTTATTGAATGTGTCTGTGACCATTGCAGTCTTGATGTACTTCCAGGTCGGGCAGCGTTTAGAAGGCATCGCCAATTTCTACCTCTTTCGTACCATTGGTGGTGTGATCGCTGGTGCCGTGTTCTCACGGGTAATGCAAAGCCATAGTGCGCAAGCTGCTGGAGAGATTGGCCGAACGCTAGATGATGTGAATCATGCTTTTGGTGCTTATAAAAATGCGTTGAGCAGTACGATTCTGACTCATGGACACTTGCCAAATTCGGCATTAGGAATGAGCCAAATTAGTTCTGTTGTCAAAGAGCAGGCGACCACTCTAGCACTGAGTAATTCATTATTGATGTTTATTATCTCGGTCTTTGCTCTCGCGCCAATCTTAATAATCGGTAAAAAGCTAGCGGCGAAGCGAGAGATTCACTAAGCCATAGAAACAAAAAGGGAGCGATGATGCTCCCTTTTATATTCAGTGAGTTTATTTTTGGTATAGATTTAGGAAGGCGGTGACCGCTTTTTTCGTATGTGCATCTAACTCTTCATCTGTCGGAAAATCGAAGCCAATTAGTGCCATGTTCTGGTAATCAAGTTTAATTAATGCAAGTAGTTGCTCACAAGCGAGGTCGGCATTTTCAACATCGAGCTGTGAGCTGACAGTTTCACTCTTTAAAAAGTCGATGAGGTATTGATGAATGCGATGCGGCCCTGTCTGCCAGAATTGATTTGGTACGGAATCATGTTTGTTGAAGTCAGCCGAAACGATCCGATAAAGTGATAGCATAGGATTGGAGCATACACCTTTTAGGTACTTCTTGGCGAAGTCATTCAATGTTTCTTGTAAAGGCTCCGATTGCTTGTCGGCAAGCTGGAAGACGGACTCTAAGCTGGTTTTGGTATTGTATGCTAAAACTTCAACAAATAACCCTTCTTTGTTCGAAAAATAGCGATATAACGTCTGCTTTGAGCCTCCACAAATCGCGACGATTTGATCGAGTGATGTGTCTTTGTAACCTTGCTTTATAAAAAGGTCAGTGGCAACTTTGATGATTCGAGTTCGTTTCTTTTCGGTAGATATGCGCATAAATAAATCAACCTAAGCAAAAATCCACCTTTGTTGTGGCTGGCGTGGTTTCTTACCGAGCTCTAGGTGGTTTAGAGATGAAAGTAAAACTGTCCAGTACAGTACCACTATTGACGTTAGTAAACACGACTTTTCATGAACCAAGTGCTTCATTGAGACAAGCAAAAGTAGGCAAATTCGATATGCTGAAACCTATAGCGAAGGATGACTCATTTAAAAATCTCATTACGTATAGAAAAGTGATAACCGTTCTTCGTACGATAGCCTTTACTCTCGAAATCATGTTAATTCAGCGTCTTATCGGACTCCAATGATGCCAACCAACGAAGCACTTCGGCGGTTGCCTCAATAAGATCACTTGGGATGTACTGGTCGACGTTGCCGTCCGCGTATAGTGCGCGAGCAAGAGGGACTTTTTGCATCACAGGCACACCTTCCTCTTTGGCGATTGCGATCATACGTTTGGCTACCGCATCGGTTTCCATCAAGGTGATGACGGGCAGGGGCGTTTCGCCTTTTTTGTAGTACAGACCAACCGCGATATGCGTTGGGTTTGTTACCAACACATTGGAGCGTTTAACATTTTCACGTTGATTGGAGGCCTGTAGCTCTTGGTGTAGCTGACGACGTTTACTTTTGATTTCAGGGCTGCCTTCCATCTCTTTGTATTCGCGCTTCACTTCGTCCTTGCTCATTTTGAGCTTCTTCGTGTGATCAAACTTTTGGTACGCAAAATCAGCGGCAGCGATGACGATGAAACCTACCGAAGAGATAATCATTAATTGTTTAATCATGACACCAGTAATGGTCGGGACACATTCTAGCCCGCAAGTTGGAATTTGCATCAAAGCGTTGATGTTACCGCGTAAGGTCACCCAGATAATGCAGGAAAGAAGAGAGACTTTAAGGATCGACTTGATAAACTCAATCACACTCTTAAGCGAAAAAATGCGTTTGGCACCTTCGACGGGATTGATCTTTTTGATGTCGGGTTTAACGGATTCACCACTAAATAGGAAGCCGAACTGCCCCATATTGGAAAAGATGGCGACGAGTGCAGCAACCAGAATAATCGGGGCGAGTAGATAGGCAATTTCTTTTGCGATGGCAATTGCGACATCGACTAGCGCATCTTGGAAGCCCTGATAAGCAAGCTTACTTGGTAGGAGAATAAGCGCTGAGATGTGCGACATGTAATAATCTGCGAACGCAAACAGTACAATTATGAGCGCTAAAATTAATGCAGACGATACTATTTCTTGGCTTTTGGCTACCTGACCTTTCTGCCTGGCATCGCGTAACTTTTTCGCGGTGGGTTGCTCTGTTTTTTCTGCGCTCATAAAGAATCCTAAGCGTTATTGCCAAATGGTATTGAGTTGTTCTGCGAATCGGGTAATGCCGTAAAACTGTACTTCAAAGTGATCCATCATTAACCCGAGATACACGATCAGTAAAACACTCGCGATGGCACTTTTTATTGGCATGGCAAGGAAAAAAACATTCAATTGCGGTGCAAAACGACTGATAAGCGCCAGACCAAACTCAGCAAGAAACATTGCCAACACTAATGGAGCGGACATCAACACACCAAGCCACATAAGCTGTTCAAATTGCGCGTAGAAGAAGCTTACCCATGCATCGCTAACGGTTGGGAAAAAGTCCACGATCGGCCAAGATGTGTAGCTTTTGAATAACGCGTAGATAAAAGTGACAAAGCCCCCGCCAGAGAAGAACAGGGTAATCAACGTTTGGGTCAGCAACACTGCGGTTGGCGTCGATTGCGAGCCTAGCGTTGGGTTAAACATACTTGCCATGGCAGCACCACGTTGGTTGTCGACCAGAAATCCGGCCGCTTCTATTGCCCAAAAGGGAATAGCTGCAACAAACCCGATCAACAGCCCAATTAATACCTCCTTACCCAAAATCACTATCAGCCAAATACCGTCGGTTTCTGCGGGCAAGCTTTGCTTATTAATCATCGGAAATATAAACAGTGCGAGTGAGCAAAGCACACCATTTCTCACCATGGTGCCGCCTAGCATTTGCTTGCTCAAAATAGGCAAAAAGATGAAGCATGCCATTAACCGAGGTAACGTCAGGCTATACAAAAATAAAGCCTGGTGTAAGTCGTGATAACTCATCGTATTTGAGGAATTTTATCCATGGCAAGCGAGGCGAAGGCGTGGAGCTCTGCCCCTAGCCACTGCGTTGTGACGAACAGCGTAATAATGACCGCGATAAGCTTGACGACAAACCCCAACGTTTGTTCTTGGACCTGAGTTAACGCCTGAATAAGCGACACCAATGTACCAACCAACGCAGCGACTAAAATCGGCGGTAACGACAAGTATAAAACTAGGGTTAATGCTTGAGTCGTGAAATGAATGATTTCAGCAGAATGCATACTTTCTCCGTGATTAACCGTAACTCAGTACTAAGCCGTGAGTGAGTTTCGTCCAGCCGTCAAGCAAGACAAAAAGCAACAATTTGAAAGGGAGAGAGATGGTCATTGGCGATACCATCATCATGCCCATGGCGAGCAAGATATTAGAAACAATTAAGTCGATAGCGATGAACGGCAAGTACAATAGAAAGCCAATCTCAAAAGCACGGGTAAGCTCACTGACCGTAAACGCTGGCAGCAACAGCAACAAGCTATCTGACTCTAAACGGTCCACGTACTTTTGAGGCCATAATGTGCGCGCAGCATCGGTAAAGAATATGGCTTCGGTTTCCCGAATATGTTTTTTCAAAAACTCTCGATAAGGCTGTAAACCGCTTTCAATGAGGCCTTCTACACTTGCAGAATCTTCGAGGGAGATATCATGCTGCTTTACGTAGTCGTAGGTTTCAAAACCGACGGGAGCCATGATGAAAATAGACAAAATGATCGCCAATCCGTACAGCGCCATGTTCGGTGGAATTTGCTGTACACCGAGAGCGTTACGCAGCAGTGAGAATACAACGGCGAGTTTTACAAACGACGTCGCCATCATCGCGATAAATGGGATCAGTGCCAGCAGTGCTAAGCTGACAATGAGATTGAGTTCGTCAGGTAACTGGATCATGCTGGCTCCTGCGTGCCACCAAACAGTTCCAGTACGCGCACACCTAAATGCTCATTAACATTAACCAGTTCACACTCACCGACGATTTTGCCGTTGGCACGCAATGTTACCGGCTTAGATACAGGTTGGTTTAGCTCGAATACGTACCCAGGCTGAAGCTGGTTAAGCTGTTCTAGAGTGATGGTTTGATGGCCGATATCAAACGTGAGTTCCACGGGCAGTTGCTGGTGGTCGGTTAACATTTCTGAAGTGTTTACGTCATTCATATTGGTTTCTTTTTCAATAATGTGAAGAATTTGGTCATCCAGTTGGCAGCGCCAGAGATTCTGGTTAGATACTTGAAAAATGGCTTGTTGTTGGGCGATATAACAATCGTCAAAAAAGATCACATCTCCCAGTTCGAGCGAATTAAATTCGCTTAACGTCAAATGGGTCCTTCCAAGACTTAACCACACAGGTAAAGCGAGATGTCGCGCCTGAAGAGAAGCGCTGTTTGGTAGCGCATCCAACAGCACGTTTGCTCCTTCGCTAACCCACAAACAAAGAGAGTCGTTAGGTTTATTGAGGGTTAACATCAAGGTATGTTCTTGAACTTGGCTCGACTCTAACAGTTGTAACTGGCTAAGAATGGGCAACTGACCAAATAGTGCTTTGAATGCCTCACTATGCGGTTCAATCTGAGAACTCAAAAGTGCTAACTGGAGGGAGTTAGGCAGCGACTCAAACGCAGTAGCATTCAGAGTAGACTCAAACCATTTCTGGAGTTGCGCACGACAAAAATCCACTTGGATCGTTTGCCCTCCAATCAACGTGGTTAAACGGAATCCTTCAAATGAAGGGATTTGAGAAACAGTAATCGATACGCTCTGACCATCAGCCCCTTGGAAATGGCATTGCTTTGCACAAAGTTGATTACTGAGCGCAATACTGTCTGAATCGACTTTGGGTATCGTTAACGGCGTCATAGGTCATTCTCCGCTTGCCATTCTTCATACACGCTACGTTTCTGGCGTGAGTGTTGTTGTTCATGTTGTTGTTGATCGAGCTGCTGAGTCTGTTCGCTGATCGCTAGACGAAGTGGCTGCTCACCGCCAAATCGGTTTAGGCGTTCGGCAAGATCTTGTCTAGCTTGCTGGCTAATAATGGAAAGGGCATGCTCTTGTCGAATCGTCACGCTATAACCTTGCGCGTCCAACTTGATGTGGATTTCGCCACCTTTTAATTGTCCTTCACTCAGAAACAGCCGAACCTCTTTGTTGTCCGATGCGGTTGGCAGCGAAACATAGATTTTGTCCACCAATTGTTGGAGTAACGTGTTTACTTCTCGAGCTGGGGCCGGCTGAGCCTGTGAAGCGACACTCTTTAAAATGACATCGCCTTGCGTTGCCGCGCTCGCAAGGTGTTGAGGATCTGCTTTTTCGTCATCCGCTTTACCGGACAGTAGTGCGCTTTTCGTCTCGATTTTCTCAAGCGATTTAGTTTCAGAACGACTATCGGTTTTGTCTGTTAGTTTGCCTGTCTCTTGTAGTCGCTGAGTTGCACGCTTATTGTGTGTCGTTTCGGTTTGTTTCGTCGTGAAGTTAGCATTGTTAATTGCATCTTGAGCGAGCGATTTCCCTACGGCCTTTTTAGGGAGAGAACCGTCGAGAGAAGCTTGTGCTTGAGAATGGGGGCCAACGCGCTCAATCGAGGATGAGCTTGGAGCCTGATCGCTCTCAAGTTTCTTATCTTTCTCATGCAATTTACTGTTTTCAATCAGGCTTTCTTCGCGATTTAGTGAAGAGCTTTCGTGCTTCTCTACATTATTTTTGGTCACAGTGTCACTTTTGTCTTTTAATGTAGCGGTATTTCTATAAGTGCTGGCTTCTTGGTTAGAAAGTTTCGATTGTTTGTCTAGGCTTTGAGATGCTTCATGTCTTAACGGAAGGCTCTCGTCTCTGCTCTGAGTGTCTTTTTTGCTCGCAACGGTAGATTTTTCTTCCTTGCTAGGTTTCTCCGTCATTGCACGCTCGAACTGTGATTGAAGCTCAGCTTCTCGCTCCAGGGGCTTTTTTTCTGGCGTTGATTTGTACAGCGTATTCGGTGTTTCTTCTGTTGGAGTAATGCGCATAATGAACCTTTAGATAATATCGACAGTGCGAAACTCTTCTTGTTCGAGTTCTTCTTGGTATTGTCTTTCTCGCGACTGTTCCGCGAGTTCTTGTTGTTGCAACTGAACGAATTTTTCTTTGGCTTTATGGGCTTGCCGTGCCTCTTTTTGTTTTTCTTTAAGTACCGAGCGTTCGTGCTCAAGCGCTTTTTTTGCTTCGGCAACGCGCTGTTTAAGCTCGGCTTCTCGCTCTCTCAACAACGCGATTTCTTGTCTCAATGTTTCCAACTCTTTGAGAACGAGTGTTTGTTGCTTTGCTTTGGCAAAACGTCGTTCTTCTTCTTCCTGACGCCAAACGTGATAGTCCGCGACGGAACGTTCGGCCTTTTGAAACAGTGCTGCTGAATTTGATACTCGGTATTCTTGGCGCTTTACGGCTTTGTCCGCACGTTCAGCTCGAATTTGTTTGATTTCTAATAACCGTTCGATCATTGGTTCGCCATCCCTTTTAGTTGAGCGATAGCACCATCAAGATCACTTGGCTCATGCGTTCCTTGGCGTAAAAAGGCGCGTATATCATCACTTTGCGCAATCGCCATATCTGCTCGACTATCTGCCCCATGCTGGTACTCGCCAATTTTGATCAGTAGCTCAACTTCTTCGTATTTGGCTAACATTTCGCGAAGGTGAGCAGCAGACGCCTGATGATCCGGTTCAACGATTTGATTCATCACGCGGCTTGCTGATCGGAGTACATCAATGGCAGGATAATGGTTCATTGCCGCAAGTTTGCGCGAGAGAATGATGTGCCCATCTAAAATGGAGCGAGTTTCATCGGCGACAGGTTCTGTCATGTCGTCGCCTTCAACCAACACGGTGTACAGCGCTGTAATTGACCCTTTGTCAGATTGACCGGCTCGTTCCATCAGCTTTGGCAAAGCGGCAAAGACGGAAGGCGGATAACCACGTCGTGTTGGTGGCTCACCTGCGGCTAGGCCAATTTCTCTCTGTGCGCGGGCGAAACGCGTTACAGAGTCCATCAGCAGTAACACGCGTTTACCTTGGTCACGAAAATATTCCGCAATAGAAGTGGCAACAAAAGCGGCTTTGGCACGTTCCATGGCCGGGCGATCGGATGTCGCGACCACTAAAACCGATTTGGCCATTCCTTCTTCGCCCAAGTCATGCTCAATAAACTCTCGTACTTCGCGTCCGCGTTCACCAATCAAGGCGAGAACGGTCACGTCGACGTCTGCGGATCGAATCAGTTTTGCCAGTAGGGTACTTTTACCACCGCCCGCCGCTGCAAAAATGCCCATGCGCTGACCTTCACCACAGGTCAGTAGTCCATCAATGGATCGAACACCAAGAGAGATTGGCTTTTTAATCAGTTTACGTTGCATTGGTGGTGGTGCATCGCGATAAACCGGATACCAAGCACTTGGTTCCTGACTTTGCGTACCATCGAAAGGACGCCCAAGCCCGTCAAGCGTTGTACCTAATAGGTGATCGCCAACGCCGACCTCATGCATTTTTCCCATTGGGCTAACTTCTGTATTTGAGGAAATCCCAAACATATTTCCTAACGGTGTGAGCAGAGCGTGATGCTGTTGAAAGCCAACGACTTCCGCTAATAAAGACAGAGTTTGATCAGGATTACGCAACTCACACAGCTCACCAACACGAACGCCGGGGACAACGGCCTTGATGATGGTGCCGGTTACTTGCGTAACGCGCCCGCGAATTTGGATCAGACGAGTTTGCCTGATCGCAGATTGTTGGATATCAGTGATGTATGAGAAATCGTTCAAGGTAAAAATATGCGCAATGATTGATGTTGGGAGGATAGAAAGGATGAGGGGGTATTTATAGTGAATATCAGTCGGGAGTTTTTAGAAAACTGAAAACGCACTAAAAAAACACGTCTGATTTTGACAGCTTCGAGAAAGCGCACTTCCTATAATTCGCCTGTATTGTACGGAAGGAGTGCAAGTGAATGAGTATTATCAACAATCATATCGCAACAAACCCAAAGTTTGATGCGTCTATCCAAAACGGGTTGGAATCGTCTCGTACCGACGCTTCACGAAAAGGCAATTACCGCGGTGAAACGGTCCGTGTTCACAATGCCACACAATCACTTTTTGATGCGATGGAAGAGCTCACTTCACTCGGTTCCGAAAAAGCAGAAAAAGATTTGACCAAGCGTAAAGTAAAAGACAGTGGCGTTCGAGTTAATGAAGCGCACGAACTCGTTTCTGACTATCTGCGAAAAGTCCCTGATCTTGAAAAGAACCAAAAGATCAAAGATCTGGCTGCAAAAATGGCGGGAGGAAATATCTCGACCATCGCTCAATTGCAAGCTTATTTGAATGGATTTTCAGAGGAGAAAAGCCATCAATACCTTGCGTTAAAAGCCGTTAAAAAGTTTTTGAGTGCGAGCCCAGAAAGTAAACATCTACTAGCGCTGATTGACCAAGCGATTCTGAGAATCGAGCAAAACCCAGATTCTTGGGCTCAAATTGATACGGAAATTCGCGTCTCAAACTTTGCTGATGAGTACAGCCAAGAGCAAGAGTTTAGCTCATTACATCAGCTGCGCGGTTTCTATCGCGATACCGTTCATAGCTATCAAGGGCTCGGCGCTGCTTATCAAGACGTAGTGGCGCGCTTTGGTGAACAGGAGGTATCGACCGCTGTTGAGTTTATGCTGCAAGGCATGAGTGCAGATCTTAGTGTTCAAGGCAGCAGTATCGACTCGGTTAAGTTGCAGTGGTTGATGTCCGATATGCAAAAACTCAAAACTCTAAATACGTTGCAAGATCGCGTGAGTCAGTTGTTCCAAATGTTTAAACCGGAAAGGACGAGTTATGGCTTATCAAGTTTCTAATTTGATGGCTGATGTGATTGCGTTGGTAGAGCAGCGATGGGTAAGCAGTGATGAGATTTGGAAAGTCGCCAACGCAATGGAATTGACGGCGGTACAACAAAAAATCGATTTTTTTCGAGAGTTCCACAAGTTAGTTCGCACGATCCCTATTGATGTATTCGCCGATGAAGAACAACGACAGAATTTAATACAAGCGGTACAAAAGGCGCTAGACGAAGCCATTGATATAGAAGAAGAGGAAGCGTGGGAAGATGAGTTGGATTGATGCATCCGTCAATGAATTTTGCCGAGGAATGGGGCTCGATGCCGTCGATTTCTCATCAGCTGGACGGGTGCAGCTGGATTTTGAGCAAAGCGGTACACTACATATTGAGCGACACGGAGAACAGCTATTCTTGATGTTGTCTCAAGCGTTATCTTGGCATCAAACCAGTGACATCATTCAAAGCGCCCTCAGTTTGTGTCATGCCGATCAAGGCTGGCCTTTCGAAATTAAAACTGGTTTGTTAGATGAGCAAACTTTGGTTTTTTCCGCGCGGTTAAACGGAGAAGAGGTCACACTTCCGACTTTAGAACAAGCGTTTACGCTTTTGGTTCGTCTACATAACGATGTGGCAACCTCATGACTCGAGTAAGCACTTTAAACGTAGGCATAGAAGCCTTCACGCATGTTACTCATAGTGAGGTTAAGGCCGATTTCCCTGAACGGTTTCAATTACTTCCTGATGGACAGGCGGTCGCTACGCATTTAGAGAAGCTCTATGACCTCAGGCCTTCAGACCAATACCTAATCGCGTTAACCAAGCCAAAATTGTTGCACTCAGAATTGTTGCGTCCAGAAAAGTACCGCCAACAGTTCGATGAAACGTTAGCTCAGTTGCAAGTTCTTGCACAGGATTCAGGCTCCGCTTCTTTTATCAAAGCATCCGAAACGCTACAAAGTACGCAACTTGATCAGCGTTATCTCACTATGGCGCTCAATCTCCTTATCCAGGTCTAACCAACATGTTGAGATCCAAAGACATTGAACTGTTGCTTGTTCACGCTGCACTACAAGTTCAATACCAAAAGCCAGAGCATGCTATCTCTATTCTCGATGCGGTTTTAGAGATAGACCCGCAACACAAAGAGGCGATGCAAACGCTCGCAGTGGCGTGTTTACAAAGTGGTCGATATGCCCGTGCGGTTGAGGTATGTGAGCACTTATTAAAATCCGACCTTAAACCTGATTCGGCAGGACTCTGGTTTTGCTTAAGCCAAGCTCGTTGGAAACAAAATGACGTCGATGGGGCACGCCAAGCGCACCGACGCTATCTGCAATCTTTAAATAGTGAATCACATGAATAAGTTGATCGATATTTTAAACAAGGTAGGGCAACGTAAAGACATTATGCTTGCTGTGATGTTGCTCGCGATCGTCTTTATGATGATATTGCCACTGCCTACCGCGCTGGTGGATGTGCTGATTGGCACCAACATGAGTATTGCGGTGGTGCTGCTTATGTTAGCGATTTACATCACTACGCCGCTTGAGTTCTCTGCGTTTCCCGCGGTGCTACTGATCACGACATTGTTTCGTCTGTCTTTATCTATCACGACAACCCGTTTGATCTTGCTGCAAGGCGATGCTGGTCAAATCGTTTATACCTTCGGTAACTTTGTCGTGGGCGGTAACTTAGTGGTCGGTATTGTTGTTTTCCTGATCATTACTATTGTCCAGTTTATGGTGATCACCAAAGGCTCGGAGAGGGTTGCAGAAGTTAGTGCGCGATTCTCACTTGATGCGATGCCTGGTAAGCAGATGAGTATTGACGGTGACATGCGCGCTGGGGTGATTGACGTACACGAAGCACGGCACCGACGATCACTGATTGAAAAAGAAAGCCAAATGTATGGCTCGATGGATGGCGCGATGAAGTTCGTTAAAGGCGACTCCATTGCCGGTTTGGTCATCATTGTGGTCAACATCTTAGGTGGCGTCACGATCGGGGTAACGCAAAAAGGCATGAGTGCTTCTGAAGCGCTTGAGTTGTTTGCGATTTTGACCGTTGGCGATGGTTTGGTGTCGCAAATTCCGGCTCTGTTTATCGCGATTACGGCCGGTATTATCGTGACGCGTGTTTCTCATGAAGACTCTTCTGATCTTGGTTCGGACATTGGTGGGCAGGTCATTGCTCAGCCACGTGCGCTTCTTATTGGCGGTGTGCTTTTGGTGCTGTTCGCACTGATTCCTGGTTTTCCAAAAATTACTTTTCTGGTCTTGGCCACAGTGGTTGGTGGTGGTGGTTTCTTCCTTTTCTATCAACAGAAAAAACAGGCTGAATCAGATAGTACCGACTTATCAAGCTTTGTTTCGCAAGGGGCGGGTTCACCAGCAGCGAAGCCAAGCAAACCAACCCCATCTAGAAACAGTAAAGGAAAATTAGGTGAGCAAGAAGAGTTCGCTATGACGGTCCCACTCTTGATCGATCTTGACGCGAGCCTTCAGGAAAGCTTGGAAGCGGTCGCATTGAATGAAGAGCTAGCAAGGGTGAGGCGCGCACTATATCTCGACCTCGGCGTGCCTTTCCCGGGTATCCACCTGCGTTTTAACGAGGGGATGCAAAATGGCGAATATTTAATTCAGTTACAAGAAGTTCCGGTTGCACGAGGACGAATTGTAAAAGACCAACTCTTGGTGACAGAAGGGAATGAGCAGATCGACTTATTAGGCGTGCCTTATGAGCAAGATGAAGATTTTCTACCCGGTATTTCTAGCATTTGGGTGGCACAAAGTTACGAGCAAAAACTCACGACTAGCCATGTCGGCTTTCTCACACCCGACAGAATTTTAACGTACCACTTGTCTCATGTTCTCAAGGAGTACGCACAAGACTTTATTGGTATTCAGGAGACGCGTTATCTATTGGAGCAGATGGAAGGCAGTTATTCGGAGCTTGTTAAAGAGGCTCAACGCATTGTCCCGTTACAAAAAATGACGGAAATCTTGCAACGCTTGGTTTCTGAAGACATTTCCATCCGAAACCTTCGCGTGATCTTGGAAGCCATGGTTGAGTGGGGCCAAAAAGAGAAAGATGTTGTACAGCTGACGGAGTACATTCGTTCCAGCTTAAAACGTTACATTTGCTACAAATACGCGAGTGGACAAAACATGTTGCCCGCTTACTTATTGGATCAAAGTCTCGAAGACACAATACGCAGCGGTATTCGTCAAACCTCTGCAGGAAGTTACTTGGCGTTAGACCCGTCAGTAACGCAACAATTTGTGAGTGATGTGAAACAGACCATTGGTGATTTAAGCCGCATGCCGAATAAGCCTGTGTTAGTTGTGTCTATGGATGTACGCCGATATGTGCGAAAGCTTATTGAATCGGAATACTACGATCTGCCCGTTTTGTCATTTCAAGAACTAATCCAGCAAATCAATATTCAGCCACTTGGAAGGGTGGGGATGTAATGAAAACAAAACTAATGCTCTCGCTTGCGCAAGCGGGGATCGAAGTGACGCCATACTTTTGGCAAAAAAGTGAAATTCAACTTGGTTATCGAATTGAAGTTGAGGGTTTAGAGCTCGTTTTTCGGGTCGAGGACGGAGAAATCATCATCGTTCTTTTGAAACGTGTGCATCCAAACCTAGGGTTGAGTAACCCTTTTGCAGGCTTATTTCTCTTAGCTGAGCATGCTGTTCAACTTTATCCCTCCGATTGGGTCATTCGCGGAAACGTCGATGTGTTACGTGGTAGCAACATGAGCAGCCAGCGATTAGCCCAGTTTTATTTAAGAGCATGTGGTGCTAGCCATGATGAGCAGGCCGATTGGTACTGTTTACGTCTGGCAGATTATAGACCTTTGAAAAAGTTGAAAAAGTAAAAACTCACGACTGTTACTGACAGCACCGATGAGATGACCCGCTTTAAGATAGGAATCAAGATGAAGCAACCGTTTACCGATGCGATTGAGAACGCTGAGCTTGCCATTAGAAAAGCTGAAGACAGAACCGATATTTTTAACGAGCTATTGGAAGGCCTAGGTGTTGGTCCTGTTGCGGGTGATGTTTTACTTGGCGGCATAAAAGCGCCAGTAGATACCATGAAACGTGCAGAGCAAGAGCTAATAGACGAAGTCCAGCGCCGCCGGCAACAACAAAATCAGCTACAGGGTACGTCAGGTAAACGCAGAAAGCGTCCTACAGTGATGCGCGGCATGATGATTTAGAGGTTTGGAAATGACGAATATGAAAACGACTGGCTCTACGACAGGAGCAACAGACACAGCTGCGAGTAGTGCACCATTACCCACTTTCCAACAAAACTTGATAGAGGCATTTACACCTGTACTGGGTGAAGCAGAGACTCAGCAACTTGCCTCTCTAATTTCTTCATTGCCAACTATCTCGGGACAAACGGAATCACAAAGCATCGCGCTTTATGTTGATACACTTGAAAACCTAAAAGCGAAAAATAACGCATTTGCTGATATATCATTGACCGACACCGCATCTGTTTGGATAAAGTCGCTACAAAGTGTTAACTCAGATGGCGAATTAACCGCAGCCGAGTTCAATGCTCAAACAAACCAAACACTATCAAATCAGTTTCAAGCTTGGTTTAGTAAGTTACTGACGGAAAGCGTAGATAGCTCGTTATCTACGGAGTTTGTTAGTCAATTTAATTTGGGGACTCAGAGTAACCAAGCGGAGCAGATCGCTAACCTCTCCGAGACAGAACTGGTTAATGCCACCAAAGAAATTTCTCTTTTTGTTGCAGAGCTTGCTAATCAAATGGGCTCCCGTGAAGTGAGAGATGCTTCTATTTCTTTTCTTCGCAATGCCTTTAGTGGTTTAGGTTCCGTTAATCTCGCGCAACTGAAGAGCTCGGACTTTCTGTTGACTAAAGAGAGTTTCGCTCTTCAAGTCTCAGCTCAATTAAAAAGTAGTTTTCAAGGCATCGGTATTACTTTAAGCACCGATGACGCAAGTGCGCTAGCTAACAGAATTACCTGGACTCCTGGTATTTCTAAACAGCAGCTTAAAGAAGCGTTAGATGAAATGGCCGCTCAAGTGAAAGGCCAATATAGCGCAGCTTATGGAGATGCGGCTGGAACAAACAACCTAAAAGCAGCACTTAATACTGTCATTGGCGGAACCGAACCTTTGACTCTTTCTGGCTTGTTCGCCAACTTCGCCGTGAGTTTAACAAAGATAGAAATCGACAACTTTTACCAAGACAGCGCGATAGACGATGTCCAAAAGACACAAATAACGGCAGCTCAAGTTAATTTGATCAAAGAAAACACCGAACGAGACATCCGATTACAGTTTGAAAAAATAGTAAAAGGTGAATCTACCGGGGCTTCGTTTACCGAGCGGTATGAGGCATTGCGCAAGAACTTAGGGGCATTGAAAGAGCGTCTACTCAATATCACCGATAAAGAGAAAGCGGATCGCGAGGTGAGAGCAGAGCACTCTCTAACGGCTCGTGATTTGTTGGCCGTTGTTGAGTCTAGCATTGGAGACCGTTTTGATGAGCGCGTGCTGTTTGCCTTAAACGAGCGTCGCGTAAATCGCTTAGAAAAACGTAACGAGCAAAAGGAAGCACTGCAAGATTTAACCGTGCAACTAAAAATCTTTGGTGTTGTTCAGTCGAAAATTCACTCTACGCAAAGTGTTGATGGAGTTTATAAACCGGGAGATCCAGAAAGTAACTTCAAAGCGAGTGACTTTAACTACAGCAATCAAACGGATTTCGAAGCTTCACCTGAGTACAAGTATTTGACGGATAATAAGATAACAAACCATCGAGACTTCCTTCAAAAACAAGGTATTACTATCGGTGATGGTGCGTCGTACCAAGACGAAGAGAAGTCGAAAAAACTGTCTAATTTTTCTAGTTCTGTCAGTGCTAAATCCAAGTTGCTTAACGATGAAGTGCAAATCAAAACCACTGAGCTGAACGACACCAGTTCTCAATACAACTCTACCGTTGAAGCGATGAACAAGTTTGTTCAGAAGTACCACAGTATTTTACAAGAAATCCTACGAGCCATTTAAGGATATCCAACCATGACTAAAACAAACGCGACCGATCCATCCCAAATGCAAGCAGAAGAGCTGCTGTCTTTTCTGGAAGAGGGAGGCACGCTAAAAATGTTGCACGATGTGTCTCAGGACACCATCGAACACATTTATGCCGTAGGTTACAACTTTTTCCAATCGGGAAAGATTGAGCAAGCAGCGAAAGTATTTCAATTACTCAGCATGCTTGATCATTATCAGGCGCGATTTTTCATTGGCCTTGGCGCGGCTCGTCAGGAGTTGGGTGAGTATCTGCAGGCAATAGACGCCTACAGCTACGCAGCGCTAGTGGACGTAAATGATCCACGCCCACCTTTTCACTCTGCTGAATGTCACCTGAAACTGGAACAACTGACAGAAGCAGAGAGTGGGTTTTACAGCGCGAAGGAGATGTCTGCCGGAAAATCACAATATACAGATTTGCATGAGCGTGCAGGCATCATGTTAGAAGCGGTGAGAAATAAAAAGGAGTAATTAGACTATGAGTTCTATTGCACTTGACCGCATCCAGACACAGGTTTATAGCCCTGAATCTGGCCAAACCACGTTAGATAACGTGCAGAAAACGGCGTCTACAGCGACGCCTTCTGTGACGGTAGAAAACGTGAAGAGTAAAGATGCAGATGTACTGAACACTGGAAAAGTGAAAGTTCAGTTAGATGCACCTAACGCAGCTGTTAGCGACAAAGTGAATGATTTGACGCTAAAAGCCATGGCACAGCTGCAAAAGATCGTCGATACCATTGCAAAATCTCTCCATGCAGTTGCAGATCAAACAGGTTCGATTGCAGTCAAAATCATCGCAGGTTCTGCTGATGATTTTGAAGTAGAGCTTGCTGCTATCACGGATAAACTGAAAAGTGCTCAAAACGAGCTGAAAATTCAGGAAGTGAAGGTCGCAAAAGCTAAGCACGAAAAAGAGATGGTGGAAAACCAAGACAAAATCAAAGAGTCGGAAGCCGCTGCAAAAGAAGCCCAAAAATCAGGCTTAGCAGCGAAGATCTTTGGTTGGATCAGTGCGGTGGTTTCTATTGTTGTTGGTGCTGTGATGGTGGCAACGGGTGTTGGTGCCGCAGCCGGTGCGCTTATGATCGCTGGTGGCGTCATGGGAGCTGTGAGCATGGCGCTGCAAGAGCCAGCCGTTCAAGATGCGCTAAAAGAAGCGGGCGTAAATGTCGATGTGCTAAACAAAGTGGTGATGGGGTTAGAAATTGCTGTCGCCCTTATCGGCGCAGCCGTGACTTTCGGTGGCGCGGTGGCTGGCAGTATTGCGAAAGTAGCGAACATGGCTTCTAAAGTAGCGGACATGGGCTCAAAAGCTGCGACAACAACAGCGAAAGCGATTCGTTATGGCGCAGAAACCGTCGATATTGCCGTCAACGTGGGTAAAGGCGCAACAGACAGTGTCCATGCTGCTAACAATGCTCACGTAACTGAGATTCAGGCAGATATCACGGACCTTCGCGCCAAAATGACCTTAAGCCAGGCCGTCATCGACAAGCTTAAAGAAGAAATTGGCAAGTTGATGGAAGATTTCCAAGAGCTGATGAGCGTCATCATGCAAATGATCCAAGCGAAAAGTGAAACCATGCAAACGGTGTTAAGCCGTCCTGCAACGGTATAAGGAGTTTATTATGCTAGATAAAGTAGGCGGAACGGGACGCGGCGAACTGTATGGTTTAGGCGACACTATCAAAACAAACAAAGCAGAAAAAGCACCAGAAACAAAGCTTGAAGCGGGCGCTATTAAAAGCCAAAGTGAATCAGGTGTTTATGGTGGAGCGCGCCACCAATTAGATGCACCTAAAGCACCAGCGGTGAGCAACCAAGCTCAAGTTGTTGCAAACTTAATGAACGCTCTTGCACCGACGGTCAGTTCGCTAATGAGTACAACAATGAAAGCGCTTAACGGTGAAGAGGTGATCAAGTCACCATCAGATGCGGTATCACAATCGTTGACGCTACTAACATTGTTGTATCAAGTATCAAAGCTGAGCCGTGAGCAGCAAGTGCTACAGCGTGAAATTGCTGTAGAAGCAAACGTCGCGAGTTTAGAAAGCCAAGCGGCTGAACTAAACAACTCAGCAAGCGCGATGATCGCTATGGCAGTAGTTTCGGGCGTATTAGCGGGTGCAACAGCCATTATTGGTGCGCTTGGTTCTTTCAAAGCGGGGAAAGAAATCAAGAATGAAATGGCAAGCAATAATGTACTGAAGACGCAAAAAGCAGGCTTTGAACAAGCAGAAGAGTTGATGAATAACAATGGATTATCTAAAACTCAGCAAGATCAGGTTAAGCGTGCGCACTCACTAGCAAAAGACAATATCGCGGACACGACAGCACAGCTGACAAGTGGTGGTCGTAAGTTCGATAAGTTGATGAGCTCAAACCAAGCGAAGAACGCTATTCTTCAAGCTTTGGGCCAGATGGCAAACTCTGCATCGAATGTAGAGCAAACCAAAGCGCAAGCGCGCAGCAAAGATGATGAAGTACAAGCGACTCGCGCACAAGCAGCCAAACAGAAAGCTGATGAAAACATTGGTTTCCAAGAAGGCTTATTGAAAGAGCTACGTGACTTGTTCCGTTCTATCTCAGATAGTCAGAACCAAGCGTGGCGAGCGTCAGTCCCAACGGTGTAACCGTCCATCTTACTAACTACAAAGCGTTGTTTATACAACGCTTTTTTTGTTTCAGTTATCTAAGCTAATAACTAGATATGGATACTTACTGAGGAATTGGTTTGTAACACATATAACGTAGTTAGACATTTACTCTATCCCGCTTCCTTAGTAATCATCAATGATTTGATCACCATGCTAAAAGAGATTTATCTTGCATAGAAGTTGTTGTTTTTGTTGAACTCAGCTCAAAGTTATCACTCCATAGTGGCTTTGTTGCATAAGATTGAGTTAGAGTGTCATTATTACTCACAAAAAGTGTTTTTTTGTAGTGGGAGTACTTAAAAGGAAAATATGGCGGTTCGACTGGTGAGTATTTGGGAACAGAATTATATAAAACTCAACTTAATAAGTAGTCGAAGATGGAAGATATCAGTTTAGCATCAGATTTAGTTATTTATCTGACTACGGTTGGAATTTTAGGTATATTCACTTGGGTTTTGTTTGTTATTTATTTGAAATCTAACTGGTTGAAGTATCTTGAAGACGCTCTTGATAATGGCGTCCGATACTACACTCTGAATATATTCTTATCAGGTCAAGGTGTCCTACAATATGGCACTGTCTTTCTGAGCAAGTTTCATGCGAAACGGTATAAAATGCTAGAGAAGAGAGATAAAGTTCCAAATCATATTAAACGATTATTTGTTCTCTCTTTCGTCTTGTTTATTTCAAGTGCCTCATGTCTTTTGTCTGGAGTTATAATTCATCATATTTATATAGAATAAAGGTTGTTTAACAATATTATTGTAATTGACCTGATTGTTTCTATTTAATAGATAATTTCGAATAGATATGTATGTCTAAACATTTAATAAATTAAAAAATTTAAAAAGATTTAATTTTCTATGCGATGTGGGGTTCGCTTATATAGAGTCTTGTACGATGGCAGAATATGCAGATAAAAATGGTGATTGCTAAGCTAATCTGCAAGGATGAGAACTCAAACGTTATCAAATTGTTAACGGTTGCTATACTTAAACGGTCATCAACACAGGTAAAAAGGATGTTCAATGTTTAAGTTTAAGCAAATCGCACTTGCTGCTTCTTTAGCGGCACTCACAACAGGCTTTTCTGCATCTGCGGAAGAAACGTTTGTCACGATTGGTACTGGTGGTGTAACAGGGGTTTATTATCCGACTGGTGGCGCTATTTGTCGCTTGGTTAACAAATCGCGAGAAGATCACGGTATCCGTTGTTCGGTAGAAAGTACTGGGGGGTCGATTTATAACATCAACACTATTCGTGCTGGTGAATTGGATCTCGGTATCGCTCAATCAGACTGGCAGTATCATGCTTACAAAGGAACCAGTAAGTTTAAAGAAAGCGGGCCTTTTAAAGAACTACGCGCCGTATTCTCCGTTCATCCAGAACCGTTCACTGTCGTTGCACGTAAAGACGCGAACATCAAAACTTTTGATGATTTGAAAGGTAAGCGCGTCAACATTGGTAACCCTGGCTCTGGTCAACGAGGCACCATGGAAGTGTTAATGAGCCAGTATGGTTGGAGTAACGATGACTTTAAGCTTGTCTCTGAGTTAAAAGCAGCAGAGCAATCAAAAGCACTTTGTGATAACAAAATTGATGCGATGATTTATACCGTTGGTCACCCAAGTGGAGCGATTAAAGAAGCTACTACGTCGTGTGATAGTAATATCGTAACGGTAGCTGGACCTAATGTAGAAAAATTGGTTGCAGACAATAGCTTCTACCGTGTCGCAAATGTACCGGGTGGTATGTATCGTGGCACAGATAGTGATGTTCAAACCTTTGGTGTGGGTGCGACGTTTGTTTCCTCTACTGCGGTACCAGAAGATGTGGTTTATAACGTGGTCAAAGCGGTATTTGAAAACTTCGATGATTTCCGCCGTCTCCACCCAGCGTTTGCGAACTTGAAGAAAGAGGAAATGGTAAAAGACGGTTTATCTGCGCCTCTTCACCCAGGTGCGCTTAAATACTACAAAGAAGTAGGGCTGATTAAGTAACCGTTACTTTCTCTTATTATTGATGTAGAACCCTATCTTTCGCGACTAATGCCACTCGTTTAACAGCGAGTGGCATATTTCTATCTCTCGTCATCCTGTACAGCGACGGAGGAGCGTTATACAGGATCTTCTATCCGAGCACTTTATGGTCAAAATTGTTTCATTAGCCGCTCAGCGTACTGCTATTAGATTCCTAGTCTCGCCAAGGCTCGCTGGAATGACACAAAAACCTCGTTAAGCGATCAGCATTAATCTTTCGCGATGGCGTTTTTTGTTGGGGTGTTATCTACTTGTGCAAGCTTTGTTTAAGCATAAACATCAATGAAAAAGTAGATAGTGATCAGAATAGAAGAAAGAGCAACAAACCCTTTAACATGATTGGGATTAAGTTGACGAGATACACGAGCTGCAAGATAACCACCCACCAACGTACCGACCAAAACAACGCTACCTGTGCGCCAGTCAATGGAACCATTCGCAACAAAAATCACGATAGCAATGAGTGAAACACACGTAGATACCAGCAATTTCAAACCGTTCATTAAATTAATATCTTGGTGACCCGCTACTACCAGATAACTCAGAACAATAACCCCTAAACCTGCGTTGAAAAAACCACCGTAAGCAGAGACACCAACAAGTAATAGACCCAAAGCGATTGCTCCGAGTATTCCTGCGTGTTTGTGCTCTTTCGCGACAGTTTTGATAAGCATTGTTAAACGAGAACCAGTCAGGAAAAGCACGGTGGCAAACAAGAGTAGCCAAGGAATGGCTTCCAAAAATAGCGACTCTGGTGTGTTGAGCAGCAGATATGCTCCGACAGCGCCACCTACTAAACTGAATGAGACTGTGAACAACAGTTCTTGTTTGTTCTTCATGATCTCTTCTCTGAAGCCAACGGCTCCGCTAATGTACCCCGCACATGAAGCATAAGTATTTGTTGCATTGGCCATAATTGGAGGCACACCAACCGCCAATAGGGCCGGAAAAGTAATAAAGCTTCCGCCTCCCGCAATGGAGTTAATGATCCCACCAACTACGCCGGCAACGAATAAAAGCGCTAGTTCTAAAAGCATAAACAATCCTTGTTATGTTCTTTTTCATTGTTAGAGCTTTAGATGACCCATCCCACATGCTCTAGTGTTCTGATATGAAGTTTACTTTACCCGCTCTAAAACAAAATTGTTCAGTTCTGTGACGTTTTTGATGACATGAACGGTTTTACTTTGAGAGTACCCTTCGAGACGAGACATGAAGTCATCATTCCAGAATGCAGGGCATTGCTGAAGAACTTTGTAGCTTTGTAATGTCCCTTTAAATACCGAACTGCCATCAGGCCACCCTTCGGGTTTAATAAATAGTCCTTTAAGGAGACGTTTCGTCACAAACCAATAGCTTACGGAGTATGGTAGATCAATATAAACGAGAGTATCGGCTGCATCTAAACGAGCATTAAAGGAGCTGATAGGCCCCAGACCATCTATGATCCAACGATCTGAGTGAAGTATATTGCTATGTGCTTCATCAAAAACGTCACGCTCAACGGGCTCACCGTTTGGTTTATAGACTATGGAATCTAATTGATGAAGAGGGAGATCGGTAGCAGACGCGATTGCTTTACTTATCGTCGATTTTCCGCTGCCGGGCTTACCAAAAACCGCTACTTTTTGCATGTGACCGCCTCCAAGAGAGTATTTCCCATACGGTAGAGACAGAAAACCCACCGTTATGGGTGGGTTCGATAAATATTGAGCGCATCAAATATCCCACCATTCCTATGGAATGATGATAATTCGTTGGTTAAGTTGCGCTAAGTGTGTATTCATGCAACTACTCTTATATATAGGCGATGACTTGTCAATATTATTTTGCTTAATAAGTGAACGATTTGATAGGAGAAAGAAAAGCCATCGCGATGGATGGCTTTATCTAGGTTGTAAGAGACAGTTATTACTGCTCAACGCTCACTGGCTGTGCTTTAAACTTTTGAATCAGCTTTACGATTAGTGGACTTGCCAGTACCAATACGGCTAAAACAGTAAAGGTAAGGGTAATAGGGCGCTCCCATAGGAAACTCAATTCGCCGTCTGAAATCATTAATGCGCGGCGTAAGTTCTCTTCCATTAATCCCCCAAGGATGAAACCAAGCAATAAAGGCGCAAGTGGGAAGTTAGCGAGTCGAAGTGCAATGGCAGCCATAGCGACAATCAGCATCACGAACACATCCATGGTATTGAATGAGACCAAATAAACTCCGGTGATTGAGAAGAATAAAATCATCGGCAGAAGTACCGTTCTTGGAACCGCCAAAAGCTTTGAAATGTACGGAATCAACGGTAAGTTCAGGATCACGAGTACGATGTTGCCGAAGTACATGGAAATGATCACCGACCAGAACACGTCTGGGTGCTCAACAAACAGGCGAGGACCAGGTTGAATACCATAAGCGATCAGCGCACCGAGCATTATTGCTGTTGTACCAGAACCCGGAATGCCAAGCGTTAGCAGCGGTACAAATGAACCACTAGAGGCTGCATTGTTCGCTGATTCTGGCGCGACCAAACCACGGATACTGCCTTTACCGAACTCTTCCTTTTTCTCTTTAGGTGCGAGGTTGCGCTCCATGCCATAGCTTAAAAAAGCAGCAATGGTTGCCCCTGCGCCAGGAAGAACGCCAGTGAAGAAACCTAATATTGAAGAGCGAATTGAAACAGGCGCAACATCTTTGATTTCGTCCTTGGTCACTTTCATTGAGCCAATGTTGCTCAGCTTTTCCTGTTCTTCATCGCTGGTGTCTTTTGATGGTTTAAGAATGCCCATCAGCGTCTCACCCAGTGCGAATGTCGCCATTGCAAGCAACAAGAAGCTAAAGCCATCCATTAAATCCGTTAAACCGAAGGTAAAGCGTTCAACGCCTACGCCTTTATCGATACCAACTGTAGATAGCATCAAACCAAGAATGGTCATCATCCACGCTTTGATGACCTGACCTTTCCCCGCAAAAGCCGCGACTGCTGATAACCCAAGTAGCATCAACGCAAAATAGTCTGACGATTGGAAGCTAAGTGAAACGCTAGCCAATGCTGGTGCGGCAACAAGCAACATAATGGCAGATAGCGTACCGCCAGTGAAAGAAGAATAAGCTGCCAAAGCTAATGCTTTACCTGCTTGGCCTTTTTGAGCCATCGGGTAGCCGTCGAATGCTGTCACCACGGTTGAAGAACAACCCGGCGCGTTAATTAAAATCGACGACGTAGAACCACCAAATACCGCACCGTAATAAACACCCGCCATCAAAATAAGGCCAGAAGATGGCTCTAGGCCATAAGTAATTGGGATCATCAAAGCAATGGCTGAGATCGGCCCAAGCCCAGGTAACATGCCGATAAATGTACCGACGAAACAACCAACGATCACCATCATGATGTTCATTGGCATTACTGCAGTGGATAAACCTTGTAGAATTCCATCTAACATAATTCAGTCCTTTCCTTGACTACCAGATGGTGAAAATCAAACCCGGTTCGAGATAGATGTCCAAACCTTGAGTGAGTAATAAATAGAACGCGATCACGAATGGAAACGACGCGCCGAACAGAACGGGTTTACGTCTTTCCCCCAGCAGATAAAAGCCAGCCAATAAAAAGAAGCCAGTAGCTATAACAAAGCCTAGGTAAGTCAGGCCCACACCGTAAAGCGCCATCAAAACCAAGAAAGCGATCAGTAACTTCCAATTAAAGGTCAGCACCGCGCCACTTTGTTTATCTGGTTGTCCTGTTACCAGTAATAACAAAGAAAGGCCTGCACCAACGTAAGTCAGGATGGTTGGCAAAGTACGTGCGGTGAACGGTTCGTATTCATCACCAGGGAACAATGGAATTTGCGAGGTTTGATAACCGTAGCAAAGACAGAAGAGTAGAAAGATCATTGCGCCGACACGGTCACGACAGAGCAAATATTCTTTGGTGAAAAAGTTGGTTGAACGAGACATATTCAACTCCTAACAAAAATAAAAAAGACCGCATATGGACGTTAATGAATAAACTAACCCATTAACAATTAAGCATTTCGCTGCTAGTCGAGCTGCTTTGGGTATATAAACAAAGGAGTGTGCATGCCGATTGTCGACAATATCCATATACGGTGAAACTTAGAGTGCAAATACAGTTGGGGAAATACCAACCCCACGTTATTGGGTGAGGTTGGAATCTAAGGAACCCAGTTCGACTGTTACTTTAGGAAGCCTAACTCGCGCATTAAGTCACCCATTTGCTGCTCTTGCTCTTCAAGGAACGCGAAGAACGCTTTGTCCGCCTTGTAGTTGTCTATCCAACCATTGCGGTCACGGACGACTTGCCATTCGTCAGTGTTGTACATTTTGGTAAATGCTGCATTCCATTCATCCAGCTTTTCTTGGCTAGTACCTGGTGCAGCAAAGAATCCACGCCAGTTAGCGAAGACCGTTTCGTTACCATATTCTGTTAGCGTAGGGATGTTTGGTGCGGCTTCTAGGCGTTTTGGTGCAGTTACCGCTAGCACTTTGACTTGACCAGATTTTGACATCTCCAGTACTTCACCTAGGCCCGTAGAGAGCAGTTGAGTTTCGCCTGAAAGAAGGGCTGCCATGGCTTTACCGCCCGCATCGTAAGCGATGTAACGCACTTTACGCGCATCAAATCCTTCGCCTTTAAATGCGGCGGCAACGACGAGGTGGTCCATAGAACCACGAGCAGAGCCACCCGCGATTTTCACTTTGCGAGGGTTAGATTCAAATGCTTTTACTACGTCTTCCCAAGAATTGTATGGCGAATCAACAGAGGCTACGATGGCACCGTAATCCGCAATGGTGGCTGCAACGGGAGTGAGATCTCTAAAGGATTGAGGGAAAATACCTGTTAGAGAGCGAACGACGATCGGCGTTGAATTCACCATCAGTGTATCTTCTTGACGATCTGCCGTTTCAATCAAGTGCGCAATGGCTTTACCGCCGCCGCCACCAGAAAGGTTTTGAAAAGATACCGTCTCAACGATGTCTGATTTGAGTAGCACATCACCTGTACCTCGTGCGGTCATGTCCCAGCCGCCACCGGCACCTCCAGGGATCAAGAAATGCATTTTTTCTACATCAGCAGCAAAAGCGTTAAATGAAAATGAAGCTGCGATGATCGATGCGGCGAGCGTTGGTTTGATTACCTTTAACATGTTCACGTTCCTTATGTTGGTGACTCTATTTTTAGATGAGTCTTATTTTTGTTTCAGCTTTTAACTCGAACTGGATGCTGATGTGTCAAAGGTTAATCAAGTGTTAATTTGATGTCTTTAAAACGTCGATAAAGAGAATATTGAGCATAACGGATATTTTGTTCATAAAGTTCACGCTGAAAAATTGGTTGCACATCACGCGTGCGTGCTAACAATTGCGTCATAATGGAATGACATCAAACGAATAAGGAAACAGAGAATGAAAGGGACATGTTTGTGCGGCGCTATTGAAGTGATCGCAGATGCTAAGAATGAAGTGAGTCTATGCCACTGCTCGATGTGTCGAAAATGGTCGAGTGGAGCACTCCATGCTGTGCATTGTGGTCCTAACGTAACGTTTAAGGGGGCCGAGCCAAAGCGTTATCAATCGTCTGACTGGGCGGTGAGAGGTTTTTGTGGCGAATGCGGCACAAACCTTTTCTATCATTTGTTACCGACAGGCGAGTACATTCTCTCCGCTGGTTTGTTCGACAATCCAGATTTCAAACTCTCATTAGAGATCTTTACCGATGAAAAGCCCGCGTATTATGACCTCAACCCCACCTCACAAAAGATGACATCGCAGCAAGTTTTTGAGCAATTTTCATCTAAAGAATAGCCTTTTGTATCCTTAATTGTTCGACAGCTTAATTGTTTTTCTTTTATATCATAATGTTAAGAGGCATTTAGTTGTCGACAATTTGCTTTTTCCTTCGCAATTACCCCTCAATTTAGCTCGTAATAGATGATTTTCATCGATTTAAATTACGACCTTAGTCTAAATTGTCGACAATTTACTTGATTGTCGACACTTTGATCGACTACTTTATATTCAGGTTAAGAAATTGTAGACATTTTGATGTCGGTAACGTGAGTATCTGAGTATGAACTCTGAGTTGAAAACTCGTTATAAAGTACTGGGTTCTGAGAAAGAACACACCAAGTCAGAAACACTGACAGAAACACTGATTGAAGTCATTGTGAATGGCGATGTTAAGCCTGGTCATAAAATCTCGGAGCCTGAACTGGCGAAGAAATATCAAGTCAGCCGCGGCCCTTTGCGTGAAGCATTAATGCGTTTAGAGGGGCTAGGGCTCATTGAACGTATTCCTCATGTCGGGGCTAGAGTGACCACTTTTTCTCCAGAAAAGCTGATAGAACTCTATGCGGTTCGCGAAGCGCTAGAAGGTATGGCGGCAAGGTTAGCAGCGCGACATATTACGCAAGAAGAGCTCTTGAGCTTGGAAATGCTATTGTCGACACATTCTAAGCACATTGATCAAGTGGAAGGAGCCTCTTACTTCCATCAGCATGGAGATTTTGATTTTCACTATCGCATCATCCAAGCAAGCCGAAACAGCAAGCTGATTTCTCTGCTGTGCGACGAGCTTTACCACTTGTTACGCATGTACCGCTATCAGTCACCGCGCGCGCAATCTCGTCCAAATGAAGCGTTGACTGAACACAAATTCATTCTGGAAGCCATCCGTAATCGCGATGAAGAGCTTGCAGAAATGCTGATGAGAAGACACATCTCAGGAAGTCGAAAGCTCATCCAATCGCAAATTATACATACAGAAAGTTTAGACAAAGACTAGAAGGAATTCGTCATGAGCTTAACACCGGGAGCGAAGTTCAGACTCGCCATTGAACAAAACAATCCGCTGCAAATTGTCGGCACCATTAACCCTTACTGCGCCATGATGGCGAAAAACTTGGGGCATCAAGCGATTTATTTGTCTGGCGGCGGTATTGCAAACGCGTCATACGGATTGCCGGATCTCGGTATTACAACATTGAACGACGTACTGGTCGATGTTGACCGCATCACTAACGCGTGTGATTTACCGCTATTGGTCGACATCGACACCGGTTTTGGAGGCGCATTTAATATTGCTCGCACGATCAAAGCAATGGAAAAGGCGGGTGCTGCTGCGGTTCATATGGAAGATCAAGTCGCACAGAAACGTTGTGGGCATCGTCCGAACAAAGCAATAGTCAGCCAGCAAGAGATGGTTGATCGCGTAAAAGCCGCGGTTGACGCACGCAATGATGAAAGCTTTGTGATTATGGCTCGTACTGACGCGCTAGCTGTTGAAGGTATGGACAGTGCAATTGAGCGTGCGATTGCCTGTGTGGAAGCAGGCGCAGATATGATCTTCCCAGAAGCAATGACCAAGCTGGATCAGTACCTTCAGTTCTCAAACGCACTTGAGCAAGCAACTGGAAAGCACGTTCCTATTCTGGCCAACATTACCGAGTTCGGCGCAACGCCACTGTACGGCTGCGATGAGCTTGCAAAAGCGAAAGTCGATATGGTGCTTTACCCATTAAGTGCGTTCCGTGCCATGAACAAAGCCGCTGAAACGGTTTACAAGCATTTGCTAGAAGTGGGCAATCAGGAAGCTTTGGTTGATTCAATGCAAACACGCAAAGAGTTGTATCAGCACCTGAACTACCACGATTACGAAGACAAACTTGACCAGCTATTCTCTGAAGGAAAATAGCGGGAAAAGAAAAGATAGACGGAAGCCCAAGAAAAGATAATCGGAATTTATCTAATTCAATAACGTGAAATTCGTCTGGCTAAAAAAACGCTCCAAAGAGGGCAAAGCCAGACAGAAAAGGAGTTCAAACAATGTCTCAAACTGCAGAAAAGAAAGCAGAGTTAGGTGGTGCAGGCCTACGCGGTCAAAGCGCTGGAAGCACAGCTTTATGTACTGTCGGAAAAACGGGGACCGGTCTGACTTATCGCGGTTACGATATTACTGACCTTGCCAATAATGCTCAATTTGAAGAAGTTGCACATCTTCTGTTACGCGGTCACTTACCAACTCAGAAAGAACTGGATGCGTACAAGACACATCTCTTAAACCTTCGCGGCTTACCAACTGAGCTTAAGCAAGCGTTAGAGCTTATTCCTGCTACTGCTCATCCAATGGATGTGATGCGCACTGGTTGTTCTGTGTTAGGAAACCTAGAGCAAGAAATGAGCTTCGATGAGCAATTGCATTCGACGGAACGTATGCTAGCGCTTTTCCCAGCTATCATCTGCTACTGGTATCGTTTTAGTCACGATGGCGTTCGTATCGATACAGAAGATCAAACCGAAGACTGCATCGGCGGTTACTTCTTGCGATTGCTTACAGATAAAGAGCCATCAGCGCTACACAAGCAAGTGATGCACTGTTCCTTAATCCTTTACGCTGAGCATGAATTCAACGCATCAACTTTTGCAGCGCGTGTTTGTGCATCAACGTTGTCAGACATTCATTCTTGTATCACGGCAGCAATCGGTACGCTTCGCGGGCCACTTCATGGCGGCGCAAACGAAGCAGCGATGGAAATGATTGAAGATTGGCAAACGCCAGACGAGGCGGAAGCGAACATCATGAAAATGCTGGCCAACAAAGACAAGATCATGGGCTTTGGCCATGCCATCTATCGCGAAAGTGATCCTCGCAACGCGTTGATTAAGCGCTGGTCGAAAGAGCTGTCACAGCAAGTCGGTGATACACATCTATATGCTGTTTCTGAGCGTGTGGAATCAGTGATGAAGCGAGAGAAAGGTCTGTTCTGTAATGCGGACTTCTTCCATGCATCGGCTTACCACTTCATGGACATTCCAACCAAGCTGTTCACACCAATTTTTGTGATGAGTCGTTTAACGGGCTGGGCGGCACACGTTTATGAGCAACGTGCCAATAACCGCATCATTCGCCCAAGTGCTGATTACACGGGCCCAGACCATCAAGAATGGGTACCTATCGAGAATCGCTAGCGCGAAGGTCAATTAGGGCACATACGCTTTGATTGACCACCTCCTTCCTTTGTACCTCTCTCTGACAGAGGAAGGAGCTCCTCTCATCACGATGTTTCTGGAGCAATGGAAAAACGTTGATGAAGGCAAGATGTACAGACTGAATGGAAGCAAACCATGAACACAAATATTAATACCCAATATCGTAAGCCGCTTCCGGGAACTCAACTGGATTACTTTGATGCACGCGAAGCCGTCAATGCCATTTCTCCTGGAGCCTATGAAAAACTCCCTTATACCTCCCGCGTGCTAGCTGAGCAACTGGTCCGTCGCTGTGATCCGAACACATTGACGGATAGCCTGAAACAGTTAATTGAACGTAAACGTGATCTTGATTTTCCTTGGTATCCAGCACGCGTTGTTTGTCATGACATTCTTGGTCAGACCGCTCTAGTCGATTTAGCGGGTCTGCGCGATGCTATTTCGGATCAGGGTGGCGATCCTGCAAAAGTGAACCCTGTTGTTGAGACTCAACTGATCGTTGACCACTCTTTAGCGGTTGAGCATGCGGGCTTTGATCCTGATGCTTTCGATAAAAACCGCGCGATTGAAGAACGCCGTAATGAAGACCGATTTCACTTTATCGAGTGGTGTAAAACAGCGTTTGAAAACGTCAGTGTGATTCCTGCGGGTAACGGCATCATGCACCAAATCAACTTGGAGAAAATGTCTCCTGTGGTGCAAGCGAAGCAGGGTATTGCCTACCCAGATACCTGTGTGGGTACGGACAGTCACACGCCTCACGTAGACGCCCTCGGTGTTATCGCGATTGGTGTCGGTGGTCTGGAAGCTGAAACCGTAATGCTTGGCCGACCATCAATGATGCGTCTACCTGATATTGTCGGTGTCAAACTGACGGGTAAACGTCAACCTGGCATTACCGCAACGGATATTGTTCTGGCGATTACTGAGTTCCTACGTAACGAGCGTGTGGTCTCTTCATATCTTGAATTCTTTGGTGAAGGTGCACGCGATCTAACGATCGGAGACCGCGCAACTATTTCAAATATGACACCAGAATACGGCGCGACAGCTGGCATGTTTTATATTGATGAGCAGACCATCAATTACTTGAAACTAACTGGTCGAGATGAAGAGCAAGTTGCTCTAGTAGAAAAATACGCAAAACAAACCGGTCTTTGGGCTGACGATCTAGATACTGCCGTTTATGAGCGCGTACTTGAGTTCGATTTATCATCAGTAAGTCGTAACATGGCCGGCCCGTCAAACCCTCACCGCCGTTTACCAACATCTGAGTTGGCGCAGCGTGGCATTTCTGGTGCGTGGGAAGAGAAAGAAGGCGAGTTACCAGATGGTGCAGTTATCATCGCTGCGATAACATCTTGTACTAACACCAGTAACCCTAGAAACGTGGTTGCCTCAGGCCTTGTCGCGAAGAAAGCCAATGAGCTCGGCCTTGTACGTAAACCTTGGGTGAAGTCGTCTTTTGCTCCGGGTTCTAAGGTAGCGCGTCTTTACCTGGAAGAAGCGGGCTTATTACCAGAGTTAGAAAAGCTTGGCTTTGGTATCGTCGGTTACGCATGTACCACTTGTAACGGCATGAGTGGCGCGTTGGATCCAAAAATCCAGCAAGAGATCATTGATCGCGATTTATATGCGACAGCCGTTCTGTCTGGTAACCGCAACTTCGATGGCCGAATCCATCCTTACGCAAAACAAGCTTTCCTTGCATCACCACCATTGGTTGTCGCTTATGCGCTAGCGGGTACGATTCGTTTCGATATCGAACGCGATGCTTTGGGTACTGACCAAAACGGTAAACCAATTTACTTAAATGATTTGTGGCCTAGCGACGAAGAGATCGATGCTGTGGTCGGCAAACACGTTAAGCCAGAGCAGTTTAACCAAGTTTACATCCAGATGTTTAAGCTCGATGACGCAGAGAAAAGCTCTAGTCCGCTTTACGACTGGCGTCCGATGAGTACCTACATTCGCCGTCCACCTTACTGGGAAGGTGCGCTGGCGGGTGAAAGAACACTGTCTGGCATGCGTCCATTAGCGATTCTGGGCGACAACATCACGACTGACCACCTGTCACCATCCAACGCGATCATGGCGAGCAGTGCTGCGGGTGAATACCTTGCCAAAATGGGCGTTCCGGAAGAGGACTTTAACTCTTATGCGACTCACCGTGGCGATCACTTAACGGCGCAACGTGCGACCTTTGCTAACCCGAAACTATTTAACGAAATGGTGAAAGAGAACGGTGAAGTCGTTCAGGGTTCTCTGGCGCGAATTGAACCAGAAGGCCAGGTTGTACGCATGTGGGAAGCGATTGAAACCTACATGAATCGTAAACAACCATTGATTGTTGTCGCCGGCGCGGATTACGGTCAGGGTTCATCTCGTGACTGGGCAGCAAAAGGTGTTCGTTTGGCAGGCGTAGAAGCCATTGTTGCTGAAGGCTTTGAGCGTATTCACCGTACTAACTTGGTTGGCATGGGCGTACTGCCGCTGCAATTCAAACCAGGTGTAAACCGTAATACGTTAGAACTGGATGGTACGGAACTTTACGACGTAGCTGGCGAGATTAAACCGGGTGCGGATCTGGCCTTGGTTATCACGCGTAGCAACGGCGATAAAGTTGACGTTCCTGTTACCTGCCGCCTAGACACCGCTGACGAAGTTCACGTGTACAACGCAGGTGGTGTTTTGCAGCGTTTCGCGCAAGATTTCTTGGCGCAATAAGGAGTGCGTATGTCAAATAATACTCCGAATCAAACAAGCCAAATAAAAGTGCCCGCGACGTACATGCGTGGCGGCACGAGTAAAGGTGTCTTTTTCAACCTAGAGGATTTGCCTCAAGAAGCGCAAGTGGCTGGAGCCGCACGTGACAAACTGTTGTTACGTGTTATCGGCAGCCCGGATCCTTACGCGAAGCAAATCGACGGTATGGGTGGTGCAACCTCCAGCACTAGTAAAACAGTGATTGTTTCGCGCAGTAGCCAAGACGGTCATGACGTTGACTATTTGTTTGGACAAGTGTCGATCGACAAACCATTCGTCGATTGGAGTGGTAACTGCGGCAACTTGTCTGCGGCAGTTGGTCCCTTCGCCATTCATGCTGGGCTGATTCCACAAGATCGCATTCCAGAAAATGGTATTGTGACGGTGCGTGTTTGGCAGGTGAACATCAGCAAAACCATCTTGATTCACGTTCCAATTGTTAATGGTTTCGTCCAAGAAACCGGCGAGTTTGAGCTTGATGGCGTGACGTTTCCGGCCGCTGAGATTCAAGTCGATTTCGTTGACCCTTCTGATGGCGAAGGCAGCATGTTTCCAACAGGCAACTTAGTCGATGATTTGGTGGTGCCTGATGTGGGTACGTTTAACGCTACCTTTATCAACGCAGGTATTCCAACCATTTTCATTGATGCTGAGTCTATTGGCTATCAGGGCACGGAACTGCAAGATGACATCAACAATGATGATGCGGCATTAGCGATGTTTGAATCGATTCGTGCATATGGCGCGTTAAAAATGGGCCTGATTTCTGATTTAGAAGAAGCTCAAACACGCCAACATACGCCGAAAATAGCATTTGTTGCTAAACCGAAAAGTTACCTGTCTTCAAGTGGCAAAGCGGTCAATGATACAGACATAGACGTGTTGGTTCGTGCGTTGTCGATGGGCAAACTTCACCATGCAATGATGGGAACAGCAGCCGTTGCTATCGCTTCAGCGGCGTGTGTGCCGGGTACGTTGGTTAACTTGGCTGCTGGTGGCGGTGAAAAAGAGTCAGTGACTTTTGGCCACCCCTCAGGAACGTTAAAAGTTGGAGCACAAGCGAAGCAAGTTGAACAGGGCTGGGTGGTGCAAAAAGCCATCATGAGCCGAAGTGCGAGAATACTAATGGAGGGATTTGTGCGTGCACCCTCTGATGTCTTTGAGTGAAAAGAATGGTCTTTGAATAGAACGAGAGCAATGTCAGGACATACTGGAGGAAGCAATATGTCTTCATACGAAAAAGAATATTTATGGGCGAAAAACGAACCGGAGAGTTTTTGGCGCGCTCAAGCGGAGAATATCGATTGGTTCGAATCTCCTAAAACTATCTTGAAATCTGATGGAAACGGCATAGAACGTTGGTTTCCAGATGGTGTAATGAATACGTGCTGGTTAGCATTGGATTACCATTGCGAGCAAGGACGCGGTGATAACACGGCACTCATTTATGACTCGCCAGTAACCGGCAATAAAACCACGTATACCTATAGTAACCTGCGTGACCAAGTGGCAAAAATTGCCGGCATGCTGTCTGCCCAAGGAGTTGAAAAAGGCGACCGAGTCGTTATTTACATGCCGATGATTCCAGAAGCCGCAATGGCGATGCTAGCCTGTGCGCGTTTGGGGGCAATTCACTCCGTTGTATTCGGTGGTTTTGCACCTAATGAACTTGCTGTACGAATTGAAGATGCAGAGCCGAAAGTCATCATGACGGCGTCGTGTGGGATTGAGATCAACAAAGTTATTCCATATAAGCCAATGGTAGACAAGGCCATTATGGACAGCCGATGGAAGCCTGAAAAAGTATTTATATTCCAGCGTCCTGAGTGCGAAGCCGATCTAAACCAAGAAAGAGATCTGGATTGGCAGCAAGAGTACAACCAAGCGTTGCCACACGGGTGTGTTCCGGTGTTAGCAACCGATCCACTCTACATTCTTTATACGTCGGGTACGACAGGTAAGCCAAAAGGCGTTGTGCGTGATAACGGTGGCCATGCCGTCGCGATGAAGTACTCCATGAGCGCAATCTACAACATTCCTCAAGATGGCGTATTTTGGGCGGCATCTGATGTTGGCTGGGTAGTAGGGCACTCTTACATTGTTTACGCGCCACTGATTCACGGTTGCACAACAATCTTATTCGAAGGCAAGCCCGTCCGAACACCGGATCCTGGTGCATTCTGGCGAGTGTGTGACGAATACAAAGTAGATGCGTTGTTCTCTGCCCCGACAGCGTTCCGTGCGATCAAGAAAGAAGACCCAGAAGGTGAGTTTTTAAAACAGTATGATCTCTCTAAATTGAAAACCATCTTTATGGCCGGAGAACGCCTTGATCCTCCAACACTGGAATGGGTTCAGAGCAAAGCAGACAAACCCGTTATTGACCACTGGTGGCAAACGGAAACGGGTTGGGCTATCGCGGGCAACCCAACAGGTGTTGAAATGATGCCAGTTAAAGCGGGTTCTTCGACGAAGCCAATTCCGGGCTATCAGGTCGAGATTCTGAATGAACTTGGAGAGTCGGTCGGGCCTAACCAACAAGGCTTTGTCGCATTAAAACGTCCGCTGCCACCGAGTTGTCTGCCAACGGTTTGGCGTAACCATGACCGTTTTGAAACCGGTTATCTCAGTCAATTCCCTGGCTACTATGTGTCAGGTGATGGTGGCTATCTGGATGAAGACGGTTACCTGTTCATTATGGGACGTATTGATGACGTGATTAATGTCGCGGGGCATCGTTTATCGACAGGCGAAATGGAAGAAATTGTCGGTGGCCACCCAGCGATTGCGGAATGTGCAGTGGTGGGTATTCACGATGATCTGAAAGGGCAACTCCCACTTGGCTTTGTGGTACTTAAAGATGGTGTCAAAGTGGACGAGCTTGATCTTGAAGGTGAGCTTGTTGGCAAGGTACGTAGTGAGATCGGTGCGGTTGCCTGCTTTAAGCATGCATTGGTTGTGGATCGCTTACCGAAAACACGTTCGGGTAAAATTCTGCGCCGAACCATACGTCAAATAGCCGATGGTGAAAAATACACCGTTCCGTCAACGATTGATGACCCAAGTAGCTTGAACGAAATTGAACGAGTGTTAAGACGCTAATTAAAACTCAATTCTAACTAACCCCTGATCCTCGAACTCTGTAGGTTGGTTCTGCCTCTGTACGCTTATTAAGTGCAGGGGCTTTTTTGTTTGTAGATAGCGTAAACGTCTCGTGCAGGCAATTTTGTGACTTGCCAATACGGCATTTTCCTCACAAACTACAGCCATTCAATTTTTAGTGACCCTTTGTATGACCACGTTTGTAATTAAATCTGCGTGTTTTAGCGACCTTGAGTCGCTCAACGACCTTATGTTTGAGCTGCATGATGAGCATCATCTTCAATCTCCGGAGCTGTTCAAAACTGCAGAGGAGATAGAGCAAGAAAAAAGTATTGCTCGATACATTGATGATCCTGAATGTCTTGTTTATGTAGCAAAACAAGGAGATGAAATGATTGGTTTTATCTCGGGTCATTTCTGTGAACTTGTTTCTACCGTCAGTCAGCCGGTTATGATGGGAAGTGTGGATGAGCTCTATGTGTTACCTGAGTTTCGGAAACAAGGCACGGCTCAGGCATTGATTAACAAAATTGAGTTAACGTTCTCTGATTACGGTGCAAAACAGATGTTTGTTGAAGTATGGCACTTTAACCAAGGTGCAGTCTCTTTGTATGAAAAACAAGGGTTTGCACACCATATTCACTATCTAAGAAAGCCGTTGAGCTAATGATCATGCTTAATTTTAATATTGTGATACACATTCTAGCGAATTGAAATCATTCAGTTCGTCAATAGACTTTTCTCTATAAGTTGCTCGCAATGTTAGTAAATTAATATGCGCCCACATTGGTATTGGCGTTTTTGTCTGCTTGTTTATTAGTAGCACGAGGATCGTGCTTACAAAAACAAGAGGACAATATTTTGAAACTAACAAAATCGTTACTTGCGTTGGCTGTTTTGCCAATGTTCGCAAGTGCTGATGATTTGTCACAGACACAAAATCACACTATACAACCCCAGATCGTAGGCGGCATCACTGCTGATCCTAGTGAGTGGAGATTCTACACCCAAATTGTCAGCCGTTATGGTAACCGATCATATTGTGGTGCCAGTTATATTGGGAATGGCTACGTCCTGACTGCGGCCCACTGTGTCGAGGGTGATTCACCGAATCAGATTGCGGTTAAAATCGGTGGCGTCGTTTACAATGGCACTGACGGTGTTCGAGCTAACGTCAGTGAAATCCACATGCACCCGGCATATCGCCGAGCAACGCTTTCTCATGATCTCGCAGTCTTAAAGTTAGACTCTGTACCTCAAGGTGTTGCTGCGGTTGAAATTGCCGATGGCAGTCTAACGCAATACGCCAGCATCGGAGATTGGCTTACAGTCGCAGGTTTAGGGAGAACCTCTGAAGGAGGAAGCTCTCCATCTCGATTGCAAGAGGTTGACGTTCCGCTCGTGTCGGACACGACTTGTCGTCAAGCCGGTGGTAATTACACAACCGTTGGAGAGGTGTCTTTCTGCGCGGGAATTCCTCAAGGTGGGATAGATTCCTGTCAGGGAGATAGCGGTGGCCCAATCGTTATTAATCGTGGTGGCGTAATTACTCAACTTGGTGTGGTCAGTTGGGGGATAGGTTGTGCTCGTCCGGGTATGTATGGTGTTTATAGCGATATCGCCGCCATGCGTAATTTTGTTAATGGTGTCATTGGCACGACTACACCTCCGAAAGAGAATGTTTCTGTTGGGTATACCACCGAACAGACATTGGCATCATTTAATGTTGGCGAGTTGCAGCAACATAGTTTTGTTATCAAAAATTCAGGTAACACGACGTTCACTGTAGAAAACGTTCGCGCGTTTGCTTCTGGCGTTGCTGATGCTGCCGTTATTGCAAATGATCAGTGTTCTCAGGCGACGTTAGCAATGAATGCAAGTTGTCGTGTCGATGTCGAATTTGGAGCAGCTCAGGCGGGAGAAGCAAGAGTTGCTTTGAACTTCAACATTGATAAGACCAGCACACAATATCAGGCGCTAGTGTCGGCTCAAGCGAAAACAGTGACAACGCCTCCAACAGATCACTGCGCAGCAGAATGGCGAGCGAGTACGGTGTATCTCAAAGGAGATAACGTTACTTGGAATGGCAAAGTGTGGCAGGCGCAGTGGTGGACTCAAGGCGATAACCCCGCAGACTCTGGACCTTGGGGTGTTTGGCAAGAAGTTCGCGACGCACATTGCAAGTCTAACTAACCATCAAGCATTCAAAAGCTGATTCGTTGGTGACTTGAGGTAGAATTCATTCTTGGTTTCAACGAACAGCGCATAGTTATCATAAGCAGGGTTTATTGTTTTCGAATAATAAGCCCTTTTTTATTGTTCCAACTTTGAGAACCCATAAAATGTGTATGACTTTATCCTGACGCTACCTTCATATAACTGGCAGAATTGCGATCAATATTTCATGTTTTGTCTGATTTTTGTCAGGTTTGCATTAAATTACTCTCCAATGAGCTTCAAGATCATGCTTTATTCGATCAACGTTGTTTGGCATAACTCGTTACTTAATTTTTATCGAAAAAGATAAGATTAACTGCCATTATTCATTGGTTATCATAATGTTTACTTAAGGTCATATTTTGTGTTGAGACAGCTGTTATTACTCATCCTTTGTTTTATTTTGTTACCTGTTTCACCAATCTCTACGGTTAAAGCTGCCGCGAGCGAAGTAAAAGGGGCACTCTGCGTTGTTCGTGCTGACGACAAGTTAGTGCTAGTTCATGAAATATTGACGGATAAGATTTCTCTACCTGGTGGGACAATTATTGATGGAGAATCCCCCAAAGTTGCTGCGCAACGAGAAACGTGGGAAGAAACGGGGTTAGTGGTCACGGTTGGGGAGGAACTTGGCAGAACAGACACCGCGGTTTATTACGATTGCATATCAGATTCTGAGATTATTGCTTTTTCGATGAACAATTCCTTAGGTGGGAATGAGTTACCTATTTGGTTTGCTCCTCACTACGGAGTAGAAATCGCATCTGCAATGTTACTTGGACCATCCGAGCTGCCATCATTTTTGTACCGCTATCCCGCTCAATGGCCACAAGCCATTCAGTTTTTTGAACAAGCTACTCAGCAGTCCGCATCTTATGTGACTCAGCTGATCGAATCCGCGCCTTCATTTCGTCAGATTGAATTGAGGTGGATGAAAGACTTACAAAGCTGGGTAGGGGCTTTATCAGAAACGAGTTTCGAGGTAGCGAATCAGATCTCAAATCTTGTTATAGAACTGACAGAACCTACGATACTGCTTTTTCTATTTCCGTTGGTAATGATGCGTTTTGGCAGTCGATTTGTATTCCGACTTTTTTTCGCTATTAGCGCGACGTCCCTGATGGTACTTGTAGCTCAACAGGGCTTTGCGCTTCCTCGCCCGCATGTCTATATACCAATGATGGAGTTAACACACAGCTTTGGATTTAGTTTTCCAAGTTTGCCTATTGCCGTTTGGTTTTGTGTTTTAACCTTTTTATTTCAGAGAACGCATTATTTCGGTTTGAATGGTACAACCGCTGTCATGATGCTCATCACGCTTACTATTATGTTATGTAAGTTTTTCCTTGGTAGCGCCTTTTTCTTAGATATGTTGTTTGGTGCGCTGTTAGGAAGCTTGGTGGCCTGGCATGTTCTGCGATTGGAAACAAATCAAGACGTGAATGTTGATCAAGTGCTGAGCTCAAAAGGCGTCTGGTTCATTATGACTGCGGTGACGGCGGTCATCTCTGTTATCTGGCCATTACCTGTGTTTGGCCGCTGGTTAGCTATTTTAATTACGGCATCAGCGTTGGTTATGACGTTTAGAGAGTCAAAAGTGCATTTGGATTCTCGTCAGATGATTTTTGTAACGCTTGCGTTGGTATTCGTTGAGCAACTTTATTTGTACTCAAGCTCTGTTGTCTCGTTTAGTGGTTTGTGGTCATTGGTATTGTCGACGTTGCATTATCCATTGTTGATGTTGCTGTTTATCTTGCTTGCAAGAAAGCTGATTCATGAAAAACAACAGAGAGAAACAGTGCTAGATTGATGGTTGTATGTTTTTTTCTCAGGCATACGAGTAAAAAGAAAGCCTTGCTTTACAGCAAGGCTTTTTTGTATGTTGAGTAGCTCAACAATGTGGCTTTGCGCATATCTGACGCCATGGCTGAGTTAAAGGTAATAACGTTGATGCCATAGCGGCGGAGAGAATTAAGCGTTAAGGACGAATTTTTCAATCGCTTTAGCTACACCGTGTTCATCATTACTTGCCGTAATGTAATCAGCGATTTGTTTGGTCTCTTCCATCGCATTTTCCATCGCGATACCAAGGCCAGCGTACTTCAGCATGTGGTGGTCATTTTCAGCATCACCCATACAGATCACTTCTTCCGGTTGAATACCTAGATACTCAGCAATTGCAGCAACACCAATACCTTTGTTGCTCGCTGGGTTAAGAAATTCCAGGAAAAACGGGGCGCTTTGAACCACCGTAAACTCTTCACGTATTTCAGACGGAAGCGCTGCGATGACCTCAGTTAACTTACTTGGCTCGGCAACCATCATTGCTTTGATGATTGGATGATCATCTTCTAGCGATTCAAAATTAATCTCTGTTACATTTAAGCCATTAATGCTGGCTTCAATGTCAGTGTATGGGTTTTTCTCATTGGTGATCAAGCCATGTACTTGGCTGAATGCGTGCACATAAGCGCCTAATTCTTTCGCTTTACGAGCGACTAATTTTGCTGCCTTACCATCAATGATTTGCTGGTGGATGATTTCATTTGTTCCTACGTTCTTAACCATAGAGCCATTGTAGAAAAGGACAAAATCTTTATCGGAATGGATATTCAGTTCGTCGAGCTTGCCTTGCATTCCTTCTAATGGGCGACCAGAAGCGAGAACGACAGTTACGCCTGCTTCTCGAGCCTTTGCGATCGCTTGTTTGTTTTCTTCAGAGATTGCTTTATCACTATTGAGCAGTGTGCCATCCATATCTAATGCGATCAGTTTATACATCATTTCTTACCTTAAAGTTTTTGGGAACTGTAAGTGAATAAGGTTTGGTATAACGCTAACCAGAAACCTACGCTCACCGCGACTATGAAACTACAAAATGGTCTATTTTAACAATTAATTTTTGGTTTAAATTGACCTAGACACGTGTGTCCATTAAGGTCTTCGCCTCGAAGTATTATGAGTTGAGTGAGTTCTACGTTGTATAAGCTAAATGAGATGTTTGAAACCATCCAAGGGGAAGGGGTTTTCACTGGAGTACCTGCTGTTTTTGTTCGCCTTCAAGAGTGTCCGGTTGGTTGCTCATGGTGCGATACCAAACAAACGTGGTATGCAGATGAGAATGACCAACGTCAAATTGGTGATATTTTGGTGAAGACGGAAGATTCTCCGACATGGTGCGTCGCATCTGCCGAGAACATCGTAGAGCAATATCAACTGCAAGGCTTTAATGCTAAACATATCGTGATTACTGGTGGGGAGCCTTGTATTTATGACCTCCGCCCTTTAACAAAAGCGTTTGAGGATATGGGTTGCCAATGCCAAATTGAAACGAGTGGCACATCAGAAGTCATCACGTCAGAAAATACATGGGTGACCGTGTCACCAAAAGTGGCGATGAAGGGTAAACTGCCAGTTCTCAATAGCGCGTTAGAGCGTGCGAATGAGATTAAGCACCCAGTTGGTACGCAAAAAGACATCGACCACCTTGATGAGCTATTGGCAAATGCGAATGTCGCGGTTGAGACTGTCATTGCATTGCAGCCTATTAGCCAAAAGCCTCGTGCAACGCAATTGTGTATTGAAACGTGCATTGCTCGCAATTGGCGCTTGTCTGTTCAAACTCATAAATATCTAAGTATTGCTTAAGAGCGGAGAGAGAAATGAAAAAAGCCGTTGTTGTTTTTAGTGGTGGTCAGGATTCCACGACTTGTCTGGTTCAAGCACTTAAAGAGTTTGATGAAGTTCATGCCATTACTTTTGATTATGGTCAGCGCCACAAGTTAGAGATAGAAGTGGCACAAAAGATCGCAAAGGATCTTGGTGTTAAAGCGCATAAAGTGATGGATGTTGGCCTTTTAAACGAACTTGCGATTAGCTCTCTCACGCGCGATGACATTCCTGTCTCACACGAATTGCAAGAAAACGGTCTACCAAACTCTTTTGTTCCTGGCCGTAACATTCTATTTTTAACGCTCGCAGGAATCTACGCCTACCAAATTGGGGCTGAAACCGTAATTACTGGCGTGTGTGAAACTGACTTTAGTGGTTATCCAGATTGTCGTGACGATTTTGTGAAAGCAATGAACACGGCTTTGGTGAAAGGGATGGACCGTAACCTGACGATCAAAACACCGTTAATGTGGCTAAATAAAGCAGAAACGTGGGCGTTAGCTGATCAATATGACGCGTTGCAACTGGTTCGTGAAAATACGTTGACCTGCTACAACGGGGTCATTGGTGATGGTTGCGGTGAGTGCCCATCGTGCGATTTGCGCAAAGCTGGCTTAGATGATTACCTAAACAATAAAGAGACCGTAATGCAGTCTCTTGTGAACAAGCAGGCTGCTGACGTTTAGTCGTGCCTTGCTTTACTGGCTAACATAGTCAGAACTTAGGCTAATTGGCTCATCGTATGCGTCTATAATGATGTTTTTTCCCTGCTTTTTAGCCTGGTATAAAGCTTGGTCTAGTATCGAATAAAGTTCATCAAAGTTGGTAAGCGGCATTGATGTTGATAGATAGGCCAAGCTAGCAGTTACACTCAAATCACTATTATTTACCGTGCGTACGCGCTTCTCTGAAATCGTTTTGTGTAGGCTTTGCACCCGGAAAGGAACGTCAATTTCATCGACGTTTTTCAATAATAAGATAAACTCTTCTCCACCCAAACGGCCGATATACTCTCCCTTATTGAGCTTAGCTTTAAGCACTTGGCAAACTTGCTGTAACACCAAGTCGCCAGTCGGATGACCGTATTGATCATTTATCGTCTTAAAGTCATCAAGGTCGATTAATGCTAAAACATAGCGTAAGTCTTCGTCCGCTTTGGAGGTTTGACCTTTGATGGTCTCTATAATTGCCGCTCTATTCAACGCACATGTTAGACTATCTATTTTGGCTTTTTGTCGTGTTTGTCGCTGAAGTATCAATGCCAGAATGAGCAAGACCAACAAACAGGAAACCACAAAATTATAAGTGCGCTTTTGATCGGTAAGCTTCTCAAATTGATGCTGATTTAAGCTTTTTTCATTATTCAACCGAGCGACTTGAAGATCATATTCGTACTCTTTCTTTGTGAGGTCTAATGCCTCTAATGCTTTAATATTGCTAGCGTCTCGGTTGGCCAATTCAATGGTTGAATAGGCTTCGTGGTGCTCTAATGCCAGTTTATAATCACCTTGGGCTTGGTATGCTTCGGAAAGGAGTAATTGAGCTTGTGCCTGTAATAATGGTCTAGAGTTATTGATCGCTAGTGTTAACGCGACTTTGCCATGTGCAATCGATTTTTCAGTAGCATGTTTTTTCAAATACGCGAACCCAGCAGCTAAATGCCCTTCCGTTTCGAGGTGCGTATTTTCATACGTTTCAGCAATGTCTAAAGCTTTTCTAATGTAATCTACTGCGGTATCCAGTTGCCCACTTTCGGCTAAAACCGCAGACAGCCCTAAGTAGCTTAACCCTTGACCATATGGGTAGTGGAGCTGGTTGAGTATTGTTAATGCATTTTGATAATGATTGATGGCTTTATCGAATTCTTTGGATTTCTTATACATTGCCCCAAGGCTATGTTCGACTTGGGCGACTTTGAGTGGTGTCCCTTCATCTTGACGAGCGAGTAGGGCTTGGATGAGATATTGTTCTGATTGTTCAAACTGCCCAAGCTCTGCAAGTAAATTTCCGACGTCATTGTAAATGCCAGAAGGATCGCTTTGAGCAGACATGTTCGCCAGCAGCTTTCTATAAAGACTCAGCGCTTTTTCATAGTCGCCACGATAGTTATAATTGTTCGCTACCACACGTAACGCGAGATCAATAGGGAAGTTTTCTTGGTGTTGTTGACTTAGATGGCTTTCTAACGACGAGCAATAAAAGTTTGCTTTGTGATAACGACCTTGTTGATTCAAGGTATAACAGAGCTGATAGTTCATCAAAGCTTTGCCTTCAGAATCTGAAGTCTGCTTCATTTTTTTTCGCAACGAAGAAAAGCTATTTACTGAGGCGTCATAACTACCATGCTTACGTTCATTTAAGGCAAGAATGTACTCTGACTCTAACTGAGCAAAGTTATTGTTGAGAACTTGGCTGCTACCATAGTACGGCTGTTTTATGTTCGACATATATTCATAAATCAGCCCGCTGACGTAGAGTTTTTCGCTGTGCGATTTCGCTGTGTGGTATCGATCTTGAAGCATGCTTAATGCTGAGTCAGGATTACTTCTCAATGTGGTTTGATAAACGGCGTGCCACTGCGTGATATTTTGTTCTGGCTCAATATCTTGAGTGTCACTAGCATATACCGGGGCGAGTAAGAGTGACGCAAGCAAAGGATAGAGCGTGCGCATATTTAAACGTGCCTTATGTTCTTTTGTTGCTTTGGAATTGGAGAATCATAGCGCTATTAATTGATCAGCGTTGTGATTGAGTTGGGTGTACGAAGAAAAAGAATAGGAAAACTATGCACTTGGTCGACATATCAAAAAAAGAGCATAAAAAGAAAGACCCCAACATAAAGTTGAGGTCTAGAAGTCGTTATGCAATGTAAAGCTTAGCTAGATCTTGAGGCTCCATTTCTTTGCCTTCTAGCTGATCGTTCCAGTTAGTACCAACAAGAACACCATCTTCTGCAAGAGTTAAAAGCCAATCTTCAACAAAGATATCTAGTGGGATTTCTAGTACAGTGAAGTCAGCCCATTCTTCAACATTGTGCGCTTCTGCATCTTCTTTAGAAGACCAGAAAGGCATGACTTCACTGTTTTCGAATTCAGTTGAATCGCAAGATAGCCAACCTTCTTCATTGCGTAAACCCCAAACCAGTTGGTTTTCTTTTGTTTCTGCAACAAAAAGGTCAAGGTTTGCTTGGATATCTGATGTAAGTTTGCTCATTTCAAAACTCTCGTTGTTATGACGCCGCTAGGGTAACACTAAAGTGCCGATTCCTAAAGCATAATACGGTTATTGCAATGAGTAAAAATAAAGGAGCCGAAGCTCCTTTTCTTATGTCGTCCTAGATGTATTAATGCTTGTTTGAACAAACATTAATACAGACATTTTTACCTTTCAGGGAGGGTAGTGAATATTGTCCACTCTTTTTTAATCTCGCCTTTATAACCAACGACAGAAGCAGTTACTCGGCGGTTTAAAGCGTGGCTGACTTCATCGGTACCTTGTTGCGCTAGGTGAGTATCTCCAAAGCCAACAATACGAACTCTGCTCGGTTCGATGTTGTAGCTCAATAGCGCCTCACGGACATTGCGTGCTCGTCTCTCTGATAGATCTTGGTTGTGCTGAGAGCCACCAACTTTACTCGCGTAGCCGTGCAGTTCGATCGACGTAGTAGGGCATTCTTTTAAAAAATCGGACAGTTCACGTACTTGTCTTCTGAACACGGGATTGATTTCATCAGAATCATTGGCAAAAAGTATTCTTACTTGCATGTTATCTGATGCTTTAATGTATTCGCCGCAACCGTCATTATCGACTTCTGAGCTTTCAGGTGTGCCAGGGCACATATCTCGAGCGTTGATGACGCCATCGTTATCTTCATCTTGAAGATCAGCAATTTGCTCTGCACTTGGTACAGGTCGATAGTCATACTCGTCTTCAGCAGCAACCTGTTGAGTAACGGCGAGAAGACTTAATACAAATAGAATTTTCATTGGTTTCATGATCAGTACTCCACCTTTTCATTCCATTCCGTAGGCACATCGACTCGCAAGGCATTTAACAATTGGCCGGTCGCATTCATTACACGGTATTTCGCGTATTGCTCTGAATATCGAGCATCCAAGTAGTTTTTTCTCGCTTCAAATAACTCGTTTTCAGTATTTAACAAATCCAAAAGGGTTCGTTTACCGATGCGATACTGTTTCTCGTAGGCGATAACAGTTTCAGATGCCGAATCTACGTGATCCGCCAGAAACTCTTTTTGCTGAAGCGTTAAATCTAACGCGCTCCATGATAGACGAAGCCCTTCTTCAACGCTGCGGTATGCGCGTTCTCGTAAATCTTTGGCTTTGTTTAGTTGATAGGCAAAGTTTTCAGCATTGGCGACATCACTACCACCATTAAAGAGGTTATAACGCATACGCAGCATCGCTGTCGTTTCATCACTGCTTCCTTCGATACCGCTTGCATCATCACGCCACGTTTGAGCCGCTTCTACAGATATCGTTGGATAGTAAGTTCCCTTAGATTGCTTATATTGGAACTTAGCTGAGTCTACATCTGCCATCGAAATTTTGATTACTGGATGCGATTCAAATGCCAAGTCAATTGCTTCATCTATGGTGTAGGGAATAAAGTTCTGGTCCGCTCGCGGAAAAATCAATCCTTGTGGGGACTGTCCGACAAGGCGTGTAAACGTGGTGTGGCTGTCATATAAGTTGTTCTGAGCCGCCACCAAGTTACCGTGAGCTTTTGCTAAACGAGCTTCTACTTGAGTTAGGTCAGCAGTAGACCCAAGTCCTGAGTTAACTCGCTTTTTAATGTCTTCGTAGATCTTCTTATGAACCTTCAAGTTGTTTTCTGAAAGTGTAAGAATTTCATAAGCTTTTACTGAATCTAAGTAAACCTTTGCCACTTCGAGTGCCGTGTCTTGAGCGTCAGCGAGCAGTTGATAACGAACTGATTCTGCGTCAGCTGCTGTTCGATCCATATCGTTAAGTGTCGCAGAACCGTCCCATATCAGCTGGGTTAGTGTCACGGTGGCTTCTTTTCTTGTCAGATCCGTTGAATCTCGCCCTGCTTCTGCTGGGTTAATGCCTTCATAACCGATACCGGCGTCTAAATCTACGGATGGGAGGTAAGCACCGCCAGATGCTTCATTCACATACTGCTTGCTAACGAATTCATTGAACGCACTTTTGATGTCAGGATTGGTTTTTAATGTGTTTTCAACCGCTTGCTCTAGTGTTTGCCCAAAAGCATGACTAGCTGCGAACACACCAATGCAAAAGGCGTTGGCACGAGTCCACTTCACTGTGATTCTCCTAGATAATAATAAAATTTCTCGAGGTGAGAGGGCTTATAAGTGGGATACCTATAAGGGCGTCAATAATTTAGCGCACAATAACATTAATACACGATGAAGTAACCTGTTGATTCATTGTTCATTCGTTTCATTCTTGATAAATCAATTCATTTGGTGGGTCTAAATTTTGAATAAGGATCCCGATTTTAAAGTGAAATTGATGTTTAACAAGCGTTGAGTGGCTTTTATTAAAACAAGATAAATATGCACCTAGATTCCTATTGATGTATGACACATAATTACTTAATTGAGCATCAAATTGCTGTTATTGCACTATATAATCAGGCAATATATAGCAAATTAGTATTGTTAGTCAAAAACTTGACAGTTATTTAGGGTTAAGATTTATATGGATCGTACAGCGTTAGTGTCACTCGGTAATCAAGTCGTCGTAATAGGTTTAGATGGGGAGCTGAGAGTCCTAACAGAAGGACAACAGCCCCTACCAGGTGAAGTGGTAGTGGCAACGACAGATGCTGCACCTCTAAATTTGAACATTCAACTAACTGAAGAGCAAGGCTCAAAAGATATTTCTGATGATGTAGCACGAATTATTGGTGCTATTGAGCAAGGTCAAGACCCTTCTATAGTTGATGAAGAACTCGCGCCAGCTGCGGGTGAAAACAGTGGTTCAAGTTTACAAAATAGTGCCACGATTGCACGGGATGGCACTGAAGTACTGGCCTCAACAAATTTTGAAACTATTGGCTTGGAATCCCTCGGTTTATCTGAAACACAAGCGTTGACCTTAAATGACTTTTTCGCAACAAATATAGAAACCAGTGGAGATGGCTCAAATAAACCACTTACTAATTCTCCAGTGACATTAAGCGCTATCGAAGAAGATAGCGATCCCATCACGATAACTACCGAAGAATTACTATCGAATGTCGATGTTGACGATGCTGATACTCTTATCGTTACAAACGTCACTATTGAGAGTGGGAATGGCACTTTAATTGATAACAACGATGGATCTTGGACTTATATCCCAGAAGCTGATGATGATACTGAAGTGTCATTCTCCTATGACATCATTGATGACGATGGGGGTGTTATTAATGGCACTGCTAATTTAGATATTAAGCCTGTTAATGACGCGCCAATAGCGACTAACGATGCGATTCAAACTGACGAAGATTCCCAGGTTGTAATTGATGTGCTCGCTAACGACAGTGACATTGAAGGTGACGATTTATCCATTACTTCTGCTTCTGTATCAGAAAAGCAAGGTATCGTTGAGATTGTCGATGGTAAGCTTGTTTTCACTCCGGCTGAAAACTTCAATGGTAATGCAACTATTAGCTACACCATCTCAGATGGTGAGCTAGAGGATGAAGCTCAAGTCTCGGTAACAGTAAACTCAGTTAACGATGCGCCTATTGCCCTTAATGACGCAACAATTACAGAGGAAGATACCTCAGTAACGATTGATGTTCTGCCAAACGACACTGACATCGATGGCGATGCGTTAAGCATCGAATCGGCGTCTGTGCTGAGTGACCAAGGTCAAGTCGAGATTATTGACGGCAAGCTTGTATTTACTCCAACTGAGAACTTCAATGGCGACGCTGAGATCACTTACACCGTCACCGATGGTGCGCTGACTGACGAAGCGACGGTCAAAGTTACGGTGAATGCCGTGAACGATACGCCTGTGGTTGAGAGTAGCATTGCAGACCAAACCTTGGCGGAAGATTTCACGCCATACACGATCGATCTGAATACGGCCTTCAGCGATGTGGATAACGTTGATGGCGAGCTGAGCTTCAGCGTTTCTGGTAATAGCAATGTAAATGTCTCAATAGAGAATGGTATTGCTACCATCAGCCCAACGGCAGACTGGAACGGCTCAGAAACACTGACCTTTACCGCCACCGATCTAAGCGGCGAGAGTGTTAGTCAAACCGTGAACTTCACAGTTGCCCCTGTGGCGGACATCGTGGCAGACAGCGCGACGGTTGTGGAAGATACGCCGACCATCATCAAGGTTTTAGGTAACGACACGTTTGAAGGCACTGATAAAGTGGTGTCGCTCGATACCAATAACGGCCCTGCCAACGGCACGGTCTCGGTCAACCCTGACGGCAGCGTAACCTACACGCCAAACGACAACTACCACGGTACAGACAGCTTCACCTACATCGTTACATCGGGCGGGGTATCGGAGTCCACCACAGTGAACGTCGATGTGACGCCAGTCAACGATGCGCCAGTGGCAAAAGATGACACGGCGATTACTGACGAAGACACACCAGTGACGATTGATGTCCTGCCAAACGACACTGATGTGGATGACGATAAGCTGAGTGTTGAATCAGCCTCTGTACCTAAAGAGCAGGGTACGGTTGAAGTGGTGAATGGCAAACTGGTGTTCACTCCGGCAGAAAACTTCAATGGTGATGCTGAGATCACTTACACCATCACCGACGGTGTGCTGACTGACCAAGCGACGGTCAACGTCACCGTGAATGCGGTGAACGACACGCCTGTAGTTGAAAGCAACATCGCAGACCAAACCTTGGCGGAAGATTTTACGCCATACACCATCGATCTAAATACCGCTTTCAGCGATGTAGATAACGTGGATGGCGAGCTGAGCTTCAGCGTTTCTGGTAACAGCAACATTGAAGTGGCGATCGTCAACGGCATTGCCACGATCACTCCAACGGCAGACTGGAATGGCTCTGAAATCCTAACCTTTACGGCTACCGATCCAAGCGGCGAAAGCGTCAGTCAAACGGTGAACTTCACAGTTACTCCTGTGGCAGATATCGTGGCAGACAAAGCGACGGTTGTGGAAGACACGGCGACCATCATCAAGGTCTTAGGTAACGACACGTTCGAAGGCGACGACAAAGTGGTGTCGCTCGATACCAATAACGGTCCAGCCAACGGCACGGTCTCGGTCAACCCTGACGGTAGCGTAACCTACACGCCAAACGACAACTACCACGGTACAGACAGCTTCACCTACATCGTTACATCGGGCGGGGTATCGGAGTCCACCACAGTGAACGTTGATGTGACGCCAGTCAACGATGCGCCAGTGGCGACCAATGACAATGCCGTTACTGACGAAGATACACCAGTGACGATTGATGTACTGCCAAACGACAGTGATGTGGATGGCGATAAGCTGTCGATTGAATCGGCGTCTGTTCCTGAAGCACAAGGTACAGTTGAGATTGTTGATGGAAAATTGGTGTTTACACCTGCTGAGAACTTCAATGGCGACGCCGAAATCACTTACACCGTCACCGATGGCTCGCTGACTGACCAAGCGACGGTCAACGTCACCGTGAATGCGGTGAACGACACGCCTGTAGTTGAAAGCAACATCGCAGACCAAACCTTGGCGGAAGACTTTACGCCATACACCATCGATCTAAATACCGCGTTCAGCGACGTGGATAACGTGGATGGCGAGCTGAGCTTCAGCGTTTCTGGCAACAGCAACATTCAAGTGGTGATCGTCAATGGCATTGCTACGTTCACTCCAACCGCAGACTGGAACGGCTCAGAAGAGTTGATGTTCACAGCCACCGACCCAAGCGGCGAGAGTGCTAGCCAAACGGTGAACTTCACGGTTGCACCTGTGGCGGATATTGAATCTGACCGCGCGACAGTCGTGGAAGACACACCAACTATCATCAAAGTCTTAGGTAACGACACGTTCGAAGGCGAAGATAAAGTGGTGTCGCTCGATACCAATAACGGCCCAGCCAACGGCACTGTCTCGGTCAATCCTGACGGCAGCGTGACTTACACGCCAAACGACCACTACCACGGAACAGACAGCTTCACCTACTTCGTCACCTCCGGTGGCGTCAGCGAGTCCACCACGGTGAACGTCGATGTGACACCGGTCAACGATGCGCCTGTGGCGAAAGATGACATCGCTACGACACAAGAAGACACTGCAGTTACTATCGATGTTCTGACAAACGACAATGATGTGGATGGCGATAAGCTGAGTATTGAATCAGCCTCTGTACCTAAAGAGCAGGGTACGGTTGAAGTGGTGGATGGCAAACTGGTGTTCACACCGGCAGAAAACTTCAATGGTGATGCTGAGATCACTTACACCATCACCGACGGTGTGCTGACTGACCAAGCGAAGGTGATCGTTACCGTTAACCCAGTAAACGATGCACCGACTATCAAGGTTGATGCCGTGGAAAGCATCACTGAAGACGCAGTGAGCACTGATACGGTAGTAGCGACGTTGGAAGTCGCTGATTCTGATACGCCAGAAGACCAATTGACCATTTCTTTAGAAAACAACTCAAACGGTTACTTTGTGTTAGTTGGCGATGAAGTCAAGCTGACTCAAGCGGGTGTTGACGCGGTTAACAACGACGAACTCAACCTTAAAGATCTGACTATCAGCGCGTCAGTATCGGATGGTGTTAATCCAACGGCTAGCGACAGTGATAGTTTGGTTGTGAATCGTGTTAACGATGCACCGACTTTAGAAAATGCCATTGCAGACCAAGTGTTAGCGGAAGATTTCGATGCATACACGATCGACTTTAATGAAGTATTCAAAGATACTGATTCCTCGCTAAACTTCTCAGTGTCTGGCAACAGCAACGTGTTGGTTTCGATTGAAAATGGCATCGCGACCATTTCACCAACCGCAGACTGGAACGGCTCAGAAGCGTTGACGTTTACTGCCACCGATCCAAGTGGTGAAAGCGTCAGCCAAACGGTGAACTTCACGGTTGCACCTGTGGCGGATATTGAATCTGACCGCGCGACAGTCGTGGAAGATACGCCAACCATCATTAATGTCTTAGGTAATGACACGTTCGAAGGCGACGATAAAGTGGTGTCGCTGGATACCAATAACGGTCCAGCTAACGGCACTGTCTCGGTCAACCCTGACGGCAGCGTAACCTACACGCCAAACGACAACTTCCACGGGGCAGACAGCTTTACCTACATCGTCACCTCCGGTGGCGTCAGTGAGTCCACCACGGTGAACGTCGATGTGACGCCAGTGAACGATGCGCCAGTGGCAAAAGATGACACGGCGATTACTGACGAAGACACGCCAGTGACAATTGATGTCCTGCCAAACGACACTGATGTGGATGACGATAAGCTGAGTATTGAATCAGCCTCTGTACCTAAAGAGCAGGGTACGGTTGAAGTGGTGGATGGAAAACTCGTTTTCACTCCTGCAGAAAACTTCAATGGCGACGCTGAAATTACCTACATCGTAACGGATGGTCAATTGACCGACGAAGCGAAAGTGGTAGTTACCGTTAACCCAGTAAACGATGCGCCAACTATCAAAGTTGATGCCGTAGAAAGCATCACTGAAGATGCAGTGAGCACTGATACGGTAGTCGCAACCTTAACGGTTCGTGATACTGATACGCCAGAAGACCAATTAACCATTTCTCTAGAAAACAACTCAAACGGCTACTTCGTGTTGGTTGGCAATGAAGTCAAGCTAACTCAAGCGGGTGTTGACGCGGTTAACAACGATGAACTCAACCTTAAAGACCTTACTATCAGCGCGTCAGTGTCGGATGGTGTTAATCCAACGGCTAGCGACAGTGATAGCTTGGTTGTGAATCGTGTTAACGATGCGCCAACAGTTGATAATGCCATTACAGATCAAGTGTTATCGGAAGATTTCGATGCATACACGATCGACTTGAATGAAGTATTCAAAGATTCCGATTCCTCGCTAGAATTCTCAGTCTCTGGCAATAACAACACCCAAATCTCTATTGTGAATGGCGTTGCCACCATCACTCCGACTGCGGATTGGAATGGCAAAGAGACAATTACGTTCACAGCTAAAGACCCAAGTGGTGAAAGCATCAGCCAAACGGTGAACTTTACGGTTGCACAAGTAGTCGACATCGAGGCAGACAGTGCGGATGTAGTCGAAGACACACCAACCATCATTAACGTCTTAGGTAACGACACGTTCGAAGGCACTGATAAAGTGGTGTCTTTGGACGCCGATAATGGTCCTAAAAATGGCACCGTCATTGTGAATAACAACGGCACGGTGACCTACACACCAGATGACAACTACGTCGGCAAAGATACGTTCACTTATGTCGTGACATCAGGCGGTGTATCCGAATTCACTACCGTTGAAGTCAATGTGACGCCGGTCAACGACGCGCCAGTGGCGAAAGATGACATCGCTACGACACAAGAAGACACCGCAGTTACTATCGATGTTCTGACAAACGACAATGATGTGGATGGCGATAAGCTGAGTATTGAGTCAGCCTCTATACCTAAAGAGCAGGGTACGCTTGAAGTGGTGGATGGAAAACTCGTCTTCACACCGGCAGAAAACTTCAATGGCGACGCCGAAATTACCTATATCGTAACGGACGGTCAATTGACCGATGAAGCGAAGGTGACCGTTAACGTTAATCCAGTAAACGATGCGCCAACCATCAAGGTTGATGCCGTAGAAAGCATCACTGAAGATGCAGTGAGCTCTGATACGGTAGTCGCAACCTTAACGGTTCGTGATACTGACACGCCAGAAGACCAATTAACCGTTTCTTTAGAAAACAACTCAAACGGTTACTTCGTCTTAGTTGGCGATGAAGTCAAGCTGACTCAAGCGGGTGTTGACGCGGTTAACAACGACGAACTCAACCTTAAAGATCTGACTATCAGCGCGTCAGTATCGGATGGTGTTAATCCAACGGCTAGCGACAGTGATAGTTTGGTTGTGAATCGTGTTAACGATGCACCGACTTTAGAAAATGCCATTGCAGACCAAGTGTTATCGGAAGATTTCGATGCATACACGATCGACTTGAATGAAGTATTCAAAGATACTGATTCCTCGCTAGAATTCTCAGTCTCTGGCAATAACAACATCCAAATTTCTATTGTGAATGGTGTTGCTACCATCACTCCGACTGCGGATTGGAATGGCAAAGAGACAATTACGTTCACAGCTAAAGACCCAAGCGGCGAGAGCGTTAGCCAAACAGTGAACTTCACGGTTGCGCCTGTGGCAGACATCGTGGCAGACAGCGCGACGGTCGTGGAAGACACGCCAACCATCATTAACGTCTTAGGTAACGACACGTTTGACGGCGACGATAAAGTAGTGTCGCTTGATACCAGTAAAGGCCCAGCTAACGGCGCGGTCTCGGTCAACCCTGATGGCACCGTGACCTACACGCCGAACGACAACTACCACGGGGCAGACAGTTTCACCTATATCGTCACCTCCGGTGGTGTCAGTGAATCCACCATTGTTAACGTCGATGTCACGCCAGTAAACGACAAACCTGACAGTGAGGACTTTACGCATGTGGCCGATGATCAGCTTACGCACGTTGTGTTTGATACCGATACGAAACCTCTGGGTAGCGGTGACTCTCAAGATCATATCGCGGATGTTGAAGACGACTTAAAAGGCAACGATCTACATGTCCGAATTACTGAACTGCCAACCTCAGGTACGTTGTTCTTTAAAGATAGTGACGGTGAGTTGCACGAAATTAAAGAAGTAAGCGATACGCTTTATGACAAAGACAGCCTTTACTATGAAGCTGATAATGTTGGCTTCTTATTGGGTATCAAAGATCGTCCTAATACGCCCAATAGCTCGGAATCTACAACAGATTTCAATAACTGGGGTTTAAGTGAGGATGGTGGTCCATCACATTCCCGTACTGAGCATTTAGCAAATGGAGCTTCTATCACCATTTCTTCTGATAGCGGTGAGCTTGCGCAGTACAACCGCCAGGTGTCACACATCGGCAATGGTATCGCTGACAATGATGGGCAGGGTATTGAGAAAGGTGAAACGATTACGATCGATTTGTCTAATAACCCTGTGGGCAGCGTAAACCTTGGACTAGATGGACTAGGTGGATTGTTTGATTACGGTGATGACAACGCAGCGCTTATTACGGTTACATACTTAGATTCAAATAATGTCCAACAGACTCAAACGTTCGAGTTTTTGAAGCCTGAAGGCAACTTCATGCTATTCCAAGAAACAAGCGTTGGTTATGGGAAAGATCTAGCTCTTCCTGAAGGTTCGGTCATTACTCAGTTAGATTTTTCTACGAAAAATGAAGGGAACTGGGAGTTACGTTATGTAGAAGGTGTTCCTGCCGAAGACAGCTTTGGATATGTGGCAGTCGACTCTGAAAGTAGCGTTAGCGATCCATCTACAGTCAATATCGTTAATGAAATGCTAGATGGTAATATTGCTGAAAATGGGCCAAGTCTGTCTGTGGTCGGTGATAGCGTGACTGAGGGTGACAATGTCACGTTTTCGGTTGTTCTAGATGAAGTCACCAGTACTGCTGTTAAGTACCAAGTTGATATGCTTGCTCAAGGTTCTTCAGTTGATAAGAATGACGTAAATTTATCAAATGCAACCTACACAAATGGTGTTGTTTTCTTAGGTGGTTACTTGATTGTTCCTGCAGGTATAAGTAGCTTCGAAATATCGATTCCGACTATTGATGACTTGGTTGTGGAAAGCAGCGAAACGATCGTTCTTGAGCTCGGCGGTGAAACGGGGACGGCAACAGTTCTTGATAATGATAGTTCAGAACTTAGCGTAGTAGATGCCGGCGATGTCATTGAAGGAACTGACGCAATATTTACCGTTTTACTCTCTAACCCTGTTCAAGAGGCCGTTGTCGTCAATCTGAAGTCAACAACAAATGATAGCTATACTGCAGAAGATGTTGATCTAGGCACTATGGTAGTGACCTATGTGGATACTCATGGTCAAACTCAAACATTAGATATAGCGCCTAATGGAGACGTTACTATACCTCCAGGTGTCGCTGAAATTAAAGTCGCAGTCCCGACCAAACTAGATAATGTCCATGAAGGTGATGAGAGCTTTGGTCTGACGGTTACGGAAATCGGTAGTGTCACCAGTAATGGTATTGCAACTGGTAACGCAAATATTGTGGATTCTGATCCTGCACCTTTAGTTAGTATTAGTGCCGATCAAAACAGCGTAAATGAAGGTGAAACGGCAGGCTTTACGCTGACACTTGATAAAGTTGCAGATGAGAGTGTTACGGTTCATGTCGAATATAGTGGCGTGGCCCAAGATGGAAAAGATTTTGTTGGCGTTCTGAGTGTTGAAGTTCCTGCGGGTCAATCTTCAGCTGCTCTTGACTTACTGACGCTCACCGATGGTATTTATGAGGGCGCAGAATCTTTCACAGTAACCATTAAAGAGGTGGATGGCGCTGATGCGAGCATTGCTTCAAATAACAGCGCAAGTGTTGTGATCGTTGATGCCCAAAGTGCACCGAAAGTGACTATTGGCTCAGATCAATCCTCAGTTGATGAAGGTAGTGATGCAAAATTTATCGTCAACATTGACCAAAAAGCAGATGAAGATGTACTGGTAGCATTCACAATCGGCGGGAATGTTGATGACAAAGATTATATTGATCCAAGTACTTACACAGTCACGATTCCAGCGGGTAAAACGTCGGCGCCGATTGATATAAAAACTCTTGATGATGGTATTTACGAAGATCTTGAAAACCTAACCGTGACTCTAATTAATACGGTTGGTGCAGATTCGACGCTTGCAAGTGACTCGAATGAAGCAACAGTCTCTATTATAGATGCTCAGCACGCTCCAGAGTTTATTTCTGGCGGCGATAGTGCTGGTGACAAACCAAATGATGATGTTTACGACTTCGGGTCAGTTAACGAAAACACGGTGAGTGGGTCCGTTATTGGTACGGTCGTTGCTGAAGATCACGATAATGACGTGCTTGTATACCGCTTTGCAGATGGCTCGACCACTAATGGTATTTTTGATATCGACCCGACAAGCGGAGAGATTTCATTGAACAAGACAATCGATGATGTTGACTTGGGCGATTATACGCTTCAGGTTGAGGTTATCGATGGAACTGGCGGGGTTGATACTGCCGAGGTCAATGTTTCTCTGGTAAATGTGAATGATGCACCTGAATCTTCGCCTTCCACGGTTGAGATGAGTGAAGATACCCAAGTGATGCTTGATTGGTCATCATTCGGTATTAGCGATGTGGACTCTAACGTATCAGAGCTCTCCGTCCAAATCACAACGCTTCCTAGCGATGGGTCATTAGAGTATAAAGATTCGCAAGGTGATTGGCAGTCTGTCCAAATCGATCAAGTGCTTGATAAATCGCTCTTTGATGAAAACAGTGTTCGTTTTGTACCTGAATTAAATGAGTCTGGCAGTGACAGTTTCGGCGGAAATCAAGTCGGAGACCAGGAGTCTAGTTACGCTCAAATAGGCTTTAAACCAACAGATGGACAGAGTACCGGTCAAGAGTCAACACTGACAATAGACGTAAACCCTATCGCTGATAAACCGAACTTGATCGCAGTGACGCACGAGAACTCATTACCCCAACAAGAGTTTAACGTTACAACATGGAGCAATGTTCAAGTTGGTTCTAGTAATGGCATGGGGGTCAGCGGAGAGACTCTAATTGCAGCGATCAACGCTCTTGATGCAGCAGATGGTACTCAATTGAGTTGGTCAAATATGGAAGATTTAGGGACTCATGCAACCTTGGCAAATGAGGCCGTTCTAGTCACATCTCTTGTTTATCTCGAAGCTGGCTCGAGTTACGACTTTGTCGGTCAAGCCGATGATAGCCTTGCAATCAAGTTGGGTGGTACGTTACTTGATCAAGCTCGTTGGGGTAGCGACAGTGGTGATATTAAGGGTGCTAGCTTTACCCCTTCGGTATCTGGCTTTTATCCAATTGAAATCTATCACCATAACCAAAGTGGTCCGGGTAACTTTAATGTGGATGTATCCATTAATGGACAAGCGCCTGTCAATCTGAGCAATAGTAGTCTTTACGTAGTTAGTGATGAAAGTGCACTAGAAGCACCTGATATCAGAACGTCTGAACTACAAGAAGTTAATGGTGTTGCGTTTTACGAAACATATCAGCTGAACGAAGGGTTACAAGATACAGCGATACCGCTCTCTGAAATTAAAACAAGCTTAAATGATAAAGATGGCTCTGAATCACTTAAAGTCACGCTAACTGGCTTACCTGTAGGTGCGATCCTTTCAGATGGAAACAGTTCTATTACTGTAGCAACCATTGATGAAGAACTGGACGTGACAAGTTGGGCATTAGATACACTTACTGTGACTCCACCAGCTGGCTCCCATGATGACTTCACAATCAATTTGACGGCAACGAGTACAGAACGCGCGAATGGTGATTCAGCAGAGTCTAACTTAGCGATCAATGTTGTAGTACATGAGAACTTACCGACGGAAACGGAAAGTGATATTGGGAAGACCAACGAAGATAGTTCGCTACAGGGTAACGTATTGCGTAATGACTTTGATGACGACAACACCCTGATGGTTGATCACATTACTATTAATGGCACTGACTATGCGGTAGGTGAAAACGTATCTTTGACCAGTGGCACTTTATTAGTAAACCAAGATGGTAGTTACGTATTTGAACCTACCGAGCACTGGTCAGGTGATGTTCCATTAATTAATTACACCACAAATACTGGCGCAACAAATACGCTTGATATCAACGTTGTCGCCGTTGCAGATGCCCCTGCGATCACGATTAATGTTGGAGAGTTAGTAAAAAGAGATGCTGTTGATCCTAATCACAACTTAGCCACTTCTGCGATAGATAAGACGCCTACAGAGAATTAACTCGTCGCTGCTGATCTTGGTTTGGATGATGTCGTGCAAAAAAATCACTCATACGCCGGAGTGATGCTAGGAGACAACAACGACAGAAGTGATACCGATAGTTTATTCGTTGGGACTGATTACAATGACACCTTCTACGGTGGCGGCGGTGATGACGTATTTATTGGCGGTGGTAATAACGACTCTTTCTATGGTGATGATGCGTCCACTATTACAGATTATGATGGCCAAGATACGGTTTACTTAACTGGAAACTTCAGTGACTACAAAATGACCTTCAAAGACGATCATGGAGGTCAAGTCCCATATTGGATTTTGCTAGATAATCGTTCTATCGATTCGGTAAACGACCACACAGGTAGTGATGATCGTGGTGATCACTTATATGAAATTGAACGAATTGTTTTTGCAGACAAAGTCGTTGAATTGAAGCCCGACGGCACCTATGAAGTGCTTCAAGAGCGTTGGATTCCCGTTGATATTAACGTTGATTTGGTTGATGTCGATGGAAGTGAAAGCTTGGCGCAAACTGTTTTTGTGGAAGGTTTGCCGGATGGTGTAGAGCTGTATATCGATGGACATGCCGTTAATCAGGACGCAAACGGTAATTACCTTGTCACCCTGGATGCTAACGGTAAGGTCTCTTTAGATATCAGAGTGCCGTTTGATTATGAAGGTAGTCTAGAGTTCCCACTAAGCGTTACCGCGACGTCGGTTGAAGAAGCAAATAATGATGCTGCTTCAACAACAGAGTCTGTTGCGCTTACAGCTCGTGACTATGTTCTAGAGTCGGGTTCACATGGGAACGATCAGATAACGGGCAGTGACGATCACGATATTATTGTTGGCGATGTCCAAGGATTGGAGATTATTGCGGGTCAGGACTACAACATCGCCTTTGTTTTGGATACTTCAGGGAGCATGGGTAACTGGGTAGGAACTGCGAAGCAAGAAGTACTAGATGTGTTTGATGAACTGTTAAGCGCTGCAAATCAGGGTGAGAAGCCTGGAACAGTGAATATTCACCTCAGTGAGTTTGCTTCAAGTGCGTCAGCAGTTATTTCCGTTGACTTGAGTTCTCCAACAGCAAGAGATGAGTTTGTAAAAGAACTGAATAGTGCTATAGGTGATGAGGGTGACGGCGGCACAAACTATGAGGCGGGTTTACAGTCAGCTGTTGAATGGTTTAGCAGTCAACCTAACCCTAATGGCCAAAATATCACGTACTTTGTTACTGATGGTCAACCAAATAGAGCAACGCATCTCTATCATTTAGCGCCGAATGAATTCTCGAAAGTGATTTTGGATGTCGATGATTCTGGCAAGCTTGTTACCCTGCAAGATATAGTTAGTAACAGTAGTTATTCATACGGACAGACGGTTATCTACAAAGGTGATGTTGTTATAGATAGTTACGGTCAGGTATATTCACCGCTAACAGGCAGAACTCTAGGGGATATCGACAGATATTATGGTTCTATCCGTTACGATGATGAACGTGGCAGCTCAACACAAGCTCAACATATGTATCAAGTATTAGCAGCATTGTCTTCAGTAGAGTCGATAGGTCTTGGTAGTGGTGTTGATGAACAGGCACTTAAGCAGTATGACACTGATGGTGTGGTAGAGTCAGATATCGATGTTACTAAGCTTGCTGAAACGATATTGGGTCAAGATGTGCCCCTAAAACAAGGTTCAGACACTATTCAGGGTGGAGAAGGTGACGATATCTTGCTGGGTGATTTAATTGAATTTGGCGGTAATGAGCAAGGTTTGAGTGCGATTCAATCACATGTGGCACAGCAAACGGGTCAAGATGTTTCTACCATTGATGGTGAAGACATCCATGAATACGTTAAAAATAACCTAGAAGAATTCAACCAATCTCACCAAGGTGATAAGTCGGATAACTTATCTGGTGGTGCTGGCAACGATTTACTGTTTGGTCAGGGTGGTAACGACATACTCGTTGGTGGTGAAGGTGATGATATTCTGATTGGTGGTTTAGGTAATGATATCTTAACGGGAGATGAGGGCTCTGACATCTTTAAGTGGAGTGAAGTGACCAACGAGGTTGATACCGTTACTGATTTCAATAAAGATGAAGACACTCTAGACTTCTCTGATCTCTTTGATGACTTATCTAAAGATGAAATTGGAGAGCTTCTTAATGATCTTCAATCAGGTGATCATACTGGTGATGTCGGAGAGTATCACGTAGAAGTGGCACCAGATGGCGGCTCGGAAGCGAACTTGAGTATTACGAAAGGTGGCTCGACATTGGACATCCATTTTGATGGTGCAAGTGTCGATGATGTGACTCAAAGTCTGATTGCAAGTTTAGAAGCGCAATACAAAGACATGTAGCAGCCTAGCCACAGGGAAAATTGAAAATCAAAAAAGGTCTAGCATTTTGCTAGACCTTTTACTTTTTAAACTCCGTTCATTGCGATGTTAGCTCTTAGGAAGCGTAGTGAAAACGGTCCATTCTTTCTTCACTTCACCTTTGTGGCCAATCACCGTTGCGGTGACTCGACGGTTCAACGCATGACTCACTTGGTCGGTGCCTTGTGTTGCAAGTACCGTGTCTCCATAGCCGACAATGGTGACTCTATCTCCACTAATACCATTCATCATGAGTTCTTTTCTAACGTTCTCAGCGCGGCGTTTAGATAAGTCAAGATTGTGTTCTGCAGTACCAGTACGACTGGCATAGCCCTGAATCTCTATCGATGTATTTGGATACTCTTTCAAGAAGTCGGATAGTTCTCGAATTTGCTCCGTAAAGATAGGATTGATCACATCGGAATCATTCGCGAACAGAACTCGAATTTGCATTTCTTGCGAGGAGTCGACATACGAACCGCAGCCATCGTTATCTATCTCGGCACCTACAGGAGTACCCGGACATAAATCGCGCTCATTAATGACTCCATCAGAATCATCATCAAGATGATCTGCCCACTGATCGGCAATTGGCGTATCAATATAATCATATTCATCGCCTTTATCGGATGAACTGCATGCCGAAATCATCAATGAGAGTGCAATAAGAGTTATGTATTTCATAATTAATACTCCACTTCTTCTAGCCATTCTTTAGGCATTTCAACCCTTAATGCACTCAACAGTTGACCTGTTGCGTTCATCACTCGATATTTGGCGTACTGCTCTGCATATTTAGAATCTAAGTAGTCTTTACGTGCCTCAAAGAGTTCGTTTTCAGTATTCAATAGATCAAGCAGTGTTCGCTTACCAATGCGATATTGTTTTTCATACGCAATAACGGTTTCAGATGCCGAGTCTACATGATCTGACAAGAACTCTTTTTGCTGTAGGGTCAAATCCAGTGCGCTCCATGAAAGCCTTAACCCTTCTTCAACATTGCGATAAGCACCTTCACGTAAGTCTTTCGCTTTATTTAACTGATAGGCGAAGTTTTCTGAGTTTGCAGCGTCACTGCCGCCATTAAATAGGTTGTAGCGTAGACGTAGCATGGCAAGTGTCTCATCACTGCGGCCTTTTAAGCCATCAGCGTCGTCACGCCATGTTTGTGAAGCTTCAATGGAAATGGTTGGGTAATTAACACCTTTAGATTGTTTGTATTGAAACTTAGCAGAGTCTACGTCTGCGAGCGCGACTTGAATGACAGGGTGCAGCTCAAATGCCAAACCTACCGCTTCATCAATGGTGTATGGAATGAAATTCTGATCCGCTCTTGGAAAGATCAACCCTTGCGGGGTTTGACCCACTAAACGAGTGAACGTAGTGTGAGAGTCGTACAAATTATTTTGAGCAGCTGCCAAATTACCGTGTGCTTTTGCCAAACGTGCTTCTACCTGTGTTAAGTCAGCGGTAGAGCCGATACCTGAGTTGACTCGTTTTTTAATGTCTTCGTAAATATCTTTGTGAACCGCCAAGTTATTTTCAGAAAGCTTGAGTATTTCGTAAGCTTTTACTGCGTCTAAATACACTTTGGTGACTTCAAGCGCTTTATCTGATGCATCGGCCAAAAGTTGAAATCTAACTGACTCTGCATCGGCTGCGGTACGATCGATATCATTTAAGGTTGCACTGCCATCCCATATGAGCTGAGTTAGTGTTACCGAAGCTTCCTTTCGAGTGTAATCTGTATCCCCACGTCCCACCTCGTCAGAAGGGTCTAATCCCTCGTAACCAATGCCCGCATCTAAATCAATAGAAGGTAAGTAGGCGCCCGAAGAGGCTTCATTTACGTATTTTCGACTGGTGAACTCGTTAAATGCGCTCTTAATGTCAGGATTGTTTTTTAACGTCAATGCCACGGCTTGCTCTAAAGTTTGACCGAAAACGGGTAAAGACACTATTAAACTACAGCAGCAAGCAATATTTAGTCGGTTCCATTTCACGGTATTTCTCCTAAAAATTCGTGTTGCTTTTTGCTATTTCATCTCATAACTGAGACGAAACATCATAAATAACAGTGCTTGAGTAAGGGATTTATCAACCTACTGTTAAAACTAGGCTTTTGTTTAAAAATTCCAGAATTTCGCCTTTTTAAACCTTAGCACATATGGCAAATGTTGCTCAGCAACACAGCATGTTTAGGCCAGAGAAAAGCTTGAATTCTTAATATCATAGCGTTTCGCAGCTAGCGTAACTCTATACTTTTTGAATAACTCCGCCCCTTGAGTTATCAAGCATCCCACGAGCTGCGCATACAACGAAAAAATGATGATTTTGACTAAACTATAGACGTAAATGTAGGGGTGACAAACTTTTGACTTGGTTTGAAGTGGGGCGAGGTAGATATGGATCGAGTAACTTTGAGCTCATTGATGGGCAACATCGTGGTTATCGGGCTGGATGGGGAAATTAGGACCCTAGAAGAGGGACAACTACCTCAACCAGGAGAGTTAATAATTGATGAGGTATCAGATACTTCTGAGCTTGTGATCGAGCAGGTGACACCACAAGGAAGTTCGATAAACGTAACTGATGATATCACAGCGTTAATTGAAGCAATTGCTAGTGGGGAAGACCCGACTGAGCTGGGTGAAGAGTTTGATCCTGCTGCAGGTGAAGGAAACGGGTCTAGCCCACAAAATACGGGGGCTATAGATCGCACAGGTGCTGAATTACTCGCCAGTACCAATTTTGAGACAGTGGGAACTGACGGAACAGGATTTTCAAGTACTCAGGTAGAGACGCTACTCGATATTTTCCAAATACAACCACCAGAACCAACAGCAATATCAGTTCCTACAACAGTAATTGTTCAAGAGATTTCCAGCCCAACTGTCAATGAGGGTGATCTAGTTTCCTTCGACATCACACTTAACCAACCAACGGAAGACAATATCAATATCACTTTTTCTCTGTTCGATCAGACTGCGACTGGTGGATCTACTGACGAGAGCGGAAGTGACTACGTCAACGAGAGTGTTCTCATAACATTTTCCGATGGTACAACAGAAGAGATCTCAGTCGATGACAACGGTATTTTTACTGTGTCGGTCCCGTTAGGTGAAAATGGTTTTACGGTTTCTCTCGACTCTATAAATGACTCTATATTCGAAGGTCCAGAAACATTTACGCTTTCTGGCAACACAGAAGAACAAAGTACACCTGCAACTGGGATTGCAACCATTGTTGATGATGGTAGCGGGTCTGGTTTAAGTCCTGATGATGATCGTCCAACGGTAACGATGAGCGATGCAGGGACGATTAATGAAGGTGAGTTAGCCAGCTTTAAAGTGTCTTTATCGAATCCATCAGCTACAGATGTTGAGGTCGAACTAAGTCTCAACCTCGGTGATACAGAAGCCGGTGACTTGGGCACCTTAGAATACAACACGGGAAGTGGTTGGGTCGCAGTGCCAAACGATGGCGTGGTGACGGTGCCAGCCGAGCAAACCGAATTTGATGTTCGTATTGCTTCCATTGATGACGCTGTTTATGAAGGCCCTGAAGACTTCAGTGTGACGGTGACCGGTATTGGTGCGGTGCAAGGCAGCGATACGGGTACGGCGACGATAGTGGATGACGGCAGTGGCCCGGGGCCTGATCCGGATGATGACCGTCCAAGTGTGACTATTACCGACGCTGGCACTATTAATGAAGGTGAGTTAGCCAGCTTTAAAGTGTCTTTATCGAATCCATCAGCTACAGATGTTGAGGTCGAACTAAGTCTCAACCTAGGTGATATAGAAGCCGGCGACTTAGGCACCTTGGAATACAACACGGGCTCCGGTTGGGTTACGGTGCCAAACGACGGTGTGGTGACGGTGCCTGCCGGGCAAACTCAGTTTGATGTGCGCATTGCTTCCATTGATGACGCCGTTTATGAAGGTCCTGAAGATTTCAGTGTTACGGTAACGGGCATTGGTGCGGTACAAGGCAGTGATACCGGCACGGCAACGATTGTGGATGACAGCAGTGGCCCAGGTCCCGATCCAGACGATGACCGTCCGAGTGTAGCTATTACCGACGCTGGCACCATTAATGAAGGTGAAACAGCTAACTTCAAAGTGACGCTATCGAACGCGTCTGAAGCGGAAACGCAAGTAGAGTTGGGTCTTAATCTCGGCGACACCGAAGCCGGTGACTTAGGTATCTTAGAATACAACACGGGAAGTGGTTGGGTCGCAGTGCCAAACGATGGCGTGGTGACAGTACCTGCCGGGCAGACTCAGTTTGATGTGCGTATCGCTTCCATTGATGACGCGGTGTACGAAGGTCCAGAAGATTTCAGTGTTACGGTGACGGGCATTGGGGCGGTGCAAGGCAGCGATACGGGTACGGCGACGATTATGGATGACGGCAGCGGCCCTGGACCTGATCCCGATGATGACCGCCCAAGTGTGACTATTACGAATGCTGGCACCATTAATGAAGGTGAAATAGCTAACTTCAAAGTGACGTTATCGAATGCGTCTGAAGCCGAAACGCAGGTGGAGTTGGGTCTTAATCTCGGCGATACCGAAGTTGGAGATTTGGGCACCCTAGAATACAACACGAGAAGTGGTTGGGTTGCAGTGCCAAATGATGGCGTGGTGACGGTGCCAGCCGGGCAAACCGAATTTGATGTGCGTATTGCTTCCATTGATGACGCCGTTTATGAAGGTCCTGAAGATTTCAGTGTTACGGTAACGGGCATTGGTGCGGTGCAAGGCAGCGATACGGGTACAGCAACGATTGTGGATGAGGGCAGTGGCCCTGGACCTGATCCCGATGATGACCGCCCAAGTGTGACTATTACGGATGCTGGCACCATTAATGAAGGTGAAACAGCTAACTTCAAAGTGACGTTATCGAATGCGTCTGAAGCCGAAACGCAGGTGGAGTTGGGTCTTAATCTCGGCGATACCGAAGTTGGAGATTTGGGCACCCTAGAATACAACACGGGAAGTGGTTGGGTTGCAGTGCCAAACGATGGCGTGGTGACGGTGCCTGCCGGACAGACCGAATTTGATGTGCGAATTGCTTCTATTGATGACGCCGTTTATGAAGGCCCAGAGGATTTCAGCGTTACGGTAACGGGCATTGGCGCAGTACAAGGCAGTGATACGGGCACGGCAACGATTGTGGATGACGGCACTGGCCCAGGACCCGATCCAGATGATGACCGTCCAAATGTCTACATCGTTGAAGATAGCGTGGGTGTTAACGAAGGTACCGATGCTGTGTATACCGTTAGATTATCGGCGGCGGCCGATATCGATGTGACCGTCAGGTTGAACACCTCAACCGACGGCAGCAACACGGCGGAAGCGGACGATATAGGTAGCTTTGTGGTGACCCTTGCTGATGGTGTGACAGTGGTGAATGCCAACAGTGACGGTACGTATACCATTCCCGCCGGTGAGAACGAGCTGAAAGTCACTGTGCCAACCACAGATGATGGCGTCTACGAAGGGGATGAAACCTTCACTGTGGCGGTACAAGGTGACACGGGCGTCCTAGGCAGTGACAGTGCGCTGGGCATTATTTACGACGGTGGTAACGGCCCTGGTCCCGATCCAGACGATGACCGTCCAAGTGTCTATATTGTCGAAGATAGCGTGGGCGTGAATGAAGGTACTGAGGCTGTGTATACCGTCCGGTTGTCGGAGGCTGCCGATATTGACGTGACGGTAAGGTTGAGCACATCAACAGGAGGAACTAATACGGCAGAGCCTGGCGACATTGGTGCTATTAAGCTGACATTATCTGATGGAGTAACTGTCGTGACCGCCAACAGTGATGGCACGTATACTATCCCAGCAGGTGAAACCGATCTCAAACTGTTTGTCCCAACCACGGACGACGATGTGTATGAAGGAGATGAAACCTTCACGGTTGCAGTGCAAGGTGCAACTGGAGTACTTGGTACTGACACTGCGTTGGGCATTATTTACGACGGCGGTAACGGCCCTGGTCCTGACCCGGATGATGATCGCCCGACCGTATCTATCTCAGATGCGGGTATCGTAGATGAGGGTGATATCGCGACGTTTACCGTGTCATTGAGTAATGCTTCGGAAGGTACAGTCCAGGTGCAGTTGACCTTAAACCCAGACGAAACAGAAGTGGATGATCTTGGCTCGCTAGAATATAACACCGGAGCAGGTTGGGTTGCTGTGCCTGTCGATGGCATCGTGACAGTGCCAGCAATGCTTACCGAATTTGATGTGCGCATTGCGACCATTGATGATGAAGTTTATGAAGGTCCGGAAGACTTCAGCGTGACCGTGACGGGTTTGGGCGCAGTTCAGGGCACCGATACTGGTTTGGCGACCATTGTGGATGATGGCACTAAAACGGACGACGATCGACCAACTGTGTCTATCTCGGATGCGGGTACCATTGATGAAGGTAGTTTCGCTACATTTACCGTGTCATTGAGTAATGCCTCAGAAGCAGCGGTCGAGGTTCAATTAACGCTGAATCTGGATGAAACAGAAGTCGGTGACCTTGGCACTCTAGAGTACAACACCGGTTCAGGTTGGGTAAGTGTACCTGTAAGCGGCATTGTGACGGTGCCGGCAGGTATGACGGAATTTGATCTACGCATCGAATCAATTGATGACGGTGTGTACGAAGGCCCTGAAGATTTCAGCGTTACAGTAACTGGCTTGGGATCAGTGCAAGGCAGCGATACTGGTCTGGCGACCATCGTGGATAACTCACCACCTACAGCCCGTGATTTCATCATTTCGCTCGATGTTCAAAATGGTATTTTCCCGGTTCAGGATGTTGAATTTGATGGAATAACGACGTCTGGGGAACAGCGTGTTGAAGATCTCGAAGATGACGCAGTTACTGCAAATGATGATGATATTTTAATTCAGGTCGTTAGCCTTCCTGAACACGGTGAACTGTATTATGTGGATGGAAATGGACAGGAAGTCATTATAGACGAAACCACACAGTTCCCTGAAAACACAGAGGTTAAGTATCGTCTGACTGAAGATTTCTTTGAGGAGCAGAGCTTTGACTCAGCCGACCTTCTTGAAGAACAAGGGAAAGATATCTTGGTGGGATCCTACACTCCTCCTAACTCGAACTTAACGTTCACTGGAGGCCAGATCATCACCATTGGCAACAGCATCATCTTTGATTCCGACGCTCAGATTTCAGTCGATTTTGCGAATCAACAAGTCGGGTTGGTTGTCGTTTCGCCAAATGAAACGGGTCAGGGTGATGAAATCAGTACTGGTGAATATATTACGTTAGAACTGGATGAGGATTTATCAGCTAACGAAGCGAAACTGAACTTAGCCAGTCTGAATGACCGCTTCAACAGTGGTGGTGCATGGTTAACGGCATACATCTTCCTAAATGGTGCACTTGTTGATGTTCAGCAGTTTTACTCAACGGATATTACTTATACCAGCAACCACGAAGGTTCTATTACCGTTGCGTTAGCAAATGGCAGCTTTGATGAAATTCGACTTACTCCAGAAACCGATAGCGCGAGTGATAAAGCGGGCTTTACCTTGGTGGGAACTGAAATCACCAGTTTTACTGACGTGAACGATGACTTTACCTACCAAGCTATTGACACTGATGGTGCGGTAAGTAACGAAGCTACGGTAGCGGTTGATTTCGAGAACGTCACGGTAGACGCTGTCACGGCGCTTGGTTATCAAACCATGGCCTTAAATTCGGATCTGAATCTGGTTATGGGGACAGATGGCGATGATATTCTGGTTGGTACTGAAGGCAATGACCTGATCATCGGTGGTTTAGGTAATGATATCTTGACTGGCGGTGAAGGTGATGACGTATTCAAATGGACAGAAATGCAATCCGCAACTGATACCGTGACAGATTTCAGTGACGGGGATCAGCTTGATTTTACCGATGTATTTGACGATATGAGTGGTACGGATATCTCCGCCTTGCTTGATGATCTTGGTTCGGGTGACTATCGCGGCAGTGTGGATGACATTTCCGTTGAAGTGACTGAAAGTGGAGGTAACTCGACGTTGACCATCAACAAAGATGGACAACAGCTAGAGGTTAACTTTGATGGTGCCTCTGCAGCCGATATTGCCAATAGTCTGATTTCTAATCTCGATCAATTACGAGAATAGATGGCCAAAGATAAAAAACGGAGCGTTTTTTCGCTCCGTTTTTTATTTAATAATACGGTAAACTAACACTGTGATTACAGAACTTTACATGCAAAACCTTTCAGGTAGAAACCTTCCGGGTATGCTGTATCGGTTGGGTGGTCAGCAGCTTGTTCAAAGCGCTCCACAAACTTTACTTGGCGGTTAGCATCTAAGGCTGCGTCAGCAATGATTTTCTGGAACAAAACTTGATCCATTAAGCCAGAGCACGAATAGGTCAGTAGCGTACCGCCAGGTTTTAGGATTTGCATTGCTAGCATGTTGATGTCTTTGTAACCACGACATGCGCCGTTTAGTTGGGCTTTACTGTCTGCAAACTTAGGTGGATCCATGATAACCACATCGAACTGAGTTCCTTGGTCACGATACTCACGAAGCAGTTTAAACACGTCTGCGTTTAGGAACACGGCGCGCTTCTTCGAGATATCAAATTCATTCAGTTCTGCGTTGAACTTCGCAGTGTCTAGAGCAGGTTGTGATACGTCAGCGTTTATCACACGCTTTGCATCACCTTTCAGAGCGTAAAGTCCGAAGCCACCTGTGTAAGAGAAGCAGTTAAGAACTTCCTTGCCTTTCACATATTTCATCGCTTGCTGGCGACTATCACGTTGATCTAGGTAGAAACCTGTTTTATGACCGCCAACGATATCTACACTAATCTTTACGCCATTTTCTTCGATGACGACCGATTTAGGTGGCTCTTCGCCGTGCAAGACGCCCGTGGTTTCTTTCAAACCCTCTTTCTTACGTACCGCGACGTCAGAACGCTCGTACACATTACAATCAGGGAAGCACTCAACTAGAGCATCAACAATGGCCTGTTTATTGTGTTCTGCGCCAGCACTGAGAAGTTGACACACAAAGAAGTTTTGGTAACGGTCAATCGTAACGCCTGGCATACCATCAGACTCTGCCGCGATAAGGCGGTAACCCGTAAGGCCATCACGTTCGATAATGTCTTCACGAAGAAGTTGTGCGTCTTTTAATCGTTTTACGAAAAACGCGGTGTCGATTTCTTCTTTATCAAAACTCCAAATACGAGCACGAATTTGTGAAGCTGGCGAATATGCCGCTTTAGCTAGCCATTTACCGTCGTGAGTGAATACATCAACCGTTTCGCCAAGAGCCGGTTCGCCCTCAACTTTGTTGATGCCTCGAGAGAAGATCCAAGGGTGCTTGCGCTTGACCGATTTCTCACGACCTTTTACCAAATAGATAGCAGCTGTCATTTCATTAGCTCTTGTTGAATTTTGAAAGGGGCGTATTGTCCGGGATGTGAATGGTAAAAGCAATATCCCTCGGCAATCCAGTACATTGTAGTGGCTTTTAAATACAAAAAAGGGTCACCAAAGTAACCCTTTTATTTGAACTGGTCGTAACAGATTACGTTGCTACGCTTTAAGTCCAGTAAGGAGCGATTCCATGGTGTCGCTTTGCGTACGCAGGTGATCCACGTTTTGTGAAGTCGTGCTGATCATATTGCACACGTTATCTGCTTGAACTCGAATCTCTTCAACGCTTGAGGCGATATTGTCCGCGACTACACCTTGTTCTTCAGCCGCTGTTGCAATTTGAATGCTACTGTCGGAGATAGTTTGATTTTTATCTGCCAAAGAGCCGATTTCGTGATTCACTTCCGTCATGAGGTTTTGTCCCTCATTTGCATTGTTGACAGTCACTTCCATCAGTTTAGTAAGTGATTGACTGTTACGCTGTAATGATTCGATCATCGTTTGGATTTCAACAGTTGCTTGTTGAGTACGTCCCGCAAGAGCGCGAACCTCATCCGCAACGACCGCAAATCCACGACCTTGCTCACCAGCACGTGCTGCTTCAATGGCTGCGTTCAATGCAAGTAGGTTAGTTTGCTCGGAAATCCCATTAATGGTTGTCACGACTTCATCAATTTGTGCGGCATTGGCATCTAACTCCGCTACTGCTTGAGACGCAGATTGAATCTCATTAGAGAGGTTCGAAATCGAGTGAAGCGTATTCTCTACTTTTACTTGTCCAGACTGAGCCACGCTGCGCGCATCATCGGTTTGCGCGCTTGAATCGTGAGCTAATGTCGCAACTTCTCGAATCGTTGATGCCATCTGTTCCGTTGCACTCGCAAGAGAGTTGAGGTGCTCTTGTTGCGTCGCAGAAATATCTGAACTGTGATGAATTGATTGATTCAGGTCTGAGCTAATTTGTTGCATTAACGCCACAGACTCTTGAATCGACAGCACCATTTGTTGCTCTCGTTCTGCAACTTTGTCTATCGTAATAGCAATTTCACTAAACTCGTCGCGAACTGGGAAGAAGTTCATTCTCGCGGTTAGGTCACCATCCGCTAGGGTGTTTAATGCTTTATTCATCGTGAACATTGCGCCGCCGATAAACGTCATGATGTAGTAAACGCCAAGCGCGAGAATAAACAAGCTCACACAGATGATGCTCACTTGAGTCGTTGATAGGGCAGTCCATAGAGAAAGTTCATGGTTTGCAACCAAGCTGTACGCACCATTTAGAACAGACACGGATTGCGGACCAGAGCCAAGAGAAACGGTTTCTGAACCAGCTATGAGGTTTGCTACTTGCGATTGAGAAAGGTTGCCTGCCTCTATCAGACCTTTCATAAGCATGAGCTCTTCTTGGTACATACTTGAGATCAACGTATTAGCCGCGCTATTAAGGACGAGAGTGAGAATGACTAAAGCAAGAAGAGGGAGAACGAAGAGCAAATAGAACTTTTCTTGAATCTTTAAGTGAATGAGATACTTATCAATCCAGCGGAATGGAATTTCTTTCATAATTATAATAACCGTGCAAAAACCCACTATCCTTAGTGGGGTGAATAGACGAAAAGAATATATCACTCAGTAAAAAGAAGCGGTACAAAGATGAACGTAAAGTGTGAGAGATTTATAGTAAAAGGTCACGTTCAAGGCGTCGGCTTTCGTTACCATACTTCCCATCAAGGATTGAAACTGGGTTTGACGGGTTACGCGAAGAACCTAAACGATGGTGATGTTGAAGTGATGGCGTGTGGAACAGACGCACAAATAGCTGCGTTTTCCGAGTGGTTGAAAGAAGGCCCGCGAACGGCAACAGTAGAGAGTGTGATTCAGGAGTCTGCGTCATATAAGCCGTTGCGCGGTTTTAAGATTTTGTAAATTCTACAAGCATTTAGCTGGCTTTGGTAGGCCGGCTAATTTAGTCGCTTGTTTGGCTGGCCCCTTTTTAAACAGCTTGAATAGATACTTACTGTTACCTTTTTCTGGGCCGTGCGCTTTTTCCATTGCTTTGACAAGCATACGCACAGCAGGGGAAGTATTAAACTCTTCATAAAAATCTCGCACAAAGTGCACAACTTCCAAATGAGCATCCGTAAGCTCGATGTCTTCTTCTTTTGCTAAAAGCTCAATCATACCTTCTTCCCATTGAGTATGATCCAGTAAGTAGCCTTGAGCATCAGTTTCAATTTCTTTGCCGTTGTAAACGAACATAACGTTTTATCCGTTAAGTGAACATGGATGTTTATAGATTAGCGACAGGTGAGGATGTTCTCAACAAAAGAATCTCGAAGTAGTGCCGAGCGAAGCAAAAGCGTACAAAATGGTGAGTGCTTTTTGACTGAGCCAGGTGCTTTGATATAAATACTCTTTTATTCAAATAAATAGGAAACTATTCAGTTTGTTAGAAATTTTTCGGGGTGAGTACCAATAAAATCGCATGGATATCCAGGCTTATTCATTTTTGTTTTGGTTTTTTCTTGGCTACTTGTCTGAATATGGAATTTTATCGGTGAATGAATAGCTTACGACGTTGTGTTTGCTCTTATAGACCGATATTCTCTTGGTTGATAAGCAACCTACATTCTGGTTGTAAACAATAATGATGACAAGGAGTTAGTCATGTCGAAACAACGTTACATTGAAATAAATGACAACGTAAAATCCATTTGGTCTATTGAGCGTATTTGGGAGCTCGCGGAGTCCCTACCTGTAGAAGAAATTGCTATTGATGATATCAAAGGCCCTAATGAAGTGACCTGGTTTAGTGATGATGGACCACAGCCAACCTGTCGTGAGATCGCGAAGCATTGCCAACGCATCAACAATGCCGATTTGTCGTATCCCGTAATTTTAACCAATGATTACCGTGTTTTTGATGGTATGCACCGAATTGCTAAGCAAATCATGTTGGGTGAAGATACGATTAAAGTGAGACGTTTTAGAGAAAATCCTGAGGCTGATGAAGTTATCGAGTTAGCAGTCGAACAGGCGTAATGCACTTAACCACTAGCAAAGAAAAAGCCCGAAGGAATTACCTTCGGGCTTCTAGTATTCACCTTAGAGCGAACGATTAATCGTCGTTCATAATACCTAGAATGCTTAGTAGGCTAGTGAACAAGTTAAGGATGTTTAGGTACATCGAAATTGTCGCACTAATGTAGTTAGTTTCTTCGCCGCGAACGATACGGCTTGTATCAAACAAGATGAAACCAGAGAACACTAGTGCAGAGACGCTGCTTATTACTAGTTGGGCCATTGTTGAACCAACGAAAATGTTAATCAGCATCGCCACGATAACAATGATCAAACCTGCCATCAGGAAGTTACGCATGAAAGAGAAATCTTTCTTGCTCGAAATGGTGTAAGCCGATAGGCCTAGAAACACCATGCCAGTCAACCCTAGAGCTTGAGCAATGATCGTTGGACCGTTTGGAATCGATGCGTAGTAGTTAAGCATTGGACCTAAAGCACCACCCATTAGAGTTGTGAAAACAAATGTCCAAACGATACCAGATGATGAGTTGATTGCTTTTGGCATGACAAAGAACAAAATACCAATCGCTGCAATTTGCATCACGATCGCCATGATTGGTGAAATTTGCATTGCCATTGTTGCTACTGCTGCGATCGCACTGGTCATCAGTGTCATCGACAGTAGGAAGTAAGTGTTTTTCAGTACTTTGTTAGTTTCAAGTGTGTTGGGAACACTTGTTGAACGAGTAAACATTGGACTGTTCATAATTATCCTCAGTAAGGGAGTTTACTATTGGTACATTTATGGGGCTGAAAGTTCAAAAAATCAAGCCCTAACCATGCGTAACTTAGATAAAATAATAATAGAAATAAGATGTTATGTATTTGACAACTTGTAACACAATATTACTGCAGAGCAAAGTCACAGTGATTGTCACACAGAATTTTGAATTTACTAACAAAAAGCACTGACTTCATTGAAATCAGTGCTTTTATTATGCGAATTGCAAAAGATCTTAGTGATGTAAGATTTGCGCTAGGAAATTTTGAGTTCGATCTGATTGAGGGTTTTCAAAGAAATCAACAGGGTTGTTCTCTTCGATGATCTCTCCTGCGTCCATAAATATCACGCGATCGGCAACCTCTTTCGCAAACCCCATTTCATGTGTCACACAGAGCATGGTCATGCCTTCCTCGGCGAGTTCGACCATTACATCCAACACTTCGCGAACCATCTCAGGATCAAGCGCTGATGTTGGTTCATCAAAAAGCATAACTTTAGGGTTCATACACAACGAACGGGCAATCGCCACGCGTTGTTGCTGACCACCAGACAACTGACCAGGATATTTCTCTGCTTGGTCCGGAATTTTAACGCGTTCCAGATATTTCATCGCGACCGCTTCTGCCTCATCTTTAGGCATCTTCTTCACCCAAATAGGCGCGAGCGTACAGTTTTCCAGTACGGTTAAATGAGGGAAGAGATTAAAGTGCTGAAAGCACATGCCCACTTCACGGCGCACAGCTTCAATATTTTTCAAATCTTCAGTTAATTCCGTACCGGAAACATAAATACTGCCAGCTTGGTGCTCTTCGAGGCGGTTAATACAGCGAATCATCGTTGATTTTCCTGACCCTGATGGGCCACAGATTACGATTTTTTCCCCGCGCTTAACATCGAGGTTAATATTTTTTAGTACGTGAAACTCACCATACCATTTATTCATGTCCTTCAATTGGATCATATAGTCTTGTTGTTGCGTCATAATACGTCCTTGAGCTTGATGAGTTATCGTTTGTGACCGGTATGAAGTTTGTTTTCAAGCCATATCGAATAACGCGACATGCCAAAACAAAATACCCAAAACACTAACGCGACAAATACATAACTTTCAGTAGCAAAGCCTAGCCAGTCAGGGTCGGTGTTTGCTGCTTGTCCTATACCTAGTACGTCAAACATACCAATGATAAGAACCAAACTGGTGTCTTTAAACAATCCGATAAACGTGTTCACGATAGAAGGGATCGTAATCTTCAGCGCCTGTGGCAAGATAATAAGCCCTGTTTTTTTCCAGTAACTTAACCCAAGTGCGTCGGCAGCCTCATATTGGCCTTTTGGAATCGCTTGTAAGCCGCCCCGTACCACTTCGGCCATGTACGCCGAGGCAAACATCACCACACCAATAAGAGCGCGAATAAGTTTGTCTGTCTCTGATCCTTCGGACATAAACAAAGGCAGCATAACGGAAGCCATGAACAGAACGGTAATCAGTGGCACACCACGCCAAACTTCAATATAGACGGTACAAATACTGCGAATGATGGGCATCTCTGAACGTCTACCGAGCGCGAGTACCACACCAATCGGTAATGAAACGACAATACCGACTAACGCAATGATGAGCGTAACGAGTAATCCGCCCCATTTGTGTGTATCGACCACTTCTAGCCCAAATATCCCACCGTATAACAGCCCAGCGATAATGAATGGGTAGATGTTTACGAAGAAAAGCCAAATCCAAATCCGTTTCGGTGTCTTTTCATACGCTAGCAACACAGTAAATATAGCCAATGTGATGTAGAAAAGGCGAGGGCGCCACAGTTCAGACTCAGGATAGAAACCGTACATGAACTGCTCCCAGCGCACGCTGATAAATACCCAGCAAGCACCTTCTCGGCTGCAGTCGTCACGCGTCGAACCAATCCAGTCTGCGTTGATAAACGCCCAATCAACGATATGCCAAACTGCACTAAAGACAAGATAAGCAAGAATTACGGTAACAATGGAGTTGACAGGTCCATTAAATAGGTTTTTCCGCATCCAACCAACGAAGCCGACGGTATTGGCTGGTGGCGGGAGATCCGGTTGAAATTGATGAGTACTCATATTATCTCTCCACCAGCGCGACTTTACGGTTATACAAGTTCATTAATGCAGACGTAATCAAACTTAAGGTTAAGTACACGCCCATCGTCATCGCAATGATCTCAATCGCTTGCCCAGTTTGGTTCAGGGTAGTACCAGCAAAGACAGAGACAAGGTCTGGGTAACCAATCGCCATCGCTAACGATGAGTTTTTGGTGAGGTTGAGATATTGACTGGTTAAAGGTGGAATAATAATTCGTAACGCTTGCGGAATGACAACAAGCTTTAAAGTTTTCGCGCGTGGTAAGCCCAGCGACATCGCCGCTTCCGTTTGACCATGGCTAACCGCATTAATACCAGAACGTACAATTTCGGCAATGAAGGAGGCGGTATAAACGCTCAGTGCCAAAAGTAGTGCAGCAAGTTCAGGAATAATGCTAATACCACCTTGGAAGTTAAACCCTTTCAGTTCAGGATAATTTAGTGAAATTGGCATACCAGCAAGGAAGTAGACAATCAGCGGAAGGCCAACGACTAAGCCTAAAGCTATTCTTCCCATTGGCGTTTGTTGTCCAGTTAGGCGTTGCTTGTTATTCGCCCATACATTGATCAGCAAGCTGGCGATCACCCCGAAGATTAATGCAGCAATAACAAAGCCACTGCCTGGCTCCATTTCTGGTGCTGGAAAATATAAACCACGAACATTCAAGAAGATGGCTTCGCCAAGGCTCAAGCTTTGACGAGGTGAGGGTAATGCTTGAAGAACAGCGAAATACCAGAAAAATATTTGTAGAAGAAGTGGGATATTTCGGAACGTTTCGATATAAACAGCAGCCAAGCGACTTACTAACCAGTTAGAAGAAAGGCGAGCGACCCCCATTGTAAAACCAATCACGGTAGCCAGAATAATACCTAATACGGAGACTAACGCCGTATTAAGAAGGCCGATGATAAATGTTCTACCGTAAGAGTACGTTTCATCGTATTCAATTAATGTTAACCCAATACCAAACCCGGCTTCTTGATTTAAAAAACCGAAACCCGTAGCGATCCCACGAGCATCTAAGTTGTTCAGTGCGTTATTTATAATCGTGTAAAAGAAAAATACCAGTGCAGCTATGGCAATGATCTGGAAAATAGCAGAACGAAAGGCGGGATTATAAATCAAGCTCTTGCTTCCGCTCGGTTTGGACATCGTACTTGGCGATGCATCTTTTGTCGGTTTCATACAGCGATAACCTCAAACCTTAGTTATAGATATCTGCCTGTATAAATAGTCACGTCCTTGCTGGTCGAAGCATGTTTTCACCAGAGTTAAACGGCGATATTCGAGTTGAAATAGCCTACCTAAGCGAATACTTCTTACCATTCAATGAGCGGTCTTTACTCATACAGATGGATAAAATCAAGAAAAAGGGCGGCATGAACCGCCCTGATTAACTTGTTCTATCGGATTGGTGGCGCGTACATAAAGCCGCCTGCATTCCATAGCGCATTAACGCCACGAGAAATTTCTAACGGCGAACCAGTACCGACTGTGCGTTCGAAGCTTTCACCATAGTTACCGACTTGCTTGACAACTTGGTAGCCCCAATCATCACGAATACCCAAACCTTTGCCTTTCGGACCGTCAACACCAAGAATACGTTTGATGTTTGGATCTTTCGATTTCAGCATTTCATCCGCATTTTTCGAACTAATACCATACTCTTCGGCGTTAATCATTGCTGATAATGTCCACTTCGCAATATTGAACCATTGGTCATCACCTTGACGAACGACGGGACCTAGTGGTTCTTTAGAAATGATTTCCGGAAGAACGGCTGCAGAAGAGGGATCTTTCAGGTTCAGGCGCAATGCATAAAGACCAGATTGGTCAGTCGTTAACACATCACAACGTCCTGCATCGAAACCTTTTGACGTTTGGGCTGCCGTATCAAATACGACCGGCTTGTATGACATACCGCTGTTACGGAAGTAGTCAGCAAGGTTCAGCTCAGTTGTTGTACCGGACTGTACGCAAACTGATGCACCATCAAGCTCTTTTGCGCTTGAGATGCCAAGATCTTTCTTCACCATGAAGCCCTGGCCATCGTAGTAGTTTACCCCTACGAAGTTTAGGCCAAGTGCAGTATCACGATGCAGTGTCCAGGTGGTGTTACGAGAAAGCACATCAATCTCACCTGATTGAAGCGCAGTGAAACGTTCTTTCGCGGTTAGGGGTACATATTTAACTTTCGTTTTATCCCCAAGAACGGCTGCAGCCAGTGCTTGGCAATATTCTACGTCGATACCTTCCCATTCACCTTTTGAGTTAGGGTTAGAGAAACCAGGTAGACCGGTACTTACGCCACAAGTAAGAAAACCTTGTTTTGTGACTTTGTCCAGAGTAGTGTCTGCTGCTTGAGCTGATGTTGCCATCATCGCAGTAGAAGCCGCTACGACGGAAGCAAGAACTGTGAGTTTATTTGCCATTTGTATCCTTCCTGTATGATCCATGTTTAATCAGGAGTGACCTGAAATAACGTGTCCAATTCGTTAGAGTTATCGTCCTACGTGATTGATTTTCGAAGAAACGGTATTCGATAGATCAACCAGTTATAAGCGTAGGAAAGGATCTGTTAATTCTCAAATATATAATTTAAATGAAGTTTTGAGAGAACTTACAAAGCGCCTTGAGATTTAGAATGACGAAATGTTAATTGTTTGTAAATAGTGCAAATCATGGACAATTTGGTGCATCAGAACAATCAATAGAAGAGTGAACAATACAAGAGAATAAAAAGTTGTTATTAAAACTGTCATTAGCTGAGCTTGGTGAAGTTCAGTAAAAATTCGAACAAAAATTATTTGTGATACCGAAACAGGGTGATGAGCTTGCCCCATTTTTGGTAGCATGGTCTGCAACAGCTAATTAGAGTAATCATGGATTGAAATGCGATATTTTCCTCTGTTCTTAGATTTAATCAATAAACCCGTTCTTGTCGTAGGCGGCGGTGAAGTGGCAAGCAGAAAGGTGGAAGCTTTGCTAAAGGCAGGGGCGGATGTCACTATCGTTTCTCCAACGTTGGTCGATTTTCTCTCTAAGCTTGCTGCAGAGCATCAAGTGCGTTGGATACAACGTTTCTATTCAAGTGACATTGTCACTAAAAACTTTGTTCAAGTGTGGGCCACGACAGATAATCCTGAGCTAAATCACCAAGTGTATAAAGATGCGAAAGAATTAGGCATCCTAGTGAACGTTGTTGATGATAAGCCTTATTGTGATTTCATTACGCCCTCTATGATCAATCGTGGCCGCATACAAATTGCTATTTCTAGTGGCGGCGCCTCACCAGTTTTAGTTCGAAACATCCGTGAAAAGCTTGAATCGATACTGCCACAAAACATGGGGTTGATGGCGGACTTTGCTAACTCAAAGCGTAATTCGATTAAAGAAGCACTACCTAGTGTCGATTTACGTCGTAAGTTTTGGGAGCAATTCTTCTCGAATCCTGAGGTTGAAAACGCGCGAGATAATAGAGAGTTAGAAACGATTTACCAAGCGACCATGGCAACACCTTTGGATGAAAAGGGAAGTTGTACTTGGATACAGGTAGGGAAAGACGTTGAGATGTTGCCAATTAAGGCCGTGCGCTACATGCAACAAGCCGAGCTAGCACTTTACTCAACTCGATGCGAAGCGAACGTGTTAGAGCTAATACGAAGAGATGCAGAGCGAGAAGCTTTCTCCAGCGCAGCTGAACTCTCTGATATGTTGACCAAGGCTAAATCTGAAAAGCTTCGAGTTTGCGTGTTTATCCCTAAAGGGACGAGCGAGTTCTTATTGCTGCAAGGGCAGGACTTGGTGATATAACCACGTTAAAAAGTGGGCACTTGGCTTGCTCGATTAAAAGGCCAACAAAAACGCCAGCGAACTATGCGCTGGCGTTTTTAAACTAAGTTACTTCTCAGACTGATTAATCACGGAAGTTGTTAAACTGGAATGGTATGCCCATCTCTGCTTCACGAATCGCTGCCATTGTCGCTTGCAGGTCATCACGTTTCTTACCAGTAACACGTACCTTGTCGCCTTGAATAGAGGCTTGTACTTTTAACTTTGCGTCTTTGATAAGTTTCACTACTTTTTTGGCTGTTGGTGTATCGATACCTTGGCGGAAAAGCAGAGTTTGGTGCCAGTTCTTACCAGTTACATCTGGGTCCTGTGCATCCATTGCGTTTGCATCAATATTACGCTTTGCCAAGTGGCCACGTAAAATATCGCGCATTTGCTTAAGTTGGAAGTTACCTTCCGCAGACATTTTTACGTTTTCTTCTACTAGCTCAAAGCTCGCATTAACGTTGCGGAAATCGAAACGAGTAGACAATTCACGGTTAGCATTATCAACGGCGTTACGTAGTTCAACCGTATCGATTTCAGAAACAATATCAAACGATGGCATGAAGATTCCTTGATTATTTTGTTATAGGGACTTTCGGGATTTAACGGCGTTTGCCAGCATATCTAGCATTGTAGCAGTATCTTCCCAGCCTAGGCATGGGTCTGTAATAGATTGACCATACGTTAGGTTGTTGATGTCAGTCATTGGCTGATTGCCTTCAAGAATAAAGCTTTCAGCCATGATACCCGCAATACGAGTACTGCCTGACTTAATTTGGTTACAAATGTCTTGAGCAACGTCGATTTGTTTTCTGTGCTGCTTCTGACAGTTTGCGTGGCTGAAATCCACAACCAAACGTTGTGGCAAGCCAAACTCGGCTAGAGCATCACACGCTTGTTTTACTGACGCTTCATCAAAGTTAGGGCCTTTCTCTCCGCCGCGTAAAATAATATGACCATATGGGTTACCACTTGTACGATAAACCGTCATGCGGCCATTCTTATCTGGAGAGTAGAAGTAATGCGAGGCTTTCGATGCGCGAATTGCATCAATTGCAATTTTTACGTTGCCATTTGTGCCATTTTTGAAACCAACTGGGCAAGACAGCGCCGATGCCATTTCACGGTGAATTTGCGATTCTGTTGTACGAGCACCGATCGCGCCCCACGTGATCAAATCCGCTATGTATTGACCAGTAATCATATCAAGAAACTCAGTAGCAGTCGCAAGACCAAGCTTGTTGATATCCAGTAGTAGTTTACGTGCTTTATGGAGGCCAGCTTCAAGCGCGTAAGAGCCATCTAGGTTAGGGTCGGTAATCAAACCTTTCCAACCAACTACTGTACGAGGCTTTTCAAAGTAAGTACGCATCACGATAAACAGTTCGTCTTTGTACTTGTCTTGGATTTCACTCAGGCGAGTGGCGTAATCAATGGCAGCTTCAGTGTCGTGAACAGAACACGGACCTACAATCGCAAGAAGGCGATCGTCTTCACCCGATAAAATGTTTTCAATCTGACGACGAGATTGAGCGATACGGTCTGCAACGTCATCCGTAATAGGATGTACACTACCTAGCTCTGCTGGGGTAGGCATTGGACCCAAAGGTTGGGTTCTCAATTCATCTGTTTTTATAGGCATGTTATAGCTTTATTCTCTATTGCGAAGGGGTAAAGATAACGGAATTACAGGCAGGAATAAACCGTTTCACGGGAATCTTCGCCAGGAAATACCGAATTGTATACAAAGGTGTAGGTATTCATTTAAATGACTTATGTATAAATGACAAAACTTGATCATTAAATCAATATATATACATTTGAATTTATAACCATTTCATCTATCTCACCGTTAGGCAATCAAGATAACTGCGGCAAACCTCATGTTTATCTGTGTGACAATGTCATTAAAATGGTGGCTAAATAACTCGTGAGATCGAGCTTTTGTTAACATTTCTTTGACATCTATTTCTTTCGTTGATTAACTGGTCTGACTAGATTGGTAAGGAGACCAAAATGTTATCAGCTGTACGTCGTGCAAATTTGTATCTAAATCTATTCGGCTTTTCTAAAGTGCCTCTGATTTGGCTTTGTCACCCTAAGATCATTGCGATAGATAGCGAGCACGTTGAGGTTCGAATCCCTTTGCGAAGAAGAACAAAGAACCATTTGAATAGCATGTATTTCGGCGCTTTAGCTGTTGGGGCGGATGTAGCTGGTGGTTTTCTTGCTATGAGCAAGGCGCAAGAAAAAGGAGAAGCGATCTCTTTAGCATTTAAAGGCGTCAAAGCCGAGTTTTTAAAACGTCCGGAAGCGGATGTACACTTTGTGTGTAACGATGGTGATGTTATTGATGAGATGCTCGATCATACGTTGGCAACGGGTGAACGAGTGAATCGCGATGTAAAAATCGTCGCATTGTGTCCTAGCTTACATGGTGACGAACCTATGGCTGAATTCTCGTTGACTCTTTCGATAAAAAAAGCAGCCCAACAAGGAAAAGAGGCTGCTTAGTGGTTTGCTGTTTTAAAGAATATCGCTTTAATTGAGTTCAATCTGCTCAATCGAGACGATTTTGGAGCGGTTTAAGACCACTTTCCAACGGTAATAAACAGGCTCATCGGTGTGGTTGTCCTCTTTGACAATCACATTGAGCAAATGACGTTTCTCTACCGACTCTTTGGTCACTTGCCCTTCATTTAAACGGTAAACTCGGTTTGAGCTTTTATCCATCAAGCGGATGATAGGGCGCAAACTGATGTTCAGTGTTTCTCTTGTTTGCTCATAACCACTTAAGAATAGAGAGGTCGCCATTTCGGTTTTCTCGTGATAATGAAGTATCTGCTCTTCGCGCTGCACGACGCGCTTCTTACGTATTCTTTGAATCTTATCTGGCAAGCTACTTAACGTACGATAATCGAGCCACTCTAATTTTCTGCCGACCACTTTTTTCGTTGTTGGATCAACATACTTCTTACGCCACTTTGGCTTGCCTTTACGGATCCATCGCCACATCGCATCGCGCAAATCATCTTTAAAGATTTCTCGTAGAGCATAAATAAATGACATCGCGATAATGAAGGACGCGGAAATTTCCCCAAGGTAATCGCGAGCGAGAATCACGGTTGAGGTCACGACAACCATCACCAAGCCAGTAGCAATACCTTTGATAGCACGCTTGATGTTGTTACCCATTGATATGGTTTCTTCACGAAGCACGATAGGGTGTTCAATCAAGCGTCTTAGCAAGCGCATTTTGTTAGATAGGCGAGTAACGTCTTCAACGACTCTTGGAGAGTTGTACTTGTTGAGTTTTCGATGGGCTTGCTCTTTTTCACAGAGCGTGATCAAGCGTTTCTTAATCGTGCCATAATCGCCTTCACGCGGGAGATGAGCCACTAGAGATAAAAACTTCTGCTCGGTATACCAAGACAGGTAGTTATCGATGTTAACGTAGTACCGTTTTAAGTTCTCTTCATAAGGAATAGAACGTCGCAAGCGCTTTAAGATCTCAAGCGTGAGCTCGATAACTTCGTCTACTTCATCTTCCGTTACGGAGTTGTTCTGATGCTTGTTTAAACTTGCCACCGCTTTGTCTAGCGCAATAACGTATTGGTACGCGAACAAACTCAAACTTACTCGGTATTGTTGATTCGACAGGCGTCCACGTTTGGCAAGTCGACTGTGTACTAGCGGTAGAAGGATTTCAGTACTGTAATAAGAGCGTTGCTGTGTGATTGAAGTGTAATAAAATTCGGATTCACTGATGATATCGGCGTTTAAACCAAGCTCACCAGGTATAAAAAAGTAAATATCTAGGTCGACACTTTTGCTCTTTGCGAGTGCATGACTGATTTTTAATGTTATTGAGTCTTGTTTATCGACGGTGACCAAAGAAAGCTCCTGACTTTGTTAAAGCATTCTTAACTTATGCGTACTGTTGAGCAGGTAAGCATAAAAGTGCTAAAAGAGTGACTGGGGCATATAGCTGAACGACAACAGCATAACAGAGCACTATGCTTTTCTCTCTGATTTTCTTGTTAGTTTAGGTATAATTCCACGTAAATTTAAAAAGAGACAAAATCAATGATTAAAATTGGTCAAATTAACAGCTTAGAAGTCATTAAAAAGGCTGATTTTGGCGTATTTCTGGATGGTGATGATTACGGTTCTGTTCTACTGCCTAATAAGTATGTACCAGAGGGTACTGAAATTGGTGATCATGTAGACGTATTTTTGTACTTCGATTCAGAAAGCCAGCTTGCTGCGACCATTGAAAGACCTATTGCCCAAGTGGGTGAATGGGGCTTAATGAAGATTGAGGGCGTCAACGCGACAGGTGCTTTTGTAAATTGGGGCATCAAAGAAAAGGATCTACTTATTCCTTTTAGTGAGCAACGCACTCGCTTCTCTGCGGGACAAACTATTCTTGTCTATGTATATACTGACAAAGCGTCAGGCCGCATTGTTGGTACGACTAAGTTCAACAAATGGTTAGACAAAACTCCGGCGAATTATGAAGTTAACGAACAAGTTGATTTGATCATCGCAGAGCGCAGTCAACTTGGCTACAAAGCGATTGTTAACGGAAAGCATTGGGGCATGATTTTCCCATCAGATGTGTTTGGTAAGCTTTACATCGGTAAGAAACTGAAAGGCTTTATTAAGCAAATTCGTGAAGATGGCAAAATCGATCTCGCGCTACAAAAAGTCGGCGTGGCAAAAATGGACGATCTTTCTAGCAAGATTCTTGATCTGTTAGAGAAGAAAGGCGGCTTTTTACCTTTGAACGATAAGTCTTCTCCTGAAGCGATTTTTGAAGCTTTCCGTACAAGTAAAGGTACTTACAAAAAGACCATTGGTGGATTGTACAAGCAGGGCAAGATTGTTATCGAGAAAGACGGCATTCGTCTGGCGTAGCCCAAACTCACGTATAGCGGATCGGCAGCCAAAAAAACGGCCCAAACTTTTCCTTTTTTTGGGCCTAGGGGAAACGGCTCCGCAGAGCCTGCGCTAAACTTTTTCCAACAATAATTTTGTTGGTGAACATAGAGAGAAATGCCATATCAAAGCATTACTTTGATACAACTAGTTTAGTACAGCGTATCCGGATCGCTAGCGAGCCCAGTTGCTTTCATACTTACGAATTAAAAAGCCATCGCAAATACGATGGCTTTTCATTTATTTATGATTCGTTACTTCTTTAAAATAAGTTCTTATCTCGTACTAATTCGCGAGGAAGACCATTCTTTATTCTGTTGCTTACCCACTTTCCAAGGCCAATGACTGCGCCTTGATAGGTGACAAGCACTTCGCCTTTACCTGTTTTCATATCCTCAGGAATGATTTGAGGGCGAACATCGCGTCCCATGTACCATTCGCGCGCTTCTTCAATGGTTAGCTCGATGGCGTTTGCCTCAGAGCCTGTCGCTAAGGCCGTCGCCACCTGATGCTGCCAACGGTAGCCATTTTTATGGGCTTCCGCGATCTTTATACCCATACGAGAGAAGCGTAATTCGCCGATCATTGGCTCTAAAGAATTAGGGAACAACCAGACATCTTTATCGCGAAGCCATACAGAACTGTCATTCGGAAGTTCAATACCTAACGCACTTTGCAGCTGTTGGGCAATTTCAACCGATTCTTTTTTCGATGCTTTGGTAAACGGGAACTTGCCCATGCGCTTTTTGACCTTTGGTGGTTCAACAGCTGCCAGTTTACGAATTCTTGCGACAAAGAATCCTTCGCAGTCGTAGACCTGTGGAAAGATATGCAAAAAGCCTTCTTCAGTTAGAGCAGCATTTGCGTTTTCAAACAAGGTCTCAAGGCTTTCAAACTCAACGGCATCACCAAAGGTTTCTTTCAAGTGATGACAAACTTGTTGGTTTTCTTCGGTACTGAGTGTGCACGTTGAGTAAACCATCACACCACCGGGCTTTAGTGCATGGAAGGCGCTTTCAATAAGATCTTTCTGTGTGTCAGCTATGTCGAGCACGGAAGCTTGCGTCCAGTTTTTCATTGCATCTTCGTCTTTGCGAACGGTGCCTTCGCCGGAGCAGGGCGCGTCGAGCAGAACCGCATCAAATTGTTCTGGTAGCCAACCGCCAAAAACGCGCCCATCGAAGTTACTTAGTGCGGCGTTACGTACACCACAACGTTCCACGTTGGCATGCAGCACTTTTACACGACTTGCGGCGTATTCATTAGCCACGAGAACGCCTTCATTGTTCATTAAAGCCGCGATTTGAGTGGTCTTTGATCCTGGTGCAGCTGCTGTATCTAACACGGCATCGTAAGATTCGTCATTCATAAACAGCGCAGATACTGGCATCATTGAACTGGCTTCTTGAATGTAGAATAAGCCTGACATGTGCTCTGCAGTGTTGCCTAATGGTACAACTGACTCGTCCGCTTCAATCCAAAACCCTGTGTCACACCAAGGCACAGGAGAAAGCTTCCAGCCTTTTGCGTCTGCACGTTCTAGAAACGCTTCAACACTGATCTTCAACGTATTAACACGAATACTTTTGCGCAGTGGCTTTTGGCACGATGCGATAAAGTCTTCCATGTTGAGGTGAGCAGGAAGGATAGTTTGGATTTTTTCCAGAAACGCGTCTGGGATGTAAACATTAGGATGCAATGTGGGATCTCGTTTGCAGAATTTGTGGCAAATAATATACGAAAGCGAAGCAGAAACGAATAGTGACAAGGACCGAGCAATAAAAAAGAGCAGCGATTGCTGCTCTTTTAAGGTAATCAAACTTCAATTGTATGTGAATTGAGCTTTATTCTACGGCTTAGGAATCGCAGTACGCCATTGAGTCCAGCCTTCTTCAGCTTGTGGATATAAAAAGAAAGATTGCCCACTTTTTGCCGCTGGTGGAATAGTCGATTGCTCTGGCGTTGAAAACGCAATTCCTCCGCGAACTAAACTATCAAATGTGCCCGCTTTGATGTTCGCACCAGTAATTCCGATGGAGACATCTACTCCTGAAACATTCCAAAACACACTGTTTTGACGAACGAGGTAAGCATATTCAGGCTGTATCTTGATGGTCGTGACGACGCGATCGGCAAATTCTCCTAGGCTCACGTCGGTTACTTGGCCGACTTCCATCTGGCGGTAAAGAATAGGCGTTCCGACTTGTACTGAGCCTCGTTGTTCACTTTGTAAAGTAAACATCATGCCCTGAACACGTTCTGAACCGTTTTCCAACTGAAAATCAAATTTAGCTTTACCTTTACCTGGCTCAACACTGATGGATTTCGACACCAATGCGCCAAGGTTTTTCACGCCCCCTAAGCCAATCTCTGGCTCAGTTAGCCAAAAATGTGAGCCTTCCACCGCAATATTTTCTACGTATTCAGGTAGAACTCTTGCGGTAATTTCAACCATATTGCGACGAAAATTCGGTACAACCAGTGTGACTTCACCAACTTTGACGCCTTGATACTCAATCGGCATTCCTTTAGCAATCTCTTGCGAACCGTCGGTTTCTAAAGCAATGACGCGTCCAAACTTGCGAGCAGTTTTTTGATCTGTATATAACTTCCAGTTGTCTCCAATTTTGTTTTCAACGCCAGGAACAGAGTCAAAAGCGATGCCACCTTCGATTAATGATTTTAAAGGGTGAGCTTTCACACTCACGCCAGCTAACGATGCATCTATCTCGATCCCTGAACGGTTCCAAAAGACGGTTTGCGGCGTTACGAGGTAAGCAAAACGGTTTTCAATGGTTGCTTTAATCAACACACCGCCATCAACCAATTGGAAATCGGAGACGTTACCAACAGGAAGATTACGATAGAGCAGAGGGCTGCCTTTGGAAATCGGCGGCAATTCAGAAGCAAACAGTGTGAGTGCTCTAGAGCCACTTTGGTTGTACTGTGCTAGTTCTGCCAATGATTCGTTTTGGAACAGTTGATACTCCTTTTGAATATCTTGCTTGCCTTCGCTTACAAAGCTAATGGACCCAGTTAACAACTGTTTTGCCGGAGGAACGGTAACGCTGAGGCCCGATTCCGTTAACTCTGCAGAGGCACTTCCGGTTACATAAAAACGGTTGTTTGATTTGATCAGGTGTTTGTATTCATGATCAATCAATACATCCATAAATACTTCATGTTGCGATTTTTTACCTTCTTCAACTAAGCCTACGTTGATAATTGAACCGACAACGATGCCTTTGTAAAGCACGTTGGCACCGCTATCTAGGCCAAACGAGTTGTCAGACACTAAACGAATAGCGATGGACTTTTCTTGCTGTTGGTTAAAAACGTTTTTACGAATGGCAGTAAAGCGGCGAGAGCGATCACCGGCACCTGGCACAATGGTTAAGAAGTTTCCTCTCACGAGATTGGCAATGTTTTCAACACCAGAGAGGGACACTTTTGCTTCTTCTAAGACGAATCGGGTACCTGTCGTCAGCATGTCACTGAAAGCTGGTTGAATTGCCGCTGACGCTAATATCACTTCTCGCCCTTCGGATAGGTTTAAGTCTGTAACTTGGCCAATCTCGATTCCGCGATACATAATGGGTGCGCCTTCGCCACTGATTTTACTGTCATCAGGGAGGACGATTTTAACAGCGATACCTCGACCTGCAGTTTTCAAATCTTTATACAGACGGAATTCAGTATTCTCTTCTACAGGCTCACCGTCATCCGGAGAATCGACGGCGATCGCGCCTCCGAGTAGAGCACTCATGCTTTCTAGCCTTACATCGACGCCTTCAAAACCGATGCTGGCACCGATTCCACTTACGTTCCAGAACCGACTGCGGTTGTTAATGATATGTCGGTATTGATCCTGAATGTTGGCTTGAATCGTGATAGATTTTGCGTCTTCATCCAGCTGGTAGCTGTAGACTTCACCGATTGGAATTTTCTTATAAACAATTTGAGATCCAATCGACACACCACCTAAATCGCGGCTTTTGAGTTTAATGTTCAAACCTTGTGAAACGCGCAAATCTGTTGGTGCAGAGTCTAACGCATGGAACGTTGTTTCAAACTCTTGACCATCTCCAGGTTGAATCGATATGTAATTACCCGACACGAGCGCATCGAGTCCAGAAACTCCCGTTAGGCTTGCTGTTGGTTTTACCAGCCAAAAGCGAGTTTTATCGTTCAGCAATTTTGCCGCTTCAGGGTAGATATCGGCATCAACATAAATACTGCCGAGATCTTCAGTGAGGTTAATGTCTCTCACCATACCGACTTCTAGCCCTTGGTAACGGATAGTGGTTCGCCCGGCGACCAAGCCAGCAGCGTCAGAAAAATAGATTTGCACCCGTTGTCCGGCATCGTGTATCGACTTCACCACAAGCCAGCCAGCTAAGACCATAGTCAAAATTGGCAAAAGCCAAAGAGGAGATATGCCTTTGCTCCGCTTTACATCTGGTACGTATGACGTTTGAGAACTGTTCTGATCACTCATTCATTGACTCTTTTTCTGATTGTGTTGGGCCTGTTTGGTCCCAGATTAGCCTTGGATCAATACTTTCCGCTGCAAGCATGGTCAATACCACGACAACACCAAAGGCCACGGCGCCATAACCTGGTGTGAAATCAAGTATCTGACCACGATCGACTAAGGTCATCATGATAGAAATAACAAACAAGTCCATCACAGACCATTTACCGATCCATTTAACAACAAAGTAAACCATCATTCGTTGTCTCTTAAACACCGAACGTTTGAATTGAATGCAAAGCATGATGTAGGCAAGGCCAAGTATTTTTACAACTGGCACAACAATACTGGCCACAAAAATGATCACTGCGATGCCATACATACCGCTTTTTACCAACCCAGCTACGCCTGAGAAAATAGTATCTTCCAAACGTTTGCCATTGGTCAGCAAGATGGAAATAGGAATCAAGTTGGCTGGGAAAATCGCTATCGTTGCCGCAATGAGGTAAGCCCACGTCTTCTGAATGGAGTTGGGCTTGCGATGATATAACTCGTGGTGACAACGCCGACAATGGTCACCTTCAGGTTGAGACAGGTGGCACTCATGGCAATGCACGTCTTTGTGTTCAAAGGAATAAAGGCTTTCTGGTTTCCAGGCTTCCCAGTAACGACGCACACTGATTCGAGAAACTAACAAAACGGTAAATATCTGCAAAAGAACCAGACCAATTAACCCTGGGCCTACAAAAATGTCGGAATAATCTTGGAGTTTGAAGCAGGAAATGGCGATGCTAACTAAGAACACATCCAGCATTACCCAATGTTTCAAATGTTGAATTAGCCACAGTGAAACACGAAGCCCTCGAAACCATCGTTGATGCAGCGAGATATGTGCCGTAACCACTGAAACACAAACCGTCAGAGGCGCTAGAGAGCTACAAAATAGAATAAGCAGTGAAAGAAGAACAAAGCCTTCTTCCATCAATGTGATCATCCCTGAAGGTAGGGTTGCCGGAATCATCACACCAAAGAGTCGGATACTAATAAAGTTAAAAAAGTGTGATGGAATAAATAGCAGGATACAGGTTATCGCGACGGCTAAATTACCTGAGAGGCTAGGGCTACCGCCTCGATACAACTGTGTGCCACAACGAGGACAGTGTGCATTTCTTCCATTGGGTAAGTCGACGATATCGACAGGCAATTCGCAACCTTGGCACAAGCGCACATTATTTGGCTGCATGGCGTGCTTAGACAGAGAGGTCATAACGACCTCTCTAACTTGAACGATTTAAGCGTGGGACTGTATGCCCCCATATAAGGTTTGATATAAGCCTTCTTGCTCAACTAACTCACCATGAGTACCTGTTTGCGTTACTTTTCCATCTTCAAGCACGTAGATCAAATCGGCTTGTTTTACGGCTGATAGACGGTGCGCAACGATTAATGTTGTTCTACCACGTAAGAATTCAGTCAATGCTTTGTGCAATGCCGCTTCAGTAGCGGTATCAAGCGCAGACGTGGCTTCATCTAAAATAACAAATTGAGGATCACTCAGCACCATTCTTGCGATGGCAAGGCGTTGTCGTTGACCACCTGACAAACGAATGCCGTTACGGCCGACTTGAGTATCCAAACCGTGATTCAGTTGAGAAATAACATCTTGCAGCTGAGCTACTTCAAGAGCTCGCCAAAGTGACATTTCGTCAAAATTCCCACCGAGTGTTAGATTATGCCTCAAGGTGTCGTTAAATAGTATAGGTTGCTGTAATACCACGGCAATTTTGTCACGAATTACTTCAAAACCAATATCTTCTGTTAATTCATCATTAAAGCGAATGCTACCGGAGTTTTGACGATAAACCCCAATAAGTAGTTGTATTAAGGTCGACTTACCGCCTCCGCTCGCACCAACTAGCGCCACTTTCTTTCCTGCCGGTATATGTAAAGAAAGGTTATCTAGGACTTTGTTTTCATTATTATAAGAGAAGTCTACGTTTTCTACTTTAACATCGACTTCTCTATCTTCTTTGAAAGGATTTACCTTAGGTACTGGTCTTTGTTCTTCTTCTAATACTAATAAGTCGTTGATGCGTTTTAACGCAGCTTTCGCGCTGTACCAAGAAAACTGAATGCCGAGCAGCTCTTGAACAGGAGACAACATAAACCATAGGTAACCAAAAACAGCAAAGATTTGACCAATAGTGAGGTCACTAAACATGACCATCAGCATGGCGACGGCTCTGAATAACTCAAAACCGATTAAGAAGAGTAGGAAAGAGACGCGACCTGCCGCCTCTGATTGCCACGCATACTTGTCTGCATCCACACGAACTTGGTTCGCACTGTCTTTGAGTTGTTGGAGAAATTCTCGCTCTTTATTGGCTGCGCGCAGCTGGTAAATGCCATCTAATGTTTCAACTAAACGGTTTTGGAAAATTTCAAAAGAATGATTTTCCTTCCGTTTCAGATGTTTAACCATACTTCCTAGTTTACGTGAGAAGTAAATGACAATAGGGTTAACTAGCAGAATAAATAGACCAAGTCGCCAGTCGAGCCAAAGCAGAACGATGGCAGTACCAATGACCGTTAAAAAACTGATAACGAATTTTGCTAACGTAGAACCAATAAATTTATCGATGGTTTCAATGTCAGTGATAAGGTGGGCGTTGATGCCTCCGCTGCCTTTGGTTTCGTATTGGCGGATGCTGATACGACCAAGCTTGTCGATCATTTTACTGCGCATCTCAAACGTGATCGTTTTAGAAACAAGTGTAAATTGTCGGCTTTGAAGGATATTTAACCCCTGACTTGCAGCTCGCATCAGGACGACCAAGAAAAGGGTGAAAAATATATAACCCGTCGGAGTGTGCCACGCTTCAGGGAGAATGGCATTCATAGCAGCTAAGCCTTTTGCTGGTTGGTCCAATAAAACCTCATCAACCATCAACGGCATGAGAAGGGGGATTGGAACACTAATCAAGGTTGCAAGCACCGCTATCAAGTTCGCTATGATAAGCTTGGACTTGTGCTTTTTTACTTGTGTTATCAACCAAGAACGGCTAATAGTGTCATTTTTCAGAAGCATTGTAATTGAGAATAAGTCCTATTATAAAGTAGGGCTGCATTTTAGCGCCATACAGTGAGAATGGAAGCTTTTATAGTAAGTAGGAAGTTAATATGAACATAGAACAATACCATAGACTAACCAAACAAGCCGTTGCTCTAATTGAGTCTGAGCCAGACTTTATTGCTAACCTAGCAAACTTGAGCTCACTGCTTTTCATGGAATTGGACGATCTTAACTGGGCTGGCTTTTACCTAGCAAAAGGTGAAGAGCTCGTTCTTGGTCCGTTCCAAGGAAAACCAGCTTGTGTCCGCATTCCTATGGGGCGCGGTGTCTGTGGTACTGCAGCAAAAACTAACACCATACAAAGAGTATACGACGTTCATGAATTTGAGGGACATATAGCGTGCGATGCAGCGAGCAATTCAGAAATTGTGATTCCATTTTCTATTAATGGAAAGGTGGTTGGTGTCCTTGATATTGACAGCCCAAGTATTGGTCGATTCAATGAAACAGACGAAGAAGGTCTCACTCATTTCATGGCTGAAGTAGAAAAGCTGCTTAATTCACACGCGAACGACGCATAAATTAGCCTTCGAGTGTGGTTTTTCCTTGGCATGTCACTATAATACGAGAATATTTTTTCTTAATGCTCGCGGAAATCCGCTCAAATCAGGACCCCTCATGACTGAAAAGTTAAAAAACAGCAAAGAAGTTATTGCATATATTGCTGAATGTTTCCCTAAGTGCTTTACTTTAGAAGGTGAAGCAAAACCTCTGAAAATTGGTATTTTTCAAGATCTTGCGGAACGTCTAAGTGAAGACGAAAAAGTAAGCAAAACACAGCTTCGTGCAGCGTTAAGACAGTACACTTCATCATGGCGTTACCTACATGGTGTAAAACCAGGTGCAGTACGTGTAGACCTAGACGGCAACCCTTGTGGTGAGCTAGAAGAAGAGCACGTTGAACACGCGAAAGCGACACTTGCAGAAAGCAAGGCAAAAGTTCAAGCTCGTCGTAAAGAACAAGCACAAAAAGCTCGTGAAGAGGGTAAGGCGAAAGCAAAACCAGCGGCTAAAAAGCCTCAACAGCCTCGTCGTACTAACAAACCAAAAGTACAAAAAACAACTAAGCCTGTAGAAACGCGCGCTCTAAATGCTGACGAAATCACAGTAGGTAACGCAGTTAACGTGAACATGGGCAAAGGAAACATGGCAGCGACCATTGTTGAGATCAATAAGGATGATGTACGTGTTCAACTTGCTAACGGCCTACAAATGGTTGTGAAAGCGGAGCACTTGCGCGCATAAAGGAGATACTCCTACGCATGAATTGCCGTTCAAAAGTGACACTGATTGCTGCTAGCTTATGGCTAGCAGCATCAGCTCAGGCTCTCGAAGCCAAACTACATAAAGATGACTTGCCGGTTCTCGCTCCTGAAGTTCAGCACGAAACAGCTAGCAAACGAGTCACCTCTCGATTTACCCGCTCTCATTATAAGCATTTCAGCCTCAATGATGATTTCTCCAAAGCGATCTTTGAACGCTATGTAGAATTGCTTGATTATAATAGAAATATTTTTACTCAAGCGGACATCGACTCTTTTAAAGACTGGTCAATTGAGCTTGATGATCAGCTAAAAGCTGGTAACAACCAAATTGCTTTTGATGTTTATAACCTCTCAATGCAAAAGCGTTTCGAGCGCTTTGCTTATGCGTTAACGCTACTCGACGAAGAGATCAAGTTTGATACTGATGACGAGATAGAGTTAGACCGTTCTGAAGCTGCATGGCCAAAAGACGAAGTGGAGCTCAACGAGTTATGGCGTAAGCGCGTGAAATATGACGCGTTAAATCTGAAACTGACTGGCAAAGAATGGCCAGAGATTAAAGAAGTTTTAGAGAAGCGTTATAACAACGCGATGAAGCGGATCACACAGACTAATAACGAAGATGCATTCCAGTTATATATGAATGCCTTCGCCCGACAAGTCGACCCTCATACTAGCTACCTTTCTCCACGTAATGCTGAGCAATTCCAATCGGAAATGAACCTATCTCTGGAAGGCATTGGTGCTGTTTTACAAATGACTGACGATTACACAGTAATTCGTTCACTTGTTGTTGGTGGCCCTGCGTCGAAGAGCAAGCAGCTTGGCGAAGGGGATCGAATCATCGGTGTTGGACAAGACGGCGAAGAGATTGTCGACGTGATCGGTTGGCGTCTGGATGATGTAGTTCAATTAATCAAAGGCCCCAAAGGCACAAAGGTTAATCTACAGATCTTGCCAGAAGGTAACGATGCGAAGAGTTACATTGTCACAATTGTTCGTGACAAAGTTCGCCTAGAAGATCGCGCAGTGAAGTCGGAGATCATCGAAAAAGATGGTAAGAAGATTGGTATTTTAGAAGTGCCAAGTTTCTACGTCGGTTTGTCGAAAGATACCGATAAACTGCTTGCTGAGTTAAAAACCAAAAACGTTGACGGCGTAATCGTTGATCTACGTAACAACGGTGGTGGTGCATTAACGGAAGCGACAGCATTAACAGGGTTATTCATTAAAGAAGGTCCTGTTGTTCAAGTTCGTGACAGCTATGGTCGTATTAAGGTGAACGCCGATACTGACGGAAAAGTGAGCTACGATGGTCCGCTGACGGTGTTGATTAACCGCTACAGTGCTTCGGCGTCTGAAATTTTTGCAGCAGCGATGCAAGATTATAATCGTGCAATTATTTTAGGTGAAAACTCTTTCGGTAAAGGTACGGTTCAACAGCATCGCTCACTGAATCATATCTACGATCTTTTCGATAAAGAGCTAGGCTACGTTCAGTACACGATTCAGAAGTTCTACCGTATTGACGGTGGAAGTACGCAAAATCGTGGTGTTGCTCCCGATATTTCGTACCCAACACCAATTGAAGCTTCTGAAACGGGTGAAAGTGTAGAAGACAATGCACTACCTTGGGATCAGATTGATAAAGCAAAATATCAAACCTTCCCAAGCAACGAAGCATTAGTTGAAAAACTCACCGCTCTTCATAACAAGCGTATTTCTGATGAGATGGAATTCCGTTTCATCAATGAAGACATAGAGAAGTATCGTAAAGAAAAAGACGATAATATGTTGTCTTTGAACGAGAAAGTTCGTAAGGCTGAATCGGATAAAGCGGAAGCCCTTCGATTGCAACGCATCAATGAGCGTCAAGCTGCTTTAGGTAAGGAAGCGTTCAAAACATTGGATGATATACCTAAAGATTATGAAGCGCCTGATGTTTATTTAGATGAGTCTGTCGCGATTATGGTTGATCTACTCAAGCAGAAAAATCAGTCATAATAACTGGCAATTCAAAGTAAAAAGAGTGAGTCTTTCAGGCTCACTCTTTTTTTATGTCTTTTCATCTTTGTTTGTATTGAGTATCAAGTAAGATATTCGCTTATTTTTTCCCAATAATTTACGTGATCTACATCTAAAATTTCGCGAAAGTGAGGACTACTGCCTAAGCTAAAAGAAAACGATAAGGATGCCGATATGAAATGGTTCTTTATTTTACTTAGCTTTTGCTGCTTTAGTGTGTTTAGCGGAGAAAACACCAGAGAAGATGAATTAAGTCACTTTGACACGCCGTTTCTCATCGGAGACTGGTATTTAATGAACCCAAACCCCGAAGAGTCGGCTGAAAATTTTCGTGCGATAAAACTGTCATTGGGTTCCGACTACAGCTTTTCTATTGATATTCAAAAGAAAGATTATTCTGTCGATCATTGGGAAGGATTGTATAACGCCAATGAAGACACCATCGTTCTTGGCTTAAACACAGATGAGCCTCAAATTTATGCCTATCGCAATAATCACAATACGCTTGATCTTAATGGTGTGACTTTTACTAAAGGGTTGTCTAACTCGTTAGCAGGCATATGGTCTAGCTCTTATGTATCCGGAGATGGCCTTGTGGCAAACAACATCAACCATATGGATCTGATACTTCAACCTGACTTCGTGTTTATGTTTCGGGTATCCAACGAAGAAGGGGATGAGTCAATCAAGCAAGGTGTTTTCTACACAGAAGATGAATATTTAGTCTTGCTCTATGAAAATGGCGAGCACGGGACCACCTATAAGCTCAACAAAAATGAATTAACGATTGAAGATTCAAATGGCGATATGTACGCGGTACTTAATCGGGTAACGCCTTGATAGCTTATCTTGCTACGACAAATTACGCGAGCATACGGTAAATTGTCAATGTTGTTTAAATGTTAATCAAAAAACGGAGCTAGAGCACTAAAAGCTCCGTTTTTTGATAGAAAGACTTGTATTCTGATACCACAACCCCTACAAATAGCTTATATAGTGATACCAGAACTGCATTTTTGATCATGCAGTCTGGTATTTTTGTTATTCGACATACAAGGATTTATGCTCATGTCCCAAGCTCCCCAGGCCAAATATCGTAAAGATTATCAAGAGCCATCTCACGCGATTACCGATATCGATCTTACGTTTGATCTTTATGACAATGACACCATCGTTACGGCGATATCAAAGGTTGTTCAAAAAGGCAATACAACAACGCTAGAACTCGATGGCGAGGGGCTTGAGCTGCGCGCTGTAAAAGTAAACGGTGAGGATTGGGCTCATCACGAAGTGAAAGAATCATCGCTTGTACTGACCGATCTTCCATCCGAGTTTGAACTTGAAATCGTCACCAAAATTGATCCTGAAGCGAATACAGCACTCGAAGGTTTGTACAAATCAGGCGGCGCATTTTGTACTCAGTGTGAAGCTGAGGGCTTCCGTCGTATTACTTATTACTTAGATCGTCCTGATGTTCTGGCAAAATACACGACAAAAGTGATCGCAGATAAATCCGCTTATCCATATTTGCTGAGCAATGGTAACCGAATTGCAGAAGGCGATGCAGAGAACGGTCGTCATTGGGTTCAATGGCAGGACCCGCATCCAAAGCCAGCTTACTTGTTTGCTCTTGTCGCAGGGGACTTTGACGTACTGCGTGACAAATACATAACGATGTCAGGTCGCAGTGTTGATTTAGAAATCTTTGTTGATAAAGGTAACTTAGATCGTGCAGGCCATGCGATGACATCGCTGATCAACTCGATGAAGTGGGATGAAGAACGCTTTGGCCTTGAATACGATCTGGATATTTACATGATCGTTGCCGTTGATTTCTTCAATATGGGCGCAATGGAAAACAAAGGCCTAAACATCTTTAACTCAAAGTATGTTTTGGCGAATGACCAAACGGCGACGGATCGTGACTACTTAGGTATCGAAGCTGTAATCGGTCATGAGTACTTCCACAACTGGACTGGCAACCGTGTCACTTGTCGTGACTGGTTCCAACTAAGTCTAAAAGAAGGCTTAACCGTATTCCGTGACCAAGAATTCTCTTCTGACTTAGGCTCTCGTGCAGATAACCGCATCGATAACGTACGTATCATCCGTGGCCCTCAGTTTGCAGAAGATGCAAGCCCAATGTCTCACCCGATTCGTCCTGACAAAGTCATTGAGATGAATAACTTCTACACGCTAACAGTGTATGAAAAGGGCAGCGAAGTTATTCGCATGTACCATACACTCCTTGGCGAAGAGGGCTTCCAAAAAGGGATGAAACTTTACTTTGAACGTCACGATGGTACTGCTGCGACATGCGAAGACTTTGTTTCTGCAATGGAAGATGCCACCGGTGTCGATTTAAAACAATTCCGTCTATGGTACAGCCAGTCTGGTACACCGACGCTGCGCGTAAATAGCGAATACAATGCCAATGCAAAAACTTACGCACTAACGGTAGAGCAATTTACGGAGCCAACGCAAGACCAGGCTGAAAAGCAAGCGTTGCACATTCCGTTTGATATCGAGCTGTACGATTCGAAAGGTCAAATTATCCCATTGCTGATTAACGGTGAATCGGTTCATAACGTATTAGATATTAAACAAGATAAGCAAACGTTCGTATTCGAGAATGTCGAAGAACAACCAGTGCCATCTTTGTTGCGTGAATTTTCGGCACCAGTAAAACTAGAATACGACTACAGTGATGATGAATTAGTCTTCTTGATGAAACACGCGACGAATGACTTCGCTCGTTGGGATGCAAGCCAAATGCTATTGGCTAAGTACATTCGTCAGAACGTGAAAAACGTTCAAGCCGGACAAGAAGTATCGCTTTCTGAAGGCGTGATAGATGCGTTCCGTGGTGTGCTATTGGATGAGACGCTTGAGCCAGCTTTCATTGCTCAAGTTTTCTCTTTGCCTTCAATTAATGAGATTACTGGCTGGTACCAGCAAATTGACATCGATGCCGTAGACAAAGTGCTAAACAGCATTACAGTGTCACTTTCTCAAGAGTTAGAAGATGAGCTAAGTGCAACTTATCATACACTGAAGCAAACAGAGTACACGATCGATCATGCTGCGATTGGCAAGCGTGCATTACGTAACCGTTGTCTGCAATACCTAGCACATACGGAAAAAGGTAATGATTTAGTGAAAGCACAATACGCATCTGCAAATAACATGACAGATACGATTGCAGCGATGAGTGCGGCAAATAGTGCACAGCTTGAGTGTCGTGAAGTTCTAATGGCAGATTATAGCGATAAATGGAAGCACGATGGTTTGGTTATGGACAAGTGGTTTACACTTCAAGGTAGCAATCCTGCAGAGGATGCACTTGAAAAAGTGAAAGCTACTATGAACCACGAAGCATTTAGTTTGAAGAACCCGAACCGTACGCGCAGTTTGATTGGTTCGTTCTTAAGTGCCAACCCTGTGCGTTTTCATGATAAATCCGGTGCAGGTTACCAATTTGCAGGAGAAATCCTTCGCCAACTTAATGATTCGAACCCACAAGTTGCATCTAGAATGATTGATCCTTTGCTTAAGTTCCGTAAATACGATGAAGGTCGCCAAGCTTTGATCAAAGCAGAACTTGAAAAGCTCAAAGCAATGGATAATCTTGCTAAAGACTTATTCGAAAAAGTGACTAAAGCACTAGACGAATAGTAAACAACACAATAGGGTGGTCATTAAGGCCACCTTATTGTTTATGTCACTTAGTTTTTACTTCATGAACTATTACTACTTCAACCTCAACATTTCATATCAAACGTTTTTATCCCATTATTCTGGCGCGGCAAGTGTTGTTCAAGTCGTCACACATAACGGTTTACGTTTGCAGTTACCCGCCGCACGATTCAGACCATTTCTTAGTCAATTAGGCATTAAAGGCCAGTTTAGACTAACAACTGACCAAAATAATAAGTTTCTTAAGTTAGAAACTCTGTGATGTATTGTATTTGCAGAGAGTTAAATAGGAATCTTAGTCACAGAATCGGACATTTCACCTCTTACCACCACGATTAGTTGTTAAACATTTGTAATTATGCTTTTACAATGGGCACATGCATTACCTATGCTTAGTTTCTAAGGTAACAACCTAGCTACTAAGTCCCCCTACAAAACAACAATTCTAATGTGGAGTGTGAATATGACCGCGCGTGAAAATGTAGTGCCGGTTCTGCTTGAAAAAGTTTACCAACTGATTCAAGACAAACTCGAGCTTTCTCACCAAACGCTTGTAACTAAACTTGCTCAACACTTATTCAGTAACATTGCTGATGATGACCTGATTCAGCGAAACGAATCCGATCTTTATGGTGCTGTCGTCAGCCTTTGGCACCATATCAATGAAAAAAAACCAGAAGAGATTTCGGTACGAGTATTTAACCCGACCGTAAGTCGTCAAGGCTGGCAATCCACACACACAATCGTAGAAATTGTTGTTCCAGATAGTCCATTCTTAGTGGACTCAGTCAAAATGGCTTTAGCGCGTTTGGATCTTGTTTGCCACTTAATGTTAAACAACCCAACACAGATACAGCGTGATAAAAAAGGCCAAGTTACCGACGTAAACGGTGAGGGTGGTGTTCTTCAATCACTGTTCCATATCGAGGTAGACCGCCTTACTAGTAAAGAAGAGATGCAAGCGCTTAAAGAAGAGCTGTTAAAAATTCTATCTGACACTCGTTTAGTCGTTGATGACTGGAAGCAAATGGTTGATAAGCTTAAGCTTGTGACTGATGAACTTGAGAAAAATAAAGATCGTGTTTCTATCCAAACGGATCGTATGGACGAAACGATCGCATTTCTTCGTTGGCTAGAAGATCATAACTTTACCTTTATGGGTTACAAAGATTATGACTTAGAAGAAGTCAATGGTGATACCGAGCTTGTTCCTGCTAAAGAAAAAGGACTTGGTCTATTTGCTGATGACAAGCGTGTGCGTAGCGTCAAGCTATCTGAGCTTTCAGATTCAGCGCGGTTAGAAGCGAAAAAGCCATACGCTCTGATCATCACAAAAGGTAACAAAGCATCTCGTATTCACCGTCCAGCTTATACTGATTACATCGGTATTAAGAAGTTTGATGAAAACGGTAAAGTAATAGGTGAGCATCGCTTTACTGGTCTATATACCTCTGCCGTGTATAACCAAGCGGTACAAAGCATCCCTCTGATCCGTGAAAAAGTGGACCGTATCCTTGAAGCGAGCGGATATCGTCACGGATCGTATTCATACAAAGCATTGCACAATATCTTAGAAAACTACCCACGCGATGAACTACTTCAAGCAAATGAAGAAGAGCTGCTTGAGGTGGGTATGGGTGTTGTACAAATGCAAGATCGTGACCTACTGCGTTTATTTGTTCGTAAGGACCCATTTGGTCGTTTCTTTAGCTGCATGGTTTATGTCACTAAAGATCGTTACAACACAGAGTTACGTCGTCAAACTCAACGCATTCTTAAGCAGTACTTTGGTTGCGAGCAAGAGGTTGAATTTACAACGTTCTTCTCAGAAAGCCCACTAGCGAGAACACATTACATTGTTCGTGTAGACAATAACAACATTGACGTAGACGTGAAAAAGATCGAGCAAAACCTAATGGAAGTTTCTACCTCTTGGGATGACAGACTAAAAGAATCCATCATTGCTAACTTTGGTGAAAGCAAAGGCCTTCCTCTTTCAAAAGAATACATGAGTGCGTTCCCTCGCTCATACAAAGAGGACATGATGCCAGGTTCTGCGGTTGCAGATATTGAACGCTTAGAAGCGTTAAGTGATGATAATAAACTTGGCATGTTGTTCTACCGACCTCAAGAAGAGGGGGCGGATTCAAAAGCTGTTCGCTTGAAGTTATACCACCGCGATGAGCCAATCCATCTTTCTGACGTAATGCCAATGCTTGAAAACCTTGGCTTACGAGTGATCGGTGAATCACCGTATGAGATCGAGAAAAATAACGGACAGACATTCTGGATCCTTGATTTCTCTATGCTGCATAAGAGCGAGAAAACGGTTGATCTTCGTGAGGCTCGTGATCGTTTCCAACAAGCATTTGCCGCAATTTGGGCGGGCAACCTTGAAAGTGATGGTTTTAACCGATTGGTACTAGGTGCGTCGCTATCTGGGCGTGAGATTTCCATTCTTCGTGCTTATGCTCGATACATGCGCCAAGTCGGTTTCCCATTCAGTCAACAATACATCGAAGACACGCTAAGCCACTATCCAGACTTAGCAACAGGTCTAGTCAAGCTGTTCACCAAGCGATTCGATCCGAAACACAAAGGCAGTGAAAAAGGCCAAAACGATCTGATTAAAAAGCTAACAGAGCAGTTGGATCGTGTAGAGAGCTTGGATGATGATCGTATTATTCGTCGTTACATCGACATGATTATGGCGACACTTCGTACTAACTACTATCAATTAGACGAAAGCAAGCAACCTAAGCCTTGGTTATCTTTGAAAATGAAACCGAGCGATATTCCAGAGATTCCGCAGCCTGTACCCGCGTTCGAGATCTTTGTGTACGCACCAGATATTGAGGGTGTTCACCTTCGTGGAGGAAAAGTGGCTCGTGGTGGTTTACGTTGGTCAGACCGTCAAGAAGATTTCCGTACAGAGATTCTTGGTCTCGTAAAAGCTCAGCAAGTTAAGAACACCGTTATCGTACCTGTGGGTGCAAAAGGCGGCTTTGTTTGTAAACGCCAGCCATCTCTCACAACCCGTGATGAGATCTTTGCTGAAGGCCAACGTTGTTACAAACGATTTATTCGTGCGCTACTTGATGTATCAGATAACATCATTGAAGGTGAAGTCGTGCCACCACAAAACGTTGTGCGCCATGACGAAGATGACCCATACCTAGTAGTGGCTGCAGATAAAGGCACAGCAACATTCTCAGATCTAGCGAACTCTGTTTCTGCAGAGTACAACTTCTGGTTAGGTGACGCATTTGCTTCAGGTGGTTCAAATGGTTACGACCACAAAGCGATGGGTATCACTGCAAAAGGTGGTTGGGAATCTGTTAAGCGTCACTTCCGTGAAATGGGCATCAACTGCCAGACCACTGACTTTACCGCAATCGGTGTAGGTGATATGGCAGGTGACGTGTTCGGTAACGGTATGCTGTTATCGAAGCACATTCGATTGCAAGCTGCCTTTAACCACATGCACATCTTTATTGATCCAAATCCAGATTCAGCCACCAGCTGGGAAGAGCGCAACCGCTTGTTTAATCTGCCAAGATCAAGCTGGGAAGATTACAATAAAGATTTGATCTCTCAAGGTGGTGGCATCTTCTCTCGTCGATCAAAATCGATCCAGTTAACGCCAGAAATTCAGAAAATGTTAGGGACTAAGAAAGCATCTTTAGCGCCTAATGATCTGATTAAGATGATCTTGAAAATGAAAGTCGATCTGCTTTGGAATGGTGGTATCGGCACTTACGTTAAAGCCTCGACAGAAACTCATACGGATGTTGGTGACCGCGCTAACGACATGCTGCGCATTGACGGCCGTGACTTAAGAGCAAAAGTAGTTGGCGAAGGCGGTAACTTGGGTATGACTCAGCTTGGTCGTATTGAATACGCACTGACTGGCGGCCGAGTGAACACAGACTTCGTTGATAACGTGGGTGGCGTTGACTGTTCGGATAATGAAGTCAACATCAAGATCTTCCTTAATGGACTGGTTTCAAATGGCGATCTTACGGTTAAGCAACGTAACCAAATTCTAGAGTCTATGGAAGACGAAGTGGGTGAAATTGTATTAGATGATGCTTACCGTCAGTCGGAGTCGATCTCCGTGACTGAACAGCAAGGTGTTGGCATTGTTAAGGAACAAATTCGATTCATCCATACCATGGAAAAAGCAGGGTACTTGGATCGTGCTCTCGAATACATCCCTGATGATGAAACGCTAATCGAGCGTGAAAAACAGGGACTAGGTCTGACTCGCCCTGAGCTATCAGTGTTAGTTGCCTACGGTAAAATGGTACTTAAACAGCAACTTGTTACGGATGAAATCGCGAATGATGAATTCCACGCGAAACAGCTTGTTGAATATTTCCCAAGTGCGTTACGACGTAACTATAAAGATCAAATGGTTAATCACCCACTGCGAGCTGAAATTATCGCTACAGCATTGGCTAACCAGATGGTTAATGAAATGGGCTGTAATTTCGTCACTCGTTTGCAAGAAGAAACCGGTGCAAGTGTTGTCGATGTTGCTAACGCATACAGTGCGGCTCGTGAAATTTTCGATCTAGAAGCAATTCTTAAGCAGACTCGTGAACTCGATAATATCGCCACAGCTCAAGCTCAGTACGAAATCATGTTTTATGTTCGTCGAGCACTACGTCGAATTGCACGTTGGTTGCTTCGCAACCGCAGTGGTAAATGCACAGTTGGTGAGCTGATTGCTATCTACAAGCAAGATGTCAATGTTATCACTGAAACCTTAGACACGATGCTGGTTGAGTCTGAAGTAGAAGAACACAATGAACTTGCTCTAGGGTGGATTGAGAAAGGGGTAGAAGAGAAACTTGCACATCAAGTCGCTCGTTTATCCAGCTTACAATCTGCACTGGATATCTCATCAGTGGCGAGTGAAACAGGTAAAACGGTTGAGCAAGCATCGAAGCTCTACTTTAACTTAGGTGACCGTTTGTCGTTACACTGGTTCTTGAAGCAAATTAACAGCCAAGCCGTTGATAATAACTGGCAGGCACTGGCAAGAGCTGCATTCCGAGAAGATCTGGACTGGCAACAACGTCAACTTACGGCTCAGGTATTAAATTGCGGCTGTGCAACGGAAGAGCTAGACGTGATGAAAGCGTTAGAAGATTGGATGGAAACTAACGAGCAATCACTGCACCGTTGGGAAAGCATCTTGAATGAGTTCAAAGTTGGCTCTGTCCACGAATTTGCTAAGTTTTCTGTAGCACTTCGAGAATTAGTACTCTTGAATCTCAACTGTTCGTCGAAAGAGTAGATGAGTTAGTCAAATTGTAAGTAAAAGCCTCGTTATTTAGCGAGGCTTTTTTGTTGCTCATCTTTTCTATTATAGCGCCGAGTGAGTTACAGCGTAACGGCGCGGGGAAGTTAAAATAGGCTGAAATCGATTGCTTTAGGGTGGTTAGTTATAAATTTTATTGTTGAAATCTTACTCTAATTGTTTGTTTTATATTTGAAAATATTAGAAAGATATAGGTTTTTACTTAATACATTCATTTTCATTGAATTACGATGAAAAACAGTAAATAATATTGTCCCGTTTATACGGGGCTTTTTTCTTTCGGAGGCACAATGCTTTACCGTCTAGCCAGAACTGGCTTTTTCCAACTCGATGCCGAGAAGGCACACGATCTTGCAATCAAGAACTTCCAACGCTTTAACGGCACACCACTTGATCTCTTCTACCGCCAACAATTACCAACTCGTCCAGTTGAGTGTATGGGACTAACATTCCGTAACCCAGTAGGTCTTGCGGCTGGCTTAGATAAAAACGGTGAATGCATTGAAGCATTTGATGCCATGGGCTTTGGCTTTGTCGAAGTTGGCACAGTAACACCTCGTCCGCAACCAGGGAATGATAAACCACGCTTATTTCGCTTAGTCGAAGCTGAAGGTATCATCAATCGCATGGGCTTTAACAACCTAGGCGTTGATAATTTGGTCGAGAATGTAAAGCAAGCAAAGTTCAACTGTGTTCTCGGAATTAATATTGGTAAAAACAAAGACACACCAATTGAGAAAGGGGCAGAGGACTACCTGATTTGTATGGAGAAAGTGTATGAGTACGCAGGCTACATTGCGGTTAATATCTCATCACCAAACACTCCGGGTCTTCGTTCACTTCAATATGGTGAAGCGCTTGATGAACTACTTTCTGAATTAAAAGCGAAACAAGCGGAACTTTCAGAGAAATACAACAAATACGTCCCGCTAGCATTAAAAATTGCGCCTGATTTGAGTGACGAAGAAATCTGCCAAATCTGCGATTCTTTATTGAAAAACAATATAGATGGTGTGATCGCGACTAACACAACTCTGGATCGCACGATCGTAGAAGGAATGAAACACGCCAATGAGGCAGGTGGTTTAAGTGGTCGCCCTGTGCAATCACGCTCTACGGAAGTCGTACGTAAGCTTCATGAAGAGCTAGGAGACAAACTTCCAATTATCGGTGTTGGTGGTGTGGATTCCTATGTTGCAGCCAAAGAAAAGCTGATGGCAGGCGCTAAACTTGTTCAAGTCTACACCGGCTTTATTTACCACGGTCCAGGCCTAGTACGTGATATTGTTAAGAATCTTTAACATACACATCAAAAACCACTGAAAAATCAGTAGCTATTACATAAAAAAGAGGACTTTGTTTCCTCTTTTTTTTTATCCGTTCGTTTGTAAAATTTAAAAATCACGAGTAGGTAATTAAGCGTCTTACCTCTTTACCACTGATTTAACTAGTCAAGAGAGAACGGAATAATGCTTAAACCCAGCGACAAATGGAATTGGTATTTTGACGAGCAAAAAGCTTGCTTAATGCTGGATCTGGGGGAGGAAATGATTTTCCAAACCAATTTATCCCGAAAATTGTTGGTTAACTGTGCCTTCTCAAACAATGAATTTACCGTTGATGACGCCAGTGCATTCCAAACGTTTAATGAACGTATTCGATGCCTCGACATCAGTGAATACCGCCAAGCTGAGTTAACACTGTATTGTGTTGCGGCAAAGCGCTTTCATAAACCTGTACAGCCTAAAAGCTGGTTCTTTGACGCACAGTCCTCAGGTTACGAGCCTGAAGAAGGGGACATGGTCTTTCTAACAAACCAATATTCTGATGGCATGTTCATCGTGTTAGAACCAGGCGAGACGTCGAGCTTATGTGCTTATGTTAACCAAGAAGCGTTTGTGCTTGATGGCAATAAGGCGCTTCAGTTTGGGCAGCCGATTAAAGTAATGCATGACCGCATGGCTTGTGCAAATCACCTCTTTGCAATAACCCCTATGGCAATGGTGGGGTAAACCTGTTTAATTTTTTCTTTATTTCGTTCCTTTGTTTGCATTAGTCGACCTCGTTAGGTCGATTTTTTTTGTCCTTTCCTTTGATACTAGATCCCCATCAGCCATGAAACTGTATGTTTTCTATGCATGCAAACATGAAGCTGGTCACTTTTATTTTACTTATTTCAATCTGATGACTCCCTTAACTAGGCAACCTAGCGCTTAAAATGACCCCATTTATTCCCCTATAAGGCAAAAATGTAAGTAACTTACATCAATAACCATGCCATGGTATATACCAAAATCAATGTAAATAAGTATTCACTTCTTTCCAAGGGAACAAAATTTCGTTCGTGAATAAAAAACACTCAAATTGAAGATGTTGAAAGTTTCAGATCATTTTGTTGGTGATGATTTGAACTAACAGGTGGGGAAATTCCTTTAAAAACGAGGCATTGATCGTAAAGTCAGGTATAATTGAAGCCATTTTTTTATCAGCGAAAGAACACTATGAATCAATATCTCGCGGTAACTTCAAATGGCATGGAAAATTTGCTTGTTGAAGAACTGACTAAACTAGGCATTGAAAATGCGAAACCAGTACAGGCAGGCGTAAAATTTAAAGCGACAAACGAACAGGTTTATCGCTGTTGTTTGTGGAGCCGTTTAGCGTCTCGATTTGTACGTGTTTTATCTGAGTTCACGTGTAACAACGACATGGACTTGTATTTATCTACATCTGCTATTAACTGGGTTAACCAATTTCATAGCTCTAAACGTTTTGTTGTGGACTTTAACGGCACAAACCGTGAGATCAGAAATAGCCAATACGGTGCGATGAAAGTCAAAGATGGCATCGTAGATTGCTTTGAAAATAAAGGTTTGCCGCGTCCCAACATCAGTAAAGAACGCCCAGATGTTCGTATTCACGTTCGTTTGCATAAAGATAAAGCGTTGCTTGGGATCGATATGGTAGGCAGTGGTTTGCATCAGCGTGGCTACCGACCAGAATCGGGTCGTGCCCCGTTACGTGAAACGCTTGCTTCTGCGATTATCATGCGTTGTGGCTGGGATGGGCATCAACCATTACTCGATCCAATGTGCGGTTCTGGTACTTTGCTTATTGAAGCTGCGATGATGGCTGCCAACATGGCTCCTGGCGTTAAGCGAAAGCAATGGGGTTTCGAAGTGTTGGAAGACTTTGAACCAGAGACTTGGGCAGAGATTAAATCAGAGGCTAATGTTCAAGCTAGACGAGGTGTCAAGAAAGTTGACGCTAAGTTTTTTGGCTTCGATAACGACCCTAAAGTATTAAAAGTTGCTCAAGAAAACGCGCGCAGAGCAGGCGTTGAAGAATTGATTGAGTTCGCACAAGGTGATGCTGCAACCATTACTCGTCCTACAGGATTCGAACACGGTGTTATCGTTTCAAACCCACCTTACGGTGAACGTCTAGGAACTGAGCCGGGGCTAATTGCGCTCTACACCGCATTTGGTGGACAGCTAAAATCTGAGTTTGGTGGATGTAAAGCCTCTATCTTCTCGAGTTCAGACGAGCTGCTGAGCTGTCTTCGTATGCGTGCTGATAAACAATTTAAATTGAATAATGGTGCGTTACCTTGTCACCAAAAGAACTACAGTATTGCAGAGCGCAGTGCTGATGAGGTGAAGGGTGCTGATACTAATGTTCAAATCGCACCAGACTTTTCAAATCGTTTAAAGAAAAACATTGGCAAGATTGGCAAGTGGGCTCGTAAAGAGAAGCTTGATTGCTACCGAATCTATGACGCTGATCTTCCTGAATACAATGTGGCGATAGACGTATACGGCGATCAAATCGTAATTCAAGAGTATGCTGCGCCAAAAAACATTCCAGAAGAAAAAGCAAAACGTCGCCTAACGGATATCATTCGTGCAACGATTCAGGTGACAGGTGTAGAGGCGAACAAAGTAGTACTTAAAGTTCGTGAAAAGCAGAAGGGTCGCAGCCAATACCAAAAATTAGGTCAGGTATCAGAGACGCTTGAAGTAAACGAGTACGGTGTGAAGCTGATCGTAAACCTTCATGACTATCTAGACACTGGCTTGTTCTTGGATCATAAGATCACTCGTCGTCGCTTAGGTGAAATGGCGCAAGGTAAAGATTTCTTAAACTTGTTTGCATATACTGGGAGTGCGACGGTTCACGCAGCGGTTGGTGGCGCTCGTTCCACAACGACTATTGATATGTCAAATACCTACTTGAACTGGGCGAAAGACAATATGCAGCTTAACGGCTGTGTAGGACGTCAGCATCGCTATGAACAAGCAGACTGTTTGCAATGGCTAGAAAACGCGAAAGGTGAGTACGACTTGATCTTTATTGATCCACCTACGTTCTCTAACTCTAAGCGTATGGAAACATCATTCGACGTACAACGTGACCACATTAAACTGATGAAGAATCTTAAACGTTTACTAAGAAGTGAAGGCACTATCGTATTCTCGAATAACAAGCGCCACTTCAAGATGGATGAAGAGTCGCTGGCCGAACTTGGTTTGAAGGCTCAGAATATTTCTTCTCAAACGTTACCATTAGATTTTGCGCGTAATAAACAGATTCATAACTGTTGGTTAGTAACGCACGCGTAGTATAAACAAAAGGATTAATACGTGCTGATATTGTATAGCACGGAGGGATGCCATCTTTGTGAGATGGCATTTGCTCTAGTAGACCAAATTGGTTTGGCCGAGCAAACAGATATCATTGATATTGCGTTCGATGATGCACTGTTTTCTCGTTACGGCGTCACAATACCCGTATTAAAGTATCAAGATTCTGAGTTGAACTGGCCGTTTGACTTAGAACAACTCACACATTGGTTGGATAATAATGGCATTACTTACCATTCATAACGCACAACTTGCATTTGGTGACCACCCATTACTGGACAAAGCGGAGTTCGCTCTTCAAGAAAACGAACGCGTTTGTTTAGTGGGTCGCAACGGAGCAGGTAAGTCCACGTTAATGAAAGTGCTTGCCGGCGACATTTTGTTGGACGACGGCAAGATTCAAATCACTCAAGACGTCGTTGTTTCTCGACTTGAACAAGATCCACCGCGTAATCAAGAGGGTACGGTTTACGAATACGTATCTGGCGGTTTGGCTGAAATCGGCGAACAACTGAAGATCTATCACGATCTTCTCGATCTTGTTGCTCAAGACCCGAGTGAGAAAAACATCAACCGTTTAGCCAAGGTTCAAGAGCAGCTTGACCATTCTAATGCTTGGCGTTTTGATGACCGTGTTAAGAACGTACTTGGTGCTTTAAAACTAAGTCCAGAAACTAAACTGACCGATTTATCCGGTGGTTGGCAACGTAAAGCCGCTTTAGCTCGCGCGCTGGTTTGTGACCCTGATGTATTACTTCTTGATGAGCCAACAAACCATCTTGATGTAACAACTATCGAATGGTTAGAGAACTTCTTAAAAGACTTCAAAGGCTCGATCATCTTTATTTCTCACGACCGTGCGTTCATCAAATCAATGGCAACACGCATTGTTGATTTAGATCGCGGGCAATTAGCTTCTTTCCCAGGTGATTACGATAACTACCTAGAAGAAAAAGAAGAGATGCTCCGCGTTGAAGAAATGCAGAATGCTGAATTCGACAAAAAGCTTGCTCAAGAGGAAGTTTGGATTCGGCAGGGCATTAAAGCACGCCGAACTCGAAATGAAGGTCGTGTACGCGCATTGAAGAAACTTCGTGAAGAGCGTCGCGATCGCCGGGATGTCCAAGGCAAAGTTAACCTTAATATCGATGATGCTTCACGTTCAGGGAAAATTGTATTTGAAGCAGAAAACATATCTTTTGCTTACGAAGGCAAGACAATCGTCGACAACTTTAGCTTTAACATTATGCGCGGTGACCGTATTGCACTTATCGGACCAAATGGCTGCGGTAAGAGTACGGTACTTAAATTGCTATTAGGGCAATTGGAAGCGCAGTCTGGTCGTTTACACTGCGGAACAAAATTAGAAGTCGCGTACTTTGATCAGTACCGAGAGATTTTGGATCCAGAAAAGACAGTGATCGATAACTTAGCGGATGGGAAACAAGAAGTAATGGTTGGGGGACGTCAGCGTCATGCGCTGAGTTATCTTCAAGACTTCTTATTTGCACCTAAGCGCGCAAGGACTCCGGTTAAGGCACTCTCTGGTGGTGAGAAAAACCGATTACTGCTAGCTCGTATCTTGTTGAAACCAAACAACTTACTTATTCTTGATGAACCAACCAACGATTTGGATATCGAAACGTTGGAACTTTTAGAAGAAATGCTTGCCAACTATCAGGGCACGTTGCTTTTAGTTAGCCACGACCGAGAGTTTGTTGATAATACCGTTACCACAAGCTGGATCTTTGAAGGAAACGGAGTGATTGAAGAGTTTGTTGGTGGTTATCACGATGCAAGACAGCAGCGTGAGCAGGTATTGGCGGTTCGTCAAGCGGTTGAAAAGCCAGCGAAAAAAGAAAAAGTGGTTGAGGAAACTCCCAAAACAACTCAACCTAAGAACAACTCGAAGAAGTTATCGTATAAGCTGCAAAGAGAATTAGAAGCTCTACCAGCTAAACTAGAACAATTAGAGTCGGATATCGAGAGCCTTCAGGAGCAAGTGAACGATCCAGAGTTCTTTGCTAAACCTGTAGAGCAAACTCAGCCGGTATTGGAACAGCTTGCTGCACTAGAGCAGGAGTTGGAAATCGCATTCGAGAGATGGGAAGAACTCGAAGCAATGCAACAGGATAGTTAAGAATTCAATGAATTGTAGTAATAAATTCAAATTGACCGCCATTGCGATGATGGTTGGTACCGCAATGAACGCACAGGCGGCATTGTATCAAGTGGTTGAGGTTTCACCTCAGGATCATGGTTCAAACGGTGACTACCAAACGGCTTACGGCGTTGCAATTCAGCAAGGTGATGCGGGTACAGATCCTTCAACAGGTTCCCCTTTCGCTTTGGGCTGTTTTGATGCAGCAGCAAACTGTACACCAGACCAATTTAAGCTTGCGATGGAAACTCGCACAACACCGATTTCAGCGACACAAGCCGTGGATGGGAACAGCTATCGTGAGGAAATTCCATTTGGATTGGACGCGGGCTTTTATTACATCCAAGAACTCAAAGATTTTGAACGTTACTGTTATAACCAGCTTCGCTATTCTACTTGTGACTCTTGGGCTTCTGTAAACTGGACCCCATGGAACAAAGAGCGTAGTAAAGACTTTACTTCTAATGCGTTAGCATTTGTAGAAGGCGATTCTGCTGCTTATAAAAATGAATATAACAATGTTATCAATCAGCTTACCGAAGATGGTGCAGCTGTCGGTAATCAAAGTAAAGTCAGCAGTGAAAACCAGTCGACACTGGAAACAAGAAATACAGTCGTAGCACCTATTGAACCAAATTTTGTTACAGGTGATAACGACGCAAGCGTTGTGCAAAGCCACGCTTGGAAAACCGATGGCACTTTTACCGTTGGTAGTGTATCTCGAACGGCAAGCAATACCAATGGCGCTCACCACACATCGAAAGCAGCTATTTGGGATCAAAGTGGAACCGTCAGTGAGTTGGCTTGGCCAAGTGGCACATCTAAAGATGGAGAAAGACTGGCTCAAGGAAGCATGCGTGACCTTGTCACAGATGGAACAACGGTTTACGGCGTGGGTTACAACACATACAGTGATGATAACTATCTGAATGCTACTGTTTTTGTCGGAACCCTAGAGGCAGAAGGTAGCGTTGAAAACGCAACTTGGAAAAACAAAGTTGTTGTAGGAGCGAGACAGCGTGAGGGCGATGATACGGTTCATACAAACTCACGATTAACCGATGTTAACTCAAATTTTGTTGCTATTGGTGAAGCAAAACGTTCAGGCGGATACTTAATGCCAACGGGCTCTGCTCCAAATCGTCTCTTTATCGTAAATGATGTTCGTAAGGATTCTATTAACGCTTTTTACCCAAGTACCGGAATTTTCTTCAGCGGTGCGGGCGGTAAGATGGGCGGGATCAACTCTTACAATGAAATTGTCGGACAACTTGATGCGGAAACGACTCGTGAAGACGATGGTAAGCCACGTCGTAAGCGCGGTTTTATCTACCCATATAGCCTAGGTGGCGAGACTAGTGAACGTGCTTCAACACTATTTAATGGAAAAGCTTGGTTCCTAGATAGTTTGACTAATGGCGGTGACTACTCTGAACAAAACAACCAGTTCCGTATCATTGACGCAACCGATATCAACGATGCAGGTGTGATTTCTGGTACCGCGATGAAATGTGCTGGCGGTTACAGTACAACAGCAAACAATGCGACATGTAGTTCTGATGAGCAAATCGTAGCAATAAAATTGGTGCCTATTGCAGGTGCGACTGAGAAGGACATTGTGTCTCGAAGCGTTGACTCAACGACAACAGAGCGTCAAGGTGCAGGCCTTGGTTGGTTAGCTTTGACCATGCTTGGATTGTTTGGGTTCCGTAGAAAATAGTCAAAAATCGTCAGTAATTTTTAAATCAAGCAGAGGCTCACACATTTGAGCCTCTGCTTTTTTTATGCCTTGAGAAATCACTCAACTTGATCGATTCTTATAAGTGGAGTCATAAAAACTCCATCAAAGTTTCACAATAACAGCTGTACGTTAGTAAATGGACCTGTATGAGGAATTAACTATGAAGAGACAAAAGCGTGATCGCCTAGAACGAGCTCAATCTCAAGGCTATAAAGCTGGGTTGAATGGAAGGTCTCAAGAGGCTTGCCCATATCAACAAGTTGATGCTCGGTCGTATTGGTTAGGTGGTTGGCGTGATGCCAGAGATGAAAGACAATCTGGTCTCTACAAATAAACTCTCCACATACAAAAAGAAGGATTCGAAAGGGCTCTACGGAGCCTTTTCTACATTTATAGACTAGGCAAACAAAAAGGCCCCTAAATAGGAGCCTTTATAAATCGATTAAAGTCGTGATTAGAAGTTTGAAGTGTCTTGGAACAAACCAACTTTCAAATCTTTCGCAACGTAGATTTCTTTGCCATCTACGCATACACGACCGTCAGCCAAACCCATTACCAGTTTACGGTTTACGACGCGTTTCATGTGGATTTCGTAGGTTACTTTTTTCGCTGTCGGTAGGATTTGGCCTGTAAACTTCACTTCACCAACACCTAGAGCGCGACCTTTACCTTTACCGCCAACCCAGCCAAGGAAGAAGCCAACAAGTTGCCACATCGCGTCGAGGCCAAGACAGCCAGGCATTACCGGGTCACCAGGGAAGTGGCAATCAAAGAACCACAAATCTGGAGTAATATCCAATTCCGCCAAGATCAAACCTTTACCAAAATCGCCCTCTGTCTCAGACATTTTAGTAATACGATCCATCATTAGCATGTTTGGCGCAGGAAGCTGAGGGTAACCAGGCCCAAACAGTTCCCCTTGGCTAGAAGCAAGTAGATCGTCACGGTTATAAGAATCACGTTTGTTTTGCATTATCAATTACTCCAATTTTTGATAGCTGCATCTTAGTGAACACGTGTACGCTAAACAACTCCGATCAGTACTAGACAAACCAGTTTTTGATGCGCTGCACAATTCCTTCTGGATGCTCATGTCTTTCAAAGTTTTCAATACGTTCCGCTATTTTGCCAATAATGCTCTCGTCTTCGCCTCTAAAAGGTTTATTCATAACAATCGGAATAGCTTCATCTACCGTAGAAACGGACCAAATATGGAATTCACCATTTTTAATGCTTTCTATTACATCTTTATGTAATGCAAGGTGTTTAAGGTTTGATTTCGGCATGACAACGCCTTGATTTCCCGTAAAACCCTGATGTTTACAAACCTGATAAAAACCTTCAATTTTCTCGTTCAAGCCACCGACTGCTTGCACTCGACCAAACTGATCGACGGCTCCTGTAACCGCAACTTGTTGGTTAATTGGAGATTCAGATAACGCACTCACCAAACAACAAAGTTCTGCGAGAGATGCGCTGTCACCGTCAACTTCACTATAAGATTGTTCAAATACAATCGAGGCAGAGTAAGGCAGAGGTTCATCCAGTTTTAGAGCAGAGCTTAAGAAAGCTTGCATAATCATCATGCCTTTCGCATGTAGATTGCCGCCAAGTTCAGCTTTGCGCTCAACATCGGAAACATCGCCATCACCAAAGTGAATTACACACGATATTCTGGCAGGCTCACCATAGCTGACAGGGTGTCCAGCCATATCGATGACGGTTAGGCCATTGATTTGACCAACTTGCTTCCCAGTTGTCTCAATAATGACTTGGCCATCTAAAATATCGTACACGGCACGCTGAGGAAGATAGGACTCGCGGTAATACTTGTCGTCAATCGCTTTATCTAATGACTCGTAATCTAATGTTTGGCCATCACTGAACTGGCTGGCAAGTGTTAGAAGTTGAGAATGCCACATTACACCTAACGGCAAATAATGTTGATCTTCAGTAAATCTCATACCAGCTAGCAATAGTCTTCTAAAGCCACATTCCGTTAAGTGAGGCAGCTGATATTGAGAACATATCCAGTTCACCAAACCAAAGTAATCTGTCAAATTCTGCTCTGACAAATGAATATCTTCTTCAACTTCGGTATACATGGTAAAGCCTGAACAAAAGTCCTCGTCGATATATTCTAGCTCTGCTAACTGACTTCTTTCCCCAGTTACAATCAGTTTTACATCATAAGCTTTAGATGGCGGTACTGAAGTAGGTAAGCGAGTAGGGCTTAGGTTCAGTGGCTCGATAAGGTTTTGTTGAATTGCAGACTTTATATTCGGCCAAAGTCCCGGGTTAGCCAGAATGAGATTAGCAGGTACAATCAAATAACCGTCGTCAGCTTGTGAAATCAAGCCTGGTTGGAAGGCAATATCACCACTTACATCAACACTGTAACGGTCAAATAAACGTTTGGCATCAAGTGATTCCGACAAAACAATCGCAGCGTTAGAATGACTCTGAAGAGCTTTACTGATGAAATCTCTATAGACAGAATTATCGACGCAGTTAATGAGTAGCACGCGTGTCAATCCCGACATTTTGGAAAAGCGAGATATCGTTGCCGACATCCTCGGTTGAAGATCAGTAAAAGACTTCTTTGGTAACGAAGGTGCAGACTTTAAAAGTGCTTCGTACTGCTCAAGTGAAGGTGTTAGGTCTTGCCAATTAAGTTGGTTCATTAAAATTCATCGTAATTCAATCTTGCCGACATTATAACGAAATGGACTATAACACCCTAGCACCAATTTGGTTCGCTCACGGCATTCAACACTCAATGAACAATACTTAGACAAATGAGTGATCAACATCGATACTTCTAAGAGTTTTATTTGCCCAAGTAAATTATCTGGGTTACGCTGTCACTAGGTTATGTTTATGGGTCGGAATAAATGAAATATCAGCAGCTTGAGAATCTAGAGTGTGGGTGGAAATGGAAGTATCTCATCAAGAAATGGAAAGATGGTGAAGCGATTACCCGACATATTGATACAAGTGAAGCAGATGCCGCGGTTGCAGAGCTAAAACGCCTTGAACACGAACCTACGCTTGTATTAGCTTGGATAGAAAACCACATGTCAGAAGAGTTGGACAACAAACTCAAGCAGGCTATCCGAGCGAAAAGGAAGCGTCATTTCAATGCAGAGCAAGTCCATACAAAGAAAAAGTCCATTGACTTAGATTATCGAGTTTGGGAAAAGCTTTCTAGCAGAGCAAACGAGCTCGGTTGTACGTTATCTGACGCAATTGAATATCTACTTTCTGAAGCATCGAGAAGTGAAAAAGCGAGTCAAAAAGTTACCTCAATCAAAGAGGATTTGAGTAAATTGCTATCTAGCTAGGATAGGGAGTGCCAAATGTTATATGTAATCTTAATTGCTGCCATCGTGATCTTTTGGTTGATCGCAGTTGATAGACCAGTTCTAAAAGTAAAGTTTGATAACGGCCATATCAGTAACGTAAAAGGGCATCTACCACCTTCTTTCAAACATAACTTACAAGATATTAGTGAACACAATCCGTTTAGTGGTGAAATGAAGGTATATAGCCAACGAACCGGCATGCGTTTGAGCTTCTCCAAGGACGTTCCCAAAAAAATCCAACAGCGGATTCGCAACGTTTTTCCGCATCAAGGTTTCAAAGCGAGCAAAGGCAAGAAGCGAGCTTAATTACATATCAGTTACTTAATCGTGTTAAATGGGACGCAATATAGCGTCCCATTTTCGTATCTATAGAAAAATTATTTATCATTGATTAATCAATAAGATAAACGGACTTAAACTATGCGATACGTTGTAACTTTAATGATCTTTCTCTTTGTAAGTGCTTCAGCTTTGTCTGACGACTCGGAAACGAATCCATTGGCTAAAAAGATTAAAACTAAGATTCAAAGGAAAGCAGACAATAAATTTGATGACTACCAAGGTTATTGTGATGTCATGATAGAGATGGAACACAAAGGTAAAAAAGCAGTAATAAAAAGAGTAACCAGTAGTGGTGACAAAAAAGTTTGTCGGTATGTGAAATCCAACTTGAGGAAAGGAAAACGCTATCGTTATAAATATCCAGAAAAGTATATTCGGCTTCATATAGCCACAGGTTCGTGATTGCAATGTTGATTAGAAGCATCGGGCAGCAAGAGCGCAAAGCTTTCAGACTTGATGAACTAGATGAAAATGAAGTGGCTCTCGTGTAATTGGTTGGGAATGCAGGCTACAGGTGAACCATAAACCAATCATCTCGCAATAATAATCCGCAGATAAAAGCAGTATGGGAAGGAATAGCAAAAAAGTTTAATGGGCTTGGATTGTCAGGAATATCAATGGCTTGCACTGGATTAGCCTTAGTGATTGCAAGTCCACAGGAATCACTATTGCAGTGCGCATTATATGTGTTATGTTAAATGAGATGTGCTCGTACGCCAAATGTTGCCAATGAGCACTCCTATTCCCCTGTGGATTTGAAATTTAAGGTCTCCATCATAACCATTAAACATAATGGCTATTTACCATAAAATACTTAATATAGATCTTAATAATCTATCGATTGTTAAGATCTATATTAATGCTTTTTCTACTTACAGAAATGGCTGTATGGCTTCAAAGATATCTTGTCTTCGAACTGGTTTGGAAATGAATCCATCCATACCTGCGTCAAGGCATTTATCTCTATCACTTTCTAGCGCATGAGCGGTTAATGCGATGATTGGAGTCTTGAAGCCTTTATCTCGGATAAGCCTTGTTGCAGTAATCCCATCCATTACTGGCATCGAGACATCCATAAGAATCAGGTCGATTAAATCCTCATTTTCCTCTAAGAACGTTAATGCTTCTGCTCCATGACTTGCGATATGAACATTATGACCAAGCTTATTTAAAATGAGCTTTATTACAAACTGATTCGATTCGGTATCTTCTACTACGAGAAGATCCATCGCTTTTGTTGGTTGGTTGTTTTCTATTTTAACTGGACGATTTTGATTGCAACGAGTTAAAACGGGAATCTTAATAGTAAATGTTGAGCCGACATGCTCGTCACTTTTAACGATAATCTTGCCGCGCATCATTTCAACTAAATGCTTGGTTATTGCAAGCCCTAGTCCTGTGCCACCAAAGCGTCTCGTGATGGAACGGTCACCTTGATGAAATGCCGTAAATAGATGTTCTTGCTTGGCTTTAGATATACCAATTCCGGTGTCTGATATTGAAATTACAAGCTCGGTGTCTTGCTCAGATACTGAAACTTTTACTTCTCCTTCATCAGTAAACTTTATTGCATTCCCAATAAGATTAAACAGGATTTGAGATAATCGCGTAGAGTCAATCCAAAACTGTTTGTCGTTAGTTACCATGCAATTGAGTTTAAATTGAAGGCTCTTCTTCTTAGCTATTTGTTTTTGTTGAGAAATAACAAAAGTGACAGTGTCTCTTAAATTAACCCACTGCTCATTGAGTTGAAAGCGACCTGATTCAATTTTTGAGAGGTCAAGGATGTCGCTGATAATCGCGAGAAGCAACTCCGCTGAGCATTCCATTTGGCTCAGGGCATCGATTTGCTCTTCTGATAAGGTGGATTGTTTCAGAATATCGAGCATTCCAAGGACGGAATTTAGAGGGGTTCTAATTTCATGACTCATCATCGCTAAGAATTCTGACTTTGAGCGATTTGCAAGCTCTGCTTCTTCTCTTGCTTTAGCAAGCTGAGTTGTCCGCACTTCAACAATACGTTGTAACTTCTCTTTGGTCTCAATATCGATGACAGCTCTCTCTATTAAAGGCCGAAAGCGTCTTAAGGTTTCCTTATTTTCTATGCTAAAGTGCCCTTTCTTCGCACCAATGAGTAAGATGACCGTTTGTGTTACCTCTGAGCGTATGCCCGTTAGGACGACCGAGTTTACATGGCTTTTTATAAAGCTGTTTAGGTTAATAAATTCAGCAAGCCTATCTGGTTCAAACAGCAGAATACATTCGCCATTCAGCGCCCTCTCAGATGCGTTACCGTGTAACCAAGATATGTTATCAAATACACTATTTGTCGATATCAACGTTTTGAAGGGGTACCTCTCATCATCACGAGTTAGAACGATAAAATCATCAAAGTTGATGTACTTCTTAAGGACATTATTTAATCCCGTAAATATCTCGTGCCGGTTTTTTGCTTCACTCATCGCGGATATCGCTGAAAGAATAGCTTTATTCTCATCGGCGAGCAGTCGTTCTCTTTGCCTAGCCTGTTTTAGTTCGACTAACGCTTCTTGCAGCGCTTCCTGTTGGTATATGTCTAAGTATTTATCTTTCATAAGGTTTATGGAATATCGCTGATGAAATCATCAGGTTTCCATGTCCATTCTCACCACCAATAAATCTACCTTGCTCACCAAAAGTAAAAGGGCAAATAAAAGGTAACTGTTCTAGTTCTTGGTTAATTTGTTCACAAACGCTATTCATGTCTTGCATTAAGTGCAACATAGGACCTGCGCAAAAGATGTTTATCACCCCAATTTTTCGAGATTCTTCTAATTTTTGATTAAAGGCTGCATTTACAACTTTAGCGGCGCGTGCAACGAGGTGTTCTCTGCTTCCTTTCATTAAAGTGAGTTCATCACCCTCTTCTATTCGTGTAAATAGCTCAATTCCTCCATCTCGCGTCTCACGAATTGGATGGGACAATTTGTAATATGGACGCTCATAGAGGTGGCCAGCGACACGCCCTAGTGGATAAGCACTCGAGTTTGTAAATAGCAGGTTGTTTTTACCTACTTGGTTATCTTGATGGTTTGTCCACTTTCTATAAACATTGAGGGCCGGTTCGTCATCAATTTCTAGCAAGCACCTATCGTTAGTTTTGGTTGCAACCCCTTTGATATTGGTTGGAGTGTGCCCAGCACTAAAAGCAATATCAACAGGCTGTGAGGAGTAAAATAATGTCAGACTTAAACCTGCAGTTTGAGATCCTTGGGTGGTAATGACAGACCATTTTCCCGCGATATGATTATCAGCGGCTGAACCACCAATAATTGGGATCAGCGTACCAAACCTTTCATCTATAGATGCAATGATTGATTCCTCTTGCCCTGGAGTTGCATGAAGCAGTATTAAGTTTGGCACTTCTCCTACGCGGTTAGCGTTCTCAAGAGCCATATCTAAGGCTCTAGTTACACTGTCACCTGAATCATAGTTAGAAATACCAGTGCCATAAGCATGAGGGCCTGAGTCATAAATTGCGAGCGCCGCAATCACTGGGCCCGTATGAAACCCCTGGTCTGTCATTACTGCTTGGCATGAACTGGCGCCATGAAAAGGCACACCGGGAAAATGCTCAAGAAACGCTTCTCGAATTAACTCGAAGTCGTACTCTTCCGTGTAGTAGCACATCACGTAAGACAAGTTCTGTTGTGTCAGTTCGGACCTAAGCGTTTCTATCGCTGAGTCTTCATCTTTAATATGAGTAAAAACTGATTGGCAATGCATACGATTTTATAATTGGGTATCACTCTGCTGTTATACCATTCCAACCAATTTTCTCTAGGTAAGAAGGTGAAAATTTCATTAAGAAGTTGCGATTATCTCGTGACAGATCGTATTTATAATTGAACTACAACAATGTTTTCGCCTTTTTTAAAGGTGATTTTTTTTGATTCAGGCATTGTGTCCCATTCTATTTTCTTATGCTCTCGATCGAGATTGATAAATTCGCCAGATTGATTTGGATCAATTTTTAGAGTGCTACTTTTTATCGTTTCGAGCGAAATTCCCGTTGAGTCACGATTAATTGTGATTATTTCACCTTCAATTGTTACATCGCATCGTTCTTTTTGTGAACAGTCAATGCTAGTAACGCTCTCGTGTGTAAAGGTACGCCAGAAAAATGCGCCTATTAACACACTGAGCATGATTAAGATTTGTGCAAGTCGCACCTTTGTTAACTTTTGTGCAGGCATAATTACTAATATCCTTGTTACAAACTTCAAACTTTTTAAATAAAAAATGATTTCCAGGGGGCCAGTAAGGTTACTACCCTGTCATTGAATTGTTAATTCAAGTATAGTGTCACGCTGAAAATGCCACTTTTTATTAAAGTCAGCAATGGAAATAAGGTGATGATAACACTTGAATTCTAGAGTTTACTTGGGTGGTGTTACGACGCAAGTCGTGTTGGAAGTAAAAGTGTAGTTAATTAGAAATTGGAAGCATGCAAATGAGCCAAGTAAAGCAGCTTGAACAAAACTACAACTATACAGTCGTTCGCCAATTTACCCTTGTGACCATTTTATGGGGCATAGTTGGTATGGCTGTTGGTGTTTTGATTGCCGCTCAATTAGTTTGGCCACAGCTAAACTTTGATACGCCGTGGTTGACGTACAGTCGCTTACGTCCACTGCATACTAATGCGGTAATTTTTGCGTTTGGTACCAGTGCTCTGTTCGCAACGTCTTATTATGTTGTACAGCGCACATGTCAAACACGTCTTTTTGGTGGCCCACTCGTTGCCTTCACCTTTTGGGGTTGGCAAGCAATCATCCTGGCAGCAGCCATTACTTTGCCTCTCGGTTTAACATCGGGTAAAGAGTATGCTGAGCTAGAATGGCCTATTGATATCGCAATTGCGCTAGTATGGGTATCATATGCGGTGGTGTTCTTCGGCACACTGGTGAAACGAAACACGTCACACATATATGTGGCAAACTGGTTCTTCGGTGCCTTTATTATCACAGTAGCAGTACTTCACATCGTGAACAGCATGGCTATTCCTGTGTCACTTGGTAAATCTTACTCGATTTACTCAGGCGCAGTGGATGCGATGGTTCAGTGGTGGTATGGACACAATGCGGTAGGTTTCCTACTCACCGCTGGTTTCCTAGGCATGATGTACTACTTCGTTCCTAAACAAGCTGAACGTCCTGTTTATTCTTACCGTCTATCTATCGTTCACTTCTGGGCGCTTATTTCTCTATATATTTGGGCAGGCCCTCACCACCTTCACTATACAGCGCTACCGGACTGGACTCAGTCTCTAGGTATGGTGATGTCGCTGGTTCTATTTGCTCCTTCTTGGGGTGGTATGATCAACGGTATTATGACGTTATCTGGTGCATGGCATAAGCTTCGTTATGACCCTATCCTACGTTTCCTAATCGTTTCTTTGTCATTCTACGGTATGTCTACCTTTGAAGGTCCAATGATGTCGATTAAGACAGTTAACGCACTTTCTCACTACACAGACTGGACCATTGGTCACGTTCACTCTGGTGCGTTAGGTTGGGTTGCGATGGTTTCTATCGGCTCTGTATATCACTTAGTACCTCGCCTATTTGGCCAAGAGCGTATGTACTCTGTTGGTCTCGTGAATGTGCATTTCTGGCTAGCAACAATCGGTACCGTTCTTTACATCGTTGCGATGTGGATCTCTGGTGTAATGCAAGGTCTGATGTGGCGCGCGGTTAACTCTGACGGTACGCTAACTTACAGCTTTGTTGAGTCTGTAGAAGCGTCTTATCCGTTCTACTTTGTACGTTTCTTAGGTGGATTTATCTTCCTATCTGGTATGTTCCTAATGGCATACAACACGTACAAAACGGTAAGTGCACCAAAAGAAAGCCTAAAAGCTATCCCACATCCGGCATAAGGAGATTTAAGAATGAGTAATAATTCTAATAATCGCCACGAAATCTTAGAACGTAATGTCGGTTTGTTGGCTATTTTTATCGTGTTTGCTATCAGCTGGGGTGCTCTTGTAGAGATCACTCCTCTGATTTTCCAAAAGCAAACGACTGAACCTGTAGAGAATCTGCGTGCTTACACTCCTCTGGAGATGGAAGGTCGTGACATCTACATCCGTGAAGGTTGTAACGTTTGTCACAGCCAGATGGTTCGTCCTTTCCGCTCAGAGACTGAACGTTACGGTCACTACTCTGTCGCTGGTGAGAGTGTTTGGGAACACCCATTCCTTTGGGGCTCTAAGCGTACAGGTCCGGATTTAGCTCGTGTTGGTGGTCGTTATTCTGATGAATGGCACCGCGTTCACCTACTAGATCCTCGTGAGCTTGTGCCTGAGTCAAACATGCCAGGTTTCCCGTGGTTAGCTGAAAACGTTTTAGACGGTAAGCTAACTCAGAAGAAACTTGAGCTATTTCGTGATCAGTTCGGTGTTCCATACACTGATGAAGAGATCGCGAATTCGGCTAAAGAAGTAGAAGGTAAAACAGAGATGGATGCAATCATCGCTTACCTTCAGTCTCTTGGTCATGCAATGAAGTAAGGGGATCATATGGATTTCGGTACAATTCATAGTATTTATACCGTTGTACTCTTCGCTAGTTTTATCGGCATCGTATGGTGGGCATTTAGTAAAAAGCGTAAAGCACGCTTTGAAGAAGATGCCAACTTGGTGTTTGCTGACGAAGAACAAACGACCCCAAATAACCAAGGAGTGAAGAAGTAATGACTACATTCTGGAGTCTCTGGATTATCGTGATTACTGTCGGTACGCTGGTAGGCTGTGCGATTCTCCTAACTTGGTGCGCTAAAGATAAAATGGGCGTCGAGGAAGGGGAAGACATGGGCCACGAGTACGATGGTATTCGCGAGCTAAACAACCCTCTACCAAAGTGGTGGACTTATCTGTTTGTAAGTACATTTGTGTTTGCAGCAGTTTATCTAGCCCTATTTCCAGGTCTAGGTAGCTTCAAGGGCTTTTTAAATTGGCAGAGTTCTGCTCAAACAGTGCGTTCACTGGAAGAGTCAAAAGAAGCCATCGCTAAAGCACAAGAGAACAAGCAACTAAACCAATACGCAAAAGAACTGGATGACGCAGATGCATATTTCGGCGAAGCATTCCGTAAACTTGCGCACAATGATAGTGGTTTGCGCCCAATACCTGAAATTGCGCAAGATCCTGAAGCATTGAAAGTTGGCCAACGTTTGTTTTTGCAAAACTGTTCTCAATGTCACGGCTCTGATGCTCGTGGTCAGAAAGGTTTTCCTAACCTAACTGATGATGCATGGCTATACGGCGGTGAACCAGCTGCAATCGTAACAACCATCATGCATGGCCGTATTGGTCAAATGCCAGCATGGAAAGATGCGCTTGGTGAGCAAGGTGTGCAAGAAGTTGTAAGCTACACACTTAGCCTATCTGGTCGTAAAGTGAATGCTCGTGAAGCAGCGGCAGGTAAAGCACGTTTCGTCGTATGTGCAGCTTGTCACGGTACTGATGGTAAGGGTAACCCTGCAGTCGGTGCACCTGATCTTACAGACCAAGATTGGCTATTTGGCGACTCTCGTGCAGCTGTAACCGAAACCGTAATGAACGGCCGCTCAGGTGTAATGCCCGCGTGGAAAGACATTTTGGGTGAAGATAAAGTTCAGCTCGTTGCCTCTTATGTCTGGAGCTTAAGTAACTCAGAGAGTAAGTAACTGAGATATTAAGTAACATAGCAATAACAGCCCCTTTCATAGGGGCTGTCTTTCCTTTAAATTTAACGCCTTACATTTTTTCATTTAGCTGTTGAGAACTTTTTTATGGTAAAGCCTTGGTATAAACAATTTTGGCCGTGGTTCCTAATCATCCTTCCTCTTACTGTCGTAGTTTGGACTGTGATTACTGTGGTCGTTTTCTCGAACAACTCTGTTTCTTTAGTCGCTGAGGATTACTATAAAAAAGGCAAAGGCATTAACATAGACATTAGTAAAATGAATGTCGCTCGTGACCTAGGTCTTAACGCTGAGATTTCCTCTAAAAATAACAATGTTGTGATTGTTTTCGCTAAAGGGAAGCTATCTCATTACCCTGCTCTAACGGCCACTTTCACTCATCGTACTCTTCCTGATCGTGACTTTACAAAGCTCGTTACGGCGGATGCATCTGGTAATTACCGCCTAACGGCAGAAGAATCTATTCAAGGCCCTTGGTTTGTCGAACTACAACCACATGACCAACAATGGATGATCCAAGGTAAAGTTGAATTTCCAGCCTCGTCAACACCGTTAATGAAGTAAGCATATGTGTGAATCCTGTTATCACTGTGGTGAAGATGTACCAGCCAACACGGATTTTAAAGTTGATATACTCGGTGAATCCCGCAAGATGTGTTGTCCTGGCTGCGAGACGGTTGCTCAAACCATCGTAGACAGCGGCTTAGTATCCTACTATCAATATAGAACTGCGCCTGCGGAAAAAGCAGATTTAGTACCAGAGCAACTCCAAGCTTTAATTCATTATGATAATGAAGATGTACAATCAGAATTTGTGCGAAATCGTGAAAATGTCTCTGAAGTAACTCTTTCTTTAGAAGGCGTGTCATGTGCAGCTTGTGCGTGGTTAATCGAAAAGCAAGTCTCTAATACGGCTGGGTTAGTGTCTATCCGCGTGAATACAACCACTAACCGCGCGTTACTGGCCTGGGATAAAACTCAGGTGCGATTAAGTGAACTCCTATCTGTCATTCATAAACTGGGTTATAAAGCCGCACCATTTGAAGCTGATAAGCAAGAGGCCTCTTATCATCGAATGATGAAGCAATACTTATACAGATTAGGTATTGCTGGTTTAGCTACCATGCAAGTTATGATGCTAGCCGTCGCATTGTATCTAGAAGTTTTTGGTGACCTAGAGCCGGAGTTTAAAAATTACTTTCGTTGGGTAAGTTTGATCTTTGCTACGCCAGTCCTACTCTACTCTGCTCTTCCGTTTTACTTAAATGCGTGGCGAAGCATCAAAGGCCGAACCCTCGGTATGGATGTGCCTGTCTCGATTGCACTTATTTTTGCCTATGTGGCCAGCTTAATAGCAACCGTTACAGAACAGGGCGAAGTCTTCTTCGAATCGATTTCAATGTTCACTTTCTTCCTATTAGTTGGACGGTTTTTAGAGATGCGAGCGCGTCGCAAAGCCGCTGCGGCGAGTGGTAACCTATTAAAGTTAATTCCAGCGATCGCCACAACGCTGGATGGCGAGCAAATACCAGTGAAAACTCTTAAAGTTGGAGATCGTATTCGCGTCCTTCCTGGTGAACATATCCCAGCTGACGGCAAAGTTATTTCGGGTCGTATTCATATTGATGAATCCATGCTAACCGGTGAATCCGTACATGTTGTGAAACGAGAAGGCGATGCGGTTTATGCAGGAACACTAAATGGTGATGAGTCGTTTGAGCTAGAGGTCATGTGTTCCAAAGCCGACTCAATGATTTCCAATATCGTGCGTTTACAAGATGAAGCTCAACACTCCAAACCTAAAATCGCAGAAATTGCAGACATTGTTGCTCGTTACTTTGTTGGAGCGATTCTTATTATTTCTGCTGGTACTTGGTTGTACTGGCATCAAACAAAACCAGATGATGCGTTTTGGATCATGCTATCCGTGTTGGTAGCCACCTGTCCATGTGCCCTATCTCTTGCGACTCCAACTGCTCTCACCTGTGCTACCTCTCGTATGGGAAACTTTGGCATTTTGCTTCGTAAAGGTCATGTGTTCGAGACGCTATGTAAGATCAACCACTTAGTTGTAGATAAAACAGGTACTCTAACGAAAGGCGATATTGAGATCTGTGATACAAAAGTGTTGAGTGATCTTCCAAAAGAAGATTGTCTCTCTCTAGCCGCGGCATTAGAAGCTCATGCAAACCATCCTATCGCTCGCTCTTTTGCAAGTTACGCCAATGATGACTTTGTTGTGTATGAAGTGCAAAACGTGATTGGTTCAGGGATTGAGGGGATCTGGAATGGCAAAGTCGTTAAGATAGGCAGTGCGGCTTTTGTTCAAGGCAAGGAAAGCGAAGAAAGCCACGCGGTCTATCTTTCAGTTGATGGCGAGCATGTCGCTAGTTTTTACTACCGCGACCCTATCCGAAAAGAAAGCAAAGCCTTTGTTCAACGTTTTGCCGACGCTGGAATTAAGACAACGCTGCTAACAGGTGACTCTCTCTCAAACGCTCGACCTGTAGCGAATGAAATTGGTATCGATCACGTCGTTGCGTCAGCAAAACCAGAAGACAAACTCGCGTACCTTAAGAGTCTTGATGAAGACAGTATCACAATGATGGTTGGCGATGGCATCAATGACGCACCTACTCTCGCCGGAGCTCATCTTTCTGTTGCAATGGGCGGTGGTACGGATGTCGCTAAAGCATCTGCAGATATGACGTTACTTGGGGATAATCTCGAAAAGCTACTAGAGGCACGTTTGCTTGCACTGCGTACAAGAAAGATTATTCGAGAAAACTTGGCTTGGTCTTTGGGTTACAACCTGTTAATTTTGCCTTTAGCTGTCGCTGGTTTAGTGGCTCCCTACATTGCAGTAGTTGGCATGTCTGCAAGCTCAATTATCGTTGTATCTAACTCTTTGCGCCTGCTCAAAGAGAAATAAGTAGAGAAAGCAAACATGGAAAGTCTTTATATATTGATTCCCATCGCTATCGTTCTCGTTTGTGTTGCTGTTGCCGTTTTTCTTTGGGCAGTAAGAAGTGATCAGTTTGAAGATCTAGAACGACAAGGACATAACATTCTTCTTGATGAAGAAGACAAATCTAATAGTGATAAAAAATAGCAACCTTTATGACTCCTGACTTTATTGGTGCTTTGATGATCGGCCTCGTCGGGGCCGGTCATTGCATGGGAATGTGTGGTGGTATCGCGTCTCTGCTTACCATGGGCTCTTCTACAAGTAAAAGCTCCCCCCTTATTCCACTCTTCTACAACCTAGGGCGATTGAGCAGCTATGCCGTAATCGGTGCATTAGTAGGCGGAGCAATATCAGGTTTATCTGAGCTAAGTGGATTAACGCATTCTCTTGCTTGGTTAAGGCTGATTGCCGCACTGTTCATGATTCTGGTTGCGCTTTATATTGCTAGATGGTGGCAAGGTTTACTGTTAATAGAAAAGTTAGGACAGCACATTTGGCGCTTTATCTCACCTGCTGGTAAGCGTTTGTTGCCATTAAAGCACCCTCTTCATGCTTTACCATTTGGCTTCATTTGGGGCTGGTTACCATGCGGCTTGGTTTATTCTGCGCTAACTTGGTCGGCGGTTTCAGGCAGCGCAATAAACGGTGGTCTTATTATGCTCGCGTTTGGCCTCGGAACACTTCCGGCAATGCTGATTATTGGATATGGTGCCAACCATTTTCAGAAATTACAAAAATCGTTAATATTTAGAAATATTTCAGCATTAATCCTTATTGGGTATGGTTCGTACACTGCTGTAGGAGCCATGGAGTTACTCGGTTTCATATAACGTTAAACTCTATTGAGGTGACATTTTTGCTACCCTTTAGGATTAAGCGATGCTAAAATATTGATGTATATCAAATAGTGAAAGGTTGTTATGATTTCTGAAAAACCTGCAACAAAGCGTATCCAATCAGGCGGTTGCGCCATTCATTGCCAAGATTGTAGCATTAGTCAGCTGTGTATCCCGTTCACTCTGAATGAGGCAGAACTTGATCAGCTTGACCAAATCATCGAACGTAAGAAGCCTATCCAAAAAGGACAAGAGCTTTTTAAGGCTGGTGACGAGCTAAAATCTCTGTACGCTATCCGCTCTGGTACCATCAAGAGCTATACGATCACAGAGCAAGGTGATGAGCAAATCACAGCGTTTCACTTGGCCGGAGACCTAGTTGGTTTCGATGCCATTACAGGTGACTCCCACCCTAGCTTTGCTCAAGCGCTTGAAACGTCGATGGTATGTGAAATCCCATACGAAATTTTAGACGACCTATCAGGTAAAATGCCTAAGCTTCGCCAGCAAATTATGCGTTTAATGAGTAACGAAATTAAAGGTGATCAGGAAATGATTTTGCTTCTTTCTAAAAAGAATGCAGAAGAACGTCTAGCGGCTTTCCTATACAACCTATCAACTCGTTTTTCTCAACGTGGCTTCAGCCCTAGAGAGTTTCGTTTAACGATGACTCGTGGTGATATTGGTAACTATCTTGGTCTTACAGTGGAAACAATCAGTCGCTTGTTGGGTCGTTTCCAGAAATCCGAGATCCTAAGTGTAAAAGGTAAATATATCACTATCTTAGACCACGATGCATTGATGGAACTTGCTGGTGTAACTAAAGAATAATACACCCCAATTATTGATGTAGCTCGAAAATGAGCTACATCATATTTCTCATAAATTCCTTTCGAAAGTCCTCAAAAAATTACCCAAACTAAGCTACAGTAAAAATGTACGGTGAGTACTCCAAAATACTGATTTAATTTATATTCAGTATCTGGTTTTGCAATAGAAGTGGGCTTAGTTATGAGTATATACAGTAAGATCCTTGTTGTAGCTGACATCAATAATGATGAGCAGCCCGCACTTGCAAGAGCTGTTCAATTAGCTCAAAAAAGTGTATCTAGAAGCCGAATCACTTTCTTTTTATCCATTTACGATTTCTCTTATGACATGACGTCAATGCTATCAGTGGATGAAAGAGATGCTATGCGTCGAGGTGTTATCCATCAACGTGAGCAGTGGATGCGTAAAATTGCTCAACCTTATCTAAACGATGGCTTCGACTTTGATGTATGTGTCGTCTGGCACAACCGTCCTTACGAAGCAATTATCGCTGAGGTCTATGCAGGCAGCCATGACCTAGTCATTAAAGGCACACGTAAGCACGACGTGTTAGAATCTGTAATTTTCACTCCGACCGATTGGCACTTGCTACGTAAATGCCCTATCCCAGTACTTCTGATTAAAAATGCAGATTGGCCAGAACAAGCAAGCATTCTTGCCTCGGTGCACGTAGGCTCTGAAAATCCAACTCATATTGATCTCAACGATGCTATGGTCGAGCGACTAAAAGAAGTCACCACTCGACTGGATGCCAAACCATACCTTGTCAATGCGTATCCTGTTACACCGGCGAACATTACCATTGAACTGCCTGAGTTTGATCCAACGACTTATACCGATGCCGTTCGAGGTCATCACTTAACTGCGATGAAAGCATTACGCCAAAAACACGGCCTTGATGAAGAGCAAACGATTGTTGAGCAAGGCTTACCTGAAGATGTCATTCCAGCAGCAGCAGAGCGCTTGAATGCTGCAATGGTTATTTTAGGCACCACAGGGCGAACCGGGCTTTCTGCTGTCTTTATTGGTAATACAGCTGAGCACGTGATCGATAAAATAAATTGCGATGTATTGGCTCTAAAACCAAAAGGCTACATTAGCCCTCTCGATCCAAATACAGCAACCTAATCTCTCTTTAGCATTGCTATATTGAGCGCTTTCAAACAGACGCTAATAAATCCCCCTAATAAAGGGGGATTTTTGTTTGGGGACAGTTAAAGCGTTGAATACAAAAAAGGAGGTCTAATTGACCTCCTTTTTACGAGTTAGATGTTCGTAACATCGATGAACATTGATTCATCAATATTCGTCGAAGAAACGACAGCCTCATTAAATTCATACTCTTCGCGGTTACCTTCACGGTCTAGCGGTAAGTTAACAAAGTCGAACAATTCGCGGTCTGCTAGTTGGCTTGGGCTTACGTTTTGAATTGATTTAAAAATCGCTTCCACACGCCCTGGCGTCTTCTTATCCCATTCAATCAACATTGCTTTTATAGATTGACGCTGAAGGTTCTCTTGAGAACCACAAAGGTTACACGGAATAATTGGGAAATCCTTGTGTTCAGCGTATTTGATCAGATCTTTTTCACGACAGTAAGTCAATGGACGAATGACCACGTTACGACCATCATCAGAGCGCAGCTTTGGTGGCATCGCTTTAAGGCGAGAGCCGTGGAACATATTCAAGAACATTGTTTCGACGATGTCATCCATGTGATGACCTAGCGCAAGCTTAGTTGCACCAATCTTCTCTGCAAATGAATACAACGTACCACGTCGTAGGCGTGAACACAGACCACAAGTGGTTTTGCCTTCTGGCACCTTCTCTTTTACGACTGAATACGTGTCCTTATCTACGATGTAGTAAGGGATATTCAGTGTTTCGAAATACTCAGGCAGAATATGCTCAGGGAAGCCCGGTTGTTTTTGGTCTAAGTTTACCGCAACCACTTCAAATTTGATTGGCGCAGCTTTCTGAAGATTCAACAGGATATCAAGCATCGCGAATGAATCTTTACCACCGCTAATACATGCCATCACAACATCGCCTTCTTCAATCATGTTGTAATCAGTAATGGCATTTCCAACATGTCTTCTCAGGCGTTTCTGAAGCTTGTTGAATTCTAGGGTTTCTTTTCTTGTATCTATTTGGTTCATTGCGGGCTCTCACATCGCCGATAAATCGACTAGGACTTCCTAACATGGGTTTCTTTGGGGCGTGGATTATACGAGCTTTTTACGCAGGATTAAATGCTTGTCTTATTGAGTCTTTAAGAAAAGAGTGTGAAAGATACTTTAGTTACGGTCACAAATGAAAAAAGAGCCGCAATTGCAGCTCTTTCTAAACTCTCAGTGTTCACTTCTTTGCGTTAGGCAGATAAGGTAGCACTCGCATCGTCGGTTCTGGTAGTGTCATTGTGCCACCTTGCCCTATTTCACTTAGTGCGACTTGTATCTTGCCATTGACAATTGGCTTTTCGGTTCCGTTTGAGAAAATCACTTTATCATTCAGTTGATTTGCAAACTCCATCGTCACACCTTGAACTTCAGGTGTAAACCAACCCGCAAACATACCGCCTAAATCTTCCAGCATCGTCTGCATTTGAGGTAGAAGAGGCTTAAGTTGCTCGTAAGAAACGTTACCCTGTAATGGTTCTTTGGTCATCACGACAAGTGAGTAATCGCAGCGAGTATCTTTTGGAGTATCGACAAAAACCAACGGATTCGCTGACTTTAAGTTTTTATCGACTGGCAGAGGCAACTCTTGTGAAGCAGGGATAACAAACTCTTCATAGTGCTCTTCTTTTTCCATCCAAGCTTTTTCTATTGTACAAATTTGCTTAGTTTTTGCGTCCACAAAGAAGACGCCAACTTTCACGTTGTCATGCCCTTCTTTATTGTTGTTTTTGAGTTGGGTGTATAACTTTGAGTACGTGAACATGTACTCTTGAGCTTGGGTTATTGGCGATACAAGAATTAGCGCCGCACTTCCCAATAGACTTAGGCTTAACTTTTTCATTTTATCCGTTATTTTATTGTGTCCAGTAGGCGTTATTATGACGAATCATAGCGCGAAGATCGTGTACATAAGCAATGCCACGTTCAGAATATGCTAGCAATCCATGAGTTAACTCTGACGCCGTTGCGACCGATAACAGGTCTTTGTTCTTTTCGGCTAGAGAAGCTCTGATTTCACGCAGTTCAGCATACGCTGGGTTTCGATTAACATTCATAAAGTAGCCATGAACCGACTGCTGTACAGAATCGAATTTTTCAACTTCATGAGCTTTGCCTGCGCCACGTTGCGCAGGAACAATTCCACAACCCTTTTTATAACACCATTGGCCGAACAAGTTGTTCGCTTGAGTGGCAAAACGAGAAGTGCCCCACGCAGATTCATTTGCTGCTTGAGTTAGAACCAGCGCTTCTGGTAAGACATTCACTCGCACAAGCATTTCACCCAACCACGCGTGATCGACTTTGTTGTCGCTCAAAGGCAAAGAATACAGAGCCGCTAGTCGCTGAGCGTACTCTTCTTGCTCTTGAGTGATTTGTCCCACCTTTAAAGAAGTAAGAAACGCTCGTTCATGACGAATTCGTTGATTCTCAAGTGCTATTTTAGGCCTTAAAAAATCAAAAAACGCCGCTTTTTTCTCTTTGGTGTCTTTTATTGCGTTGAAGTCAGGGATATCACCAATGTGTGGCAAATGAGACAAATCGACATGCTTAATTGTCCCGGACAGCACATCAGGATTCTCAACATATTTAAACTGTTGCTCGTAGTGTAAATACGGTCCAATAGAAATGAAAGTGGCGGCTATACAGGTAGCCGCCACTCGTAAACTTATTGATTTTAAAGAATTAGGCATCAAACACCTGTGAGTTACCATCGTGATCATTGTCGTTTTTCTGTGTTGCAACGATCTTGAGCTTAATTCCAAACATTTCGCGGTAGAGTATGCCTTTCAAATGAAAGAAGAATGGCAACACAAAAATCAAGCCAATACCGTAGAACATCGCAGCGATAATAAACATCAACATCACGCCTAAGTAAAGCCCTGCGACGACAAAAATCTTCTTGTTAATAGCGCGAAGTGATAACAATAGCGCCTGCATTGGTGGCACTCTTTTTTCACAAATCAACAAGATAGAGTGACTAAACGCTAAAGAAAGATACAGGGACAGTAGAGGGAAGATCATACCAACTACGCCTTGCAGCATTAGGCTCATCAGCGTTGCTAGGATCACGGGAATAGTAAACTGCAGCCCTTTGCCTACATGGCGCAACTTAGTCTTTAGGCCCGCGATATGGCTCATCGCCATCAAGCTGATCCCTGCATAAATTGGGGCGCTGATCACCTCATAACTAAAGTTCGCGACATAAATAGAAGACACAATATCGTTAGTGAATGATTCTGGATTCTCAAATGCATCAAGAATAACGGTCAGATCACCCAACTGTAGTTGTAACGCGATATAGAAAATACCTAACTGGACAAAAAGCAATACAATAATAGCGGGAGAAAAGGATAAAAAGTGCTGGATGGTTGCTCGCCAAGCTTCATTGAAAACAGCCCCAGCTTTAAGCTCGTAGTTGCCAGACAAAGCTCGCTCTACACTCCCCCCAAGATTGAAATCTTTCTCAAAATCGTCGTTCATAGTTTATCCAAGATTAACTTGTAAAATTTTCACTGGAATTCCAGTCAATTAATGTGGCCGTTATTATAAAGAAATCTTTCCACATCTAACATCACAACTCACGTACTATCCTTGCAATCTCAACTGTATGGTTGATAATTAACCACTCACAAGATTATGAAATTGAAAACAATTATTGAACAGAGCTTAGTGCTATCAAACTGTGTTTAAATGCCAATTAATCTTATAAAAACAGTATGGTAAGGAATGATGACTTTTGCCTGCAAAATTTTTTCTGTTTCAAGATAAGAAAATGCTTTAATTTCACAATTTTGGTGATTATGATGCGCGCCTCAAAAGTGAATGGCTAGTGTCACATCAGCTGGGATTATCCCAGCTTGAACGTGGGGGAAATACAGACGTTGAACGCAAAACCGCAAGCAGGAAAGCCAGTTATTCGTTTATCTGGTATTAGTAAAAGTTTCGATGGTAAGGAAATCATCGGTAATTTAAATCTGGATGTTAATCATGGCGAGTTTCTGACGATTCTTGGGCCTTCTGGTTGTGGTAAAACGACTGTTTTACGAATGATCGCTGGTTTTGAAGCGGCGGATAACGGTCAAATCATTTTGGATGACCAAGATGTAACACAGGTTCCTGCTGAGCAGAGACACGTCAACACGGTATTTCAAAGCTACGCACTGTTTCCACACATGACCGTTTTTGACAATGTCGCTTTTGGTCTTCGTATGCAAAAAACGCCTGCAGCAGAGATTGAACCAAGAGTAATGGAAGCATTACGTATGGTTCGTCTAGAAAAAATGGCACAGCGTAAACCGCACCAACTTTCTGGTGGCCAGCAACAGCGTATCGCAATTGCTCGTGCAGTTGTTAATAAACCAAAAGTACTTCTGCTCGATGAATCGCTATCGGCGCTGGACTACAAGTTGCGTAAACAAATGCAGATCGAGTTGAAGCAGCTTCAGCGTCAACTTGGTATTACCTTTATCTTTGTAACACACGACCAGGAAGAAGCCCTATCGATGTCAGACCGCATTATCGTGATGCGTGATGGCGTTATCGAACAAGATGGCTCTCCGCGTGAGATTTACGAAGAGCCTAAGAACCTGTTTGTTGCTCGCTTTATTGGTGAGATCAACGTATTCAATGCAACCATGCTAGAGCGCATCGATGACAAACGCATCCGCGCAGAAATTGAAGGTGTTGAATCCGTCGTTTACTACGATAAGGAAGCACAGAAAGGCGACAAACTACAAGTACTACTTCGCCCTGAAGACTTACGTATCGAAGAAATCAAAGAGTCTGAAGAAAAAGGCATTGTTGGTCACGTAACTGAGCGTACTTATAAAGGTATGACGTTAGATTCTGTTATCCAATTGGATTCAGGTATGCGTGTAATGGTAAGCGAATTCTTTAACGAAGATGATCCTGATGTGGACCACTCACTTGGCCAGAAAGTCGCTATCACTTGGGTTGAGAGCTGGGAGGTAGTACTCAATGATAAGCAAGAAGATTAATCTTCAGAACGTGATCATTGCCTTAATCGTAGGCTGGCTAACACTGTTTGTGTTGGTACCAAACGTGATGATTATTGGTACCAGTTTCTTAACGCGTGATGAAGCAAACTTAATCGAAATGACATTCACTTTCGACAACTACTTGCGTCTGCTGGACCCACTGTATGCGAAAGTGCTGATGCACTCGTTCTACATGGCAATTGTGGCAACGTTGTTGTGTTTAGTCATTGGATACCCGTTTGCTTATATCGTAGCGAAAATGCCTGAAAAATGGCGTCCGTTTATGCTGTTTTTGGTGATCGTACCGTTTTGGACGAACTCTTTGATTCGAACTTACGGACTGAAGATTGTTCTCGGTACACAGGGCATTTTGAACAAGTCGCTGATGGCAATGGAAATCATCGACAAGCCGTTGCGTATTATGTATACCGAAACGGCTGTAATGATTGGTCTTGTATACATCCTACTTCCTTTCATGATTCTGCCGCTTTACTCGGCAATCGAGAAGTTGGACAACACTTACATCGAGGCAGCAAAAGACCTCGGTGCGAACAAGCTCCAAACCATTACTAAAGTAATTCTACCTCTGACAATGCCTGGCATTATCGGTGGCTGTTTGTTGGTTCTACTGCCTGCCCTGGGTATGTTCTACATCTCAGATCTTCTAGGCGGTGCGAAGAATCTACTGATTGGTAACGTAATTAAGAGCCAAGTATTGAACGCTCGTGATTGGCCATTTGGTGCTGCGACCAGTATCGCCCTCACCTTCGCAATGGCGGTCATGCTTTACGCTTACTACCGAGCAGGAAAATTATTGAATAAGAAAGTGGAGCTAGACTAATGGGACGCACAGTTAGATTTAGCTTTATGGCGTTGGTTTATGCATTTTTGTATCTGCCAATCGTTGTACTAATCGTAAATTCATTTAACGCCAATAAATTTGGTATGAAATGGGGTGGTTTCACCACGAAATGGTATGAAACCCTAGTCAACAACGACAGCCTAATGCAGGCTGCATGGCACTCATTGAACGTGGCGGTATTTTCTGCAACAGCGGCTACTATTATTGGTAGCTTAACAGCGGTTGCCCTATTCCGTTACTCGTTCAAAGGCAAAGGTGCTGTAAACGGCATGCTGTTTGTCGTAATGATGTCTCCAGATATTGTCATGGCGATTTCATTACTTGCTCTGTTCCTAGTATTAGGCGCACAGCTGGGCTTCTTTACTCTATTGATTGCCCACATCACCTTCTGTTTGCCATTTGTGGTGGTAACCGTATACAGCCGCTTAAATGGCTTCGATGTGAAGATGTTGGAAGCAGCAAAAGATCTTGGCGCAAGTGAATGGGTTATCTTAAAGCAGATCATCCTTCCTCTTGCAAAACCAGCAGTTGCGGCAGGCTGGCTGCTTAGCTTTACCCTGTCTCTGGACGACGTAATTATTAGTTCGTTCGTAACAGGTCCAACGTATGAAATCCTACCATTGAAAATTTACTCGATGGTTAAGGTGGGTATTTCACCGGAAGTGAATGCTCTTGCAACGGTCATGTTGGTGGTTTCTTTAATTCTTGTCGTAATTTCTCAGTTGCTCGCAAGAGAAAAAGTAAAGTAAAATCCACAGCCGTTAACATCACGAAACAGAATGGTTACATGCCATTCTGTTTTTCTATCTACCGTCCAAAATGATTTGGACAACGTTTGGTTTGGAGCTAACGTCAATGAAAAAATGGGCTACTCTATTAGCTGGTAGTGCATGTGCGCTTTCTCTGTTCTCAGGTTCAGCGGCAGCGGACGATAAAGAATTGGTATTTATGAACTGGGGGCCTTACATCAACAGTAATATCCTAGAGCAATTTACCAAAGAAACTGGTATCAAAGTGATCTACTCGACTTACGAGTCGAACGAAACTTTGTACGCAAAGCTAAAAACTCATAATCAAGGTTATGATCTAGTAGTACCTTCAACGTACTTTGTAGCAAAAATGCGCGATGAAGGTATGCTACAAAAGATCGATAAGACTAAGCTGAAAAACTTCGGCAACCTAGATAAGAACTATCTAGACAAGCCTTACGATCCAAATAACGACTACTCTATTCCACACGTTGTTGCGATTACAGGTCTAGCGGTTAACGCAGACATGTACGATCCAAAAGACTTCCAAAGCTGGGCAGAGCTATGGAAGCCTGATCTTGAAGGTCAAGTAATGCTGATGGACGACACTCGTGAAGTCTTCCACATCGCACTTCGTAAACTCGGCTATTCAGGTAACTCAAAAGACCCTAAACAAATCGATGAAGCGTACGCTGAGCTACAAAAGTTGATGCCAAACGTTCTAGTTTTCAACTCTGACAACCCAGGCGCACCTTACATGTCTGGTGAAGTGGGCGTTGGTATGCTTTGGAACGGCAGCGCTGCAGCTGCTCAAAATGAAGGCCTAAACCTTAAACTCGTATTTCCTAAAGAAGGCGGTATCGGTTGGGTTGATAACTTCGCTATCTCTTCCGGTGCGAAGAACGTAGAAGCAGCTCACAAGATGATCGACTTCCTACTACGTCCAGAAATCGCAGAGCAAATCTCTCGTGATACTGGTTACTTAACAGCGGTAGAGGAATCGAACGCTAAGTTTAAAGATGTTGCACCGCTATTTCCTTCTCAAGAAGATCTTGATCGAGTGGAATGGCAAGATGCGGTTGGTGATCTAACCGTTAAGTACGAAGATTACTTCCTAAAGCTGAAAGCGGGACAGTAATCGAGCTTGTGTAACAAGTCATCGACTAAAAGAAAATAGGCAGCAATACGCTGCCTATTTTTGTAATTGACTGATATAATTATGCGCTGCTAGGTTTATCTGGCTCGATGTCTAGTTTTACTTCTCACAAAGCGGAGATACAGCCCTCGAGCTAAATAAACAGATTTGTGCTTACTGCGATTTGGCTCAACTTGATAACTCCAGCTAGTATTGACTTGTCCAATCGCGAAACAAAACGGAAAACAAATGAAAAGTAAATTCTACGCAAGCGCTCTATGTGCAGCGACGCTCATCGCTACCCCTGCAATGGCTGCTGATCAAGAACTGTATTTCTACAACTGGTCGGAATACATTCCAAACGAAGTTCTTGAAGACTTTACAAAAGAAACTGGAATCAAAGTTATTTACTCTACATATGAATCTAACGAGAGTATGTACGCAAAACTTAAAACCCAAGGTTCTGGTTACGACTTGGTAGTACCGTCTACCTATTTCGTCTCTAAAATGCGTAAAGAAAGCATGCTGCAACAGATCGACAAAGAGAAATTGTCTCATTTTGCCGATCTTGATACTAACTTCCTTAACAAGCCGTTCGATCCGAACAACAACTACTCTATCCCTTACATTTGGGGTGCGACAGGTATTGGTATCAATGCTGACATGCTAGACAAATCATCTGTTACTAAGTGGGATGATTTTTGGGATAGCAAGTGGGAAGGTCAACTAATGTTGATGGATGATTCTCGCGAAGTATTCCACATTGCATTGACTAAGCTTGGTTACTCACCAAACACGACTAACCCAGAAGAAATCAAAGCCGCTTACGAAGAACTGAAAAAGCTAATGCCAAACGTATTAGTATTTAACTCAGACTTTCCTGCAAACCCTTACCTAGCGGGTGAAGTTTCACTTGGTATGCTTTGGAATGGTTCTGCTTACATGGCTCGTCAAGAAGGCGCGAACATCGACATCATCTGGCCAGAAAAAGGAACGATCTTCTGGATGGACAGCCTGGCAATTCCAGCTGGCGCGAAGAACGTTGATGCGGCTCATAAGATGATTGACTTCTTACTGCGCCCAGAAAACGCAGCTAAGATCGCACTAGAGATTGGTTACCCTACTCCAGTGAAAACGGCACACGAACTGCTACCGAAAGAATTTGCTAACGATCCAAGCATCTTCCCACCACAAGAAGTGATGGACAGCGGTACTTGGCAAGATGAAGTTGGCGAAGCGAGCGTAATGTACGATGAGTACTTCCAAAAGCTAAAAGTGAACAACTAATTCGTTAGTTTTAAAGATATGAAAAAGCGGCTCATGAGCCGCTTTTTTTGTTCTTAATGACAAGACAAAAGCTCTCCTCTGTGAGAATTATTACGCTCTTTCTTTTCCTTCTAGAGCCAGTATCTCGTCAACTAATTTTGGAACCTCAACGCTTGCTTTTCCGTAGCGTTTTTCCTCAAATTCACTTTCTACGGCACTAGGTTCAAGGTTAATTTCGATGGTGTGCGCGCCATGCATTTTTGCATCATGAACAAAACCTGCTGCGGGATATACAACGCCAGAAGTCCCGATAGAAATAAATAAATCTGCTTCTTCTAATGCTGCGTAGATATCCCCCATTCGTAGTGGCATTTCACCAAACCAAACAATATGTGGTCGCATTTGTGAAGGGATCTGACAGCAGTGACAAAGCTCACCAGTCTTAATGTCCTCACTATGTTCTATAACTTGGTTTGATTCACTGCATCTCGCTTTTAAAAGCTCACCGTGCATATGAATGACGTTATGGCTGCCGCCTCTTTCGTGAAGGTTGTCTATATTTTGAGTGATGACCGTCACTTTACCTTCTAACTCGGTTTCTAGGCGGCCCAGTGCCTTATGCGCGGCATTCGGCTGTATCGCATTGTCTTGAAGTTTCTTGCGGCGTTGGTTGTAAAAGTCTTGAACAAGGTCCGGATCGCGAGCAAACCCTTCAGGTGTTGCTACATCTTCAATACGGTGATTCTCCCAAAGGCCATCTTGCGCACGAAATGTTTGAATACCAGATTCGGCCGAGATACCTGCACCAGTAAGTACTACAATATTTCTATAAGGGAAATTCATAACTCATCCTTGCTGTTTTTTCATTAGCTTAACACTGAAAGAATAGCAACAGTAGTAATATGGATTAGACCATGGTCGTAATGGTCACTATTAGAATTACAATTTAAGAGGAACAGCAATGAGACAAGTATCTCTAGCGCTTATATTACTTACGACTTTAGCAGGTTGCCAACTAACCAATGTTGAAGGCGAAGTGGACGACGTAAAAGTAAGAGTCAGCACCAATGACGATAACCATCGTGGTAATGGAGATTTCTGTCCCCCTGGCCAAGCAAAAAAAGGCAATTGCTAAAAGAGCGGCTTTACGCCGCTCCCATATTGGCCTCAATCCTCGTTGGTCGAAGATATTTTATGAATGGCTAGGTCAGCGCCATTGAATTCGTCTTCTTCTGAAAGCCTTAGTCCCATACTGGTATTAATCGCGCCGTAGACTGCAAGTGCCCCAAGTACAGCGATGGAAATGCCCAAAAGCGTTCCTAGAAGCTGAACAATAATGCTCACGCCACCTAGCCCACCCAACGCGCTTTGACCAAAGATCCCCGCAGCAATACCACCCCAAGCGCCACATAAACCGTGTAAAGGCCAAACCCCTAGCACATCATCAATCTTGGTTTTGTTTTGTAGGTAGGTAAAAAGATAAACAAATAGCACGCCAGCAATCGCACCTGTCACTAAAGCACCGATAGGATGCATTAAGTCTGAACCCGCACATACAGCAACCAAGCCAGCCAGTGGGCCATTATGAATAAAGCCGGGGTCATTCTTACCAGCCAACAATGACGCGACAATGCCTCCGACCATTGCCATCAATGAGTTCATAGCCACCAAGCCACTTATGCCTGACACGGTTTGAGCTGACATGACGTTGAAGCCAAACCACCCCACACATAAGATCCAAGCTCCCAAAGCCAAAAACGGAATATTCGAAGGTGCAAAGTTGGTATGCTTTCCTGCTCGAACTCTGCCTTTTCTCATGCCCAAAAACACAACGGCAACCAACGCTATCCAGCCGCCAACACCATGTACAACGACTGAACCTGCAAAGTCGTGAAAGCCATAACCAAAGGTACTTTCAAACCAAGCTTGAACACCAAAGTTTCCGTTCCAGATCATTCCCTCAAATAACGGGTATACGATGCCGACAGTAAAAAATGTTGCGATTAGAATCGGATAAAAACGAGCTCGTTCTGCGATACCACCTGAAACAATAGCGGGAATCGCTGCAGCGAAGGTCAGCAAGAAAAAGAACTTCACTAACTCGTAACCATTGCCTTGAGATAATGTCTCTGCATCAGCAAAGAAGGTGCCGCCATAAGCGACCCAGTATCCAATGAAAAAATACGCAATGGCGGAAATACCGAAATCGGCTAAGATTTTAACTAAAGCATTAACTTGGTTCTTTTGGCGCACGGTTCCTACTTCAAGAAAAGCAAAACCAGCATGCATCAAAAAAACCATGATTGCACCAAGTAGTAAGAAAAGTGTGTCGGAACTTTGCGTGAGAGTTTGTACAGCGCCGTGTACCTGATTGGCAGTTACACTCATTATGATTGTCTCCGTTGATCTGTAGCGCACTTATCCTGTGCATCAAAGTTAGGCTCATCACCAATTTGGTGAACTTAATTTATAGAGCGTCTAACAGAGCAATTCTCATTCCATAATTTACATTTCTAACACTTACGCTTTAATTTATTGTTTTGTATGAACTTTAATAAAATTAGGCATTCTTGAAATGGTGCTTAACACGCTAATAAATGCACCAATATGGTTTTAGTGCACCAACATAATGCGCACCATATAGCTCAACAAAACGTAAAAGCCACCTCATGAGAAGTGGCTTTTATACTGAATGGCTAACTAAAGGAGTTTATCGAGTGATCTTCCCTGCTTTTACTTCTTCTAGCCAACGCCCCTCGACGAGATAAGGAGGAAGCCAACCAGTTTCAACAGATAAACAGTTACCTTTGTCGTACCACATACAAGCCATACCAAGAAGAGGGAAAGAGATGAAAGTTTCTATAGAAATCAAGTCCTCTGGCTTATCGAGCCTCATTTGGTATTTCTCTTGGAACTGTAAGTTCTTAATGAGTACTTCTTCAAAGTCATAACCGATGTCAGTTGTCAGGGCAGCAAAAGTTTCCAAAATACCCATGGCGATTTCTAACGCCCAATCATCACCCTGAGCAACTGCCGCGTCCATCGCGGCCACCAGTTTATCAGGGTAGTCTGCTGTACGGTGATGGAACGACTGAATGACGTCTACTAACATATAAGACAGCTCACCCGCTTTGGTAGAGCTCTGCCTCATCAAAGAAATTGGAAAGTTCGCCAACACATCCATGCTAGCTTTGTCACGGACGATGACAGAGGTAAAATAGGCATCTAGCCACATTGAAGGACAAATGAAGCCTGTTTTTAAAATACCTTCGCCTTTCCAGGTCACTTCTGGGTATCTAGGTAATTGAATACTTTGAGGTTCGTCAGGCCTCATCGCTAACTGATGATAAAACGCGCGCATTAATGACGCTTCATACAGGCAAAGTGTTCCGATTTGTTCATTTTCTATGGAGTGTGGGAACCACGAGTACCATCTTACTAGATAAAACGATTCATCACTTAAAGCAACTAAGTTTTCTCTACGAATACTGATTACCTCTTTGCGCGTATCAAGGTCTTCATCAATATCAGAACTATAGCCTTTGATTAACTCCGAGGTCAGCTTTGGATCAGCATTTCTTTCTATTTTAATTTTGTCAGACATTTTAAAACTTCCCTAAATCTACATTAAATTCTTTTACTTTAACCTTTGAAACTCTCCCTGATTCAGAGATTGGGGTTTTAGTATGTATATATCTAATTGGGCGTCCACTCCTCGAAGCGTTTCTTATTGATTTAGCTGCTTCCCACTCTGTTGTATTTCGCCCATTCCTAGACATCTTACCAACTATTGCCGCTGCATATTTAGCCGTTCCTTGCTGACATGCTTCGTTTCCTATTTTTCTACTACCCAAAGGACTGCTCCCCCCTTTGGCCTCAACAATTATAATTTCACCTGGTGGTGGCTCTTCCACCTCATAAACCATATCAAAGTCGCCCGGCTTCGAAATTGAGGTTCCAATATCTTTGGGATGAAGCAGCTTAGCATTAGGACGTTTACTCCGGACAAAGTCATCCGCGGCCAACTCACCTATTTTTGCAGACTGTTGGTTAATATTACCAATTTGAGCGTTATATCCCTCTTCGCCAGATCGAGCGTCCATTGCCTCTTGACGCTCTTTCAAGCATTCATCAATTTTTGCTTTGTTTCTTTCTGTTAGCTCATAATCACTCGTATTGAGTTCAGAGTTTTCTTTATACTCTGCTTTATTTAGCACAAGATCTTCAGTAAAGATCGTGCAACCTTCTTCCCCGCCAACTTTCTCTGAGTCAAAAACATGCGCATTGACAAACTCCTCAATCCCAACAACATACTGCACTTCGTGTCGGCTGCCATCTGAATGATTGATATGACGATAAAAAGTAATCTCGTTTCTTTCGCAATCAATATGGTCTAAATCGTATTCATATCGAATATGATTTTTACCTTTGGGTTTTCGGATTTTGACTTGCGAGCGAACGCCATCTTCTCCGACGGATGATTCTTTTGCTGCCTCTAAAATCTGATCGCAAACCTCTTGGGGAACATCGCTTTGCGCCTGATACTCAGCCAGCATTTGCTGCAAGCGTTTTAGCCCTTCTTCACATAGGAAACCTGTTGGGTCAATCCATTGAATTGGGTTGACTGCATATTGGTAATGATTAATACCACCAGCAATAGATATCGGATCTTGTTGGATGAAACGTCCTAGCTCAGGGTCGTAATACCGAGCGAGGTTGTAGTGTAAGTTGGTTTCTTGATCGAAATACTGTCCTTGAAAACGCAATGGATTTACTACATTTTCAATATGTACATGAGCAAAACCGTGAGCATCGTAACTTGCACTCCATACAACATTCCCTTCGCAATCGATTAGTCGCTCTGGTTTACCAACTTGATCGCACTGGTACCAATAAATAACGTCATTTTCTAGCAGTGCCACTGGCGTGTAGGTTTCAGGTTGATATAGGTACCAGCGGAAAGCACCTGAAGAGCGTTCACCAATTAAACGTTCACCTTCCCACAGGAACTCCGTAACGCCTTGTTGTGTAATTTTCTTCGTTCTGCGCCCTAATGCATCATATTCATATTGACTGATGCCATCGTCGGTGTGAACTTCAATGAGCTGATTTAACGCATCAAATACGCGAGTCTGAACGTGTCCTTGCCCCTCACGTTTTGTCTGGTTTCCTTGCGCGTCATATTTGAACCGGACACCATCGTGTACTTCAATACGATCAGCGAATACCTCTGAAGTTGGCAAAGTAGGATTGCCAAAACTATCGTATTCAAACTTAGTCACTTCTCCGGAAGCATTGACTCGTTTCAGTTGCCCTAAGGCATCGTACTGATAATGCGTTGCTCCTGCCGTATTATCAATGATTGATGAAATGCGGTTTTGTGCGTTGTAAACGTACTTTTTCTCTCTATCTGGCCAATGTTGTTCAACCAAACGACCAACACCATCATAAATGATGCGCTCATTAAAATGTGCCGTTTTAATTTGGGAAACTCGTCCCATTTCATCGTAATGAAATTTGATTTGAGGTAAATCTAGGTTTCCAAATCGAATCGCTGAAAAACGCCCATATCGATCATAAGAGAAGTTCAGCTCCGTATTATCTGGCAGTACCTGAGATACGCGTTGGCCAACTCTGTTAAACTCCTGCGCTATCTCAAACTGACCTTGAATGCGCTTTGTTAAATGCCCGAATGAAGAGTATTGGTATTGCAATGTTTGATGGCGATTGGATGCGAAAGTAAGTCGCCCACCAAGCGTATAATTGAAGTGGTTCTCTACAATACTGCGACCATTTCCTGCTTTGACGTGCTTGAGATAACCCGCAGCGTCATAGCGGTACAGCACAGTCCTATTGGCGGCTTGCTTACGATGGATCCGCCCCATATCGTCATAATCAAATTGGCTTTGTAGATTATCAAACCCAACTGTTCCTGATAGCTGGCCTTCATCGTCATACAGAAATTCGAACTCTAAGCCGTCACTCCGAACTAATTTAGTCAGGTTACGTTGTTGATCGTATTCGTAAGAAATATGGCTGCCATCGGGAAAGATGACTGCTTCTTGTTGCGCGAGTGCTCCCCATTGATACGAGGTAATGCCTGCCGGCGTTCGAATCTGAGCAACACGGCTGTGCTCATCGTAAGAATATTCTTCGCTATAACCGACTTTGTCTTCGTCGTTAAAATAACGAACTGATGTACGCCTGCCAAATTGATCATAAGCGAGTTGAGCAATACACCCATCGGGATAAGCGACGCCATTCACCAGATCTTCTTCGTTGTAGCTGTAACGAAGTAATGTACCGTCTATTTCATTCGCGATAAGTCTTTGTTGTTCATCCCACCACCACTGACTTTTCTTACCATCTTCAGACTCTTTTTTGACGACTTGACCGTGTTTATCGTAATCATATTCCGTGACACAGCCGAACTTATCGGTATCCCAAACTCTTTGACCGAGGCTATTGTAGTAAGCCTTCTCGATATCCCCGTCAGGTGAAACCGTTTTAACTAACTTACCTAAGCCGTCATAACCATATTGAACTTCTTTGCCAGAGGAATGAAACTTAGAAACTAATTGACCATGCTGATTATATTGATAATTGACCGTTGACTGATCAGGATAGATAGCTTGTGCTTTTCGTCCTAATTCATCATATTGCCATCGCCAAGTTTTACCTGTGGGGCTTATTTTCTCGAGTAAGTTACCCTGCTCGTCATGCAAGAAAGACCATTGATGATCTAACGAGTCAGAATAAGAAGAATGATTTCCCTGATAATGGAAGCGATAGTCATAAATTCCTGCGTCCCCAACGTTCCTGATGCATTTCGCGTTAGCACATTCGCCATCCCATTCAAAATAATGAGTAAAGCCAGTTGGTCGTACACGTTTAACAATTAAATGGCCGCGGTATTGATACTGTTCCTTCAAGCCCAAATGATTAGTTGCACTGACCAAATCATCGTGCTCATCATAGGTATAAGTTGTCAGAACTTTTTGGGACTTTGCATTAAGCAGTTCTACAAGGCGTCCTTGCTTATCATATTGACATTCAAGAACCGGACGCTTGTTGTATGCAATCTCGATCAATCGATGGTTTCGAGAATACTGCAGTTGAAACGTTGAAAACGTACCATTTCTGACTTGTTTAACAAGCCAACGATCATCTTTCTGTTCAAATCGATATTGATGCCCATTAGCGAGCGTCACGATCCGAGTTGCTGAATTTAGGAAATAACAGCTCGCACCAGCGTATATCTGGTAACTTGTTGCTCCAGTATCTACTGGCTCAAATTCTGTGATATCTGCCTTATCGTCAACAAACTCCCAAGCGATAACGTTGTCTTTCTCGTCCGTCTTCTCGTGCAATTCAAACTGAAATGCATGTCTCCAACCAAAGCCCATTCCATGATTTACATCCGACTGCGAAGAGCGATAAGTACGCTGCCAAGTAGTACCTTGTTGTAGCGCGATATCATAGAGTTCGAGAATTTCTTCACCCGTCACAAGTGATACAGGATCACCGGCTTTCTCATGTTTTTCGCTACTTTGTTGTTGAGGCTTAGCAGATGCGGCACTTCTTCCACTCTTTTTATTCGACTTCCCCTTTCCCTTCGATGGTTTTGCATTGACGGTATTTTGAGTCGGTGGAGACGTAACCTCAGAGGAGAGTGCGTAGTTTTCTCCAGCCGGCAAAATTCGAGCGACATGCAAGTCACCGTTCACTAAAGCGTTGGCAAACGTTGAATTATAGTGTTGGGAAGTAAGCTCACCGTCAGGTATGTTTGGCTTGAATTGACCAATCAAATAGAACAAGTCCTCGACAGAGCGAAGGTCAAGCTCACCAAAGCTCTCAAGAAACTCTATTGCCTCTTGTTTGGTCACGAATGTTTTAGGTTCGCCGCTAGTAAGTGACTGACCTGAGAAGTGATAGCTTTCGCCAAAGCGATTCGTGATAGGAATGACGAATTGAGGGATCATAGCCGTAACGTGTTTGTCCTTTTCTTACCTTGCCGCATCATTTAATGCTCGTTTCGCTCTTTTTATTTGTGAGAGCAAGATGCCTTAATCAAACACCCTCCGATAGAGATTCATCTGTATGCGTAGACTGAATGTATTGATGGCAATTTTCACGTATGCAACTCTTTGAGTTTCTGAGCGCAGCGTACTTTAACGGGACGATGAATCCTGAGTAAATGAACAATAGCGTGAGTGAGACTAATGTCTCATCGCGACGCGATTTTTTTACATGTTTCTTACTTAACTATGATTTTCTGCCCAGTTACGTAAATTCACTCAATAAGTTGCATCAAGTATCACCTGTGGGACTCAGCGCTTCATATTTGAGACATGACAGCAACAAAAAAACCGCCTATTACGGCGGTTTTGCTTAAAGAATACTGATTAAAGGTTTGGACCTGTCGATGGTCTGTGTGGTTGGTTATTGCGCAGTTGCTGCATCCCTTGAAACATTCGCATAAACCACACCAAGATGGCTAATGCAGCAAACACCATCCCTACCCAAGGAATAAAGTAAGCGATGGTTTCAAGCAAAGTACTATGCAACCAATAATCACTCACGCCAACGAGTACACCATTAGAAGTCGCGACGGTGACGATCAACACAACAAAAAACGTCAGGTAGAGGAAGAAGGTGCGAATTAAACCGTAGTAATGAGAAATCACTACGTCGCCGTCTTCTCCCTTATCTAATCGATAACCCGCATAGATAATTGCGATAACGCCTGAGATCAGAAACGTAAACGGGGTCAGACAGCTCAGGATGTACGCAACCCAAATCCCGTTATGAGGTTTGTTCATTCGCTTTCGCTCCTTTTGATTCCGTTTGTGCCGTATCTGTTTCGCCCATCGCTTCTTTGGATTTCACTTCTTCATACCAAAGATCGTGATGCTCTTTCGCCCATGTTTCATCAACTTCACCTGTCACCATACCTTCTAGCGCACCTTCCATACCGAATAGACCAATATAGATGTGGAAGATAAAGCCACAGATTAGAATCAGTGCCGAAATCGCGTGAACTAAGTTAGAAAGCTCCATGTCACGGCGAGTTTGGCCAAAGATAGGAAAATCTAGAACTAAGCCACTCACTGCCGCGATAGCACCAAAGAAGATCAATAACCAATAGATTGCCTTCTCGCCACCGTTTGAGAAACCAGCTGACGGATGTGTGCCTTTGTGTTTACCAACCATGCCGCCCATTTTCATAAACCAACGAACATCTGTCATGTTTGGAATCGACTTGCGCCACCATTTAAAGAGCACGAGCATCAGTAAAATGAAGAACAATGGTCCCATGTAATTGTGGTACTGCTTCGCCAACATGACGATAAAGCCCCAAAACTCGGTAGGAACATACGGTTTTAAGAAGTGCTTACCGTAAACCAGCATCAAACCACTGAATGCCAACGTTAAGAATGTAAACGCCATACTCCAGTGAAGCGCGCGGTCTAAACGAGACCAACGTTTCATCTTTCTGCCAGTACGCGGCTTGCTAAGCATTAAAGGGCCAACGAGTACGTAAGCCATGATTACCATTGCGATACTGCCGAAAATCGCGACAGCACCAGCTGGAGACATCCATTTCTCTTTTAGAATGTACCAAGTCTCTCCAGGTTTACTGATCAATACGCCATGTTCTGGCGATTGAGACGTGGTATAGCCCTCTTGCCCCTCTCTGACTTCGCGCCAATAGTCTGCCCCAGCGAGTTGCGTGATCTCCTGCTGAATAACTTTAGAAGATTGTTCCTCTGCTGAAGCAGGCATTGCGAAAGTCAGCAGCAATGCCGTCATCATTGACAGCATTGCTAGAGACGCACGTTTAAGCGTGTTTAACATGTGCCTCTCCTTACTTAGCTTTTCGTCGCATCGTAAGAAAGATCGTTTCCGTCTGTCCAACCTGCGTTTTTCGCGCCGCGCTCTACCACACGTTGACGGAAAATATCAGAGACTTTCTCCGCGTCACCCGCAAGCAGCGCTTTGGTTGAACAAAGCGATGCACACATCGGTAACTTGCCTTCTGCGATACGGTTCGCACCGTATTTTTGACGTTCTTCCTCAGAGCCTGGCTCTGTTTCTGGGCCGCCCGCGCAGAAAGTACATTTATCCATTTTGCCACGTTCACCAAACGCTTCTTGTTTAGGGAACTGAGGTGCGCCAAACGGACAAGCAAACAAACAGTAACCACAACCGATACACAGATCTTTATTGTGAAGAACGATCCCGTCTTCGGTATGTTCAAAACAGTCTGCTGGACAAACTGCCATACAAGGCGCATCGGTACAGTGCATACAAGCAACAGAGATGGAGTTTTCACCAGCTTCACCGTCGTTCAGTGTTACCACGCGGCGACGTTGAATGCCCCATTCAAGAGCATCGTCGTTTTCGTTCTTACATGCAGTAACACAGCCGTTACACTCGATACAGCGTTTGGTGTCACATAGAAATTTCATTCGTGCCATTGTCAGACTCCTTACGCTTTACGAATGTTACATAGGGTTACTTTGGTTTCCTGCATCAAGGTAACCGGGTCGTAACCGTAAGTGGTTGCAGTGTTGGCCGATTCGCCAACAACGTAAGGCTGTGTACCTTCTGGGTATTTAGGACGTAGGTCTTCACCTTCGAACTTACCGCCAAAGTGGAACGGAATGAACGCCAAGCCAGGTTTCACACGGCGTGTTACCATCGCTTTCACCTTGATTCGTCCCTTCTCTGCACCTTCAACCCAAACATCATCACCATCTCTGAAACCAAGGTCGTTCGCGTCTTTCGGGTTCACTTCGACAAACATTTCTTGTTGAAGCTCGGCAAGCCATGGATTTGAACGCGTCTCTTCACCGCCACCTTCGTATTCAACCAGACGACCAGAAGTCAGAACGATTGGGTACTCGCCAGATTTGTCTTGCTCTTGAATGGATTTATACAACGTAGGAACACGGAAGATTGCATCTTTGTCATCCCAAGTTGGGTAATCCGTTACAAGGTCACGACGTGGTGTGTACAGTGGCTCACGATGCAGTGGTACGCGGTCTGGGAACGTCCAAACAATCGCACGCGCTTTCGCGTTACCAAATGGGATACAACCGTGCTTGATCGCGACACGCTGAATACCGCCAGAAAGGTCAGTCTTCCAGTTTTTACCCTCTGCTGCCGCTTTCTCTTCAGCCGTTAGATCGTCCCACCAACCAAGTTGTTTCAACAACTTGTCAGTGAATTCTGGGTAACCGTCTTTGATTTCACAGCCTTTCGAGTAACTGTCTTCTGCAAGAAGGCTCTTGCCTTCGAATTCCACACCAAAGCGCGTACGGAAGTTACCGCCACCTTCTGCAACCGTCTTAGACGTATCGTACAGAATGTGTGTGCCTGGGTGTTTCATTTCCGGTGTACCCCAACATGGCCAAGGTAGACCGTAGGTTTCACCGTTGACAGGGCCACCTTCCGCTTCCAATGTGGTTTTGTGGAACGTATGCCAGTTTTGTTGGTGCGCTTTCAAACGCTCTGGGCTTTGGCCTGTGTAACCAATCGTCCACATGCCTTTGTTGAATTCACGCGTCAGGTCTTCAATCACCGGCTGGTTGTTTTCAACACGGATGTTTTTGAACAGAAGATCTGAATAGCCCAGTTTCTTCGAAAGCAGGTACATGATTTCATGGTCTGGTTTTGATTCGAACAACGGTTCAATCACCTGATCACGCCATTGCAGAGAGCGGTTAGAAGCGGTAACACTGCCGTATGTTTCAAACTGCGTTGTTGCAGGAAGCAAGTAAACGCCGTCGGTACGGTCGTTCATTACCGCAGCAACCGTTGGGTATGGGTCCACAATCACCATCATGTCCAACTTCTGCATTGCTTTTTTCATCTCAACACCACGTGTTTGAGAGTTCACTGCGTGTCCCCAGTAGAACATTGCACGGATGTTTTCGCGTTGACGAATGTTGTCTTTGTTTTCCAGTACACCATCCACCCAACGGGATACAGGAATACCTGCACTGTGCATTGGTTTCTGACCGCTATAAGCGTTGTCATCGAAACGACCTTTAATCCATTCGTAATCGATTTCCCACACTTTTGACCAATGACGCCAAGCGCCTTCAGAAAGGCCGTAGTAGCCCGGTAGCGTGTCAGAAAGTACGCCAAGGTCGGTTGCGCCTTGTACGTTATCGTGACCACGGAAGATGTTTGCGCCGCCGCCTGATTTACCAATGTTACCAAGTGCTAGCTCAAGCACACAGTAAGCACGTGTGTTGTTGTTACCGGTAGTATGCTGAGTACCACCCATACACCAAACGATACAGCCTGGGCGATTTTCAGAAAGCAGTTTTGCTGTTTGGTAAACGTCTTCTTCGCTTACGCCTGTTACACGCTCAACTTCTGCTGGCGTCCACTTCGCTACTTCAGCACGGATTTCATCCATACCGAATACACGTTGACGGATGAACTCTTTATCTTCCCATTGGTTTTCGAAGATGTGCCACAACACACCCCAAATGAATGCTACGTCAGAACCAGGACGAAGTGAGACATAGTGATCCGATTTTGCTGCCGTACGTGTACGACGAGGATCCGCTACGACAATCTTACAGTTGTTCTTCTCTTTTGCGATCAGAATGTGCTGCATCGCTACTGGGTGTGCTTCAGCTGGGTTTGAACCAATGAACAGCATCGACTTACAGTTGTGCATGTCATTGAAAGAGTTGGTCATCGCACCGTAACCCCAAGTGTTTGCTACACCCGCCACGGTTGTTGAGTGACAAATACGCGCTTGGTGGTCAACGTTGTTAGTGCCCCAAAGTGATGCCATTTTGCGGAACAAGTACGCTTGTTCGTTGCTGTGCTTTGCGCTTCCCAAGAAGTAAACCGAATCAGGGCCAGACTCTTTGCGGATGTCCATCACCTTGTTACCGATTTCTTCGATCGCTTGATCCCAAGAAAGCTTTTTCCACTTACCGTTTTCAAGCTTCATTGGGTATTTAAGACGGCGCTCACCGTGGCCATGTTCACGCAGTGCTGCGCCTTTTGCACAGTGACCACCGGCGTTAAATGGGTGGTCGAATGCAGGCTCTTGACCCGTCCAAACACCATTTTGAACTTCTGCGTAAATACCACAACCCACTGAACAGTGAGAACAGATAGTACGTTTTACTTCTGTTTTCGCTTCTGGATCGACGGATTTTGCTTGCGCTTTTTTCATCATTCCCGGTGCGAATAGACTAGCACCAACCACTGCGCCACCAGCGGCAAGCGAAGTGTTTTTCATGAATGCACGACGAGATACGCCAAGCTGGTTCGTTTCTTTGCTCACACTGTCGGAGCGTTTGACAAGTTTCATCCGTTATCTCCTAAAGTGTGTCGTAGTAATCGCGAATGTGTTGAGTTTCACGATACCCTTTCTTCTTCACGTCTTTTTCAGAAGGCTCAACCGTTTCTGAAGCAACGGCCACTTTCGTGGTTCCCGCAACAACAGCACCAGCAACGGCAGCGGTTGTGAAGCCTTTTAGGAGATCCCTACGGCTTGTGTTTATTTCTTTATTATCTTTCATCATTGCTTCCTTACCTTACGGTAGATCTTTGGAGACTCATGCCTCTCTATCGATATGACCAAGTACTGCTCGATTACTCGTAATCAGTGACGTTTTTCACATCAATTTTTAATTTGTTCTTACTGCTTTTGGTGTTCACGCTAAAGCGCACTTGCTCTAACGTTAAAAACGCATCGCAAAGCTGTGCAGCTGGCTTGTAGAAGTTCACGCTTTCTGCGTTCTCTAGTTGGCGCGTAAAAGATTGGAACCAAGGGGCGATGTGTTTGTTAAACACCGCTTGTTGAAGTTCTTCCTCTTCACCCGTCAGCATTGCCATCACTTCGCACAGTGCAGAAATATGGTCTTCAGGCTCTTTCACGTTCTCTTCACGTTCAATGCCTAAAAGATCCAAATCGCGACGAATTTTCGCTAACGGTTTTTCCATCATCGAGCCAGTGCGATGCCAAGACCCGAATGGCACAACTTCACCACGTCCAATGCCAATAAACAGATCTTGATATTCTTCTTCTAACGCTTCTCGCTGCGCTTCGTTCGCGGCTTGTTGCAGTGCGAGCCAAGCTTTTTGCATCGCGCTCTCAGACGGTTCAATTTCTAGCGATTTCAGGAACGCCAGCATTTCATCACTTGGCGCACTACGAAAAAGTGCGGATAGAACGAGATAAATGTCTGTTCTCAGTGTTTGTTCTTGTTGTGTATCCACTGCGAGCTCCTAGTATTTCAATTGATTCATTGGATCTGCAGCCATCGATTCAAACATGTCGATCACACGACAGTCTTCACACATGGCGATGCGATTAATGGCAGCTTCATCAGAGAAATGAGAATGACCACGAAGCTTGTTTTGCAGCATGTCGATCATCGATTGCGGAGCAAAAGGCTTGTGACAGCGAATGCACTCGGCTGCCTTTTCTTCATGAATCACAACCGCTTTCTGGCGTTCTTCTTTCACCCAGTTCATACGAGGAGTAAGCGTCAGCACTTTCTCTGGACACGCTTTCTCGCACAGCCCACATTGAATGCAGTCTTGCTCGACGAATTTAAGCGACGGAGATTGGCCGTCCGTATGCAATGCACGTGTTGGACACACCGCCACACAGCTCATGCACAACGTACAATCTTTGCTTTCACAAGAAACCGTGCCGTAAGGTGCATTCGCTGGCAGTTCAACAATGTTCTCAACTGGAATACGCGATACTGACAACGCATCCAACGCCGTAAATAGACGCTGACGTTTGTTACCTTGCAAATCACCTAATGCCAAATCAAAAGACTCGGTACAAAGTGTCGGAGCACCTTCACGTAATGACTCTAGATACAGAATGTCGATGGTTTCTTTGGCGATACCAAGCTGGTCGAGCAACTCTTGAGCAATACCTACTTCGCTATTAAGCACACGAATAATGGTTTGAGGCATAAAACGCGAAGCCGCAAACAGCACCTGAGTAGCACCGTTCACAAGCGCGGCGAACCAAGTATCTATACCAACCGAAGGCAGTTCTTCCACCACAATGGGAATTACATTATCTGGCAGTGCTTTTAGTGCCATCACGTTGTAGCTCTCGTGGCGAGAACTACAAATCAATACGATAGGATCTAAACCACCCGCTTGCTCATAGTTGGCTAGCGTACGTTCAATAAACTTTTGCGTATCTTCGGGGTTTGGCAATGCGTAATGAATAGCTTCTGTCGGACACGCTGTAGCACAAGTACCCACGCCTTGACATAGGTATGGGTTGATCTCGATGCGATGGCCCGTTTTGTCGCTGCCTTCACTCGATAATGCACCTGCCGGACAGGCATCCACACAACGTTCGCAACCTTTTACGCCACGAGAGCTATGTGCACATAAATCGGTATCTAAACGGAAGAATTTCGGTTTATCGAACGTCCCCATCAAGGTTGGAATTTCTTCCAACGCCTCAGCCAGTTTCGGATAGCCACGACCAACTGGGTAGTAGCCCGGTACTGGTACTTCTTCCGACATGCAGCTGTTTAGGCAAAGATCGAGTACGATATCGAAACAATCGATATTGATCGCGACCTTGGCAAGATTGTTGGTCGAACCATGATTTTCAATCAGAACTTCAAACGTACCTAAAAACCCTGAAACCTGAACCGAATTGGCGTAGTAAAGCTCGGGATTTGTGCCCTTTTCGCCGTCGGTAGAAAGCAGCGTTAGGCTGTTCATTTGCGACAATTGCGCTGCCGCACTTTCGATGATTGCCGTTGGACCTACAATCAAAGTATTACCGCCGCTTTCATAGCTTACGGTTGGTGGAATAAGATTCGTCAACTCTACGGTATTTTCGAAAGCGTACAGCCTCGCTTTACCGTTATTGGAAGTTGCTTGTTCTAATAATTGTTTCAGCATTGCTCAATTCCATTTATGAACATGGATAGTCTTTTCCATCTCTTAGTGTAGTTAGCGCCGGAGATTCTGCTGATTAACTTATCAATGAGCATTCTTATTCCGCCATCTATAGGCGATGAATACTACGCAGTGCGTCCGTGCTAACTTCAACCAGATTGGTATTGAGCAACAAATAGCAAATGTCATGCCAATGAAACATCAATTAAAATTCAATCACTTAGATATTTTACCGACAAATAGTAGGGATAAAAAAACCGGTTGAGACATTTTGTCCCAGCCGGTTCATTGAGTGTTTAGTCAAAATGTACCTATTCTTTGTGTGGTATATTTTGTCTCACCTCGTTAGGCGGTGATTCCTCAGCAAAAGTATCACTTTCACCAGACACTGTATTTATATACAGTTCATATTCATCTTGGGTAATTCCGGCACTTTTTTCGGCGTTTGGTTCTGCGTCTTCAACCACCTCAGATGCGATATCGTCAGCGTTAAGTTCAGATCCTTGCGCCGTTTCAGCGTCTGGTTCTTCTTCCACTTTTTCTTTAACCCAATCACGCAGCGTCTCTGCGACGTCTTTAGAAAGTGACTTTAAGTTACTGTAATCATCATCGTAATCGTCTAGGCCATCACGCACGTTAAATTCTTCGGACAAGAACATTTTGCGCAGCGCGGCTTTCTTAACACTTTCTGAAGCTTCAGAAACCAGCAGTTGCGCCACAGACATTTCTTCGGGCTTTTCAGTCTCTACACTCGCGGTAATGTCTGGTGACTGACTAACCTCGTTGACGTTCAAAGCGTCTGAGCTTTCGTCAGCGTTTGAAAGCGCTGTGACACAATCTTCGGATTGCTCCGTCTCTGCTATCGGCGTGATCTCTTCATCATGTTGGGAAGGTTCTGCTAATTTACGTTTCGACCAACGGCTTAAAATACTAGTTGCCATTTGCTCTGCCCGCTCCTTTGCGTTTTTTACGTCTTACTTCTAACAACTCACCGTGGCGACCGATGAAGGCTTCCATCCAAGCCTGAACGGCTAACGGCATATCGTTGGATAGTACAAGATTGTCGCCATCCATATATTGCGCCGCGACAGATTGTGACGCCGTTAGTAACTGTATCGCTGGTTTTTCACCAGACTCGACGTTATCCATCACTAAAAAAAGTTTAGGTTGCTGAGAGCTTAAGTTAAAGCGGTAGTCTGTACGCTCGTCTTTGTGCAGTTGCAATAGACAAACATCAGGAGTCTCTTCCGTCGGATTTAGCGCAAATCCCGTCAACTGCCATTGGGTTGTCACCCAAATCCCTGTACTGATCTCATGCTCAACAAGCTCTACGCCAATTGGCCATGCGTCTTCAGTCTTCTCGTAATTGTTCTCGAAATCTTTCTTATCCGACATAACTCACCCAGTTTTTCTATTTTGGTCTGAAAGCAAGCAGGACACTTTGACCTTACTTTCGACCATTTTATTGACTTATAAGCAATAAACGAGCCACACTGATAAAGCTTAGCCTATTCATGTCCTCTGGCTATAAGTACCAAACTAGCCGAAACTCAAATGTACTGATGTGTCATTACTGCGAACTCGCAGTTTTAATGCATTGTTGACATAATACCTCGCAATTTTTGTGGGAACCGCTATTTTGGAACGAGATTTGCTTTGCTAACCACTTAGCAAGCTAAATGCGTAGCAACCTAACGCTCTTAATCACTAGGACACGACTGTGCTGAAACCAAATATTATTAAAACCAGTGAAAATCCCCTGCAAACCATTGAAGTCGACGTGTACGACGAGTACGGCGAAAAACTGACAAAGCAAATCGCGTGCGAGCGCCCTCTTACGGTCATGCTGAACTGGAAAGAAGTGGTCACGCTCATGACGCTAGGTTCGCGTCCTGAAGCGCTGGTACTGGGTTATTTAAAAAACCAAAGCTTCCTGTCTGATCCAGCAGCGATTGAATCCGTCATTATTGACTGGGAAACGCATTCCGCAGCGGTGATTACTAAAGAAAATACCGAACATTTAGAAGGCGCTCTGAAAAAGAAAACCGTCACATCTGGCTGTGGTCAAGGCACCATGTATGGCAATGTGATGAAACAACTTGAGAACTACCAAGTGCCTCAAGTTCCGCTTAAACAATCAGAAATTTATTCTGCGCTGGAAGCGTTAACTCATTACAACGACACCTACAAAAAAGCGGGCGCAGTACACGGCTGTGCGGTTTGCAAAGGCAATGAGGTATTATCATTTGTGGAAGATGTCGGCCGCCACAATGCTGTGGATACGCTTGCAGGTGAGATGTGGCTCAAAGAAGAAACAGGTGAAGATAAAATTTTCTACACAACTGGTCGCCTTACTTCAGAGATGGTGATTAAAGTGGCCCAAATGGGCATTCCTGTTCTACTTTCTCGCTCTGGCGTTACTCAAATGGGGTTAGATCTTGCGAAACAATTTGGCATTACGACGATTGCGCGAGCAAAAGGTTTACGCTTCCAAGTATTTACCGGAGCCGACAAGATTGAGTTTGATGTGAAAGGCGAAAGTGCATCTCGTTAACGAGAAAATAATACAAAACCGTCGATTCGTGTAAACTTATAACAATTGGGATAAGTAAATCATCACGTTATGAAGGCTTAATTAAACGATATAAGTCAGAAATAGCAACATGTGTTGTAGCAATAACAACGCTTGCTTTAATTGATGCTAACTACAGCTCATTCACAAAGGATGTGAACTATGGACAATGACCAACTGTGGAATTTTTTGCTCACGCCCAGTGGCATCATGCTCTCAATGATCATTACATTTGGTGTCGTCGGCATATATGCGTATATAACCGGTCAGTTTAAGGATTAAGACCAATATAAAAAGCCTCGCTAAATAGCGAGGCTTTTGCTTTTTAAACGCTTTGCGAGTAATTACGCGTCAACGCCACGAGATTTTAGGAACTCAGAGTACGTGCCTTTGAAGTCCGTGATCTTGCCATCGCGGATTTCGATAATACGCGTTGCTAGCGAGTCTACGAATACACGGTCGTGAGATACGAAGAACAACGTGCCTTTGTATTGCTCAAGCGCGGTGTTCAAAGATTCAATCGATTCCATATCCATGTGGTTGGTAGGTTCGTCCATTAGCAGCATGTTTGGCTTGTGCATCATCAGCTTACCAAGCAGCATACGACCTTGCTCACCACCAGACAGTACTTTTACTGACTTTTTAATGTCGTCTTGACCAAACAGCATACGACCAAGGAAACCACGAACGACTTGCTCGTCATCACCTTCTTGACGCCATTGACCCATCCAATCCGTTAGGTTCATGTCTTCTGCAAAGTCATGCGCGTGGTCTTGCGCGTAGTAACCGATATTTGAGTTTTCAGACCATTTGTACTCACCCGCACGCGGTTCAAGCACACCAGCAAGCGTGTTTAGAAGTGTTGTTTTACCCACACCGTTCTCACCGATGATCGCAACACGCTCACCCACTTCAAAAATTGCATTGAAGTCTGAGAACAAGTCCTCTTCGAATCCTTGGCTTAGGTTTTCAACAATCAGAGCGTTACGGAACAGCTCTTTCGACTGTTCGAAACGAATGAATGGGTTTTGACGGCTAGACGCTTTAACTTCATCCAGTTTGATCTTGTCGATTTGCTTAGCACGAGATGTCGCTTGTTTTGCTTTCGATGCGTTTGCTGAGAAACGTGCAACGAACGTTTGTAGCTCAGCAATTTGTGCTTTCTTCTTCGCGTTGTCGTTTAATAGACGTTCACGAGCTTGAGAAGCTGCTGTCATGTACTCATCATAGTTACCTGGGTAAATGCGCAGTTCACCGTAATCCAAGTCCGCCATGTGCGTACATACTGAGTTTAGGAAGTGGCGGTCGTGCGAGATGATGATCATGGTGCAGTTACGCGCATTTAGCGTGTCTTCCAACCAACGGATCGTATCCATGTCCAAGTTGTTGGTAGGTTCGTCAAGCAGCATAACGTCTGGGTCTGCGAATAGAACTTGCGCTAGAAGCACACGAAGTTTCCAGCCCGGCGCCACTTCACTCATTAGGCCGAAGTGCTGCTCCATTGGAATACCCACCGCAAGAAGAAGCTCGCCCGCTTTGGCTTCTGCCATGTAGCCGTCCATTTCCGCAAACTGAACTTCTAGGTCAGCCACTTTCATGCCGTCTTCTTCACTCATTTCAGCAAGTGAGTAGATACGGTCACGCTCTTTCTTCACTTCCCATAGCTCTTTATGACCCATGATAACGGTATCGATTACCGTAAATTCTTCGTAAGCGAACTGGTCCTGGTTTAGTTTTGCAACGCGCTCGTTTGGATCGTAACTCACGTTACCGCTGGTTTGCTCAAGCTCGCCGCTGAGGATCTTCATAAAGGTTGATTTACCACAACCGTTAGCTCCAATTAAGCCGTAGCGATTACCTTCGCCGAACTTAACTGAAATGTTTTCGAATAGCGGCTTAGCGCCGAATTGTTGAGTAATATTCGCTGTGGAGATCAAAACCTTTACCTTAGCAATTGGGGTGTATTTAGAAAAACCGGGCAACGGTACTTGTTCATGCTACATACTGCAAGTGTTGTTTTTATTAATTCATCGCTAGTGAAACCATCGCAGTGCTTCTTCAAAGCAAAAAGCTCAAGCACAAATGCGTCATTGAATACAAAAAAGAGCCAGTATTATAACTGGCTCTTTCTTCCGTAATGCTTACAACAAGTGACTAAGCGATATTCGTCACCTCTAGGATCAGCTCGGCTTTTTTAGGTAAATAAATACTGAATTTACTGCCCTTTCCCCATTCCGACTCGGCTTTTAGCTCACCACCCGTTTGGCTGAGGATACTTTGAGAGACCGACAGTCCCAATCCAGTACCCTCTCGCTTCGTCGTGTAAAATGGTGAGAAGATTCGATTCAAGTTTTCTGGCTTAATACCGCAACCCTCGTCAATAACATGAATCGCGGCTCCTTTCACTTCGCCCTCGTCAATCCAATCTTCACTGACTACGGTTAACGTGCCTTTACCGTTCATTGCGTGAATGGCGTTCATTTGCAGGTTAACTAAGATTTGTAGCAAATGATGGCGGTTTATCTCAACTGACGTATGTGCTTGTAGATCAGTCACAAACTCGACGTCGCGTTTCTTGGTGCCCGTTTTAACCAAGGTGATGCTTTCATCAATGATAGGATTGACATGTTGCCAAGTGATTTCATCTTGAACACCACCTTGGCGACTGTATTGCAATAAACTGCGCGTGATATTGCGGATACGATCAATTTGCGCGTGAATCGCATCAATCTCTTCTTGTACTCGACTTGCATCGTCACCCAACTCAAAGTGGATCAACTCCACGTTGCCAAGGATCACGGCGGTTGGGTTATTGATTTCGTGAGCAATCCCCGCGGTGAGTTCTCCCAGTGCTGCCAGTTTTTCATGAACAACTAGTTTGTCGCGGGTTTGGTTAAGCAATTGAATATGCAGCTCTAGATCTTGGGTTTTTTCTCTAAGGCTCGCTGTACGCTCTTGAACTTTGCATTCAAGTTGCGCTGCGGAGTTCTTCAGTTCAATTTTGCGCTCTTCTAGCGCGTCTAACATATCATCAAACTGTCTGGCTAATTGTGCGAGTTCATGATCGGCATCCAATCCCAACGGACCAATCCGTTTTTCTTTTCCTTGTTGGACCTGCTTCACCACTTTATGGATGCGTTCGATCGGTCGAAACAGATCATAAGAACCGCGATATACCATCACGCCGGAAACCAGCAATAACATAACCGTAATCAAGCTAATTTCTGCAATGTTGGTCATGTAGGCTTTAACGAATGGCCACATTAGGTAACCGGTATAAAGCATACCAATAACATTGTCGTATTGGTCTTTGATCGGTTGATACGCCGTAATATACCAAGCGTCATACACATAGGCTCGGTCAACCCACTGCTCACCTTTTGAAAGTACTTGGTTATACACTTCTGCGCTCACGCGAGTGCCTATGGCGCGCCCTAGCCTATGCTCGCTGTCTAGAGGAACGTTGGTACTTACACGCAAATCATCAAGAAATACCGTCAACGTGCCAACCGGACGAAGGCGATCATTATCGCTGAGATAGATTAAGTCGCGAATTTGATCTACCAATACAGTACTGTTATTGAGAAGCAAACCACCATCAAGAAAGCCGATCAAATCATTCGTTTGGCTATACACAGGAATCACGGTTCGACTGACTAACCCACGCGCTTCCATGCCACCATCAGCAAGAATAGGCACTTCCGCTCGTTTAGCGAGTTCAGGATCGAGGCGTTCGAGTTCATCTTTATTGAGTACATCAAAAAACGATTCTCGCTTAGTGAGATCCATAAAGCGGAATTTGTTTTCCATCGAGTTGACGCGTTGGAAAGAGAGAAAATCTAAAGCATATCTTTTCTTCTGCTCAGTGACCCACTTTTGCAGCTCATCTTGCGGTATCCCTTGATTGATGCGAATACGAAAATCGTATGAGTCAGCAAACGCACGTACGTAATTCGATTGCTTTTGCTGTAACAACGTTACGCTGTTATTCGCAACACCAAGACGTTCAGAAACATCAAGCAGTGCATTCTGCCACGTATAATGGATGGACCAATAAATGGTAATCCCGATCAGGGCTATCAAAGTGAGGAAGATAGGTGCGGAGGTTAAAAATAATAAGCGATAACGCACCATGGTTTTAAAACGGTGCGTCCATTTCGACAATCCTTTGTGCTGTGGGCCGTTAGTCGGCATATTCCTCATCCTCAGAATCCCATTCTTTATACTTACGTTCTAAGGTCTTACGCGCAACGCCTAAGTCACGAGCAGCGGCTGATTTGTTGCCTTCGTGCAAATTAACGACCTGTTTTATATGCGCTTTTTCGACTTCTTTCAGTGTCCAGTTGTTCGGGTACCCCTCACCTGTGAACTCTCTACCTTCTTTAAATGTCGGTAGTTCAGCAGAATGAGAAACAGTAATCGACACATTAGGCAATGAGTGTCCACCATTTAGCTCCCGCCAATAATGCGCAGGCGGTTTCCCAAGCAAAATGCATCGCTCAATCAAGTTTTTCAGTTCACGAATATTGCCTGGCCAATCGTATTCGCTCATCGCTTCCATATCTTCATGTGCCCATTTGGGCGCAGGCATACCAAGCTCCCGCGTCAGCATATTGCTGAAAAATGGCACGAGCTCAAACAAATCGGTTTTGCGCTCACGCAGAGGACACACTTCAATTTTCAGAACGTTTAAACGGTAATACAGGTCACTGCGGAAGTTGCCTTGATTGACCTCTTCTTGAAGGTTTCGGTTGGTTGCTGCAACAATACGGACATCAATGCTGATTTCTTTTTCTGAACCAACAGGACGGATAGTACGCTGCTCTAACACACGCAATAATGATGCCTGCATTGCAAGTGGCATTTCCCCAATTTCGTCAAGAAATAAGGTGCCACCGTTCGCAACACGGAACAAACCTTCACGAGATTTTTTCGCACCGGTAAACGCCCCCGATGTATGACCAAATAACTCACTTTCAAGTAGCTCTGGCGCAATGGCGCCACAGTTGATTGGCACAAATGGGCCCGTTCGCCCACTCGCTTGGTGAATACCTCGCGCAACCAGCTCTTTACCCGTACCCGACTCACCTTCCACCAAAACAGAAGCACGCGACGGTGCAAACTGGTTAATCAGCTGCTTAAGCTGACGCGTTTTTTCTGAGCCACCGATGATCTCGGAGGTATTGTGACGTTGGTAATCGCGCTTCATGGCGTACTGCATGCGCTCGTTCAAGCGACGATCCATGCAGCGACTGACCGCTTTTAGCATTTGTTCTAAGTTGAAGGGCTTGAGGATAAAGTCAGAAGCACCAAGTTGAAGTGCGCGAATAGCAATCTCTAAATCCGCATAGCCCGTCATGAAGATCACATCGGCACGTTTGTCGTCATCTTCAAACGCTTCTTCCCAATCAATCCCAGAGCGCCCCGGCAGATTAATATCCAGTAAAATCAGATCATAATGTCGAGAATTACGCAGTTGCTCTGCTTCTTCGATGCTGCCAGCAGTGTCGACATGTGAGAAAAGCTTCCCCAATGCCTTTTTCAAAATGGCTTGCATGCCCAATTCATCATCAACGACCAGTACGGAAAAGGCGTTATATTGTTGGTTTGTACTAATATGGGATTGAGTAGACATATTTACCCCAGATGGCTTCGGATGGGACAGAGTGTACCAAGTTTAAACAGAGATACCCTACAAAAAGTGCGACATTTTGTACCAACGCAAACTTTTGTGCAAATAACCCCATGATTTAGTGCATAAATCGAGCACTTTTCGCTTGTAAAAGGTTGGCATCTTGTTTGCTATAAGGTGGCTACAGGGCGTATTCAAGTGATCTCAGGATGTTGGTGTTTGTTATTCCAACACCCTAAGACAACTTGCACTTTGAACTAATCGCTCTCGCCCAAGAGGCCTCTCCCAATACATCGGGAGAAAAGCCAAAGAATCATTGGAAAGGAACACATAAAAATGAAAAAAATTGCGCTAACTCTGGCTGCGACGTCAATCACGCTTGTAAGTTACTCTGCGTTTTCCGCTCAAGATGGCGAGCACGTTCGCCTAGCAACCACTACCAGTACTTACCATTCAGGGTTACTTGATTACCTGCTTCCACAATTTGAGAAAGACACGGGCTACAAAGTCGATGTTATCGCTGCGGGTACTGGCAAGGCCTTAAAAATGGGCGAAAACGGTGACGTAGATTTGGTGATGACACACGCACCAAAAGCCGAAGGCACATTCGTTGAGAAAGGCTACGGCGTTCTACCTCGTAAACTGATGTATAACGACTTTGTAATTGTTGGCCCGAAAGCTGACCCAGCAAAAATCAAAAATGAGGAAGGCGTGTTAGATGTATTCAAAGAGATCGCAAACAAAAACGCAACGTTCATCTCTCGCGGCGATGATTCTGGTACGCACAAAAAAGAAATGGGCTTCTGGGCTCAAACTAAAATCGAACCAAACTTTGGCGGTTACCGCAGCGTAGGTCAAGGTATGGGCCCAACTCTGAACATGGCGTCTGAAATGCAAGGCTACACAATGACAGACCGCGGAACATGGTTGGCTTATCAAAACAAATTGGATCTAGAAATTCTGTTCCAAGGCGATGAAAAACTGTTTAACCCGTACCAAGTTATTCTTGTTAACCCTGAGCGTTACCCAACAATCAACTACCAAGGCGCGAAAGCATTCAGTGATTGGTTGGTGAACCCTCGCGGACAGGAACTTATCAATGGTTTCCGCCTAAACGGTAAACAACTGTTTGTTGCGAATGCTGAGAGCAAATAACGCAATATGAATCTTGCTGATACAACACTGGAAGCGCTTCGCTTACTGGTGAATTTTGATGCAGACCTATGGGAGATCGTTGCGGTCTCCTTTAGTGTTTCTATCACGGCAATATCCTTAGTGGTATTGCCGGCTATTTTGATGTCCTTTGTACTGGCGTATACCGACTTTCGCGGTAAATGTTTTTTGTTGTCGATCGTGAATACGCTGCAAGCGGTTCCTACCGTCGTGATTGGCCTTTTGCTGTATATGTTGCTGTCGCGCGCTGGCCCTTGGGGAGACTGGCAAATGCTGTTCACTCAGAAGGCGATGATTTTCGGCCAAATGGTGATCTGTTTCCCTGTTTTGGTATCGATGATGCATGGTGCATTGCAATCTAGCGACCGTCGCTCTGTGGAAACTGCCATTACGCTAGGCGTCTCCATTCCGCGCGTGGCCGCTACAATGATTTGGGAAACCCGCTTTCCTGTACTCGCAGCTATCATTGCAGGGTTCTCACGTATCGTAACCGAGGTGGGCTGCTCAATGATGGTAGGCGGAAACATTATGGGCGTAACGCGCAATATTCCGACCGCTATCGCAATGGAAAGCAGCAAAGGTGCTTTTGCGCAAGGAGTTGCATTAGGAATTGTATTACTATCTTTAGCGTTGGCACTAAACTTCTTCTTATCAAGCATGAGAGGCAAAGGCTACCTCAGAACATAGAACATGAAGCAAACAAACGACTCACCATTAACCCCATGTAGAGGCGCATTATGACTATAAAAATCACCGCCGAGCAGTTATCCATGCGCTTTAAAGAGCGTGTGCTTTTCCACATCCCTGAGTTAGCCATCGGCCCAAATGATGCCATTTATCTCAAGGGTGACAATGGTGTGGGCAAAACTACCCTACTCAAAATCCTTGCTGGCTTGCTAAAACCTTCTACTGGCGATGTTGTTGCGCCAAAAGATACGTGGCTAAAAAGACTGACGCGCCGCAACGGCCGTGTCGATGTGATTTATCTCCATCAATCCCCTTACCTTTTTGACGGCACTGTATATGAGAACGTAGTCTATGGCGTGAAATATCAACAAGACACACCAAAAGATAAGCGAGCTCAAGTTATTCACGCACTACGCATGGTAGGTTTAGAAACCTTAGCGGACGAACATATTTCCGTGTTGTCCGGCGGTGAAAAACAGCGCGTTGCCATGGCAAGGGCTTGGATCTTAAAACCGTCGATTTTATTGATGGATGAGCCAAGTGCGTCTTTAGACCAAGAATCCATTGAACGATTGGTGGTGATGGCGAAAGATCTTTTGGATCGCGGTTCCAGTATCGTGGTGACAAGCCATCAGGCCAACGCACTGACCGACTTATGTAAAAAACAGTGGTGGATTAAAGACAAGACTTTGATAGAGTCTCCTCTGTTGTATGTCATACCAAAAGAAACATCCCAAGAGAATGCATATGCTTCAACCAACACAAACTAGTTGGGTCATTTTGGCTGGTGGCCAAGCCAGCCGTATGGGTGGAAAAGATAAAGGTCTGATTGAATTAAATCAGAAGCCACTCATCGAACACGTTATTGAACGTTTATCTCCACAAACTCCACGCATTTTAATTAATGCCAACCGAAACCAAGATGCGTACAGCAAATTTGGTTTCGTATTTAGTGATCAATTCAAAGATTTCCCTGGGCCTATGGGCGGTATTCACGCGGGTTTGATGCATGCTGAAACTGACTGGGTCGGATTTGTACCTTGCGATAGTCCACAAATTAACACCGACCTTGTCGAGCGTTTCTGCCAAGCCGTAAAAGAAGACACCGATATTTTGGTTGCTCATGATGGCGACCATCAGCAACCTGTTTTTACGCTCTACCACAAGCGCGTACTGCCAAAACTCACCGCATTTTTAGAACGTGGCGACCGAAAAATCATTCTGCTCTACAAAGAGTGCAACACCAGTTACGTTGACTTTAGCGACTCACCAAACTGTTTCGTCAACTTGAACACTCCGGAAGAACTGGCGCAATTTGGACAATTAGAATCATGAAACACACGCTAAATATTCCTATTCTTGGTTTTGCAGCTTATTCAGGCACAGGCAAAACCACGCTACTTGAAGCGCTATTGCCAAAGCTGACTGAAGCAGGTTTACGCATTGGCATGCTAAAACATGCGCACCACAACTTCGATGTCGATAAGCCGGGTAAAGACAGCTACCGTTTACGCAAAGCTGGCGCGTCTCAAATGCTGATTGCTTCTCGCAACCGTTTTGCGTTAATGACAGAAACGCCAGAAGCCGAAGCAGAGTTTGAATACCTATTAACACGTTTTGATGAAGACAACCTCGATGTAGTTTTGGTCGAAGGCTGTAAAAACATCGCGTTTCCTAAAATTGAATTGCACCGTGAAGAAGTGGGTAAGCCTTGGCTTTACCCTCACGATGAAAACATCATTGCTATCGCTTCCGACAGTGCTGAGTTAGATTCTGAACTGCCACAAATGAACATCAATGATCTTGAAGCGATTGCTCAGTTCGTTATTCAGTATGTTCAAGAAGCGAAAGCGCCAAAAAACAAAGAGAAAGACGCCGCATGTTGCGACACACTTTCTCCGGCGTTCCTTTCTGTGATTCAAGGCCAAGAAAAAATCCTTTCTTTGGTGAACACGGTCTCGGAAATAGAAGCATGCAAGATTGAAAACGCCTATGGCCGCGTTCTCGCGGAAGATATCATTTCACCAGTAAACGTGCCGCAATACACCAACTCCGCGATGGACGGTTACGCTATCCGCAGTGATGATGTTGACCGCGATAGCTACCAAGTGGTTGCTGAAGTGATGGCGGGCCATGCTTACGATCAGCCTCTGGAAGTTGGTCAAGCGGTGAAAATCATGACCGGCGCACCAACACCACTTAACGGCGACACAGTGGTCATGCGTGAGCAAGCCTCTCAAGAAGGTGACAAGGTCACCTTTAATGGTGCGAATATCAAAGCAGGCCAAAACGTTCGTCAAGCAGGTGAAGATCTCGCTATCGGCAGTGACGTCTTTACCGCAGGCACTCGCCTAGCCTCTCCAGAAATGGGCATGATCGCTTCTCTCGGTTTTGGTGAAGCGAATGTGTTCCGCAAATTGAAAGTTGCCGTGTTCTCCACCGGTGACGAAGTACAAGCGCCGGGAACAGAGCAAAAAGCGAATTCTATCTACGATTCCAACCGTTTTACCATCATGGGCATGCTTGAAAAGCTCGGCTGCGAGATCTTGGATTTCGGTATTCTGGAAGACAACGAACAGTTAATGATTGAAGCGTTGGAAAACGCATCGGCGCAAGCGGACGTGGTTATGACTTCTGGTGGCGTATCCGTTGGTGATGCGGATTACATCAAACTTGCCTTGGATAAACTTGGTCAAATCGATTTTTGGCGAATCAACATGCGTCCGGGACGTCCACTAGCGTTTGGTCAAATCAACAACAAGCCGTTCTTTGGTCTGCCGGGCAACCCTGTTGCCGTGATGGTCTCTTTCATTAACTTTGTCGAGCCTGCACTGCGTAAGATGCAAGGCGAACAAGGCTGGAAGCCTCTGAAAGTGAATGCCATCGCGATTGAGAATCTTCGCTCTCGACAAGGTCGTACCGAGTTTAGTCGTGGCATCTATGAACTGGATAACACTGGCCGTTTAACCGTTCGTACAACAGGCAAGCAAGGCTCTGGTATTTTGCGCTCAATGAGTGAGGCAAACTGTTTGATCGAAATCTCCCCAGCTATTGATACAGTAAAAGCGGGAGAAAGCGTGACAATTATCCCACTTCAAGGCAGAATCTAGCCCAAACTAGAAATTCAAAGGTCAGCGAGTCTGGCCTTTTTGTTTAATACAGAAACCTTTTCAGAGAGACAGCTATGGCTCGCACCATTCTTTACACTTACAAAGACCAAGACAAAGAACTGACGTTCTCATACCAGCAGCACCGCAACATTCAAGAAGCGGTTGCCGAAGCAGAAGGTATCGATATCACTGAGTTCCTAAAGATGGAGCAACAAATCGAAGCAGTGTCTGACACTAAAGCGGTGCGCAACTACCGCGATAACTACTTCAGAAAATTAGGCTTTAGCAAAATTACCCTAGCTCAAAAAGAAAACCTAGGCGTAGGCAAAAAGAACAAATAAGCTTAGCTGTAAACAGAAAACTCGCGATTCGTCGCGAGTTTTTTTATGCATGCTATTTTTGTTCGTGCTCTATACCCAAGCATATAGAAGTTACTTGGGTATATGAGTTACTTCTATATATAAGTAAAAAGCCCCGTTTTTACCTTGATGGTCTAAACGGGGCTTTAGATTTCTTCTTACTTTATATCGAGTAAGGTTTCAGTCACTACTTGATGTTTAGGAACGCAGCACCGCGTACACCGCCTGAATCACCGTGTTTTGCTTTGATGATCTTAGGACACTTAGCCACAGACAATAAGTGTTTAGGGATGCGTTTTGGCATCTCTTCATAAATCAATTCGAAGTTTGAAAGACCACCACCCAGCACAACAACATGTGGGTCAGTCGCTGTAAAGATGTTTGCAAAACAGATAGCCAGCAACTCCATAAAACGCTCAACGTGCTCGACGGCTTTCGCTTCACCTTCTGCGTGCGCTTTAATAATGTCGATCGCTTTCTTCTCTTCACCGTAGTAATGGGCATACAGAAGCTCGAAGCCTCGACCAGAAAGGTAACTGTCTAAACACCCCTTCTTGTCACAACCACAGCCCAACAGAGGTGCATTTTCGCCTAAGTGGAACCAAGCATCGATAGGTAAACGAGTATGGCCCACCTCACCTGCTACGTGGTTACGGCCAGAGAAAACTTTACCATCGTAGATAAAACCGCCACCAAAGCCAGTACCTAGGATCAAACCAAGTACGGAAGGCTCATCTTGAAGCTCTTCGTCCCATGCTTCTGATAGCGCAAAACAGTTTGCATCGTTTTCAATTTTTACGCTGCGACCGATTTTAGCTTCCAGATCAGCACGAAGTGGTTTGCCTTTTGCCGCAGGAACGTTAACTGTTAGTACAGTTGCATCATCGGCGTCTTCCATACCTGGTAGGCCAAGACCAATCGTACCTTCGCAGCCAAACTCTGCATCGTATTTGTTAACCAATTCCGCAATGGTATCAACCAGCAGCTCGTAGTTGTCTGTTGGTGTAGGTACACGTTCCGTCGCTACACGCTCAAGCTTCTCGTTAAATGCACCAAATTCAATTTTAGTGCCACCGACATCAAAGCCGTAATACATGTATTTCTCTCCTAAAAAATGCTTAAACGACTCCAAAAATGGCTGGAGTCAAAAGTATAAACTAGTGGCATTATCCATATCTGTACGCCTGCAAACCGTGACCGAATGCAGATTTATCCCCTCACCGCAGTCAGTTGAACAACATGCCATCAACAAAAGTTCATTCCTTAGAGTCAGCTCTCGGTTTTCACCCACTCTTTGAAACGTTTTAAATGCGGTCGGTTGGGATCGTTTTTGACTCGGGTCTTGGTCAACATGTAGGTTTCTCTAAAGGCTTCAAACCACAACTGAAGGCATTCCGATGCTTTATTCTCACCGGCTTGTTTCAAAACTAACGTCGCGACTTCGGCGGTTGAAAGATGCTGCTCATTCTCAGAACGGCGCATGATGTATTCAGACAGAGATTCTGGCTCAATAGAAAGCACAGGCAAAGATTTAAGAAAGTCAGAACGACGGAATATCTTTCGTGCCTCACGCCAGCTACCATCAATAAAGATCAGCAACCATTTTTTGTTCTGAGCCTCTTCGTTTACTAATCGCGCAGGCTCCAGATCTTCAATTAAACGAGATGGGTCATCCACATAGTCTGCAGGAAATACAATCACTGGTTGGTAGTTGTCATCCTGTAGTAGCTCCAGCATCTCCTCAGACGGTTCTGTTCGGTTCCATTGATACACGTAAGTCTCTTGAATCGTATCAGCAATTAGACGACCGGTATTACTTGGCTTAAATACTTCGTTTTCAGAAACAATCAACATACATGCAATATTAGCCTTGATGTTTGGCTGAAGATCGCACAAACAGTGTTGCTCAGAAACCTGGCAATATTGGCAACGAACCACTTTACATCCACGCGCGTTGAAAGGCTTGGTTGAGATAGATTGTCGGTACTGATATAAACGGTGGAAAGCGTGAATTCTCATGGTAAGTAATGCCAAGTAAAAAGTAGAGCGCGATTCTACTGACATTATGATTTCGCCTCAAGATAAGCCCTTCAACGCACCTTACTGTTTGTTGAAATAATTTCACCCTTACCTCGGTCATAGATAAAGTAATAAATAAGGAAATGACAGTGACAGAAACGACGTTTCAAGATCCCTCGTGGATAAGATTAGGCTTTTTTCTCGGCGTATTATTACTTTGTGCCCTTTGGGAAAACAAACTGCCGAGAAAAACACTTACCGCTTCACGTGGGTTTCGCTGGGTCAATAACTTATCACTGGTTGCTGTGAATAGCTTGATTGTTGCGTTAGTCATGCCTATCGCCGCCTTTCAAGCTGCAATTATCGCTCAGGAGCAACAATGGGGACTATTTAATTTGCTCTCCCTGCCCGCTTGGTTAAACGTGCTTCTAGCGGTTATTCTGCTTGATTTCGTCATTTACGTTCAGCATGTGGTCTTTCACTATGTAAAGCCACTGTGGAAGCTTCATCGAATGCACCATGCCGATCTCGACATTGATGTCACTACTGGCGCACGTTTTCATCCCATCGAAATCATCATCTCGATGGGTGTCAAAATTGCCACTGTATTTATCTTTGGCGTTTCTCCTATCGCTATCGTGGTATTCGAAATAGTGCTCAATGCCAGTGCGATGTTTAATCACAGTAATGCAAAACTGGCTTTATCAGCGGATCAGAAACTGCGAAACGTCATAGTGACGCCAGACATGCATCGCGTTCATCATTCCGTGATAGCAAAAGAAACCAACTCGAATTTCGGTTTCTTCCTTTCTGTTTGGGATCGACTTTTTGGGACATATCGAGCTCAGCCTGAGCTTGGCCATGATGATGTCGTAATTGGTATACCGGAAATTAGGAATGAAGCAGAACAACGATTAGACAAGCTGTTAACGCAACCTTTTCGCTATAACCGAAGAAGACGCAACAGTTGAAGAAAAGTTTTTGTGGATGAAGTGCGTAAACAAAGCGAATAGACTAAACCTAAACACCAACCAGTTAAACACCACTTCATCCTTACGATGCTAGCTAATGGATTCACTCTCCGTTAGTTGACGTTTTTTGTTTAACTGAGTAATACCAACAAATAAACCAACCACACCAAGCACCGTGCACACCAAAGCATTAGTATTCATTGCTTGTTGTGCTTCTATTGAGCTGTATAGAAAAGCCAGACTGAAGAAAGTGGTACCAAAGCTTAAACCTGTCAGTACGCTGAAACCAGCGAAACTGGCCAAGTCTTTAAAATCGTTCATAACGAATCCCTGTTTACTATCCTTAATTGAGTGATGAAAAGTGAAAGTTAACGAAATATCTGGCGTGATTGTCGATGTTTACGCGCGTTCCATAACCAGATAGATACGCCGAATGAAAAACCTAAAAAGAGTGTTTTCATTTGAAGTGCGGCATTGTTGTCCAATATTTCTAATGTATAGTGAGCGTGCGAGCTAAAAATAACATTGGTCGTCAGAATCAATAGCATAAGCACTAATCCGGAACGACGGTGCTTCACCAACAGATACACCGCTAGTAAGTCTAACAGCCCCAATGCGCTCCAATAAATATTCAACCAGCGTGGCGCAAAATCATAAGGCAAAAAACCGTTAGCAATGTTGTCATAAAGATGAACCACACCGCCAACTGTCATAAAAAGGCATAAGAGAAACACGACGAATTTATCCATTATCGTTTCCTTATCTGAATGAATGCGCAAAGCATATAGAAGTCAGTTAAACATTTGTAATCTCATAGCCATTTTTGAGATCGACAGTGCCTTTAAACAGTACGTGAGGCGTGTGAAAGAAATTTATTCGCTCCTGATAGAAGCATAGTGTTAGCTTTGGCATTTCGCTCAAATACACCAATGTTAGAACAGAAGTCTCATTCAAACCGCTCCTTGGTCTATCAGTTTTCGAACTTTTTCCAGTGCGTTCTGAAAAACGGTATGCGCTTGTGAGGAAATATCGCTCCCTATATCGTGCCAAAAGAACGCAAAATCATGTCCGCCATCGTCTTGCGTATGAAACGTCCATGAATCCGCTAGGTCAGCACACTCGCACGAAACAAAGTGCCATACTTGATTTTGAAAGCCACTGTCCCATGAGCATAAATACCGAGCGGAGATAACGTGCGTAATTCCAGATTCTTCAGCAAGCTCCCGCTTTGCAGCCGTGATGTAACTTTCATCAAACGTCTCAATAGTGCCCTTGACGAGCTGAATACCCGCCAACGGATGTTTAAAAAGTAGGAGCTCTTGGTTTTGCTTACGCAGAACGACGGGACAAACTTTATCGATCACAAAACCACTCCTCGTTGTTTAAGCAGAAAGCTTTGGCTTGTTCTGGATATAAAGGAATCGCATGAAGTTGCATGATTCATTCCTTTGAATTCGGACAACATTCTAGTCATCTTGTTTCACCGAGATACCATTAACACCACGTAGTGATAACTCAGCCCTTAAGAAATGAGCAAGATGCGATATAACTCACTTTTGCGATTTGAATAGCAATCAGAGGGTGCGTAGAAGCAACAAAAAAGCAGAACCGAAGTTCTGCTTTTAGAAGATGAAAACATGTCACTTATGCGGACTGATGTAGCTCGTATTTATGCAACATCGCTTGTTGATGTCCTGCAATTTCCGCCACTTGCTCAGAACTCTCAACCATAGACTCAAGCTGCAGCTTTGTACGTTCGCCAAGGTCAGAAATATGGGTAATGGATTGAGATACATCTGCCGTCGCACGTTCTTGCTCTTCCGTGGCAACAGAGATCTGCTCAACACGTTCTTGAATGTGTTTGACCGCGAGGTTGATATCAGAGAATGTCGATTTCACTTCATTGCTGGACTGCAGTGCGTGGGCCATTTCTTCTCTTGAATCATTGACTGCTTGGCGCGAACGCTCTGCGGCAGTAATAAGCTCGCTCATCATTGCTCGGATGTTCGTTGTTTGTTGAGAAGTATCACTTGCTAGTTTGCGGACTTCATCCGCGACAACTGCAAACCCACGCCCTTGTTCACCAGCTCGAGCGGCTTCTATTGCTGCGTTGAGAGCAAGCAAGTTTGTGTTGTCAGCAATACCACTGATCATATCGACCATTTCACGAATCTGCTTAACACGTTGGTTTAGCTCTAACATAGATTGCTCATTCATATCCAAAGAGCTTTCAAGTGATTCCAAACGTTCACGGTTTTGTTCCACAACTTGAACGCCTTTTTCAGTGTGCTTGGTAGCAAGCATCGAGTCCTGTGACGAGGCATTTGTCACTGTTGCTATTTCACGAATGGAGGCTTCAAGTTGCGTAATGGTCGTGATCATGCTCGCCAACGCTTCATTTTGTGTCGTCAGCCCATCGCTCGTTTGTTCAGCTGCACTGTGGCTTACTTCAGCCGTCTGATAAAGCATTTCACAATTGCGCGTCACCGTTTGAATGGAATCGTGTGTGGAATCGATCACTTGATTCAACTTTCGTGCTACTTCTTTCAGCTCATAAGGGCCGACCTCATCTGCATTGTCACGAAAGTCATGCTCGGTAAGTGCTGAAAGACGCGTTAGTACATTCCTTAACCCTCGGTTTGTCCATGACTTAAGGCTAAACCAAGTAACCAGAATAATGAAAGATATCACGCACGCCGCAAAAACGATCATAACACTCACCGACTCAATGGTCTCATTGACCACACTCTCTTTATCCGCAATCAACTCACCAGCAGCTTGTGATATTTGATCAAGCAACCGCATGGTTTCATCCGCAAGAATCGAAGCCTGTTTAAACTCTGAACGTTGCAATTCCCCTTGTTCTAGTTTGGCGAGGATCAAACGCAGCACGCCCTTTTCACTAAAGCCTTGCTTCACCATCTCGTACGGTGCCGTTAGGCTTGCGTATTCGCTTACTTCTGGATGTAAAGACTGGAAATCTTCATAGGCGAGATTAATACCTGCAATACGGTTACGCATTTCTCGGTATTCTTTTTCGGCTTTACTCAGTTCAGAATGCATCATCATTACTAAGAACGTGCTTTCCATTGAGCTCGCTGAGGCAATAAATCGGTTGGCGGCATCACTCGATTCAGGATTTTCGGCACTAAGAAACGAGCTGATTCGATTCATTTCCGGGCCGATAGAGCTGAGCCCATAGCGGAACCCACCAACTCCTGCATCAATATCCATTTGAATTTTTATCACTGAAGATTGCTTCAGTAAAATGGACTGCGTGATGTTATGTAAACGCGCTAAATTTGTATCTAACTCCTCAGAGAGTTGTTCAGCAACACCAGAAGCTTCTCCAACCAAACTTTTGCTTTGAGTCGCAAGTGAATCGATTTGCTCTTTGATGAGAGGCAGTTGTTCTGGCTCAGAAATCTGCATACCATGGTTGAGTAGCTTAACCATCTCCAATACATTCCTAGTTAACTTTGCGTTCGCCATCGCGATTGGTAACGCTTTTTGCGACAAGTCTTCAAATTGCTCTCCTACCTGTTCCATTCCTTTGAAACTTGAGACAGAAAGGGCTATAACAAGAGCTATGATAGTTAAAAATGTTGCACTAACAGCCTGAATCAGTGAGAGTGATGTGCGTGAGCGTTTTCGCTTTGCCATAATCAATTTTTATTCTTTCTTAAGGTTGAATCGGTTTTGCAGTGATTCCGTCACATTTGTGAGACAAAACCGTGATTTGCAGCCCATACTATGGATTGGTTATGACACTAATATTTCAGTTGTGAGTCATAGAGATGACAGGTGGTGATTTGCGTCGAGTATATTTTCCTTTGATAATCAGTGTGCTACTAAGCGCCTGCTCTTCGGGGCCTGAACCTAGCGAGCAAGTGCAAGTGACAACACCTACAAATCAGTTATTGGACAATAACCCTGACTTGTTCCAGTTTTATACAGAATGGCATGGCACACCTTATCGCTTAGGCGGCACACAAAAATCTGGTATTGATTGCTCGGCATTTGTGCAAAAAGCCTTTGTCGAGGCTTATCAACTATCGTTACCCAGGACAACGAGACAACAATCGAAACAAGGTGTGGAATTAAATTGGACGGACGCCAAACAAGGAGATTTGGTGTTTTTTAAGACAAGACGGACGACCTATCATGTAGGGATTTACTTGGGTAACAAGCAGTTCATGCATGCGTCAACGTCTAAAGGTGTGATCATTTCAAGAATCGACAACCCATACTGGGCATCTAAGTTTTGGCAAGTAAGAAGAGTTACAATGTAACTCTTCTTACTTTTAGAATTGGAGGTGACTGGTATCAAACAATATCAATCGTAAGTAGCAACGGCAGTATCGAATAGGTTTTTAACCAAAGCGATGTATTCATCAAGGAACGTGATCTGTTCATTAGTCGCTTTTTTATGCCATACACCAGCCAATATCTCACCAAGATCTTCAACAACCGCATCCGCCTCTTTTAGTAATTTGAAGCGTACGCTTGAGTGAAGCTCTGGGTTTTGCTCAAAGATCGCCATGATGTTTGAAGCCACCATATCGGTGACGACATCTTCGATGCTTTCGGATCCAGTGTCGCCAATTTCAGTCGTGAAAATATCTAAATTTAGCGACAAGTGCTCGATAAGAGCGAGATATCCATCGGTTTCTAAAACCACTGTTTTTCTCCGTTTATTGCAAGCCTTCGAAGCTGAAAGCGGAATAGTTTCAATAGTAAGACATGCCGAGAAAATTTCATTAACTTATTTCATATTAACAAACATTCACGAACCAACTGGATGTTTTTCAAACAATTGCGCTTTGCCTCACTGCGTTCGGATACAGGGTTTCTTCAAACCTTTTTGTATTTCAGTCATTTTCATGCAAACAAGTTTGGTTACGACCGTTTTCTTTTGCACGATACAACGCAGCATCGGCACTCTTTAACCATTGAGTGTGAGTTTCAAAATAAGGTTTATACTCGCAAACACCAATACTTATCGTGTAATTAATCAAAAAATCTTCCACTTTCACGATCTCTTGCTCAATTCTTTTACGTAAACGCTCCGCGAAATAGCAAGCTTGTTCTTGATTCGTATGAGGAAGCAATACCGTAAACTCTTCTCCGCCAAAACGACCGCACACATCACTGCTTCTTGCTGTCTTTCTTAATAACGAAGAAGTACGACGAATGACTTCATCTCCCGTCGGGTGACCATAGGTATCATTCACTTTTTTAAAGTGGTCGATATCAAATATTACTAATGAGCATGGTCCGTCGATAACTTTTAGGTGAGCAAACTCTTCTTTCAGCGATTGCTCCCAATAAGCACGATTAAATAAACCTGTTAAACCATCTTTGCGACTGATTTCAGACAAATGTTGATTTGTTTCTTTCAAATGAATGCGATTTCTTGCCGTTTCAGAGACATCATTCACTTGAATAGCAATGTGGCTGACCTCTCCTGAGAGCCCGATTAACGGGGTGATTACGATGTCTTGATACATGAAATCACTGCTGTTTGAAACCGGAGAAAAATTGTTGAATTTAAAAAGGTACGGTCGGTTTTCCCAGCTAGAGAAGGAACGAGTTTCCAGATCGGCGGCAGTTTTTATCTTGGTTTCTAGCCAAGTTTTTGGCAGCTCTTCAAAATGATCAAATAAACATTGGCCAAGGATTTCTTGTGACAGAACGCCACTGTATGACTGCATAAAACTGTTCCACACACAGACCTTATACTCTTGATCCAACACGATAAGCCCTGAGTCCATCGTATCGAGAATTTGTGTGACCCAATGAAAGTCTGCTATGTCCAGCGTAATATCGGACATTAGATTAGCTCCATGATTTCATAAATAATTTCTACGGATGGTTTATCAATTAAAAACAGTACCTCACACTCAAAATCGAGCGCTTCTGCCATGTAGGTGTATTCGATAGTAAACAGCTCACCTAATTCACCCTGCTCTTCACAGTAAGGCGTTAACGTATCCACAATGCCTGGCTGACGAAGTGAGAATTGCTTGTCGAGCTGATCCCCTAACGATGTGAGAAATGAAGAAACCAGTAAGTTCGAGATATTCAAAATGATTTCATTATGAGGTGTAAACTCAAGCAGATAGCCTAACTTCTCGCCAATTTGATTGATATCTCTACCACGCAAACACACCAGAGCTTCACCATGAATACCGCCACCAACAAACCTCTGCGCAACCGCGACGGAGCCATCACGCCCAACAACGTCGACAAGCGTCATATGAAGTTCGCCATAGGATAACGGACCAACATGTGGAACAGGAAGTTGGATGAACTCGTGTAAGTGGTCTGCCATAATCGCAGCCCCTTTACCAAGTGCAATGTTTGCAATCTCGCGGAATTTGGCTAATGAGGAGAATTCCTCGCAAATCTGGCTTTTAGGATCAATCGAATGGCTAGGCTTGAACGCATAGTGCAGCCCCAATTGTTCATAGAGCGGTATCACCTGCTCTTCTGTCAGAGGCTTAGCGATAAAAGCTTGAGCACCGAGCTCTATGCAGCGCTGTTTTGCCTCTTGTTGAACATCTCCAGAAATAATGACGATTTTAGTCTGGTAGTGACTAACAGGTAATGACTCGAGGACTTCAAAACCGTCCATGATCGGCATCGTTAAATCGAGAAACAAAATATCGATATTTTGCTCCGCAAGAATATTTAGCGCCTCATACCCATCTTGAGCTTCGATCAGGTGCAATGATGTATCTTGTACGATGGAGCGCGCAATGAGCTTTCTTGCAACCGCCGAGTCATCACATATCAGTATTTTCATGTCACCAATGGAACTAACGTCAAAAAAATAATAATACCTGTTGTATACGTTCATCTCCATATGCTATGCCGACAAATCAGAGGCTTATAAGCGATTTGATTCACATTTATACAAATTGACTACACTGAGAGGAAGGTTTCTTTACGAAGTATGCTCAACGTAGCGCCAACACCTTGCTTTTTATCCTAAACTGTTGGTGGTCAAATAGATTCGCGAGGTTTTGTATGTGGCAAGCAATATCGCAACAGCTTTCTGATACTTTATTATTCGAGTACCAGATCACGGAAAAAGTAAGACTGTCTGGTGGGGATATCAGTGAAAGCTACATGATCAATGACGGCGAACAGCGCTATTTCGTGAAAATTAACGATCGCGAGTTTTTGTCTAAGTTTGAAGTTGAGGCAGAAAGTCTGCATCTTTTGCGTGAGACATCTACCCTATTTGTTCCAGAGGTTGTGTTGGTTGGTAAAACCAAAAACGCCTCATTCCTAATTCTTAACTACCTTCCAACAAAGCCATTAGAAGATGGCCCAAACAGCTTTAAATTAGGACAGCAATTAGCTCACCTTCATCAATGGGGCGAGCAAAAGGAATTTGGTTTTGATACGGATAACTATCTCGGTTCCACTCTACAACCCAATAAGTGGCACAAGAAGTGGTGTGTCTTCTTTGCTGAGCAACGCATAGGATGGCAATTACAACTCCTTAAAGAAAAAGGCGTCACTTTAGTTGATATCGACGACTTTATAGATGTCGTAAAACAACTGCTAGCAAACCATGCTCCAGAGCCTTCCTTGCTGCATGGCGATTTATGGAATGGGAATGCGGCTCTCACGGCATGTGGCCCTATCTGTTACGATCCCGCCTGCTACTGGGGTGACAGGGAGTGTGATATTGCGATGACTGAGCTGTTTGGTGGATTTCAGCCGGAATTTTATCAAGGTTATGAATCTGTTATGCCACTTTCTGCTGGTTATCAAGAGCGTAAAGATATCTATAACCTTTACCATGTTCTCAACCATTGCAATTTATTTGGCGGCCATTATTTGGAGCAGGCTCAACAAGTTATTAATAAAATTATTTCTTATTAATTTGGAAGCCACTGCATATTTCAAGATGTAAAACCTCGAGGCACATCACTACAGAAAATGACCCTAAGCTCAAGGTTGAGTTTGGGGTCAAGTTTTATACTTATTTCGACTCAATTAGCAACAACTCCACCTAATATCAAAGGAGACTTAACTTTGGATTGTGCCTATTTTCCTTGTAGGCAAAGTAAGTGAAGGGCTGTACTTCCTTAAAGAATAGAGTGTTTAAAAGCCCTGCGATATTAGGAGTTGTTGTATGAAAAATTATACCGAAAGGCATGTCAAATGCCCCCATTGTGGACATTCAATCGGCATTACACTAGATGCAAGTAATGGTGACCAAGAGTTTTATGATGATTGCCCAGCTTGTTGCCATGCCATTCACTTAAATATGCGAGTAGATGAGCTGCAAGATAAAGTCGAACTGTTTATCGATGACAATTACGAATAACAACTCGAGCATGTAAGCGTTGGAAACACAAAGTCACTTGAATTAAAAAGGAGCGCTTGGCTCCTTTTTATCATTCTAAAGCTGTTTTGCTGCGAGAACTCGCTCAACAGTATCAACTATGGCCTGAGTCTGAGGGTCAAACTCGATATTAACGCGGTCCCCTACTTGTCTTACTCCAAAGAGTGTTCGTTGCAAGGTTTCTGGAATTAGATGTACTGAAAAACGACACGCTTCAACCTCACCAATCGTCAAAGAACAACCATCCAAGCCGATATAGCCTTTCGCTAACACATATTTCATTGATTCTTGCGGCAGTTGGAACCAAATAGTGCGGTTATTAGGCGTATCGATGATCTCGACAATATCAGCCATCAAACTAATATGGCCAGACATGCTGTGTCCGCCAATTTCATCACCAAACTTGGCAGCTCGCTCAATGTTTACTCTGTCACCTTCAACTAGCTCGCCTAAGTTGGTGAGAGCCAATGTCACTTGCATTAAATCAAAGCTGATAAGGTTGCCATTAATTTTGGTCACGGTCAGGCAGCAGCCATTGTGAGCGACAGATGCACCTATTTCTAATCCTTTACAAAGCTCTTCGCTTAACTCGACAACATGCGTTTGAAAGCGTTCTTTTTTATCAATTTTAACGACCTTCGCCGTACCCTGAACTATTCCTGTAAACATTCTTTTTACCTATTGATTTCATACAAGCTGCAATCGATGACAGAGCCTTAAGCACAGCACTGTGTATCGAGATAAAACCTGTAGATTATAGAGCAACGACCTATTGAAAAATGGAGCCTTGTTCTCATACATGCCTCTAACATTAACATGATTTATTACAGCTCTCAGTATTAGCGTATCCTGAGCTTAGCGAGCATTAAGTTAGTGTTATCCACTATTCGCAACCTAACTATGGAATATAAACATACAATTGTTTATCATTTGCGCGGAGTTTCTCCGAGGCATTTTTTCACCTTATCGTGACTAAAATCAACCATCAGATCAGTTCACCACATCTTTTGTCCTCGAGCGCTCTCATTCTTTCAACTTATTGTTCCGCTCTGGAGTATTTTTCGTGCATCGCTATAAAGAAGAAGCATCAAGTCTCATCAAATTGGCGACCCCGGTATTGATCGCATCTGTTGCTCAAACTGGTATGGGGTTTGTTGATACCGTTATGGCCGGAGGCGTTAGTGCCACCGACATGGCTGCGGTTTCTGTCGCTTCAAGTATTTGGCTTCCATCCATTTTATTTGGTGTGGGTTTGTTAATGGCGTTAGTCCCTGTTGTCGCACAGTTAAATGGCTCTGGTCGTCGAGTAAAAATCCCGTTTGAAATTCAACAAGGCGTCGTTTTGGCATTGTTGATCAGTGTGCCGATTATTGCAGTGCTGCTTCAAACCCAATTTATTCTCGGATTTATGGATGTTGAAATGCTGATGGCAGAAAAAACCGTGGGATACATTCATGCTGTTATCTTAGCAGTGCCTGCTTTCTTGCTTTTTCAAACGCTTAGAAGCTTTACGGATGGTATGTCATTGACGAAACCAGCAATGGTCATTGGCTTTATCGGTTTACTGCTCAACATTCCTCTAAACTGGATTTTCGTGTATGGCAAGTTTGGCGCACCTGAATTAGGCGGTGTTGGCTGTGGTGTTGCAACCACGATTGTTTACTGGGTTATGTTTGCCCTACTATTGCTTTATGTAATGACATCAGATCGACTTAAAAGCATCAACTTATTTGGTGAATGGCATCGACCACAATGGAAAGCGCAAGTTCGTCTGTTCAGGCTCGGCTTTCCTGTTGCAGCAGCGCTGTTTTTTGAAGTGACACTATTTGCTGTCGTTGCACTATTGGTCTCACCACTAGGACCAATCATCGTTGCGGCGCACCAGGTTGCGATTAACTTCTCGTCGCTAGTATTTATGCTTCCAATGAGTATCGGTGCGGCAGTAAGTATTCGTGTTGGACACCGACTTGGCGAAGAAAACGTTGATGGCGCTCGCGTTGCTTCACGAGTGGGCATCATGGTTGGTCTAGGTTTATCTGTTCTTACAGCGATATTAACCGTATTGTCTCGTGAATGGATCGCCGAACTTTACACTAGCAACCCTGAGGTCATCACTCTAGCGATGCAACTGCTCGTATTTGCTGCTGTTTATCAATGTACGGACGCAGTTCAGGTAATCGCGGCAGGTGCACTGCGTGGCTATAAAGATATGCGAGCCATCTTCAACCGTACTTTTATCGCCTACTGGATTCTTGGTTTACCAATGGGTTACGTCCTTGGCCGCACAGACTGGATCGTCGAGCCAATGGGTGCGCAAGGTTTCTGGCTAGGCTTTATCATCGGCCTTTCTTCTGCCGCACTTATGTTAGGGGTAAGAATGCGCTGGATGCACCGCCAAGAACCAGAGGTGCAATTGAACTTTTCAGTTCAGTGATCATAAGAAAAAGCCAGCACACGCTGGCTTTTTTGATCGAATAATAACGCTGTTGAGTATACTTATAACAAGCTTGTGAGCCAGTTCAGCCTGCTCTTTTGGTGACGAATACGAAGTTATAAAAAGGATATTTGTGCGGTCTATTTTATTGTTTTTAGTCTTGTTTCTTAACGGTTGCGATAACTGGTTCAACCCAGAAAGAGCAATGTTTGACAAATATCACCAACGTGTCGCCAATGTGTTGGACGCTCCTACTCTTCCAATCGAATCACAACCTACGGTGACCATACCTGCAAAACGCGACTTATTCGAGCCACTTCCCAGGCTATCGATTGGTTTACTAGAAAGCTACCAATTACGCCAGTGTGGATTATTCAATCTACTTGCCGAGAAAAACTCGCAACTTGGTAAGGTGCAGGATGCATTTCATGATTTTGATTACCAAACTTCACTGTTACGAGTCATGAATCGATGTCTATCCGAATTTCCGCTTAGCAATGAAGAACGCGCTACATTGACAGAGCTTTATTCGACTAAGTGGCAACATTTAGACATTCATCTCGACAACTTACTACTCGCGAGTGATGCAATGCAAAAGCAGCTAACGGCGTCGGATTGGCTATCTCAAGAAACGACGAATGATATTGCACGTATTAACGACGTCTATCGCCTTTTCAGTGAAATGTACAGCTTGCCTCATCGCGGCATTTCACGCCTGCCCGATATTGAGATTGTGCGGTATCAAGAAGAGCTAGAGAAATCTCGTTTAATCGGACGACTTTACTATTCTATGATAAACGCTTCTCACTGGCTAAAAGCTACGACTCAGTTACTTGAACAACATCAGAATAACGTGTTGTGCGGGCCAAACCGAGACGTGACCCAGTTCCGCTACCTAAGAAATGTCTTCCAATCCATTTACGTTGAAGAAGTGCAACCTTACTTAGCCTATTTAGACAGTACCTATCAGCAACTTCATGATGGCGCCACCTTGATAGAAAAGCGTATGCAACTTCATGGTCATCAATATGGCATAAAAGAAGCACACAAAACCTTTAGACAAGAAACCCTAAACCACGTTCAGTTTTGGCAGGGTCTCTTCAAGCGGTGCGGCGTAACCGTTGGCAACTAGTAAGTGCAGAGCGTTCTATTCCTTCAGCCTCTCACGCAAGAATCGGGCAAAACGTGGTTTACCGGTATGAGTAAAACCGTTGTACCTGAACGTGACGGTTGAACCTATTTTCGGAGGCTGACGACGCACTTCATCGGTAAACCCACTACCAATGTAAAACTCTGTACCATCGGGTAAGCGAACTAACATCGCCCCCATCATACCCAATAAACGCCCCGTGCCTGGCTTATAGCCCACGACTAGCGCTTCATCATCCGCGTATCGTTTCAGTTTAAGTAAATCACTACCACGTCCAGCTTGATAACGACTTGATACCTTACGTAGCATCACCCCTTCACCATCGGATATTGAAATCTTATCCAATTGCGCAAACAGGTGAGCTTCATTTTGGATCGCTCGGTGTTCGACATATTTGATATGAGGTTGGTCTACTTCGAGCACTAAGTCTTTGATGTTGTAATAACGCTTCCGGTAATCACCAGCAGAATACGGCATATCAAAGATCATAAAATCAATGTTTCGCCAAGCTGACTCCACAGGCGTTTTATCCAAAACCGTTTGTTGTACGAGATGAAAATTGCCTCGTCCCGCCCATAGCTCACCATCTAACGGATAGTCAGGTAGTGAATCTATAAACCAATCTGGAGCGTAGATTCGGTTACCATTTCTCGTCACGAGATGCTGCCCTGTCCAATAGGCGCGAATGCCGTCGAGTTTTTCGCTATACCAGTATTCAGATACATCGATACCATCTTGATAGCTTTGCGCAAGAGAAACTGGAGGTGTGAGAGAAGTATCAGCTTGAAGCTGAGAAGACGCTGTCATAACAGCCAGCGCGATTAATGTCATTTTTAATGGCATAAGAAGACCTTGTACAAAAAAGCGCCTTTATTGAACCGTAACTCCTCTCGATGACCTATTTGTTACTAGTCATTCTTCGACTCAGAACAATCAACTTAAGTAATGATTTGCAAGGACAATCATAAACTTTAGACAGATTTTGCATTTAATATTTACACATTGTTCACAATAAGATGGGTGAGTCTCAAATGAAGTCGCAATCTAATCTCGATGAGACTCTTGCTTTAGCACTCGATATTAATTCGACATCTCTCCTGAACAAGCCGTCTATCTATGCGTTTTTGATTCTCAAATTGAGAACCTATTCCTTCTCAATTTGAATGACATTATCAAAAAATCATAACTATTTGATTTTATTTGCATTTAAATTTGGCACGTTACCTGCTCTATATCCAAGTAGAGAAAACAAACGGAGATAGAGTCATGGAATTACGCAAACTAGAAATTAATCAAGACAAATTAGCCATTGAGTTTTTTGGTGACTTAGACGCAAGTGGCTGTCGACAAGCACAACATCACATTGATGAAGTAATTCACGACAATCATCACAAAGAAGTCGAAATTAACCTACAGCACGTCCAATTTCTTGATTCTTCAGGGATTGGTGCCATTGTTTACTTATATAAGCGTCTAGTTGAACGTGAAAGAAGCATGAGTATTGAAAACGTATCAGGCCAACCTTTAGAAATCATGAGCTTGCTTCGTATTAACCATGCTATTCCCGTTAACTCAAAAGGACACTAAAAATACCGGTTTAAACGGAGGTTGGCATGGTAAATCTTATACGACGATATGTAGTAAGCGGTCTTGTTGTCGGCATGTTTGGTTGTTCGTCGTTTGACTACCCAGACCACGGAAAAGGTGGCTTGGCGGAAAACTATCAAGATATTTCAATTGAAAATTATCAGTTTTCCCCAGTCATGCCCGATGAGCCGTTAGGTCCAGAGCATGGGTTGAGGTTTGATTGGCAACTCACCAAGCTACACCTAGACGCGTTGATTCAAGAAGGCGCACGCTGGTGCTTTCCTGCAGCAGTAGTGCAAGCGCTTGAGAAGCAAAACAGAATCGCACGTGAGCTAGAAGGCGGACTTCTACTCGATGCAGCTAACGATCTGGTGATTCAACGTCGACGTTTAAACCAACTTGAACAGCAACTCGACTATGTATTAAGCCAAACCACTTGTACGCCACCCGATGATATTGAAGCATTGCGTAGCGATTTGAACGTCGTCGCTGAAATTTATGCACTCCTCAATATTGATAATCAATTTGCTGTCGATTCAGCAGAAATTAATCCAAAGTACATGGGACATTTGGCAGAAGCTGCCTACATTTTACGTGACCACCCTAACCTAACTCTTGTGGTGACTGGGCATGCCGATGTCACTGGCTCACCAGATTACAACCAGAAACTCGCTCAAGCGCGTGCAGAACAAGTGAAGCGTTACCTGACTGTATTTGGCATCACTTCAGAACGCGTAACCACCAAATCTGTGGGAGATAGCCTGCCGCTTTATGAAGGTGAAACACCTGCCGTGCGTTTAACCAATCGCCGCGTAAGCATCGAGGTTATTAGCACTAATTCAGATAGCGATACCTCAGTAAATCGCAATCTATCTGCAGGAGGTACGCTATGAACACGATGAAACCATTTATCACCTTAGTTCTTTTGTGCTTGGTTGCTTGGGTACCTACTTCGTCAGCAGATGAAAACAATACTGTTAAGGTCGGCGATTTAATTCAGATTAACCTACCTGGAGAAGCTTCTTTAAATAAAGGGTTTCAAGTCGATCGCCGTGGGCGTATTAACTTACCGGAAGTCGGCCCTGTATTTGTTGCTGGATATAATGAGCAACAGCTCCAAGACGTGATTATCGAAACGCTAAAAACCGTGTATCGTGACGTAAACAACGCTCGAGTCTTTATCAAACAACAACAGTTATTAGTGTCGGTCCAAGGCTACGTGGTCAAACCCGGGGAATATACCTTACCTTCAGGTTCCAACATTCAAATGTTTGTATACGAAGCTGGCGGCCTTCGCGCTGGTGCTCAGCTCGATAAAATGATCGTTAAACGCGGCGACAAAAACATCGAGTTTGACTACAAACGTTTCCTTGATACTGGTGACAATAGCCAGCTCCCGGAATTGGAATCGCTGGACGTACTGTTTGTTCCAGCATCTCCACTCGTTGGGAATATTGAGCAAGAATTTGATGCAGCAAAACTCGCGAACTCAGGCGACAGCGCAGACTCCGCTCGTGCCATCAAAGTCTTTGGTGAAGTTAATGCTCCCGGCTCATTCTCTTACAAACCGAACACCACGCTCGTTGATGTCGTGATGAGAGCTGGCGGCGTAACACGATATGCCAGTGTTGAGCAAATTCGCGTGATCACAAATAACAACCCAACCATGTTTAATCTAAAAAAGTATCTGGATACGGGTGATCAAAGCTTACTACCAGAAATCCTACCGGGTGCCACCATTTTTGTTCCAAAACAGGAAGAAGAAATCAAAGCGGGTGCAAATGTGGTTTATGTCATGGGTGAAGTTGCTCACCCTGGCGCGTATGAAGGAAAGCAAGACGCTAGCTTCATGGATATTCTCGCCAATGCAGGCGGGCCTACTCGCTATGCAGAATCTCGCCAAATTCGTGTCATAAAAGCCGATGGTAAGGTCATCAAATTCGACCTAACCGCGCATACCGAGGGGCTGTCTTCGGTTAGACCACCGAATGTCGGACCTGGAGACGCGATTTTCGTCCCTGAGAAAACCGATTTCAACGAGAAGTCATGGCTAAAAGTGGCGCCAAGTCGAGCGGTCGCTGTGATGGGAGAAGTCGTGCGCCCGGGACGTATTGAATGGTCAGACGAAATGGATTTAATTGATCTGCTTGCGCATGTTGGCGGCCCAACACGTCGAGCTGACACCACCAAAATTGAAGTCGCCAATAATGGTCAAATGACACAGTTCGATTTAGATCAATACATTTTAGATGGCTCACCAACATCGAATCTGCCCCGAGTTGCTGCTGGTACGGTCGTAAGAGTCCATGCATTACCTGACGATCCATCAGACAACAAATCGCAATGGGTAAGCCAGAGCTCTGATGCCTCGATATATGTTTTCGGTCAAATCAATGCCCCTGGCCGCTATCGCTTTACTGAAGAGATGCACTTTCTGGATATTCTATCTGCCGCCGATGGACCAACAATGGATGCCGATATTCACAATATTCGTGTGACGCACCGAGGCCTAGGCTATGCCAAAGTGAGTAAATTGAATTTGTCGATGTACTTTGAAACAGGCGATGAGTCCATTCTGCCCCACGTTCGTCCCGGCGATACCATTTACATTCCGGAAAAAAACAAAAACTGGTTGGATCGCTCCAAAGAATCCACCGTGCGTGTATTAGGTGAAGTAAGAGACCCTGGGCGCTATGTATTTAATGACAACATGACGGTACTCGACTTGCTGGCCGAAGCAGGAGGCCCGACAAACAATGCGTATCTTGAAAAAATCAGTGTGGTCAACATGTCTTGCTGTCAGGGCCAAGCTCGAACATTTGATTTGGTGAACTTTAGCAAAACCGCCAACATTTATGATTTACCAGTCATCCGTGCAGGCGACACCATTTACATTCCACATAAAGACGAAAGCTTTGCTGAAAAAGCAAGAGCCGGATTAAGAGATATTTTACAAATCACCACAACCATCGTGTTAATAGGAGCGTTGTAATGACTATTCCTGCCACTCACGCTGAGATTGAGCAAATTTATCTTCAGAGTGAACAGAAAGGCCACAAAACGATTTGTGTTGTGGGTTGTAAGTCTGAAGACGGCGTCACTTCCGTTGCTTCATCTCTAGCAGAGCGTCTGGTTTTAGCTGGACACAATACTTTGTATGTGGATCTTAACCTGTTCAAGCCCGCGTATCGCACCATTCACGAGTTTGATGATGCCGAAAAAGTTGGCCACCTGATCACAAGAGAAAATACGCATCAAACCTTAGTCGGTCTCCCTGCTCCATCTCTCGCCAGCACTCAATTGGCGTACCGAGACCCGACGATGCTGAAGCGCAATATTGCAGAGTGGTTAACGCAGTACGAGCGTGTCGTGATAGACACATCTCCACTTCTGAGTGTCAACCGAAGCAATATTGCCCCTCAAGTGATTGCGGGCGTATGTGATGCCACCTTATTAGTCGCACATTATGGCTCTACGACGGCAACCCAACTCGAACAAGCCAAAAAACTACTTGATGCTAGCGATGCGAATTTGATTGGTTCCGTGCTGAACATGAAGCATACACCAAGCCTGAAAGATGAATTGATCCGCCAAGTTTCCAAGCTACGCTTTTTACCCAAAAAGTGGAAAGAAAAGATATCTCAACAAATTAAGAAAAGTGAACTATTTATGTTATAGGGAGCGCCAATATGACTGCAAATAACACACCGACTATCGAACAAGAATTGGTGGATGAACACATTCTCCAGCAAATGATCAAAGATACGTGCGCCGAAATCATCCCTACGCTGATTGAACATTATATTGAAGAGTCACGAGAGCGCATGGAGAAAGTAGAGCAAGCATTAAGCGCGAAAGACCTCCAAACATTAGAGTTCGAAGTTCATACACTCGGCAGCTCTGCCCTTGCTTTAGGTAACCGAACGCTTTCCAGACAAGCAAGAATGATTGAGAAATATTGTGTGGAAGGGAAAACACTAGAAGCATTGGCTCTCTGTGAGTCTCTTTCCCAGCTGGCAAATGAATCGTTTGACGCGCTAGAAAAGCGAAAAGATCAAGGATTCGAGTAACAGTTTCAATGATAAATTATCTTATGAATCATCGCACTTATTAAAGTGCGATGCCGATATCATCTAAGATATTTACAATTTAACTTAATCAATTAAAAAGTATGGATTTTTCGCAAATTTCCCACCTTGTGCTAATACTTAGATAACGCTTTTCTCAAATTGAGAATATTCAGCACTAGAGAGCACTAAGTCATATAACTCGCTCATCACGCCAAATACAAATAATAGTGCTGACAAAAATCATAAAAGTGAAACGAACTACGTTGGGATAGGACTATGAGACCAAGGGTGTTACTGGTAGAAGACTCTACTTCACTAGCCATACTTTATAAGCAGTATGTCAAAGACGAACCTTATGACATTTTTCATGTCGAAACAGGTCGCGAAGCAATTCAATTTATTGAAAGAAGCAAACCTCAGCTCATCATTCTCGATTTGAAACTGCCAGATATGTCTGGTGAAGACGTGTTGGATTGGATCAACCAGAATGACATTCCTACCTCCGTTATTATTGCTACAGCGCACGGCAGCGTAGACTTAGCCGTTAACCTAATTCAAAAAGGTGCGGAAGATTTCTTAGAAAAACCTATTAACGCCGATCGCCTAAAAACTTCTGTTGCATTACACCTCAAACGCGCCAAATTGGAAGATTTAGTAGAAAACATTCAGTCCAAGTTTGATCGCCATAACTATCACGGATTTATCGGTTCAAGTCTTCCAATGCAGGCGGTATATAAAACTATTGATGCCGTTGCTCCAACATCTGCCAGTGTCTTTATTGTGGGTGAAAGCGGCACAGGTAAAGAAGTCTGTGCTGAAGCCGTGCACCGTCAGAGCGACCGTAAAGACAAACCTTTTATTGCTATAAACTGCGGGGCTATCCCACGAGATTTAATGGAAAGTGAGATTTTTGGCCATGTTAAAGGCGCATTTACCGGAGCCACAACAGACCGAAAAGGTGCTGCGACGCTGGCTCACGGTGGTACGCTTTTTCTCGATGAACTGTGTGAAATGGAACTTGAGATGCAAAAGAAGTTGCTCCGTTTTCTTCAAACAGGAACCTACACACCGCTTGGTGGCACTCGAGAGATGAAGGTGGATGTTCGAATCATTTGTGCCACCAACCGAGATCCATTAACAGAAGTGGAAGAAGGTCGTTTTCGTGAAGATTTGTATTACCGCGTACACGTAATACCTATCGATATGCCCCCTCTGCGCGAGCGAGGAAGTGACATCGTCACGCTAGCCAAGCACTTTTTGACCACTTATGCCAAACAGGACAAAAAGAAATTCTCAACAATCGACAGCGAAGCTCAACATATCATCAAGCACTACGAATGGCCGGGTAATGTAAGGCAATTGCAAAACATCATACGTAACATTGTAGTGCTTAATAATGACGAAAAAGTCACGGTGAATCACCTACCCGCTCAACTGACTAGAAAGTCTAAAACGGTGAGAACATCCACTCCCACACATGTAACTCAAGAGCCAGCAAACCCTACAACAATAACATCCCAACCTGTGTATGTTGAGGAACAGTCGGCCCCCGCTAGAGAGCCGTCAATACCGACACCGGAACCTAACATACAATCCTCAGCGGCTGCCTCGCCGTACTTTAACTCTGATGGAACCATTCGCCCTATGTGGCAAGTGGAACGTGAGGCGATTCAAAACGCAATCGCATACTGTGATGGCAACGTTCTCAATGCCGCCGTAATGCTGGAGCTAAGCCCATCTACGGTTTACCGAAAAAAACAAGCGTGGGAAGCGGATGAAATTAATCTCGAACAATCTTGAGAAACCTGACGTTGGTGAAATTTGGATTTTTCTTGATAGCCGCCTGTTTGGCGGTATCGAAAGTCACGTCATAGAGCTTGCTCGTGGATTAATGACATTTGGGCACAAAGCACGTGTTGTCTTAACGACTGAGTACTCGCCACCAGCACAGATTGTAGAAAAAGCAGAAGAATCCACCATCCCTGTGAGTTACTTGAACCATTTGTCTGGTGAGCCACATAAGGCATTAAAGATCAAACACCTAACAAGCGCGGTCGCCAATCACCAACCATCGGTCATTCACTCCCACGGTTACAAAGCGTCAATCTTAGCGCGCTGTGCCAAGCTACTCACGCGCACATTTCCTCGCTTGATTTCAACTTATCATGCAGGAGAATCATCCTCGGGCAAAATGTGGCTCTATGATTGGCTTGATAGAAGTTCAGGCTACCTCTCTAACCACTGCTTTTCCGTCAGCCCAAGCATTCAGCGCAAAGTCATTTTCCCTTCGGAACTGCTGAATAACTTTGTTTCGATTCCCGATTGTAATCTCAACTATCAAGAAATCGCCTTCGTCGGCCGATTGAGCCAAGAAAAAGGTGCCGACCAATTTATCGAAGTAGCTAAGCTCTGCACAACACTGCATTTTAGTGTTTTCGGTGATGGACCAGAAAGAGAATCACTCGCCCAAATTGCCCCTTCAAATGTGACATTTTTCGGTCATCAAACTGAAATGGAGACCGTTTGGAAAAACATTGGCGTGCTGGTAATTTCTTCTCGCTATGAAGGCCTGCCTATGGCGGCGCTTGAAGCAATGGCTAGAGGAATAGTCGTGATGAGCCTACGCGTGGGTCGCTTGCCCGATATTATCCAAACTGGCGAAAATGGCTTTATTGTCAATGACATCCCATCTCTCGCTCAATGCCTTAAACATTGGATGTCTCTTGATGAAGAGCAGCAATCTCTCATTCGTCAAAACGCTCGGCAGACCATTATTGATGATTTCTCGGCGCAAAGCGTTATTCCTGTATTGCTACGAAAATATCAAATTGAAACGGAGCAATAAGCCATATTGGTTCTCAATATGAGAATATTGCTTACCCCCTTAAGGCCAAGCACAAATATCTAATAATATTCAAACACATAAACTAATGGCATATTTTGGCATCTCTGTTGCAACTCAGCAGTTAACACAAGTTAATGATGAGACAGAGGTGACTTATGACTACTCCAAAACGCATTCTATATGTTCATTATGGTGATAACTGGATTCGCGGCAGTGAAGTGGTACTTCTGGATCTCATCTCAGGGATTGACCGTGATAAGTTTGTGCCATTCGTGTGGTCAAACTGCCAGCCACTAATCGATAAGTGTCAATCGCTCGGAATTGAAGCGGAACATTCTGTTTTCAATCTCGTTGGTGGCTGGAGTGCACCTCGCTGGGATATTAGCGGATGGAACAGCCTTATCAAACAGGGCTCAGCACTGATCGAAAAACACAATATCGACTTGGTACACGTTAATAGCGGTGGTCCTTGTCAATGGATGTGCTTGGCTGCACGCATGAATCACATCCCACTTGTCACCCAACTTCATTGTCACTATACATTGCGAGATCGCTTCTCTCTTGGGCTACACCTCTCCCCAAAATTGATTTGCGTTAGTAAAGATGTCGGTCGTGAAATTATTCAGGATGGTTACCCAGAAGACCAGCTTTATGTTGTGCACAACGGTGTATCGCTTCTGGGCTCTGATACGCCCATTGATATCAAGGCTCACCTCGGAATACCTCCACAAGCGTTTACCTTTCTCTCGGTAGGTTCGTTGATTAAAAGAAAAGGATTCGACCGCCTTATTCGCGCTATGCGCATGCACAATTACCATCACGATAATCCTCATCTTGTTATCGTTGGCGATGGCGAGGAAAGAGAAACATTGCAACAACTTGCTTCGGATCTCGGTATCCAAGACAGAGTCCACTTTGTCGGGGAAAAAAGCAATGCTGGTGCATGGATGTCTGGGAATGCAGACGCTTTTATTAGCGGCGCCTACGAGGAAGCCTTTGGTCTCGTATTAGGGGAAGCGGCTTTAGCCCAATTACCTATCGTGGCTCCTAAAACAGGAGGTATTCCTGAGTTGTTCGAGCATAATCACTCTGCGCTACTGTACCAGAATCGCGGAATGGCAGGCTTATTAAACGCTATCCAACAAGTCATGCAAGATGTAGCTCTAAGAAACAAGCTAGCTGAAAACGCCTATCTTCATGCTAGCCAAAACCTCACGACTGCAGCATCCATAAGCGCCATTGAACGTATTTATGAAGGTGAGCTTGAGAACAACAGTATTACACCAATGCCAATGACTCACTGCATGAAGCCTCTTTCACGCTGGTTGAGCATCAATTGAGGAGCCCAGTCATGAAACGTGTATTAATGTTCGACGCCATCCCAATGCAAGGTGGTTCTAAGATTGCGAATGCAGAGCTCCTCAAACAGTGCGATAAACTGAACGTAATTGGTTATCTGCTGACCACGAATCCAGAGCATTGGGAGTCACTGCTTAGTGATACGCCTCGTGTGCAGATTATCAAAATCAAACCATCACCATTGAGCTCCACTCATGGCCTCACTTACTGGTTAATGAACGCGTATTACTTTATCCAACTGATTTTTGCGTGCATGAAACTACCAAAGATAGATAGCTTTTTAGGTCTATCTTGCCCAAGTAATGATATGCCTTTGTACTTACTGAGATTAATCAGCAAAAAGCCTGTTGTACAAATGGTTCATGGTCCAATTGGTCGTTCAAGATCTTCCGGCTACTGCTTGGTAAAAGCATCCGCAATTTATTACTTGGCAAACACCCGAGAATCGATGCTAGAGGCCTTACAGGTCTACCTCAAAACAGAGAAGCCAGCCACTGAACGCTATTGGTGTGGTTTGAATGCGTCTACGTTTGTTAACGGACTATCGAGAGACCGCTGGCCAAAACAAGCAAATCCGATTTCAAACCGCGTCTTCTGGGCAGCGAGCTTACTAAAATGGAAGAACATCGATCTTTTTCTTGATGCTTTAACACTTGATAAGACAAAAGAGATCAAATCTACCGTGTGTTACATCAAACCAAATGTGGCAGGTGTGGAATATTCAACACCAGACTTCACCACAAAAGGTGTTGAATGGCATGAGTGCCCAGATAACCTAGGTGACCTACGCTCTCAGTGTGGTGTGTTTGTTTCCACCAGTGTTAACGAACCTTTTGGGTTATCCATTTTAGAAGCTCTCGCAGCAGGCATGTGCATCGTCATCCCACATGATGATAGCTACTGGGATCGCGTATTAACGCACGGCCGCAATTGCATCAAGTACACACCAAACAATGTGGCGTCGTTACATAACGCAATTCGCCTTTTGAATGAGTCTCCATGGATGAAAGTGACAATGGGTATCGAAGCACTCAACGTTTCTCAACTTTATACGGCCGAACGTTGTTATCTGCCAATCGCTCAGCACCTTGCAGCAGAATCCGCACCGAATGGCGATTGTAAACTCAAAACACCGCGATACATCAAAGGATATGACCATGTCTAAAGCAATGACCAATATGTCGCTGTTCGCTATCGCGTTAGTGATAAACAAAAGCATCAGCTTAATCATGCTGCCAGTATTGCCCCACTTTCTCTCACCAGAACAAATGGGCAAGCTTGAACTGCTTACCACCTTTGGCGTTGTCACAACCTTATTCGTCAGTTTCGCTTTGCATGAAGCGCTGTATCGATTCGTCGGGGTTGAAAAGGATCAAAATACGCGCACAAGCCTTCTAAACCAGCTGTACTCACTTGCTTTGTTCATCGCTGGTATCGTGGCTTTATGCCTACTCGCTATCATTATGCTCGCGCCTATTCCTGCACCTTTTACGCGCGTCGAGTTTGCTATTGTTATGTTTGCTATCGTTCTAGAAGGCAGTATCGCAATCGGCACAGCTTGGTTGAGAACACAGGACGACAAAGCAAGAACCCTACTTAACGTCATGGTGACTACCACTGTTTTTCAGGTCATTTTCATCATCACGGCACTGTCTATTCACCCACATGTCATTTCTGTTTTATGGGGTGGCTTGTTGGCTGCTATTACTCAGTTTGTCTGGCTGCACATCATTAACCGCTACAGCATGACTCTTCCAAATCTGACAGTGGCGAAACAATACCTAAATTACTGTCTGCCAATGATGATGGCTGGATTGGTTTCGTTTTGTCTCAATGGCGCTGAACGATGGTTCATCGGCGCGAACGCCTCACTTGCGACATTAGGGATTTACGCGATAGCCGTAAAATTTGCGGTTGGCATGTGTATTTTAGTTCAGCCATTTGGCATGTGGTGGATGCCACGTCGATTTAATTACCTAGAAGCGCGTAGGAGTACAGAAGCTGTGCGCATCACTCATCTAGGTATGATTTACATTACCGGTTTAAGTGTTGCAGTCGGCACATTAGCAATGGTGATGATCACTTACCTGTTACCAGAAACCTATCATGAGGCGGTACTGTTCAGCTTGTTCTTACTGCCTATCGCCATGCTAAAAGAGTGGAGCGAACTCATTAATATTTCCATTTTGTACAAGCGTCGTACTCGCTGGTTACTGGGTATTAATGTCGTCTCAGCATGCGTTGCAATTGCTTTGCTGTTTGGCCTGTCGTCCCTGGGTATCTATGGAGTTTTCATTGCGCTTTATTACGCTCAACTGTGTAAGCTTGGCCTTACTTATGTGGTAGGCCAACAATGCATGCCGTTGCCTTTTCACCTAAGTCTGATGGTTTTATTGCAGATTATCTCCGGTGTGGCACTGTTCCTGCTTCACTCTTCACAATCAATAGGCATCGCCATCGCAATTTGCATTTTGACATGCACTTTGCTGGCAGGGATAGCCACTCGCTATATGAGTACAGAGACGCTAAATGCGCTCACTCGATACATGGTGAAATGGCGTGGACAGGTGAAGAGATACTCGTTATGACTGAAACCAAGGTGAGAAGAAAGCAGTCCATCGCAGCGCTGACGATTACCGTCTGTATCGGCCTGCTTTGGATTGTTATGCCTCACCCTATTTTGATCGTCGCACTATGTTTCGCCCCACTGGCTTTACTGTTCGTTCTCAACCAAACGTTTTGGCTTGTCACGCTGTTCGTTATTTTTTCATTCTTCCGTATTCATGAAGCGTTTCCCGTTATCTATAACTTTAAGATCCCATTGCTACTATCATTGGGGGCACTGGCCGCACTTGCTTTCCACCTTTTGATAAGTCGCCAGCTTACGGCTTTTTGGCACCCTTCATTAAAATGGTTGTGCATATTTTGGGGGCTGGTGATCATCGGCATCGTCTTCGCCTCCAGTCGTGACATTGCCATTACAGTTTTCAAAAATACCTATTGGAAAATCATCATTATGACATTGGCGATCACCTGGCTTATTACCAAGCCTGCTCAGTTAGCACAAATGTCGAAAGCGATAATTTTCGCCGGATTGTTGATTGGTTTAGTCGCATTACAAAACGCAGCGAATGGCATTGATTTAGTGGAAGGGACGCGCGTATCGATTGGACGCTCCATAGGCTCAGTACTCGGCGATCCGAACGACTTGGCGCTGGTGTTAATGTTTCCTCTCGCCTTTACCGTTAGTCAGTTAATGGAGAAACGTTCACCTAAGCATCTCCGGCTCTTTGCACTTGTTACCTGTTTGGTATTGTTTTTTGCGATTATTGAGACACAAAGCCGCGGAGGCTTGTTAGGCTCTTTATCGGTATTTGCGTACTTTGCCTTTAAGCACATCAAAAGCAAAACGTTAGTCTTAGTACTAGGCGCCGTAGCAGCCATCGTACTCTACGCATTTGCTGGTATCTCAGGGCGAGAATCGGGTGGCGCAGCCGAGGATGGTATAGATGCCTCTGCGATGGGGCGACTTTACGCGTGGGAAGCCGCATTTAAAATGGCTCTCCACCATCCGTTAACTGGGGTTGGGCTTGATAATTTCTACTTTAATTACTATTTCTATAGCCCTCACTGGGATGGCATCAATCACGCCGTACACAGTACTTGGTTTGGCGTATTAGCGGAAACGGGGTTTGTTGGACTCGCCGTGTTCATTACATTGATTGTGTCATTGATTCGAACCTCTTTGCATTCTATTTCACTACTGACGCCAACATCGGATTACACCCTATCTGTTGGAGCAAATGCAGTCTTAAGTGGGCTGATCGGGACCATCGTATCAGGCACCTTCCTCACTCAAGGTTTCACTTGGCCAATATACATTCTGGCGGCATTAACGGTAGTCGTTAGCCGAATCGTTCAAAGTGATTGTCAAAATGAGAAACCCTAATTTCAAATACCAACAGAAAGCCCAATCACCTGTTTTATAACAAATAAATCCTTGGCACGTATTGTGATTACTCTCTTGATTAGTAATCAAATAACAAAGACTCAAGGAGAGCCACATGACAGACATCGTAGTATTTGGAGAAGATTTTGGCGGGCTACCCTCCTCCACTCAACACATTGTCAAACGACTAGCAACGAGCCACCGCATCCTTTGGGTGAACTCAATCGGTCTGCGTCAACCTAGGCTGACCGCTAAAGACATGCAACGTGCGTTAAACAAGCTCACTCGTGTCTTTAATAACGCTGGATCACATAAGCCAACGTTAGAGTCTGAAATAAACCCAAATATTCACACCATTAACCTACTCACTATTCCTGCTCCAAGTTCTGCGCTGGTAAGAAAAGTAGCGGCTAAGATGATGAAATACCAGCTCAATAAACAGTTACACGCTCTTGGTTTTGATAAGCCTATATTTTGGACATCGCTCCCGACGGCAGCAGATGTTTGTGCGGAAATGAATTCACGTGGGCTAATTTACTATTGTGGCGATGACTTTAGCGCTTTAGCTGGTGTTGACCACGACACGGTTGCCAAGCATGAACGTACACTGGTTAACGCGGCTGATGTGATTTTTACAGCAAGTGACAAACTCGCTACTCAATTTCCATCTGGTAAAACCGTCACTTTACCTCACGGTGTCGACTTTAGCCTGTTTTCTGAGCCAGCACCTAAGGCTGCAGATTTACCTAATAATGGTCGCAAAGTGCTGGGCTTTTATGGCAGTTTGTCTGAATGGTTAGACTACGACTTAATTGCCCAAGTCGCAGACCAAGCGCCTGACTGGGATCTCGTGTTCATCGGCCCCAACGAGTTCAGTGACAATCCACTTCCACAAAGAAGCAACGTATACTATCTGGGCCCGAGAGCGCATCACACTCTGCCACGTTACTCCCAACACTGGGATGCCAGTTGGTTGCCCTTTGTTGATAACGCTCAAATCAAGGCATGTAATCCGCTTAAACTTCTTGAGTACTTGGCAACAGGAACCCCTGTTATCAGCACACCGTTTCCTGCATTAATGCCCTACAAACATATGCTTCATGTGGTTCAAGATGTCGAAGACGTGCGTGCCAGTCTCGATCACCTCCTACCGCCACCGACAGATTCAAAGTCATTTGTTCAACAGCAAAGCTGGGAAGCAAGAGCCAACCAAGTTGATAAATTAGTGAGGGCGCTATGAACGATTTAAGAGAAAACCTCAGCGTACTGTTACATGGTGCTTGGAGACGTCGCTACATGATCGTTATTCCTATGCTTGTATTGCCTGTGCTGGGTTTCATCGTAAGTAAACTGGTTCCGACGACTTATGTCGCTCATACAAGTATGCTTATCCAAGAGACAGCGAAAATGAACCCATTCCTTCAAGATCTTGCCGTCTCAACCATGCTGAAAGATCGATTGAGCGCACTCAGTACCTTGCTAAAAAGCCGACATGTTTTGTACTCAGTTGCCAAAGAACAAGCGCTGATTAGTGGCGAAATGAGTGCCAAAGAGCAAGAGTTCATCATTAAAGATCTCGCGTCGCGTTTGTCTGTTCAGCAGCTTGGTAAGGACTTCATTCAAATCCAACTACGAAGTGGCAAACCGAATGGCATGGAGTCGATGTTACTCTCCGTCAGCGAACATTTTGTCGAACAGCTTTTAGCTCCTGAACGATCTTCAATTAAAGATTCAAGTCACTTTTTAACCATCCATATTAATAAACGCAGAGAAGAGCTGGATAAAGCAGAGCAAGCGTTCGCGGAATACAAGAATACTTACTCTCACGCGACGCCTGAAATGCAAGCACAAAGCCTGACTCGTCTGGCAAGCCTTAAACAAACCTTGGCAGAAAAAGAAGCGGAGCTTGCTGGTGTTACCCGAAGCCTAGGTAGTTTGGACCAACAACTTTCTAAAACCAACCCGGTTATCGGTAAGCTTGAAGAACAAATCATAGACATTCGTAGTGAGCTCACTTTGCTTCGCGCCAAGTACACTGAGGCGCATAGCATGGTTCAAGGCAAGCTACGAGAGTTAAACCGCTTGGAGCAAGAGCGCTCAGTACTATTGAACTCTAAACAACCGGAATTAAACAGCGCCCAACTTTGGGATATCGCAAGCAATACCACCGTAAACAGTCTTGGAGAAGCTCAGCCTCTTCTGGTCTCTCAGCTTCACCAACTGCAAATTATGCGCGGACGCTTTGAAGCCCTCACAGAAGAAACAAATAGCTTACGAACAATGATTCAAGAGTTAGAAAGTAATGCGCATCGATTTGGTAGCACAGCAACAGAAATCAACCGCCTAGCTCGTGATGTAGCGGTAAAAAGAGAAATGTATGATGACCTTGTAGAGCGTTATGAAATGGCTCAATTAACTGGTTCACTTGGCGTATTTGAAGAGAATAAACGCGTGAAAATCATTGATGAACCTTTCACACCAACCATTCCGTCTAACTTACCTAGTTTTGTGTTTGTCATTTTAGGGTTTATCGGTGGCGCGGGTTTGGGCATTGGATTAGCGACGATACTTGAGTTAGCCGATAACTCTATCCGCTCTAAAAGAGCATTAGAAAAGCACCTTGGCGTTCCTGTGATCACCACTCTACCTAAAGTGGTATACGGAAGCTAACAGCCGTTAACACTCCATTACAAGCACTCGTTCAGCGAGTGCTTTTCTTTTTGTGCTTATTCTAACTCCGTGTAAGGTTTCCACTAATATGAATCTCAAATTGAGAATAAACATAGCCCTTCATATGCGTTTACATTAACCCCATGTTTTTAAACACTTAATTTATTGGCACGCAGTCTGCAATTCCTAAATAAACAAAGAACTCAACGAGGGTTTGAGAATGGAATTCAGACAAAAACAAAATAGCAGTCAACGCAATAAAAAAGTGATATTACACGTCGTGCAGCACTTAGCTCCTGGCGGTTTGGAAACGCTCGTATTAGAGATGCTTCGTTTTGCGCAACCGAATCATTCCGTGTTTGTCGTAAGTTTAGAGGGAAGCAAAGCGCAAACACTGCAATGCTGGTCAAAACTCTCGGCCTACCAAGGCCAACTGCACTTTCTCAATAAGAAACCTGGATTCAGCGGGACAACCATCAGTACGCTGACTTCCATGCTCAAAGGACTTAAGCCTGATGTAGTCCACACTCACCATATCGGTCCACTCTTATATGGTGGGATTGCGGCACGCTTAGCGCAGGTGCCAGTAATTATCCATACTGAGCACGACGCCTGGCATCTGAATAACAGAAAGTCAGCTCGACTGCAGTCCCTACTGCTAAAAATGATTCGTCCACATGTGGTTGCCGATGCGAACTTTGTCGCCGAACAAATCCAGACAAAACTGAATTACCGCAAAGTCTGCACCATTCACAATGGAATCGATTGCCAGAAATTTCAAAGCGGTAATCAAGCAACCAAGAGAAACTTGTTTGGGCTTCCAGCCAACAAAACCGTGATTGGAGTGGCTGGACGTTTAGAAGCAGTTAAAGGCCATAAAGTGCTTATCGAAGCCTTCTCTCATCTTACGCCAAACACACATCTAGCCATTGCTGGAGATGGTTCTCAGAGAGCTCAATTGGAAGCACAAGCTAGAACGTTAAAACTTGAGGATCGCGTTACCTTTTTAGGCTTGGTCGATGATATGCCCAGCTTTTACCAAAGCCTCGATTTATTTTGTTTACCGTCGCTTCAAGAGGGTTTCCCCCTCTCAACACTAGAAGCTCAAGCATGTGACATTCCTTGTGTCGCAACCGATGTTGGTGGCGTGAAAGAGACGCTCTGCCCGATTAACAGCACATTGGTTGAAGCTAACCGAGTGTTCTCTTTGGCGGAAGCTTTGTCGCTGCAATTGAAATCAACCCATGGTTCTCCTCGAACTTTTATTCTCAAACATTTTGATATCAGAGACATGGTGAGTCGCTACTCACGCTTGGCCAAGGAGGCTAGCTATGAATGATTTACTTTGGATTACAGGTTTTGGTTTATCCGCATTTTTGATTGTCTATCATCATGTTGGTTATCCATTGCTACTTAAATGGCTTCCTTTAAAACAGCAAAAAACCACAGCACCATTTGTAGAGCGAGCTTACAAAGCCTCTCAAACAGACAGTCAGTTACCATCTATTACTGTCATCGTGCCCGCCTACAATGAAGAACAATGGATAGCAGAAAAGATCCGCAACCTTGCGAGCTTAGATTACCCAAGAGATAAATTGAAAGTGGTGATCGCATGTGATGGCTGCACAGATAACACAGCCGAGATTGCTCAAGCTACGATTCAAGAAGCAATCTGCTCCGATACACTGTTCATCATTAATGACCACCAAGTCAATCGCGGTAAAGTTGCCCTACTCAACGAAGAAATGCGTCATGTTAACTCGGACATTACCGCACTAAGTGATACATCGGCATTGATTTCTTGCGATTCTCTGTTGCTAGCTAGTCAGCATTATCAAAATGAGAAGGTTGGAGTGGTTAACGCGACATATCAAATAATGAGTACCGATAACCAAGGTGAAGCCGCGTACTGGCAATACCAGTCTCGAGTGAAGCACCAAGAATCCTTGCTAGGTTCAACGATTGGCTCTCACGGTGCGTTTTATACATTCAGAACCCACCTATTTGAACCACTTGAAGTCAGCACCATCAATGACGATTTTATTCTCCCTATGAGAATCGTTTTGCGAGGCTATAACGCTATCTACGAACCTAACATGCTGGCTCTTGAACTCGAACAAAGCTCAGACGACGCAGACTTCAAGCGACGCCTAAGAATTTCAGCGGGTAACATGCAGCAGCTCATGCAATTAAAGCAATTACTGCTACCTCGCTATCGTGGCACTGCCTTTGCATTTCTATCGGGAAAGGTTCTGCGCTTAGCAACACCCTATTTGATGATTGTTTGCTTGGTTTGTTCACTACTACTGGCACACAACCCGCTTTTTCAAGTAATGCTGCTCGCTCAAGCCTGTGTTTATGGTATCGCACTTGTCACTTACTTGGTGCCTGCACTTAACACAGTCAAGCCTTTTAAACTGATTAGCTACATCGTCATTGGTCATCTCGCCAATTTCATCGGCGGTATGAAGTATTTGCTAGGAATGGAAAATGGACGTTGGAAACGCGTCAACCAATAAGGAAAGCATCATGAAAAACTCACGCTACGATTCAAATGTATGCCACGCGAAAAGAACGTTTGATGTACTGGTTGCAATGTTTATTTTGCTCGTCACTGCACCACTATTCCCATTTATCGCGCTAGCTATAAAAATCACATCAAAAGGCCCAGTGATCTATCGTCAACTGCGTGTTGGGCGCTGTACACCAGAAAAAATGGATCTTTTTCAAATCATGAAGTTTCGCACCATGTATATTGATGCGGAGCAACGCTCCGGTGCAGTTTGGGCAACCGAGAATGATCCTCGAATCACACCAGTAGGACGTTTTTTACGTAAGACGCGTTTAGATGAGTTACCACAGCTGTTTAATGTGCTGAGAGGTGAAATGTCTATGATCGGGCCACGTCCAGAGCGCCCTGCTTTCTACCAAAAGTTGGAAGATGAAATCCCTTATTTTGTAGAACGCACATATGGCGTATTACCAGGAATTACAGGCCTAGCGCAAGTTAACCAAGGCTATGATGCTTGCATTGAAGATGTACGACGTAAAGTTGGTTTTGACCACAGTTACGCACTCAGCTTAGGTTCGTTCTACTCTTGGATTTCAATGGACCTTTCAATCATGAGCAAAACATTCGTTGTGATGATTGACGGACGAGGTCAGTAACCCCCTGGTTCTGGTAACGGTCACTCTTGCCACTGGCGTCGCATCTTTTCGATGGTCGCTGGTGGCACATCATGAATGCTTTGATACGCTCCGCGACACACCTTAACTTCCACCTCAATGCGCTTCTTCACGCAATAGTCCAAGTAACGCTTCATCTCCCAGTGACGAACAAACGTATTACTCACAATCACGACTTTCCCTTTGTTCAACCACTTTCGAGTTTGCTGAAAACACCATTCATGCGCTTGGGGTAACTCAGTTGGATTAAAGTGATAATCACCTTCATCATTTTCAAAATACATGTCAGCTTCAAAATGCTTAGCACCAAGCTCTATCGCCAATTGCTTTGCTAAGGTTGTTTTACCTGAACCTGGAAGTCCACGAATAAGAATGAGTTTAGCCAGTGACATAATGCTGTTAAATGAGGTGGGAATAAGCCCAAACTGTAACGGAATTATTGAAAAAGAAAAGTAGAAATAAAAAATGCCGAGCGCATTAGGCTCGGCATTTAAATTCAATAGTGGATAGTGTTTATTTGTAAGCTGACAGTTCGGTTCTTAACCCTTTAACCAAGCTTACACACATCAACAACAGAACAAAGGTAAACGGTAATCCCGTTGCAACCACGCCTGACTGCAATGCTTGCAAGGCTTCTTTGCCACCAACCCAAAGCATAACGGCTGCAATTGCACCTTCAATACAAGCCCAGAAAATACGCTGTGGAATTGGTGCATCAATCTTACCGCCCGCAGTGATACTATCGATAACCAGTGAGCCAGAGTCTGATGATGTAATAAAGAACACCAGAATCAGCACGATAGAAAGCATTGAAATCACTGAGCTATACGGTAGCGCATCGTAAACATGGAACAGAGTCAGTGAAATATCAGTTAGACCATTTGCACCTAGCTCCCCCACTTTATTCACCACTTGGTCAAGCGCGATACCACCGAATACAGACATCCAAATCAAGGTAACGACAGTAGGAATAACGATCACTGCGAACAGGAATTCTCGAACCGTACGACCTTTAGACACACGCGCGATAAACATACCAACAAACGGTGACCAAGATACCCACCAAGCCCAGTAGAATACCGTCCAGCCGTGCATCCAAGTTTCATCTTCACGACCGTGGGGGTTGCTCAACGGAATAATATTTTCAATGTAAGCCATTGTTGTGTCGCGTAGCGAACCCCACGCCGTATCAAACGTGATAAAGGTAATGAAAATAAGCAGGGCAAACGCAACCACCATATTGACGTTACTCAGTAACTTAACACCACCATCAATACCACGAATTACTGATAGCACCGCGATAAAGGTAACAAAGGTGATCACAATCATTTGTGTACCAATGCCGCCTTCTAGACCAAAGACATGGTTAATACCACTGGTCGCCTGCTGAGCACCGAGACCCAGCGACGTTGCAAGACCAAACAGCGTGGATAAAACGGCAAGAATGTCGATAACATGCCCTAACCAACCCCATGCTCGGTCACCAAAAATTGGATAAAACGCCGCGCGCAATGAAAGCGGTAAACCTTTGTTAAAAGCAAAAAACGCAAGTGCTAGTGCAACGAGTGCGTAAATACTCCAACCATGCACACCCCAGTGGAACATGGTGGCACCCATCGCGAGAGATTTCGCTTCTTCTGTGTATGGCACTGCGTTCAGTGGCATTCCCCACCAATCAGTGAAGTACGCGGTCGGCTCCGCCACACTCCAGAACAGAAGGCCAATACCCATACCAGCAGCAAAGAGCATCGACAACCAAGAAACGGTTGAGTGATCCGGCGTTGCTTCTTTGCCACCTAAGCGGATTTTACCCAGCGGAGAAAAAAGAAGAGCAACAGCGAATAATAAGAAGAAGTTTGTCGACCACATAAAGAACGCATCAAACTGTTCGATAATTCCGTTTTTCAGACCGTTTAATACATCACGAGCAGTGGTTGGCTCAACAAGAAGAAGTGAAATTAGACAGAAAACAACGAGACCCGCACTGATGCCAAAAACGGGGTTATGTATGTCGAATCCCCACTTTTGAACGTTGTCCTGTCCAACCTGATAGTCTGTTGTGTCGATACTATATTTTTTAAATGCATTATCCATAAATACAAATTTAACGTGAATTTGAAACGCCCCTCAGGTGAGAAGAACTCCAATACCGCCCTCCATTAATTTGAACTCTAAAGTTTTAAAGCGGGGCGAAGTTTAGCAGTAATCACATATTTTTGCAAAAAATCGCCATTTATTGCATTTTTGGCTCAGTTAAACGCAGATGAGAACAAAGTAATATCAACACAAAAATTATGAGGTCTAACGATTGATTTTATCGTAATTTGATCGTTCGAAAAGCACTGGAAATACTTGCGCTCTGTGGCTTTATCATTGATGGGCGCGTAAATTGAGATAAGTAACACTGACTTGGTTTCAAAGATAGCGATGAAACCAAGTCAGTAACGTTTTCATAGAGACTGATTATTATAGGAAATGGAAGGTAATATTCCCCGTCACACTACTCACGGTGTCACTATCGCTGTCAATATCCACGCCAAACGCTTGATAGCTTGCCCCAATAGAAACATTATCGAGCAAGAAGTATTCGGCACCGACACCATACATGTAGGAGACACCATCATCTTTATCTAAATTTCTCAGTCCGCCGTCATAATCAACGTTGAATGCATTGATGCCACCTTTGGCATAGACATGAAGCGGCCCAAAGTCGATGCTTGGTTTCGCTGCTAAATAGAATGAATCAAAATCAGCACTACCCCTGCTGCCACTCAGTGATAAATCCACTTTGCCGTGGTTAAAGTAACCTGCCTCAATGCCAATGAATGGCAAAATACCAGTACCCACATGAATACCGTAGGTTGTATCGTTTTCGCTATCGATATCAGATTGACCAATTTGACCGCCAGCGTAAATCCATGAGTCAGCCATTGCTGATGTTGAGCACAACGTTAGAGCTAATAACGAGAGTGTTTTTTTCATACTATCCCTTCCTGAGCGATTCCTAAGCGAAACATTACGCAAATATGCGTATTTAATCGCCACTATATATTGGAAAGCATGAGCATTTTAAGATCCAAAAGTGAATAATTTATGTTCAACTTTTGTTTTGTGACTTCCAGACAAAAAAACACCGACATAAAGTCGGTGTTTTTCATATGGGTGTTAGAAAGCTAGACGCTTATAGGAAATGCAGTGTTGCGTTAACAGAGAACGTGCCGATATCGTCTTTACCCGCCGTGTAGTTCATGTAGCTAGCACCAACAGACATCGGACCAAAAATGAAGTACTCAGCACCTACACCGTACATTAGATCCAAATCGTCATCGTCTTTGCCGCCTTTCACTTCTTTGTCCCACTGGTGGAAGCCACCTTTTGCATACACATGCAGTGGACCAAAGTCGATGCTTGGCTTAAGTGCTGCATAGTAAGACGTTAGCTTAGTGTCTTGACCATTTACGTTAAATTCACCGTGTTGCGTTACACCAGCTTCAATACCAATGATAGGTAGAATACCTGTACCAACGTGAACAGAGTATGATGTATCCGTCTCACCTTTGTAGTCAGACTGACCTACTGTTGCACCACCGTAAATCCAAGAATCTGCCATTGCCGCAGAAGATGCGCCAAGTAGCGCCACTGCTAATAGAGTTTTTTTCATCATCTACCTTTACTCTTTATTATTCCCACGTCTGCATAACTCAGTCGTTGGTACTACAAATAAAGGGAGGCGAACCATTGCCTCCCAGAACTAAAAAATAACGCTTATTGAGTTACTAGCAATTAGTGTACCAGTAACCTCATACGCGATAATTGCAAATCTGACGCTATTTTACTGGTTGATTAGCAAGCATCAATCGCGTTTTTGACTCGTTTATCAGAAACAGGATAAGGAGTGCCTAATTGTTGGGCAAAGTAACTCACGCGAAGCTCTTCAATCATCCAACGCACTTCCTTTACGTTTTCAGGAATGGCCACACCTTTCGGGATCTTGTTCAGCAACTCTTTATAGTCTTGAGTCACAGATTCAATCTTCAGCATGTGTAAACGATCTTTGTTTGGATCGATTGGCAACTTCTCCATACGACGCTCTATCGCACGCATGTAGCGAAGAATATCCGGCAAGCGTTTCCAGCCACATTCCGTCGCAAAGCCTTTGAAGATCAAGCCTTCAATTTGTGCTTTGATATCCGACAGAGCAAACGCCATAGTGAAGTCGATTTTGCCTTTTAGCTTCTTATTGATGCTGAACGCCGTTGTCAGAATAGTCTCAACCTGTTTCGCGATCTCTACGACGGTATCACCCAGTTCAGCACGAACGTGTTCTTTCAACGCTTCGAACTTCTCTGGCTCCCAAACTAAGCCACCCTGCTCTTCAATAAGCTTATCGACACCACAGGCGATACAGTCATCGATCAGATCAAGCACTTTGCCGTAAGGGTTAAAATACAAACCCAACTTCGATTTGTTCGGTAAGTTAGCGTGCAAGTATTTAATTGGCGACGGTACGTTCAATAAAATTAGGCGACGCTGGCCAGCACGCATTGCGGTGATCTGCTCAAATTCGGTTTCGTAGAGTTTGATTTCAACGCTGTCTTTGCTATCAACAAGTGCTGGATACGCTTTTACATCGTAGCCACCACGTTTTTGTTGATACACTTTCGGCAATTCACCGAAGCTCCACGTATGCAGACCTTGCTGTTCAATATCGTCATCTGCCACTTTGGAAAGCGTTTCTTGAACTTTGTCTTTCAAGCTCTCTTTCAATTCGTGAAGGTCTTTATGTTCCTTCAGTTTGCGATTTCGATGATCAACCGCTCGGAACGTGACTTTCAAGTGCTCAGGCACCTGTTCCAAGTTCCAGTCTTCACGCAATACTTCTACACCCGTCATACGGCGCAGTTCTTTTTCTAGCGAGTATAGCAGCGGTGCTTCCATTGGTGTTACACGTGCTAAGAATGCATCTGCATAGTTCGGCGCAGGCACAAAGTTCTTACGAATCGTCTTCGGCAGCGATTTAATCAAACTAACAATAAGCTCATGACGCAGACCAGGGATCTGCCAGTCAAAGCCCGCTGGCTCAACTTGGTTTAAAATCGGCAACGGCAAATGCACTGTGACACCGTCACTATCATCGCCCGGTTCAAATTGGTAACTCAACTTGAGCTTCAAACCATTTTGATGCCAGAAGTTCGGGTAATCCAAATCGGTCACATGGCTAGCATCGCCCTTGAACAGCATCTCTTTTTCAAAGTTCAGCAGTTCAGGATCTTCTTTCGATGCTTTTTTCCACCACGTATCGAAATGTTTACCAGACACTACTTCGGTGCCAACACGTTGGTCATAGAAATCAAACAGCTCATCATCATCCACCAAGATGTCACGACGACGAGATTTGTGTTCAAGCTCTTCCACTTCTTGCAGAAGCTTACGGTTTTGTTTAAAGAACGCGTGTTTGGTTTCCCACTCACCTTCAACCAATGCACTACGAATAAAGATTTCGCGGCTAACGGTCGGATCGATACTGCCGTAGTTCACCAAACGTTTCGGTACGATTGGCACGCCGTAAAGCATGACTTTTTCGTGCGCCATCACCGCCGCGCGTTTCTTCGACCAATGCGGTTCGCTGTAACTGCGCTTGATAAGGTGTTTGGCTAATGGCTCAATCCACTCCGGCTGAATCTTGGCAATGATACGGCCCCAAAGTTTCGAGGTTTCCACCAACTCGGCTGACATTATCCACTTAGGTTGTTTCTTAAATAGACCCGATGCAGGGAAGATATGGAAACGAGCATTGCGCGCGCCTTGATATTCATTCTTTTCTTGGTCTTTCATACCGATGTGTGACAACAAACCAACCAAGATCGCACTGTGTACACCATGGTAAGACGCAGGCTCATCGTTCAGTTTGAATTCCATTTCACGCATCGACTGGTGAATTTGGAAGTACACATCTTGCCACTCACGCACGCGCAAGTAGTTCAAATAGTCTTGCTTACATTGCTTGCGGAACTGGTTGCTAGACAAGGCTTTTTGCTGCTTTTGGATGTATTCCCACAAATTCACAAACGTCAGGAAGTCCGACTCTTCATGGAAGAAACGACGGTGCTTATCATCTGATGATTGTTGTTTGTCTGAAGGACGCTCGCGTGGATCTTGAATCGACAAGGCCGCTGCAATGATCATCACTTCTTTAAGCGCACCATATTTTGGCGCTTCCAAAACCATACGCGCCAAGCGTGGGTCGATTGGCAAACGAGCTAATTGGCGACCGATGGAAGTCAGGCGTTTTTTCGGGTCTTTTACCTCAGAATTAATCGCGCCAAGCTCTTCCAGCAAACGAACACCATCTTGGATGTTACGTTTGTCCGGCGCTTCCACAAATGGGAAGGCTTGAATGTCACCCAAGCCAAGTGCGGTCATCTGTAAGATAACCGATGCTAGGTTGGTACGCAGGATCTCGGGATCGGTAAACTCTGGGCGCGACTCAAAATCTTCCTCTGAGTACAGACGGATACAGATACCCTCTTCCACACGACCACAACGACCTTTACGTTGGTTCGCACTCGCCTGAGAAACCGGCTCAATTGGAAGACGCTGAACCTTAGTTCGGTAACTGTAGCGGCTAATGCGCGCCGTGCCCGGGTCGATAACATACTTGATGCCCGGAACGGTTAGCGAGGTTTCTGCCACGTTGGTTGCCAGTACAATTCGGCGACCAGTATGAGGTTGGAAAATCTTGTTCTGCTCGCCCGCCGACAAACGCGCGTAAAGCGGCACAATTTCGGTGCTCTTCAGATTGCGTTTAGACAGCGCATCTGCGGTATCACGAATTTCACGCTCACCGTTCATGAAGATCAGGATGTCACCTAAACCTTCATCGCACAATTCGTCGACCGCTTCGAAGATGCCTTCAAGTTGGTCACGATCATTGTCGTCATCACCGCTTAGTGGGCGGTAACGGGTTTCTACTGGGTAAGTACGACCTGACACTTCAATAATTGGTGCATTGTTGAAGTGTTTTGAGAAGCGCTCTGGGTCAATGGTTGCCGACGTGATGATCACTTTCAAATCAGGACGACGTGGTAGCAACTCTTTCAAGTAACCCAAGATGAAATCGATGTTAAGGCTGCGCTCGTGCGCTTCATCGATAATAATGGTGTCGTATTGATTCAAGAAACGGTCATGCTGAATTTCAGCCAGCAAGATACCGTCCGTCATCAATTTGATTTGGGTATTTTCAGAGATCTGATCGTTGAATCGAACCTTGTAACCAACAAACTCACCCAGTTTGGTTTCCATCTCTTCGGCAATACGGTTCGCAACCGAACGCGCCGCAAGACGACGAGGCTGAGTATGACCAATCAGGCCGAACTTACCGCGACCAAGCTCAGCGCAGATTTTTGGCAGCTGAGTGGTTTTACCAGAACCGGTTTCACCCGCGACGATAACCACTTGGTTTTCTTCAATCGCTTTAGCGATGTCGTCACGCTTTTGGCTGACGGGCAGAATTTCTGGGTATTCAATCGTTGGTTTGTAGTTGCTGCGTTGTTCCGCAGCCATCATCGATTTAGCAATGTCGAGTGCAATTTCATCAAACACAGCATTACGTGCTGCATCTTTCTTAATTTTGCTCGCACCAGAAATGCGTTTACTTAAACGGAAGCGGTCACGCATCATGCACTGGCTTAACGCTTTGCGTAGAGACGCCGCGCTATTCACTTGAGCCTGAGGTGCTTTATCTTGTTTCGCTGTCGCCTTTTGCACACCATTTGACGGTGTCGCTTGCTCTTCAGCGGGATTCTTTTTTGGGGGCTGTGACGAAGTCAAAGCGTTTCCTATTCTTTTCATTACAAAAACTGCGCGGATTGTATCACACAAGATCTGCAACAAGATAACCGAAACCACATTCAAATTTTTCGAACATGTTCAGCGAATCCCTATACTTTTTAACCAACGTGCCTCGCTTATAATGGCTCCCATAGTCAAAAGCACTTATTTAAGGAATAACCATTATGTCTCGTGTACTAGCTCTAAAATCAAGCATCCTTGGCGATTACTCTCAATCAAACAAACTGGTTGAAGACTTCATCAAAAATGTAGACCAAGACAAGCTAACTGTTCGTGATTTGGCTGCAAACCCATTACCAGTTTTGGACTTCGCCGTTGCCACTGCACTTCGCGCAACGGAAGATCTTTCACAAGAACAACAAGCGGTTGTCGAACTGTCGGATACCCTTATTGAAGAAGTAAAAGCCGCAGACACTTTGGTTATTGCCGCACCAATGTATAACTTTACGATTCCGACTCAGCTTAAAAACTGGATTGATTTGATTGCTCGCGCTGGCGTGACATTCAAATACACAGAAAACGGCGTTCAAGGCTTGCTCGAAGGTAAGAAAGCGATTGTCATCACGACTCGCGGTGGTATCCATAAAGATTCACCAACAGACAACGTCACACCATACCTGCGTACCGTGCTAGGTTTCGTTGGTATCACTGATGTGGAATTTGTTTATGCGGAAGCGCTAAACATGGGTGAAGATTTCGCTGCGAAAGGCATTTCTGAAGCGCAGAGCCAACTTGCAGCGATAGCGTAAATTGGCCTAAGTTCAAGAACAAGTAGAATACAAATAACAAGGGATTGGTTCGCGCCAATCCCTTGTCGATCAAAATACACTAATCGTGTTTAGAAGTTATCTTATTTCTCCCAGAGCGATTCACTTTCTCTAAGTTGTGTAGCGCTTCGTGATAGAGCTTTTCCAAAGACTGCTCAGCTTCGTTTATCATATTCTCAATCATCGCATCAAACGCGACATCACTCGGAATTTCGAGATCGTCTCCAACGTCAACCTCAAGAGAATTGACGTACAACACTAACCATTCGTCACCCTCTAAATGTCCTTCCCCGTGGACGACAAAAAAGCGCTTGGCAAATTCATCGTTGGTACAGTTTATCGCCTCAATTTGAATATTGAATGAGGAGTCGATACTCATGGTGCTCATGCCATCCGATTCATCAGATGCATCACAAACAGCCTTAACTTTGGCACGATACACGAAGGTTCGCGTTGAAAGCAGCATTGTATTATTCATCATTACTCATAATGGGCGATAAAGAAGTCAGTTGCAAATCCGACCTATATGCATCTTACGATGCTCTAAAACTCGAACTGGAAGTAAATGGTATTGTAGTTGCTCCCGCCTTTAATGCGCCCAAACTGGGACGCACTTTCGAAAATTGCTGAGCGGTGATGCAATGAATAACCCACCCACATATTTTCCCAGTTTTTTTGGTTGAATAAGTCACCTATATTTACATCAAACGAGAAGTCTAAGTAGTTCAGTAGCTTACTTGGTGTATAACCCTTGTCTTCCATTTCGGTTCCTTCGATGTAGGTAATGTTGTCGACGTATGACATACCTTCCGCAACACCAAATCGCCAAGTCGTTGGCCAATTAACTGTATAATAAGCCTTAATCGCCATCACGTATTCTGTGCTCGCGGGCTGAACACTGGACGACCAGTGATGAACCAAACCTGGCGTTAAATAAATATCAAGAGGAAAGCCAAACAACTCGTCCGTTAGCGGGTGCCCATAAAACAATGAAGTAAGTTGATTGTCGTATGGGTCTTTTTCTCTCTCAAAGCTAAATATTTCACCAATATTTGAAGGCGTCGCCCAACCATGCGCGATACGTAGGTATGGTTTATTGCTCAGTGCTGATTTCGGAGCTTTGCCTTTATCGTTGAAAAAGCCAAAACCGACAAACACTTCACCTTGATATCGGTCTTCTACAAGCTGGCTGTTGTAGGCATTATCATCTAAGCGAGTGACACTCGTTTCCCCCAATAAGTACAAGTTGGAAGTCACATGATAACGCGCTTTGATGCCGATGCTGGCGTCAAGTCCTGCTCCAATTCTTTCCCCAGTAACATCTTTAAACGCATAATATTCACTGTTGAAGTCGGCGTCTTTGTATCGAATCGTGATAGATGGCTCTAACTCCCAATCACCAAACGCATAATTAGCGGCAAGGCGATAATTAGAGTGAAACTGGAGTTCATCGTCCGTCATTAGTTCTACTTCTGCGCGCCAGTTGTCGTTAATGCTATAACGAACTTGACCACCAAAGTCGACTCTGTCCCCTTCATTGGCATTTTGTAGCGACATGGGAATATCAACAAATCTCAATCGCATGATCGCACTCGCGCGCCAATCAGAATCACTCTCGTCATACAGAAAAACGCCGCCTTCAATGCCATTGATATACAAATGCTCGTTTTCAAAGAACATCATTGGTACAAATGTACTCACCGTCGAGTCATTATCGGCCGTATAAAACGGGATCGATGCGGTGCGATACATCGCTGCAATTCCCCACGTTTGCTCTTCTACACCATACGCAGAAGAAGCCATCGCAGCTAAAGGCAAAGTGAGTGTTGTTAGAATTAATCTCTTCATGAGTTCGAAAAATGTTGGTTGAGAAGCAGGCAAACATCAATGATTTGCCATTTAAAGCTTATGTTCTTCTGATGATAGCCGTTACAATGACAAATGTTGTCATCCTCGTGACAGTTTGAGTCCCAAGATTATATTAATATTGCACGACTAGATGAGCTTATTTGTGAATATTTTTACTATCGTAACAAGCTCTTAAAACTCTAGCTTAGTTCTAAATCAAACATAATGAAGTAAAAAGTGAAAGCATCAGAACTTATCTCTACCTTGAATCATTTACCCGCAGACACGGACCCAGACATTGTGATGGGAGAAGCATGGCTGCCTGAAAGGTTGATAGGGACTCAACTTGAAGGTGACATGTTATTTTTGCACTTTGATAATGCTCCAGAAGATGGTCAGGGAGACGAAGAGGGACGCGGCTTCGTCGAGCACGAAATAGATCTAATCAGAACGCGACTTCAGCAGATTTTGGATGAAGACAGTGATAACGCGTCAAAAGCCGATGCCATGCTAGGTTTATTCCTTATGGGACATGAACTTAGCAGTTCACAAGTTATCGAAATATTAGAAGAAGAAGCTGACACATAAGGAGCCGTTTTGCCAGCATTGATGAATACGACTGAAACATCCTCACTTCCTCTTATCGTTGCAGGTCCGATTTTGCGCAAAGTGACTGCAACTGAAATCAATATTTGGCTAGTCACCACCCAACGCTTGGAGGGTATGGTGCAAATTACGGATGAAAACGCCTCCGTCCTTCATCAAGCCCCCTTAAGTGAGCAAAAAGAACAGCTTCAAATCGGTCTCAATGCGTGGTGCTGTTTGTTGCAATTAAAGGGCGAGTTTCCGACCCATCAAACGTTACGCTATCAAATACAAACGCAACACGGTTTAGTAACGGAACTGCTTCCTCATCTGACTTATGAACGAGATAACTGTCCAAATTTGGGCGTTGAGTTCCTAATCAGCGAAAAAGCAGATTATGTTCTGCATGGCTCGTGCCGGAATCCCCACCACTTCAGTAAAGATACATTGGTCGCTGCGGATCATAAAATCGCATCTCAAACCATCGAAGAAAGACCAGATATGCTCATCATGAGTGGTGACCAAATCTACGCAGACCATGTTGCAGGCCCTACTCTGGACGCCATCGAACAAGTCATTGCCCTACTCGGTTTACCGGGCGAAGAATTCGAGCAAGCGCCGATAAAAAATACCAATGCCCTCTACCAGCACTCAGCTTGTTATTATGGTCGGGACAAATTGTTGCCTCATTATGTGAATGATGGCAGTTTACTGAGTACGTTTTTCCCGCACAGAGGGACGCCAATATTCAGCGCCAAAGAGTGTGAAAACCATCTAATAAGCTTTGCCGAATGCTTTGCAATGTACTTATTGGTTTGGTCTCCGACCTTATGGAAGCTTATTCGGACAGATCGCTTATTAGAAAATGAGTTTACTGTCGGCGGAGCAACTCTCGACCCCAAATGGCAACAGCAATGGCGAGAAGAAAAAGCTCAAATAGATAAATTCGTCTCAGGTCTAGATAATGTTCAACGCCTACTTGCTCACATTCCAACCTACATGATCTTTGATGATCACGATGTCACCGACGATTGGAACCTTACCATAGGCTGGGAACAAGCCGCGTACAGCAACGCCTTTGCAAAACGTATTATAGGCAACAGCCTGATTGCCTACTGGCTCTGCCAAGGGTGGGGAAACGCGCCAGAAAAATTCAATGATGAGTTTATGAGTATCGCTCAACGCTTTTTCAACGAGCGTTCCTCACAAACTCAAGATGCATTTATTCAATATTTGTATCGCTTTGAGAATTGGCATTACACCATTCCGACGACGCCAAAAGTTGTCGTGCTAGATACGCGAACCAGACGCTGGCGTTCTGAGTCTAAAATGAACAAGCCCTCTGGGTTAATGGACTGGGAAGCAATGATTGAGTTCCACCAAGAACTTGTTCATCAAGACAAAGTTATCATTGTTTCTGCCGCGCCGATGTTCGGAGTGAAATTTATCGAAGCACTGCAGCGAGTAGTAACGATGCTTGGTAAACCATTAATGGTCGATGCTGAAAACTGGATGGCGCACCCCGGAAGTGCGAATACGCTTATTAGTATTTTTACACATACTAAGACGCCGACCAATTTCGTTATTCTCTCTGGCGACGTGCACTACTCTTTTGCATACGACATTAAACTTCGCTACCGAAAAAATAGTCCGAATATCTATCAAATCACCTGTAGCGGGATTAAAAATCAGTTCCCAACCCAATTGCTCAATATTTGTGATGGTCTAGATAGGCTTCTATATAGCCCTCGTTCGCCTTTAAACTGGTTTACAAAACGTAAGCGGCTAAAGATCTACAAACGCGCACCAAGTACGCACAATTTTTATCGCTTAGTTAACCACAGTGCTATTGGTGAGCTGCGTCTTGATGACGAAGGAAAGCCGAGCCAAATTAGCATTCTAACGAGCGATGGTGAAGAGGTACATTTTCCACCAACTCGTGCAGAAGGCTAAATCTCGCTCCCAAAATGACTTGCCCTTTCTTGAAGACAAGTCATTTTTGACTGAACTTAAAAGTACGAGGGATTTGGGTAGATGAGCAAAGCTCTTGACTGTCAACGGCGTGCTAAATTTGATACCGCACCTTGAGATCTACCGTATTTATGACCATGTTAACCAAATAAACAATAGCTCGGTGTTCAATATGTTTAACTCTCTTACCTCATTATTTAAACAGCTCATTGAAGGCTCTGATTTAAGCCAAACCAACACACTCTCTCCGAATATGGCTATCGCGTGCTTGCTGTGTGAAGTATCTGGCGCAGACCATAACGTCGATGATAAAGAGCAAGAAACAAAGCGTTCATTATTGATGAAGCTTCTGTCATTAAATGAAGAAGAATCAAATGCTTTGTTAGAGCAAGCTCAACAGAAAATAAAAGACTCCGCGTCTCTGTACGATTTTACTTCTCAACTGAGAGAATTGACTCAAGAAACACGCTACAACTTAATCAAAAGCATGTGGGAAGTGGCGTATGCCGATGGCGAAATTGATCCACTAGAAGATGCAGTGATCCGCAAAACAGCAGAACTACTCTACGTTGATCACAGTGAGTTCATTCGAGCAAAGTTGCAATCTCAGTAAGGAAACAAGGTAAACATGTAAGTCGCGCAAGCTATTTCAAGTCTACCGTGAAATGATGGCGAAGATTGAATTCTATAGCCATAAAAAAAACGCGCATTACGCGCGTTTTTTCGATAAGCCAACGACATTGTTATTAAAATACTGGTCAAGATATGAATATGTTTGACGAGCTCTACACTAAACAGATTCCATGACAAAACAACAATGGTTGAATGACGATTTGATTACAAGTTTGCCGAACTATATCGGACCATTAAAGCATAGTCAGAGCAAGCTTCGCTAAATTGTACGCATCCACATAACCAGAATGTTGGCGCCCTTCCCAATCAATGCCTTTTGCTTCTTGAGCTGCTCGGTGACCAATACGCTTATCCTTAAGACGATTTTGAATGCGATAAAGCGTCGCTAAGTTGATGAACTCCGTAAATGGCGCTTCAATACCTTTTTGCTTACACTCTTCAAGCAGGATGAGGTCATCTCGGCCCCATGATGCATAAATCTTGTTTCGACCACCAAAGTTCTTAACCATGGATTTAAGCACTTCTTCTAATGGGCGCCCTTGTTTTTCAATTTTACGCGGCGTAATACCTGTTAGCTCGGCACAAAACAGCGAAACTTCATCATGTTCAGGTTTTACGTAGTATTGAGCTCGCTTGACTATCTCGCCTCTAGACAAATCTATTTCAGCCAACCCAACTTCGATAATTTCACCCGTGCTGCCGACACCATTTTCGTTCCAGCAACACATTTCTAAATCGAAGCATACAATACGGTTATGGTTCATAGTTTGTCTTGATTCCTAACATAAAATTTTAAAGCGTGCGATTCTACCGTAACACGGTGTAAAACTCGAATTTGCGCGCCCATTTAATCGCCAATCGACACATTATTACGACCGTTTTTTTTACTCAAATAAAGTTGATTATCCATTTTGTGATACAAGCTTTCAGGATCTTCATCTTTATGGACAGCCGCGCCAATACTTAACGTGCAAATGATTGAAGCATCGCCATAGTCAAAAGCCGTACTTGCCACGATGCTCCGCAACTTTTCCAGATAAGCTTCCAGTGCTTCTTTATCAATGACTTTAGAAATAATACAGAACTCATCACCACCAGCACGATAAAATCGGTCTCCAGGCTTTAGATTCGCACTAACTAGCTTAGTCACATGCTGCAATGCTTCATCGCCCCCTAAATGACCGTGCTTGTCATTGATAACTTTGAAGTGGTCGATATCAAAACCAACCAATGCGAAGCTAACACCTTTATTTATCTGGCTAAGCAAGTGATCGTTAAACGCTCGGCGATTGAGTAACTGAGTTAGAGGGTCACGCTCAGCCATCCTTTTTAATTCGGCGGTTTTAAGCTCTAACATGACCGCCAAGCGCTCTTTTTCTCGTGACTGTAAATTCACAATCCAACTAATCAAAAAGGCGATTACCAACCCGGCTAATGTCGTGCCCGCTAAAATAGAACGCTCCCAAGCAGAGACGGCATCAGAAAGTTTAAAATCAATCCGCCACTCACGATTAGGCAGTTGAATGGTACGGCTTATAACCGTTCCTCGAATGTTATCCCAGTTTGAACTTTGGAAGAGAACGGGGTCATCTGCTGCGTCAAAGCCTAAATCTTCTACGCGCACCGACATATCTAGCTCAGTCGCGGTTTTCGTGATCAAATCCTCAAAGTAAACTGTACTTCGAATCACCCCTGTCACTACACCTAATAAATGTTGGTTCTCGAAGTCAAACACTGGATGGAACACTAGCAGCCCAGTTTTAGGAATGGACTTGTCATACCCATCTTGCAGTAAGCGAACTTTATCCGAGACATTCGCTCGCCCATTTGTGGATATATCATCCAAGATGAGATCGAAGCGTTTACGTGAAAAATAGAAACCTAATAGAGAAAGGTTTTCTGGTGTTCTTGGATAAATATCCGATGCGATAAAAATTGGCTCTTTGTGTTCAAAAATGTACCCGTAGGTTTTGGGGCCATCTTTAGGAACAGTAAACGGTTGGAAATCAGGAAATGTTTGACGAGTCTTTAAAATATGCTCATCAAGGTCTTCGAATTCGACCTTTTGCATCCATTGAAGTCCAATTAGACTTCGCGAGCTATTGATTACTTGTTCCGCATACATTGGGAACGAAGACCAATAGGTGCGTTCAATCGAATGAAAAAAGTTTGCACCTGCACCAATGAACTTTAAATCATTTTCGACGTTCGCTTTCAGTGATTCTGCTTGTCGGTCAGCTAAAGTATCAAACGTCGTCTGCGTATACCGTTGCTGCATCGTATAAGCAGCACCGACCACACCAGCAGTGACACACAACGTCGCTGCAAAAGCTAGAATAGAGTCTGAATGTCGTTTGATAACGCTCTTGTGAGCGGTGCTTTGTGTCATATCGTAATTTTGATACTTCCGTAAGTTAAACTTCGGGATCTATTGAAATACTGCGTTAGCAACGCACAAACATCAAGCAACAACCTATGCTGGGCAGTCCGATCGTCGATTTTTCACGCTGTTCGTACGGTATAGTCACGAATTATTACAGCCTTAAGCCTTGAATATGCTACCATCCGTCATCATTTTAATGTCTAAACTTGGTGCAAGATCGCAAAGACGATCGTTTTAGTGAACACATATGAGCCAATACTGAGCACCAATAATCAATAGAAAGAGAAAAAACGTCATGAACATTGATTTGAACCTAATTCCTCAAACGTTCGATATGCTTCACGCTGGCCTAACCGCATCGAGCGTTTTGCTTCTTTTAGTCGCGGTCTCTCGCAAATCAAAAGTGGTTGAGAAAGTCGTAGAAAAACCGGTCGAGAAAATCGTCGAAGTTGAGAAGCCAGTTGAGAAGATCGTCGAAGTAGAAAAAGTCGTTGAAGTTGAGAAAGTCGTAGAAAAAGTGGTGGAAGTTGAATCGAAACTCGCAACAGCTTCTACTGATTCTGCAATGCAGCTACTTTCTATCATGCAACAAGAAGCTCGTCTGATTGACTTCCTACAAGAAGACCTAACGTCATTCTCTGATGAAGAAGTAGGCGCAGCAGCTCGCGTAATTCATACTGGTGGCCAGAAAGTATTGAACGATTACGTAACACTTGCGCACGTTCGTAACGAAGAAGAAGAAACTCGTATTACGGTTGAAGAAGGCTTCAACCCACAAGAAATCCGCCTTACTGGCAACGTGACAGGTAGCGCGCCATTCCAAGGCACGTTAGTGCACAAAGGCTGGAAGGCAACATCGATGAACCTTCCTAAGCTGGCTGAAAACTACGATGCATCTGTGATTGCTCCAGCCGAGGTTGAGCTGTAATGGAACACATGAACCAAGAAAACCATTCTCAAGAAGCGTCTGTTGAAACTCAACAGACGCCTAAATTCAGTGTTGGTATCGACTTAGGTACAACACACTGTGTCATGTCTTTTGTTGATACACACGACGAAGATGCTCGCGTTAAAGTGATGCCTATCCCGCAGCTTACTGCGCCAGGTACAGTAGAGACTCGCAGCCAATTAGGCTCTTTCCTATACCAACCACACGAACATGAAATGAACCCGCAATCACGCGTTCTTCCGTGGTCGAGCGAGCCAAAAGCTCTGGTTGGTGCGATTGCGCGTAACCTAGGTTCAAAAACACCAATTCGTCTTGTTGCAAGTGCGAAATCTTGGCTTTGCCACGGTGGTGTAAACCGTCGTGACGCATTCCTACCAGCAGGTAGCCCTGAAGAAGTGGAAAAAGTATCCCCTCTTCGCGCGACAGAGCTTTACCTAGAGCACCTAAAAGATGCTTGGAATCACGCGAACCCAAATCACAACCTTGCCGATCAAGACGTAACTATTACGGTTCCTGCTTCTTTCGATCCTGCTGCTCGTGATCTAACAGCCGAAGCAGCACGCAACGTTGGTTTTGTGCACCTAACGCTTCTAGAAGAGCCTCAAGCTGCGCTTTACAACTGGATTGATAACAGCAACGACAAATGGCGCGACGAAGTTGAAGTTGGCGACATTGTGCTTGTGGTCGATATCGGTGGTGGTACAACTGACCTTTCTTTGGTTGAAGTAACTGAAGACGACGGCAACCTAACTTTGAACCGTATCGCGGTAGGTGAACACATCCTACTTGGCGGTGACAACATGGACCTTGCACTTGCGTACCGCTTGAAGATGAAGCTAGCGCAAGAAGGCAAAGAGCTACAGCCGTGGCAAGTTCAGGCGATGACGCACGCATGTCGTGACGCGAAAGAAGCGCTATTGAACGACAGCGAACTTCAGTCAGTACCAATCGTGGTACCAAGCCGCGGTTCTAAACTGCTTGGCGCAACGTTGAAGACAGAACTGACTCAAGAAGAAGTACAACAAACATTGGTTGACGGCTTCTTCCCTCAAGTTGCGATTACGGACCACCCTGTTCAACGTAACCGTGGCGCACTAACACAAATGGGTCTGCCTTACGCACAAGATGCGGGTATTACTCGTCACATTGCAGCGTTCTTGTCTAAGCAAGCACACGCGCAAAGCGGTGGTGAATCAGCGCAAGCTCAAGATTTCAACCCATTTGCAAACATGCCAGGTATGCCAGGCGCGGATGCAGCGCAATCGGCTGACTTCATCAAACCAACGGCAATCCTATTCAACGGTGGTGTGCTGAAATCAAAACTTCTAGCCACTCGTCTAGAAGACACGATCAACGAATGGCTAATTGAAGCAGACGCAGAAATGGCGAAACGCCTAACAGGTGTGGATCTAGACCTTGCAGTTGCTAGCGGTGCGGCTTACTACGGCTCTGTGCGTCGTGGTCAAGGCGTTCGTATCCGCGGCGGTATTGCTTCGGCGTACTACGTGGGTATCGAAAGTGCGATGCCTGCGATTCCGGGCATGGCGCCTCCAATGGAAGCACTGTGTGTAGCACCATTTGGTATGGAAGAAGGCTCAAGCGTTGACGTACCAAGCCAAGAGTTTGGTTTGATCATCGGCCAGCCAGTTAACTTCCAATTCTTCGGCTCAACCGTTCGTCGTGACGACCTAGCAGGTACTCACCTTGACTACTGGGCACCAGAAGAGCTTGAAGAGCTACCAGAAATCCAAGTAACGCTGCCTGTATCAGAAGGTCGTCGTGAAGGTGAAGTGGTTCCAGTTACCCTAGCTTCTCGCGTAACAGAGCTTGGTACGCTTTACTTAGAAGCCATTGCCGCTGATAACGGGCAAAAATGGCATGTTGAGTTCGATGTGCGCGAAGACGCGAAAAGTGACTCAAACGAAGAACAATAATTAGAAGTCAAACGGCATCCAATCGGGTGCCGTTTTTAAATACACGAAGGTTTGGTTTTGTATGGCATCTCCTCGTTTCCTTGTTGGTATTGACCTCGGCACCACAAACACTGTGGTGGCCTACTGTGAAATCACCGACAACCTTGAACAATCCGAAGTATCCCTATTTGACATCGACCAACTGATTGGTCCGGGCGAAGTCGTTCGTAAACCACTTCTGCCCTCTTTCCGCTATCATCCAGCTGTAGGTCAAATCTCCTCTTCTGACCTCACTCTTCCTTGGGACAACGAACCTGTTGCTGGCGACATTAACAATGTCATCGTTGGTGAATGGGCTCGTGAATTAGGCGCGAAGGTGGAAGGACGTCAGGTATCCAGTGCAAAAAGCTGGCTATCGCACCAAGCAGTGGATCGTAGCTCAGACATTCTTCCTTGGGCTGGCGCGCAAGACGTGGATAAAGTATCACCCGTCATTGCCAGCGCAAGCTACCTCAACCACATTCGTCAAGCATGGAACTACCGTCATCCTAGCAATAAGCTAGAAGACCAAGATGTGGTTGTGACCGTTCCAGCGTCGTTCGATGAAACCGCTCGTAAACTCACGCTTGAAGCTGCACAGCTGGCTGGTTTAAAGAAAATCGTCCTGCTCGAAGAACCACAAGCCGTATGTTACGACTGGTACGCACGCCACCAGCAAACCGCAGCTGATGAACTCAAAGAGTTACCGCTGATTCTGGTGTGTGATGTGGGCGGTGGTACTACCGACTTAAGCTTGATTGAAGCCAGTTTCTCTTCTCAAGATGAACTAGCCCTTGATCGTATTGGTGTTGGCGAGCACTTGATGCTTGGTGGTGATAACCTCGACTTAGCATTAGCGCATCTTGCAGAGAGCCGCTTCAACCAAAGTAAGAAGCTCACTGCAGCAAGCCTGACTAAGCTGATTCAGCAAACTCGCAAGGCGAAAGAAAACCTACTTTCAGCGAGTGCACCTGAAGAAGTGAAAATCACCATGCTGGGCAGCGGCTCGAAGCTTCTTGGCGGAACAAAGAGTATTGGGCTGAGCAAACAAGAAGTGCACCAAATCGCTTTGGATGGCTTCTTCCCGCTTTCTGATTTCAGTGAAGTACCAGACAAACGCCGCAGCGCCGTTGTCGAGTTTGGTCTTCCATACGTTGCTGACCCAGCAGTGAGCAAACACGTTGCCGAGTTCTTAACTCAGCATCAGCAAGTTGCTCGTGCCGCTCTCGGCATTGAAGACGATAAACAAAACGCGATTCCAGTTGGCGTGTTGTTGAACGGAGGCGTGTTTAACAGTGATCTGGTGACTGAACGTGTCACCGCCCTACTTTCTGACTGGCGCGGCGCACCAGTTACGGTATTAGATAACCCACATCCAGATTGGTCTGTTGCATTAGGTGCTGTAGCATTTGGTAAAGCACGTCGTGGCGCACAACTGAAAATTGGTGGTGGTGCAGCGCGTTCTTACTTCTTGCATCTTCAAGAAAAGAACAAAATGGGCAAAGCGCTCTGTTTGCTTGCAAAAGGTACAGAAGAAGGTCACGAGATCCGTTTAAGCGGTCGTCGTTTCTCGCTCACTCTTGGAGAGCCCGTTCGCTTTAATCTGCTGACTTCTACCCACGACACCTTAACCAATAACACCGCCATTCAAAATGGCGTGATGGTTGATGTTGACCCAGACTTGTTTGCTCCTCTGCCGCCTTACATCACGACACTTGAAGGTGAAGGCGCCGAACTGCAAGCTAACCAGAAAGAGCGTGTCGAAGTTCAATTGGCTTGTCAACTAACAGAAGTTGGCACTCTTAAGATGGAGTGTGTCAGTGCAGAAGACGACAACAAACGTTGGGAGCTGGAATTCGAAGTTCGTAACAAGCAAACCGACGACAGTGAACAAGTTAAGCTTCACCCTAAACTGGACGAATGTAAGGAGCTAATCGCTCGCCTATACAGCGGTAACAAAAAAAGCGCAGAAGGCAAAGAGATCAAAACCTTAGCCAAAGACCTTGAGAAGAAGCTCGGCAAACGTGACGAGTGGGATTTCACCACACTCCGTCAACTTTTCGATACCTTTGCACAAGGTCGTAAGCGTCGCCGTCGTTCTGAACAGCACGAGAAAAACTGGCTTCGTTTGGCAGGTTTTGCACTGCGTCCAGGCTTTGGCGATCCAACCGACTCATGGCGCATTGAGCAAGTTTGGGGTCTCTACCAACAAAACATTCAGTTTAAGAACCATCAAGGTTGGACAGACTGGTGGGTGTTCTGGCGTCGTATCGCAGGTGGCTTGAGCCAAGAGCAACAAGAGACCATCTTGGCGGACATCGCGAAATACCTACACCCTGGCGCGATGAAAAACCCACAATCCGCCAAAGCGGCACAAGACATGGGTTATGAATCCATGGTGCGTCTTTCAGCCTCTCTAGAGCATCTAGAAGTGGAAGATAAAGTTCTATTGGCAACGTGGTTCTTGAGTAAAGCGATCAACCAAAACCAGTTTGAACAAGCGCACTGGTGGGCGATGGGACGTTTGGCTTCTCGCACACCACTTTATGGCAGCCAGCACAACGTCATTCCTCGTGAACAAGCAGAACAGTGGTTGCCTAAGCTGTTAGAGCAGAACTGGCAGAAAGAGCCAATGATCGCGTTCGCAGCCGTAATGATTTGTCGTAAGACGGGTGACCGCCTGTTTGATATTTCTGACGATTACCGAGAGCAAGTTCTAACGAAGCTGAAACAAAGTAAAGTGCCCGAATCTTGGGTATCACTAGTTAAAGAAGTGAAAGAGCTTTCAGAAAGCGAATCAAAACGCGTCTTCGGTGATGCTTTACCAAGCGGTTTAACGCTAGTTCATCATTAAATCCACTCTACACAAGAAGACGAGTTAGAAGTACAAAGCCCTTCCGACGAAGGGCTTTGTTGTATCGCATTCTTTTAGTTTTGATCGTGTACAACGCGCTAATTCATTTCTGTCGTAATCACTACATCGCGCGTTTCGTTATCCATATCGCTAATACCGACCACCGACACTTCTCTGTCCGATAGAGTTTCAATTAAGCTGTCTTCTAATCCGCCATCAGCCAGCCAAGTATAAAATTTATCCGCGATACGCTCCGAACCTTCCCCGACAAACGTTAATGTGACCTTCTTCATTTGTGACACTCCATCAATTTACGATTCAGCCACTTAAGCGTAGTATGTTTCGCAAATATCGACATAAACTAGGACTAACTTCTTTTATGAGTATCGAAAAATTTGACGCGATTTATCAACGTGCTGCTGAGCGAAAAGGCGGAGAAGATCAGCTTGAAGCGCTATTGTCTCACCCATTAAGTAAAGAGGAATTAGCAGCGATTCCCGATGACCGTTGGCTCGCCGCTTTTTCGATGAAGGTGTTCCAAAGCGGGATTTCGTGGAGCGTGGTTCGCAACAAGTGGCCGAACTTCGAAGAAGTGTTCTTCGGCTTTAAGATTGAGCCACTATTGATGCTGTCTGACGAACAATGGGAAACCAAAGCAACGGACAAACGCATTATTCGCCACCTCACTAAAGTCATGTCGATTCCGGCCAACGCTCGCATGATCCATGAAGCAAGAATCGAATATGGCTCGTTCAGTAACATGATTGCTGAATGGCCTCGGGAAAAGATCACGGATCTATGGGGCTACTTGAAGAAGCATGGTAGTCGTTTGGGTGGAAATACAGGCCCTTACACTTTACGCCAAATGGGCGTGGACACTTTTATTCTGTCTAACGATGTCGAAGCTTATTTACGCAACTGCAAGATCATTGAAGGCGGCAAAGACACGAAAAAGTCCTTGGACTCTGCTAATAAAGCCTTTATTCAGTGGCAGCAAGAAAGTGGAAGAAGCTTGACCGAAATCAGTCAAATTATCGCGTTTAGTACTGGCGACAACCGAATTTAAACAAGCACTTTGTAGCTCTGGGGGCGAAATTCCGGCCCCCCTATAACGCATGATATTTGCGCGAATCACTCTACTTTAGCTCTTGCTGATATTACTACTTTCTCGATTCCTCCAAAAAATCCCTCCTTAAAGTGGCAAAATCCCCCTTCAAATCACAAAAAGTTATCATATCGACAAATTATTTTTCTTGTTCAATATTTTTATTTATCAAATATTTAATTACAAGTGCCCAGTTTTTAGGCACTAAATATTGATGACGCTCAATTGCATTGCGCTGACAAACTGACTAGGATACACGCCCTTCCTGAGTGAACTATCAGAAACTTGATCGAGGAATTTATTCAAATTTCTCAACACTTCGTGAGCACTCACAACAATTGCACTCACTTTATAGATTTAAGGATCAACAGATCCGTTAATACAAATTCGACAGCGCAATAGAGTGCTGACTAGAACAACCATGACGCGATGTCACATGAGTGACTATTTTCGTGGTTTTGTGCTGGAAGTTATTTATTACATCAAGGCTGGTTAAAAGGATGAGCCCCTTGAACGCATTTACTGGAGGACAAGAAATGCCAAAAGGTCTAATGCTGACTGACTTAGCCATCGCTGGCTTACTATTAATTGCAGCAAAAGTAATTCGTGTACATATGCCTTTACTACAACGCATGTACATTCCATCTGCTGTATTGGCTGGGTTATTTGGTCTTATTTTTGGCCCAGCTCTGCTTAACGTATTACCTTGGACAGATACCTTTACCGCAAACGCAAGCCTCTTAACTGCTGCACTTTTTTCTGCGTTGGGTTTAGCAACAGATGTCCCGTCACCAAAAGTGGTTGCTCAACGAGCAGGCTCATTGTGGGCGTTTAACCAAATTGCATCCGTGTCGCAATGGCTGTTTGCAGCAATGTTTGGTTTAGTACTTACCACCTTCTTTTGGCCTGACATTAATCCTGGATTTGGCGTAACCATGTCCGCGGGATTCATGGGCGGACATGGTTCAGCATCTGTAGTCGGTGAAATCTTCACGGGACTTGGTTGGGAAGATGGTTTTACACTTGGTTTAACGTTCGCCACGGTTGGGATCTTTATTTCAATCTCGGTGGGCATGTTAATGCTTCAGTTTGCGTTGAAAATGGGCTGGATTCGTAGCTTTACGACATTCGACAGCATGGACGAACACGAACGCAAAGGCTTAGTGAAACCTGACGATCAAGAACCTGTGATGAAAGATACGATGTCATCATTGTCAGTCGATTCTTTCGCGATTCACGCGGCGCTGGTTGTAGTGGTAACCGCTTTCTCTTATGTAGCAGCCAACTACTTATCTTCTTTCCACGATAAGGTACAAATTCCGACTTTCGTTACTGGCTTTCTGGGCGGTATGTTAGTTCGAATCATCGCTAAGCAAACCAAGGCATCTCATTACCTATGTGACGGCGCATTCAAACACGCAGCGGGTATTAGTACGGATTACCTGATCATCTTTGGTATCTCAGCGATTAAGATCACGGTTCTAGCGCAGTATTTAATGCCAATGGTAGTGCTCGCAATTGGTGGTATCGCGTTCACGCTATGGCTTATCTTTTGGGTTGCACCTCGCATCATGGGAGATGACTGGTTTGAGAAAGGCATTTTCTCTTGGGGATGGTTAACAGGTACAGTCGCTATGGGTATCGCGTTATTACGCATTGTCGACCCCAAAATGCGCAGTAAAGTGTTAGACGACTATGCTATCGCTTATGTTCCAGGCTCAATTACGGACATTTTCATCATCTCGCTTATGCCAATCGCAATGTATAACGGCATGCACTGGCAAGCGTTAGGTGTTGGTCTAACCTATATCGCCGTTGTCTTATTTATTTGGCGATTTGTGTTTAAGCGTAGCGGTCAAGCCGTCGCAAATGAGTCTTAATTGCTCATTTCGGGAGGTATTTTATCCTCCCGAATTTAACTCTCTCCCCTTATTCGATAGCCGCCTCCCACCAGCATGCAACAAATAAGCAACTTGTTTTATATTTAAGATCTGCAAGCTTGGTCACCCCTTCCCATCCTTTTTTAATACTTGACCTACGCATTTTTATATCAAAATAGCGGCCAAACTATTCATGACTCATGGAGAAAAGGCAGTGCATCGCTCTCAAGGATTTACCCTCATTGAACTCATTGTGTGCATCATTATCCTTGGTGTCGTTAGTGTTATTGCCCTTCCTAAATTTCTTGGTCTGCAAAAAGATGCCCGAGTGGCAGTACTATATGGCGCGAGGGAAGCGCTCATGACTGCAAACAACTTTGTGTACACTAAAGCCGTTATTCAATCTCAAGAGACGATAGATGGCGGCAAACAATATAACATTGATCTAGATAATGACGGCAATAACGACCTAATTGGTTACTTTGGATTTATTAAGAATGTCATTCCCGCAAAAGAGCTGGCAGGTTTCGACCCTCAACTCACTATCAATACTTGGTACGGGGTAGACAGCCCGGACGAACCCTATTTCCTTATCGGCTTTGCAAACAAACCTGTTGGTCCAGACCATATGTGTTATGTCGAAGTTTACTACCCAGAAACTCCAGGTGGCCAAGTCAGCTACAAAATACAAACTGACGACTGCTAGTTCTCCTAGTGAGTGAAAGTGACAGTTGCACTTTTGGTGCTTTCATCGCTTTTAGCAGAATACTGGCCCCAAAATCCATTATTAACAACTATTTCACATAATGTTGTTTCATAGTTAGCTTGCAGCGAGAAAACAAGTAATTCGCGACCGCACGCGCCCGTAATCGAAACAATCTATCGTTTTTCCGACCGCCAATAATTTGTGCTTGTAAACTCATCATTTCGCTCAATAATAGTTCTATAACAAATTCAATAATTTAAAGCGGGAGGCATGATGAGAATATTCTGGCAGTTACGTTGGTATTTCCAACAAAAGTGGAAGCATTATGTCGGATCGATTTTGCTTTTCGCTGTGATATCAACTCTACAACTTGTTCCTCCTAAAGCGGTCGGTATCATCGTTGATGGGGTCGTAGATAACACGTTAGATACAAATACGCTGATTCTGTGGCTCTTGGGACTCACTGCACTGATCTTTGCCATTTATGGATGCCGTATCTTATGGCGAATTTGGCTTTTCGGCGCAAGCTGGGAACTCGGAACCATTCTACGTAATCGTCTCTATAGGCACTTATCGACACAACCACCCCGATTTTTCGAACGTTATAAGACCGGTGATCTGATGGCGCGTGGTACTAATGATGTACGTAACATCGTAATGACAGCCGGCGAAGGGGTTTTAACGGCAGCCGATTCCTTGATCACGGGTATTGCAGTTTTAATCATCATGGTAACGCAAGTTAGCTGGAAGCTCACCGTTATGGCACTTCTTCCAATGCCGTTTCTTGCAATCATCATCTTTTTTATTGTCCGTATACTGCATCAACGCTTCCGCATTGCTCAGGAAGCCTTTTCTACCATGTCAGACATGACGCAAGAGTCACTTAACGGCGTGCGAATGTTGCGAGCTTTTGGGTTAGAGAATCAAGAACAACAGCGCTTTGAAGATGTAGTCGATGATACCGGTCAGAAAAATATCGCTGTCGCTAGAGTCGACGCGAGATTTGATCCAGCTATCCAACTCACCATCGGCCTCTCTTTCCTTCTCAGTGTCGCTGCTGGTGCTTACCTTGTCGATAAGGGAGAGATCACGCTTGGTGATCTAACAGCCTTTACGATGTATTTAGGGTTGATGATATGGCCTATGCTGGCCTTCGCTTTCTTATTTAATATTTTAGAGCGAGGCTCCGCAGCATGGAATCGCCTACAAGAGATCTTTGATGAAACACCAGAGATTGTCAGTGGAAATAAACCATTAGAAGATAAACCACTGCCATTAAAAATTGATATCGATGCTTTCCACTGGTCCAGTGATTTACCACCAGCTCTAGCCGAAATAAAAATCGAGCTCAAGCCCGGTAAAATGTTGGGAGTAGCTGGCCCTGTCGGAAGCGGAAAATCAACCCTGCTAACGCTGCTTTTGCGTCAGCACGACCTAACAAACGGTTCAATTACATTCGGGGATGTTGAGATTAAAGATGCCCTACTTCCTCAGTGGCGCAACCGCTTTGCCGTGGTTAATCAAAGCCCGTTTCTATTCTCCAAATCTATCTTCGATAATATTGCCTTAGGTAACCCTAATGCAGAGAAAGAAGAAGTCTATAGAGCTGCAAAGTTAGCCTGTATACATGACGATATTGAGAAGTTTCCTGAAGGCTACCAAACAGAAGTCGGTGAAAAAGGCATTACACTCTCCGGCGGGCAAAAACAACGTATTGCGATAGCACGCGCTATGTTGTTGAATGCCCAAGTGTTGGTTTTGGACGATGCACTTTCCGCTGTTGATGGCCGGACCGAACATCAAATCCTTAAGAATTTGGAAACACACTACCGTGATCAAGCCCTAATCGTTATTGCACACCGCCTCACCGCATTGGAAGCAGCAGACGAGATTATTGTCTTGAATCACGGCCACATTACTGAACGTGGGCAACATAGCGCTTTATTAGCGCATCAGGGATGGTACGCCGAAATGTTCGAGTACCAAAAACTAGAACAGGCGATGGAGGAATAATGAATGAACCAGACCAGTACGTTTAAACGGTTGATGTCTTACCCATTATCTCAACCAAAGCCAATGATTAAAGGACTTGCTTTGCTGTTTATCGCAGCGTTAGCCAGCGCTGGCGGCCCTTGGTTGATTCAATATTTCATTGATGAGCACATCGCTAAAGGTGACTATTCACAAAATATTCTGATTTCGCTAGCAGTAGGTTATATCGCTCTTCAGATCGTATCGGCAACATTCCAGTATTTTCAGTCATTGCAATTTAGCATTGTCGCGGCTAACACGATCAAAGCGATTCGTAAGCAAGTATTTTCTGGCGTGATTAAGCAGCCGTTATCTGCGTTTGATTACACTCCTGCTGGAAAATTGGTATCGCGAATCACCAACGATACGGAATCTCTACAGCAATTTTATGAGCTCTTGATCGCGACCGTGGTGAAAAACGTGGTCATGATTGTGGTGATGCTTGGCGTTATGTTTTTCATGAGCTGGAAACTCACACTTGTTGTGCTTGTATTGCTACCGATCGTCATCGGCTTTATGTACTTGTTTAAGCAGCTAAGTACAGAAAGCTACCGAAAGATGCGTGACCTATTGACTGATATAAATGCGAATCTGAGTGAATCCATTCAAGGGATGAGTGTCATTCAATTAATGCAACAAGAAGAGCGTTTTAATAAACAGTTCAACGAGCTAACCGCAGAGCATTTGGTGGCATCTAAACGAGTGATTCGGCTAAACGGCTATCTGCTAAGACCATTGATGGACTTGCTCGCTGGCCTCGCGTTACTTTGCTTGGTTGCGATCTTTGGCTTTAACGGTATTGAGTTGATTGGTGTGGGGGTACTGTATGCGTTTATCAGTTATCTTGCGCGCGTTACTGAGCCATTAATTGAAATGACTCAGCAGCTTGCTCTACTTCAGCAAGCGTTAGTATCAAGCGAACGTGTGTTTGAATTGATTGATGCGAAAGAACAAACTTATGGGGACGATCATCTGCCATTAAGGTCAGGTGCTATCGAACTTAAAGACCTCACATTTAGCTACGATGGTAAACAGGACGTCCTAAAAGACATTTCGTTGAAGGCCAACCACCAAGACTTTATCGCGCTTGTCGGGCATACCGGAAGCGGTAAAAGCACATTAGCGTCACTATTGATGGGCTTTTATCCAACGCAATGTGGTGAACTGCTCATCGATGGTCGTCCACTTAAAACACTAGGGAAAGACGTCCTTCGCAAAGATGTGGCAATGGTTCAACAAGATCCGCACATTCTCCCTGCTTCAGTCAGAGAAAACATCTCCCTCAGTCGGGCGGTTGATGATAATCAAATATGGGATGCGTTAGACAAGGTAGGTTTGGCAGAGCAAATTCACCGTTATCCTAATGGGCTAGACACGCAGTTAGGTCAAGGTGAAACCAATCTATCTGCTGGACAAAAACAGCTCTTAGCGTTAGCGCGTGTGCTTGTGGTAAAACCTAAAATATTGATATTAGATGAAGCAACGGCCAATATTGACTCAGGAACAGAAGCTTTAATACAAAAGAGCTTGGCAGTACTCAGACAAGACATGACACTAGTCGTTATCGCTCATCGACTTTCAACTATTTTGGATGCGGACCAAATCATTGTTCTTCATCATGGGGAGTTAGTAGAGAAAGGCACACACAAAGCACTGTTGAAACAAAATGGTCGTTATGCCCAAATGTATCAGTTACAGCAAGCAAACCGACATTTACAGCAGATTGAAGAAGAAACCAAGCAACTCGAAGAAGCGGTGTGATTTTTATACCCATGCCTTCTTTTTATTTGGTAGGCATGGGCATAATCGGCCCAACTTCAAAAGTTAGCCTGATTAGCTTCCAATTTCTTCATAATGTGAACTAATTTTCTATTTCTTACCTATTATTGACATAACCCCTCGCTATATCACGCAAGGTCGTTGTAAAATCGTACGGTACTTCAGTCTGGTGCCCTTCGCACTAGACTGTTTTTCACTTTCTAATAATGCATATTAATCTCATGACACAAGTCCATGGACAAAGATAAGTTTACTAACATCTATCGCTTGCCTGGTTCGATTCAAATTCGTATCGGTAAATGGCAAAAAACGTTCCGCGGTACCTCTGATTTAGTTTTACATCAGGCGCTAATGGAGCGTAATAAGCAATTTAAGAAGCCAGACTTTTTACCTAAAGGCTGGTGCGTCACTCCTATTGACGAAAAAGATATTACTGTCACGCACCACGGTAAATATATCCAAACCGTCATGCGCACAATGTTGGACAGAAAGGTCTCGTACAAGCGATTATTCCTATCTCGAATGAGTGCGGAAGAAGGTGAAAAAGTGCTCCACAATTACAAACTGGAGTGGGTAAGAAAACATAACCAGATCGCCAAAAAGTACAATCAAATTAAGAAGAAACAGTACATGAACTTTGCAAGAGAAGAAGAGGAAACTCTCTACCCTTCGATTCCAAAGGGTGAGTTTGACAAAACGTTATGGAACAAGCTCGTCGTATCATCGTTTGGTCCGCAGAAAAAGTACAAAAACCCACACTTTGTCCGCAAAGCCGATTTCTAAATAAACACCCCTACACTAGGGGTGTTTATTTATCCGTTAAATCACCAATCGTAAGTTAAACTGGCAATAATATTTTGTCGATCGCCATACCAACAAAAACCATCACATGTCGCTATGTACTCTTTATCAGTGATATTTTTGGCTGCGACTTGTAGCTTGTAATCTCCAATGCGATAGCTGACCGTCGCATCCATTAAAAAGTAACTTGGTACTTTTAGTCTCTCTTCATTATCTCCGTATGACTCACCTGTATAGCGCGCACCTAAGCCAACAGCAAAGCCATCAAGAGGTCCATCAAAGAAACGATAATGTGCCCAAGCTGATGATACGGTATTCGCGACTTGAGAAGGTGTTTTGCCAACCCATGTCTTATTGACGTCTTCTTTTATCTCTGCATCAACATAGGCTATGTTTCCGATTAATGTTAAAGAAGGTGTCACATTGGCTACAGCTTCAAACTCAACGCCGTTATTTTCTATTTTTCCTATTTGCGTCAATTCACTCAAGTAGATACGAGCCAAGTTTTCTTTTGTTGCCCGATACGTTGCAATATTGAAATAGCCATCGAATGAATCCGGTTGGTATTTTACACCGATTTCAAATTGATCACCGCTTTCCGGCTTCGCTGACTTACCATTGCTGTCTTCTTGAATAATTGGATCAAAGTACTGAGAGTAACTAAAATATGGCGTGAAGCCAGAATCAGAAATATAAGCCGTTCCCACGCTAAACGTCCACTCTCCATTATCGACTTTCGTGCGAGCACCCGTGGTAACATTATGTACTTCATTACTTGTATCGTCGTAACGCGCACCCAATAACATTGTCCATTTATCGTTAATCAGCATATGATCTTGAAAATAGACACCGAGCTGTCGGTTCTCAACTTTCGTTCTTTGCTTATCGGTTTCGCTCAATGGCTGTAGCGTATTCGGATCGAGTAACGTTATATTATCCGAATAAGTGGGATTAAATACATTAAACCTAGGGTCAGGCAAAGCTCCCATTGGTGTGTTTAAGAGCGCATTACCATCAGCAACGATAGGATCATTCGCAAAGTCCTTACCATCGATACTGATCATTTGAAAATCTAAACCCAACATCAAGTTATGCTCAACGCTTCCCCAATTTACTTGGTGCATCAAACGATTATCAATATTAAAAGCATCGGATGATCCATCTTCTGTTGAAGCGCCCCGAAGTATGGTCTTGCGTTCATTTGATGGATCTAAAATCGGCCCCAACCCAGGTACATCAGCCGAGTAAACGTACGAATACATTTGTCTCAACTTAACATCCATTTCACTGTAACGAGCAGCTTGAACAAACGAAGTGGTATCATTAAACGCATGAGAAAACTCATAGCCTAAAGACACCTGCTCACGCTCAAACGTCTCCCAGTTGGGATTGCCTATCGCTAAACTATCACTGATCTTTCCATTTTTGTTTGGCGTTAACGTTCCTTCAACTGGCAAAAATTGCAGATAAGGATCTGAGTCGTCTTTTTGATAGCTCGTTAGAAAGGTAATTTCAGACGTCTCATTAAATTTGTACGTCATTGATGGAGAGAGAAGAATGCGTTCTGCTTCTACCCCACTAATTCTCGTCCCATTTTTTCTCGCTAACCCTTGAAAGCGGAAAGCTAACTGCTCACTCACCTCAGAGTTTACGTCAAGAGAAAGTTGTTTACGGTCTTCAGAACCGTACTCCAAAGATACAAGCCCTGAGCCTCCATCAAATTGAGGTCGCTTACTGACGACATTGATAACCCCACCAGGAGGGTTTTGCCCATAAAGAACAGAAGCGGCACCACGTAAAACTTCAACCCTTTCCAAAGCAAACGGATCTATTTGCCAACTATAAAAACCAGAAGAATATAAACGGGTACCATCTTGATACAGCCCGCTGTTCGCCTGTTTAAAACCACGAATAATAAACCAATCTTGCTTGTTATCTTCGCCGAAATAATTAGTTTGAATACTTGGTGTGTACTGTAGTGCGTCAGAAATGCTAATAGAGGCACGATCATCCATTTGTTCTCGCGTAACAACAGACACCGCTCTTGGAGTCTCATTGATGGCAATATCAGTTTTCGTCGCTGCCCGACTCTTCGCTCCAAGATAACTAAAATCAGGACCAACTGCACTGTCTTGCTGCTGTCCAATCACGACTATATTTTGATTTTCCTGAGCTAAGACATTTGGCGTTGATAACGCTAATACAACCGCCATTGACGTTGGTGTCAGCATAAACTGCCGAGTCATATTATTCTCCTTTTTTGTCGGCAGCCAAACTAACCCTTCATGACTTCAGCGATCGCTGAAAGAAAAGCGAGTTACAGCATCGCCAATTGTTTCCATAAAAGACAAACCAGAGGTTCTGCATAAAGCACTCGCATAGGTTACGAATGCCACTGCGAGTGCTTGTTTGTTGTATAAGTACTTTCTTCGTTGAGGCTTAGCTGGTATCTATAAACGACGTAATCCCCACATCAGATACAAACCGCCAATGAGAGACGCCATCAGCCCTGTTGGTACTTCTTGCGGGTAAAGAACTTGTCGTCCCAACCAATCGGCCAACAACATCACGCCGGAACCCAATATCGCGGCGCATAACATGTGTTGTGACGCTTTGTTAAAGCCAAATAAGCGAGCTAAATGCGGAGCCAGTAACCCAACAAAGCTAATAGGACCAACAACCAATGTCGCACTGACCGTGAGACAAGCAACTAAAAGCAGCAGTATCGAGCGTGAACGATCAACGCGAATCCCAAGTGCTTTAGAGGAAGCGGCGCCAACAGGAAGAATATCTAGCCATCTTACGCAGAGAAAACTCAACCCTATAAAAACAAGCGCAGATAAAGACAATGGGAGTAACGTTTCAACCGAAACATAGTAGGTAGACCCAGACAACCAAGCCAATGCTTGATAACTTCTTGGGTCACCAGTGGCTAGAATAAAGCTCTGTATTGCATTCATCAGTGCGGTAATAGCAATACCAGTCAACAAAATACGCTCCGGCTGAAAACCTGATTTACGGTTTAGCAGCACAATGACCAATACCGTCGCTAATGCACCTACAAGCCCGCCTAAAGAAAGAGTGAAAATTGACGAACCAAACCCAGTAAACATCGCGATAATCAACCCCATCGCTGTCCCTGAACTGATGCCGATCACTTCTGGACTGGCCATTGGGTTTCCACTTAGCCGTTGAATCATGGTTCCAGCAATCGCTAACATTGCCCCCGCAATTGCTGCTGCAAATAATCGAGGCGCGCGCCATTCCAAAAAAATCCAATTTTGGCTAGCAAACAAGTTTGTCCACCCTTCATTTTGCACAGAAACCGTGACAAAAAGAACAACGGAAATTAGCGTACCGATCAATGCCAATAAGATCGCTTTAGGGTTTAGCTTGTAAACATGTTGACGATGCCGAGTTAACACCGTTTGAGTATGGCCCTGCGTCTTTTGTGATAAGCGAGGTAGCAGCCATAACAGTAGCGGAGCGCCCAGTGCAGCCGTTGCTGCTCCCGTTGGTATAAAACTCGCCATTAGCCCTGGCAGTTGCTGAATAACCAAATCGGTTAAAGTCAATAACATGGCACCAATCAGCATCGATACCCAAAGCTTATGCTGGATTTTATTGATACCTATCAATCGAGTAATCGCAGGCGCTGCTAACCCGATGAAACCGATAATTCCTACTGCAGAAACGACCCAAGAAGTGATTAGTACCGCAAGCCCAAGACAGACAAAGCGCAGTTTGGCTAGCGAGACACCTAAACTTTTAGCACCTTTCTCAGAGAGCTCCAATAAGCTTAACGGCTTTGCAAACACAAATGCGATAACCGTGGCAAGTGCGATTCGAGGTGCAAGATACGAGAAATCTCCCCATCCGCTTTGAACAAGCGAGCCCGCTCCCCATATCATTAATCCATTCAGCTTTTCGGTATTCATCATCAGAATAACCGTACTTAATGATGCAAAGTACAGGTTTATCACTAACCCAGAAACGACGACAACCGTTGGAGATAACGCTCGTCGCCATGACAACAGCATCACCAACCCCATCGATGTCACACCGCCGATGAGAGCAACCAAATTAGGTGCTATATCCAACATCCAAGGGGCAAATAGCGTAGCTAACATCAAAGCAAAACTTGAACCGCTCGCCACACCAAGTGTCGTGGGTGAAGCGAGAGGGTTACGCAGAACTTGCTGCATCAATACCCCAGCAACCGCTAATCCAGCACCAGATATAATCGTGGTGAAGACTCGAGGCCACCAGCTAAAGTGAAGTAAGACGGAATCGATAGATTGAAAGTTAGGTTTCCATAAACTGCTAAGAGCCAGTGAGAATGAACTTGCTTGATACAATTGGAAAGCACCAATAGAAAAGGTAAATGCCGAAAGTAACACCACAAGGCTTAAAGGCATGGCTTTCATTGTTCTAACTCCTCGACCTTACTCGCCGTAACTAACTCCGCGAACCGAAGCGCTGAAGGCATAGAACCAAAACTCCAAACAGGCGCGACTTGCATGACCTTCTCACCAGACTGTTGAACAACGTATTGCCAAAACGGATCTTGAGAGAGCTGCTTTTCGCCACCGTGAGGCAATGGATCAACGATAACAATTTGGGCTCTTATACCTGCTAACTTATCGATGCCGACTAAGCTGAAGCCCCAGCTATTTGTCTCTTCGTTCCACGCATTACTCAGCCCAATCTTTTCGATAGCCTGAGAGTAAAGACTATTCTGACCAAAAACACGAACGTGCTTCGTATCCATAAACTGAATCATTAAAAGCGGCGGCTGGTCTTTGTTTATGCGCTGTTTTAATAAAGAGAAACGTTCTTCATATTTTTGTATAAGTGCCTCAGCTTCCGCTTCTCTTCCTAGCTCTTCACCAAACCTCCGAGTGAAACGAGTAAGTACCGACCAATCTGTAATCCCGCTTTCATATAAGTCAATCGTGGTAACGGGGGCGATATCGACTAAGCGATGCTTCATTGAGGAGAAGTACGGGGCAATAAAAATACGGTCAGGTCTGAGCTCGTAAATACGCTCTATATTGGGTTGAGTTCTTAACCCTACATCCTTAGTTTGAGGTGGTAACGGTGGCGATTTTACCCAAGCATCGTAATCTTGCCCTTGAGCGACGCCTACGGGCACAACCCCTAACGCCAACATCGTTTCAGTTTGTGTCCAATCAACCGACATCACCCGAGGTGACGCCTCTGCTACTGCTTGAAAGGAACTGACCAAAAGCGCACTAAGTGAGAGAGCGAAAGAGAAATGCTTAAGTCGAGTGTTTGTACTGCTCATTATTCAACCTCTAGCTTGGCATCGCCACCGGATAACCCGCAGGGTGGTCAGAGATCTTCATCTCTATCCCGTATATGTCCCTTAGCTTAGGTTCAGTAAACACCTGTTCAACATTGCCTTGTGCAATCAAATCACCTTGATGTAATGCAACGATATGATCGCAAAAGCGCGCCGCTAAGTTGATGTCGTGCAATACGATAATAACGCCCAAACCCAACTCTTTACTGAGTTTAGAGATGAGCTTCAACATATCGACTTGATGGCTAATATCTAACGCAGACAAAGGCTCATCAAGAAGCAAATACTCGGTTTTTTGCGCTAATAGCATGGCTAGCCACACTCGTTGGCGCTCCCCTCCAGATAGCGTATCAACTAAGCGATCTGCGTATTTTAGTGTTCCTGTCATCGCCATTGATTCTTCAACAATGTCATGATCTTTCTTGCTCAAACGACCAAGTAAACCATGCCATGGGTAACGACCAAAACCGACTAAATCTCGACCTAAAATACTGTCGGTCACCGGAAGATGCTGAGGCAAGTAGGCAATGTGTTGGGCGAATTTTTTCGCTGAGAGATCGTTAATGCTCGTTCCATGCAGAACCACGTCACCAGCGGTGTATGGCTGTTGCTGTGCCAGCAACTTTAACAATGTGGATTTTCCTGAACCATTGTGCCCAACAAGAGCGTATGTTTTCCCAGGTTCAAATGTCACATCAAACGCTTTTAGCAATGACTTGCCTTCAATCTCAAACTGGAGTGCTTTAGCTTCCAACATCCCTACTTCACCTAATAGCCATTCACAAATGAAAGCTAATCAATCGCTTTCATTCGTTCATCACGTTTGCCGTTCTTATTCAACAGAACGATTAATAAGGGAGGTTTTATATAACAACAAAGATACAAATGCAAACCGTTGTCATTATCATTACATCAACAAGATCATTGAGAGAATTACTAAGCGTTAATGATTATTTGTTGCGGATGACTTCATTAGTGGATTGTCGGCAGGTCAACGAGAGCAGCGGTCTACCACTGCCCTCGCATAAATTTGAATGAATACTGCGGCGCATGAAGAAATGAGAAATGCCGCAGTGAATAAATTAATGACGAGCGTCAGCGCCAAACTCTACTTCTTTATAGATATCGGCCAGCGACTTTTTACCTTGTTTGTCTTTGGCTGAACGCTTTTTCTTCGTTTGATAATGGTATTCTTGCTCCTGAAGTGCTTGTTCGTGCTCTTTTGCTGACTCAACAAACTCAGGATTTGCAAGTGCTTGTTGGCGTAAGCGGTTTACTCTTTCAAGGGTTTCCCACAACATACTTCACCTCCAAACTTATTACTGTATATAAAAACAGTATTGTTTAAATATTCCTCCTCGTCAACATTTCAACTTCGTTACTGCTCTTCACATTAACCCCAAGCCTGTATAGTGCTCCGGATATTTGTGGATGATTTGCTTTATATAACCTTGATGCTCTCGCAGAGCATTAACACATTCTCGAGATAACCATCCCTGATATACCCATTTTTCAAGTTCTAACAATGCGTATGGGATGGACCACGCTTGTCTGTACGGATGGTGCGTCGTCATAAAATCAAAGGCATTCGCGACAGCCGTAATTTGCGCGGCGATTGGTATATCGTCACTGGTTAAACCATACGGATAACCAGTACCATTTAAGTTTTCGTATTGATAAGTAACCATCTGCAAAAACAAAGTCACACTCGGGTGAACCGGATTTCCGATACGAGCCACTATGTCATCGGCAGAGTCGATGCAACGCTCAATATGTTGAATCAATATCGCCTCTTGCTCTTGAGTATAATTTGTTCGGCGACTAGCAATTTCAACTGGCAACTGAATATCACTGAGCGCATGGAATTGAGCAAAAATACCAATATCTTCGACCATTTCATCATTCAGGTGATAACGATCCGCTAACTGCGTTGCGATGACTTGGCTGTAGTACTTCATTCGTTTGGTATGCGCGTAAAACTCAGGGGAGTAGCCTGGCATCATACATTGCATTCGGTTCGCCAACGTTTCTATCGCGCTAACGACGTGGTCTTCTGATTCAACCGCAAATTGAATCATTTCGAAATAAGGTTTGAGACTATTCAACGCTTCTAAGCTAAACGCATTGGGCTGAGTGGAATTTAAAAACACAAAGCCTGTAAATGCTTTATTGTCGTAACAAGGAATCGCAACCGACGACTGGTATCCGTGTTTGAGTAAGGTTTGAACCCGAGGACAGTGATTAATATCGTGAAGGTCTTCGACGATCCGAGGAATCGCGTTTTTGGAGGCAATATTGAGGTGGTGGAGTTTACGGAATGCTGACTCATGGTGGGCTAAACACCAAGTGTCGAACTCACTTTCTGCAAATGACTTGAGCACATCTTGGTCTGGGTGATATTTAGCAAATGACACCCTATCAATACACGGCAAGTGCGCCTGCATCCTGCCCTTTAGCGTTTGCAGTTGCTCATTAAGCGGTTTTGCAAACGGGTAAAAACTCCGGTGCGCCATACTTCACCTCCACACCCAAGCAGAGAAACAAGAGAAGCTCATTGTGTTGTAAATTCAATGGTATTTTGAGCGGTTTTCTCCACTTAAATTATCGATATACCACAACTTAAGTGTACGAAATAAAAGCACATTTCTACCAATTCTTTCACCGAATATCTTACGGTAATTTGATCCAGATTAAAAAAGCCAACGAGCGAAACTCGTTGGCTTAACAATACTGATTGATTACGATGGATTCAGTAACTAGAGGTTATTCAGAGAACGTTCTAAACAACTAGCCCAGAGCAGGAAGCACACCCAGCGTAATTAACAGCTGAGCTAATACGATACCTGTGCCAGCGATACCCGTTATCACTAATGCGCCTTGGCCACCAGCTACTCGGTACTCTCCTGTAAAATCATCCGATTTACGAACCTTGATCACCATAACCAGAGGTAAAAAGATGGCTAAAATCGCTAAGGCAATCGCTGCATAGCCCAAAGCCATAATAAAGCCTTGAGGGTAAAAAAGTGCGAAGCCCAGCGGTGGGGTAAACGTCACGAGTGCCGCAACCAAGCGATTAGGCTTATCGTTGCTCCCTTTGATGGTATCACCCAAAAATTCGAATAGACCCAAACTCACACCAAGAAATGACGTTAACAGTGCCAAATCAGCAAATACACCGACAATGTTGCCTAAGTTTGATTGGTGCACCGTCTGCGATAGTTGACCAATAAGGGCGCTCAACCCGCCGTTTTCAATAAGCGTACTTTGGCTAACCACACCCAATGTCACGATCTGCCAAAAGATGTAAATCACGAGCGGGATCGTCGAGCCAATAATAACGGCTTTGCGCAAAGAAGAAGTATCGCCATCTAAGTAATTCACAATTGCCGGAATACTTCCGTGGAAACCAAACGAAGTAAAGATAACAGGAATCGCCGCTACAATAAGACCTTGCTCAATCGGCATACTCAATAAGTAAGATTCCGTAACGTTTGGAGCAAGAAAAGAAAGCACAGCAACCATCGCAACAAGTTTCATCGCGAACAACACGCGGTTAACTTTATCGACCGTACCTGTACCAACTGTCACAACTAAAGTCACAATCAAGGTAAAGATTATCGTTGATGTAGGCCCTGAAATATCAAGGTCAAACCATTGTGCAAGGCGGTCTCCGAACTGAGCACCACCGCCAGCGATGTACGCTGCACACAATGAGTAGAACAGAAACAACATCGCAAAACTTGCCACCCACTTGCCTTTTTGGCCCAGGATCTGCTTCGCTAAAGTATGAAGAGTTGCACTACTTTCTGCATGCTGATGAAGCTCTAGCATGAGTAAGGCAGTGAAAGCCATCAGAGCCCATAAACTGAGCATGATGATGATTGAAGTTGAAAAACCAATGCCGGCAGAGGCAAGTGGAAGGGCTAGCATGCCAGCACCTATTGTAGTTCCCGCGATAATTAGAGTACTACCGAATACTTTAGAACGACTCATTGTATATTTATCTTTACACTTTATTAGGAATTATCGGTATTAAATCGGGTAACGGCGTACCGAAACCAATACCATATTTGTAATGCTGTCGATATTGTAGGATCTTCAGCAGAAGATCAAGCAAAGTGTAAGGATAAAAAACCACAAGTGTAAATAAAAACTTACACATCACTAATATCCAACAATAGCTGAGTACATTCTTCCCTGCTCATGAACTTAGGGACAGGGTAATTCCAGTGCGCCTCTTTCAGAATTAAATCTACAAGCGCATCAGCATCTTCGCGCTGAATGAGCGCACTTGTCTGCTTAATATCAATGCTTGCAAACAAAGACTCCACATGCGTCAAAAAGTGTTGAGCACTCGCCTCACCTGACTGCCCTTCGGCCGTCAACGCATCGAGTTTTCTTAGTTGAGGCTCTATCTCTGATAATGAAAAGCGCAGCACAGGTAACAAGGCTAATCCGTTTGCCATGCCATGAGGTATTCCATATTTCGCACCGAATGTGTGAGCAAACGCATGAACATAACCCAAACTCGCTTTCGTAAATGCTAAACCTGCGTAGTAGGATGCCATGGCCATTTTATGTCGAGCTTCAACATCATCCCCTTGCGCTACGACCCGAGGAAGATGCTTAAAAATTAACTTAATGGCGGCAACAGAGTAAGCCCTAGTTTCTTGAGTAGCATTTCTCGACACATACGCCTCAATAGCGTGAGTTAATGCATCAACGCCAGTATCAGCCGTGATCTTAGGAGGTAAACCAATCATTAAGTTCGCATCTAAAGCTGCCATTAGTGGCACCAACTTTGGATCCATCAAAGGGGTTTTAATGTGTGAGGAGGGATCTGATACGACCGCGGCGATGGTGACCTCACTTCCTGTTCCTGCGGTCGTTGGAATAGCAAACAGAGGCGCTGGCATTCGCCATACTTTCAATAGTCCAGCTAACTTTTTTATTGGCCGTTTATTGGTAACTTTCGCAGCAATGACCTTTGCGCAGTCCATTGCCGAGCCACCACCCAAAGCTAATATGCCCTCACAATGAAAACGATGGTAAGCCTCTAGACCGCTTTCTACCTGATCATAGGTAGGATCGGGCTGCACTTTCGAGAAAACATCTAACTGTAAATCGAGTTGTGCTGCCGCCTTGAGCACCTTATCGACAATACCGACTTGGACTAACCCTTCGTCGGTAACTAATAAGACGCGTTTAAATCCCAGTTCGGTCATCGATTCTAATAGCTCATTCATCGAACCGGGGCCAGAAAACAAGGTTGGTCTCGGCATAGGAAGGATAAGAGCTGCTATTTTTAGCCCTGCGGTGTAAGTCCGATATAAGCGATGCTTCAACATACGAAATCCTTTTCATTTAGAGCTATCATTCTAGCTACTTTTATCACCTATGCTTACTTTGCAATCACACATTTTTTAATTAAGTCATTCCATCAACACATAAATGCTGCAGAGGGAGCAATACCGTTATCTTGATCTCCCCACACCACATGAGCTGTAGAGAAAATTATTTTTTATGATTTTCCATTAGCGTTACCTTAATAACTCACCCCTCTTCGGCTTTGCCGATCATAAAGTGGTTATTGAAGGTGCCTTATCATTCATACAAACTCAAAAATATGGATTCTACTTAATCACATAACGGTACGGTATATCAGTAATCTAATCCGAACATCACTTATAAAAATACAAATAAGAATGCGTTACATCATGATTTATTGTCGTTTTCAAATAAGTCAATAAAAGCAACAATAATCTTTCAAAACTAATACTTAGTTCAAATAACTGACTCTTAATCATGAGCTTCAGGTGATATTGTTATGCAACTAGGATTATTATCCGCCCCATAATTAAAACTACGTCTAAACGCCCACCTTTTTGGGGTCTATTCGCTGTCGTACCCAATTTTCCTATCACCTTCTGATTTGGGTTTCGCGTGGGCTAATTAGCAATGTCGGTATAAATCATGAATCATTCTTGCCATTCCCATACGGACACGGGCTTTGAAGTCGATCTAAAACAAGCACTTATCTGGGTTGCTCGAGCACTTGATTATGTCGGTGTTGACGATACTCACCACAGCCATCGTGTCGCTTATATCGCTTACCAATGTGCTCGCGTCATGGGTTGGGAGCCAGAAAAAGCGGAGTTTTGTTACTTCGCAGGTATGATCCACGACTGTGGAGTCTCCGAAACACAAGAACATAAAATGTTACTTGGAGAGTTGGTGCCACAAGACGTGAAAACACACTGCTTAAGAGGGTACCGAAGCCTCAAGCAGTGTCGTTTGTTGCGCCAATTTGCGACACCAGTTCTTTACCACCATACACATTGGAGCGAACTAAAAGAGCTCGATTTACCGCCTTTTGAAAAAGAGGTGGCCGCCCTGCTCTACTTATCGGATCGCCTTGATTTTATGCGCTCAAAATACGTCATGAACTGCCACTGTGACATTGTCACGCTTCATGAGGAATTGATTGCTGAGTGTATCATGGCAAACGTTGGAACCTTGTTTAATCCAAGTATGGCCGAAGCAATGGTTAAACTCGTCATGACCGACGCGTTTTGGTTCGCGATGGAGTCGGAAAATATTGAAACCATAGGCCTAAATTTTAAAAGCATTGATTGGCTTCAAAAGCAATTAACCATCCAAGATATGAACAGTTTGGGAATGTTTATCGCTCAAATTGTTGATGCAAAGAGCCCATTCACTTATCAACATTCACAAAAAGTGGCGGAGTTATCTCGGTATCTCGCGATTAAGCTTGGGCTAAACGAGCACGATCAAGAAATGTTATATATTGCAGGGCTGGTGCATGATATTGGAAAGTTAAAAACACCAGATGAAATCCTTCACAAAGAAGGCTCTCTGAACAAACAAGAGTACACGCGCATTAAACGCCATACCATTGATACTCAGCTCGCATTGCATAAGGTCTTCCCTAACGCGAAAATAGCTGAGTGGGCTTCCAATCATCATGAACGTTTAGACGGGTCGGGCTATCCCTATCACAAAACAGGCGACGAGCTCGATGTTCCATCGCGTATCATTGCTGTCGCGGATGTCTTCCAAGCCCTGTCTCAAGATCGCCCCTATCGAGGACGAATGACTCAAACACAGATCGCCGACATTATGGGTGAGCAAATAGCCAAAGAGGAACTTTGCTCTAACGTTTATGCGGTATTAGAACGAAACATGACAGAGTGTTACGAACTCTCAACCGACGTTTAATCAAAACAGGGGCGAACACACGCCCCCTTTTTTAGGATGATAAGACTAGGCCGACAAACAGCTACCTAGCAATATCAAGTAAATTATCTCGCACACCATTGATTCTGAACCAACCAGCGATACTAAAACGCTCGGCATTGGTTGGTAACACCTCATGTGGGAACTGCTCTGATAAGAATACGAACAAACGCCCTGAGCGTGGGGGAATGGTTGCAATTTTATTGTCATTCAAATCGTATACTACTAATTCACCCGCGTCTTCTTCCGTCCAGGATTCGTTCATATAAAAAACGGTCGTCAATCGACGGTTTTCGTTACCTTTGAAGCAATCTAAATGTTTTTGGTAGAAGTCCCCTTTCTCGTACTTGGCAAAGTGAGCTTCGTACTCAAAAAGTCCAAGAAACAAGTGACGGTTCACTTCTTGGCGGATCTCTTCCATTTTATCCAAGTAAGAAGCAACAGCATGCCCCATATTTGGCGATAACCATTGAATCTTGTCACTTCGAATAGATTCAATACGAGTCACATCATCGTTACGACCAATACGTGCTTTTTTCCAATTGCTTGGAATGCAATCTCGCAGTTGAGCCACCTCTTGTTCAGAAAGAAAATCATCCCAGATGTAGTAGCCATTGGTTGCTAACGCATCGATCATTTTATTCATTATTTTCGTTCACTCGTGTTAGTTGGGCGCTTTATATAAAAAATCTGCGACACAACAACAAATGCGATTTTTTATCGAGACGACAATGAAGCAAAACGAGAATTAAAAATGACGATACAAGATACAAAAATGCCGCTCATGTGAGCGGCAATGTCGTTTGTTATTGACGAGCTTCTAATCTCGTTGCTCGAATTCGCAACGGACGAAGACGCTTAATGCTAGGACGCTGTTTGTTTTTTAGCTGGATATGACAAAGTTCCAGAATCAAACCAAATGCCATCGCAAAGTACACATAACCTTTATTGATATGAATTGCGAAGCCTTCTGCCATCAATAAGCCACCCAATAAAACCAGGAACAGCAATGCCAACGTTTTAAAGCCGGGATAGCGCGTCACCAGATTATTGATTTTTTCAGCAGTCATTACCATCACGATTGCAGACGAGACAATCGCCGCGACCATAAGCGGGACATCACTTGTCAAACCGACGGCGGTTATCACCGAGTCCATTGAGAATACCGCATCCACAGCAACAATCTGCAGCAGCACTACCGCTAATCCAGTACGAGCATGAGTCGAGTGGCCAGATTCATTGTGATTTAACCAGCTCCACAACTCTTTCAGGCTTTTTGCCAATAGGAATGCACCACCCGCGATCATGATCACGTCTCTTCCGGTAAGCGCTTGGTTTACGACGGAAAACAGTGGTTGAGTCAACTGCATAATCCAAGAGATAGAAAAAACCAATGCAATACGAGCAATAACAGCAAGGCCGATACCAAGGTTTCTTGCCAGTTTACGTTGATGCATTGGCAATCTTTCACATAGGACGGAGATAAAAACGACGTTATCAACGCCTAAGACAACTTCAAGCGCAAACAAAGTGGCAAAAATCGCCCAAGCCTCTGGTTGCATGAAAAGTTCTAACATGAGTACGCCTCCAGTGATGGGAAGACATACGGTGAAGGGTTCTGTCGACTAAAGGGGTCGTCCATTAATTATTTATACCTCTGTTACTTAAGGATCTTGAGTAAATCACCAAACAATCAACAACACAATGGCTATTTTTAATAGGTAATGACGGCTTTTCATTCGTACACAAACTATTCAGCCCTCGCACTAGAAAGATAAATAAAATAGAAATTCTAAAGTTGAAGAAAGAAAAACGCCAAAGACCTAACAAATCCAAGAGAGTTCTTTAATCTTACAAAGCTCAAATTATTTTTACGCAACACGTTAAATACATTGAGCTCAAAGCGAAAGATGCTCATTTACGAGATAAACAATAGTAAAAATTTGTTTCATCCTGATATACTGCCAAAAATCATAAGAAACCATGCTATTTATGGACTACATTGCTCTTTCACGCATTAGCCTAAAACATCTCACTGTATTGCATATGTTGTTAACCACTCACAGTGTTACGCTTGCCGCAGAGCGCCTGTGTGTGACACCTTCGAGCGTCAGTAAAACACTTGGGCAATTACGTGAAACGCTGAAAGATGACCTTTTCTATCGCGATGGTACTCGCTTGGTACCAACGGCATTTGCGCTGCACATTGGCCCCTCGATCCATGGCATACTCTCTAGCATGAATGGATTATTACATCAGGGCTCATTTAATCCAGCTTACTATCAGGGCAGTTTCTCATTATCTATGCGCGAAAGTTCGTTTGAGCTTTTTGCGCCAGTTCTACAGCATTTATCTCTGCAACTCGGCAATCATGCACATTTGAATGTGCATGCAAAAGAGGAAATGAGTTTCGATGCGTTGGTAAGAGGCCAAGTGGACTTTTTGCTGCTTCCACACGATCTTAGTCAGCCGCCCACGCAAAACAAAGACTTGGTATGGCAAACCATTCTGAAAGACGAAATGGTTTGTTTAATGGGATCATCAAATCCACTCTCTAAACAGCCTTTGTCTGTTGAAAGCTACCTCTGTGCAAGACACATTGGGATTCATGATAAAGATCTCTCACAACCTTATTTCGAGCAGAACCTCACACAAAGGCACTCGAAGCGAAATATGGCTATGCGTGTAGCGGATTTTGGTTCAGCTGCAGTGATGTGTCAGCACTCAGATTACTTGTTCACCTGTTCCAAACTTTGGGCAAGGGCGGCCATGCAAGCAAAAGGCTTGGTTGAACAATCCCTTCCATTCGATTATGGACAGGTAGCCTACAGCCTCGTTTGGAACAAAGCGAGCTTGAACGATCCGGCTTTAAAATGGCTACAAAAACAATTGCTCGATGCCTGTGCCATGCTAGACGTGCGATGCGTGAGTAAGATAACGAATCAAAACTGCATTACGTGAGTACAGTCGGCACTGCGATGGGGTTACTCACGTAACGTAAAAGTTCTGATTTTAAGCGTTCGATATCATGGCGAGAGCACGCATCCCAGGTTAGCGCCTCCCCCATGACTCCGTGATGTTGAAATGCATTTAAACGGATAAGCACCGATTCAGGTAAAGTACTCAAATAGCGCCCAATCGCTACGATTTCTATATCTAAATCACTTTTCCCTGGAATATGCAGTAACCGAACTTCATACAATTTTTCATGCTTTGCAAGGTACTGAAGCGTTTTGAATACACGATGATTATCACGCCCAGTTAGCCACTGGTGCGTCTCTGTCTGCCACGATTTCAAATCGATCATCGCACCGTCCAGAAAAGGAAGCACACGCTGCCAACCTGTCACTGATAAAGAGCCATTGCTGTCGATGAAACAAGAAAGGTGCTGTAACTCAGGATCTTGCTTCATCCCTTTAAACAGCTCAATAATGAAAGGAAGTTGTAAGGTAGATTCCCCACCGGATACTGTAACACCACTGATGAAAAAGCGATGCTTGCGTATCAAATCGAGCATTGTTACCACAGAGTAGTCAGTAATTTTTGGATTAGATTGGTTCTGACATATCTCTATACAATGATCGCAGTGGGTGCACTCCTCTTTAAGCCAAACAACGTTGTTGTTTTCGTCGAACTTCAGTGCGTCTGCCGGACATTCACTCACACAATCACCACAGTGATTACAATGGTTTATTGTATGAGGGTTATGACAGTTCAAACACTGATAGTTACAACCCTGTAGAAAGATGACTAGACGATTTCCTGGCCCATCAACACAAGAGAAAGGAAGGATACGAGTGACTTTTGCCAAAAGGCTTCCACTTCGTCTAGACATCTTGTTCTTTCCTAAACCGACCTTTACGCCTGCGTGTAGGTCGGTGTCATTTCATGACTCACCACACGTGGTGAGCGTTCTAAAATCCCAGTATTTCTTGCCGCCTCTGCTCCCAGAAACGTCGTATTGGTTCTCGAACCTTCTTCATCATATTTTGCGATATCAGAAAGCTTGACCATGTATCCCGTAACGCGAATCAAATCATTTGAGGCCACATTCGCGGTAAACTCACGATAACCAGCATTTAACGCCCCTTTGCACAAATTAAACATCGCTTCTGGGTTTGATTTCACCGTTTCATCAATCGTCAAAATATCGCTGATACCTGCACGATAATACTGGTGATGCTCAGCTGTTGCTTGTACATAAGTGACAGGGTCTGGCTCAGTGCCATAAGGAAGACGCACACCTGGCGTAACGCCAAGATCTAAGCTAATACCACCTTGAGCATGTAAGAGCGCTTTGCAATCCAAACCGTATTTCACTGGGGTTGACTCCACTAGTTTCGCCAGTGTGGCTGAAACATCATGAGCAAAAGCATTCGCGCGTTCATCTTTTCCGTACTGCCCCGTTTGGCCTTCTTTTTCGAACAGAAGATTCACCGCTTCTGCCATACCATAAATGCCGTACATTGGTGCGAAACGGGACTCTTCAATCAACCCTTCTTGCGTCAAAAATCCTTGAAAGAAATTGGACTTTTCATGCAAGTGCGTACTTCTAGCGTCTATCAACTCAACCATTAATTGATGGTATAGAGGTAAAACACTGTTTAAGAAGTCGTTACAACCCGATGCTCGTTCTGCAACTTCTTTTAGGTTCATTCGCACCAGCGTGTTTGAACCACCAGCCAGTGGCAGTGAATTGTAGCAACTTACAATACCAAAACGTGAACCGCTGTAGGCTTTCGAGTGCACAGGGTAATTGGCAATATGAGGCTTACTACACTCGCAAATATTCTGCGTCGCTTGACGAAGTAAATCATCAGGCGTGACCGACTCGTCGTACATGAACGTAAGATTTGGCGCAATCTGCTTGAGCTCGGCGTCCACTTTTAAAATAGTGCGACAAATAATGTTGTCTGTCGGTCCGACATTCACGTGCATAAACGCATCTGGCAATGTGCGATCCAACATGATCCAAAAATGTTTTAACTTTTTGTAAATTTGATTCTCTGTTAGGTCGCCTATGTAAGGTAGCAAGACATCATCCAACTGACCTAAATACACCGGAATATTCGTTACCGATGGAACATGATGGTAAATGATGGTGAGCATATTCAGCGCATCATCGAAATCGTCAGCTGGAAGCAACTCTAGATACTCAGAGCCTTGCGATAGGAACTTAGCGTAATCAGGCAGCACATAGCGTGGTTTGAAAGGTGCATGGCCTTCAAACATATCACAGATGATTCCTTCATCCATTGCTTGTCTTAGCGATGGGGAAATCGACATGTAAGGAATACATGCTTCCGCCTCCAAGGCCAAAAAGTTCGACTTTTGTTTTGGAGAAAGACGAACATCAGTCGCAATATCTAGAAAACATTGTTGTAGTTCAGAAAGGCTTTTCATCTGAGATGTCCCTGAAAAAGTAACCACAAACCCACAAGATAAAACATGGATTCTACCCCTAAAGAGTAACGTGATTTTACTCCGGCTTACCTGTTGCCACTAATGAAAATAAACAAAACGTCTATTTCCATAATGGAAATAAGCTAACGCTAAATTAGGTTATTGCAACTTACGCTATTGAAATAATCCAACCATGCACCGAACACGCGCTTTCTCATCGGTTTGCCGTCGACAACATGACGCCCGCGCTAATAAATACTCCGCCAGTCAGGCGATTGAACAACTTGGCTCTTCCAGCGACAAACAGCCAGTCTGAAGCTTTTACACCTAATAATGCATAAAATGTTAGCCAACTTAGCTCAAACACCACAAATGTAGATGCAAAAATCGCGTATTGAGCCAACAAAGACGCAGAGGGATCAATGAACTGAGGAAACAAAGCGGTAAAAAAGACAATCGCTTTCGGGTTACTAGCGCCAACAATAAAACCACTGGTGAACGCGCTGAGCGCATTCGAGGAGCTTTGGACGGCTGCCGTTTTGTCAAAATCCGTTTGAGAAGAGCGCAGCGCTTGAATGCCTAACCAGATTAAATAAGCGGCACCACACCATTTGATGATATTGAAGACCAGCTCAGATGAGGCAATCACAACCCCTAACCCGGTAAAAGAAAGCGTTAGTATAATAGTGATCGCTGATAAACTGCCTAGCGCAGTCATGAGGGCAATACGAAACCCACTGCTCACACCTTTACTTAAACACAGCAATGAGCTTGGCCCAGGCGATGCAGTAAGCACCAAAACGGCCAGAGTGTAAAAAATCCATGTATCAATTTGCATTGGCATCCCTTCCCGCAAAAAGTAGAGGGTTATATCTCAATCTTTATTGAGATATTCCTAGCTCAGTTTCCATCCATGAAACTCGATTCTTTAATAACCACCTAGTCCCTACATAATTTAGAAACCATTAATAGATAGTTATGCAATCAAAATACGCTCTGCATGCAAGGTTGTAAAGCATGTTTATTTTTCTTAATCATAAAAAGGCTTGGGATCGATTTCTAACGATGACGGAGCGACTGCTCTTTCTATTTTGTGTAGGCTATTTTTCAAATCGACCATCGCCACATCGATATAACGTTGATATTTGCGTGAGTAAAAACACTTCACTTCTGGCTTTAAAGCTTGAGAGTCATTTGAGGACCAAACAATACCAACACGCCCATCACTCAACTCAACAATAGAGCCCACTGGGTACATCCCAACGCAATTAATGAACTTGTAGACTAGGTCTGCATCTAAATGAAATGGCGTTAGACTCAACAAGATTTTAAACGCCTCTGCTGAGCTCATGCCTTTTTTGTAGCAACGATCGGCCGTCAATGCATCGTAAATATCAACAATACAACTCATGCGGCCGTGAATCGGAATCTCATCGCCTTTCAAGCCTCTAGGGTAACCATTGCCATCTAACTTCTCATGATGCATCAAACAGACATCGCGACTCACATCACTAAGGCCCTTTACATGGAGGATAATCTCACCAGCGAACACTTGATGTAGCTTCATGTGTTCAAACTCTTCAGGTGTTAGCTTTGCTGGTTTATGCAAAATCTTGTCATCAACTTTAATTTTACCTACATCATGAATGATGCCACCAATAGCGAGCTGCTTTAATGTCTGCTTATCTAACCCCAAGTACTTACCAAATGACACTAAAAGGCAAGCCACATTGACGGAGTGTTCCAACAAGTAGGAGTCTTTTTTTCGGAGTGCAGAAACACATTGCAACGCATCTGAGTCGATAAAAACGCTTTCAATGACATCATCAGCCCAAGCTTCTACCTCATCAACTTCAATGATTTTGCCTTCAAAAGTTTGATTCAATAGTTTCTGCGCCAGATCTTTTGCTTCCGCAATTAGCTTTTTGGCTCGTTTATGTTGAACATCTCTCGAGCGATAAGCGCGTTGAACCTTCGAAAAGTCAGAGGACTTGGGCTCTCGCTCCTCTTCTACGGCAACAATGGATTCATCCACAGGCTTAAAGACACACTTCTGAGAAGATAATGTTTGATCTACCCAAACATACTTCACGCCGCTCGCGGTAAGCTTCTTAATGCCCTCTGGGCTAGATATCCGCCCTGCATTGGCTAAATTTACGCGCTTGTTGTGCTCTATCGCGGTAACAAACATACCAACGCCGACATCAGCGAGCGCAATTTTGATTGAATTTTTTGGATCGTACTGCATAAAAAGAAAGCTTACTCGATATTAACGGCAGTATTATAAGAGATTTGATTAATTGGCGTGATAATAAATTAGAATTGATTACTATTAATGAGCATCCTGTCAATTAATAACCCATCGCGATCACTAAGCCCTTTTTGTTATTATGGTCTTTAGCCTAGCAAATATACAGATATGACACTCAAGAGCAGAACCTCTAACCGACACGTCTTAAAATAACTTGAGGATAATTATTCATAAATATTTATAGATTGCGGACAGCATCAATAACTGTATTTTATAAATGATTTTTACTGTTGACTATTTTTTATAAATGTCGATGATTAGCCGCCTAATCTTAGTATGTTATTAACCTAGTAGCGCATAAAATGATAGCCAAACAATTTGAACTGATACTTTTGTGATTGTAATGTACGCCAACAGATCAACTCTATGTTATCAAATCCCCACACTTATCTCTGATGCTAACACGCTCGAGGAGGAAATATCTTGACCACCATATTTGACCAACAAGCCTCAGATAGTGACCGAGAGTTCCTGAAAATCGTTGAAGAACGATTCATTCATATCTTCGACGTATTTAACGAAGGCCTCTTCTACATGGATGAGTTTGGTACCATGGTATTTTACAACAAAGGCTTCTATGAACAGCTCGGTATTAACGCTGGCCGAATCAGTTTAGAGCAATGGTTAGAGCTTGTTCATCCTCTTGATCGAGAAAGGCTGTCCACAAGGGTCGATGCGCACATCACGACCAACAATAAGAGGGTTACAACCACTTACCGAGTGCGTAAACCCAATGGACAATACGTCTGGATAGAAGGCGTAGCCATGACCAAAGAAACAGAACATGGCCATTACATGGTTGGCAGCCATCGAGATATTTCTGAGCGTAAGCTGATGGAAAGTTACATCCATCAAGTTGCATTTCATGACAACGCGTCAGGCATGGCTAACCGCGCCCATCTCTTGCTGGATATCGAGGACAGTGTACGTACCACCGATTCTTGCGCGTCTATTTGTTATATTCAGATCGAAGACATCAAATCTTACTTGAATCAATATGGCAGTGAACTGGTCGATGGGTTAGTAGAGAAGTTGCTACAAACTCTCAGTCACTTGCCCTCTCCAAACAGCTCGGTGTATCGCGTGCATGATGATGACTTTGCGATTTTGATTCACGATGAGTGCTCAATAGAAGCGCTACAGAGTTACGCTGAAAGTTTAAAACAAACCTACCATGAAGCGGTGATTGAAGAAGGCCAATACCTAGGTAGCAACATTAGCATTGGTTTGTATCCTTGTATTGACCCTAGTCACTCCGCAGAGGAAATTTTACGTAAAGCGGCAAGAACTTGTCAGTACGCGAGCGAACAAAATAGAGACCGCGTCGCGGTCTACAGTGAGAAGACGCAGCATGCCGTTGATCGCTACTTCTTTATTGAGCAAGGTCTTAAAAGTGCGCTAGAAAAACAGACATTAAGTGTTAAGTCCCAGCCAATTATTGACGCCAAAAGCTCAAAAGTGGTGAGCTTCGAATCACTAGTGCGCTGGCGTAGCAAAGAGTTTGGCGAAATTTATCCCGACGAGTTTATCCCTGTAGCAGAGAACAAAGGATTGATCGTCGAACTGGGATATCAAGTATTTGCCAAAGCGTGTGAATTCATCAAAAACTACCGTGAACGTTACCAAAACCAAGTTCGTGTTAACGTGAACGTTTCTGTACTTCAGTTGATGAACAGCGAATTCCCTACGCGAATTAAAGCCATGGCGGATGAAGCAGGCGTTGACCCCGAGTCTATTGTTTTGGAACTGACAGAAACGTTTATTTTGGATAATAACCAGACGGCTATTGCCCCCCTAAGCACGCTCAGGGAGTTAGGTTTTGCACTCTCGCTCGATGACTTTGGCTCTGGTTACAGTTCATTAAATAGCTTCTTCGACTTGCCGATGACACAAATCAAAATTGATAAGTCGATGGCATGGAAGACACTGACCAATCGCTCTTCTCAAGAGTATTTGAAGTTTCTTATCACTATGTGTCAGGAAAATAATATTGAAGTGGTGATAGAAGGCATCGAAGACGCAAAAATGTGTGACTTCTTTTCCGAGATGGGCGTCGATTATTTGCAAGGTTATTGGTTCTCTAAACCACTCTCTGTTGCCAGTGCCAGTCGCTATTCATTGAGCTAAACCGTTCTTCGGCGAAATAATCCCAGAATTAACGCTATTCCGCACGGCCACGTTAAGCATGCTGAACTACTCACAGTAAATTTCAGACACTAACTGGCCGTGACGAAAACAACCTTAGAGAGCCTTGATTAACGTAGGCGCTCAAAAACAACACTCTGATCTAAGTGTTCGTGATATTGAGTGTAATCTAAGCCCATATCAAAGATATATTGAGTCACCAAGTTTCTAACGCACTCAATCAATTGGCTCGCTTGCCATGGCTTCTCAAAGTAGCGATCAATACCTGCGGAGTTAATTGCATTAATGGTATCCGTGTGCGTCGCCTGCCCCGTCAGAAGCACTTTACGTGTGCGAACAAAACGACTGTCTTGTGATACCTCTGTCAGTAGTTCCACTCCTGTTTTACCTGGCATGACATGATCGGAAATTATTAATGCGATCATCTCGCCTTCTGCATCAAGCTCATCCATCAGTTCTAGAACCTCACCTGCGGATTCGCAGTCTTCGATATTCAACCACTGATGTAACGGCTCTAAATCTTGTAGAACCGCGCTTAATACCTCTCGTTGGTCATCAACGCAAATTACATTAAGCTTCTCCATGTTCACCCTCTACTGGTAACTTGATTCTAAAAATTGTTTTTTCACTGTCGCTCTTTACCACAATAGAGCCGTTATATCCGGCGATAATGCGTTTCACAATCGACAGCCCTAATCCTAAACCAAACGATAACCCACCCTTTTTAGTGGTGAAGTTTGGCCGGAAAATTTTTCTGCGTGTCGCTTCATCGATTTCTGGTCCGTTGTTAGCAATCGTGACCAAAATTTTCCCCTTACTCTCTCGAGTATGTATTTCGATCCCCGGGTCTTCGGTTTGACCAAGTGCATCACACGCATTCTTTAAAATATTGACCCAAACTTGTACGAGTTCGGTTTGAGAGCCAACAAAGTCCGGCAACTCCGCTGGGCTAAAACGTACGCTCACGCGTCTTAAGTCACTTTGCAATAGGGCCAGCGCTCGATTGATTGAGTCATTAATATTAAACGCTTCATCCAAATCGATATCCGTACGCCCCAATTGTTTCACTGAACGTACAATGCCAACAGTATGTTTAGAGGCAATACGCAAATCATGAAGGTCTCGCCCCATTTGCCAGAAACGTATCGCTTCTTCGGGTCTTTTTAACCAATGCTCCGACAGGAAATTATTTGGAACGGCACGTGCGAGATCACGCGCGAGATCCTTGGGTAAGCCGTAATATTTTTCGAAGTGACGCCCCCGCTTTCTCGCTTCGCTGGAAGAGACTTTCTGTCCTTGCATCAAACCAAAATCAAAAAACTGACTCGCTTCCGGATGAACTTCTTCAAGCAATTCCATGATGACCGACTCGAGTCGCTCTGATTTACTGCTTACCACACCAATAGCATTGTTCAACTCATGAGCAATACCCGCAGCAAGCTGTCCTAACGTTGTCATTTGCTCTGCGGTATGCAGCTTTTGTAACGCTTTTTCTTTAGCCAAGGCCTCTTGCATTGCACGCCGTTGACGCCGAGATAACTCGTTCACCATCACAGGCATAAATTGTGTCGTCAATGGTCCGTATGTCGCCTCTTCCACCGCGGGCGTATCACGCTGTATCCAAGCCAGTTCAACATCAGTTTGAGCAATAACTGTCGAAGAGGCCGTCCATGTACCAGAAAAGAAACTATGTACGCCAATAAACGCACCTTGAGACGCAGAAAATACCTGAATTGGCTTCTTATCATCTTCCGCATAATAGCCAGCCAACTCTCCTGACAGCACGTAGTACAACCGGTCGTTGTAGCCAGCTTGCTCGATCAGTACCGATCCGGATAAGACCGTTAATCGGCGTTCAAGATGGTTAAAATAGCGTTGTACTAACGCATCTAGTTTCGTTTCGTACATGGGTTACCCAATATGCCCAACGGTATGTAAAATCCAAACCATAACAAAACTAAGTAATACACCAATCACGCCCAGCACTGCACCGATACGAGCCATTTGGCTGCTTTCGACATGCCCAGTAGCATGAGCCAACGCGTTTGGTGGCGTACTGATTGGTAACGACATACCGAGTGAAGCGGCAAATGTCACGACTAAGATCAGCGTCACTTCTCCACCCAATGGCGTTAACGAAGTCATCGAGGTACCTAGCGCAGCCATAATCGGCATAAGTAAGTTTGCAGTAGCCGTATGCGACATAAAGTTTGCCATTAACAAGCACAAGAAAGCCGCACCAAACAAGACCACATATGGCGAGAACTGATCAAACGGAATACTGTGTACCACCAGCTTCGCAAGCCCTGTTTTATCCAGAGCAAGACCCAGAGCGATACCACCTGACACCAACCAAAGCACGTCCCAAGAAATTTTCTTCAAATCTTCCTTGTTGATAATGCCCGTCAATGAGAATACCGCGACCGGAATTAATGCCACTGTGTAAGAGTTCATCCCATGTGCTGACCCCATCAACCAGAGAATAATCGTACCTGCGAAGGTGACATAGACAATCATCGCTTTTGGTGTTTTCAAAAACTTGCTCTTAATATTCAGATCGATGGTGGTTTGCTCGGCTTTATACAAAAAGCCAATCAGAAACCACGCTAGCGCCATCATCACAATGACGAATGGCACGCCAAAGACCATCCATTCACCAAACGTAATTAAGTTATCACCAACCAAATATTTCAGCGCGATAGCATTCGGGGGCGTGCCGATTGGTGTACCAATACCACCAATGTTGGCGGCAACAGGAATACACAAGGCAAACGCAATTCGACCGGGATCTTTAGGTCCAAATACCGCAATCACAGGGGTTAGAATCGACAACATCATCGCTGTTGTTGCGGTGTTTGACATAAACATGGAAAAGACAGCGGTGATCAACATCAAACCCAACATAACGAACTTTGGGTTTTGCCCAAATGGTTTTAGCAACACGCGCGCTAAGTTGACATCCAGCCTGTACTTTGTCGCCGCCATAGCTAAGAAGAACCCGCCGAGAAACAGCATAATAATCGGGCTAGCGAAAGTCGCCATTATCTCGTTATATTGCAACAGCTCACCAAAATGTGGCAGCCCTTCTTGCAAGCGAAAAAGTACGATGCTTTTATTCGAAACAAGCAATAATTCGAGCACAATGATAACGACCGAAGTCGCGTAGATTGGAATAGGTTCAAACACCCAGCAGAGTGCAGCAAGCAAGAAGATTGCGATCACTCTCTGCTGGACGATAGTAATGCCATCAAATGGGAATGCAGAGAGGGGCATTAACCAAATAAGCAATGGTATCAATGTTGGAATAATGTATTTGAGATAAGGGCGCATAGTACTACTTCTCTTCCTGAGATGGTTAGCCAGACACGTTTGGCGTTTGGAACGCCATTACCCACCGTAATACCGAAGCTTTTAGGCTCTGACTAAGCCTTCAGAGACGAAAAATGCAGTAATGGCTTGTTCCAAAGAAGATTATGCACACTGTTTTCAAACAAAACTTTGGTGCGAGATCAATGAACTTGTTTTCACATTGGAAAACATTTTATATCTGTGTTCAAGCTCACTAAATGCTCACGATTTCAATGAAATATACTTTTCCATCATAAAGTTAGTTAAGGTTTCTCCCCTAACTTCAGCACGTTGCTGAACCTTAACTGTGAACCCCATTTTCTCGTAGAAAGGCCGGGCAGTGATACTCACTTCAGAGTACAGTCGCTCTATCCCCTTTACTTTCGCCTGTGAAAATAGAAAAGACATCAAATCACGACCAATACCTTGACCTTGATATTCATGGTGACAAAAGAAATGGTCAATCAAGCCGTTACTTTGCAAATCACAATAGCCAACGATCTGCCCTTCTATTTCCGCGATATAGGGTTGAATAGCATCCATTGTGCGTTGCCATGAATTGAGATCAAAATCTGATGGGGCCCAAGCTGAAACTTGTGATTCGGTATAATCGCGACGATTAATGACTCGTACAGTGTGGTAAAAAAGTGTCCACAATATTGGAGCATCCTCTGCGCGATAGCGACGTATTGAGAGCATCGGTTCAACCATTCCTATTCGATAAATACCAAGTATTAACGCAAAGTAATACTGGTGAATTCATCATTTTCAATACCAACCACTAAAGGCTTTTCAAGCTGATCGCTGTTCATCAATACGGTGGTATTTAGCTCTCGACTTGATCTGCGTATTTTGCTTTTTCTGATGATATGTATATTCACAATGTAATCGGAATATTCCTTCGTGACTCCTCCAGAAAACTCCACATGTTCACTTTCATTATCTTGAACCACATGAAATTTTCGATTTGCTTGAATATCAGCGCTGAGTGAAGAGTCACCATAGTTCAGTACAACGGACGTTGGTTCACTATCTTGATTGGCAAAACAGCCAAATGCGAACGTGCATAATGCAAGTATACTTTTTGATTTAAACATTGGTTATTCAATTTCTAGTTATTTTTCTGCCATTTGCATTACCAAACAGCACTCCTCAATAATCGCCTATTGTGCCACAGGTGTACGCAAGTCTCTAAATACAGTAAAAGGATGTACGATGAAATTCCGCTAAAAATGGGGAAATCACAATGCAGCTCAGGATAAACCAGCCTATTTAATCGCCCCCAATAACACCCAAGCAATTGTTTTTATTGAATTTAAAAGTAATAAATAGTGTAAGCAATATACGTACAAGCTCTTACTTTTTCATACGCAACTAAGCAAGCTAATAGAGAGAGACAATATTGTCTATGCCACATGTTACAAATCTGCGTACCTCATTATTACGTATGATCCGATATTGTGGCGCTAGCCTTCCCTTCTTTTTAACGAAGGGAAGATTTAACAATAAGGCTTGCACCTATTTTATAGCTAAAATCAATAAAGCATTTCCAACATCGGTTGGTCTAGGAGCGATCAATGAAAAACTCTCTCAGTTTTACTCATCTATTAAAAGTTGGCTTGATATCAATCGCAGCTTTGATGGGTGGATGCACTCAAGGAGATTGGCGTACCGCAAGCAGAGAACCTGCCGGTATCGCGCCTGACCCTTCCAATGTGAAACATGCCGTAATTGAGTTTTATGCCGCAGATGCATTTGGTTGGCGAGGCTGGTTTGCGGTGCACACTTGGTTTGCGATAAAGCCTGAAAATGCGAACGAATATACCGTTTATGAAGTGGTCGGGTGGCGCGTGAATCGTGGACAACCCGCTCTGTATCAATACCAAACGGGCACACCAGATCGCTACTGGTATGGTGCGAAGCCAGAAAAAATACTCTCAATACAAGGTGAAAAAGCCGATAAACTTATCCCAAAAATACAAAGCGTTATCAACCAATACCCTTGGGCTGAAGAATACACGTTGTTTCCAGGACCAAATAGCAATACATTCCCGGCTTGGGTGGGCAAGCAAATTCCGGAGTTAGAACTCGACTTGCCATTTAGAGCAATTGGTAGCGGCTACGCCAACGAGTAAAACAAAAGCTTGGTAACTGGCGCGTTTTACGTTCAGCGCATAGCACTATACCTATTGTGCGTCTTCACCCAACTCGGTTCTGTTTCTTCCGTTGCGCTTTGCTTTATACAGAGCGTTGTCAGCGTCTTTCATTACCGCTTCAATTGGCATATCGTTGCCTTTCCAGTGAGAAACACCAAGTGATACCGTTACCTTACCAACGACCAGGAAATCGTGTTTTTCTACGTTATGCCTAATCCGCTCAGCGACATCAACCGCGTGATGGACATCCGTCGCTTCAAGGAACATCATGAACTCTTCCCCACCGGAACGGCAAAGATGATCATTCGCTCGGGCTTGCTCTTTCATCAACTGAGCGAATTCTTTGAGTAGATTGTCACCCACATCATGACCATAGTTATCATTGACGCTCTTAAAGTGATCAATATCCAAAGCTAAAATAGAAAAAGCGGTGTTTTCTTGCTTAAACAAGCCTAGAACTTTGTCTAAGCCGCGTCGATTTAACAACCCAGTCATCGCGTCTGTTAGCGTATCCAGTTGCAGCTTATCAATGGTTTTTGAAACGATACCAAACGCCTTGAGAAAACTGAGCTTCAAATGTGAAGCCTCAAAATACCAAGACTTAACCAGCTTCAAATCATCGATGGATGAGGAGTGCTCTTCTACTCCTCGAACAGCGCCAGCCAATTGCCATAATGGTCTTGAAATAAGTAGAGAGAAGAACCAGATCAACAGCAGAGTTAATAAACCAATTGGAATCGATTTGAAAAATACACTCCACATCTGCTCATCTAGCACCATTAACGTCATTGATTTCGGGCGCTGAGCGACAATTCCCCACCCTGATGATTCAACTGGTGCATACCCTGCTAGCATTTCAACACCGCGAGAGTTCACAATTTCTTTGTTACCACGCTGACCCATTGTCACGGCGTTAATTGCCATATTATCGTTGATCACTTCACCAACCCGCGATTTATCTGGGTGGTAGATCAGCGTATTGCTTTCGTCCACAACGTAAAGGAAAGAGCCATCTTTGTAAGCATGCTGGCTAAGTAATTCCGCAAGAATATTGTCCTTCTCTAAATAGATAGTACCGCCGATATAGCCTAAATATTCATTGGACTGAGAAAATATAGGGTATGAGATCGTTAACAGATAATTTCCTGCGGGTGAGATGAATGGCTCAGTGACAACGGGCGCTTGAGCATTTAAAGATTGACGTTTTCTTTCACCAACGAGCTTTACACCTTTAACCTGAAGTGTCTCTGGTGATACAGAAATAATGACGCCTTTCGCATTAACGACAACCACAGAGTTGAATGATTTGGTTTGCTTTCTCAGCCTCTCCGCCTCTTCGTCCAGAAACTGAGCATCGTGCATCTTATCTTGTAGCAAGTTCGCACTGTATTTTAGCTGCAACATTGAGCTTTCTATGAAAGAGTCCGTCATTTCTGACATTTTTTGCGCATAAACGCGGTTGGACTCTAACGTGTTATTGATGATGAGATCTCGTTGCACTCGATAGATCGAATAAAACGCATTGATCAAAGTGACAAGCACACTGAAAACACACAGGATTACAATAAGGTTTCTAAGATTAAGTTTTTCTTTTCTTCTAAAGGACATTTGCCAACTGCCAGCTTCGATGGCTTTTTGTATGAATGAGCGTATAGGTTATATGAAATCGATTTAATTTTCAGGTAGGAAGTTGGGAGCAATATTAAATATTTTCTCACATAATAGGACGCAAAATGAGCTAATAAGAGAATTCAGTGACACAAAATAAATGCCGTGCCACTGTAATATCGCACAACTTTAAGCAAGCTCTGTGCTGGTCATTACCATTGTCTTTAATACATCGACAACAAGCTGATGATCATCTAACTGCGGTAAACCCGATACCGTCACAACCCCAATTAAACCAGAACCCATGATTCGAATTGGGAACGCGCCACCATGAGCACAATACTCACGCGCATCGAGATGTGGCTGATTTTCAAAATCACGCTGCTTTTGCTTATTGTATAGCGAGAGGTAGTAAGAGCTGCGACCATATCTCAATACTGAGTTTCGCTTTCTACGAACCCAATCCAAATGGTCAGCGCACGTTCCTGTCATCGCGTATTGAAATAGCGTTTGTCCAAAACCGTAGACCTCAATAGCCACAGCCGCGTCACAGGCTTCCGCCGCTTCTTTTAAAGCTAAACCAATAGACCACGCAACTTGATGGTTAAACTCTTTCAATTGAAGCTCATGCTCTTGTTGAGCGACAAGCTCAAGCGTTAAGCTCATGATTTCACCTGAATCGTTTTACCCGTTTTACTGCTTTCCAATGCCATCTCAATCAGAGCGATATTCTGTACTGCTTGAACGGCAGGAACCGGGTTATCAGCACCCAGGCGAATTGCGTCCGCCACACCAACAAAATAAGCTTGATACGCACCTCTCTCCGTTTTGATAGTTTGCGCACCGTCTTCGTCGTAGCGGACACCGTATAACGCCTCGTCCTCTTCTGACCAAGCATCGTTCTCCGGTAATCGACCTTCTTTTAAGTAACCTTCTTGAGGATCTAATCCGTATTTTTCATATTTAGCCTCAGTACCCAATACTTTATAACGCAGGTTTGGTTCTGGGCTGTATAAGTTTGAATGTAAATGCACAATATGGTCTGGGTAATGAAGCACTAAGTTGTAGTAATCAATCGTCGTCGCGCCCGGACGCATCATTCGACACTGTGCGTCTATCGCATCTGGCAAACCAAATAACACCAAGGCCTGATCGAGAAGATGGGGAGCAAGATCGAATAAAATACCACCGCCATCTTGAGCCTGCTCTCGCCAGCGTTGACGAACTTCAGGACGGTAGCGATCAAAGTGCGACTCAAACAACCTCATACCACCTAACTTACCTTGTTCGATAAGCGATTTAACGGTGAGAAAGTCGCCGTCCCAACGCCTATTATGAAAAACGCTCAGAACCAATCCTTTTTCTTCTGCTAAGGCGATCAACTCATTCCCATCTTCTATGCGCGTTACAAACGGTTTTTCGACAATGACATGTTTCCCATTGTTCAACGCGCGCTTTGCGAGCTCGTAGTGCACGTCATTTGGCGCAGTGATGATCACAAGCTCAGCGTCACTGTCATCGAGTAAAGTATTGGCATCAGCAAACCACTGAGCATCTGGCCAATCATTTTGGACCGCTTCCTGTTGACGAGAACTTATTGCGCTCAACGTCAAGTTTGGCAGTGCTTTAATGAAGGGTAAGTGGAAAGTTTTTGCTGAATATCCGTAACCAATCACGGCGGTCTTTACGGGATCGTAAGCCATACTAAGATTCCTTATTTCGGTGAAACAACAATACATTCAATATCATTGTGGTCGAGAAGTTGTTGAAAATCTGATTGAGGAGCATGATCGGTAATAACGATGTCGATCTTTGACAAATCACATACATGGTGAAAATTGTCGCTTCCAATTTTGCGGGATTCACAAACGACAATGACTTGTTGAGCTTGCTCTATCATGGTTTGTTTCATGGTTGCTTCTAGCTCATTATTTGTCGTCAACCCTCGGGATGACAACGCGCACACACCAATAAACGCCTTATTCACATGATATTGCTTCATTTGCTGTTCTGCTTGTGCACCCAAGATCGCTCTGGCGTAGGGGTCAAAGTGTCCACCTAAGAAATGGACGTCCATTGATTCACTTTTTTCAGCAGCGAGCAGTACGTCAATACTGTTGGTGACCACGTTGAGCTTATCTTCTTCACAGCGTGCTTTTTCTACGTAAAGTGGGAGCAGAGATAAGATAGTACTGGTATCAATAACAAGGTGGTCACGCTCATCCACAAGCTTAGCGGCCGCTTGAGCGAGGCGATGCTTAGTGTCACTAATTGGTCGATTAGAGTACGCCTCTGTAGAGGAAGATATCGGGGCAAGCATGACGCCACCTCGGATTCTTTGTAATCCCGGTAGTTGGCTCAACTTGACTAAGTCTCGACGCGCTGAATCTCGCGAGATGCCAAAATACTCGCAAACTTCCGATAACGTTATTTTGTTTTGTAGCTCTAGCTTGGCTCTGAGTTCTATCAATCGCTCTTCTTGCGTCATTGCTTAAATTCACTTAAGTGGTTTTAAGCAATAATGCCACACAGCAATCAAATAACCAATACGGACGCACGCAATATTTGCTTATGCTGATACCAAACAGAATTGTTAAGTTGAGGAGATGAAGAGCGTTTTTCTCATCACCCCCTATCACAAAATGTTTGGTGTAGTGTTTACGTTGGCTGGGTCGCTACTTTTTCATCGCTTCTTTAAAAACTTGATTCCAATCTTGTTTCATATCGACAAACAACCAACCTTGCTCTTCACCCACTTTAAATGATTTGTCTAATTTCCCCACGTGAGAGTCTTTATCATACGCCCATTCACGCTTGTCATCCGTGTGATGGATAACCGCTGAAAATCGTGGGCCAGACCCCGCTTTAGTCCACTCTAACATTTGTAAGTCACCGTCAGAATTACCAAATGCCATCACCGGGCGCTTACCAATGAAGTTCTGAATCGTGACAGGCTTCACCGCTTTATCATTCACAAAATCAATTTCTGGCAAGCGTTGAATAGTCGGCTGTCCATCAACGACCTGATACTCTGCTTTTAATGTCGTCCCAACGATATTTTGCGTTGGGATCCCGTACACTTCTGGTGCCCAAACACGCATGAAATCAATACCACCTCCAGAAATTATATAGGTCTGGTAGTCATTTGCTCTCAAGTAGTCGAGTAACTCAAGCATCGGTTGATAAACCATTTCAGTGTATGGCTTTCCCGTCGTAGGATGCACGGCCGTTTTCATCCACTCCTTCACTTCTTGATGGAACTGATCAGTCGACATTCCGGAGTGAGTCGCCATAACAAGCTGCATCACACCTTCAAGGCCTTGCTTGCCAACCCCCTCCAAGTCACCTTTTATTGCCGAAGCAAAAGGTTCTGTTGTTTTCCAATCAGGATGCTCAGAGGCCATCTCTTTCACTTTATCGATCGCAAAAAACAGCTGTAGATAAACGGGTTTTTCTGCCCACAGCGTCCCGTCATTATCAAACGTAGCGATCCTTTGGCTTTCAGGAATATAAGCGTCCGAGCCTTGAGTCGTCGTTTTAGTAACAAACGCCATAATAGCTTGCTTCGCACCGGTGTTGTTCCATGACGGCAGAGGATCTTGCACATCAGCAGCAATGCCATAGCTAGACAGAGCAAAACTTGTCGCAAGGACAATCACCTTTAACTTTATAGCCATTTTAATTCCTTATATTGAGGTACGGGATGCAAATCCAAATGAAAGTATAGTTCACGATTAACAAGCGCAATTCAGAGCAACATATGTAACGACACCAAAAAGTGACCCTGTAACTAGAAACACGCTTTAGTTAAAGAAGCTTACTGATAAAGTGTTGAGTTCGCTGGCGTCAACCTGCTCTGAAGTACTTTGACGTCCCTTTTTCTGATTAAGCTCATCAATCACATAATCCGGAGCCACTTTCTTAAGTTCCGCTAAACACTGTTCAGACTTGGGGTTATCGTACCGAATGTAGATATCACACACTGCGTAAAGCTGCTCCGGCGCGCCAGAGATCAAATAAGCTTTTTCAAAAGCGTGCACAGATTTTTTAAGATCTAACTCTTCTTGCAGAACACCATTTAAGTACCAAAAATAACTGTTGTTCTTCGCCATGTTAGCGGCCTTTTCAATTTCGCTAGCGGCATCATGCTTCTCACCAAGTCTTACTAGCGCCAATGACTTCGAGTAATGCAAAGCAGCGTTATCAGGAAAAAGTGTGATTGCTTCATCAAGTACTTGGATAGCTTGTCGATCTTTTTGTTGCGCTCGAAAATTGTCCGCATAGCTTAACCAGACTTGGGGGTTACTTGGCATCAGCTTGGTTAGCTCTGGATAAATCAATGCCGCTTTGTCCCACTCTCGATGCCAACGATATACATCGGCAAGGAGTAATCTAGAAACGTTGTCAGTTTTCTGCGACAAGTAGGATGTTAAATCAGTCACCACGCCTTCAAGTGACTGTTGCTGCTCCGAACTTAAACTGGCGTAATCTCGAACCAAGTTTATCGCTGCGGTAATTCGAACCATTGCATCGTCATCACTTAGCAACGGGGAAACCAGACGCCAGCGATGATCTATCATATAGGGTTGAGCTCCTACAATTGCTGCTTCACGAATTCCAGCATCTGCATCTTTCAAACCACGAGCGACGGCAACCAAAGCGTTTTGGCTGGGGTAGTTGGCCAGTTCACGTAAAGCATCAATACGCTTTTCTGAAGACAACTTCTTGTTTTGTGCATCATAAGACAACTTTTCGACTCGCTGTGCTAGCGTCATTGGTTCTTCTTGAGATGCTATCTCAACGGGTGAAACTTTATCTGAATTGAGCAGAGGTTTATCTTGAGCCCAAGCGCCTAGGCTTAACGCTACACTCATCGTGAACGTTAAAAGTGACTTCGTAAAACGCGTTATCTTGTGCATTGATGAGACCTTACTTTTATAAAACTGGACCAGTTGAATCTTAGAACTTAATGTCAAAAACAGGTCGATTAGACGCTTTCAGGTGCAAAGCCTTATCACTGTATTTGCCGTGTACCACAGGGTTGCCCATCGCTCGTAAAATGTACGCCATTGATTTGTCGACATGCGCAAAAAACTTCTTCCAACCTGCACATAGATAGTTAAGGCCGGGCTCACCTTCTCTCGTGCGAATAAAGCGGTTTTTAGGGCATTCTCCAAAACATGCAAACTGATAATCGCAATTAACACACTGCTGAGGCAGTGTACGACTTTTAGCAAACGCGAATTTCTGCTGGTCAGGGCTATAAGCGAGAGTATCGAGTTTTTCACGGTGAATATTTCCGACCTTGTATTCCGGGTAAACATAGTGGTCACATGCAAAGACATCACCGTTTGGTTCCATTGCTAAACCTTTGCCACAGATTTCACCTAGCGTGCATAGTGGGTTTTTGCTTCCCATCCATGTTTCCAAACTCGCTTCAAAATACTGTACAAAAACGTTACCAATATCATGCACGACCCACTCATTGAATATCGCGATAAGGAAGTTACCCCATGCTTCATCCGCCACACAAAATGGCTCGACAACTGAATCCTTGTGGCCGGGAATCAGACGTTTATCACCTTGCATTAATTGCTCATTGGGCTTCCAAGTTTGTGGCGCTGTTGTTCTGAAAGTTTTCTGCTCAACAATCGGAATAAACTGCATTTGAGGGGAGCGTACTTCATCTCGTAAGAAGCGATACACTTCCAATGGGTTACGGCTGGTCAAGTTGTTCACACACGTGAGCGTTGCGAACTTCACTTCATGCTTATGTAATAGCTCAACGGCGTTCATCACTTGTTTAAATGTGCCTCTTCCCGCTCGATTTGTTCGGTAAGCGTTGTGCATCATCTCAGGGCCATCGATGCTTAAACCGACGAGAAAGTGGTTCGCTTTTAGGAACTCGCACCACTCATCATTAAGAAGCGTGCCATTGGTCTGAAGATCGTTGGAAATCGTAATACCATGAGGACGGTATTGATCTTGTAATTCAACAATTCTTTTGAAGTAATCCAACCCCAGCATGGTTGGCTCTCCACCTTGCCAAGAGAAGATAATTTCAGGTGTGTTCTGCCCTTCTATATATTGGCGGATATAGCTCTCTAAGGTTTCGTCATCCATTATTGGCGAGCACCCTTGCTTATATTCCAACAAATCTTGTTTGCTTAAGTAATAACAATAAGTGCAATCGATGTTGCAGGCAGCACCAATGGGCTTTGCCATCACATGTAAACGCTTAGATGCTTTTCCGTTGAACTGCGGCCCTTGAGTTATGTGCATTCATCACCTTCTTAGTTGCTAACCTGTCCCCAATGATGTCAAACCTAATCATCGAGTTAATCGCCTAGGGTGATGATAATGTTCAATTATTCTCGGCGCTTGTTATAGTGTGTATAACCGTTTGTTATGGTTTTGCTTGCTAGACTTTCTGACCAAAGTCGTTGACGGAGTCGCCGAATGAAGCATCCCAAAAGTAAGATTATTTCCTTTGTCTCAACCATGTCGGTCACGCTGATAATTAATGGGTGTGCAACAACCCCACCACACTCTCTCGCTCAGAAAATCGATCAAGATATGGTTCTTGTCGAAGGTGGGCAGTTTACGATGGGCGCAGATAATCCATCAGCCAAAAAGTCAGAGCGCCCAGCTCGCACTGTTAACGTTGATGGATTCTATTTGTCAAAATTCGAGGTAACTCAATCGGTCTTTGAAGCTGTCACTGGCTCCTCTCTGAGCTACTTTCGAGATCCAAATACACCCGTCAATAATATTAGTTGGCAACAAGCCAATTATTTCATTAAGAAATTGAATGAAAAAACGGGAGAGCATTACCGTCTACCAACAGAAGCTGAATGGGAGTTTGCCGCTAAAGGCGGAATTTTAAGTAAAGGCTTCACTTTTTCTGGATCAAACAATATTGATGATGTGGCTTGGTATGCGAATAACTCGCACAATAAGGCTCATAAGGTAGGTCAAAAGCAACCAAACGAGCTCGGGTTGTACGATATGACAGGTAACGTAGGCGAGTTTGTGATTGATGCTTTTGACGAAGGTTATTACAAAACAGCGCCCAGTGATAATCCGGTAAACGCAAAAGAGGAAAAAGAAAGCCTTGCACACAAGTCTGTACGTGGCGGCAGCTTTGCTTATGACGCAGACGAATCTGAAAACTATCGCCGCGATTTTGCCAGCCAATCCGTCATTATGTCTGACATGGGCCTTAGACTAGCGAAAGACGTAGACTAAACTAAGTAGAGAAAGTGGCGCGATAAAGCCTCCACTTTTTACTATTGGTGTTTAATCTCTACAGATTCGTAATAGGTGCTTTCAGCTGATCAATAGCCTGCTTAGGAGCATAATTACTCAGCTCTTTTAGACACCTATCGAAAGCAAAAGCGACAGCGCCTTTTTTATGATTTCTCGCTAGAACTTCGCATTGAGCATATAAATGTTGAGGGTTCCCACCGACTTTAAACGCAGTCTGCAATGCCTTACTGGCTTCCAGAACGTCACTTTTTTCCAAAGCTAGACCATAAACATACCAGTAGTGAGCGTTAGTCTTTCCTAGTTCTGCGGCATGTTTAAGTAGAGCTTTGGCCTCATCTTCCTTGCCTTGGCGTAACAAAGAAAGACCGGCACTGTAAGGTAATGAGCTGGATTTAGGCTGAGCTTTCATCCCTTGTTGTAACACCGAGAGCGCAGCTTTTTCTTTCCCAAGGCGTCGATACAGGTCCGATAAATTCACGTAACTATTTTCGAAATAAGGCTCGATACTTATCGCTTCTTGGTATAACGCAATTGCCTTATCGATTTCGCCTAAGCTGCGGTATACATTTGCCAAATTGGTTCTGCCGAAACCACGATCGGCGTTAAACTTTTGAATGTCCATGTACTCTTCAAGCGGTGGTTGAATCCTATCTTTTTGTAACGGCGTCATTTGCGCATAGCTGGTCACTAATACCGAAGCCGCCTCCGCCCTCACTGAAAGTACGGGATCATCCAGCAGTGGTTCTAAAATTTGCCATCGATCATGAAACTCATAACCAGACGAGCCCGCGACTGCGCCGAGTCTAATCATTTCATTCTCATTTTTAACGGCCCTTGCGAGCGAAACAGTCGTATTTTGGTCAGTCTTGCCGCCCATTCGCTCTAATGCAGAAGCTCGTATGATGTCTTTTAATGATGAATCCTGAGCAGAGTAAGCCAGAGCATTCGCCGCCCCTTTGTGCCCAATTGCATCGGCATAAAACGCGACAGCAAAGTGTTGTTGATTGCGGTATTGAGAGTGAGGAAACCATTCGGCTATCTGCGCATCCGCCCACTGGTTATTCTTATCCTCATGACAAGACGTACATACATTAGGCGTGTCGATGTGTTTACTCAAGTCAGGTCTAGGTACGTGCCAACTGTGGTCTCTACGAGGATCGACTTGCATATAAGTCGTTTCTGGCATGTGACAAGTCGTACATTGTGACGCTTTGGATCCCGCTTCATGGAAAGTGTGGTTTTCTGGGGTATATTCTGACGCAATATGACATTGTGAACATACCGCCTCTTCTGGGATGTTTAGCTTTGCCGAATGAGGATCGTGGCAATTGGTGCATGTTACGCCTTTTTCAGCCATTTCAGACTGAAGAAATGAACCGTAAACATAGTCTTCATCGTAAATTTGGCCATCGTGGTAGTAGAGTTCTGGAGTGATCAGGCTTAACCGATATTTATCGAAAAATGAGCCTTGAATGTGATCACCAGTCTCATTTAACTGCGTTCGACGGCTGTGACATTGTGCGCACGTCTGAACTTGATTTGTTTCTGCGATTGCTTTTGGTTGTAACGTTCTGTGGCCCTTCTCAAATACCCACTCGGTTACCGCTTTAGATAAATTTCGGTCAAAACCATAGTGACTATCTGTATCGAAAAAGCCCCCTATAGATGCGGACTTTTTCGCCAACTCTATGTGTCCACTTGCAGGGCCATGACATGCTTCACAACCAACATTGATCTCGGACCAAGACGTATTGTAGGTACTTTTGATTGCGTCATAGTTCTTCTTTAAATTGGTCGAATGACAGTCTGCACACATGAAATTCCAATTTTGCCCAGTGTTAGTCCAGTAAAACTCATCTGTCGTTGTTGTCTCTGGATAGAGGTGAAACCAGCGCTGACCACCTTCCGATTTCGTCCTTGAATCCCACGCAAAAGGAATGAGCTGTACACGACCGTCTTCAAACTCCACCATATATTGCTGTAACGGTTCCCAACCAAATGTGTAGCTAATTTTATAATCATGCCATTGACCATCAGGGCCTTGAATATTGACCCAATACTCCTCGCCTCGTCTAAAAAAACGGTTGGGTTGCCCATCATGCGTCACTGTGCGGTTATCAAAATCACCTTGAACAGATTCTGAGTTTGCATGTTTCATTGCCATATCGTGATGAGAGCCCTTCCAAGCCTCCACCTCTTGTTGGTGACATTCCGTGCACGTTTGCGTGCCAACATATTCCAACCCAAGCTTCGTGGTATTTTGGGAACTCTCTATCACTGATGCCTGGGAAAAAAACGAACCACTCACCATGACGATACCCAGAAATAGACACCGAAACCGACCTGCCCACTGACTCATAACTATCCTTAGTATTTAGATGGTGCAACTTGAATCAATATAGTCGCTAACCCCTTGGTTATACAAATAATTAGAAGTGAAAGGCTTTCAAAATGAGTGCTCCATTCTTCGTCCCCCGATTAGGGAGTATCTCGGTGTTTTTGCTGAAACTTTATTCGTCTCACCAGCAATCGGCAATGGTGTTCATTAGTGACCCATCTCTATTTTTAAAACCTCCCCAAATCATCACAATGACAAGTATTTTTATTTAGAAACAAATAGTTAAACACCCTCAATAACTTATGGTTATAAAGAGTATAAGAGGATTTTTCTATACACATCATTAACTTATGCAACACCTAAGCACAAGGTTTACTTGTGCTTCTCGTTACTCTCAACCACCTGGAGTTTTTTATGGCAAACCAATTGAGAAAAATCGCAGTAGGCGTCGGACTGTTAGCAACGTCCAGCGCAGCGATGGCGGCAGACAAACCCAACATACTTGCAATTTTCGGTGACGATGTCGGTTACTGGAACATCAGCGCATATAACCAAGGTATGATGCGTTACAAAACCCCGAACATCGATCGTATCGCGAACGAAGGGGCTTTGTTTACAGACCATTACGGCCAACAATCTTGTACTGCCGGTCGAGCAGCATTCATTACTGGCGAAGAACCATTTCGCACTGGCTTGCTGACGATTGGTATGCCGGGTTCCGACCATGGGATTCCAGATTGGGCACCAACTATTGCTGACTTACTAAAAGACCAAGGTTATATGACAGCTCAGTTCGGCAAAAACCACTTGGGCGATCAAGATAAGCACCTACCTACCAATCATGGTTTTGATGAATTCTTTGGTAACTTGTACCATCTTAATGCAGAAGAAGAGCCCGAAACCTACTATTACCCTAAAGACCCAGAATTCCGTAAAAACTATGGTCCTCGTGGTGTAATTAAATCTTATGCCGACGGTAAGATTGAAGATACTGGCCCAATGACGCGTAAACGCATGGAACACGCGGACGAAGAGTTCCTCGAAAGCACTTTATCGTTTATGGAGAAAGCTGTTAAAGCAGATAAGCCTTTCTTCATCTGGCATAACTCTACGCGCATGCACGTTTGGACTCGATTACAAGAGAAGTACCGAGGCAAATCCGGTGTTAGCATTTACGCTGATGGCATGTTAGAGCATGACGATCAAGTCGGCGTATTGCTCGACAAACTCGATGAGTTAGGCGTTGCTGACAACACCATCGTTATTTATACAACAGATAACGGCGCTGAGACCATGACTTGGCCTGATGGGGGCGCAACCCCATTCCACGGTGAGAAAGGCACGACTTGGGAAGGCGGTATGCGTGTTCCTCAACTTGTGCGTTGGCCAGGTGTCATTAAGCCAGGAACGAAAATCAACGAAATGATGGCTCATCAAGACTGGTTGCCAACATTGTTAGCGGCAGCTGGCGTTCCTGACGTGAAAGAAAAGCTTGCTGAAGGTTACAAAGTAAATGGTAAAGACTGGCGTGTCCATATAGACGGCTACAACTTCATGCCATACTTCGAGGGAAAAGAAGAGAAAGGACCACGTGAGTCTCTGCTCTACTTCACCTCAAATGGTGAACTAAACGCAGTACGCTGGAATGACTGGAAACTTCACTTTGCAACTCTAGAAGGAAACCTAAGCGACGCCGTGCGATCTGTACCAAACTGGCCTAAAATCATTCACTTACGCGCAGACCCATTTGAAAAAGGTCCTAGAGAGTCACAAATGTACCTACGTTGGATGGCAGACAACATGTGGTTGTTTGTACCAATTCAAGACGTTGTTGGCGACTTCTTTAAAACGTTACCTGAATACCCAATGCAACGCGGTACAACTATGAACCCTGCTTCTTTAAATTACGACTCTTTGCAGATGCAAGAAAAGATGCAGCAGTTAGAAATGCTTAAACAGGAAGTGAATAAAGTTAAGTAATTTAATTAATCACTCTAGATTGCGTTGCTGAGCCAGCAGAGCTCTGCTGGCTTATCTGTATCTCTACGGACACACTTAGCTCGGTAGTTTACTCCATGCTAAGCGGGCCTATATTGAGAACACAGAAAAACAAAAAAAAGGAGAGCAAACCTGCTCTCCTTTGTATTTTAACCGTGAATAAACTAAGCTACGTTAACCGATTTAGTTAAACTATTGCTCTGAAAGAATTCATCATGTAATGCGCAAATCGCACGCTGATATTCTTTATCACCCACTACGAACTGAACGTTTACATTTCTCATTGATGAGTGAAGTGCAACTGGCGTTACGCCATTGTTCATCAAAGAAAGTACACCTTTCGCTAGTGTCTTGTTAGTGTCAATTTGAGAACCGATGGCTGAAATCAGCGCGACCATACGGCCTTTAATCGACGCATTCGGATAGCGTTTTTCAGCTTTATACAATACTTTGTTCAAGCTATCAGTACTGCCACCTAGATAGTAAGTAATAGAGTTCGCGTTCATCTCTTTACCAACTAAACTTACGCGCGCATCAGAGATAATTTCCATTAATTCGTAGCTAACGTTATCGGCTTTTCCCACCATCGCTTGGTCAAACAAATGCAGTGCAAACACCTTTTCTTTACCTGCGATAATTTCGACTTTGTCTTCTTCTGGGCGGTAGCTTGAAGAGATCAAAGTGCCTTCGTGTTCAGGTTCAAATGTATTTTTAATCTGTAGCTCAATACCACTCTCACGTAAACCTGCGGCTGCATTTGGGTGAATCGCTTCCATGCCAAGGTTAGCAAGTTGGTCTGCTACGTCATAGTTTGTACTACCAATTGGCAAAACTTTTTCAGGACCAACAACACGCGGGTCTGCAGAGCTCAAGTGATATTCTTTGTGAATTACCGCTAAATCCGCTTTTGTTATCGCTGCAATTCGGCTAAATGTCATCTCACTATAACCTCGGTCATAAGTGTGCATTAGGCCTTCCTTACAGTAAGCATAACCTGTAACGATTGGCAGTTCTTTTGACACATCGATATCAGCAAACGCATCACTGATCGATTCATCAAGGCTTCTTGGCGCTTGATTGTCCCAACCGGACAGGTCAACGAACTTAGCGTTAATACCCATATTTTTTAGTTTCAGTGCCGTGTTGTAAGCACTGTGCGCCTCACCGATAGACGACAGAAACTCTCGAATTTGAGGCAAATACTGACGTAGCGAAAACTGACCGTACTGACACGTTTCTAAAATGTTCGCAATACAGTTTTTCGCTTCAGCAATACGTGAGCGAATGAATTTGTCTGCACGGATACGATTCATTGGGTCCGCGAAAATATTTTCATTTGTGAGCAGCATACGGCTTTCTACATATGCTAGCGCTTCTTCCCATTTGTCATCACGTTTCGCGATAAGCTGATAAACACCTGGCTTACTGGTTTTTTTACATTCGAGTAGCGCGTCGGTCATACCGCCGTATGCAGAGACGACAAAGATACGATTGTATGGCGATTTAGGACGAAGAATAATGTTGTCGAGAACAGCATCAAATGCTGTCATTGATGTACCGCCGATTTTTTCTACGGTAAATGTCATGATAAGCCTTTTTTGATTGGTAACTTTAAAAGAAAAAAGAAGAGATAGTTGATCGTGGGGCGACAAGCACCCCACCTCTATCTTTTAGTCAACGAGAGGATAAACACCATTTTCATCGTGCACTTCAGCGCCGGTAATTGGTGGGTTGAATACACACGCCATTACCATTTCTTTGTTCTTATAAGCTCTCAAGTAGTGCTCATCGTGTTTATCAAGGATGTATAACGTACCCGGTTTAATCGGGTAAGTTTCTCCACCAACGACTTCAATTTCACCTTCACCGCTCATACAAAAAACCGATTCTAGGTGATTTTGATAGTGAATGTGTGTTTCAGTACCTTCATAAATCGTAGTAATGTGGAAAGAAAAACCCATGTTGTCATCTTTCAACAACATACGGACACTTTCCCAGTTATCTGAAACCACACGTCGCTCACTGTTGCGACACTCATCGAGTGTTCTGACGATCATAATTAATAATCCTTATTAAGATGCTTGTTTGAAATGTTTCGCAGCAATGGTTTCCACTGCACTTTCAAAGATGCTTAGTCCTTGGTCTAGTTCTGACTCGCTAATCGTAAGTGGGCAGAAGAACTTAACGACTTCGTCGTCAGGGCCAGCTGTCTCAATTACCATTCCGTTTTCGAAACAGTTTTTCGCGATTTCAGATGCCATATCACCGTTGATACACTCAATACCAACCATCATGCCGCGACCTTTTTTCTGCACAAACATTTGTGGGAAGCGACGAACGCAGCGATCAATAACAGCACTTACTTTGTCTGAACACTGCTTGATGTGTGTTTCAAAATCATCATTTGCCCAATAAATTTCTAATGCTTTCGCCGCGGTAATAAATGCATGGTTGTTGCCACGGAACGTGCCGTTATGCTCACCTGGCTTCCACTGGTCTAGCTCCGGTTTGAGTAGAACGACGGCCATTGGTAAACCGTAACCACCGATCGATTTCGATAGCGTCACGATATCTGGTTGAATACCTGACGGCTCAAAGCTAAAGAAAGTACCTGTACGTCCGCAGCCAGCCTGAATGTCATCGACAATCACAAGAATGTCGTTGGCTTTACAGATTTTGCTCAAACGTTGTAACCACTCGTTTGAAGCAGCATTTAAACCACCCTCGCCCTGCACAGTTTCAAGAAGTACAGCGGCTGGTTTATCCATACCTGCAGAGTTGTCGTTTAGCATGGTTTCGAACAATGCTAGACCATCAACGCCAGCGTAACCTTCAAATGGAATACGAGTGACGTTACTTAAGCTAGAACCGTTACCTTGTCTGTGATGCTGGTTACCCGTTGCAGCTAGAGCGCCAGCTGTACAACCGTGGAAACCGTTGGTAAATGCAACGACGCTGTCGCGACCTTTTACTTTTTTCGCTAACTTAAGTGCTGCCTCAACGGCGTTAGTACCAGTTGGGCCAGTAAACTGAACTTTGTAGTCCAAGTTTCTTGGTTTAAGGATGTAAGTATCCAACGCTTCAAGAAACGATGCTTTCGCTTCTGAGTGCATATCCAAACCGTGAGTAATACCGTCCATCTCAATGTACTCAAGCAGTGCTTGCTTAAGTACTGGATTGTTATGGCCGTAATTTAGAGATCCCGCTCCAGCAAGGAAGTCTAAGTATCGTTCACCTTGTTCTGTTTCCAGCCAGCAGCCTTTCGCTTTACGAAAAACGACTGGGAAATTGTTTGAATATGAGCGTACGTTGGATTCCTGCTTTTTGAAAATATCCATGATGAGACCGTTTTTAATTCCTATTGTTTGAGGATTATTTGAGAGGAATGCGATACAAATATTCTGTATCGTGTTTGCCTTTAAAGTGGGCTTCTTCATCCAAAAATGTGCTTACTTGGCCAGAGTTGCCGTTCATCGCATCTAACTTTTTGAACAAGGCCCAAGAGGCTTTATTATCTTCCGTGATGGTAGTTTCTACCGATTTAACACCGCCCAATTCCTCTCGGGTGAGAAGTTCTTTCAACATGCGGAATGCTAAACCGTGACCTCTAAAGCGAGGTGAGACTGCAACTTGCCAGACAAATAAAACGTCTTGCTCGTCTGGTTTCTGATAACCGGAAATGAAACCTGCGATTTCGCCTTTTTGCTCAACCAAAATACTGGTTTTGCTGAAATGCGTAGACTGTAGGAAATTGCAATAAGATGAGTTCATGTCCAATGGAGGACAGTCTGCAATTAAGCTGTAAATGTCGTCACCATCAGAGATTTTAGGCTCACGAAAAATCCATTTTTTACTTGAGTCTTCTCCAATCTCTGGATAAAGAACCCAAGGTGCTGATGTGATCATGTGGAAATACATATCCTTTGAGGTCTAATTAAATTTCCTTTTTATTATGGGCATTCCTCGCGACTAAAAATCAAATAATCCGCCTTTTTATCGACATTTTTGTGACATACATCACACAAATTAGCCATTTAACCAAATCTTAAAATAGTTCGAGGTCTAATTTATTAAAAAATCACTTAAAGAATAAGTATAAAAAACGAACAGAAAAAACAGTCCTCCATGGTCTTCATTTCTCAGCAAAAAATTCAAAAATCAAAAAAAAGCGGCATGCTTTCGCATGCCGCTTTATTCAAATATTTAACTGCTGATGTTGGTTATTTCGATTTCTTCTTAGAAACCGCTTTTGGACGAGGTTCATCCATCAAGCCTTTTACTAGAGAAACCGTTGCAACAAGCAGAACAATCGTAAATGGTAGGCCTGTGGTCACGGCCATTGCTTGAGCTGCCGCTAGGCCACCACCAAGCATCAATGCAATCGCAACTAAGCCTTCAAACGTACACCAGAACACGCGTTGAGGCGTTGGCGCATCGACCTTACCGCCCGCAGCAATAGTATCAATAACCAGTGAACCAGAGTCTGAAGAGGTAATGAAGAATACCACCACCAAAATAATACCGACGAAAGATGTAATTTCAGCTAGCGGCATCACATCTAACATGGCAAATAGTTTTAACGGTAATTCCGCGTTGAACACGGCTTCATAACCATCGCTCACGTATTGGCTTATAGCGTTACCACCAAAAGCGGTCATCCATAACACACAAACAGAAGAAGGGATAAGGATAACGCAAATAATGAACTCACGAACTGAACGACCACGAGATACACGCGCAATGAACATACCGACAAATGGTGACCAAGAAATCCACCAAGCCCAGTAGAATGCTGTCCAACCTTGAGAATAGTTTACGTCTTCTCGTCCAAATGGCATTGATAGGGCAGGAATATTAGCCACATATGACACTATATTTTCGAAGAAGCCCGTTAAAATCGCGATCGTCGGGCCGACAACAATAACGAAAAGCAGTAAAAGCGCAGCGAGACCCATGTTGATCTCAGATAAGATTTTCACGCCTTTGTCTAGTCCCGCAACAACTGAGATTAAAGCGAGTGCGGTGATGCCAATAATCAATAGTACCTGCGTAGTATTCGTCATTGGAACATCAAACAGGAAGTTCAAACCCGTTGCGGCTTGAGACGCACCGTAACCTAGGGACGTTGCCAGACCAAAAACTGTCGCTACAACAGCAAGAATGTCGATAATGTGACCAGTCCAACCCCATACACGCTCACCAAACAGTGGGTAAAAAATGGATCGCATGGTAAGTGGCAAGCCTTTATTAAACGAGAAAATCGCCAAACCAAGAGCCAATAGCGCATAGATTGACCACGGATGAAGCGCCCAGTGGTAAATCGTCGCCGCCATGCCTAGTGCAGATGCAGCACTTGCATCGCCTTCTGCACCACCTAGAGGGGCCCAGTCAGTACGAACACCGTTCTCAACGTTCACGCCACCAATAGCAGAACTAAAATGAGACATAGGTTCTGATACACCAAAGAACACCAGACCGATACCCATACCTGCTGCAAAGAGCATTGCCAGCCAACCCGCATAGGAATAATCTGGCGTCGCTTCTGTACCGCCGATTCGTACCCGACCTAGCGGTGTAAAAATCAACCCAACACAGACAATGACAAAAATATTACCAGATGCGAGAAAGAACCAATCCAAATGGTGTAACAAACCCGCTCTTAGATCTGCGAAAAACGGCTCTACCTGTTCTCGAAATAATAGTGTTACTACAACAAATAGGATGATTGCTAAACCAGAAATTGCAAAAACACGGTTATGAATATCAAGGCCAAACGGGCCTACTTTTAACGCGACGTTATCCTGACCAATTTGATAGTCAGTGTCTATCGCGTTTACCTTTCCATCGGGGCGTTGAATGCCACCGTTATTATCGGTGCTCACGGATAATCTCCTTAAAAATACGTGACCAAATTTAAATTACTTTCGTCGGAGTTTGAGTGATGAAACCTCCCATCACTACCAAGCACATGTTCAAAAAACATAGTTCTTATAAGCGGTTACTCAGTCCGCCATCATAATCGCAAAGCCCCCTACCTTTCATTGCATTTTATTGTCTTCATCATAAACAACGCTTATTGCCAAATCGAAGAGATTGGCATGCTTCGATTAAAATGATATTGCAACTGTGCTTGAAACAGTTCAGCAGTTGCCAGCGCATCGGTCAAAGCATGATGAGGTTGATAAGCAGGAAGGCGATACCTTTCACGAGCATGCCCCAGCCTGACAGAGCCTGGCTTCTTACCTTTTAACTTATTGAATAGGCCACTGCATTCACGGCGCTGTATCGCGTGTTCAATGTCTAGCGTATCGACAACGGGAAACTGTATCCCCTCCCCAATGCTATTTAGCAACGCGTTATTAAAAAACTGCCTTTCGATATTTTTATAATGAACAAGCACAACTTTGCCTGACAGCGCATCCAATATTTCCCCTAAAATGTGGGTTAATTGGGGTGCGTTTTTGACTTCAGAATCAGTGATGCCATGAATCACGACTGACTCTTCGTTTAACTCACGATTAGGGTTAACAACCCAATGCGCAGAGCCACTACATTGAACACGATCAATGGTAAACGGCACAAGTCCAATCGTGAGAATTGCATCCTCTTCCGCATTCAAACCTGTCGTTTCAAAATCCACCGAGACAAATGGCACTTCCTCAATTGGTGTTTCCCCATTAACCATCGGTGTCGAGTAATAACGTTTGAGCCTCTCGTCTCTTGCTTCTTTCGCGAGCTGTTTGAATAACGTTGACCACTCTGGCGTCCGAGACGTATCCAACAACGGCTGATCTTTTGCTGCCTTTTTTGAGAACCACATTATTTGCTACTTCTCTGGTATCGGAACTTGATGAAGTTCTGTGCATTACTAAGGATTTGGAAAGCAGCTTTTAAGTTTCGGCGCTCAAACTCTGACATGTTCTCTGGCTCAATGTTGTTATCTGGTTCATCTCCATTTTCGATATCGAGTGCTTGATGACGAATTCGAACCATGTAAATCAATTCCATTGCATCCCTCAAGTCCATTCCTCGACCTTTAGGTAAAATGCCCGCATCATTGATATCGTCTAAACGGTCAAACGAGTTTTGCGAACGGGAACCAATTGCCAATGAATGCACTCGAATCAAATCTGCCAATGGCGCAGTACCTCTTCTTTTCAAGTTAATAGAATTGCGGTGACGACCATCTTTTTCCATAACAAAATCTTTGAAGAAGCCCAATGGCGGTGTACGACGTATCGCGTTGTAAGCCATACATGCAAGGAAGCGGTTGTTTCTTTTCGCCCGCCTAACAATAAAGCTGCTTAATTGTTCCGCCCACTTCACTCGCCCATGAACACCTAATAAATCAAAAAAGATATTACTGTTTAACAACCTTTCAGGAGTTGGGTTATCTATCCAGTTGCCAAAGCACTCCTCCCACTCCGCTCGGGTTTTTCGCCACTCTGGATTGGTTGCCATAATGTCGCCAGTACAGTAAGCATAGCCGCATGCTGCTAAACCATCACAAACAAATTTGGCAAACTTTTCAAAGTACTCCCCGTGCATCTCAACATCATAACTGTTGTCGAGAATAAGGGCGTTGTCTTGGTCCGTTACAATTAACTGCTCATCCCTGGCCATCGATCCCATAGCGACCAAACAATACGGAATTGGCGCAGGGCCAAGCTCTTGCTCTGCTAATTCAGCTAAACGCTGTTTAAAGCTACTACCAATTACCGACATGGCTCGACCAATCATGTGAGCGTTGGCATCTTCATTCACCATTCGTACAAAGCAGTCTTTCACTTGTTCAGAAACTTGCTTGAGATCTTCAACGCTGGTTTGTTGGAAGATAGAGCTAACGAGCAGCAAGCTGTTTTGAGATTCATAACGGACAATATCCGTCATGCCAATAATTCCTATCGGCTTTTTATCTTTTAAAATAGGGAGATGGTGCACGTTGTAGCGCAGCATGGTTAACATGGCTTCAAAGACATAAGCGTTGTAATCCAGAGACACCACGTCATAACTCATGACCTCACTCACTGGGATATTGGTATCAATGCCCTGAGCTAATACGCGAATACATAGATCGCGATCAGTCAATATTCCAAGTAGTTGTTCATCATCTTCTTCTGTGAGTTCTTCTGCTGGGCGAACAATAAGCAAAGAGGTGACATTTTCCTCCGCCATCAGTATCGCGGCTTCTTGAATCGATGCCGTCGCCTCCAACGTTACCGGATCTCTCGCTAAGATCTTACGTGCCTTGGCAGTGGTAAAGTCATTACTTTCTGAGCGGCTGGATATTGCGCTTCGCAAACGCGCGCTGTCTTCCAGTTCCATGTAGTCAGCAAAGTTTTCAAACTCATCACAAAGCTCGTTGAAAATATCCTCCGGAATACAGTAAACCAAGGTGTCTTCTATCGCTTTGGCAGGCATACGCACACGGTTGTTCATTAACAACCCCATCTGTCCAAACAGTCCACCAGCGTCAATCCTGTTATAGAGTTCGCCTTTACGTCGGTAGATCTCCACAGCGCCGCTTCTCACCATATATAAGTCGCGGATCGTGTCTCCAAAATTGAGTATCTCTGTGCCTTGCCGAAAGTATGCAACCTCGGCATTTAGAGCGATCTTTTTTAACTGCTCTTCGGGTAGATCATCGAAAGGTGGGTACTGGCTAATGAAGTTGAGCACTTCTAACTGTTCGGCTTCCATCTTTTATTCCATACGTTGCCTAAACTACAGCGATAAATATCACCAAGATTGAAATCAATCAATGAATAAATCTAAGAATAACAACACCTAACCTAGTTCGCAGAATAAAACTCCAACCAAAAATTAGAGCTCTAATGTTTTTAAATATAGACCTCTAATCTATTTCTCCTTATAGCTATGCAGATGGGCTGAGTTGAAATGTACTAAAAACTTCAAAATAAATTCAAACCAATGTCATGGAAAAGTTAAGCGAAGACAAAGCCAACCGTAAATATCTGTTTTTGTTAACAAAAACACTATTTAACCACACCACCTTCATTGTTTATTGTATGCACATAAAACCCAGTTAACCGAACCCCATTCGTTGAAAGTTGAACTAAAATTAATTAGAGTACAAATCGTTAAACAGTTATAAACACACAAAAAAGGACAGATAACATGGATCCCATACTGGAAGTTAAGGGACTGTATAAAGTGTTTGGAGAAGACCCAGAAAGAGCCTTCTCGCTTATCGAAAAAGGTATCGATAAGGACGGTATTTTTGAACAGACAGGTTTAACAGTCGGCGTAAACGATGTATCTCTCACCATTAACGAAGGTGAAATTTTCGTAATCATGGGGCTTTCTGGTTCGGGAAAATCTACTCTCGTTCGACTCCTAAACCGACTCATTGAGCCAACGAAAGGCAGTGTTTATCTCAAAGGGAAAGATATTGCCCATATCTCTGAAGACGAACTTCGAGAAGTTCGTCGCAACAATATCTCAATGGTGTTTCAAAGTTTCGCACTTATGCCTCACATGACGGTGATCGAAAACGCTGCATTCGGTTTAGAACTTGCTGGCATTGATGTTAATGAACGTCAGAAAAGTGCCCTTTCCGCCTTGGAAAGAGTTGGCTTAGACCCTTATGCAGAATCTTTTCCTGACGAGTTATCAGGTGGTATGAAACAACGCGTGGGTTTAGCACGGGCATTGGCTTGTGACCCAGACATTCTATTAATGGACGAGGCGTTTTCCGCTTTAGACCCATTAATCCGTTCTGAGATGCAGGATGAGCTTATTCGTCTACAAAACGATGACAAACGCACAATTGTCTTCATCTCTCATGATTTGGATGAAGCAATGCGTATTGGTGATCGTATCGCCATCATGCAAAACGGTGAGGTTGTTCAGGTTGGCACACCTGATGAAATATTGCACAGCCCAGCAAATGATTATGTTGAAGCATTTTTCCGCGGCGTAAACATCGCAAGTGTCTTGACAGCAAAAGATATCGCTCGCAAGAAGCCAGCCGCCGTCTTTAAGAAATCGGAAAATGATGGCCCGGGCTCTGCGATGCAGATTCTGATGGATCATGACCGTGATTACGGCATTGTCGTCGATAAATCTAGCCGATATTCCGGCATCGTGTCTCTTGACTCACTACGTTTGGCTCACAAAGAAAACCGCTCTCTAGCCAGTGCTCAATTGACGGATGAAGTCACTCTTCAGCCAGAGCAGTCAATCAATGACATTTTGGGACTAGTTGCAGGCGTTCCTTATGCCGTACCTGTCGTTGATGAGCAAGGTACTTACTTTGGTGTCGTGACTAAATCACGTCTTCTACAAACACTAGATAAGGATTAACACGATGTCCTCAGAGCAAACTAACAATGATCCCTGGTCGAATACCGCTCCTGCACAAGATGATCCTTGGTCACAAGGTGCAGGTGCTGACGCTGCCCCAAGTAATGACTGGTTAAGCTCAGAAACTGTAGAGCAAGCGCCATTCGACATTATGAACCCATTCCAAGATGCGGTTCTACCACTTGATAGCTGGGTAGAATCGGGATTGAACTGGTTGGTGGAACATGGTCGCCCTGTTTTCCAAGCAATTCGAGTTCCAATCGACTTTATTCTTACCTCGTTTGAAACTGCTTTGGTGTCCACACCTGCGCCCATCATGGTGCTCATTTTATTTTTGCTGGCGTGGCAGTTTTCCAATGTAAAACTCGGTTTTTCAACGCTTGTATCCCTTGTTTTTATCGGCCTAATTGGTGCGTGGTCACAGGCGATGACAACGCTCGCACTGGTTTTAACCGCCGTCTTCTTCTGTTTGCTTATCGGGCTACCGATGGGGATATGGTTGGCGAGAAGCCAAACCGCAGCCAAATTTGTTAGACCAATACTCGATGCAATGCAAACGACCCCCGCGTTCGTTTATCTAGTGCCAATCGTTATGCTATTCGGTATTGGTAACGTTCCTGGAGTTGTAGTAACCATCATTTTCGCACTGCCTCCCGTTGTGCGCCTGACTATTTTAGGGATTCAGCAAGTACCTGAAGAGCTGATCGAAGCGGGCCACTCTTTCGGGGCAAACAAAAAACAGATGCTTTACCGCATCCAATTGCCATTGGCGTTACCAACGATTATGGCAGGGGTAAACCAAACCTTGATGCTTTCACTTTCTATGGTCGTGATCGCTTCAATGATTGCGGTTGGCGGCTTGGGCCAAATGGTACTTCGTGGTATCGGCCGACTTGATATGGGTCTTGCTGCCGTCGGTGGCTTAGGCATCGTAATTCTTGCCATTTTATTAGACCGTATTACCCAAGTATTAGGGGTTAATGCGGGTAACACCAAGCTTCGCTGGTATCACACAGGTCCTGTTTCATACCTATTAAAACTGAAAACAAAGACGAACCAAGACGATCTAAAACTTAGGAGAAACATCAATGAATAATTCATGGAAGAAAGCGCTCTCTGTTGGAGCTCTAAGTACTATCGCATTTTCAACTTATGGTGTGGCAAGCGAACTACCGGGTGAAGGTGTGACTGTTCAGCCAGTTCAATCAACCGTTGCAGAGGAAACGTTTCAAACATTGATCGTAAACCGTGCACTTGAAGAGCTTGGTTACGATGTAAAACCGACTAAAGAAGTCGATTACAACGTAGGCTATACCTCTATTGCTAAAGGCGACGCCACTTTCTTAGCTGTAGGTTGGTTCCCTCTTCACGCCGATAAGTACACGATGTCTGGCGGTGATGATAAGTTTTTCCGCAAAGGTCAATATGTAAGTGGTGCTGCGCAAGGTTACTTGATCGATAAAAAAACCGCTGAAAAATATGGCATCACAAATATTGGTCAATTAAAAGATCCAAAACTGGCCAAGCTTTTCGATGCCAACGGTGACGGTAAAGCGGACTTAACAGGTTGTAACCCAGGTTGGGGTTGTGAAATGGTCGTTGAGCATCAGTTGGATGCGTTCAAGCTTCGTGACACAGTAACGCACAACCAAGGTAACTACGCTGCGATTATCGCTGACACGATTTCTCGTTACAAAAAAGGCGATCCGATTCTTTACTACACTTGGACACCTTACTGGGTAAGTGGCGTCTTAGTTCCGGGTAAAGATGTTGTTTGGTTAGAAGTACCATTCTCTTCACTTCCTGGTGAGCGTAAGGACATCGACACAACACTAGAGAACGGTAAGAACTACGGCTTCGAGATGAACTCTATGCGCATCGTTGCGAACAAAGAGTTTACTGAAAAGAACCCAGCAGCAGCGAAGCTGTTTGAAATCATCAAGCTAAACATCAATGATGTTAGTGCGCAGAATATGATGATGAGCCAAGGTAAGAACAGCTCAGCAGACATCGAGTCTCATGTTAATGGCTGGATCAAAGCGAACCAGAAAAAGTTCGACGCATGGGTAGACGAAGCTAAAAAAGCAGCCATGTAACCGACACGACCATTAAAATACGTGACACCTAACTTTAGAGCCAACCGTTCACATCGGTTGGCTCTAATTTTATTCACCGTAGTAAAAAGGGTTACAACAATATTGACCCCTGCTCCTCAGTATTTTCTTAAAGTTTCTACTTAATTTCATTCCTTAAGAATTTCTTAAGTTTCGCGTTTTATTTTGTTGATAACCAATCAAACAAAGGAAGCGCTCATGAAACACCATGCACAAATTTCTGTAGATGGCTTTACTTTAGACATCGTCTATCCAATGCATCCGCTTTGGAGCCAAGTTATCGAGCATGTTTCTCAGCGTTATCAAGAAGCATTCTTTGCCGAGCTGAAACAATTTATGCCGGCGTATTTAACCCTCATTGACGGCGGTCAAATTATTTCCGTATGCGGCTTTCGCATCGCCGAAGATGAACCTTTGTTCCTTGAACAGTATTTAGAAGACGACGCTCAAAAGCTGGTTTCTAACGTATTTAACTGCGACGTAAAACGTTCGAACTTAGTGGAGTTTGGTCACTTGGCATCTTTCGCTAAGGGCATGTCATCTCTGCACTTCTACCTGATCGCAGAAATGCTGGTCAATCTCGGTTTTGAATGGTGCATCTTCACCGCGACAGATCCACTTCACGCCATGATGGCGCGCCTAGGATTGGAGCCTCATATCATCGCGCAGGCCGATCAAAACAAAGTCCCCGATGCCAAGTCCACTTGGGGTTCGTACTACGAACATCAACCGCGTGTGTTAGCTGGCAATTTGCAAAAAGGACTCGAACGCCTTCGATTAGTCCAAGAAAAAAAACGTAAACAAGCCTAGATAGAAAAGTAAACGTCGTTAAAACCGCAAACACAACCAGAACAACTTGGTTAAACACCACGCCAGAATATAGGTGACGTATGAATATTCTCCTCGATGCCATTACAAAATGGGCAAAAACGACACCAGGCCGAGTAGCACTTGTCGGCTACGAAGCGAATCAAACCGTTGAACTGACTTACTCTGAATTGTTAAACAAGATCGAACTCGTTGCCGCCGAACTTATTGCACAGAACATCAAAGCACTCGCGCTACGCGCAGAAAACAGCATCAATTGGGCCATTGTTGATTTGGCGGCGATGGCGGCAGACATAATCGTCGTACCTATTCCGACTTTTTTCTCTGATGCACAGGTTGAACATACGTTAGAGCAATCACGCGTCGATGCTTTAGTCGGCGATTGGCAAGCATGGTTGGCTTCTCATCCTAAGCAAAGCTTTAACCAGCAAGACCATCCGTTTTCCATTGCAAAATTGCCTTTGCTGCGTCGTAACCAGTTGGGAGATGAAGATACACAGGCAGCTTATCTACCAGAAACCGGAAAAATCACGTTTACGTCTGGCTCGACTGGTCAGCCTAAAGGCGTGTGTTTAAGCAATGATCATTTGTGTTTGGTGGCGAAATCGCTCGCCGACGCAGTAAACAGCGCGGCGCACTCGCACTTAGTGCTGCTTCCGTTATCGACACTTCTCGAGAACATAACCGGCGTTTATGTTCCACTCATGTTGGGCGTGACGTCATATATTTTACCCGGAGAGCAAACCGGCCTACTCGGTTCAAGCCAATTCGAACCGCGTTTGTTTGCACAAGCATTAGCGACCATCAAACCAGAAAGCTTAGTGCTAACACCGGCTTTATTGCTTGCGCTCATTCACATCGCGAAACAGCAGCCCTCTCTTGTGGATTCTCTAAAATTTGTCGCCGTTGGCGGCGCAAGAGTGTCGTCGCAACTGATTAACACCGCGCATGCGCTGAACATCCCTGCGTTTGAAGGTTATGGCTTGTCTGAATGTGGCTCCGTCGTTTGTTTGAATACACCAGCCGCATTTAAAGCAGGAACGTGTGGCAAACCGCTTCCCCACGCTCAGATTCGTATCGCGGAAGATGGTGAACTGCTCGTCAAAGGCAACGTTGCTCTTGGTTATTTGAATGAGCCGTTTACTCAAGAATGGTTAGCGACTGGCGACTTAGCCCAAATTGACGCACAAGGCTTTGTCTCTCTCTCGGGGCGTAAGAAAAACCTTATCGTCACCGCGTATGGCAGAAATATCTCACCGGAGTGGATTGAATCAGAAGCGTTGGCGTTTTTTCCGATGACGCCACTGATCGTTACAGGCGAAAGCCAACAAACATTATGCGCTGTCATTGCCAATAGCGAAGACGTCGAAGCAAAGGTTCATGCATTAAACCGAACCCTACCCGATTACGCTCAAATCCGAACCTTATTGCTGCTGGACAACCCACGAGCCATCTCTGGTTGGTACACGGATAACGGCAAGCTCAAACGAAATCAAATCGAACATGATGTGGCTCAGTTATTAGCGAGCACAACGCCTAAATTAACGCTGCAAGCGCAAAAGATCCAACGCATCGATTTGCCCTTCCAACAACACATTACATCTTTACAAACTGCATCTTAGTTAACGGCTTCTTAAGGAGAAGGTTATGACTTTATTTTTCGAACAACTCAAACAAAGCACTACCGCTGCTCAACAAGCAATGTTAACTGCGCCAGTCATCGCAGACGTTCAACAAGGCAACATTTCCAAAGATATGTATATCGCCTTTCTAACCCAAGCTTACCATCACGTTAAGCACACTGTTCCCTTGCTGATGGCGTGTGGAGGCCGACTATCTGGCGAATACGAATGGGTACGAGATGCCATTGCCGAGTACATCGAGGAAGAGAAAGGCCATCAAGAATGGATTTTAAATGACATCAAAGCGTGCGGCGGCGATGCCGAAGCAGTGCGCAGTAACAAAGATGTAGGTCAAGTAGGTGCACCGATTGAACTGATGGTTTCCTACCTTTACCACAACATTGACCGCCACAACCCACTCGCGCTGTTTGGCATGGTGTGGGTATTAGAAGGCACCAGCGTCGGTATTGGTGGCCAAATGGCTGAAAAAATCCAGTCAACGCTAAGCCTACCGCCTTCGGCAATGACTTACCTAGTTTCACACAGCGTGTTAGACCAAGATCATCTGCAATTTTTTGAATCACTGATGAACAAAATCACCAAAGTGGAAGATCAACAAGTCATTATCGACTCCGCAAAAATGGTGTTCGCATTGTACGGACAAATGCTGCGTTCTTTGTCTTCTTTCTCAACCCAACAAGCGGCGTGAGGTGAAGCATGATCATTAACAACAGCACCATTCTCCTGACAGGCGCAACGGGCGGAATTGGGCAACCCATCGCGCAAGAGTTAGCAAAACGCGGTGCTAGCCTCATTCTTGTTGGGCGAAACGAAGAGAGCTTGCAAACACTACAGCGTGAACTGTCGAATCCAGAGCGCCATGACCTAGTCGTTGCAGACATCACCTCATCAGAAGGATTAACAGCGATTAAAGATCGAGCGCGTCAACATCAAAAAGTGGACGCACTGATTAACAATGCGGGTAGCAACGATTTCTCGTTGTTAAGCCACAAACGACCAACGCAGATTGCAGACGAAATCCAACTCAATCTCGTTGCGCCGATGCTGCTGTGCCAATCAGCGTTAACGTGGTTAAAGCAGCCTGGGGTGATTCTCAATATAGGTTCCACATTCGGCTCAATTGGCTACCCAGGCTATACCTCCTATTGCGCGGCAAAAGCGGGGTTGCACCGTTTTACCGAATCGCTCGACAGAGAGCTGTTCGCAACCGGAATCCGTGCGCTGTATTTGGCACCAAGAGCGACAGAAACCTCGCTCAATAGCGATGCCGTCAATGAAATGAATCGACAACTGGGTAACAAAACGGACTCGCCGCAAGTTGTAGCCGATCACGTTGTCACCATGTTGGAAAAAGAAATTTCCGCGAAATGGATTGGTTGGCCAGAAAAGCTTTTTGCGCGCATCAATCAACTGCTTCCAAGCGTGGTTTCTTCTGCGATTCGTAAGCAGCAAGAAACCATTCACCAATACGTAAACCGAGTCAGTCACTGAAGAGGACATAGACGATGAAGACCAAACAACTATTTTGCGCTTTGACGGTTTGTTCAACGTTAGCTTCGACCGCTGCGTTGGCAAGTAATACTCCACTGCAACAGGTTCAAAAGAAATGGGCGGAATGTCAGTACAGCACGCCCGATGGAGACGAAAAGGAACAATGCTTCCATCGCGCGATTGCCAAAACCAGTATTTATCTCGACAGAGAACCGGGCAATCCCGAACTCACTGTTTGGCTGGCAATCAATAAAGCATCGCTGGCTGGTGCTCAAGGTGGCTTGGGTGCACTATCACTCGCCAAAGAAGCCAAATCTTTACTCGAAGGGGTAATCGCAACTTCACCGCAAGCGCTTGATGGATCTGCATACACCAGTTTAGGTTCTCTGTATTACAAAGTTCCGGGGTGGCCAATTGGCTTTGGTGATGACGATAAAGCCGAAGAAATGTTGAAAAAAGCGTTAGAGATCAATCCAAAAGGCATCGATCCGAACTATTTTTATGGAGACTTCCTTGCAGAAGAAGGTCGAGACAAGGAAGCGAAAGTGTATTTGACTCGCGCAATGCAGGCGTCACCTCGCCCTGACCGACCTTTGGCTGATAAAGGTCGAAAACTGGAAATTAAAGCGACTCTTGGGAGTTTGAAATAATCCATGCGCTTATTACTCGTAGAAGATGACAAACTACTCGGTCAATCCATGGTGACTTCATTAAGTCGCCATGGGTACACCGTGGATTGGGTGGAAAAAGGCTCTGGCGTGACTAGCGCACTCAAAACAGAAGCGTTCACCGCCGTAATATTGGATCTCACTCTACCCGATATCGATGGATTGGAAGTTCTGCGTAAGATTCGCAAAGGCGGATTTAAGCTCCCCGTGATGATACTTACCGCCCGAGACGACATTCGCGATCGCGTTCAAGGCCTTGATGGCGGCGCAGATGATTACCTCGGAAAACCGTTTGCACTCGAAGAGTTGCTCGCTCGCTTACGTGTGTTGATTCGCCGTCAATCCGGTAGTGCAGAAGAAATCATTCAAGTTGGACAGTTGTCTTTATCCTTATCGGAACAAAGCATTCGCTACGATGACGCGCCGCTTAAACTCACACGCAATGAATTTAAAATCCTCACCAGTTTGATGACGAACGCCGGACGCGTGCAAAGTAAGGAGCAATTGCAACAATCACTGCACGGCTGGGATGAAGGTTCAAGCGACAACGCTATCGAAGTTCATATTCACAATTTGCGTAAAAAAGCGCCCAAAGTGGTCATTAAAAATATTCGCGGTGTGGGGTACATTCTTGAAAGATAAGAAATCGTACTCGATCAAACGTCAGTTAACTCTATCAGTAGGCGTGTTGGTAAGTGTTCTCTTACTCATCTCACTTTATTTCAGTTTCCAATCTGCGAAGCACGAAGTCGAAGAAGTTTATGACGCTAGGCTTGGACAATCCGCAAAATTAATGTTGCTGACGCTCTCAATTTCAACGGAAGAGAGGACTCTCGCTAACCATCGAGAATTATTTAATGAGTGGATGGAAAACATTGAGTCAATGTCAAAGTCTGACGACGACAATGTCACAACGTTCGGCCACCCTTATGAACAAAACTTGGTTTTTCAATTCTATCGAGACAACACACTGCTCTGGAGCTCAGATCAAACCTTGCACGCACTCTCTACGTCCTTTGATAATAACGGCTACGCTGATATCGTAAAAGACGGTACACAATGGCGTACGTTTCAGATTTCACTACCACAACTAAAACATGATAATGAATACGTCGTGGTTGCAGAAAAATACAAGATACGTAAAGAGATCATCCACGAAATTGCCCTATCCACATCAATAGAACAATTGCTGATACTACCAACTTTGTTGCTTTTGCTGTTTTGGTTGATCGATAAACATTTCCGACCGATTAACGACCTGCGCACCGCCATCACACAAAGAAACGCACACCGATTAGATCGCATTCATGTAAAAGACAACACCGTTGAACTCGCACCACTTGTCGATTCGCTCAACTCTCTCCTCTCTGAACTAGAGTTAGCCTGGCAAAGAGAGAAACGCTTTACACGTGCTGCAGCGCATGAACTAAAAACCCCACTAACAATCCTTCGTCTTAACGTAGAAAATGCACTTGAAAGTAATGATCCGGAGCAACTGAGAGGAGATTTACACAACATTCTGCAAGGCATTGAACGCACTGACCGCCTTATCCATCAGCTACTGACTTTAGCTAAAGTAGATAGCTTATCAGAACGTGTATTCGACACCGTTGAGCTAACCCCTTTGTTGCAAACCGTTGTTGCTGATTTGGCACCGTTAGCATTGAAGCATAAGCAAGACATCAGTTTATCATCTTCCAACATCGCTATATCCGGTGATCAAATGTTGTTAGAGGTGTTATTTCGTAACCTCGTCGATAATGCGATTCGTTACTCCGGCGAGCACAGTGACATAAAAGTCAGCGTCACAGAGAACAATAATACAATCAAAGTCTTAATTTCCGATACTGGTCCAGAAATCCCGAAAGAAACTCGTGAAAGAATCTTCGAACAGTTTTATCGGGGTCATTCCGAACATGGCGACGGTGCGGGTTTAGGGATGTCAATTTGCAAAGACATTACAGCACTACACCGTGCAACACTTGAGCTCATTCCCAGAGAAAATAGTAGGAATACGTTTGTCGTCACTTTCCCAAAGTGCTAACAAAAGCGATACAGACCATAACCTGTTTAATTTATGTTCTAGCCGAACATGAGCTTCATTCCACACTTACATAGACATACCAACACTTACACTACTCGACCATAAACCCACATTATAATTCACGTTTATTTCACGCTTGCTTTGTTAAAAACAACACAACATAACAATTAAACTATTCGAATAAATATGAAAAACTTATCTAAGGGCTCTGTGTGGGGGCCTTTGCAGCCAATTGCTGCTTTTTCTTTGTTTTCACTTATATTTTTGTCTATCTCACGCGTTTTGCTCGCCTTTTGGCAACTTGATCGAATTGACTCTTTCAACGACTTAATTTACATCCTAGGCCAAGGCTTACGCGTAGACATTGCAACACTGTGCTGGTTATTCATCCTCCCTGCACTGCTTTCTGCCCTAATGCCATTAAACGGCAAGATTGGGCAATGCTGGAAATGGATATTGCGCATATGGATGGTTTTAGGGCTTTGGATTCTCGTATATATGGAACTGGCAACGGCACCATTCATTCAAGAATATGACCTACGCCCAAACCGTCTGTTTGTGGAATACCTTATCTATCCGAAAGAGGTCATGGGCATGCTTTGGACTGGCTATAAGCTAGAGCTGTTTATTGGCGCGTTAGGCACGGCATTAACTCTAGTTTTGGGTTGGAAGTGGAGCCAAAAACTGACCGACAATGCACAGCAGATCAACTGGAAGTGGCGCCCACTATTAGCAATTTTCGTTGTGCTTCTTGGTGTTGCAGGTGCACGCTCGTCTTTAGGCCACCGCCCGCTAAACCCTGCCATGGTGGCATTTTCTAACGATCCACTGCTTAACGACTTAGCATTAAATTCATCTTACTCACTGCTGTTTGCTGTCAACAGCATGAAGTCAGAAAAAAGCGCAGAGCAGTTTTACGGCAAGATGGATAATCAAAAGATGCTGGAGCTAGTTCGCGCTTCGTCAAAAAAGTCCGACTTTGATCCAACATTGCTTCCAACCATGAACAGTAACCCTGCGACCTACCATGGTAAACGTAAGAACTTAGTGATTTTGCTACAAGAGAGCTTAGGAGCGCAATTTGTGGGTTCTTTGGGTGGTCTGCCTCTTACGCCAAACCTAGACGAACTCATGGCTGAAGGTTGGCAGTTCACGCAAATGTACGCAACGGGTACTCGTTCTGTTCGTGGTATCGAAGCTGTAACCACGGGTTTTCCACCATCCCCTTCTCGCGCAGTGGTGAAACTAAGCAAAAGCCAAACAGGCTTCTTTACCATCGCAGACTTACTCAAAGCACAAGGCTATCACACGCAATTTATTTATGGCGGTGAAGCAAACTTCGATAACATGAAAACCTTCTTCTTCGGTAATGGTTTTGATCAAATCGTCGAAGAAGATGATTACAATAACCCAAGCTTTGTTGGCTCTTGGGGGGTCAGTGATGAAGATTTATACAACAAAGCAGACGAAGAGTTTGAACGTCTTTCAAAAAGCGACAAACCTTTTTTCAGCTTAGTTTTTACGTCAAGCAATCACAGTCCTTATGAGTATCCGAAAGGTAAAATTGAGCCATACGATTCCGAACACATGACGCGTAATAACGCGGTAAAATATTCAGATTACGCTTTGGGTACGTTCTTTGACAAAGCGAAAAACTCATCCTACTGGGATGATACTATTTTCATTGTCGTTGCAGACCACGATGCCCGCGTGTCTGGTGCTAACTTGGTTCCAGTTAAGCACTTCCATATTCCTGCATTGATCATTGGTAAAGACATTCAACCACGTAAAGATGACCGTATCGCAAACAACATAGATATGCCGCCTACGCTGTTGTCTCTTATTGGCGTAGACGCCAAAACGCCGATGATTGGTCGTGATTTAACGAAACCACTGGCTCGCGAAGATGAACGCGCAATGATGCAATACGACAAAAACTTTGGTTATTTAACGCGTGACAACCTAGTTGTGCTTTCTCCTGGTGAAAAAGTATCAACACTGGCGTACGACTTTGATAGCCAAACCATGAAACCGCTAGAAGTCGATGAATCCGTTATTGAACGCGCAAAAGCAAACGCATTGTTTGCATCTAAGGCGTATCAAAACAACTGGTACGCTTCGAAACGTACCAACTAATATCCGCTGATTCAGTTAAAAAGGAGCCAAATGGCTCCTTTTCTTTATTCTGTAAGACTCTTCACTCTTAGAGTACATGGAGGAACGCACACTTTGTATCTAGAAAATCATAGTCATATGTAGAGCATGAACTTTTCAGGATTGTGTTCGATGACTAAGGCCAACACGTAAACAACGAGGCTTGTTGATATCAAGCCAAACAGAAAACTGACCCGAAATACCATCGTTGTTATCGTGATAAAACCATAGGCAAATACACCACTATTAATCATAGCGTACAAATTATCCAGACCAAAACTTGGTAATGGTGCGCTAATAAATAAGAATGAAAACATCATAATATTTGAAATTTTTTTAACCCAACTTGTTTTTTGTAGATAAAAACCCGAAATAGAAAAGGACAACAACAGCAATGGCACTAACCCATAATAAGTAAATTTGTAATATGGCGTAATCCAATCTGAACTCTGGTTTAAGAATAGTATTATGCAAGTAACAATGGTCGATGATAACGCTAAAGAAAAACACTTTGTTCCTTTGTAAGGTTTGTCTTCAAAGTTAAATAACCTAAAAATTCCCAATGCAATACCAAGAACAACCCATGCAAATGTCACTAACTGTAAAAATGCGATCTCTTCGCGGATGGCAAAAAAGCCAAAGTAAATAGCATGATAAAAAGACCAAACCATACCAATTGGTAAACCCAAGGAGAGTTTTTCTAGGAGAATTTCTGACTGCTCTTCGTAATGAATAGTCCACCATACTAGTGCGACATAAGCGAGCAACACACCAAAAATGACAACATATTGCGCTTCTGAGATACTGATAATCATTGGAACTAAGGCTAGGGTTAAGCCAATGATAACAAATAGAATCTGGTAACAAATCGCGGGTAATGTGCAAATAAGTCGCCAAAATACCCTACCGATATCTTGAAGAAGTTCGTAGGTTTGAGCGATAAAATAAGCAACAGCAGCGATAAGAAGCAACACTCCACATAGTTTCATCAGGTTAACTAAGTTAAATAGTTTCACCCAGTCACTGCTTTCTTCGGCTTGCTTCAGCTCTTTTTGAGCGTCATCAATGTGAGCGAGTTTCAATAAGGCATTTTTTCTGTCTTCATTTTCGAGAAAGTGTCCAAACTCTTGGTTTGCTTCACTCTCCGTTATCACTCCATTTTTGTAAAGAAGATAGATAGTTGAAAGGCTCACTCTTTCTATTTCTGTAAGATCACGAATTTTTTCTTTATTATTAATTTCATTGATAGTTAAAATTTGACTTTCTTTCTTTTCTATATTTTTTGCTGAAATACTTAATGAACATGTAACACAAAAAATAATAATTAACAGTGAACTAATCGTTTTACACATATGAACGGGATTGCTTTTGACAAGGAAATGTCGAGAAGATAAATGGAATCAAATACAAAGCAAACGATATGTTCATATGCTCGATCCTGAGCCAATAAAATTGAAAGTGATACTTCTCACTATTTCAAACAAGGTACTTTAACTTGGTCTACTGACAAAGCCTGTCTTAGCCTTCCGTTAGATTCAACCTCATACTTCTAGTAAATTGAGAAACAGACCATGCTAACTATCAATTCATTCGTTCTCTATGTTGAGGACATCCAAGTAAGCCAAGCTTTTTACTCGAAACTGTTTGATTGTGAGGTCACGTTTTTGTCTCCAACATTTGCTTCTATGCCACTCGCAAATGGCTTAAAACTGACACTCAAGCAAAGTGATGTTCTTTCCCCTTACAGCGACATCAAAGGTGGTGGCACCGAGTTATCATTTGCAGTGCGCAACCGCCATACGTTAGAGCACGTTTACAACAGTTGGAAAAACATGGGCGTTGAGTTTGCTCAACCACCAATGACTTCGGTGTATGGCTTAAATTTTGTGGCTACCGATCCGGATAAACATCGCATTCGCGTTTTTATTAGTGAATAAAAATGCGTTAAAAATGCTTTTTACCCATTCCCAATGTGACTTCAATAAATTAGACTCAAGGAAACATCAAAAGCTGCGTAGTATATAAGAAGGAATGCCCATGAGCTCAAGTATGATCCTTAGCGAATCTCTAATCGAGAGTGGAAGAGATATCCCCCTCAAAGAACTGCTTTATGCAAAGCGCGTGCTGGATAACTACATGGCGGTAGCAAAAGAGAGCAGCCCACTTGAGCTGTTGACAGAGATGAAATCGGCAGCAAAGCAAGTGGAATACTTTACCACTACGAGTAACCCGTGTGAGGCTCGTAATGTCATCAGTCAGATGATTGAAAAAATCGACACTGCGGAATCTTTTGAGTCGTTCAAGGCTTTAGCAGGCAAGCCCTCACTAGCTCTCAATGAACTGATTGAAGATCGCGCCCAACTGATTAAACATGAGCGAGAATTGCTGCTTGCTTCAGGCTATGACGCCTCACGTATCTAAGAATAAACGCTAGCTCCCGAGTTTAAAGCTAGCAACGAAAAAGGAGCTCTTAAAGAGCTCCTTTTAATTTCCAAAATCAGGTATAAAAGATCTAGAGGCCGATATCTTCAGTTATTGCTTTGATTTGCTTGAGATCCATTTTATAAACTTCAATCATTTGATCGACCTGACTTAGTCGTGAATTGGCTTCATCGTGTTTATCACACGCGTCCGATTTCACGTCCCAAGATTTACCTTCCAAAAATACATCACACTCTTTTTTGAGTTTCTCGATCTTAGGCAATAATTTCGCCCTTTCTTTCTCTAGAGAATCCAATTCTTGCGAAATTTTCAGCTCTTTTTGAAACACCTCGCGCGATCGTTCAAAGATAGTCGCTTGCATATCCGCTTGACGACTCAGCTTCTCATTTTCTGACTTTGTCGTGTTGATCTTATCTGCCTGTTGTTTCAATTGAGACTCTAGCGACAGGTTAACTTTCTCGACCTCAGTCAATTGCTTTTGTAACTTCTTAAGCGCTTTCTCGTGCTCTTCATCTTTCGCAGCGAGCAGTTCAGTGACTTTATCTTGTATTTCTTGGTCGAGCGCTTCTTCGCGCACTTTTACTTGAGACACCAACTGCGTTTTATCTTGCGTCAACGCTTGGTATTTTTCTTCTAGCACATGATAAGTCGATTCCCACTTGTTCGCAGTGACAATCGAACCAACAAGGCCACCAAATGCCAAGCCTAATACCGCAGCAATCGCGATATAGATATGAGTACGTTTGTCACGCTCTTCAATGACAACAACGTCGTCTTGTTCTTCCATCTTGTTCTGAGAACTCACCGTATACTACTCCAAGGACTCTTTTACTTTGCTAGCGGATCAATTCCGCAAACATAATCGATGCTGTATAAATCAGAAAGGCGCCAATTAATGTTATAACGGTCGCTTTTTGGACTTTTTCATTGGTTCGATAACGAAACAGCACAAATGCTACTGCAATCAACACCGCAATGGCTAATAATCTGGTCATACCGCCTCCTTGTCCACTTATGAAAAACTGCCTAGGTCCATAGACGGTTTCACAAAGATTTATTGTAACTCATTTATACGCCCCATAAGGTCAACTTAGCGTAGATTTTAAAATAAGTGCTTCGATTTTAATCAAATTTGTGTTCTCAATTGAATAACTTATACCGTAATAATCGAAACATATTTATCGTTCTGAAGTGTGTTCTTGGTTCTATTCCCTAGCCCAATGAGTTTTGTTTATGCAGTTGCTCACACAAAAAACTTGGTAAACATAGCTTCGTGAAAATAAGTGGGGTTATTTCGTTGAAAATAAATTGATATAGGGTGTTGAAATGGACCAAAAACATGATAGAGTTCACACGTTAATGATGACCAGCATCATTAACTAACCTTTACTCATTTAATTGAGTAATTGTTCCGATGAAGACTGCAGGAGAGTGGTTATTAATCAAATTTTAACATTTGATTAGCATAACTCGCCGAAGAATTAACTATTTCAGGTGCTACCTAGGTAGCGGGGACTGTAGTTGGAGGAACCTCTGGAGAGAACCGTTAAATCGGTCGCCGAAGGAGCAAGTCTTGCACTCACGCAAGGTGAAACTCTCAGGCAAAAGGACAGAGGAGTGGAAAGTTACAACCTAACTATTTTGCTTGGCCTTCCCGCCTACAACCAATAGCTTAGTTCTTTTAGAGATCGTTGATCTCGTCCTTTCCCTCTTCTCCTTATTAGTTGTTTTATTAAGGGGAAATCATGAACGACCTACAATCTTTACTACAAACCATCGATAATTTTGTCTGGGGTCCACCACTGCTTATTTTGCTAGTGGGTACCGGTGTTTACTTCACTTTTAGCCTCGGCTTGATCCAGTTTAAACATCTCCCAACAGCGCTAGCGATGGTATTCAGTAAAGATAAGTCATCTGATAAACAAGGTGACGTTTCTAGCTTTGCAGCACTTTGTACTGCGCTCTCAGCAACGATTGGTACTGGTAACATTGTTGGTGTTGCCACCGCGATCAAACTTGGTGGACCAGGTGCCCTATTCTGGATGTGGCTCGCCGCCCTTTTCGGAATGGCGACTAAATACGCCGAATGTTTGTTAGCGGTTAAGTACCGAAGAGTCGATGATAAAGGCCAAATGATTGGTGGCCCGATGTACTACCTGCAATACGGTGTTGGCTCAAAAGCCCTCGCGATCATGTTTGCAGTGTTTGCTTTGGGTGTTGCTTGTTTTGGTATTGGTACGTTTCCACAAGTAAACGCGATTCTGGATGCAAGTGAGATATCTCTCGGTGTTGACCGTGAGCTCTCTGCCTTTGTACTGACTCTTTTGGTTGCTTTCGTGACTTTGGGTGGTATCAAATCCATTGCTAACGTTGCAGGAAAAGTTGTTCCTACCATGGCTGTATTTTACGTGTTGGCGTGTTTAAGCGTGATCATCATGAATGCAGACCAATTGTTCAATGCCGTTGAATTAGTGTTGGTATCAGCATTTACATCAACAGCAGCGACTGGCGGTTTCTTAGGTGCAAGTATCATGCTGGCAATCCAATCAGGTATCGCTCGTGGCGTATTCTCAAACGAATCTGGTTTGGGTAGCGCGCCTATGGCAGCAGCGGCAGCGAAAACAGACTCTTGTGTGAAACAAGGCCTGATTTCAATGACAGGTACCTTCTTTGATACCATCATTATTTGTACCATGACGGGCCTAGCGTTGATCCTTACTGGCGCATGGCAAAGCGATTTTTCTGGTGCAGCAATGACGACTCATGCCTTTGCGGTAGGTTTGAATGCGGATACATTTGGCCCAATGCTGGTGTCAATTGGTTTGATGTTTTTTGCATTCACAACCATTCTTGGATGGAACTACTACGGTGAGCGTTGCGTTGTGTTCCTCTTTGGTACAAAAGCGGTGCTTCCTTATAAGCTGATTTTCGTTGGTTTGGTGGCATCAGGCGCGTTCCTCCATCTAGACATGATTTGGCTACTCGCCGATATCGTAAATGGTCTGATGGCGATTCCTAACCTAATCGGTTTGATCGCACTGCGTCACGTCGTGCTGGCAGAAACCAAGCTGTTCTTTAGCTCAGCATCGCAATCTGATGAAATTGAAGCAGTAAAAGCTTAGTGACATGACAAGTGTTCAGTAATGAACCGTCAATCGCTGAAAGTAAATTGGAAATGGTAAAAACATAAAGCCCGCTGGTATTCAGCGGGCTTTATTTTATCTTAAGCTAAGCGGTTAATCTCTCAACCATTGATGCTCAACCTTTTCTCCGCGTTCTTGAAAAAACTTCGCATTTTTTTGCTTGAATTGATCCGACTTCAGCTCTGATAGCGGCCAGTCTGAAAACGCCTCTGTTACGAACGAATCTCCAACCCCAACTTCAATCGATTCAAGATGCTTCCCGATGTAGCGATAAAAGTAGCTCTGCCCCAGTGCATCACAAACCATCGGCACATGTCTCATGCGTTGATGGTTGACGGATACTGAAGCCCAAGTTGTCGTTTTAGGTTCGCAACTTTGCTCTTTTACAACATCAACTTCAAATTTATTGTCCATTGTTGTCGAGACAAAAACGACAATACCGTCATTCATATACACACGTCGAAGTAATAGCTGTTTCGTATCTTGAGTTCGCGTCTGTTGTATTCCATTGGAAAATGGCTCGAAATAGCCCCAGTGCCAAGACCAGGTCATGCCACGTTGCGCAAACTGTACCTGTGGCCATGTCTGCCAAACAATGGCACCAACCACGCCAGTAATAAACACAACGAGTAATATCAAAATGTGGTAAATATTGCGCATTACACGGGCTTTTCAATCAATAACTTTACGCCAAGTGCGACTAAGACAGCGCCCGTCGCCCCTTCCATCCACTTCATAAAGCTTGCATTCTTTAACAGGCTCTTAGCTGAGTTAAGTGCGCCAGCCAAACCACACTGCCAAACCATCGCAATAATAAAGTGCACGGATGCCATCATCATTGATTGAAGCAAAGGAGAACCTTCTGGATTCACAAACTGTGGCAAGAACGCCAAGTAGAAAACTGCCGTTTTTGGGTTCAAGACGTTAGAAAGAAAGCCCTCTCTAAAAGAGCGTTTGCCATTAAACACTTCATGAACCTGCTCAGTCACTGACAAACCATTCTTCGACGACATCAGGGCTTTTAAACTGCTCAGACCAAGCCAAATAAGATAAGCTGCACCAATCATTTTTACGATTTGGAACAACTCTGCAGATTGCGCCAGAATGGCCGAAATACCAACCGCTGAAAAGAAAGCATGCACAAATAAGCCAAAGCAAATCCCTAAACTGGTTGTACATCCGTCTTTTAAACCCGCGCGACTGGTATTACGGATAACAAGGGCCGTATCTAAACCCGGCGTTAGCGTTAAAATAGTGATGGCAATAATAAATGCCTCAAAATTCAAGATATCCATATTATCGTGATAATTAATTGTTAATCCGTCATCAATACCGTCAATCCACGAGATTCGCAAGCTTCTTTTTTAAGAGAGCTATACAACTGAGTGAATTTATGGACAATGAGTGAAGATTAATTGTTAATTATTAGTAAATTAACGCAGGTTGTTTCGTGCAACTCGACGTAAAGGACCCGTTATCGGGTGTTTAGGGAAAGAACAAAAGAATAAGAGTAGTCACATGAAAGCATTTACAAAACTCATTGAACATTCCAAAAAAGTGGCAAATTTTGAGCACCTTTCTGCCATCATAGGTTGGGACCAAGCAGCGGTCATGCCATCTGGTGGCGCTGAAGCGCGCTCCAATGCTATGGCAGAGCTTGATGTACACATCCACTCATTGATGACTCAGCCACACTTGGGCGAACTTTTCGCTCAGGCAGAAGAAGAGACGCTATCTGCAAGTGAAAAGTCCATCCTACGAGAAATGAAACGTGAATGGCAACAAGCTAACTTGCTACCAGAATCATTAGTTCAAGCTCAATCTCTTGCTGGCTCCAAATGTGAACATGCATGGCGTACGCAACGCGGAGAAAATGACTGGTCTGGCTTTGAAAAGAACTGGGCAGAAGTCGTCAAACTATCGCAAGAAGAAGCGCAAATTAGAGCCGAAGAAAACGGCACAACGCCTTACGATGCCATGCTTGATATTTATGAACCAGGCACAACGTCTGCATCGTTAGACACGCTTTTTGCTGACGTAAAAACGTGGCTACCTTCCTTGATAGACGAAGCGCTTGAAAAACAGCAATCAGACAACATCTTATTGCCAACTGCGCACTACCCTGCGGAAAAACAAAAAGCGCTGGGACTGGAAGTCATGAAGCTACTTCAATTCGATTTTGAACACGGTCGGCTTGATGAAAGTGTCCACCCATTTTGTGGCGGTGTGCCAACAGATGTGCGTATTACAACACGTTATGATGAAAGCGAGTTTGTCCAATCATTGATGGGGATCGTCCACGAAACTGGCCATGCCCGATACGAGCAAGGGCTACCAAAAGGTTTAGCAGGAACACCAGCTGGTCAAGCCCGCTCTATGGGAATTCATGAGTCACAGTCGCTCTTCTTTGAAATGCAAATAGGACGAAACAACGCATTTATCGACCACCTTGCTCACATGGCTTCCAAGCATTTTTCTGGGGATGAATTTGAAAAAGACAATCTAGCCAAAATCTACACTCGAGTAGAGAAAGGCTTTATTCGCGTAGATGCGGACGAATTAACATACCCTGCCCACGTTATTCTTCGATACGAAATTGAACGTGATCTTATTAACGGTGCCATCAAGCATACAGACGTACCAGAGCTCTGGAACGAAAAAATGAAAGCGTATTTGGGACTCTCAACGGAAGGAAATTTCAAAAACGGCTGTATGCAGGACATTCATTGGACAGATGGAAGTTTTGGATATTTCCCGTCTTACACTCTCGGTGCGATGTACGCAGCCCAGTTCATGGCCGCAATGAAGCAAACAGTAGATGTGGACGCGGTTATTCGCTCTGGCGATCTGACGCCGATATTCGATTGGCTGTCGAAGAACATCTGGAGTAAAGGCAGCTTATTAACAACGGATGATCTCGTAAGAGAAGCAACGGGTGAAACACTAAATGCTAAGCACTTCCAAGCGCACCTAAAAGGCCGCTACCTGTAAATAGAAAAAGAATAGAACGTAAAAGCCCAAGGTTCGTATGTTCCTTGGGCTTTTTTAAGCTCTTTCTATGCTATGCCAAGCTAGGGATAAGTCTGGACTTGTACAAACAATCCTCGCCTTCAGGTCTGGTTTTAAACCGACGGTGAAGCCACATATATTGGCTCGGACTTGCCATGATTGACGTTTCAACTATCTTATTCACGAAAACTGCCGCACCTTGAGGATCTTCTTTCGGGAAACCGTCGACTGGCGCACTAATCGTCAAGGTATAGTGTCCGTCCTTTCCTCTTACCATCGTAAAAGGCACGATGGCACAATCTGTCGAATCAACCAGCAGACTTGTACCTGTCGTCGTGCAAGCATTTTTAACGGCAAATAATGGCGCAAACGTCGAGCGTCGGCTTCCATAATCATGATCCGGTGCATACCAGACCCGCTCACCCGTTCTAAGCGCTTCAAGCATGGCTTTAACGTTCTTGCGGTCAATAAGCGTACGATTAGAGCGAGAACGCCCCTTGTATTGAAAGTAATCAAAACACGGATTGTTGTTTGGGCGATAAACACCAGTTCCAGACTTTTTAATGCCAAAAGCACGAGCACCTAACTCTAAGTTCATCGAGTGTACGGCCAACATTAATGCCCCTTTGCCTGATTTTTCTAAAGCCTCGAGGTGCTCCATTCCTTTTATCGTAACGTGTTTGTTTACCCGTTTATCAGACCAAAACCATGCCATCGCCGTCTCAAATAGCGCAATACCTGTATTGTCGATATTGTCTTTTAAAATTGCTTCGCGTTGGCATTCTTCCATCTGAGGAAAGCAAAGCTCAAGATTGCGCCTAATCGTAACTTGACGTTTTTTCATGATTCGCATAGCTAAACGGCCAATGCCACGTCCTAATGCTAACTGAACTTTGAAAGGAAGGAGACTGAGTAAGTACATTACGCTGATGATAATTAAGGTTCCCCAGTAACGAGGCAAAAGAAATTCAGCCTTGAATTCAGGCTTTTGGTATTTATTCATGTGAGTATTGTCAGATGTGCCCATCTATAAGTGATAAAAACAATGATAATGGACTGCACTTTTATCATTGATAGCGCTAATAACATAAATTAAAGCGCGCGGATTCTATGGTTCTTCGACACACTACACAATAAGAACTTTGCAGAAATATGTAGGGGGATGAAAAAGCAGCAAAGATGAATCACCACGTTAACATCGATTGGAGTGATTAATCTACCGCACTTTCATAAAGTTTGGACAAACATAACTTTGTGTTTTCAATGCGCTAGATAATGGTGTTTTTTTAACCCCATAATGCAGCTATCATGAAAATAACAATAAACATGATAATCATTACCCTGAACAAGTAAGACAACTTTCCGGTGCCACCTTTTGGCGCTTGGTTACAGCATCCCATTGTTTTCTCCATCGTTTCATTTCGATATGGCATTAATGTACTCCTTGACCTTAGGGGAAAGTCAAACCTTTACCTAAAGGTTCTAATTTATCGCTATAAGTGTTTATTTATCCGACATATCACTCGTTTATATCCCATGGAAATAAAGCGCGTTGTTTTCAGCTCATTTTCGGATAAATACATACCGTTTTTCGCTATATACCCACTATTTATGAGGAATCTACAATACGCGAGTCTTACTTGTAGCACGCTACTTTTACAACCTAGAAGCTGTGCGCTCATCCATTAAAGGTATCGAATGAGCAATATCGTTAAATCCGCCGTTAAATTGAGTGTTTTCTCTATCATCATGATCACCGTAACTTCGGTCGACAGCATAAGGAACATTCCTGGGGCGGCTTTGTTTGGTAGCCATGCCATCTCTTTCTTCTTACTTGCTGGACTTTGTTTTTTTGTCCCTACAGCGCTAGTGTGTGCTGAGCTAAGTACCACTTATCCAGAGCAAGGTGGTGTATATCTTTGGGGCAAAGAAACACTAGGGCCAAACTTTGGCTTTGCCACCGTGTGGTATCAATACGCTGAAAATATTGTTTACTATCCACCTTTAATTTCATTCATTGTTGCAACGGGGGCCTACCCTTTTTTCCCAGACCTGGCGCAAAACAACATGTTTATGTTGGTGATGATTAATGTGATTTTTTGGGCGTTAACTTTAGTTAATATCTTTGGCTTGCGCCTCTCTTCCCTGATTACAAATGTATTCGGCACCCTAGGTTTGATATTTCCGATTCTATTGATTATCGGATTAGGCGGGTACTGGGCGTATACCCATCCTGGTGAGTCTCATATCTCGCTTCGCCACGTATCTGACTGGTTGCCGGACCTTTCTCAAGATGGGATCGGAGCGGGTTTTACTGCGGTAGTTCTGTCACTTACAGGCCTTGAAATCACGACCTCTTATGCAAGCGAAGTCGAAAATCCGCAAAAAGCCTATCCCAAAGCTCTGCTGATCTCCACAATCTTAATCTTGGTTTCTCTGACGGCGTGCTCACTGTCCATTTCTTCGGTCGTCTCAAGTGACCATTCTAGTTTGAGTGAAGGAGTGATACTTGCCTTCAAAGCTTTTTTTGATGATCTGCACCTCTCATTCCTGCTGCCTGTCATTGCCCTTGCTATTGTTTTTGGCACGCTTGCAAGCCTGAATAACTGGATAATCGCCCCGACTAAAAGTCTGCATGTTGCCGCAAAAGATAGTTTCATGCCGATGTCGCTCGCCAAAGAAAACCGCAACCAAGCCCCCGTCTCATTGTTGCTCTTGCAAGGCACGATTGTTAGCGTGCTCTCTTTGGTTTTCATTTTTGTTCCTAACGTCAATCAAGGCATGTGGTTATTGAATATCCTGATGACTCAGCTCTATATGGTGATGTACATCTGTATTTTTGTTAGCTTTTTGGTCTCACGCTACAAACACGCAAATATTGAGCGCCCATTTCGAGTTGCGGGCGGAAAAATAGGAATGTGTTTAGTGGCAGGATTAGGCTTGATGAGTTGCTTGGTGACGATTGTTGTATCTTTTGACGTGCCAGCAGGAATTAGCGCAAAAACTGGTGCATATGCACTGATATTAGGGTTTATCACATTTAGCCTCCCAGCGTTCGCCGCCGTGATGTATCGCAATCGAAAACATCGTCAACAAAGCAAAATGCTTGAGGTACTAGTAAGTTAACTATTGGATTGACATTAAAAAGCCGCAGCAATTTCTCGCTACGGCTTTTTATTTGGCATCACAAGTTGTGTTAGTCATCCGTGTCCTACAGTCTTGGATAACAGGTTAACAATCATCACACCAGTGAGGATAAACCCAATGCCAACAAGCGCCGGCAAATCTAGCCGCTGTCCATAAACAAAGTAGCCAACCGTCGCAACTAAAACAATACCCGCCCCACTCCATATGGCGTAAACAACCCCAACAGGCATCGTTTTTACCGTGACGGAAAGCAAGAAGAAAGCAATGCCGTAACCAATCAGAACGACTGTGCTAGGCATCATTTTCGTAAATTGCTCTGTTTTGGGAATATAGGAAGTGGCAATCACTTCACATACAATCGCGATCGACAGCGCCAACATTGGCGGCATAGAGACAAGCATTTTGAACATAAGGCATTAACGCTCAACAGAAATGTAACCGACAACACGTCCGGATAATTAGGTCGCGCATTATACCCAACTCATCTCTCGATGGAATACCTCTTACTCAAGCGGCTTCAAAATGCAGGATTCACAGCGTGATCACTTGAATATAGAGACATTCACACGCCATCGCTTTCACTCACTTCTTGATGAGTAAGCGACAGGCCTGCTTTTTGGTGCTGCCGAGCAATTTCAAAGTAGATGTGCATATCAATTGGCTCTGGTGTATTGAGCAGCATCTTGCCCACTTCTCGTTGAAAGTGACCATAATTACCTAACTCATCCGTCAGCCCTAGCTGCTCGTAAGAAGCTTCATTGGCAAACATTCCATAGGCATACTGATAATGACTTAGATCCTTGCTCTTATCATGACCAAGCTCTTGAAGGGCTTGATCAATTTCTTTCGGCGTATAAGTATCTTTATCGCCAAACAAGCGCAATAGTACGCTAGGAACCTCTTGAGCGATGCTCTGAATTTTTGTCTTTCTTTTAAAAATACCGAACATAATGTCCTCCACTGACGATGTTTCCAAATACACACTTTAATGCATATTGGTGAGCTGATTGTTTTTAGTATGGCTCATTAATCTGAGACTTCCTTACAACGAAGTCACTTCCGCATATTAACGTGATCACATAATTACCAGCAAATAGTACGAACAGCGTTTCAAACATATCTCATCAGAAACTCCGCTCTAGTCACAATTGTGTGACAGCTTCGAGCTCGGTTTACCATAATGTAAAGAGTAGATTGAAAAGTCATATTTCGTATCGACATCTAAACTTAATTAAGTTAGCTTTAGAAGTATAGACGTCTAGATTGACTATACTTAGGGAGAGAAAGTCGTGCCAATTAGAATTCCAGATCAATTACCAGCCACCGATGTGCTAAGGACAGAGAACATCTTCGTAATGAGTGAAACGCGTGCTGCGAGTCAGGAAATACGTCCTTTACGAGTGCTGATCCTGAATCTGATGCCCAAAAAAATAGAAACTGAAACTCAGTTTTTGCGTCTACTCTCAAACAGCCCATTACAAGTCAATGTCGAGTTATTGCGCATTGATAACCGCCCAAGCAAAAATACGCCAACCGAACATTTGGATACTTTTTATCGTCAATTTGAAATGGTGAGAGATAAAAATTTCGATGGCATGATCATTACTGGTGCCCCACTAGGTTTGGTTCAATTTGAAGATGTCATTTATTGGGACCACCTAAAAACCATCATGGAATGGGCAAAAGATCATGTGACATCGACTCTTTATGTCTGCTGGGCAGCACAAGCAGGGCTGAAGTTGCTCTACGATCTACCTAAAAAAACGCGTAAAGAGAAACTTTCAGGCGTGTACCATCACCAGATTCATCATCAATTCCATCCTATGTTACGTGGGTTTGATGACACATTTTTAGCGCCTCATTCACGCTATGCCGACTTTTCACCTCACTTTTTAGAAGAACATACCGACTTAGACATCCTAGCCACATCGGATGTTGCAGGTGTTTACTTAGCGACAACAAAAGACAAGAGAAATGTGTTTGTTACTGGGCATCCTGAATACGATTCGCATACCTTACATAACGAATATATCCGCGATTTAAGCGAAGGCATGGAACCAGCCATTCCCGTCAACTACTATCCAAACAACAATCCTGATAATCCACCAATTGCCAGTTGGAGAAGTCATGGACATCTCCTCTTTTTAAACTGGCTGAACTACTGCGTTTACCAGCAAACACCTTATGATCTTGATCACTTCAGTGAAGATGCTTTTACTAAAGACGATTAACCTCAAAGCACGCAAACAAAGCGCTTATGATGCCTAAATGTAATATGTGAACCAAGCCGCCATATGGCGGCTTTTTCATACCAGTTTGCAAACCTGATCGCATAGTGTTTTTTCCTCAATAGGCTTTTGCTACGTAATTCATATCATGCTGGGAGATTCAGGGATGTAGGGACAAAGAATGAAAACAACAAAGCTCGGTGCACTACTATTAATCTCTCAGTTTGCACTTGTGGGCTGCGTGACGGTGAAAGAAGATGGTAGCCCTGTCGTTAAAGCCGATCCTGTAGCAATGGCAGAATCACGTATCGCACTTGGCCTAGGTTATTTAGAAGGCGGCAATATGATTCGCGCGCATGATAACTTGCAACAAGCCTTAACCCACGCACCTCAATACTATCGTGCTCAGTTATCGATGGCTCACTACTATGAAACGGTTGGTGAAGATGCTAAAGCCGAGCAAATGTATAAACGCTCTCTACGCCAACACACCAAAAACGGTAACGTGCTCAATAACTACGGCACCTTTCTTTGCAAGCGGGGTGACTTCGAGAAAGCCGATCAAATGTTTAATCGAGCCATTGAGCAGCCTTATTACTATCTCATTCCGGCCAGTTATGAAAACGCCGCATTTTGCGCGTTGAAGTCACAAGATAAAGACAAAGCGAAATATTACTTCGCCCGAGCTATTGATCATGACCCTCATAGGCCAAAATCTATTTTGCAGCTAGCCAAGCTAGAAATTGATAGCGGCAATTACACTGAAGCCAGAATTCGATTAATGAGGTTTAATCAAATGTATGGCGTTAAGAAACCCTCTTTACAGCTCATGATTCAACTTGAACGTGCAGCAGGTAATGAAGCACTCGAGAAAAAATATCAAAAGCAATTGGAGAGATTTTCTTAACACGACATCATGATAAAGAAGGTGTACTCGCTCACAGACACTACTGAACTTGACTAAGAATCCAGTGAATTCAAACCCACGGTGAAACATTCATCCTGTACATAAACTTCAAATTCGGTACTATTTGAACGGAATAAGTGACCAAGTCACATTATAAAAGTGCGCTAGTAAAACGAAATTTGTACATCATACTGTTTTTACTATTGATTTGGGGCGCATTAATAAATGCTAAATATTACTGACATGCACCAGAAGGAAGTTGAAGCCGGATGAAACCTGCCTGCACTCTGTTATCACTCACTTTGCTGAGTTCGCCTTTTGTCGTCAGTGCACAAGAAAATATTGAAAAAACATTCACGTTTGGCATTGTTTCCAATAAAGCTCAAAGCAAAATCAAAAAGTCGACGCCTTTTACGCAGTACGTGACCAATGGTTTGGCTGAATACGGATACACTAAGGGTGCTGTAAAAGTATTTAAAAATTATCGTCAGCTCGCGGTGGCACTAAAAAATGGCACCGTTCAAATTGCAACAGCCACCCCCTTCAATGCAATGACCCTCGAGGCAGAGTCTGGCAGCCAAGCCATTGCCATACGCTGGAAAAAAGGTTTACAAAAATATCATACGGTATTCTTTACCCACAAAGAGAGTGGTATCGAGTCGATTTCTGACCTGCGCGGAAAAACACTTGTTTTTGAAAAGCGTACATCCACCAGCAGCTATTACTTACCCGCTATTACACTGCTTAATCAAGGGGAGAAATTAGAATACCTCCCCTCCTCCGATGACAAACCAGCCAAAGACAGTATTGGATATTTATTCCTTGACGAGCACTTGGCTCAATCGAATGAAATCAACCTTTCAGTATGGGTGTATAAGCAGAGAGTCGCAGCAGGAGCGTTCAGCAATTTCAATTGGAGCAACCCTAAAGATCTTCCAGAAAGCATGAAAGACAAACTAACGATTTTCGCTCGCTCGGTAGAAATACCTAGAGACTTAATTCTCGCCTCTCCGACCTTAAGCCAAGATCAGCAACATAAAATCACGTCAATATTGCTCGGTATGGAGGCATCTCAGCAAGGTGCTTTAGCACTTAAACAGTTCCAAAACACGAAAAAGATCACCGCTCTAACGCCAGAAATGTCCGCGTCCTTAAATACCGTTCGAACATCTATTCACTTGTTACCGAAGGTGGATTGATGTTCCACAAACTCTCACTCGAAACTAAATACATTTGCTCGACCATTTTTGTTGTCCTGTTTGTCGTAGTGATAAACCTCGCACTATATATGCATGGTTACGATACGTACTCAAATAACTTAACCCGCCAAATCACCGAGAACTCACAAGAAAAAACAGAGTCTTACGTCAAGCAAAAAGGATTGGTTTACGCAGAGTTATTATCAAAGCAACTTTTTGACCCACTCTATACGGATAATATCAGCCAAGCATACGAGCAGATTAAAGCAACATTAAGCCAACCAGATGTCTCGAAGATACACGTTGTTGATAATGAAGGGCTAATCTTTCACGACGGTACGACTCAGCTGAGTATGTTTGCCCAGCCTCATTACCGTTCTCGCTTTATTTTAAAAGCAATAGAAGAGTCTAGAATTCTCATTTCTTTTTCTAAACATCAATTAGAAATTGCGGCACCGATTCAGCAACCGAATATCACACTGGGCGCGGTGTATCTTGAACTCAACCTAGCACATCTATTAGAAGAGAAAGAACAAAACATTGCTCAAGTACAAGCGCTTACCTCAAACGATAAGCAAAAGATGTTTAACTTGCTGCTCACGATCAGTGCGATATCCGTTCTGCTCGGAAGTGCCATCGCGTATGCTTTGGGTCGCTCATTAATAAAACCACTCAAACAACTTAAAGAACAATTTACAGAGTCAAATACTCAAGCACTGCCAATCACTGATATAAAAAGTAAAGATGAAGTAGGTGATCTTATTTCGGCGTATAACAAAATGTCGAACAAAGTGAACCGATACACAAGCCGGGTGGAGTTCATGGCGTATCACGACATTCTTACCTCCCTGCCTAACCGAGAAAAGTTGCTCATTGATATCCAAAAGCAAATAACGAACCGCAAATCACCCTCACTCGCGGTTGTTTTTATTGATCTGGATGACTTTAAACATATTAACGATAACTACGGGCATAGCATCGGGGATAAATTGCTAGGTCATCTCGCCTCAGAACTTCAAGGTCGTTTGCCGAGTTACTTCCAGCCTCTTTACCGTCTTTCAACCATCGTAAGCCGAGTCGGCGCTGACGAATTTGTGCTGGTCTTTCCATGCAAAGACAGCCTCCACGCTAGAGAAAAAGCGGACGATATTCATCGCCAACTGCTTTCTCCTTTTAACTTGGAAGAGAACGATATTCAAATTACGGCAAGCCTTGGAATCGCGGTGTATCCGGAATTTGGCTCGAATGCTGAGTCTCTTTTACAACTCTCCTCACTGGCGGCGCAAGAATCTAAACGACGCGGCAAAGATATCATGACGATATACGATTCCGCGTTTGATGAGACAGTGAAGCAGCGCTTATACATAGAAAAAGAACTGCGCCGCTCAATACGTGATTTATCTCAGTTCGAGCTTTGGTATCAACCCCAGTTCGACCTCAACACCTACCAGTTGATTGGTGTCGAAGCATTGGTTAGGTGGAATCACCCAGAGAAGGGTTATATCAGCCCAGAATTATTTATCCCGATTGCAGAACAAAGTGACTTAATTTTAGAGCTTGGTGAATACCTCATCGAGACAGCAATTAGCCAGCGAGCACAATGGGCGGGTCATTTCACTGCTGATTTTCATATCGCATTAAATTTGTCTCCTAGGCAGATCTACCGCCAAGATTTAAGTCAGCTCTTTTCGAAATATTTACAACAATATCAAGTCCCCCCTCAAACCATTCATGTTGAAGTGACAGAGTCTCTGTTTATTGATGATATTGAGAAAGCGCAGTACGTGCTCAGAAAATTACAAGCTAACGGCGTAGAAGTGTGGCTAGATGATTTTGGAACTGGGTACTCAGCCCTCGCCTACCTACAACAAATGTCGTTTGATGGGCTTAAAATTGACCGTTCATTTATCGCTCAAATCCAAAACAATGAACAAGATGATTCATTAGTCCGTGCGATTATATCCATGGCTCATAACCTAAGAATGAGAGTGGTAGCTGAAGGCATAGAAACCCAGACCCAACTAACAAGGATGGAATCGCTTCACTGCGACGTTGTTCAAGGCTTTTTCTTGGGTAGACCGGTGCCGGCAGAAGAAATCATAGAGTTTGAGCAACAACGCCAAGCAATAGATGACTCAACCGCCAGCAACTATGCTTAACTGAATAATTTATCGCGTTCATTTAATTAAAGGGGATTCGTTCTGCAATATTGGTCACACTTCGCCATCTCGCAAGTATGAATTTCCTCTTAAAATCTAACATTTGAGATAGGTAAACTACACTTTTCATATCAACTCTTTGGATATGGAAACGCGTGTGGTCGGGATATTTGCTTGGAACAACCTGTCTGTAAAGCAGAAACTTTTTGGATTGGTCCTACTACCAATCTTATTGTTATTGCTTCTGGCGGGCAAACATGTACAAAACCTCTCTATCCAAGCTCAAGAACTTCAAAAAGCACAACTCTTCTCCCAATATATAGATCGTGTTTCCTCACTGTATTATTTGATGAGCGATCCAAAGGTCGTGAATAACGCTCAAGAAACCCGCCAACTCGTTCAAACTTTACAAGATACAGCTTCACCTGTTTTTGGTGACAATGCCGATATATTAAATCAGCTCACGAATTTCGAAGAAGCAACACTGTCAATGCTCTCGTCCAATAATACAGAAGATAAGTTAGATGCAGCTGAGTGGCGTGCCGACACATTCAAAGAGATTCTTTTGAGTTTGGATAGAGTCTATTTCAGCCATGTAAGTTATGAAACCAACACTCACCTCTCCTCATTGATGCAGCTTGAGTGGTTAATGTTTTGGTCAACAGAAGAGCATAGACTCAGCAAATACTTGGTGGAATCTACAGAGCAGGGGCAGATTTACGATCCAGCTATCCAAGCTAGTATCCAATCATTAATCCAGAACCAACAACTGCTGTTCGAACGCTTTGTCACACTTAATGCGAATAAGCAGCAAGTCCATCTTCTCATCGAAACCTTTACCGATAATGTGTTTGTTAAAAGCCAAGCATTTCGAGCCAATTTGTTGCAGCCATCAAACCTTAGCGTGTTGACCCCCGCTCAAATAGATGACGGGTTGTCTGCGCTTTATAAACGCTTAAGTTTATTACGTAACGTTGATGACCAGATGGAACGACAACTTATTGAGGATATAACCAAGACGATCAGTGAAACAACACAGCACCGCATTGGCTTCATTGCGCTAATGAGCCTCGTGACATTGCTGGTTGTGAGTTTGACACTGAGGTTAGTGCGTAAGGTCACTGGCAACTTGAATTTAGTCCTCGAATTCCTAAGTCGAGACACTTACGAAGAGGACAACAATGAAAACTCACCACTGACAGAGTTGACTAAAGGGAAAGATGAGCTCAGTAAGTTTGCTAAAGAGGTAAAAAAACTGAGTTACGAACGTGAGCAGTCAAGACAAAAGTTAACTCAAGCCAAAGAAGATGCTGAAAAGGCGAAAGATGATGCCATCGAGGCAAGCAAAGCCAAAAGTAGCTTTCTGGCGAATATGTCTCATGAGATTCGAACCCCTTTAAACGGTGTTATTGGCATTTCAGAAGCTTTGTCAGACACGCCGCTAACGGCGACACAACGTGATTATGTCGACACGATAGAAACCTCCTCGCAATTACTGTTGAGCTTAATAAATGACGTTCTGGACTTCTCTAAAATTGAATCTGGTATGTTGCTTATCAGCCCTCATTCAACCTGTGTTCGTGAATCCATCTACGATATTGCTTCTATTATTTCCCCGAAAGCGAAAGAAAAAGGCATTGATGTTCAAGTCAGCATCAGCCGCAATACGCCCTATCACGTTATGTTGGATGATCACCGTATACGCCAAATTATCATGAACTTCATGTCCAATGCCGTAAAGTTCACCGAACAAGGCTGCGTTGAACTCTCTGTCATCACTAGAGAAATCAAAAATGGTGAAGCGAGTATCGAGTTTTCAGTCAAAGACTCAGGGATCGGTATTGATGAGCAGCAACAAAAGAAGATATTTGCTCCTTTCGCCCAAGAAGATAACTCCACCACCCGACAGTTTGGAGGGACAGGGCTCGGGCTTGCAATTAGCACGCAGCTGGTAGAGTTGATGGGCGGTGAGATTCAGCTTGAATCCGAGAAAGGCAAAGGTAGCCGATTTTTCTTCGAACTTACGGCTCCAATTGTGACTAAAGAGTTCAATGGCTATCACTCCCTTAATCACAACGATATATGGATAGTTTGCAACAACCCTACTTTGGAGCAAAAGCTGCGTGACGAGTTGAGCTTTTTCCACATCAATGTTCAGCAATCAGTAAATACACTGGATGCTCTGCCAACGTGGATTGATAACGAGCGCATCATTGTTATCAACGTAGAAACTTCTCCAAATACCGCAGCCAAACATCTAGGTGAAATGAAAAGACTTTGCATGCAAAATGTTCGAGTTTGTCTTATTAAACACCTTCATAGTGCCCAACGTGATTTTGGTAACAGCATTAGTGCATTGGTCACTCACCCCCTCTTAGGACAGCGCTTAGTAAAAGCACTTGAAACTTGTGCTGCAAACTTCCCTCAAGCAAACCAGGAGAACACGACAACACCCAATGCTAAGACTCTCCCAAAAATCTTGGTGGTCGACGACAACACCGTTAATCAAAAAATCGCTGGATTACACGTCACAAAAGCGGGCTTCGACTTTGATATCGCCGTAAACGGAGAAGAAGCCGTAGATATGTTTCAACAGAATCAATACAGCTTAATCTTAATGGATTGCATGATGCCTGTGATGGATGGGTTTGAAGCAACCAAAATGATCCGTCAAATTGAAGCAAAAGAAAAACGGACGATCAGAATCCCAATTATCGCGCTAACAGCAAGTGTAGTCGATGATGACATTCAAAAGTGTTTTGATGTTGGAATGGATGGTTATGTGCCCAAACCTTTTAAAGCGGGTTTGTTGAAAGAGAAATTAGATAAAGCCATTGGACTACGCATTTCCAATATTGTTTCTGATGAAAAGCGACTGGCAACAAACACCACTCACACTCCTGAAAAAACCTCGCATGCTGAACAATCAGAAGCGACCGTGACGCCTATTCGCTCAGAACGGATTTTGCTCGTCGAAGATAACAGAGTAAATCAAAAAGTCGCTTCGCTGCTTTTATCCAAAGCTGGTTATCAATTTGAAGTGGCCGAAAACGGACAGGTTGCGGTCGAAATGTTCCAAAAAGATGGTGGGTTCGACATCATTTTGATGGACTGCATGATGCCGATCATGGATGGGTTCGAAGCCTCGCGACAAATACGCGCCTACGAAGCAAGTAAAGGTCTTCCTAAGACTCCCATCATCGCGCTAACGGCAAGTGTTGTGGATGATGACATTCAACGCTGCTTCGATTCAGGCATGGACGCTTATGTCCCCAAGCCTGTTCGTAGAGAAAAGCTGTTGTACCAGATTGAAAATGCGATATAGGTAGCGATGATGAGCGGCGACATTTCTCTCCTCTGTTTTCTTTTGCGCTGCATAAAACGCTACCTATTCATTGTTGTTTTCCTTCTACCCATAGATAGTCAAGTACTTGCTGCAGAGAGCTACGCCGTTTTCTCGTTTAATAGTGAGTTCTCGCCCCTAACCATCAATAAAGCGCGAAAGTTGTACAGAGGAAAAACGCAACTCTTACAAGGGCAGAGAATTGAGCTATCTGACTGGCCAGCGACATCAGCGGAGAGAGCGGAGTTCTATCGCTACCTTCTCAATAAAAACTTGGCGCAAATGAACGCGCACTGGGCGAGCTTGTCTTTTTCAGGCAAAGCGAGGCCACCCAAAGTGATTGCAAACTCTAGCATTGATGCGCTGATCACGTGGATGCAAGAAAAGCCCAATCGGATTGGTTATGCCCCTGCTTCGAGCGTGCCTGGAAATGCTCGTATTTTGTGTGTGGTGAGCTCGGAGGATTAATATGAAAAAATATTTGACCATGTTATCACTGAGTATTGTCGCCTTTCCGAGCTTAGCCACCATTGAGTTATCAGATCACCTGTCTTTGAGTGGTTTTGGTTCGACATCTTGGTCTAAGTCGGAGAACTCCACAACGGTTCTCGTCAACCGCTTTATTCATGATGAAGCCTGCTACGATTGTGACACAACCTTCGGCCTGCAACTTGATTACTTTTACAAGGCATTTCGAGCATCCGCACAGATAGTCAAGCGTCCGCAAGATCATTGGAGCTCGCCCCAATTAGAGTGGGCATATTTAGCTTATACCTATAAAAATGTAGAGATACGTGGGGGACGATTGAGGCTGCCGCTGTTTTTGATGTCTGAGTATAATTATGTCGGTCACGCTTTTACCCAAGCTCGACCACCAAATGAAGTGTATGACAGCATATTAGGCATCACCGCTTACAATGGTTTATCCATTCGCTGGAATCACGACCTCAATGAGCAAATCATGCTTACTGCAATGCCGTTTATAGGGTTTAAAGACAGCAGTGATGTCACCCTCAACGAAGATACTGAACTGAAGATCGAATCAGACAACACAGCCGGAATAAACTTAACACTCAGCGGAAATGCCTACCGTTTGAACTTTTCTTATCTACATGGCGATTATGACCAAACTACGGTTCTCTCCAATACCAAGCAATCCACACCTGAAGGAGGAGCCATGTTAATTGACCGTTTGGTTCTAAAAGAAAAAGGCAATACGATTGACCAGTTTTCTCTAGGCGTAAGGTATGAGCTTGATAACGTTGTGATAATGGCTGAAGGACAAACCAGCAACATTTCCTCCTCTTGGTACGCAACAACGAGTTACAACGTGAATAAATTGACCCCCTACATAGTTTACGGCCAACAGTTTAATAGCAGTGATACAAAGAATGGGGACAGCTATCTGTTTGGGGTGAGATACGACCTAGATTATAACGTGTCACTGAATGCTGAATGGCAAAAGTTTAACGCCCACAATAACGATACTGGCGCGTTTTCATCAATACCAGAAGATAACAGCGCCAATCTTTACACCCTGATGTTAAATTTCGTTTTTTAACTTTTCTATACTGACATCGTATAAACCATGGGCATTTACCTTTGTTATCGTTGATACATGTTGTGCGTGATTTGACGCTCTTTGTAATAGAATTCTTTGTCATGTTCGCCTATCTCTCGCAATACACGACACGGGTTCCCTACCGCAACAACATTACTTGGTATATCTTTCGTTACCACGCTACCAGCACCAATTACGCTGTTTTCTCCAATCTTGACGCCAGGCAATACCACTGAGTTAGCGCCGATCCATACATTATCACCAATATGAATAGGGATATTAAATTGCGCAACTTCTCTTCTGAGCTCCGGTTCAACCGGATGGCCTGCCGTTGCTAGTGTCACATTGGGACCAATCATGACACTATTGCCAATGTAGATATACGTATCATCGACTAGGGTTAAGTTAAAGTTTGCATACACGTTATCACCAACGTATGTATGCCCCCCCCAATTCGCCCGAAGCGGCGGCTCAAAATAGCAGTTGTCACCAACAGCGCCGAGCAAACGTCGTAATATTTCTGTACGCTTTTCAGATTCAGAAGGCCGAGTTTGGTTGTAATCGTAAAGAACTTCTAAACACTGTGTTTGCTGCTCGACTAACGCTTCATCATTACAAAAATATATTTGCTGACTATGAAGCATTGATTCACTATCCATAATATCCTCCGTTCTATCTGCCCAGTAGCTTCAGGCTGCTGGAACACCTCGCAATACGAGTTCCTGTCAAGATTGGCTAACAGAATGCATGATGTCGTTTTTTGCAATAAGTTTAATGACATGCTTGCGAGGCCTAACGCAAAATACCGAATAACTTGAAAGAAATATGTGAATCAGACGAGTAAATAACACAAAGCTCGATGCAGAGTTAGCTTTGTTTATCTCGTTTCATTTTCAAGCGCTTTTCTTTACGTCGTAACGCTCGGAAAAACTTCGACTCCTCGTGATACCAGCCGATAACACTAACCGGGAAGCCCACTAGCATCATGATAAAAAGATCCGCGGGCAGTTGCTCCAAAATATCACTCAGGGAGTGCAGCTCACCAAAAATGAATAAACCAATGACTTTACCAAGCAATAGTGCGCAACAAATCATAAAAAAAGACTTCATGATGTAATGCCATTTGCCTTTTTTACGCTCTTCTCGCCAATAGGCATATTTATGTTGTCGGTCGTACATTCATCCCCCAAGTGACAATGTCACTAGCCACAAACATTCAGGCAAAGTAACAGGCTTTAGCTGCACTCTAATGATAGTGTGAATTAGAAGCGAATGCTTGTCATGGCAATGAGAAAGCGGCACATCATGCTGCGCATTTTACGACTTTATGGACGCTAGCATGATCGCGCAATACAGGGAGATATCAGCTTGTTAATTACGGAGTGAGTTAATGTTTTCGGAACACCCAAATTGGACCAATAAGAAGAAACTGCAAATCTTCGAAAAAAGACGGTTTCTTCCCTTCTATTTTGTGACCAATGAACTGCAAGATCCACAGGACACCGAATAGGAGCATCGAAATATGCAGTACGGGCAGCGCCAATACCTCCAAAGACCATATCAGGCCGATGCACGCTAATGTATACCCTAACATCATCATAAAGACGCTGAGAGACAAACGAAAATAGAAAACCCATACCGGTATGACAGCAATCCAGACCCAGTTAAACTCGAAACCCAAGATGGAGATTTGAGGAATTGACCAAATTAGACCGACCACAGATAGGTAAATACCCGGAACTGCGATTGTGTGAATCTTTTGGTTGATGGGGTTTTGATGGCTCTCCCCATATTCTTTTAGCCATTCAGATAATGCTCGCATATCATTCCTACTTTTCCGCCTACTTATTCTTATATAGCTTGAGGATGGAAAAGGTGCGAATTTTTCAGTAATAGCTATTACTGACCAAGCAATGCTCGTTGCACTTTTGGTAGTTTGGCAACGACGAGAGTATAAGAGCGTTCACATAAATCCTGAATCAATCCATCTTCCACATCACCATTAAAATAAACCGTTATCCAGTGACGCTTATTTAGGTGATAACCAGGAGTGATGTCCGTAAACTGCGATGTTAAGACTTCTCCATCTTCTGGTTTTACTTTTACGCTGACATACTCCCGACCGTTTCCCTCTGCAATAATCGCAAACATTTTACCTTTGATTTTGTATACAAGCGCTTCTGGCCCAAATGGGAAATCACTCTCCGCACACATAAAGGTACTTAAATAACCTTCTAACTCTTTGCTTCTCATTCCGTCCCACCCTTCCTGTATCTTTTACTCAAACAAAGGCAATAGTAGTCTTAACGCCTGGTTAACCTGCGCTTTCTCATTGCCTTCTAAACCATGTAGCAGCGATTGCTGAACGTCCACATGCTCTAAGATCAACTTGTCAATTAAGGTTAAGCCCTTTTCAGTTAACTCAACGGTGACACTGCGTCTATCTTCTTTACTGTGTGTTCTGGTAATAAAGCCTTTCTTCTCGAGTTTATCTAATCGGTTCGTCATCGCGCCCGAAGTGAGCATCATCGAATCAATTAGCGCTGAGGGAGTAAGGCAATATGGTGAACCTGCTCGGCGAAGTGTCGCCAACACATCAAATTCACCCATCTTAAGATCGTACTTCTTATGTAGGTCAGCGACCCGACACTCCATGTGCTTAGCAATTCGCATTAGCCGACCCATAATTGCCATCGGTTCAGTGTCGAGCTCTGGCTTCTCCTTAGCCCACTGCTCTACCACTCTATCAATTGCGTCCATGGTTTCTCTCCAAACGTCATTTAATTTTTATTTTAACATAAAGATACTTTACAAAAAGTAACCTTACCGATATCTTTACAATTAATTATCTCAACGTAAAGATATTTAACATGAATATTTTGCTTGCAATGATCCCGGCTTTTTTTTGGGGGACAACTTATGCTGTTACTCAGTTTACGCTTCCGGACTGGCCTCCCGTTTTACTTGGTGCGCTAAGAGCATTGCCTGCGGGTCTTTTGCTCCTCGCAATAAAGCCATCTTTCCCGAAAAAGAGTGAATGGAAAGTGCTGCTTGTTTTAGGAACTATCAACATCGCTTGCTTCTTTGGTCTCATTTTTGTCATGGCGTTGACGCTTCCTTCTGCGATCTCAGGTGTCGGTATGGTATCAGTGCCCGTTTTTGCGATGCTGTTTGGCTGGGCAGTCTATAAGCGCCAGCCAAGCGCAATACAGGCAATAAGTGGAGCGACTTTGATTGCTTTGGCTTGGTTCTTATTTGATCCTAGTTCTATTTCGCTCAACCCTATGGGCTTGCTGGCGATGATCTCCGCCATAATGTGTATTGTGGTAGGCAGTAGCGTAACGAAATCACTAGGAACGAAAATGCATTGGTGGACAGTATTAACATGGCAGCTCATTTTGGGTGGTGTGATTACGTCTGTCGCAACAAGCGTGCTGGCAATAAACAATCCAGAGCCATACGTTACAGCCATTCAAAACTTATCAATGACGAACACCCTTGGGCTGCTGTGGGTGATCATTCTGAACACTGCATTAGGCTACGGCATGTATGTTTGGCTATTGCAGCGTATGTCGGTCGTTGACTTTACTTTTGGTGGTATTGCCAACCCCGTTGCGGGCATTGTGTCAGGTTTGCTGCTATTAGGTGAGACTTTCACCCCTCTCCAATACAGCTTGATGCTAGGGATGATTGTTATGTCATTGCTCCCTCAATTGATCGCTTCATTAAAAACCAAAAAAGCCGCCCTTTCTTCCTAAGTAAAATCCTAACGCCCGATGCTAAAATCGGGCGTTCATATTCTCTGTAAACTCTGTTTGAATTCTAAGACTTCAACAGGTTTTTTATGGAACAGTGAACCCAAAAAGGTTCAGCAATAAAAAAGGTGCCGAAAGACACCTTTAATAATGAATACGCCCCATTATGCCTTGCTTTAAGTCATCACAAGGTTGTTAATAGGCTCTGGTTTAGCGTAGACATACCCTTGAATAAGGTAAATAGAATGCTGAGCCAAATACGCGACTTGAGCATCGCTCTCTACACCTTCTGCAATCATCTCACATTCCGCTTTCTTTGCTGCCGAGACAATAGAATCCAACACTTTCAATTTTTGGTCATCAGAGCCTATTGGGTCGATGAACATCTTATCCACTTTCAAGCATCGGATACCCAGATCTTGCAAATAAAAAAAGCCGCCATACCCAGTCCCAAAATCGTCAATTTTGAACTTGTAGCCTTTATTCGCCAGATACAAAATCTCTTTTTTCGCTGCCTCTGTATCTTTTACAGGAATTCGCTCGGTCAACTCAAAATGCACTCTCTTCGGACATGGCCAATTCAGTTCTGACAGTAACTTAGTGAGTTCACCTGACTCTAAATGGGAAGAAACAATATTGATGCTGACCCACACATGCTCAGGTAACACACTAAGATCTTGTATGATTTTACGAATAAGCTGATTCGTCATTGGGACAATCAGACCACTTTCTTCTGCAGCGCCGATGAACATGTTTGGCGGCACCATACCATCACGGCGAGACCACCGAATCAGTGCTTCATACCCCACTGTTACACCATCACGGCTATCGACTATCGCTTGGTAATAAGGGACAAATTCCGCATTATTAATCCCATTCTGGATCAAGCCTTTGATAGACTTTCTCAAGCTCTTACTGGACACATATACAAACGCAAAAGCCAGCCCCATAAGCACACTGACTAGGCCTCCCCATAGAAAGACTCTTTCCTGAGCATAGCTCTTCAGTTTCTCGCCACTGTGTATTTTGATGAGCATATTGGCTTGAGAATCAGCCGAGAAGAATAACTCTTTTGAAACTGCCGCTTCTTCTGCTGCAATGGCTGGTTTTCCTCGACTTATTGTTAAATCTCCAAATACAGGCTCATCATATATAAACTCGACGAACAAACAGTCTTCACAAGGCGTTTTTATCACTTCTTTGACCCAACTATTATCGAGAACCCAGACAACTTCAACATGTTCATTTTCATAAATGACCATCCACTCAACTTGATCTTGGTGTTCCGGTAAAATAAGTGATGCAAAAAAGTTTTCGCCAAGCTGAAATCGTTGCGCATTGGATAAATGAGATACTTCGCGACCAATCGTGGAGCATGTTTTACCGTCATTCGTTTCCATCGCAATAAAACGGATGTAACGATTATAAAAACGTGGGTCGCGTAATGTTCTAACATCACTATTACTGCACGTGAAATCTAACTGCGAAACCTGCTTTACAATCGCCTCATCCAAATACATGGATCGTTGGTGTAAATAATCGACATAGGTGTCTATTTTAGTCTCTTTGATATAGCTGATGTAAAAATTGGCTATTGAATTAAAAGCCACAACAAAAACTGCAATGGGAACTAGGCCAAGCAAAATGGCATTTCTTGTTATCTTTGTAATCAAAGTTCCTCCTAACGTTCAGCCAAACAACTTAAATTAAAGAGTGACATGAACACTATCTCACGTTCACACACCAAAAAGTGAGGATCGAATCTCAATAAGAAGTATAGAAGCGCAAGGCTTGCCACAGAAAATGAGAGTACTGCTGCATATCCAAGATAGCAACTCTCTTGAGTGAGACTTACCGACGATAATCGCGAGAAAAGAAGGGCTTATGCTCAACATAACCAATGTATAAAACGACTTTTTTGCCATCCAATGACTCGCCACAGTCACTAACTTTCTAATTGACCTTTGAAGGCACTAGCAACACACTGCATGATAAAATAGGAAAAGCTACTTAGAGCTTTTGACCAGCATTACAGGCTTATCGACCAGGGAGGGTCATGAAATGAAATTAGCTCAATTAAATATTGCGCTTGCTAAATACCCTTTGGATGCACCAGAAATTAAAGAGTTCGTAGACAATTTGGACTTAATTAATGGTATAGCTGAAGAAAGTGAAGGCTTTATCTGGCGTCTAAAAGACGACTCCGGCGATGCAACAAGCATTAAATTATTTGATGACCCGAACATGATTGTAAACATGTCTATTTGGGAAAGTACTGACTCACTTAAAAACTTTATGTTTCGTACCGGTCATAGAGATTTCATGCGCCGAAAAAGCGAATGGTTTCATCGTTTAGCGGAGGATAGCTATGTTCTGTGGTGGGTAGAAGACGGTTATATACCAACACCACAAGAAGCCTTGTTACGCCTTCAGCATTTGCGCGAAAACGGAGATACGCCATTTGCTTTCACATTTAAAACCAACTTTACAGAAGCAGATCTTGTGTAAAGTACACGTATGCCAAAGAATCGGCGTTCAAATTTACACTGACTATAAGGTTAATTGGTGTGAATCACTGTCAGTTCTACCGACTTACTCGGAAAGGCGGGCAAGTGAACGCATAAAATGCGTTCACTTGGTTTATCGTTAATAGGGTGTTCTATTTAGAAATAAAGTTCATTCGTGCTAAATTTACGGTACCATGCACAATTGACCAAATTGTAGTTATTCATGATTATACCAACTAAGACTCCCTCTCCCCTGCCCTCTGATGTATCTTGCTCTAACTGTAAGGCTTGTTGTTGCCGTCTCGAGGTTATGATTATTTCAGATACTGGCGTACCTGAAGAGTTTATTGCGCGTGACCAGTATGGAGGCGAAACAATGATGCGGCTAAATGATGGTTGGTGTGCAGCTTTAGACAGAGACACATTAATGTGTACGATTTACGAAAATAGGCCTTGGATTTGCCGCGAATTCGAAATGGGCTCCAATGAATGTTTAGATGAACGAGTTAAATTCTTGTAAAACCACTCAAATTTACACTGATGGCAATGCGGAGTATTTGTAGAAAGTGTGCAAAGGAAAAGTAAGGTGTTTAAATCTGAGTATCAACAAATTATGGATACAAAAAAGCCCACCGTTTGGTGGGCTTTTTCTAAAATTTGGTGGGTCCGGGCGAACTCGAATCGCCGACCCCTACCATGTCAAGGTAGTACTCTAACCAACTGAGCTACGGACCCAAATTTTGTGTTCCTAACCATTCAATTCAGAATGGTGCGTCCGAGTGGACTCGAACCACCGACCCCCGCCATGTCAAGGCGATACTCTAACCAGCTGAGCTACGGACGCATTTCTCTGGAACGACGAGGATATTAGCTATAAGCGAACGACGGTGCAAGCACAAATTTACCAACTTTGAACCGTTTGGCGAAAATGTAAACTCAACACGCGTTTTCAGATGATTTTATCGACAAGGACTGAGCCTGCAGGGTTTAAAAGTGTGATCTATATAACTTTTATTATCTCACTTAATTGTCGTAAGGCACTTCACTGAGCATCCAAATCTGTAAGGTTTGCGATACCTTAGGGCAAGTACCAAATAAAATCTGATATTTAGGTTTAAATGGTTCGCCGATATAGGTTGTACGGATCAACTCTCCTGTTTTAACATCCACTTGAGTGCTCACCCTGCCTTTGAAGTTTTGAAATATGACAAACTGCTCACTGTGGTAAACCATTTGCTCTCGGTAAAACAAGAAATGATCTTGGGGTGTCTCCGTTAACTCACACTCCAGTGGTTTCAAATTAGGTATCGCACTAACATTAGATGCGATGAACAACGCTGACAAAATCCATCCGTATCGCATATGGCTTCCCTATTCTGCACTCTTTTTCAAAGTATAGGTCTTGCCTTGGGGACTGATACAAAAAAGGCTTTGATTGTCTCGAATCAAAGCCTCATCAGTTTTGCTGTTCAACTGTCGTCTTTAGTCGTCCGACTCAAACACCACATTGTAATTCTCGGTGTAAGTACAATTTGGTTGGCGGCTGCAAGTAAAGAAGCGTCGACCTTTGAATTCACCTTGGCTTGCGGTTTTAATGATCATCGGACTGCCACATTTTTTACAAAAGCGCACTTCTTTATCGGGCTCAATCAAATCAATGTGTGCTGCAAGCAAACGACGTAATCGCCCAACTTGATAACTGTGCTTTATCGAAGCGCCGATTAAAGGTAGGTTTGCCGTCTTACAAACATGGATCAGTAACTTTTGTCTTTCTACCTTGCCCTTGCTTAACTCTTGCCCGTTATCCAATTCAACGATCACACGCGGCTCTAGCGTCCTAGGATCACAAATAACGTAATCAAAATAACTTCGAGATATGCGATTGTTCGCGACAAAAAACTGCTTCTTATTTTTGATTTCTTTTGGCGTAACCAAACTGGACATGTTTACTTTCGCGAATACTACGGCATGCTCCCCTACCGCCGCTCTTAACGCATTATAGAACGCACCCTCTTGACCTCTGAGCAGAGGACCTTTCGAGCGATAAGGATAATCACGCGTGTCGTCGTGCTTAATCACGTACTTTTGAATAACAAAGAAGAATAAAACCAGAAGAACAACAATGATAAAAATGTTGGTCATAAATAAAGTGCATCCAAAACAACTCGTTGCTCAAAGCGTAAATGGAAATGCTATGCAGAGCAACAAAACCTCGCAATTTTGAGGAGCCACTACGATAGCGTGATACAGAAAATTTGACTCCCCAATAAAAACGAGCCAATCACACACTTGGATTGGCTCGTTTAAATTTTTGTTAATACATTATGATGCTAAGAATCAACTATTAGCGTCTGGCTGATTCTCTGGCATCGCATCAATAAAAGCAGGCATTTGATTGCATGACTGCACAACCGCGTTAATGGTTGGATAAAGAGAAGTATCTACACCAAAGCGTTGTGCGTTATAAAATTGTGGTACCAGACAAATATCGACAATAGATGGCGAGCTTGTCAGGCTAAACTTACAATCACCATTTAGTTTACGATGCTTCTGAAGTTTCTCTTCTAATGCTGCAAAACCTTTGTGGATCCAGTGATGAATCCAAGCGACTTTGCGCTCTGGCTCGCAAGCTAACTCCCCCTCTAAATACTGTAGAACTCTTAAGTTATTCAGAGGATGAATCTCCATTGCAATATCCTGAGCCAAAGCCAGTGCTTGATATCGAAGTGGTGTTTGCTCGGGGATCACAGTGACATCCGGATAGTGTTCTTCTAAGTATTGAATGATGGCCAGTGACTGGGTTAACTGAACCTCCCCATCCACCAGCACAGGAACCAGTTCAGAAGCGTTTAACTCATGATACTCGTCACTGTGTTGTTCACCACCATTGCGCACCAAGTGTACCGATTTTGAATCATACGATAACTCTTTAAGATTCAAACAAATACGCACACGATACGCCGCTGAAGACCGCCAATATCCGTACAAAACCATGCTATCGCTCATATCGTCTCCCAACTGGCGCTCTTAATGCTTGAGATATTGGCTAACTTGTTGGTCAATCGAACCAAAGATGTTGTTGCCATCCGCATCGAACATTTCCAGTTTGATTGAGTCGCCAAACGACATGAAGTTAGTCGACGGTTTACCATCACGAATGGTTTCAATCATGCGAACTTCCGCGATACATGAATAGCCAACGCCACCTTCTTCAATAGAAGTGCCATGTTCCGTTCCCTGCTTGTTGGATACCGTACCTGAGCCTATAATCGCCCCAGCAGATAGCGGGCGCGTTTTAGTCGCGTGAACAATTAAGTCTGCGAAATCAAACGTCATATCGATACCTGCATTCGGGCGACCAAACGGCTTGTGGTTGTAGGTCGAGACCAATGGTAAATGCACTTTGTTTTCGTACCACGCATCGCCTAGTTCGTCAGGTGTTACTGCCACAGGAGAAAACGCAGAAGAAGGTTTAGATTGGAAAAAACCAAACCCTTTAGCTAATTCTTCGGGAATTAGCCCACGCAGTGAGACATCATTCACCAGCATGATCAAACGAATCGACTCCTGAGCCTCTGCAACACTTGCGCCCATTGGTATGTCACCAGTTACCACAGCAACTTCGCCTTCGAAATCAATACCCCATTCATCACTGGCAAACTCGATGTTGTCACAAGGACCAATAAAGGCATCAGAGCCTCCTTGGTACATCAACGGATCCGTCCAAAAACTCTCTGGCATTTCAGCGCCGCGAGCTTTTCGAACCAACTCAACGTGGTTTACGTAAGCACTGCCATCAGCCCACTGATAAGCGCGAGGAAGCGGCGACTCACAGTAGTGTGCTTCAAACTCTTCATACCCTGCGACCGTACCGTTGTTCAGTGCGACGTACAGCTCTTCCAGTTGCGGTGCTAGCGCATCCCAGTTATCAAGCGCCACCTGCATCGTCGGTGCTAAGTTCATGGGGTGGAAAATTTCTGTCGCAGGTACGCAGCGCGTTAAGTCTTTGCTCACGACCATCAACAAACCGTCACGAGTGCCATTTTTCTTGGTTGCTAATTTCATCCTTGCCTCTTACTTCTCTTGCCAGCTATAGACGTATTCTTTGTTTTCTACTTTTTCCAGCTCATCCGAAAACTGAAGTGCGTGACGCGTATCGATCATGACCGCAACTTCGTCGGTAAAAGTCTTCTTGTGCTCTCGCCCTGCTTTGAATGCTTTCGGGTGAGGACCATGCGTAAATCCTGCTGGATGGAATGTCACCATGCCTGCTTCAATGTTGTCACGGCTGAAGAAATCACCTGCATGGTAGAACAAGACTTCGTCATAATCGTCATTGTTGTGATAGAACGGTACCTTGAGCGCTCCAGGATCACTTTCAATTGGACGAGGAACGAAGGTACACACCACAAATCCTGCTCCTACAAATGTAGTATGTGCAGAAGGCGGTAAGTGGTAACGATGTGACATAAGTGGACGAATATCACGCCAATTCACTTTTACCACCGCCAAATCACCATGCCAGCCAATCGCATCCAACGGGTTGAATGGGTAAGTGATAACACTGACTTTATCGTGGCGTTTCACCTGAACCTGTGTTTGATTCTCAGAATATTGAGCACGGAACTGATCGTTGATCGACGGCGTTTCTAAAACCGCCGGATCAAACACCGCGTGGTTTCCAACCATGCCTTTTTCGGGCAATGTATAGGCCGCATCGGTGTTTTCGATCATCAAAATGAACATCGGCTCGCTTGGCTCAAAACGCCAGCTCGTTGAGCGTGGGATCATGACATAATCCCCTTCGCTCACTTTCAAATGACCATAATCACAATACAGATCTGCCGTACCTTGGTGGATGAATAGCAGTTCGTCGCCATCAGCGTTTCTCACCAAGAAGTCCATTTTTTCATCCATACGCCAGACACGAACTTTACAATTTGCGTTGTGTAATAGATGCGGGACTGCCCAAGGGGTAATATGGCTGGCTTTCTCGACTAGATTAAAATCGAACGCTCGTGGACGTAGCTCGCCCTCCCACTCAGACCATCCCGTTGGGGCATGTTGATGATGAAAATGTGTTGCGGGGCCAAAAAAACCACTTCGACCTGCCTCACGTTCATAAATTGCCTCTTCCGGGAAGTCAGCATGCGCTTGTTTAGAGCACACTCCCTCCCGGTGAGGGAATGTGATCCATTTATGCATCGCTCAATACTCCTCGGCGAATTTGGTCTTCTTCTATCGATTCAAACAACGCTTTGAAGTTACCCTCGCCAAAGCCTTCATTGCCTTTACGTTGGATGATTTCGAAGAACACAGGGCCGATAACGGTTTGAGTAAAGATTTGTAGCAAGATGCCATCTTTCGTTGGCGCACCATCAATAAGAATCTGCAAATCACGAAGCTTGCTTACATCTTCACCGTGGCCTTCAACACGCTGATCGACTTTCTCGTAATAAGTATCTGGCGTTGGCATAAAGTCCATGCCTCGCTCACGCAATGTTTTGACCGTTTCGTAGATGTCGTCTGTGGTCAATGCGATATGTTGAATGCCTTCGCCATTGTATTCACGGATAAACTCTTCAATCTGTGATTTATCATCTGACGACTCATTGATAGGAATTCGGATTTTGCCGCAAGGTGCGGTCATCGCGCGGCTGACAAGACCAGTCAGCTTACCTTCGATATCGAAATAACGAATTTCGCGGAAGTTACCAATGCGCTCATAGAAACCAGACCAGACATCCATGTTGCCTTGCTTAACGTTGTGCGTTAAGTGGTCGATTTCGTAAAGACCAACATTCGCTTTTGATAAACGCTCATCAGCATCATCATAAAAACGAAAATCGACATCATAGATGCTCAGCTTTCCATAACGATCGACAAAATAAAGCAAGCTTTCACCGATGCCATAAATAGCAGGAATGCTAAGCTCCATCGGCCCAATTTCCGTTTTATATTCTTTACCGCCATTCTCTAACGCATGCGCCAGAGCAACGGTCGCGTCTTTCACTCGAAATGCCATGCCACAAACCGACGGACCGTGGACTTTGGCGAATCCCTCAGCTTGGCTATGCGGCTGCGCATTCACAATAAAGCTAATGTCACCTTGTCGATATAACCACGCTTCTTTTGAGCGATGCTTTGCAATTTCCGCAAAACCTAACGATATAAACAGATCTTTAAGCTGTTGAATGCCTTTGTTGTCAGCAGCGGTATATTCAACAAACTCAAATCCGTCTGTTCCTAGTGGGTTATATGCATCAACCATGACTTTCTCCTTGTCTCAGTAGCTTTTGTTTGGACTTATTTTTCTAACTTGGCGCAGGTCTTGAGAAATTGGAATACGTGGGGAGAAATCTTTACCTTGGCGATTTTTACGCACAATTGTAAAATATATGTTACACGCAGTAGGCACATCGAACCCACTTTCGTAAACATCAAACAAACTGCTTATTTTCAATATATTAGATTGATATTTTCGGCTTTACGCCAACACACAAAATGTAAACAAGTTGTTACTTTGGCATTTTATCTTGGCAACGTAGCTCAAAAAGTAAAAGGAGATGGAAAGTCTATTGCACCCTATCTCTATCCGATTTATTCATTTGATCCTGCAAAACATCAAAAGTAATGTTTCGTGACGCTTCATACAGTTCGAAAGGCTCATCGGTCAGAATCGTGTCATGGATACTCCTTTATTGATTCACCTCAGTTTTATTCAAAAGTAACTGTGCCATAAGTGGTGCTCTGTTCCCTATCGAGCCCTAGCCACAGTGCTTCACGCTCGATCAGAAAAAGAGACATCTAATGACACACATCAATCAAGAACGCCTAGTTGAACACTTTTGCCAACTAGTACGTATCGACAGCGAATCAAAAAACGAAAAACAAATTGCAGAAACACTGGCAGAACAGCTAGGCGAGCTAGGCTTTACCGTGCACAAGCTTCCAGTGCCTGAGCATATTTCTAACGGTTTTAACGTGTACGCCCGTTTAGACGGCAAAAAAGACGGCTCTATCCTAATGAGCTGTCATATGGATACGGTCACTCCAGGTATTGGCATTGAGCCAATCATCGAAGACGGCGTTATCCGTTCAGAAGGCAATACGATTCTTGGTGGCGATGATAAATCTGGTATTGCTGCCATCATGGAAGCCGTTCGTTGTATTCAAGCGGAAAACCTTGAGCACAAAACGTTAGAGCTTGCTTTCACCGTGTATGAAGAAGGCGGTTTATTCGGTTCACAATACTTCGATATGTCACACGTCACTTCAACGGAAGCAATCGTGTTAGATACGGGTGGTCCTATTGGCACTATTGTGACCGCAGCCCCAGGCCAGCAAAAAATCGTGGCAACAATCAAAGGTCGACCAGCACATGCAGGGCTTGCGCCAGAAGAAGGCATCAGTGCGATCATGGTGGCGGCAGATGCTATCAACCAAATGAAGCTGCTTCGCATCGACGAAGAAACGACAGCCAACATCGGTATAGTGAATGGCGGTCAGGCCACAAACATTGTCATGCCTGAATTAAAAATCGTGGCAGAAGCACGCTCCCTGAATGGCGATAAACTAGATGCTCAGGTCAATCATATGATCTCAACATTAGAGTCTGTCTGTGAAAAACACGGTGCAGAAGTCGACATTGAATCTAGCCGAGCCTACGATGCATTTGTTATTGAAGAAAACCACCCACACGTTAGCGCTATCAAAGCGGCGTTTGCAGAGTTGGGAATTGAGGCTTTCACAAAAGGCACTGGCGGCGGTAGCGATGCTAACAACTTTAACAAGAAAGGTCTCACAACGGTCAATCTTTCAACTGGCATGGCAAAAGTACACACGACAGAAGAGTTTATCGCGGTAAGTGATATGGTCAAAATCACTGAGTTCGTAAAGCACTTCCTAGTCAGTTAATGTCGTGCCTTTTGAAGAGCAGACTGACTATCTTCCCCTTTTAGCCTGTGCTTGAAGGGGATTTTAATTTGTATCTAAGCAAAATTACTTCCCGTCATGCCAACTTGATATCAGATCTTCAAAGAAATTCCCCTAGCTCACTTTTTGAGACCAGACAGCTCAATACCCGACACCCTGTTACAGTAATGTTAAAACTCGATTGTGTGGACAATTTATACAATATACATTTCTAGCATCTTTCAGGATGAAAAGAGTGAGACAAGGATGAAATTACCTAAGTTGCTTTTGTTAGCGTCGATGATGAGTCCAATACTGGCAACATCAAGCTATGCCGCGCCGTATCCCGCAGGTGTGACCCTCGATGAGACACAAGAAATTACGCTAAACAATGGGGCTGAAGTTACTTCTATTGACCCAGCCAAGCAAGCCGCAGAGCCCGCTTTTAATCTCGGTCGAGACCTATTTGAAGGTCTGGTCATTCAAGATAAGCAAGGTAAAACCATTCCTGGTGTTGCTGAGTCTTGGTCAGTCAATGACAACAATACGGTTTATACCTTCCACTTACGTGATGCAAAATGGTCCAATGGCGAAACGGTCACTGCACAAGATTTTGTCTACAGCTGGCAACGCTTACTGAATCCAAGCACTGCTTCACCATACGCTTGGTTTGCGGCCATTCCAAATATCGCAAACTCACAAGCCATTATGAAGGGCGAAGCAGAACCCGAGTCTTTGGGCGTGAAGGCGCTGGATGAAACAACGTTCCAGGTAACACTCGAAGAGCCGATTCCCTTCTTTACGAAACTATTAAGTCATCCAGTGCTTGCACCCGTTCATAAAGCGACCGTTGAAAAACATGGCAACCGTTGGACCCAGCCTGAGCATATCGTTACAAATGGGGCGTTTACTGTCTCTGAATGGAAAGTTAACGAAAAACTAGTGATGGTTAAAAACCCACATTATTGGGACGCAAGCAATGTAGTGCTGGAAAAAGTCACCTGGCTACCAATTGGTGATGCAAATGTAGTGCTAAACCGCTACCTAGCCGGTGAGATAGACCAAGCGGTTTCCATTCCTGCCGCTCAGAAGAAAAAGTTAATTCAACAACGCCCACAAGAAGTGGCAAGCACTAGTGCGTCTCTTGGCTCCACATTCTATTACCTCAACACTCAACAAGGACCAACAAAAGACGTGCGGGTCCGTAAAGCCCTCTCATATGCCATTGACCGTCAACTTTTAACGAGTGCTATTTTGAGAAACGGTGGGGTTCCAATGTATACCCTTGTGCCACCTCAAACCGATGGTTTTAAACCTCACACTCCTGAGTTCGCAACTTGGAACCGCCATAAACGTATCGAAAAAGCGCAGCAATTACTGTCAGAAGCTGGATACGATAAAAGCAATCCGCTTAAGTTAACGTTTACCGTACCAACTTTCTCGATGGACGTAAAAGTGGCAACGACCATGGCAGGTATGTGGAAAAGCCGCTTGGGTGCGCAAGTCACAATAAAACAGCTAGAACCGAAAGTGTTCTACGCACTTAAAGAGCCGACCGACATTACTCGCGGCAGCTGGACGGCCGACTACAATGAAGCCTCTACATGGTTGGATATCTTCGTTTCTAGTGGCGAGTACAACGATTCTCGTTATAACAACCCGCAATACGACGAGTTAATGGCTCGCTCAAAGACCATGAGCAACCCATCAGAACTGTATCTACAAGCAGAAAGCATGCTGATTGAAGACATGGCCATAATTCCTATTTATCGTCCGGGTAACGATCAATACCTCATCAAGCCTTATGTGGGCGGCTACGAACTGACAAACCCTGAGTCGTCGTATTACCGCAAGAATGTCTATGTGAAAGCCCACTAAAAGCATGTTTTCGGTCTGAGTCGGCAAGTTCAATGTTTACTTGTCGTTCCTCATATCTCTCGGTGGAGAAGGCAACCTGAGCTCAGACCATTTTTTATTCATAACCGTTCGAAGTGATTTCGGATGACCAAAGGATGATGGATCATGATTTGGTACATTGTTAAGCGATTAGCTATCGCTATCCCCACGCTTCTATTCATCGCACTCGTATCATTTTGGCTGATGCACATTGCACCAGGGGGACCATTTGATATGGAACGGCCTATGCCAGAAGTGGTACGTGCGAATATCGAAGCAAAATTCCATTTGGACCAGCCCTTCCTTACTCAGTTTTGGATTTACATTGGTAATTTCATACAAGGAGACCTCGGTCCGAGCTTCGTTTATCAAGACTTCAGTGTTACACAGCTCGTCGCACAATCATGGCCAGTTTCAGCAGTATTAGGCGTACTCTCTTTTTGTATCTCCGTTCCACTTGGCATGTTACTTGGCACCATTGCGGCATTAAACCGAAATAGCCGCCTAGATTACGGCCTGATGACACTTTCGATGACTGGAGTTGTGGTTCCAGCTTTCGTGCTTGCTCCGGTTTTAGTCATGATTTTCGCTATTCAGCTTGGCTGGTTCCCTGCTGGTGGTTGGGAAGGAGGAAAGCTGGCTTTCCTTGTTCTTCCCGTGCTCAGCCTGGCGATTGGTTCCATTGCGAGTATTGCGCGTGTCATGCGTGGCGCAATGATTGAAACGCTCAACCAGCCATACATTCGAACGGCAAAAGCCAAAGGTTTGTCCACAACCTACATTTTATTCCATCACGCTTTGCGACCATCTTTGATTCCCGTCGTTGCGATGCTCGGCCCTGCGTTTGTGTCTGTCGTGACAGGCTCGGTGATTATCGACATTTTCTTTGGTACAGGTGGCATGGGACAACACTTTGTGTCTGGAGCTCTCAACCGCGACTACGGCCTAGTAATGGGCATTACTCTGATTGTCGCTTCACTCACTATCTTCTTTAACCTTGTGGTCGACTTGCTATATACGATTATCGACCCTCGTATACGCGTTTAGGAGTCCGGCATGTTAACGATCAAAAAACTGGATACACAAGCTCTTCAAGATCAAGTCGTCGACAATATTGAAGCCGTCGAAGGTCGCAGTCTTTGGCAGGATGCATGGACTCGATTTCGTAAAAACAGAGCCGCGATGACATCAGTGTATGTTTTGGCGTTCATTACCTTATGCATCACTTTCGGCCCCTCTCTTGCCGCTTTTGGCCATGATGAAATTGACTGGGAAGTGCTCATCGATCCATACGAGCTAGGAAAACCTTCACTGAGCAGTGGTCATTACTTTGGTACCGATGATCTCGGGCAAGATGTCTTTGCTCGCACGATGCAAGGCGGCAGGCTCTCTATTTTGGTAGGTTTTGTTGGCGCCTTAGTCGCCGTTGTTATTGGTACGATTTGGGGAAGTATTTCCGGCTATCTTGGCGGCGTTGTCGATAGCGTAATGATGCGCATTATTGAGGTGCTCGATTCGGTGCCATTTATGTTTATGGTTATCCTGTTTGTTACACTTTTTGGCAACAACATCTACCTGATTTTTATCGTGATCGGAATGGTATCTTGGCTGGGCATTGCCCGTGTTGTACGTGGTGTCACCTTCGGTCTAAAAAAGCGAGAGTTCATCGAAGCCGCACACTCTATTGGGGTTTCTAAATTGACAATTGTCCGACGCCATGTTCTGCCTAATGTTCTTGGGATCGTGATGGTTTATTCCTCCTTAATGGTACCAGGATTCATTATGTTCGAATCGTTTTTAAGCTTCTTAGGGCTTGGTGTTCAACCACCAGACACGAGCTGGGGAATCCTAATCTCCGAAGGCGCAAAAACGATTGACGTTGCATTGTGGATGCTGCTTTTTCCCTCTCTGTTTTTAGTTGCCACCCTCTTTTGTTTTAACTTCATCGGCGATGGCTTGCGTGATGCTCTTGACCCGAAAGACCGATAAGGACAAACCCATGCTATCTATTGAAAACATGAACGTGCGCTTCGATACGCCAGATGGGCAAGTGCAAGCGGTCAGTAATCTCTCCTACTCGATTAAAGCGGGCGAAACTCTTGGGATTGTTGGGGAATCAGGTTCGGGAAAAAGCCAGTCTGTTTTCGCATTAATGGGGTTAACCGCGGACAACGGCGCCGTGTCTGGAAGCGCAATGTTCCACGGTGATGATTTACTCGCGATGTCGAAAAAGCAGCTCAACCGCATCCGTGCAGAGAAAATCGGAATGATCTTTCAAGATCCGATGACGTCACTTAATCCATTCATGAAAATTGGCAAGCAGCTTTGTGAAGTTCTCATGATTCATAAAGGAATGAGCCGAAAACAAGCAAAAATTGAATCGATTCACATGTTGGATGCGGTGCGTATTCCCTCTCCCGAAACTAGGATGAATCAATACCCTCACGAATTATCTGGCGGAATGCGTCAGCGAATCATGATAGCGATGGCATTGTTGTGTAAGCCCGAGTTGTTAATTGCAGACGAACCAACCACCGCGTTAGATGTAACCGTTCAGGCTCAAATTTTGACGCTATTACGAGACTTACAACAAGAGTTCAACACGGCAATTTTACTGATCACTCACGATATGGGCGTCGTCGCCGAGATGTGTGATCGCGTATTGGTCATGTATGGTGGTCAAAAAATGGAGCAATCCGATACCGAGACATTGTTCGCTCAACCTGCTCACCCCTATACTCAAGGCCTGCTAAAGGCTATTCCTTCTATCACTGAAGATATGCCACGTTTACCAACCATCCCAGGTAACCCACCAAGTGCGTTGATTAACCATCAAGGGTGTCCGTTTAGAGAGCGGTGCGAGCATCGAGAGACGCGTTGCCAATACGAAACCCCACGGTTTTCTCCATTAAACACGAGCCAGTCCATTGCCTGTCACGTTAAAGCACCCAGTGTTATCACTCCTATTCAAATAAAAGCTTAAGGAGGCGTTATGAATAAAAAAGAAGTCCTCATGTCTGCTCGTGATTTAAACGTCCACTTTCCTGTTTCGCGTCACCTTATTCCAAGTCAACGTAAAATCGTGAAAGCGGTCAATGGTATCGACTTAGATGTTTATCGAGGTGAAACACTTGGCATTGTAGGGGAATCAGGATGCGGAAAATCAACGCTTGCACGCGCGTTACTTCGCTTAATTGAACCCACACATGGCGAGTTGACTTGGAAAGGTCAAGACATGCTCGGGTTTAGTAAAAAAGAGCTTTCCTCTCGACGTAGAGAATTTCAGATGGTGTTTCAAGACCCATCCGCTTGTTTGAATCCGAGATTAACCATCTCAGAATGCATCGCCGAACCACTGCTCACCCACGAGCCACAACTTAAACGGGCAGAGGTAGAAAAGCGTGTCATCGCTATGATGGATAAAGTGGGTCTCTTGGCGAGCCAGCGAAACCGCTATCCACATGAATTTTCCGGAGGTCAATGCCAGCGTGTGGGCATTGCCAGAGCGTTAATTCTTAATCCAGATTTGGTTGTGTGTGATGAACCTGTTAGTGCGCTAGATGTCTCCATACAAGCTCAGGTCATCAATCTTCTAGACGATCTTAAACAAGAAATGGGGTTAACACTGGTGATGATTGCGCACGACTTAAGCGTGGTGCGCCACATCAGCGACCGCGTTATGGTGATGTATCTTGGTAAACCTATGGAAGTAGGACGTTACGATAAAGTATTTGATGATGCTCAACACCCCTACACCAAAGCACTGTTATCTGCTGTCCCGATAGCTAATCCGCAATTAGCACGTGACCGTGAAATACAACTATTGCCCGGTGATCTTCCTTCTCCACTTAACCCACCGAGCGGTTGCGTTTTTCGTACTCGATGCCCAGAAGCCACAGAAGTATGCGGGCAACAGAACCCAATAAAAACAGGCTCGGAGCAGCATCATATCTATTGCTCAAATATGACTTTAGGAACCATTTAATGAACAATACTAACTCAGTAAACCAACGCCTTACGTTATTGCGGGAGGCTATGTCCTTTCACAACGTGTCTGCATATATCGTGACCAACAATGACCCGCATAACAGCGAATACTCAGCGGATCATTGGTTAGCGCGAAGCTGGATTTCAGGTTTTACCGGCTCAGCAGGCGATGTCGTCATTACCCAACAAGGTGGTGGCCTGTGGACTGATGGTCGTTACTATATTCAAGCTGAAGAACAGTTACACGGCACAGGACTTGAACTGTTTAAAGCCAAACAACCAGAAACGCCGACAATTGCCAAATGGCTGGCTACCACGCTCCCAGAAAACAGTATTGTCGCGGTTGACGGGCGCGCCATCAGTTACGCTTTTTATCAAGGCCTCAAACAAGCCTTTGAAGCGAAAAACATTAAGATCATTCTCGACCTGGATTTACTCACACCAATTTGGCTTGAACGACCACCCCGCCCAAGTACACCCGTATTCGAGCATACCACCGCTTTTGCTGGCGTTGACACAGAAAATAAGTTAGCGAGAATCCGTTCTTGGTTAACCGAGAACCAAGTAGATAGCTTATTAGTGTCAACGCTAGATGATGTCATGTGGACAATGAATATTCGAGGTAGTGATACGAATTACTGCCCAGTTTCTGAAGCCTATCTAATCGTAGAGCAATCACTTGCGACACTGTTTATTGATAAAGCCAAACTGCCTCAAGACGTTGAAAGAGCGCTGACCGAGCAGAGTGTACACATTCGCCATTACAACTACGTAAGTCAGTATTTGAATCAGCAATGTGAGGGATTATCGCTCGCTTTTAGCCCTACCCACACAGACAGCTTATTGGTGAGTTCGATTGAACGGAATGTGAATCTAAAACCAATGGCTTGCCCTGTAACGGCAATGAAGGCCATAAAAAATGAGACCGAACTAACCAGCCTAGAGCAGGCATTAACGGACGATGGTGTGGCAATAGTAAGGTTTATGAACTGGCTCGAAGAGCAAGTTCCAAGCGGACTCGTTACAGAATTGTCTGCTGAGGCACAACTGAATCACTATCGCCGTCAAACCCGACATTATGTAAGTGACAGTTTCCGCACTATTGCAGGCTTCGCAGCTCACGGGGCAAAAATGCATTATGCCGCCGATGAAGAAAGCAATGCAGTAGTCAATGAAAGCAACTTCTTTCTCGTCGATTCTGGTGGTCAATACCTTGGCGGGACAACAGACATCACCCGTACTTTCCACTTCGGGTCACCGACCATTAAGCAGCGCAAAGATTATACCTTGGTGCTCAAAGCGGTCATCCGACTGACTCAGACTCGATTCATGAAAGGCTCTACGGGTGCCAATCTTGATATCATGGCGCGTGGCGTCTTATGGCAACATGGTATTGATTACAAGTGCGGCACTGGACACGGCGTGGGCATTTGCTTGAATGTTCACGAAGGCCCACAAAATTTCTCGCAAAGCCACCATGAGGTTGAGCTAAAACCGGGTATGGTCATTACTAATGAACCAGGCGTTTATCGCGAAGGTGAGTACGGGGTAAGAATAGAGAACATTCTTAAAGTTGTAGAAGTAGAACAAAATGAGTTCGGCACGTTTTACGGTTTTGAGACCATCACTCTTGCTCCAATTTCGACCAACGCCCTTGATTTATCAATGCTAGATCAAGCAGAGCTAGACTGGCTCAATCATTACCATTCACGAGTCTATCAAGCACTTAGCCCTTTTCTTGATGCGCAAGATAAAAACTGGCTGCAAAGCACAACCCAACTTATTGAGAAATAGGATATAAGCCAGTTTTATAACGTTTTCATTTTCATCTCAAACTCCTTGTTTGCCAGCCTTCAGGCTGGTTTTTTTATAGAGATAACGGCGTAAAAACAAAAACGCCCCGCGATGTTAGCGAGGCGCTCCACTTAGTTTAAATGACGTAGTTAAATTGCCCTACTGACGACACTTCTGAACATCAAAATCAACGACGATGGCGGCATTCTCAAAGTCACCAGAGACTTTAACGTAGCCCCAGTAGTTACTCTGATTTGACAACGTAATACACTCTCCATTACCAATATTATCTGACCACCCGTGAAGATTAGTATCATCCGGCCAACCGGAGTTACTGTATTCAAGCTTTAGGTTGCCCGTACCATTCCCCGTCGTTATCGCCAGGTTTGAGCTCTCATTCACCGCTGGTACGCTCAGCCAAATGGTTTGTTGATTTGCCAAGCAAACTGGTTCTCCTGCTGTTAAGCGCCCACCGCTTACTTTACTTTGCACCGCGCAGTCTTGTGGCAATGTGTCATTACCGCCCAACGCTGAGATAACAACAGTATGAGTGGCGGTTGCCGTCAAGCCTTCACTGTCTGTCACACTTAGGCTGACCGAATACTCCCCTTCACTCCCATATTGGTGCGTCGGCTTGGTTTGTGTACTTGTCGAGCCATCACCGAAGTCCCATAAGACGCTGACGATCTTCCCGTTTGGGTCTGCACTGTTTTCACTGCTAAATGTAATGCTTTCACCGACTTTCCCCTTGTTGTTTGCGGTTATGACTGCATTAGGTGCACCATTTGAGACAAGGGCTTGCTGCCACTGCTCAAACTCACTTTGATATAAATTCGCCCATTGGGTGATCGTTGCTTTGTAATTGCTCCAATTCCCTTGGCGTGTTTCCACCAGCATTTGGTTTACGTCATCTTTATGATTTTCAAACATAAAACGTACAGCTAAGTACCCCCAACGATAAATTCGATCGACATCAAACCCATCATAAGTAGTCTCGAAAATCTCACTTAAGGTATACGTCGAGCCGTCTAAAATCGTCTCAAGTGCTGCTTGGTTGTCATTTTCTTGAGCGACATACTCTGCAATGCCTTCACTCCACCACACTATTTTTTCAGTTGGATGACTAAACCCTCCATAGAGATCAAATCGACCATCTAAGTAATGCACGTATTCGTGCTCTAGGTTCCAGACAAAGTGATCCGCGTTCGCATAAGAGGCTTCATAAGCAATAAAGTTGGGAATATTCCCCGGCTGGGAAGGGGCGCCCTCCAAATACATACCACCATTGTCAGTACTAATATCGAAAATTGGCCCTGCGTACTTACCATAATCGGTGCTTGAATCGAAGATATTGACTTGGAGCTGAGTATTGTGGTCATCTTTTACTGGCTGTTCACCAGTTTCTAATGACTGATGAAAGTAACCCTCTTCGTAGCCCATTTTAGAACATGCGGCCGCGTGTTGCTCTTGCGTCATATTCTGAGACAAAATTCGGATTGTCGGGCTACAAGTATAAGTTTGCGATAGCACCAAGCCTTTTAGCTCAGTTTCGAAATTACAAATTCCGAACTCACTACAATCTGCGTAATATGAGGCGGTGTCCGCCGCCGCAAGCCAAACCGCGTCACCCCGACCATACATTTCATACTGTTCAAAGATTCGACTCAGCTGACTCTTCACCACAGAACTCGCGTTACCCGTATACTTGGTCAGACGCCCGAGCTCTCGCCCTGCATTCGCGGCCATAAACTCATCTTCAGCACCGATTGATGACGCCCTTAGAGCAAAATCGCCTAAAGCTTTGGCAAGGTCTGTTTGGTTACCAATTACTTGCACAAATTGCTCGTTCCACTGCCCACCAAACAAAATAGTGAAAACACCATTAACCGCATTGCGCATATACCAGTGCTGGGCGTATTGATCATTCCAACGAGTAAGCCACTGGGTCACTTGTGGTAAGTACGCGTGCTGCAAGCCCGCACTATCCATAGTGATGATGACTTCACTAAGCACTTTGCCGTGACGATCGCTGTTCTCGTAGAAGTTTGCGTTGTTAACAAACGCATCCACTGATTCTTTCACCGCTGGTGTGACCCATTCAATAAATGAGATGTTGTCATTGTAAAACTCGGCGTAATAACCCGCGCGCAAGTATAAGAACAACGTTTCGAGTTCATCGCTCCCGCCACCTGTATACCCCTTCGCCAATGTCGTAGTACGCTTCGCAATGTTGTACATATGATCGGAGCTAAATACCGACTCCTGAATCCGACTTTCAGCAGAGAATAACTGGTTCACGCACGTCGCGCCCTGACTTAAAATTTCGCTGATCAATTGGTTACTGCTTTCGGTAACCAATGCTTCCAAATCACAAGCAGTGCTCGACTCATCAAGGCTTTCAAGTGACTGTACTCGAGTTGCCTTGGAGGGCTGAATAGGGAGAGTTGCGGTTGGTTGGTATTCAACTCGATTGGATTCAACACCGTGTGTATGAGCCGAATGTGCATGTTGCTCTGTAACTTGAGAAACTGGCTCGTTTAACGCAAATACGCCAGTGCTGGTTAATGTTGTCGCAATCGCGACACTCAAAATCTTCAGTTCCATCTAATTTCTTCTATATTGAGTTTTCCTTAGATGCATTACGTCTTTTGCATCGCCACTGCCCTTATTACTGCAAGAGCATCTCCATATAATCTACTCGCAAGACAAGAAGAAACATTTTGTTAACAACCGAATGTGGCGGTATCAGTTTTTAGTACTTGAGTTGCCGTTGCACGAGCTTGCCAGAAATCGATTTGCTTTAGTAATATTTATCAACTAGTTGTTTATCTTTCCATTCAAATATCTTTTATTGCTCCTCACAAAAGCGATAAAATGGTTTCTTTTCTTTTTGCTAAACAACTCCTATGACCGACGCTGATATTGAGCTACAACACCTTTGGTTAGAAGTCCAAGCCGAACGCTGGCAAAACCTGCCACGCTTTTTATTCAGTTACTACTGCTACAAGCACAACCTTGTCAGTAAAACCAACAAAGTTTGCTGGGAGACGGCACGTGCAAGACTGCCCGCTTCAACATCAATAAAAGAGCGAAAAAACGCGGTGGTTGAACCGTTAGTCCCTGAGGAAGCCGTCGTTGGATTATTGAAAACCATCAGCAAAGATGGGGAAATGACGTTTGACGTGATGGGAACCACACTTGATGCGTTTTTACACTATGTTGTGATTAGCAAGGAAGAAAAAGCCCGACTTAAACCAAACATGCCAGCTAGTTGGTATCAGCAATCGAACAAGTCGCCTTTGGCACGTTTCGAGCAGGCTGGCATTAAGCTACAAGAGTGACATGTCAGTCATCGCTGACGATAAACACAAAAGACAAGCGCCTACAATGAGGCGCATTTGGTCAAAAATTGAGGAGCCCCTAAACAAAAGTGCATAGCGAGCAACAAAGAAAAAGTTTGGTTATTCTTGAATGCCTCGAATGCGTACATTACGCCTACGTAGAACTTCTAAAGTCACGAGCAAACACACCGACATAAAAATCAGCAACGTAGCGACCGCCAATATGGTCGGACTAATTTGCTCTCGAATTCCTGACCACATCTGCCTCGGAACGGTTTTTTGTTCTGCCCCAGTCAGGAATAACGCCACCACAACCTCGTCGAACGATGTGCCAAAAGCAAACAAGCCGCCAGAAATCATCCCCGGACGAATCAGCGGAAAGGTAATGTGTCTGAAAGTATAAACAGGGTTTGCTCCTAAGCTAGCCGCCGCTTTTACCAGGCTATGATCAAAGCCGCTTAAGGTCGCAGTAACGGTAATGACAACAAAAGGCGTACCTAACGCGGCGTGTGCCAAAATGACGCCTAGATAAGTTTGTGATAAGCCAAGGCGTGTGTAGAAAAAGTACATCGCAGCAGCAGAGATAATGACTGGTACGATCATAGGTGAGATCAACAGCGCCATAATCGTATTGCGAAAAGGCAAATTACTACTGGCTAAACCCAACGCCGCCAGAGTTCCTAGCCCTGTTGCAACGAGTGTCGCCATAAAAGCAATGAACGTGCTGTTTTTCAGCGCCAACAGCCACTGATCACTAGTAAACATTTCTTGATACCAGCGAGTAGAATACGCTGCCGAATCAAGGTTTAGCATCCCCTCGGTAAAAGTAAAGTAAGGCGTTGCATTAAACGATAACGGGATGATGGTCAGAATTGGAGCGATTAAAAAGAACAGCACCAACCCACAAAAAGCTAAGTAACCTGCGTAAGCGACTCGCTCTACTTTTGATGCATAGTTTGGTAATGCCATGGTTATCCCCCTACCTTAAGATTATTAATGCCAACCACACGGTTGAACATATAAAACAGAACCAGTACAACGAACAAAAGCAGTCCACCCAATGCGCCAGCCATCCCCCAGTTCAGTGATGTCTGCATATGATAGGCAATCATATTGGAGATCATCTGTCCGCTTCTTCCACCAACCAAAGCGGGCGTAATGTAGAAGCCAACAGAAAGAATGAAAGTGAGCAATGCTCCCGCACCTATCCCCGGTAACGTAAGCGGCATATAAACTTTGATGAACGCAATGAAAGGCGTCGCGCCTAGAGAACGAGCAGCACGGAAATAAGTTGGGCTAATTCCTTTCATTACGCTATACAGAGGCAGGATCATAAACGGCAACAGAATGTGAACCATAGACACCACCGTTCCGAAGGTATTGTGAATCATCTGAATTCGCTCGGAAGTAAAACCCGACCAAATAAGGAGATCATTAATGACCCCTTGGTTTTGCAGCAGAACAATCCAAGACGTGGTTCTGACTAATAATGACGTCCAAAATGGCAGCAGCACAATGATTAAAAGTAAGTTCGCGCGCTTATCAGGTAAATTGGCAAGCAGGTAAGCAACGGGGTACGCCATCACCAAACAAATTAAGGTGATTGAAATAGACATCCAAAAAGTTTTAAAGAAAAGGTCGACGTATATTTGGCGTTTTTCTGGTTGGGGCTCAATGTCTCCAAACTCATTCACTTGCAAGTCTAGCGCAGCAAGATAATGACTGAATGTTAATGCGCCACTAAGATTCTTAAACGCCGCCCAATATTTAGGATTAGTCCATCGCTTATCAAGCTTGGCCAACTGTGTCACCGAGCTCGGCAGCGACGTCAAACGAGACAACTTTCTGCCGGTTTTCATGAGTAAACTGCGCATACCAGACTCTTCTATATTCATCCGGCTGGCTATTTTCGGTAGCTCTTTGCTTTGATAAAGCGCAAGTACTTCAACAGAGAATGCCTCAATGACTTCTTGATGAGGCTGACCTTGATAATCCCAACTTTCTAAGGCTTGAATAGTTTGTGGGAGTGACCGGGATATTTCTCGGTTATCCACGCTTCGATAAAGCATGTCGAGGATAGGAAAAGCAAACGTAAACAGGATAAAGCACACCAATGGAATTGTAAGCATAATAGAACGAAGCTTTTTTCGGCGCTCCGCCTTTTGCAGCTGCGCTTTCAGATTGGTTTCTTGCTGATGAACTTGACGTTCGACTTCCAATACAGAATCTAATGCGGTTAGCTCTCGACTCATGCTGCTACCTCGCTACTTTGAGTTTGTGTCCCATCAAGAGCATTGCAATCGTCACTTTGCCAACCAATACGACAAATGGAGCCAGGCGTTAACTGCAAGTGTTTACGATTATCGTTAGGTACTTTAACGATGAAGTGACCAACGCTCTCTACTTCGACGACCAGACGATAATGATCACCGTGATAAATCAATTCTCGTAGGACGCCTGAGACTTGGTTCTCACAAGACGCTTTCTCTGGTTGAATAACAATCTTTTCTGGTCGAATGGAAAGTGTTGTCCTCTGCCCTTGCTCAGAGACTCTGACAGGTTTCGCAGTAAATAACTCTTTCCCAACGAGCACTTGGCAATACTTTCCGTTCCACTCTTTGACTAAACCTAAGAGTTGGTTGTTTTCTCCGATAAACTGCGCAACAAACGTATTACTCGGAGATTCATAAAGCTCGGTTGGTGTCGCGAGTTGTTGCACTTCGCCGTGATTAAAAACCGCAATACGGTCGGACATAGTGAGAGCTTCGTCTTGATCGTGCGTCACATACAAAATGGTGATACCAAGCTTTTCATGCAAATGTTTAATCTCCATCTGCATTTGCTCACGCAGCTGCTTATCTAATGCGCCTAGCGGCTCATCCATCAACACGAGTTTAGGCTCAAACACTAATGCTCGCGCTAACGCAACACGCTGTTGTTGACCACCTGATAACTGCTTTGGGTATCGAGTCGCAACATGCTCAAGCTCGACCATTTCTAATACACTCTGTACTTTGCTTTGAATCGTGTCACTGTCGAGTTTTCGCACCTTTAAAGGAAACGCAAGATTCTCGGCAATGGTCATATGTGGAAACAACGCATAGTTTTGAAACACCATACCGATATCGCGCTTGTGCGGCGCGAGATGATTAACGGGAACGCCATCGATATAAATGTCTCCACCGGTCGCGGTTTCAAAGCCCGCTAGCATCATTAAGCAAGTGGTCTTGCCCGATCCTGACGGCCCCAACATAGTAACGAACTCTCCAGGAGCAATATCTAAGTTGAAGTCTTTCACCACCAAATTCGTGCCATCGTAGGTTTTCTTAACGTGTTGAAAACTGACATAGTCCTTGTTTTCCGTGCTCATGACTTCCCTCTTCTCATTTTTTGAATATTACGAATGAGTAGAGCGTCAGTTAACGCTCTACTAAACAGCACAATTACAGATTGTATTTGGATAGGTCTAAGCGGGTTTCTAACGCATGTTCAACCATTTGAATGACTTGTTGACGCTCTTCACCCTGTAAAAGTTGGCGTGGCGCACGAACTTGTTCAGATCCACGTCCGCAGACTTGCTCGGCCAATTTAATGCACTGAACCAGCGTAGGAATGGTGTCTAAACGCAGTAGCGGTAAGAACCAACGGTAGATTTCTAACGCTTCAGCATAACGACCTTGGCTTGCCAGTTTATAAATCGCGACGGACTCTTCTGGGAATGCGTTGGTTAAACCAGAAATCCAGCCGGTCGCGCCTAGCATCAATGATTCAAGAGCGATGTCATCAACACCACTGAACACGGTAAAGCGGTCATCAAATTTATTGTAAAGCTCAGTGATACGACGAGTATCAGTGGTCGACTCTTTAATAGCTACAATGCTTTCAAACTCAGCCAGTTTCGCCATGATATCGAGGTTTACATCGACACCATAAGCAACCGGGTTGTTGTAAATCATGATTGGCATTTCTGGCGTTGCTTTTGCTAGCGTGCGGTAATATTCGAACGTTTCGCTCTCAGACGTGCGGTAAACCATGGCAGGCATCACCATACAACCATCGATACCAATTTTGTACGCATCCTGCATGTAATCAACAGCTGCTGTGGTAATAGACTCTGCTGTACCAGCAATCAAAGGCACACGGCCATTTACGACTTCTTTTGCCGCTTGCAAGACCTGGCGTTTCTCCTCCGGGTACAACGCGCAGTTCTCACCGACGGTACCCAAGCAGATAATGCCATTCACACCATCTTTAATTTGGTTATCTATAACGGTTTGCGTTGCGTCTAAGTCGATTGACTGATCTTGACGAAATTGCGTACTGACCGCCGGATAAACACCTTTCCAATCAATTTTCATGAACTACTTTCCTTATATGTATATTGTATGCAATTTAAACAAACGAGCAAAAATGCTCAGGCATGGCTATCTATGCCATTTTCTAACAACACCGCCTTTACAGCGGCCAAATCAGCCAAAGCACTGCCAACTGATTTGTATAAAGTAATGACCTCATCGTTTTGACGTCCTGAGATTTGTTGGGCGCAAAGCTGCGGTAATTCCCCTTTGATATCGTCTGACGTGAACACGCCCTCTTGAATTGGAATGAGAAGATCGCCCGCTTCGGCTAATACGTTAATGCGGCTATCGACATACACCTGCGCTCGTTGCACTGCTTCTGAGTCGCATTCACGCTTATCCAAGTCATGATTACCGACCAAATCAATATGGGTACCCGGCTGCACGTCCGCGCCATTAAACAAAGGCTCAGCAGATGCGGTAATACAGCTGATGATGTCAACGTGTTTGATAACGTGGTCCACATTTTCAACGACTGAAACGCGAAACCGACGCTCATCAGGAAGCGACTGATACTCTGAAGATGACACAATGGCATCTACCGTCGCCTCGGCTTTGTCTGGGTTGCGCCCCCAAATATAAACCTGCTTAAGTGGGCGAACCGCAGCGTATGCCCAAGCAAAATAAGGCGCAAGATTGCCCGTTCCGCAGATCAACAGACAATCAGCATTGGGGCGCGCTAAATAGTCCGCTGCCAGTGCAGAAGCTGCGGCGGTGCGCCAAAACGTTAAAACTTTACCGTCTACGAGTGCGATCGGCTCACCATCATTTCGTCTGAAAACAAGTAGCTTAGATGCAAGCGTATCTTTGCCTTGCTCAGGGTTATGCGGGAAATACGTAAAGGCTTTCACCGCAATCAACTCCTGGTTCCAAGCTGGAAGTAGCGCAAACGCCTCGTATTCTCCCTCTTCTAAGGGCATAACTCGGCGTTGAGGTATTGTCGCTGGCCGCGAGTACATTTCACGCATCGTTTCAATAAGAGACTTCATTGTTAAACATTGCGCGACTTGCTGTGCTTCGATGACTTTCATCATTTCTCCGAAAACATAAATACAGTTGAGGAAAAGTACGGAACCTCGCTTATGGATGAAAACTCGGCCCCATACACAAATTAACGCCTAATTAAGCAGCCAAGTATTAAACTCTTCATTTAGTTCATCCGCGTAGTCTGACCACCATTCATCGTTAATCAGGAAGGCGGTTTGGAAGTTTTGAGGTGCGGTAGGAAGGTTCGCTAAAATGTCTGGGTTCATCTCCGCCGAAGACGATTTACGCGTAGGCCCATAGGCAACGTACTTAGCTTGATCTGCTAATGGTTTTGTTCCTGAAGAAAAAGCGATGAAGTCCAATGCAAGCTTTGTGTTTTCACTCCCTTTAGGTATCGCCCATCCATTCATGTAACCCATTTGACGGTCCCATATAATCCGAAATGGTTGACCTTCATCTTTACGGGCATTGTGAATTCGGCCGTTAAACGCCGAGGCGATCACCACTTCTTTGTCTGCAAGCATTTGAGGTGGCTGGGCTCCTGTTGTCCACCACAGCACTTCTGATTTGATCGTATCCAACTTAGCAAAAGCACGCTCACGCCCCGCTTCGGTTTCGAGCAGGCTGTAGACCTCTTCTGGTTTTACACCATCAGCCAATAGTGCCCACTCAAGATTACCCTGAGGTTGTTTTTGCAATGCACGTCGACCTGGAAAAGTTTTTAGGTCAAAAAGATCGGTCAACTTGCTAGGCAAAACCTTACCTTTAAACGCGTCTTCGTTCACCGCTAATACTGTGGACACAACGATGGTATTGATTGCGCACTCGTGAATCGCACCATCAATGAAATCCTCTTGTGCTGGTGTTCCATCTGCGCCCGGAGGCAAAATACTTGGGTTCACTGGTTCTAATAACCCTTCGGCACAACCACGAACAATGTCCGGCTTGTCGAGAGACACCAAATCCCAGCGCACGTTGTTCGCTTCCACCTGCGCTTTAATTTCGGCTAATCCGCCGCTGAAATCCTCGGATACGATCTCAACACCTGTTTTTTTAATGAAAGGCTTGTGATATGCCTCCACTTGGCTCTTTGTGAATGCACCACCCCAAGATACGACCGTCAATTTGTCTTCAGCATAAGCAGAGGTCCCCAACAGCATTCCTGAAATCAACAGCGCCAATGGTGCTTTGGTCATTCGTGACATGTTTTACTCCTTTTGGTTGTTTTTCTGGAGGCATCCGAGTACGGCTGTTGGATACCAGTTTTTGTTAAAATTAAGTTAACATTAGCATTTAATATATTTTATACAATATTTAATATTAAATTTTTCAGGCAAATCGTTGTAATGAAAAAGGTGAAAGATCAATCGATGTCGGCTTTCCTTCGATAAGCTCTAAAAGGAGATCTGCCGTAATCGCCGCTTGAGTTAATCCAAGATGTTGGTGGCCAAATGCCAGTAATACATTTCCATCCCAAATACTATCAATAACCGGTAACGAGTCGACTGTTGAAGGCCGATTCCCCATCCACTTTTCTCCTTGCTTGAGTGGATCTAACCCCGACTCAAACATCTCGTCACCTAACTGAAAAAGCATTTCTGAACGTTTCATATTGGGTGGTGATTCTACATCGGCATACTCAACAGTGCCTGCCAAGCGTAACCCACCTGACATAGGAGTCATGATGAATTTTCTATCGGCAGAGCTAATAGGAAATGGCAATACATCACGCTTGTCACCCACCATTAGGTGATAACCGCGCTCGGCTTGAATAGGCACTTTGATTCCGGTTAGTTGCCGTATCAAAGGCTTAGAATGTACACCAGCGGCAACAATGATTCGGTCAAATGAATGTGTTTGAGACTCAACCAACACATCACAATTTTTCGCCAACGCAGATACACCTTTTTGTAAAACCTTACCGCCAAGAACTTCAAAAGCTTCACTTAGCTCAACACAGAGCTGATAGGGGTCTAGCGTATGACCTGTATCGGGAAAAAAGACACCGACACGAACCTTATGGCTGAGATCAGGTATCCGCTCTCGAATCGCCTCTTGTGTCCAAACTTGATACGCCACACCGTTTTTAGCCAGTGAGTTAAGCGTGCTTTGATAATTCTGAAACAGTTTCTCGTTTTCAAAAGTGAGCAATGAACCATTCATTTTTATTAGATGCGCTTTTCCGATTGAATCAAGCACGCCACGCCAACTTGCCACTGACCGCTCGTTAAGACTCTTAATCGCGTTTTTTGCCCGCTCCGCGGCTGATGGCTTTGTTTGTAATAGAAAACGAATCATCCACCCGATTGTGTTTGGAATATCTTGCCAACGGATCGAAACCGGACTTTTGGAATCTAGCAGCATTTTAGGTAATTGCGGAAGCAGCGCTGGCGTTGCAAGAGGGAAGATTTGCTCAGTCGCGATATGACCTGCATTTCCCTTAGAGCATCCATTCCCCACGCCATTGGGATCAAAAATCGTGACTTGATAACCTTGCTGCTGCAATTTCAAACCAATTGATAAGCCAATAATCCCCGCACCTATCACAGCGATCCTTTCCTTTTTAGTTTCATCCTTGACCAACATAAATATGCTCCGAGTCACACTTGAAAACGTAGATTGTATACAATATATTTTACATTACGTTAACATCGCTATTGTTTAATTCAACCATTTTTTCAGCAAGGAGCGAAAAATGAGACAAGGAACTTTTTTCTGTATTGATGCCCACACCTGCGGCAACCCAGTTAGGCTGGTAGCAGGCGGTGTGCCTCCACTCGAAGGCAATACCATGAGCGAAAAGCGCCAATACTTTCTTGAGCATTATGATTGGATTCGCCAGGCACTCATGTTTGAGCCTCGCGGCCACTCAATGATGTCGGGGTCAGTTGTCTTGCCTCCTTGCAGTGATAACGCAGACGCTTCTATTCTGTTTATTGAAACCAGTGGCTGCTTACCAATGTGTGGCCACGGCACCATTGGAACCGTCACCACCGCTATCGAGAATCGCCTTATCACTCCCAAAAAAGAAGGTCGTTTGATACTTGATGTCCCAGCAGGACAAATCGAAGTGCACTACCAAACAAAAGGTGACGAGGTCACGTCGGTGAAGATATTTAACGTACCAGCTTACCTTGCCCACCAAGACGTAACTGTGGACATAGAGGGCTTAGGTGAGCTCACTGTCGATGTTGCTTATGGCGGAAACTATTACGTAATCGTCGACCCTCAAGAAAACTACGCCGGACTTGAACACTACTCTCCAGATGAAATTTTGATGCTTTCACCAAAAGTTCGCGAAGCGGTATCTCGAGCGGTTGAGTGCGTACATCCAGAAGATCCAACAGTATGCGGTGTTTCTCACGTGCTATGGACCGGAGAGCCCACTCAAGAAAACGCCACCGCTCGAAATGCTGTGTTTTACGGCGACAAAGCGTTGGATCGTTCGCCATGTGGTACGGGCACAAGTGCACGTATGGCGCAATGGCATGCAAGAGGCAAACTCATTCAAGGGGAAGACTTTGTTCACGAAAGTATCATCGGCAGCCTATTTCAAGGACGTATAGAAGGCATTACCGAAGTGAATGGCAAAGCCGCTATTTTGCCAAGTATTGAAGGATGGGCACAAGTATACGGTCACAACACGATATGGGTAGACGATGAAGACCCATATGCGTACGGATTTGAAGTAAAGTAATAAGGATAGTAAGGAAGAATGATGAACCCACAAGAACCAACCACTTTTTACGCAGTCAACGCCTTTACTGGTGAGCCTCTACCCACAGAGTTTCCGGTGCATGGGGAGCAAGAAGTTAATCAAGCAGCCTCAGCCGCCCAAAGCGTTGCGCGTGAGTTTCGCCAACTAAGCAATGCAAAGCGAGCGAGCTTACTTTGCTCTATCGCCTCTGAATTGGAAAAGAAGAGTGAAGAAATCGTTGCTCGTGCTCATTTAGAAACTGCCCTTCCCGAAGCACGTTTAAGCGGTGAAATAGGACGTACCGCCAACCAATTACGACTATTTGCCGAGGTTGTGAGCTCGGGTAATCACCATCAAGCAATTTTCGATACGCCAAACCCAAACCGTCAACCACTGCCGAAACCAGATATTCGTCGTCAGCAAATCGCAATTGGCCCTGTCGCCGTGTTTGGTGCGTCTAATTTTCCGCTCGCATTTTCTACTGCAGGTGGTGATACGGCTTCGGCACTGGCAGCTGGCTGTCCTGTGATTGTAAAAGGCCATACCGCCCACCCTGGCACCAGTCAACTTGTTGCTGAGTGTATTGAGGCTGCACTTGAGAAAGAGTGCTTACCGCAAGCCATCTTCACGCTATTGCAAGGCAACAAACGCGCACTTGGCCAAGCACTCGTTACCCATCCAAAAATTAAAGGGGTTGGTTTTACAGGCTCAGTCGGTGGTGGCCGTGCGCTGTTTAACCTAGCTCAGCAAAGACCAGAGCCAATCCCCTTCTATGGCGAACTAGGGGCGATTAACCCAACATTTATTCTCCCTTCAGCCATACGAGCAAACGCATCATTGGCTGAAGAGTTTGTGGCTTCTATGACTTTGGGCTGTGGACAATTTTGTACAAAACCAGGCGTTGTATTTGTCTTGAATAGCCCAGAAACGCAAGCCTTTATCGAAACTGCTCAAGGGTTAATTCGACAACAATCAACGGCCACTTTGCTAACGCAAGGAATCCGAGAAACGTATGAATCAGAAGTTAACAAGCGAGCTTCCGAAATGGGCATTAATGTAACTCGCTCTGAACAAGCAGAAGTGGCCAATGTCGCACCAGTACTGTTCGTGACGGACAGTAAAAACTGGCGTAAAAACCCACAATGGGAGGAAGAAATATTTGGTCCTCAATCGTTAATCGTAATCTGTGAAGATTTCGATGACATGTTGAAACTGAGTGATTCACTGACTGGCTCGCTCACCGCAACCCTTCACGCTACCGCTGAAGACGAAGAACAAGCGAAACAACTGCTTCCAAGTTTGGAAGAAATCGCGGGACGCATTGTATTCAACGGTTGGCCAACTGGCGTCGAGGTTGGTTACGCTATGGTTCATGGTGGACCATATCCTGCTTCAACCAATTCTGCCTCAACATCTGTCGGAGCGGAGGCTATTCATCGTTGGTTGCGTCCGGTCGCTTATCAAGCTTTGCCAGAATCTTTATTACCAGATTCATTAAAAGCGTCAAACCCACTGGGTATTCAACGCGCCATAGATGGCAGAGTGTCCCAATAAGCTCACCAAATGGCTCAAAAAGGCATCAACTGATGCCTTTTATTTCACTCTACTTCTCAAAACCTTCTTTCCTAGTTGGTTTGTGTCAGAAAAACAATAAACTACTAAAGTAAAATGGATTGGATACAATATTAATTTAACGGGAGACTTCAATGTCACAGAAACCTGTTTTTAAAACGCGCACTCAGCTCGTTGAGGAAGCAATTCGAACTCAGATCTTGAAGGGCGAGTTAAAAACTGGTCAACCTTTACGTCAAGATGCGTTAGCAAAAGAGTTTAATGTTAGCCGAATTCCTGTGCGTGAAGCGTTAGTTCAATTGGAAGCACAAGGACTCGTTAGCTTTGAACCTCACAAAGGTGCGACGGTCACTGAGCTATCTCCAGAGAAAATCAATGAGCTATTTGAACTGCGCGCTGTCGTGGAATGCCACATTTTAGAGCGTGCGATTCAAAATATGACAGACGCTGACCTTGAACGGGCGCGCGAAGTTCGCGAACGTTTCGAGTCAGTAGTGAACAGTGGCGACGAAGTAGAAGAATGGAGCAACTACAACTACGAGTTCCACAAAGCCCTATATGCGCCAGCCAACATGCCTGAAACTATGGACGTCATTTACAACTTGAACACAAAGTGTGACCGATACATACGTATGCAGCTATTGTTCACAACAGGCATTAAAAAGGCAGAAGAAGAGCACTTAAGCTTGTTTGAAATGTGCCAAAATCGCGATATAGAAGGCGCCAAGTATCTGCTGAAAAAACACATTCTAGAAGCAGGCACAGCGATTCGAAACCTACTGCTTGAAAGGCAAAATATCAGCCAGTAAACGGAATAACGAATAAGGTGATATTCAAGGATGAATGTTGGACCAAAGTTTTTACTCGCAGCGCTACGACAAAAGATTAAAGAAGAAGGGCTTTGCTACAATTCCTTGTCAGAGAAAAGTGGCATCCCTCTATCTAGTATTAAACGCCACCTACATAATCCTGCTTTAGGTTTGGATAAAGTACTTGTTTATCTGAACTACCTGAATACCGATCTCATCGAACTCGCAACCTTAGCCAACGAGCTCCAGCACCAAAACGAGCAAATGCTAACAGATGAAGAGAGCGCCCTTTTCGTTGAGCATCCTTATTTACTTGATTTTATTTATATGCTGACTTCTCGTGATATTAAACCGCAAGAGATAGCCCATACTTACGGACTTTCTGATACAAGCTTACGATTCTATTTGCGTATCGCGGAAATTCTAGGATATGTCGAAAACTTCGGAGACGGCTTGTTTTACCGTTCTGGTCGTCGATTTATTATGGAAGAAGGTACCGCATTGGACACCTTATTCAAAGAGCGATTTCAACAAGAGTCGCTTTCTCATAACATCAACCCAGGTGTGTGTGTGGGTCGTATTAGGCTCACCGAAGAGCAAAAAGTGCAAATAGAGGACGAGCTTTGTAATAAATTAGCGAAACTTAACGCAGTTAACACTTCCAACAACGAAGGTGAACTAACAAATATATTAATGCGCTGTACTCCTGGCGCTCAGATATTTTTCGCAGATGACTTACCGGATATTGATGGAAGCCTGTTAAAGCACGTCGCCCAATTGACTAAAATAAATTAAAACATCAGATTAAAGATTCACTCCAAACCTAGAATGCATCATTTATTCCTGCTAAATCTCTAATAAATAGAATTTCCCGACCCAAAACTTACTTTCTATTTAGCAAACAACAATTAGTCGACAAAGAGAACCCTCCATTTCATCTTTGTTTTTTTCCTTATTATTACGTTGAAACTGCTAAGGAACTTAAGGAATAACTAATGGATTTTTAAGAATAAAAGACAACCATTTTTACGTTATTTACCTCACACTCTTTAAATATAAATTTGCAGACGAACGAATTAAATTAATACATTCACCTAGCTAATAAAAACAAAAGCAAAACAGATAATTATAATTCTATTATTTATAAGGACATAGAAAAGTGAAATTTAAGTATTCTTTAGCAACGGCAGTCACTCTCGCATTATTACAAGGTTGTGGCGGTGGCGGCGGTGATGATTCATCTACTCCATCAACTAGCAGCGCAACCGGGCCAACATGGAAAGCCGGTGATTTTAGCCAACCATCAAGCTCGTTTGTCAACCAATGTGAAACCCCACGAGTGGGTCGAGACCCATATAACAATTATGCCGCCTATCCAGATAAATTAGGTTCTGCTTTACACGAAAAACTCTTTTTAAGAGCTTTTACTAACGAAACTTACCTTTGGTATGACGAAGTTCCTGATAATAATCCAGCAAACTACAAAACCGTGACGGATTACTTCAACACATTGGTCACCTCTGCTACTACCACGACTGGTAAACCGAAAGATCGCTTCCACTTTACCGTCCCTTATGAAGATGATATGAAGTCATCGCAATCTGGTTTAGTCGCTGGGTTTGGTTTTAACTGGGCATTCCTACGTGGCGTACAACCTAGAGACGTTCGTATCTCCTATACTGAAGAAGCTTCTCCAGCTGATAGAAACGGCATTGCTCGCGGTGATAAGCTTCTAAAAATCAATAATATTGATGTTGTTAACACCGGTAGTCAGTCCGACATTGATTTTATTAATAAAACTCTATTTAACCCTGACATCAATCAAGATTACACCTTCACATTTGAGAGTGTTGACGGCCTAGAGAAAACCGTGACGCTTACCGCCTCTGATGTCATGACTTCTCCAGTTAAAAATGCCAAAGTGATCGCACACAATGGTATGCAGATCGGCTATCTACAATACAACTCATTTGAACCAAGCGCTCAAGCCCCACTTATTGAGGCGTTCAGTACGCTCTCGGCAGAGAATGTTGACGAGATCGTCGTTGATTTACGTTACAACGGCGGTGGCTTAGTACTTCAGTCCTCGCAAGTAGGCTACATGCTAAGCGGTGCTGGTCAGAACCGAGTCTTCAGTGAGTTGATTCACAACGACAAAGTGATGCGTACCATTAAAGATGGGGATAACATCTATCGCTTTACGAATCTAGCAATAGACTGGGCAGCACAAAAGTATTCGGACCAAGTGCTGCCGACACTGAACAAAAAGCGCGTATATGTGCTGACTTCAGGAGGCACGGCTTCCTCAAGTGAACTGTTGATCAACGCTTTGCGCGGCATTGATGTTGAGGTTATCCAAATAGGCTCAACAACCACAGGTAAACCGTATGGGTTCTCAGCAGAACAAAACTGCGGCACTATGTACTACACTATTCAGTTCAAGTCAGCGAACGAGAAAAAATTTGGCGACTTCTCTGATGGTTTTATTCCTACTCCAAAGAGCCAAATCAATACCGAGCTAGGCTTAAACAATAGAGTGGAAGGTTGCTGGGTCAATGACGACCTAACAAAACCATTAGGCGATCCGTCTGAAGGTATGCTTTCTGCGGCACTAAACTACATGGAAACTGGAACCTGTCCGCCAGTCTCCTCTTCAAGTTTCAATGCCATGCCGCGTAACATTTCATCTCCGGAGTTAAGCGATCTTCGCTCTCCGCTACGAACAGAGGCAATTCATGTTGAGATCAACTAACTTTTTACGAATGCTGATTCGGGTTGCGCTTTTCTTAGGCACTTCGATTTCTTTGATAGGATGCCAAGCTATGTCACAAGAACCCGTTGAAGCATTGAGCAAAAAGAACTCTCCGGAAACAGTCATAGAGATTCAAAACGCGATCGCAGAAATCCAAGGGACACCAGCACCTAGAATCGCAAATAACGTATTTGAATCCTCACCGCATTTGTTGATTGAAAAAGGACGAGTAAAAGGGAACAACAATCAACTGTTGGATGGCAGCTATACGGATCTTCCAGACCAATATACGTTGCAGATAAGAGGTGAAACCTGTGGCTTGTACTATGCCAAAACAGATACTTTTGTCTCTCTCAGTTCACTAGATTGTGAGCCCATCATTAAGTTTTAGATCTCCCAAAATAGAAGCCCGCTGATATCAGCGGGCTTTCTACTTTATTGCTCAGTGTGAAACGGTCAACGTCACTTTAGTTCAATCCATGCTTTGCGCTGTTGTTTATCCATGTATGACCAAGCTACAAAGCGGCTCACTTTCTGTCCTTGACTCATTTCAACCACACGAATGGCTTTCACACCCAATTTTTCAAGCTGCTTGCGCATCGGGCGAACGTTGTCTTTTTTGGATATAAGTGTTGTAAACCACAAGACCTGCGCAGCAAAAGCTTGGCTTTCATTCGCCATTTTTCGGATAAACGCCGCTTCTCCGCCTTCACACCACAATTCAGCGTTTTGACCGCCAAAATTCAACGCAGGCTTACTTGTCTTTACTTGTGCGGTTTGAGGTTTTAGCCCTTTCTTACGCTGGTTTGCTTTTAGATTCTCGATTTTACGCTGGCTGCCCATAGCGGCATCTTCCGCCGAACGGTGGAATGGCGGATTACATGTCGTCACATCATAACGATCATTCGGTTGAATGATACCTCGATAAATATTGGCATCATTGTGTTGCTGTATTAGTGCAATTTTTCCCGTCAAAACACGATTGTGCTCTACGATCGTTTGAGCCGATTGGATGGATTTTGGATCGACATCGCTGCCCGTATAGTGCCAACCGTATTTTGTTACACCAACAATCGGATAAATACAGTTTGCTCCCACGCCAATGTCCAACGCTTTCACTTTTTGGTGCGTGTACTGACCTTTTACTTCACCATCAAGTAGCTCTGCCACTCGGTGAATGTAATCAGCGCGGCCCGGAATCGGTGGGCAAAGGTAGGTGTCGGGAATGTCCCAGAACTCGATACCATAATACGCAGCAAGCAATGCTTTATTGAGCATTTTAACAGCGTTAGGATCAGAGAAGTTTATGGAGTCTTCCCCTTTCGGATTTTTGATAACGAATGGCTTTAACTGTGGTTCACTTTCCACAAGTTTTTTAAAATCGTAACGACCTTGATGAACATTACGCTCATGCAAGCCATTCTTCGCTATTTTAATAAACTCGACTTCGCTCTTTCCTGCAGGCTGCGGAGATTTGCGCGCAACTTTGTCTTTAACACGCTTCGGCTTGGCTTTATTCGCGTCTTGATTCTGAGCCGCCTTTGAAGTCTTTGGCTTTGCTTGCTTCGCGTTGTGATTATTGTTCTTCATTCAAATTCGCTTTTAAATCGAGGTAAATCATAAACAAACGAGCATCAAATTCGAGTTGGTGATACTCAGGCTCCATGTAGCAACATAGCTGATAGAACGCCTTGTCGTGGTTTTTCTCACGAGTATGCGCCAACTCATGTACCACCAGCATTCTTAATAGTGGCTCGGGCGCATCCTTAAATACATTGGCAATGCGAATCTCGTTTTTCGACTTCAGCTTGCCGCCATGGTTTCTACTGATAACACTGTGCAAACCAAGCGCGTTGTTTACCGCGTGAATTTTCTTATCGTAGACAACTTTACTGATTGGCGCGGCTTTCTTCATGTAGCGGTTTTTGATTGCCATGGCGTACTCATAGAGCGCCTTCTCGCTTTTGATTTGGTGCCTATCGGGATAACGCTTTTCGAACCAAGGAACAAACTTGCCACTCGCTATCAATGAGCTCACCTGCTCTACGATGTTTTGTGGGTAGCCTTGAATGTATCGAAGTGACGGATGCATAGAATTAACGTCTGTTATGACAAAATAAAGGCGCTCAATATACCTGAGATAAAGGACAGTTTCACCTTAGCTTTCGCCTTTCATTTATGGTGAAAGGCCGTTAAACTTCGCCTCCCAATGATAATGGAGAGAAACTCAATGAAACGTGTCGTCCTTTACGTCAAAGACAAATGCCCTCACTGCAAAGATGCTCAACGTTATCTGGATTCGAAAAATATTAACTATCGTTTGTGCAATGCTAAGATGCAACGCGGTCGCAAAGAACTTGATGCGCTTGGTGCTCGTTCAGTGCCAGTTTTAAAAATTGGTGATCGGGTAATGATTGGCTGGAACCCAAAGAACTTCGAGAAGATGTACAAAGGCGACTAGTGCTCGAACAATGAATCTGCGCTGCGTTTAAACGTAGCGCTTGATAAAGTCGATAAACGTTCGATCTGCTATTGATAAATACCCCTGCTTGCGCCAAGCAAGTGCCAGATCCAGCGTCACTGGTGGTTCAAACGGCACGCCAACAACGCCTGACTCATGTTGGGTCACCAATTCCAGTAACGCGGTAATCGCAAACTCTTGTTTCACAATACTCAAAATCAAAGGCAGTAAGTTGGTTTCGAATGATGACTTCATGGTAAACCCATGCTCCTCACTCACCTGATCCAAAAATTCACGGTGAAAATAGCCATGCTGAAACATAACCAAATCGTGTTCAAAGAACTCATCAAAAGTAAGAGCGTCTCGCTGGGCTAACTCATGCTCAGGTGAAACAACTGCGACCATTTGGCTAGTAAATAAATGGTCAGTTTCTAGGTCATCAGGCACGTTATCACAACTGATCACACCGATATCAAGTTGACCATTAAGCAGCATACGACGAATCGATTGAGTCCCAGCTTCGACCAAGGTCAATTTTAACTCCGGGAACTGGCTTTTAAACGCCATCACAATTCGTGGAAAGAAATAACTGCCCATCATTGATGGCGTTCCGAGTCGTACTTCGCCTTTCGCTAAACCTTTCAACTCATCAATCGCGAGCTGCGCGTCGTGCAACTGTTGAATCACCCGCTTGGCATGTACAAGTAGCGTTTCGCCCTCTTTCGTTAAGCTGATTTTTTTATCATCACGGCGAAATAGGGTAACGCCCAAAGACTGCTCAAACTTTTTGATAGAAATGCTTAATGCGGGCTGGGCAATATGCAGGGCTTTCGCCGCATGGGTAATGTTTCCATGTTCAGCGACCGCCAGAAAATGTTTAAGTTGTTTCGATTCCATTAGATCAAAAATATATGGTGTCCATATTTTTAATATATTTTTTTAATTTACAACGAACTGATAGATTGATCACAGTCTCTCCATTTGCTCACATTAGGCAGAATTCATGGTCAGTTTTGGCACACCGGAATACAAACGCATTACGCTCTCGCTAGCGCTTGGTTCCTTCTTGGTTTTTTCAAATTTATACCTACTACAGCCAATGCTGCCCACTTTTGCCCAAATTTTCACGATCTCAGAAACACAAGTGAACTGGCTATTTGCGGCCTCAACACTGGCTCTCTCTTTTAGCCTCGTCCCAATGGCTGTGTTATCAGAATCAGTGGGACGAAAGCCAGTTATGATGGTCGGCCTGTTTTCGATTCCTACCCTTTCCGCTTTGATGCTGTTTGGTGACTCATTCCTGTTTTTGGTGGTATGTCGAGCACTGATCGGGGTCGCGCTCGCGGCTTTTGCTGCGGTCGCCGTGGCTTACATGGCAGAAGAGCTCGACAAGCACGCTTTCTCGATGGCAATTGGAACGTACATTGCGGCTAACTCATTAGGCGGTATTGCAGGGCGTATTAGCGGCGGCTTATTGGCGGACAATTTCAGTGTTGATGTCGCCATTGAAGTTATGATGGTGTTCACTCTTCTTGGTGTCATTGGTGTTCACTATTTATTGCCAACACAGCGCAACTTCACCCCGTCATCAAGCAGTTTGCGCCATCAAAATCGTGCGCTTATTGGTCATTTTAAAAACCAACGCGTGTGGTTCGCGATGCTGATAGGAGGACTCAACTTTGCTTTGTTCGTAAACCTTTACTCCGTCATGGGTTTCCGTCTGGTGAGTGAACCTCACAATGTGCCCGTCGGGTTGGCCTCACTGATCTTTATTTGTTACTTGGGAGGGACTTTCTCCTCTCGTTGTGCAGGCCACTGGAGTAAATGTTATTCCTCAATCCTCGGTATGTTCTTGGGCGCGATAGTGAGCATGACGGGGATGTGGATTGCTGCGGTTGAAAGCTTGACTGCAATGCTAGTTGGATTGTTGCTGATAAGTTTTGGTGCCTTCTTTACTCATACCCTCGCCTACGGTTGGGTCGGTCAGAATGCCACTCGTGCCAAAGCCACCGCGACAGCGCTCTACTTAGTACACTACTACGTAGGCGGTAGTTTGGGAGGATTCTTACTTCTTTATTGTTGGCAACATGGTGGTTGGTCGAGTGTTCTTATAGGGGGAAGCGCCGTCTACCTAGCGATGTTTGCTGCGATTGCGTATTTGAAACACATTGCCGAAAGAAAGCATACAGACCAAACACCTGACGCAGCGAGTTTAAAGAGTAGCTAAGTTGCGCTCATTTGCGTAATACCTCTCTGGTTACTTGGATAACCAACTCTGCTATGCTTGCGCTACTTTAATAAAAACCAGAAAGTCGTATGTCAACGCGTTCAACACAAAACACAGATATCGAAGCGATCACTCAACAGGTCGATCAATGGCTCAACGATGTGGTAATCGGACTCAACCTTTGTCCGTTTGCTGCCAAACCGCAACGTAATAAACAAATCAAAATCTTTGTTAGTGAAGCGACTCAAGAAGCAGCGCTTCTTGAAGATATTTTATTGCAGCTGATTGAGCTGAGTAACACAGAGCCCGAACAACTTGAGACCACGTTGATTGTGGTTCCCAACATGCTACAAGATTTCTGGGACTACAACTTTTGTATCGATTGGGTTGAAGGATTAATTAAGCAGCAAAACTGGGAAGGTGTTTTCCAAGTAGCAACTTTCCATCCTGATTACTGTTTTGGTGGCGCAAGGCCTGAAGACGACGAAAACCTGACCAATCGTTCTCCTTACCCGATCTTCCATTTGATTCGCGAAGAGAGTATGGAAAAGGTACTAAAACACTATCCTGATCCTGAATCCATTCCCGATACGAACATCGCTCGTGTTTCCGCCCTTTCAGAGGAAGAACGTAAAAAGCTGTTTCCTTACCTATTTCGTTAAGCACTACCATTACCCAAAGGCAGATTTATCACCAGTTGGATTCAATGCCCTTGGGGTTCAAAGTGCGGTTTGGTATCATTGCCGCTTCAATCGATTCAATGGAAATTAGAATGCAACTGTCAAAGCTAACCCAAGAGATTTTTGATCACTTATACCGTGATATCACCGAGTTCCGTAGTACGTTCGACTTACCAGTCGCAGACGCTGCAAGCCTTGATGCACAAGCAGATACACTACACACCTCTTTGGCGATCGAAGAGCTAACAGAGCTAGCAGAAGCAGATTGTAAAACTGAGCAAGCAGATGCCATCGTAGACAGCGTGTATGTATTAATGGGCCGTCTCGTTCATCTTGGCCACAGCAAAGTAGAAGACAACCTAGCGATCAGCTACTTAATTGATCTTCTATTAAACGTTGCAGTAAACCGTGGTATTGAATTTATTCCTTGCTGGGATGAAGTGCACTCAAGCAACATGAGCAAAGTATGCCGTAACGAGCAAGAGTACTCAGAAACAGAAGCATTCTACGCGGAACAAGGCATCAAGTTGATGGCGGTGCAGAAAGGTGAATACATTATCGCGAAATGCGCCGAAGATTTCGTATCGGAAGGTAAAACCATTCGTAAAGGCAAAGTACTCAAATCAGTTTACTACCGCCCAGCAGATCTAAAACCGCTGACTCAGTAAACGTTGAGTTTGGCTATCTCGATTAAAAAAACGACCTCAAGTAGGTCGTTTTTTATTGTCCCTAAATACTAATCAAAGATTAAATAAGGTTGCTCATCTACGATGACCTTTTTGACTTGAGTATTGAACACTTCCCCGAGCGCTTCTTCCGTTAGCACAGTATCGGCATTTCCTGATGAGTGCAGCACACCGTTGTTAAGCAGCAATACTTTATCTGCGTGCTTTAATGTGCGATTGAGATCGTGATTAGCAACCAATACTCCAATTCCCTGCGCCGCCATAGCGTTAATCAATTGATAGAGCAGCCCCTCTTGCGCAATATCTAATGGTGCTGCTGGCTCATCCAAAATTAAAAACTGCGAAAAAGGATTAATGGTACGCCACACCTGCAAACATACGCCTGCTAATCGGACACGTTGCCACTCACCACCGGATAATGTTTGAATACTGCGATGAAGCTTATCTTGAAGTTGTACCAGCTCCACCACCATATTGACGGCATCACGCACTTTGATATCCGCAATCTCAGCACCACTTGGCAGAGATAAAGCGAGATACTGAAACACATCAACATTAAACGCTGGGCGTGATTGCTGACACAAATAACCTCGAACATGAGCTTGCTCTGACAACGGTAAAGTAAGCAAGTTTTTGTCGCCAACGTACACTTCACCACTCATACCCCCTCGGTAGCTTAACGTACCAGAAATCGCAGCCAATAAAGTACTCTTACCTGAACCATTAGGCCCAACGACATGTACGATTTCGCCTGCTTTGCATTCAAAAGAAAGAGGCAATAATCGACTACCAACCGACATATGTTTAACGTGCATCATGACTCTTCACCAGCATCCAGATGAAAATAGGTGCGCCAATCGATGTTGTCATGACACCTAAAGGTAGCTCTGCGGCGTCCAATAACAGCCTTGCGCCGATATCCGCAAATACAAGTAACGCAGCGCCAGATATTGCAGAAAGTGGCAATAAATAACGGTTTTCTGTACCAAAAGCCAAACGCAACAAGTGCGGGACCACCAAACCAACAAAACTGATGATGCCACCCAAAGCGACTGAACTACCCACCAAAACAGAAATGGCGAGGATCAGTTTCCAACGCATTTGATGTACATCGACTCCCAATTGGGTCGCATGAATCTCACCAAGCATCAATTTATCAAGCGACTTGCCTTTACAACACAACCAGATAAGCACCGGCAGCATCACCAAGGTAACGGTATGTTGATACCAACTTGCACCACCAATGCTGCCCATTAACCAATACATCAGTTGGCGTAAGCTAAGATCATCACTAAAGTAAAAAGCCCACGTCACAATCGCGCTCGATAAAATACCCAATGCGACCCCAACCAAAAGCAATCGAGCCGTCGTCAGGTGCATTGCCCTTGCTATCGCCACCAAAACAAACGTGAATACCATCGAGCCTGCAATCGCTGCCAACATAAAAACAATCGGGGTAGGAAGAACAGGTGACGCGAACATGATTAAGACCATTGCTAAGCTTGCACCACCAGATATACCAAGCACGCCGGGTTCAGCCAACACGTTCCCAAGCAACACTTGTAACGTCGCGCCAGATACCGCTAACGCAGCACCAATAATTGCCGCAGACACCAACCTCGGTAAACGTAAGTCCACCAATAGCTTATGTTCAAATGCAGATAAAGATTGAAAAGGAGAAAGGAAAATTTCTCCGACCATCAAGTGGATGGCAGAGAGTACAGCGAGCACGAGCGACATAACCATCAGGTTACGTTGCCAGCGTCGTTCCTTGTTCAGGATTAGTTGTTGAAAATCCATAGCGGCCGATAAAAAAAAACGAGGCTTAACCTTACAGTTAAGCCTCGGTAAATTGCAATTAACTTCTCAAAGCAATGTTGGATTAATCGTAAACCAACTCGCCCTCTTCAAAACGGGTTTTCACTTCACAAACCATCAGAGCTGCACGTTGACCTATTGCGACATGACGGTTCGGGAAGACAATCGCTTCGTTTTCGTTCTTCGCCATTAATGGTTTGTCGCCATCATGACCAAACACTTCGCCGTGAACAAATGAAGTGAAGTTTTCAACATTGTCGTCGAACATAAAGTCAAAATCTTTGTTCAAGCGAACGATTGTGCGACTTACTCGATATTTAATGCATGGTTTTGGTAGGTGTTCTGGCTTCGTTTCCGCAATCAAATTACGTAAAGACAAATCAAACGCAGTCAATTTGTCGAGGTCATTTTCACCAATACGAGCCACACGTCCAAGCTCCATCGTCAGAGCCTGCGCACCAAAGTTCTCGGCACTGTACCAGCTAAACGTGCTCGATGGTGAGTTTGACAGGAGCACAGCTTCAATGTGCGCACTGTCCAAGAAATCGATCAATGCCTTACTGCGCACAGGATGACGAGTCTTAGGACTTACTGCAAACGTATAGTGCTTCGAGCCTCTAATCGCGCAGTGTAAATCAAGGTGCCAGCGTGTTGTCGGGTCGGTATCCTGATAAAAATCTCGAACAAGCAGCTTAAGCGTATCGGCGATGACAAGCTCTTTTGTCTGCTTGTGTTCTTTTTCGTCAAACAGACGGTTGAGGTTTTCTTCAAGGAATCGCGTGTGCGCCAGAGTGGATTCTGGGTGAGCGATAATGAACAGACAACGGGTATCGACCGTCTGGAACCCAGATTCTATGTCTTGAATAATGGAATCCACCAGCTCCATCGGTGCGGTTTCATCTCCGTGAACCCCACAAGAGATGATGATGTTCTTCGTATCCTGAGTATAATTCGCAGGGATTACTTCTAATACACCACGCTGATAGAGTTTAAGTTTTACACCGTTAGAAAGCACCTGCTCCGCTGGTGCAACATCGATATGAACATCTAACGTGTCAGTTAAAAACGATTGGCGAAAGAGAGACTTCGTCATGCGTTACTCCTTAATAGCACGGCGGGTATGTTAATAAATTGTACAAAGGATTTTTGTTGCTGCGATCTCACTTATGAGTAGAAATCACTATTTCCCTCGAAAATCCGATACCTTTTCGCGCCAGGCACTCAAATCAAGCATTGAGGCGTTTAATTTTTAAACAATTACAAAGTGTTAGGGCTGTGAACTTTACCACAGCCCTGATTAAGATCATTATGATTTGATCAAATTTTTGTAGCTATAAAGCAGATTATGCATCAACACTGCGAAAAACTTAGCCGCGCTGTGCGAGTAAACGCTCAAACTCATCGACTTTTTCACGCACTAGCTCAACGCTCTGCTGCCAAAACGTTGGTTGAGTTAAATCCATCGATAGATGCTTTTCGACAACATCTTCCGCCATCATGCAGCCAGTATCGCGCAGCAAATTGATGTAATCGGTGTAAAACGCTTCGCCTTTGGTTTCTCGCTGTGCATAAATACCCTTGCTGAATAAGAAACCAAACAGGTATGGGTAGTTATAAAAACTCACACTATCGATAGAAAAGTGCAGCTTGCTTGCCCAGAAGTACGGATCCGGCTCGCTCATTACGTCGCCATACCATTCTTTCCAAGTTTCAGACATCAACTCACAGAATTCATCTGCGGTTAACTCTCCATCCTGGCGGCGTTCATAGAACGATTTCTCAAACTCGTAGCGAACTGGAATGTTGAGCATTAAAGCTAGCGCAGATGACAACTCTTCCCACAACATCTCGAGCTTTTCATCGACGCTCTCCGCTTTCGAAATCAAATGATCACGAACGATGTTTTCTGCAAAGATAGAGGCGGTTTCTGCTAACGTCATTGGATAGTAAGTTTGGCAAAGTGGCAAATCACGAATAACCCAGTTATGGAACGCATGGCCAAGTTCATGTGCAAGAGTCATAAGGTCTGAGCGACTGCCACTCCAAGTCATAAACACAAGTGGTGTTCGCGTTGCTGGCAGTTTTGTGCAGTATGCGCCGAGACGCTTGTTGGCATTTGGCGCGGCATCAATCCAACCATTTTGTACCATCAAACGGACAAACTCCGACATCTCAGGGTTTACTGTTTCAAATGCTTCACAAATAACATCAATCGCTTCATCAAAGTCGTAGACCTTCGCTTCACCGCTCAAAGCAGGCATAGCCGCCAGATGATTCCAAGGTTTCATCTCATCCAGACCATGTACTTTCGCCATCAATAAACCCGCTTTCTGACCAATAGCTCGACTGTCTTTGGCTACTGTCATCATCGCATTTAAAGTTTCAGCTTGGATTCGGCTACCATGCAAACTCGGCTCTAGGAAGTGAACTTCACGCTTCGTCGAACGCTTTTTGTTTTCAGTTAAACGCCATCCTGCTAACGCATTCAAAATTGCAGCGAATGATTCTTGGTGCGTTTGCATTGCATCTTGTACACCTCGCCACGCGGCTTCTTGACGCTCAAATTCAGACCCATAAAGGATGCTTGCCGCTTGAGAAAACCCAAGCTCTTCACTCTTACCATCTGCGTACTCAAGCTTCACTTTCAATGAGCCAGTCAGGTTATCGTATAGGTTACCCCAAGCCGATTTACCATCCACACTCATCGCAGCCAGTAACTGTTCTTCGGCGTTACTAAGACGAGTATCCGCCAGCTTTCTGGAGTTCAAGATAGAAAATGCTTGCCCACTGATATCAGGATTCTCATGGTCTAACACGCGCAAGATAAACTCTTCGTCGGCATGCGTTAGTGTCAAATCAAAGGGACTGAACGCTTGAGAAAGTTCCGAAAAGATGCGGGTCATTTTACCAAGTAACGATTTCGCTTCGGCGTTTGTTGCATCAACAGAAGCATAACAACTCGCAAAATTTGCAACTGTGCCCGCTAAACGACTCGCGGCTTCATTGGTCAAAATCGCATTTTGCATGATCTCTACGTTGCCGCAATCTGCTGATTGTTTATTCAAAAGATCAATACATTGTTCCACAAGAGCAATATCGTCTTGAATTCGTGGGTCAGAAAGGTCGTTATAAACGATGGACAAATCCCAACTCGGCGTTGTCATTTCTATATTTCCTTTTTATGTAACTGAGTCAATTTTCGCTTCCTGCACCTAGCAGATGGGCTTCCACTGACATCTTCCGTGACTATGCCCATAAGCAGTATCGCTTTGGGCATTTTAATATTTATAAATTAACGAGTTAAAAGAGGTACGCCAATCGAACGCACCGAGGCGTAAATTTGCTCATCTATGGTAATTGTTATATGCGTGACAGAAGCGTTTCCTATCGACAACGTCGAATACCACTTGGGGTTACGCCAATCTAACTCCAATACATGAGCAAGAATCATACGAATGACGCCACCATGCGTGACGATAAGTAGATTGTCATTGATATCGTTGATGATTTGAGACCACACGCGACATATGCGCTCAGAAAATGTGCTTAAGCTCTCAGCATTCGGCAACGTGTGTTGTGCTGGCGATTGCCAAAAAGCATCTAGCTTTTTCCACTGTTCAGTGAGCATATCAAAAGGCACACCATCAAAATCACCAAATGCGATTTCTTGTAAAGATTCATCCGTCATTACTGGTAATAACTGCTGTTCAGCAATGATGTTTGCCAGTTCTTGACAACGTGAAAGCGGAGAACAAATCACTCCACCCACACCTCGTCCACTCTCGATCCAAGCCCGAGCAATGCTTTCTTGGTCAGCAGGCGTAACTTTTACATCCGTTTGGCCATGAAGTCCTGGTGGAGCGTCTACTTTTCCATGACGCACAAGATAGATGTTGAGTGTTTTCATTTCTTCCATCCTACTCTTTAAGAACCAACGGCAAGCCAGCAGCAACAAAGGTAACACGATGGCAAACACTGGCTAGTTTTTGATTCATCCGTCCTGCATTATCCACAAAGTAACGACTAACCGCCCCCAAAGGCACAATGCCCATTCCAACCTCGTTAGAGACGAATATTAACGTCGCATCTGAACCACGTACCACCTGTATAAGCTTTTCAATTTCTGCTTCTAGCTTCTCATTGGAACATTCATCACCTAACTCAAATATCCAATTATTGAGCCACAAGGTTAAACAATCGACCAGTACAACATCGGTGTTAGCGAAATTTGTCAGTAACTCAGATAAATGAAGGGGGCATTCATGCTCTTGCCACTCGCCCCCTCGTTGCTTCTGATGATGCGCTATTCGCTCTCGCATTTCTTGGTCAAATGGCAGCGCGGTTGCAACATAATGTAATGAGTGTTGAGAAGTGGTCGATAATTGCTTGGCTGTTTTTTCCGCCAAATGCGACTTCCCAGAGCGCGCGCCACCGAGTATCAATTGCTTCATGAGATGTGATAAAACCCAATCATAGTGAGATAAACAAGCAGTTCCGATAGCTGCTGCGCTGCGCCAAGACAATCCCCCGTAAAGCCGCCAATTCGCTTGGTTAACCAACGTTTGAACATCAAACGAAATACCACGAGAACAAGCGATATAAAGATCGCCTGCGTGATACCAAGCACAAGCAATGTTATGCCACCAGTAAACAACAAAATGGAGACTTCTAAAGAAGACTGGCTATTTGCCAGCGGTTTACTTTTCGACGTATCACTGTCACTGACATAAGGCATGTCATAAATAAGCGTCGCGGCTAGTGCTCGGCTTGCGGTATAAGCGACGACAATGACCAACCAAAACTGCGGCAAGTTAGCCAGTTCACTCCAAAAAACATACTTAGCCAATAACGCCATAATGAGAGTGGCTGCACCATAAGTGCCAATGCGGCTGTCCTTCATAATAGAGAGGCGTCGCTCGACAGTCATGCCACCGCCAATGCCATCCGCCATATCAGTCAAGCCGTCTTCGTGAAATGCCCCTGTTAACAATAAGCTAAACACCATCGTTAATACTATGGCAACCGATTCTGGGAAAAGAATTGAGGTGAGCGAAAATACCAGAGCACAAAGTGCTCCAAGCACGAGACCAACTAACGCGAAGTAACGGCCAGCCTGATTCATGCGTTCTTCACTGTATGGCAACGCTTGGGGTACGGGTAAGCGACTAAAAAAACTGATAGCTAATAGAAACAACTCCCACTGGTATCTTAACGATGACGGCGTGACGTTCTCAGAATTATCAGGGACTGACACTATACTGTAACTCCTGCACTCTCAAAGCTCGCCATCTTGTTGTAAAACTGGGCAGCAGCTTTTAACAAGGGTAAGGCAAGAGCGGCGCCGGTTCCCTCCCCTAATCGTAAACCAAGATCGAGTAGAGGTTCTGCTTTTAGGTACTCTAATACAAACTTATGTCCATTTTCTTCGGAGCGGTGGGCAAACAACATGTATTCGCGTGCTTCTTCGTCTAGCAACGTTGCTATATACGCAGCAACCGATACGATAAACCCATCCACTAAAACTGGAGTTTTAAGCCGCTTGGCTTCTAAAAAAGCACCTACCATTTGTACGATTTCAAAGCCTCCAACCTGTGCGAGAATCGCTTTAGTATCAAGACCTCGACATCGGTTTACTCCCTGTGCAACCAGTTTATATTTGCGGCTCAACTGCTGTTGATTGATTCCGGTGCCAACGCCAACACAATAATCAATATCTAATGAACTCAGCGCCGATAACAGTGCGGAAGCCGAACTGGTGTTACCAATGCCCATCTCACCGAACATCAATAGATTTGAGCCAGACAAAATGGTTTGCTCTGCAATCTTCGCACCATACTCTAAACCTAGCGCCACTTGTTCTGGGGACATCGCTGATTGTTTAGAAAAATTAGCCGTACCGTTACCCAATCGTTGTTCAACCAAGTTTGGATGAGACTTAAATTCTGGAACCAGCACATCAATAGGTGCCAACATACCGCAATCTATTACTTTGAGTTGGATGCCATTGATGTCGCAAAAACAGTTGATGGCAGCGCCGCCGGCGAGAAAGTTAGCCACCATTTGCTGAGTGACTTCGCTTGGCGCAATGCTTACGCCTTCCTCTGCAACGCCATGATCTCCAGCAAATACCAGCATGCTCGGTTTACAGATAGCGATGGAATCAACTGGCTGAGGTTTATCCTGACTTTGAATAAGAGCTAGCTGTAGTGCCACCTTTTCCAATAAGCCTAAAGAACCGACGGGTTTGGTTTTGTTATCTATGCGCGCTTGTATCTCCGCTGCAAAAGAGTCATCCATTTTTTACGTTCCTTTGATGTTGTCTGGGTGAGAGGTGTTCCATTGATTAAGAAATCTTGCTCAGCCCCAGTTTTGAGCGTCCACTATTGTATACCCTTGCATCCGCTTGGGGCAGCGCTAATCAGATTTCTGTTAGGAAAGTCTACTGAGTTCGCAGAGCGTCTCACCTTTCGAGCATTCGATTATAAGTAACTCCTTGAAATCCGCTACAATAGCTTAGGCTATATTCCCATATAGGAGAAAGGACATGGATAACAACACCTGCGCCATCATCGCTGGGGCGACTGGCTTAGTCGGTTCAAAAGTCATTACAAACCTCATAAATCAATCAGGTGTTGGGACCTTATATTATCTTTCTCGCCGCCCACTCGATGGCGTCCTAGATGCGGACAATAAGCTTGTTCCTCTCATTGATGCCGACCTTTCTATCCACCAATGGGATGATAACCAACCAACACCGACCATCGGCTTTATCTGTTTAGGCACAACCCTTAAGCAAGCAGGCAGTAAGGATAATTTACGTAGAGTAGATGTTGATCTGGTGTGTAAAGTCGCCCAACAGATGAAAACGATCGGAGTCAAACGCCTTGCGGTTGTTTCTAGCCTTGGTGCAAATAGTAAATCACCATCCCATTACTTAGCCTGTAAAGGACAAATGGAACAAAGAATCGAAGCTATGGGTTTTGAGGAAATCGTGTTTGTTCGCCCAGGCCCGCTTGTTGGTCAACGTCAAAGCCCAAGAACGGACGAGAAGTTAGTGCAAACTCTGTTTAAGGTAATTCGCCCATTCATGCTTGGCAAACTGTCCAACTTTTTACCTATTCGAGCGGAAGATGTCGCCAAAGCGATGATTTATCAACTTTTCAGTTATCAAGAAGACTCGGTGGTTTACTTACAAAGGCAAGAAATGCGTGACTTACTGCATCACTACGAATAACCATTTTGTACATTTAACGTGCTAATTCACACTCTCACGCGACTTAGATCTCGTTTTTATATTCATTTTAGATCTAGCTAATACCCGTTTGTCATTTTTAAAGTTATATCGCGAGCGTTATCTTACGCCCCATAAACAAATCCGTATAAAACCCCGTATAAAAAACAACCGCCATTTCGGCAGGTTGATAAGGTCAGATTATGAATTTTGCAGTGATAGCCTCTCTAGCCGTCTTTGTTGGCATATTGTTCTTTCTTTTTAACCAACAACAAAAGAAACACACACTTTCTCGTCTCGTTTTAATCGGTCTTGTTACTGGTTCTCTTTTTGGTCTTGCTTTGCAACTCATTCACGGTGAAGGCAACAGCGCAATTGCTCAAATACTTGAATGGGTAGGCATTGTAGGCAGTGGCTACGTTGGTCTACTGAAAATGGTCATCATGCCACTAGTATTGGTATCGATGATCTCTGCAGTTGTTAAATTGGAGAAAGGTGGATCATTAGGTAAAATTTCTGGCCTGACCATCTCTGTTCTTCTAGTAACGACTGCAATTGCTGCACTTATCGGTATCTTGGTGACAACAACATTTGGCCTGTCAGCAGAAGGGTTAACTGAAGGTGCTCGTGAAACCGCTCGTATCGCCGTTTTAGAAAGCCGTGCTGGTACAGTAAGTGACCTGACTATTCCTCAAATGCTAGTTAGCTTCATTCCAACCAACCCATTTGCTGATCTAACAGGTGCTCGCTCGACCTCAATTATCGCTGTCGTTATCTTCGGTGTATTAACCGGTATCGCCGCTCGCAAAGTGATGATGGAAAAAGCAGAGTTAGAATCACCGATTCGTACTTTCGTAGAAGCAGCTCAGTCAATCGTTATGCGATTAGTGAAGATGATCATGGCGTTAACGCCATACGGCATCGCAGCACTGATGGCAAAAGTGGTAGCGACATCAAGCGCAGGCGACATCCTAAACCTACTTGGCTTTATTGTGGCGTCTTATGTTGCTATCGCTCTGATGTTTGTTGTTCACGGTGTATTAGTCTCGTTTGTCGGCGTTAGCCCTGCGGAATACTTTAAGAAAATCTGGCCTGTACTGACCTTTGCGTTTACATCTCGTAGCTCAGCCGCAACGATCCCACTAAACGTAGAAGCGCAAATCACCAAGCTTAACGTTCCACCAGCGATTGCAAACCTATCAGCATCGTTTGGTGCCACTATCGGCCAAAACGGATGTGCAGGTATCTATCCTGCAATGCTGGCAGTGATGGTAGCTCCGACAATGGGCATCAACCCACTGGATCTACACTTTATCCTGTCATTGATTGCGATTATCACCATCAGCTCATTTGGTATTGCAGGTGTTGGCGGCGGTGCAACGTTTGCAGCCTTGATTGTTCTTCCTGCAATGGGCTTACCTGTGACCATCGCGGCGCTGCTTATCTCTATTGAACCATTGATCGATATGGCACGTACCGCACTGAACGTTTCAGGATCAATGACTGCGGGTACGATTGCTAGCCGAGTGCTGAAGTCACCAGAAAGCGAAACAGCATTGGAAGAAACACGAGCGTAAAGCTCAAACTACTTCCCAAGCTATAAAACGTAAAATATCAAGCCGATGGTTCGCCATCGGCTTTTTCATTTTCAAAAATTCAACTTGCATCTTTCGTTGCTAGTCAAGGCGTTGAATGGTCTAATACTGTCATCGGTTTTGTAAACGGTAAGCAGAATGCACCAAGATAATCAGCCCACTTTTTTCTTCTTTGATTATGAGACATGGGGAACCAACCCCGCGAAAGATCGCCCAAGCCAGTTTGCTGGTGTTCGTACAGATGAAAACTTCAATATCATCGGCGAGCCTTTAGTCATGTACTGCCAGCCACCTGCTGATTATCTTCCGTCTCCTGAAGCTGCGCTTATTACTGGTATTACTCCGCAAAAAACGGTTCAAGAAGGCCTTTCTGAGCCTGAGTTTATCGCTAAGATTCACGCTGAACTCGCGAAACCAAATACCACCAGTTTAGGCTACAACAGCATTCGCTTTGATGACGAAGTGACACGTTATACTTGTTATCGCAACTTTATCGATCCATACGCATGGAGTTGGCAAAACGGTAACTCGCGTTGGGATTTACTCGATGTATTACGCGCGTGCCACGCCCTTCGCCCAGAAGGCGTAGAATGGCCAGAAAACGAAGATGGCTTCACTAGTTTTAAATTAGAGCACTTGTCTGTTGCTAACGGCATAGAACATAGTAACGCGCACGATGCGATGGCAGACGTGATTGCGACTATCGAAATGGCGAAGAAAGTCAAAGCAGCGCAACCAAAATTGTTTGACTACTTCTTTTCTATGCGCCAAAAGCGTAAGCTCAATGAATTAGTCGACATCGTCAACATGACGCCGTTGATGCACGTTTCAGGCATGCTAGGGCGCGAATGCCAGTACACTAGCTGGATTGTGCCTGTTGCTTGGCATCCAACCAATAATAACGCCGTTATCACTATCGATTTAGCGAAAGACCCTCAACCTATTCTTGAGCTATCCGCAGAAGAGCTACACGAAAGACTCTACACTAAGCGAGAAGATCTTGGTGACTTGCTACCAGTACCAGTTAAGTTGGTTCATTTAAACAAATGCCCTATTCTCGCCCCTGCAAAAACGTTAACGGCTGAAAATGCGGAGTCTATTGGCATTGATCGCCAGCAATGTCTCGCTAATCTCGCTTTGTTGCGCCAACATCCTGAAATTAGAGAAAAGTTGATTGGCCTATTTTCTGTGGAGCGTAAGTTCGATAAGAGTGATGACGTCGATACGCAACTTTACGACGGATTCTTCTCTCCGGCCGATCGCGCAGCCATGGATATCATTCGAGAAACCGACCCGAATAATCTTGCCGCATTGGACATTGAATTTGATGACAAGCGCATTAAACCTCTATTGTTCCGCTATCGTGCGCGTAACTTCCCAGGCACATTAGACGAGCAAGAACAGAGACGCTGGGCATTACACTGTCGAGAAGTGTTTGAAAGCCAAATTGAAGAGTACATGCTGAATTTAGAAAACTTAGTTCACGAACATGAAAGTGACGAAAAGAAGATTGCGATATTAAAATCCGTGTACCGTTATGTAGAGAGCTTAGCTTCTTAACTCCTCCTAATACAAGCGCACCTTATGGTGTGCTTGTTGTTTATATACTGTCAAAATGATTAAAGAACGATTCTTACAACTGATCCAACTGCTCATTTCAATCTTCCTCATCATGGGGGCGCTTGGCATCGGAATTACCATTCAAAAGTTCACTGGCGTTTCCGTCCCAGGAAGTGTCATCGGTATGCTCGTACTGTTTTTCTCCATGACTCTTGGGCTTGTAAAGGTCGATTGGGTCAAACCGGGCGCCACGCTATTTATCCGCTACATGATTTTGTTGTTCGTTCCTATTAGCGTGGGATTAATGCAACATTTCGATATGCTACTCGCTAATGCCCTCCCTATCATTGCTAGCGCAGTTGGAGGCTCACTCATTGTACTGGTCAGCCTCGCTTGGCTGCTGGACTACTTGCTAAAGGAGAAGCACTGATATGTGGTTAGTTGTTACCATTGCGGTTTTTCTTGTCGCGCGCCAAATCGCAATCAAAGTGAATAATCCTCTCGCAAATCCTTTGCTGATCAGTATTGCAGTGCTCATTCCTTTGCTTACTTACTTAAATGTACCGTTTGAAACGTATTATGCGGATAACGAAGGGATCAGTTTTTTACTTCAACCAGCCGTAGTTGCTCTGGCTTACCCGTTATATGAACAACTACCACAAATTAAAGCAAACTGGCGAATCATCACTTTTGCTTGCACAGTAGGCAGTGTGATGTCGATGATGACAACCACCTTGATCGCAGTCGCTTTCAAAGCGGATATCAGTTTAATCGCAAGTCTAGTGGGTAAATCCGTCACTACGCCAATAGCAATGGAAATTTCGAGTCACCTCGGTGGTGAAGCTGCCGTTGCGGCGATCTTGGTTCTGATTGTTGGTTTATTGGGCGCGATTTTGGCATACCCAATTTACAACTTAATTGGAATTAAACACCCGATTGCACGTGGCCTAACAATGGGTACCGTGTCTCATGCCTTAGGCACCGCGACATGTGCAGAGAAACAGCCCATTGATGCCGCGTTCTCATCACTCGCATTGGTTTTATGCGGCATCATCACTTCTATTTTGGCTCCAAGCTTTTTTGCTTTGGCTGTCTGGCTATATCAATAGTTAAGCGCTCTCGGTCTGCCCTCCTTCCGGCAGGCCGTGGCCTTCCCGTTTCTTCCTTATCCCTTCCAAAACTCTGTATTACCTCATCTAACAACCCGTTCTAGTAATATCGTTAAGGCACTCTGACGAGATACACACTAATAACTCCAACATTCAGTGCAATATTACTGACTCAACGTTGCTTAGATATCTAGGAATAACGTTGTGTGGACATGTAGGCATCGTAATTAACATATCCCAGCGTCTTGGTTATATGAATATATACTGATATGGTTAATTGTGAGACGGAGATAACGCTTCACGTCAGTGCAATCGAATACATGTGTGAGCTCACTCTAATTATGTAACAGAATTATCAATTGCATTATTTATCGTGATCTAACGCACGGAACATTTCTATCCTTCACATAGAATAACTGTCCATGCAATAACAAGGATTCAACATGAAAAGTCGCATTGAACAGGCGCTAGCAGGCGCTCCAGAAGCACTTTCCAAACAACTTGCTCCTATCATCCAAGCTGATGATTTTGATGCTACGCTTTCAGTTCAACAGTTTGAGCAGTTGCTTTCAGCTACCGGTCTATCAGATAAAGAGCTTCGTGTTGCTCTACTTCCTTTTGCCGCAGCATATTCCTATGCTCCTCTTTCTGAATTTTATGTCGGTGCTATCGTTCGTGGTCTCTCAGGTCGCCTTTACTTCGGAGCCAACATGGAATTCTTTGGTGTTCAGTTAGGTCAAACAGTTCACGCTGAGCAGTCTGCAATTAGCCATGCTTGGATGAAAGGTGAACGTGGTATTAAAGATATCACTATTAACTTCAGCCCATGTGGTCACTGCCGTCAGTTCATGAACGAGTTATCTACCGCAAACGAGCTTAAAATCCAGCTCCCAGAACGCGAAGAAAAATCGCTGCATGAATACCTACCTGAAGCCTTTGGACCAAACGATCTCGGTATCGAATCCGGCTTAATGGCAGAAGTAAAGCATCAGTTCTCATGCGATGATGAAGACACTCTAATTCAAAGCGCTGTTGAAGCGATGAACATGAGCCACTCACCATATACCAACAACTTGAGTGGCTTAGCATTAGAAATGGCTAGCGGCCGTGTATTCCAAGGTGCTTATGCGGAAAATGCGGCGTTTAACCCTAGCTTGCCGCCATTACAAGTTGCGCTGATCCAAGTACTACTTGCGGGCGAAACTTTTGACAATATCAAAGCCGCTGCTCTGGTAGAAAACTCAGAAGGCAAGATCAGTCATTTGGCTGATACGCAATCAACGTTAGAAGCGTTGAATCCAGATATTCCACTTAGTTTTGTCAACGTATAAGCGACAATTTCAGTATAAAAAGCTCTACGGCATGTAGAGCTTTTTTATTGCCTAAAAACCAAAAGCAAACGTTTGCTTTGTCATGAAACTTCAGTATGATCTCCTGTAATTTCTGTCTCACCACTCTATTTTTGTAAGGGAACACTATGTTTGGCACTGCAACCAGCGCAAATGCTACCCGTGTATTACTTTTAGGCTCTGGCGAACTCGGTAAAGAAGTCGCAATTGAATGTCAGAGACTTGGTTTAGAAGTGATTGCTTGTGATCGCTATGCTAATGCTCCAGCGATGCAAGTTGCTCACCGTAGTTACGTCATCGATATGTTAGATGGAAGCGCCTTAGAAGAAGTTATAACGAAGGAACAACCTACTTACGTCGTACCTGAAATCGAAGCTATCGCAACCGACAAACTGGTAGAGCTTGAAGAAAAAGGGCTGAATGTTGTTCCAACCGCTAAGGCAACCAAGCTAACAATGAATCGTGAAGGTATCCGACGTTTGGCTGCAGAAGAACTAGAACTGACGACATCACCTTATCGTTTTGCAGATACTTTTGAAGACTTCAAAGCCGCGGTTGAGCATGTAGGCATCCCGTGCGTAGTAAAGCCAGTTATGAGCTCTTCAGGTAAAGGGCAAAGTGTCATCAAGACCGAAGACGACGTTGCAAAGGCATGGGATTACGCACAGGAAGGCGGACGTACGGGGGCAGGTCGCGTGATCGTGGAGGGTTTTATCGACTTCGATTACGAAATCACTTTATTGACTGTAAGAGCCGTTGACGGTGTGCATTTCTGTGCTCCAATTGGCCATCGTCAGGAAGATGGCGACTACCGCGAATCATGGCAACCGCAAGCTATGTCAGAAAACGCAGTAAAAGCAGCTGAATACACGGCTGAGAAAGTAGTCAACGCACTCGGTGGCTACGGCATCTTTGGTGTAGAGTTATTTGTTAAAGGCGATAAGGTCATTTTCAATGAGGTCTCTCCTCGCCCACACGATACAGGCATGGTCACTATGATTTCTCAGGAAATGTCAGAGTTTGCTCTCCACGTACGTGCATTTACCGGAATGCCGATTAATAATATCGTACAATATGGTCCATCTGCGTCGGCCGTTATTCTTGGTCAAGGGACTTCCACAAACATTCGCTTTGACAACCTAACCAAAGCCTTAGCTCAACCTCAAACGCAAGTTCGTCTATTCGGCAAGCCAGAAATCGATGGTCGCCGTCGTTTAGGTGTTGTCCTTACGCGACGAAAAACCACCGAAGAAGCCGTTCAAGATGCTGTTGAAAGTGCTTCAAAAGTTAATATAACTTATTAAATACGAACCACTTATACAAAAATAGCGCAGCTCAAATTGCTGCGCTATTTCGTTTTACAAACCAAAAAAACCTATTCACTCTCGATTAGGTACACTTCTTCAGAGAAGCGACTTAAGCCTTTTTTCGCAATTTTAGGATGGTTTTCATCAGCTTCATCTACGTTCAAACAGGTAACTTTGTAACCTGAAAATAACTGCTCAATCTCTTCGACTGGCACACTAAATGGAGGCCCTGCCATCTCTTCTTGAGGATAGTTGAGTGTAACAAGCAAAATACGACCGCCTGGATTCAAAAGTTGCTTGAGACGCTCTACATACTCCTCTCGCATATCTTGCGGTAAAGCAACCAACGCGGCGCGATCATAAATGATATCGGCTTGAGATACTGGTGCAGTGAAAAAGTCCCCAGTATAAATAGAGAGCTCATCAAATTGATAAAGCTCGTGCATACCATTAACAGGCGTCACGGTTGGCGTATAAAAATGTTCAGCAAAAAAGGCACGAACAGCGATATGGCTCAGCTCAACACCTTCAACTGAATCATGCTTCATCGCCAACCAAATCAAGTCTTCTGACTTTCCACACAAAGGCACTAACACTTTGTCTTCACGCTTTGGGTTTGTGTGTTGCCAATATGCAGGTAATAGCGGGTTTACATCTTCCAAGTGAAATCCGATTTGATTACTGGCCCATTTATTATGCCAAAACTCTTGGTCTCTCATTTTACTTTCTACTTGTCGGCTGATTTTCATTTTGAGAAGTAAGACTAACGATTTTTTTCAATTTGTCTATGCCGTTCATCTTTGGTTAATACAGCGGTGATAGGATGTAAACGTTCTTATAGGAACCACGCCTTTATCTGATAAACAGAATAAAGAAAAGAGAAATGGTGATCTAACGCACGATTCCACTTCAAGACAAAACTGAAACCTTGGAATCTTTCGTAATGACCCCATTAATAAGTTAGTACCTGATTTGCCGAACTTAGCGACCTTTATGTTCCCTATTTTCTAAGTACAAGCAAGTTAAGGAGAGTGAATGAGCTTATTTCTTCGTACTACAGCATTGATGCTTTTGGTACTTAGCCGTGCACCGGCATTTGCCGCACTTCCAATTACCCCAGCGCCGAGTGGCGATCAAAATCGTTCAACAAGTCAAAACGAAGTTTGTTCGAAACTCTTTAAACATAGCCTTAGCGGCTTGTATGGTATTCAGTCAATCGACGCAACTCCAACTCAGCCATACACTGACTTCGACATTCTTTACAGCAAAGCTCACCAAGCACAATTTGAGCTTGAAACTATCTGTAAAAGTACCGCACTTTTTAATGATGCTCAGCCATACTTCGCAGGCGTAAAGTCCAAACAACGAGCAGAAGAAAAAATAGCTTTGGAGTTAGATGGAAAAGTCGAACGCATTACTGACCTAGCCCGTGCCACGATTGTTGCTGAAGACGTCGCGAGCTTAGTCTCCATTTATGAAACCTTAGAGCGTGAAACAACAATTGTTAAAGTAAAAAATCGCTTCAAAAAACCTGGTCCTTCAGGCTATAGAGACTTGAACTTACTCGTTCGTTTACCAAAGACAAATCTAGTTGCCGAAGTTCAACTGCACTTAAAAGCCATCGCAGATGTGAAAAGCGGTCCTGAACACGACCTATACGAAAAAATCCAGAAACTAGAACGCCAAGCGATGATGGAGAAACGCGAACTAAGCGAACTAGAACTCGCTTCTATTCGCAACATGCGTGCACAGTCTAAAAACTTGTACCAACAAGCATGGCAACCATACTTAACAACGCACCTAGAAGCAGCGTAATCCATATCATTAAGATATACTCAAAAACAGAAAAACCACCGCATTGCGGTGGTTTTCGTTTATATGCGACACAAGTTTTACGCAAAAAAAAGACCACGCCTTAGCGTGATCCATTTATTCGGCTTACTGTACTTTCTTCAGGTTTTCTACACGAGCTTTTAACTTCTGACCCGGGCGAAAAGTCACAACACGTCGAGCAGTAATTGGAATATCTTCACCGGTTTTCGGGTTACGACCAGGTCGTTCATTCTTGTCACGAAGATCAAAGTTACCAAAACCTGACAGTTTTACCTGTTCGCCACTTTCCAGTGCCTTACGAATCTCTTCAAAGAACACTTCCACCGTTTCCTTGGCGTCCCGCTTACTAAATCCTAATTTATCAAACAGGTTTTCTGCCAGTTCGGCTTTTGTGAGCGCCATAAAACTTTCCTCAAAGCTATGTTAAACAATGCTACGTTAGTGTAGCGCCAGAGCAGTTTTACCCTACCAATTCAACAACATATCGGGGTTACATCAGGAAGTGTATGACAAGCTTATGATTTTCGCCAACTTTTTTCTTGGCGAACAAAAGGAATAGCACTATGTAAATTATTGTTAAACGCCAACATTTTGATATTTTTGTTTTTGTTTTCTCTTTAATAGGAAAAACATCCAGCTGATAAAACTAAAAGTAGTTTAAATATCAACATTAATCACTATTTAATAAAAATATCAGAGATTGGTTATTTAACAGACACTTGACATAGAACTTGTCGTAAATTCAGTGATTTGTATGTAACTCGATACGTAACAATTGAACTAAATGGTATGACCACCTGGCTTTGCAACTGTGCTTAGAAAGCTTGATTAAACCCACGCTTCTCACTGTTCAGCGATGACGCAATATATAAAGGTTGATAATGTGGTTCTTCGTGTATCTCCACATTAGCTCCTTACACTTCATCTAGGCGACCATGATTAATCAAATCATAAATATTCTTTTCCCTGTTTTTGCTCTTGTCGGCGTCGGCTATTTGGTAGGTCGTTACATCAAGCCTGACTTTCGTCCAATCAACCGCATTAACATTGAGGTTTTCACACCTGCGCTGGTGTTTTCTTCGCTCGTTAACATGCCGTTAGACTCGAATCAGGGACCACTCCTTTTTGCAGCAATTGTCGCGGTTTTGGTTCCCGCACTACTCATGATCCCAGTATGTCGATTGACGTCACTGTCGTTTAAAACCTGGGCACCACCACATATGTTTCGCAATAGCGGAAACCTTGCTATTCCTTTGTTTACCTATACGTTTGGAGAAATTGCGCTATCCTCAGCAGTACTGCTATTTGTCGTGTCAGCATGCTTGCACATTAGTTTAGGTGTAATGCTACTTAGTAATGGCAACCCTTTTAAGCAAATAGTCAAGATGCCAATCTTTTTAGCTGCGTCGTTGGCTCTGTTTCTCAACGTGTCAAATGTGGGTGTATGGGCACCTTTATACGAAGCGACTGCTCTACTTGGCCAAGCGGCAGTACCCGTGATGCTTTTATCCCTGGGGGCGCAAATGTGTCATTTAAGAGTGGACGGTTTAAAGGTTGGTGTATTGTGTACCGTGCAGTCGCTTGCAACTGGGGCGGTTGCATTTGCACTTATTTATTGGTTAATTCCCCTTCCAACGATGCAATTGCAAATGATGGTACTCTTCACAATGCTGCCACCAGCCGTCATGAATTACCTATTTGCGGAAAGGCTGAATATAGAGCCCATGAAAGTGGCGTCAATGGTACTATTTGGCAACTTTTTCAGTATTCTTACGCTCCCACTTCTGCTTAGCTATACCCTCTCACTCGCCGCCTAGCTGCCAATAAACTTGCGTTAGCGTCTGTTGGCGGAAAAACGATATATGCCAAATCTCGATTAAGCGTTACCTCAAGTTTGGTCCAGATTTTTGAGGTTGTGGGAGGTGACGTAAACGGCCTAGTACGTGAATCACAATAAGATGATGCTCAACATAAAAAAACCCTGCCGATTTGACAGGGTTTTTAGTTTCTTAAGAGAGATAGTTCGTCTAACGCTTAGTCACGTAGAGCAGCACCAAACTTCTCAGAAACGTGAGCCACGATAGCGTCTACCGCACCTGCGATGTCTGCATCTTCAAGCGTACGCTCAACTGATTGTAGAGTCAGAGCGATTGCTAAGCTCTTCTTACCGTCTTCAACGCCTTTACCTACGTACACGTCGAACAGTTTCGCATCTTTAAGGAACTCGCCACCTTGCTCTAAACAAGCATTAACGATGTCACCAGATGCTACCGCTTCGTCCACAACTACTGCGATGTCACGACGGTTTGATGGGAATTTAGAAAGCTGAACCGCTTCTGGAATCACTTTACTGTTGATTGCAGACCATTCGATTTCGAATACGATAGTACGACCGTTTAGACCGAACTTACGCTCAAGCTCAGGGTGAACGGTACCGATCACCCCCACTTCTTTACCATCTACGATGATTGCCGCAGATTGACCTGGGTGAAGTGCTGGGTTAGCTTTTTTGCTTTCAGGTGACAGTGCAGCGAAAGAGTACGCTTTTTCGTTAGCTGACAGTTCTAGAACTGCTTCTAGGTCGCCTTTAAGGTCGAAGAAATCAACGGTGTTAGTTTCGATATCCCAGTGCTCTTCACCACGAGTACCAGCAATAACACCTGCAAGCATAGGCTCTTGGCGCATGCCGTTTTCTGCAGATTCACATGGGATGAAACGTAGGCCGTATTCGAATAGACGAACGCGTGGCTGTTGACGTTTCTGGTTGTGAACAACCGTATTCAGCAGACCTTGGATAAGACCAAGACGCATTGCTGACATATCTGCAGAAATTGGGTTTGGAAGCACTAGAGGCTCAACACCAGGTACCACTAGCTTTTGTTGTTCAGGCTCAACGAAGCTGTATGTAATTGCTTCGTGGTAACCACGGTCAACAAGAAGATCACGAACGCGTTTCAGTGGAAGATCCGCTTCAACGTGGTTGTGCATCTTAAGTGCTGCGGCTGGGTGTTGGTTAGGAATGTTGTCGTAACCGTAAATACGGCCAACTTCTTCAATCAGATCTTGCTCTATAGCGATATCGAAACGCCATGTTGGCGCTACTGCCAACCAACCTTCTTCAGAAGCTTCAACAGTCAAACCTAGACGCTCTAGGATTTCTACTACGTCAGCATCAGCGATGTGGTGACCTAGTAGGTTGTCTAGTTTAGTGCGACGTAGAGCAACTTTGTTTGGCTTAGGTAGGTCTGCTTCAGACTCTACTGCAACAACAGGTGCTACTTCACCGCCACAGATTTCAACAAGAAGCTGAGTTGCACGCTCCATTGCGCTCACTTGTAGCGCGTAATCCACACCACGCTCGAAACGCATTGAAGAATCAGTGTGAAGACCATAGCTACGAGCGCGACCACGGATGTGGTCAGGTGCAAAGAATGCACACTCTAGTAGAACGTCTTTAGTCTCAGTTGTTACACCAGACTCTTCACCACCAAAGATACCTGCGATTGCAAGTGCTTTGTTGTGGTCAGCAACTACTAGTGTATCTGCGTTTAGTTCTGCTTCGCTGCCATCAAGAAGTGTTAGCTTCTCACCTTGCTCAGCCATACGAACTACGATGCCACCTTCGATCTTCGATAGATCGAATGCGTGCATTGGTTGACCTTGCTCTAGAAGAACATAGTTAGTGATGTCTACAACAGGGTCGATAGAGCGAATACCACAACGACGCAGTTTCTCTTGCATCCATAGTGGCGTTTCAGCTTGAACGTTTACGTTCTTAACAACACGACCTAGGTAACGAGGACACGCAGCAGGAGCTTTCACTTCAATAGACACTTTATCGTCGATTGAAGGGGCAACTGCTTCTACTGATGGCTCAGTCACGTCAGCACGGTTTAGTACGCCAACTTCACGAGCTAGACCACGAATGCTGAAACAGTCAGCGCGGTTTGCTGTTAGATCTACGTCTACCGTTACGTCATCTAGACCTAGGAATTCACGGAAATCAGTACCGATTACTGCGTCTTCTGCTAGTTCCATGATGCCGTCTGACTCAACATCAATGCCTAGTTCAGTGAACGAACAAAGCATGCCGTGAGATGGCTGGCCACGTAGTTTCGCTTTTTTGATTTTGAAATCGCCTGGAAGAACAGCACCAACTGTTGCTACCGCTACTTTCAGACCTTGGCGACAGTTAGGTGCGCCACAAACGATGTCTAGAAGCTCTTCTTCGCCTACATCTACTTTAGTAACGCGAAGTTTGTCTGCGTCTGGGTGTTGACCACATTCAACAACGTGACCCACTTTAACGCCAGTGAAAGAACCCGCTACAGGAAGAACGTCGTCTACCTCTAGGCCGGCCATTGTAATTTGATGAGTGAGTTCGTCAGTAGTAACCGCTGGGTTTACCCACTCACGAAGCCATGATTCGCTGAATTTCATGTTGATGAACCCTCTGGATTACTTGAACTGTTTTAGGAAACGAAGATCGTTTTCGAAGAACGCACGTAGATCGTTCACGCCGTAACGAAGCATCGTTAGACGCTCAACACCCATACCGAATGCGAAACCAGAGTATTTTTCAGGATCGATGCCTACACTACGTAGTACGTTCGGGTGAACCATACCGCAGCCTAGTACCTCTAACCATTTACCGTTTTTGCCTTTCACGTCTACTTCAGCTGAAGGTTCAGTGAATGGGAAGTAAGATGGACGGAAACGTACTTCTACTTCTTCTTCGAAGAAGTTACATAGGAAATCGTGCAGGATGCCTTTCAACTGTGCAAAGTTTACGTTCTCATCAACCAGCATACCTTCCACTTGGTGGAACATTGGGGTATGAGTTTGGTCGTAGTCGTTACGGTATACACGGCCCGGTGCGATGAAACGGAATGGTGGTTTACCATTTTCCATCGTACGGATCTGTACGCCTGACGTATGAGTACGAAGCATCAAATCTGGATTGAAGAAGAAAGTATCGTGGTCAGTACGCGCTGGGTGATCAGCGGCAATATTTAGCGCATCAAAGTTGTGGAATGCATCTTCGATCTCTGGGCCAGCTTCGGTGTTAAAACCAAGTTCGCCAAAGAACTTCTCAATACGCTCTACAGTACGAGTTACTGGGTGTAAACCACCGTTCTCAATACGACGACCTGGTAATGTCACGTCAATTGTTTCAGCGGCTAGTTTCGCTTCAAGCTCTGCACGTTGTAGTGCGTCTTTACGAGCTGCGATAGCTTGCTGAACGACGCCTTTCGCTTTGTTGATTTCTTGACCAGCTTCACGGCGTTCTTCTGGTGGTAGTTTACCTAGGCTTTGAAGTTGAGCAGTTAGCTCACCTTTTTTACCCAGATACTGAACACGCACTTCATCAAGTGCGACTAGCGATTCGGCAGCTTCAATTGCAGTGCTCGCGCTAGCAATGATCTCTTCTAGATGTTGCATCGTTTCCTCATCTACCTGTTGGTAGTGTCCATAAGGGAGTGATTGGTTTTTTGATAGCTGTACATAGTAGCCAAACCGGGCACCAATGCCAAATTGAATTACGAAAAGAAGAGGTTATTGAATAAAAAGAGCACAAAAACGTCAAAAATGTCATCTTTCATTAATCTGACGTTAAGTTGTGCCCTTTTGTTTTAGAAATAGTATTGAATAGATAGCTCGATAAAATCGTCATCTCGGGCGAAATAGAGCAAATCGTTTGGTGTTTCATTTTTGAACAACCAAGCATCAATTTGCCACTTAAAGTTATTCGATATTCGGCTCGAGGCTTCTAACTTGGCATTGTAAACATCGGCGTTATCTAAATCCTTAGTGATTCCAGTCAACACTTCCGTTCCGTCCTCGTCGTTGAGCGCCCAACGAATGCCTGCAAACACATCATTTTGACCGATAGTTTGTGCGTTATTCCCACGACTGTCGTAGAGGTACTCACCAATCACACCCACATCCCAAACCGTGTCAAATGCGCCAACGAAGGTGTACTCAAATCCCGTCACAAGACCGACATGATTATCTGCACTATCTCGATAAACACTTTCCAGTTTCCATAACCAATCGCCAACGATTCCTTGTACATCGAGACCGACATGACTCATCAGAGCGTAGTAAGGCTTTAATTCCCCGTACTCAAAACGAAAGTAAGGATCCCGATTTGTTCCATATAAATAGCTCAGGCCTACGTCCCAATCGCCAAGCATTTTCGAATATCGAAAAGCCACATCCACCTGCTTTTCTTCTCTGCTTGATTCATAGATAGCATCATCTGAGACAACAGGTTCGGTTCGCAAGCGCCCGTCAGTACCCGCAAACGTTCGTTCCCTAAAGTAAGGTAATAACATTGCATGGACGGTGCCCCAGTCTTTGAATGAGGTGAAATGCAACATTGGCTGACCGAGTTTATCTTCACCATCGACGGCTTCAATGGCGTCTGTCTGGTTTACTACATCAACCAAATGGGCGGATTCCGTCACTCCCCAAAAAACCTTACTAATCCCAACTCGAAGCTCATAATCATCCCAGTACGTCAGATAAAGCGCCTCTCTTATGTCTCCATGACTTCGCTCATCGTCTAGGCTATCCAAGCGATAGAAAGGTGTGAGGGTAAAGCTCGCATCACCATTTTGCATCTCCCAGTAAAATTCTGGCTGCAAAACCAATGACGTTTGCGCTTTGCTCTGACCCTGAGAGCCAGTTTCAAAAAACTGACGATGCTCAATATTGACTTGTCCTGCAAGCTCAATGGCGGCAAGAGGCATCGAGTAAAGAGAGGTTGCTGCGCTAAGCAACAACCCAACGTTTGATCGCTTCATTTCTCCTCCACTACCTCACTCGCTTTAACACATTCTTATGAAAATCATTGTCTTCGAGCCCAGTGTTAAAGCGCATTTCACTTGTTGTTAGCTCAGTGCTTTTTCCTGTTTGATGATTTGTCATCGCCATGGTGTGCGCTCGCCAATATTGGTTGAGGTACTGCTTGTAATCTGAGAAAGAAAGCGTTTTTAACAACGACCCTTTGCGATCGTAAAACTCAACTTTCAGGGGGCGATAATGCGCTTTATCTAACCACACCGTTTGCTTGGTATAACCTGAATTTTTGTCGGTCGGGATTTGCTCTATGACGAAAACATCTTGCCCATTTATGGTGTCATCTTTTAAGTAATTGAAACGATATTTTTCGATCTCAAAAGAACTGAGATCCTCATACGCAAATTCACTGCCCATAAAAGGGCCTGATTTGTTACGCGAGGAAATACGTTTCACACGCTTCAGTGCTGGAAGGTAAAGCCACTGGTCATCGGCACCCACTGTATGAGAGTGGTTGAGAAACGCGGTGCCTTTCACATCTCTTGGTTCATCAAATATTGTGAGTCCTTTGTCACCATCGTCCTCAACTTCGAGTGATTGGAGGCGCATTAAACGTGTGCTACTTTCTCCTTGTGCGTTCCGCAGAATCATTTTCATGGTAGCAACAGAATCCCCCCACCCTTCATCACGGGCTTTGCGCTCTTGAGCAATTTCTAATCCTTTCGCTTCATCCGCTAACACCGCATGACTCATAAAAAGCGAGACAGAAAGTGCAGATACTTTTAAGGCATTTTTTAGTAAATTCATGTTCAATCCTTTGATTCGTTATGACTGAGTAACAGCCGTGGTTTGAGAGTCAGTTGATTTAAGCTTGTTTCGGCGGTCCACCTCGTCGTAGACGCCTTTGTCAAACAACATCAGTAGAGTCGGTAGAAAGATGAAATCCACAACAAGAGCAATGAAGATAACAATGGCACTCAACTGCCCCATATCGGCATTTAAGCGGAAGCTCGACATCGCCAGAACGGAGAAACCAGCAACAAGCACGACAGTCGTAATCCAAAGCGCGCGCCCCACGGTGCGAAAAGCGTAACGAACCGCTTGTTCCGCGCTATGGCCATCTTTACGAGCGTGTTGGTATTTAGAGAGAAAATGAACGGCATCATCAACCACAACGCCAAGCGTCAACGTCACAACAACAGACAACCCCAAATTAATTTCACCAGAAACCAGCGCCCAAATACCAAAACCAATAAGCGCAGGGGCGATATTCGGGACCAGGCTGATTAAACCGAGCTTGAACGAGCGTAAGGCAAAGATCAGTAATGCCGAAATTAAGACCAGAGTGATAGGCAAGGTTGACAGCATGCTAGCCATATTCGTTTCGCCAATATGCGCAAACATCAGTGATGGACTAGAAGCAACAACATCATACTGAGGCGCGTTTTCGTTAAACCATTGGTAAATACGATTTTCCAAATCAACAAGCTCGACGCTGCCCAAGTTCTCCACGGTGAGAACCATCTTGATTGACGACTTATCAACATTGATTTGGTTGTTCAAATCTAAGCCATACGGTAGTGACATTTCATAAAGCAGCAGATATTGAGCCGCTAATTCTCTGTCTTGAGGGAGCGAGTAATAAGCCTGATCATCTCCATGCATGTTCTTGTTTAGGCGCTTATAAACATCGCTCAAGGTCGCAACATGGTCCGTTTCTGGCTGCAACCTTAGCCAGTCAGTAAATTTACCCACGGTATTGAGAAAATTAGGATCCGCAATGCCCTGCGATTCGTTAGTTTTTATCGCGATACTGATGTTCGCCATGCCACTGATTCGCTCTTCCATAAAATCAGCCGCTCGACGAAATTCATTGCTATGACCAAAATATTCGACGGATTCATCGTTGACTTTATTCAGCGGAATCAAACTCGCACTCGCGACAATAACAAGCACAGACAACGGCAATAACGCATGTCGCTTTGACACCACGAAATCCCCTAAGTGATCCATAAAGTGCTTTCTTTCATCAGCAGTGTCTGACTTCACCCTAACAGGAAGGATATGAAGTAACGCCGGAAGTAATGTGATGGAAAGGAAACAAGCAATCATGACGCCAAGGGCTGATAGGTTGCCGAAATCTCTCAGGATTGGAGAATCCGACATATTCATCATTAAAAAGCCGATCGCGGTGGTAATGGAGGTAATCAGGATGGGCATGAAATTGAGCGCAATACTTCGTTCAATAGAATGGGCTTTACTAAAGCCGTTTTGCATTGACTGACGCATCGTCGCTATGATGTGTACACAGTCGGCGACGGCAAGCGTCATCACCAAGGTAGGCACATTAACTGTCGCCGTGCTTAAGAACATACCAGCCCATCCTGATAAGCCCATTGTCACCATAACTGAGCCGATAATAACGATGAGTGTCGCGATGACGCTAAGCAATGAGCGCAACATGAGAGTCAGGAAGACCAATATCACTAGTAGCATGGTCGGCACTAGCGTCGCGCTGTCATCTTGAGCTGCGGTCATAAACGCGTAGTTCATTGCAATAATACCGGCTTTGTGGAAATCAGTATCCGGGTACACTTGCTGATAACGCTCAATCATTCCGTTTATGTAGGCAACCACTTCTTGTACTTCAGCGGTTTTATCGACCTCAGGGAGTTGGACCGTAATATTCACGACCGTGACATCCCCTTTTTCGGAAATCAGTGAACTTTTCAGAACCGGTTCACTCAACGCAATACTTTTGACTTTCTCGATTCGCTGAGGCGTCAATTCATATTCACTATACAGTAAATCTTCGACAAGAAGATCATCTTCAAACGCTTCGGTATGCTGGTAGTTGGCAAGGGAATCAACACGGGTGGAGTATGGGACTTGCCACGCCTCGTCAGTGATCTGCTGAATAAGAGATAAGGTGTTAGGAGTAAAAACAGTGCCACTTTTTGGCGCTATGACCAAAGCAAGACTGTCAGATTTTGCAAAGGTAGTCTGAATTTCATCAAACGCAAGTAACTGCTCATTTGTTCCATCAAAAAAGATGTCGTAATCCCCTCTAAAGTAAAGATTTTTTCCTCCAATAGTTGCTATAACAATCAATAAAACGGTAGCAAGCACAACCAACACACTGTAATTCGTTGGTAGCTTGACCCAGCTCATTCGGGCTTGTTGTTGAACGTTGTGATGTGGCATCACACTCTCCTTTTGTGACGTTTCGTCAAATTTAAAAACTAAAAAAAACAGCGAATGCTGTGATAACCAGATAACTTCAACATATAAAAATCAGATCGAATTTATTTGGTTATATAAGTTAGTTTTTGAGTAACTTCCTATACTTCTCGAGATCGGTAACTTGAGTACCAACCTCTATTTTTTGACGATTCGTCACAATAGTGTAATAAAAAAGCCAACTAAAATATTAGATGGCCTCTATAACGATTAGCGATTCACAGACTCTAAATAAGCAAGCTCTTCGCTGAACAATTCCTGTTCCACTCGACGCCACGTTTTACGGTAATCCCACTCTGTCGATAAAGGTGACCACCCTAAACCATCAAGTAACATATTCGCGTTATGCAGTACTGAGAATGGATCTTGAATTCGCTGAATACATCGACTGTTCGATGCATTTTGCGCTAGAGCGTTTGAACCGAAGGCAATAGACCAGTTAGCAAATACGATGGCATCAGAACCAATTGCGGGAGAGAACTTAAGGTCCCCACATTCCACCGCATTATTCACCAACGCATCAGCACCATCTATTACTTGTTCTTCTAAGTTGTTCAATTCATTCACGCGCTTAGGCGAAGCTTTCTCTAGGACCCAAGGCGTCTTTGCAACAATCGCACAGGTTGATAGTACAGGCTCCATACGAGCGTAAATACGATAACCTACATGCATAGCAATGATTTTTTCTCTGGTATTGCCATTGAACTTAGCGGTACGTTCGAAAAATATTGCTTCGCTTCTCAGCGAGTGAATACAAAGCGCAAGAATCACATCTTCTTTGCTGCAAAAATGATTGTAGATCGTTCCCTTCGAGTAAGGGCTTGCTGCTGTGAGCTTGTCCATCGTTAAGTTGGCAAAGCCTTGCTCTTGAACCAGAGACTTAGCCAATTGAATAAGCTCTATTTCACGATCAGCAATCGCCTGTTGTTTTTTAGTTAGCCCTGAAGACGTACGACATCCGTCTTGCTTGCTATCTTTTTTACAGCGAAAGTTAAACATAATCCTTTGATCCGTATACCAACACACTCCCAATAATTGTAACACGATTCTTGAATACAGGAACGCCACTAAATTTGACGAACCGTCATAAATGACACTTCGTCATAATAGATCAAAAAACAAACATTGCAAGTATGAATTTATAGCTAATCGAAAAATAAGCATTACTTATATCTAACCAAGTAACATCAAGATGCTTGGTTCAGCGAGAATGATTTGATTGTAAGGAAAGGCTAGAGTGGAGTGCGGGGACATAACCCCAAAAATCAGAACCTTAAAAATTGGACAACGAGTGATATTGAAATGATGTTATTCAAAAAAGCCCAAAACACTTAAAGTTTGGATTCAAAACAGCAACTGATAGATGCTCTATTTACAAAGTGTGCTCTGTCTTGGGCTTTTCTTTTACTGCTTCCTTTCAATATTAGAGCTGCAAAACTCAATAACATAGTGAGAAAGCGATTCTCTTTAAGTAAAAGACTGAATTTCTAAATCGAGAGGCTTGGTTTATCACCTGCAGATGCAATGGCATAACGAATATCGTCAATAAATCGCCCTTCTGTCTCGATAATTCCATCAGAGAATGTGACTGGTTGATGTGGCCCTGCAAGTAGAACAATATTAGTAAAATCAGAGACATTGAAGTTCTCTGCCACAACATTTTGGGAATGAAAATCAATAACCGTTTTTGCGACTTGATCTTCCAATTGCAAAAGCTGCTCTTCGGTAATTTTCATGCGTGCCAAAGCCACACGAACGCATTTATCGTGGGTTGTTGTCTGTTCTTTTATGATTTCCGTATATTTATCATTGAGCTTGGAGTTTTCTGCATAGCTGTAATATAACGGCCCGTGCAACGTTATATTTTTATCTTCATCAACGTAAACAAGATCCAATAACTCCAAAGCTTTTAGGTAATCAGACATGCTCTGCTCAGACAAATCATACTTTTTCTTTAAAATGGAATATCCATCTTTGCCTCGCAGCATTCTCAATTCACGATAAAAATCGTAAAGATGAGGAAATTGAAAAAAGACTTCATCTTGCGTACGGCTAAAGTAATCCTCGTCTTCGCCTTGTAATTGATTCGCAAGCTTTTGTAGTTCATCTAACGTGCAATCAACAGCTCTACAATATTCAAGCAGTTTATCCAAAGCGAGATTTGTGCTTGTTAAGTGTCTCTTAAAAGTGGACAGCGGCATGCCCATTTTCTCAGATAGCTCTCGATATGTTAGCCCTTTTGTTTTAATCGCTTGGCGTAATGCGGCTAGCAAGTATTCGGGAGTCAGATCTCTCATCTACAATTCCTTTTGGCAATGTTACAGCTGTATAGTATTTGTAACAATTTAGAACCGCTTGGCAAGGTATAAGTTCATATTTTTATAAGAAAAATATGAATTAATATATCGAAATCAAAATTCACAATATAAATGGAAAATTCAATATGAATTCAATTTCATTATGAATATAAAATGATACACAAAACAAAAGTGAAGTAATTACTCTAAATTATTGGGATTAATTTTAATGGTAACGTAAAGTTAAGAATATAAGCCTATTCGCTCTGCGAAAATCTAGAATAATTAACCTAAAAAGAAAAAACGAAAAATGAATAAAAATTCATCATTCCTAGCAACGCTTTTCCTCGTATATTAGTCCGCAAGTTTCACTGCAGTACCAAATGCCAAAATTTCCGAAGAACCATCTACGATTGAGCTCGTGGTAAATCGAATCCCTACAATCGCATCTGCACCTTTAGATTCAGCGTCTGCTACCATGCGCTGTATAGCTATATCACGCGCGTCGGTCATCATTTCCGTGTAACCTCGAATTTCGCCGCCAACAATGCTTTTGATACCCGCCATGAGGTCACGACCGATGTGTTTTGATTGAACAACATTGCCAGTTACAACCCCTCTTATTTCAGAGATCTGCTTGCCCGGAATGCTTTCTGTCGTTGTGTAGATCATTTTTAGTCCCTTATAAACGTAAAATATATACCCAAGCCATTTTATTACCAACAGAGCAGCGATCACTAATCAAATCGGGAAGACTGATAGACAAGATTCTGAATGGAAAAACTGAAAGTATTTGGGTATATATTTTAGCAATAAAAAAGGAGAGCTAATGCTCTCCTTCTCTTAATCCTAAACTGCTAATTAAAGAGCAGCTTTCGCTTTTTCAACTAGAACCGCAAATGCAGCTTTGTCGAATACTGCGATGTCCGCAAGGATCTTACGGTCGATCTCGATAGATGCTTTCTTAAGACCGTTGATGAAACGGCTGTAAGATAGACCATTTTGACGAGATGCCGCATTGATACGTGCAATCCATAGTTGACGGAATTGACGTTTCTTAGCGCGACGGTCACGGTAAGCGTATTGACCAGCTTTAGTAACTGCTTGGAAAGCTACGCGGTAAACACGTGAACGCGCACCGTAGTAACCTTTAGCTTGTTTTAGAACTTTCTTATGACGTGCACGAGCTTGTACACCACGTTTTACGCGAGGCATTATGCTTCTCCTAAACTAAACGATTGATAACTAAAAAGAATTAAGCGTATGGCAACATACGGATTACTGCAGCCACTTCACATTTTGGAAGGATTGCATTCGGACGTAGTTGACGCTTGTTCTTAGTAGTACGCTTAGTCAGGATGTGACGTTTTGTAGCGTGCTTGTACTTAATACCACCAGCAGTTTTCTTAAAACGCTTAGCAGCACCTTTGTTGGTTTTCATCTTAGGCATGATGAATAACTCCGCATTGAGTAGGTTTAATAAACAACGTAATTAGGGCGAACAAAACCCAGCCGTTATGCCTTTATCGAAAGGAAAGCGGCTAGGTTTTAATTACTTGATGAGCCGTTAATTACTTCTTTTTAGGGGCTAGCACCATGATCATCTGGCGACCTTCAATCTTCTTAGGGAAAGATTCAACTACAGCAAGTTCTGCAGTATCTTCCTTAAGACGATTTAGAACGTCAACACCGATGTCTTGGTGTGCCATCTCTCGGCCACGGAAGCGAATTGTTACCTTCACTTTGTTGCCTTCTTCAAGGAAACGCGTCAGGTTGCGTAGTTTTACCTGATAGTCTCCAATATCAGTTCCAGGACGGAATTTTACTTCCTTGATCTGGACCTGCTTTTGCTTCTTCTTCTGCTCTTTAGCAGTTTTGCTCTTCTCGAAGAGGAACTTACCATAGTCCATCACACGACAAACAGGTGGCTCGGCGTTAGGACTGATCTCAACGAGATCCATACCAGCTTCTTCAGCAGCTGCAATGGCTTCTTGAATCGATACAACACCAACTGATTCACCGTCAGCGCCTGTTAGTCGAACTTCACGAATACCACGAATTTCACCGTTGATACGGTGCGGGTTTTGTTTTACCGGCTGTTGGCCACGTCTTCCGCCTTTAATAGCTTATTCCTCCAGATTGAGCTTACGGCTAGAGATCTCGTCTTGGATGTATGCAATAAAATCATCCACTTTAAATTTACCAAGATCTTTACCTTTACGAGTACGTACTGCAATTTCGCCAGCTTCCATTTCTTGGTCACCAACAACAAGCATATACGGTACACGCTTCAAAGTATGTTCGCGGATTTTAAAGCCAATCTTCTCATTTCTCAAGTCCGCTTTAGCTCTAATTCCACTTTTTTGTAGTTTTTGTACTATTTCTTGAACATAACCTGACTGTTTATCAGTAATGTTCATAAGAACTGCTTGTTCTGGCGCCAACCAAGTTGGGAAGAAACCAGCATATTCTTCGATAAGGATACCAATGAAGCGCTCTAGTGAACCTAGAATCGCACGGTGAATCATTACCGGTACAAGACGTTCGTTATTTTCACCTACATAAGTAGCGCCTAGGCGACCTGGTAGGTTGAAGTCTAGCTGGACAGTACCACACTGCCAAGCGCGGTCTAGACAATCATATAGTGTGAACTCAATCTTAGGGCCGTAGAACGCACCCTCACCTTCTTGAATTTCGTATGGGATATCCATCGATTCAAGAGACTGCTTCAATGCTTCTTCAGATTGATCCCAGATTTCATCTGAACCTACACGTTTCTCTGGACGAGTAGACAGTTTCACTACGATGTTGTCGAAACCAAACGTTTGGTACGTATCGTACACCATCTTGATGCAGTTTGTTACTTCTTCTTGGATTTGGCTCTCAGTACAGAAAATGTGAGCATCATCCTGAGTAAAGCCACGTACACGCATAATGCCGTGTAGTGCACCAGATGGTTCGTTACGGTGACATGAGCCGAACTCTGCCATACGTAATGGTAGATCACGGTACGATTTTAGACCTTGGTTGAAGATCTGTACGTGACCTGGACAGTTCATTGGCTTAATCGCGTATTCACGGTTCTCAGAAGAAGTTGTGAACATTGCATCAGCGTATTTATCCCAGTGGCCAGAGCGTTCCCAAAGAACACGGTCCATCATTAGCGGACCTTTTACTTCTTGGTAACCGTACTCATCTAGCTTAGCGCGGATGAATACTTCTAGATCACGGAAGATAGACCAACCATTGTGATGCCAGAACACCATACCCGGTGCTTCTTGCTGCATGTGGAATAGGTCTAGTTGCTTACCAATCTTACGGTGGTCACGCTTCGCTGCTTCTTCTAGGCGAGTTAGATGTGCTTTCAGTGCTTTCTTGTCGTGGAAAGCCGTACCGTAGATACGTTGAAGCATTTTGTTGTCGCTGTTACCACGCCAGTAAGCACCTGCCACATTCAATAGAGTGAAGTGTTGACAGAAGCTCATGTTAGGAACGTGAGGACCACGACACATGTCGATGTATTCTTCATGGTGGTAAAGACCTGGACGATCATCACGAGATACGTTTTCGTCTAGGATTTCCACTTTGTATGGTTCGCCACGTGATTCAAACGTATCACGCGCTTCCTGCCAGCTTACTTTTTTCTTAACAACTTCGTACTTGGTTTTCGCTAGCTCTTTCATACGCTTTTCAATCTTTTCAAGATCTTCTTGCGTTAGAGACTCATCTAGGTCGATATCGTAGTAGAAGCCGTTGTCGATGGTTGGACCAATCGCCATTTTAGCTTGTGGGTAAAGCTGCTTAAGAGCGTGACCAAGAAGGTGAGCACAAGAGTGACGAACGATTTCTAAACCGTCTACTTCATCTTTTACTGTGATGATTTCAAGGCTTGCGTCTTCTTCAATTAGGTCACACGCATCAACGCGGTTACCGTTTACACGACCAGCGATCGTTGCTTTTGCAAGACCAGGACCGATCGATTGCGCAACTTCCATAGTAGAAACTGGGTTGTCAAATTGACGCTGACTGCCGTCAGGAAGAGTAATAATAGGCATGCTATGTCCTTTACAGTGGTGTTGCACACCAAGCAACACATGTTATTCAAATTAGAAGCTATTTGTTGAAAATAGTTGAGAGTCAATAAAGGCCTCTCGGTAACACGAATACCGGACCGTTATCGAAAGTGGGATTGTACCTAGCTCACATTTAGATTGCAAAGCGCGATTTTGTTTTATCATAAGAACTTAACCTCAGGCCTCGTTGCGACAATCTGATGATTCTTCTTAAGGGCTCACATAACTTGTAAACGGAGTTACCCCCTCCCAATAGAACTTAAATACACAACTGGTATAATACTTCCTAATACCTATTAACTAACACAAGACCCTGCACACCTAGTTCCACCTCAAAGTGCAATTTAGGTATATAGTTGTTTTATTGAGTAGTTTGCATGTAGGTGTTCATCATGATCTATTTCAAATCGCGCTTTATGGGGCTTCTAAGCACTTCGATATGCTGTGTATCAGCCATGGCATCAAATGACCTGTATGGGCCGCTACGTTCTTACGCACAATCTCCGATGCAAGTGGTTAGCCATACCAATATACTGCGCTCAGGACATAGCCTTCCCTCTGATTTTGTCGAAACCTATGGCTCAGGAACCGTGGCCAGTGTTTGGGCTCATACTGATGAATACGCACTGGATTATTACCACAACCAAATCGAAATTGGCAGCAAGTGGCAAATCAATAGCAGTTGGCAATGGGAACTCAATTATCGGTGGGTTTTTGCCGCTGATAACCATTTAGATGGACTGACTAAAAGCTTCCATAACCTTTTCGGTATCGGACAGAATGGCCGAGACAAAGTAGACAGAGATCGTTTTTACATATCAATGCCGCAATATGATGTGCTAGAAGATGATTTCGAAGGACAAACGCTTGCCAACAACTTATCTACTTATTTGCAATATCAAGTGTTTCAGAATGAACATCACGGCCTATCTATTGGTGGCAGCTTATATTTTAATGATGTTGCTCACGGGACTTTTCAAGGCAGTAATTTCGAGCAAGGCTTCCAAATAAATTACAGTTATTTGAGTGACGCCCATGCATTTTACTCGATGGTTGGCATGACTTTTCGCTCAGATGATCGCGCCTTGCTGGATCTACCCTATCGGCATAATACGATTGCCGTTGCAGCTGGGTACCGTTATGCGTTGGAAGATAACCACCACCTGATGTTTGAATACCATTGGTATCAAGGCTCAACAGAAGGACCCGCAGAGTTTGCTGATGCCTCTAATGAACTGGTATTAGGCTATCGATATCTAATGGAAAACTCCGCGCTTGAGTTTTTAGCCGTAGAGAACGCACGAAACATGGATAACAGTACCGATATCGCTTTCACAATAGGATATCGGTACATATTCTCATCAAGTTGATGAGAACTATAGATTTAGCGTTGGTGCAACCGCGGCAGCGACTTGAGCATCAGTTGCATTGATCGGCAACGTAAACGAGCGATACTGGTCCCCAGCCAAGCTGAGCGAACGGTCAACCTCCGCCAAACAATGCATGACCTGCCCTTCCAGAATAAAAGAAAGCTCAATTTCTTTTGATGAGATAAAGCCGTTATTTCGGAACTCTAGCTCTTGATAAATTCCAGAGCGAGAAGCAAACGAGCCACCGCGCAAAAAGCCTTTTTCAACATCGGCTTTAACCATAGTGAAGCCAGCTTGCTCGATCGCTTGAATAACCCGAGATGCTACTGGTAGTGGTTTCACTTCAATATAGTCACGGTCACGCGGGTCAATCGCAAAATCAATATCTAACGTCGTTTCAACCCAAACATGGCATTGATTCTTAAGTGCGCTAACCGCAGTAATTGGCGTTTCATCATGCAGTTTTAGCTCAAACGGAATCTGCTTCTCTTCATTAGGTTGAATCACAAAGGGGTCTACCGCCTTCAGCTGATCAATAGTGAACGTTTGGTAACTTACGCTATCATCCACTTCGACTTTCATCTCTGTGTTCAACTTAATAGTAATAGCATCAATTTGTTGTTCGACGTCTCCGCCTTTGATATGAACATGCCCTTTCAGCGTCGCTCCTTGAAACACGCTCATTTCGTCTAAAATCGTATCTACTTTTGCAGAACCGATCCCCAGTGATGCTTTCAATTTTTTAAACATGTTTTTCCTTTTTAACGACTTTTCTTCTAATAATCGTTTGTTTACACAATTGTTTTATACTCTGCAAGCAATAGACCACAAGAAAATGTTCGAATTCCATCATCAATCCAAATAATACTCAGCAGCAAGAGTCATTCAGCCCCACAATAGGATTGTTCTGTCACTAAGTGGAACATTCGTCTAGAAATGTTTGCAATTTGCACCTAAATTAAGCAGTATTTGTATAGTCAAATAAAAGGGAATCATTATGTCTGCACCACTCTACATTCAAATCAAACAATTTATCCTCGATAAAATTGATGCTGGAGAGTGGATAGTCGGTCATCGTATCGCCACAGAGATTGAGCTTACCGAGCAATTTGGTGTCAGTAGAATGACAGTGAACAAAGCAATTCGGGACTTAGTTAATGAGGGCCGATTACAACGTCGCCCACGCTTAGGTACGTTTGTGTGTGATCCTGGTGAAAAGTCAGAATCTCCTCTGTTAGACATTCGAAACATTGCCGAAGAAGTCAGCGACCGAGGGCGACAATATAGCAGTAAAGTGCTCAAACAAGTTGCCATAAAAGCAGATGACAGCATTGCGACAAAACTCGGCGTCATGCTTGGCACAACGGTGTTTTACAGTGAAATCATTCACTATGAAGACCAAACGCCTATTCAATTAGAACTCCGCTGGGTGAACAGCCAATATGCCCCGAGTTATTTAAATCAAGACTTCACACAAATCACTCCGAATCAATACCTGTCAGATAATTGCCCACTCAACGCTATTGAACATACTGTAGAGGCAATTGTGCCTGACGGCCGTATTAAGCAAGACTTAAAAATGCAAGCCAATGAGCCTTGCCTTCTCTTGAATCGCAGAACGTGGAGCCAAGATAAGTTAGTCAGTACCGCCCTACTTTATCACCCTGGTAACAAATATAAGCTGAGCTCAAAAGTGCTCATTTAATGACAAGATCGGTCCTCTAGATCTACGTTTTGATCACATTTTAGCAACATCAATCTTGTCAGTGTTCTTATTTTGCTCTATTTATTTGTATATACATTTAATGATACAAATAAACACAGGGACACAAACATGGATTTGCTGATTGAAAACGCACGTCTGGTCACCATGCAGTCGGGAGAGCGCGGTTATCTGCCTACGTCTCCTGCTCGTATTGGCATTCAATCTGGAAAAATCGTTGCGATCAGCACCTGTGCAATTGGTGAAGACGAACCGCAAACCGAGTCTCTGCTGTCTGCCCAACATTACGCTCAGAGTATCGACCTTCAAGGCAAGTTAGTTCTGCCAGGTTTGATCGACTGCCACACTCATCTTATTTACGCGGGCAATCGTGCCAACGAATTTGAAATGCGCCTAAACGGCGTACCATATCAAGAAATTTCCAAACAAGGCGGTGGGATACTTTCAACGGTGCATGCGACGCGTTCAGCAACCGAAGCGCAATTAGTTGAGTTAGCGTTGCCACGTTTAGACGGGCTACTCGCGAGCGGCGTCACTTCTGTCGAAGTGAAATCAGGCTACGGATTGACACTGAATGATGAAGTAAAAATGCTCCGTGCAGCCAAAATGCTTGAACAAGAGCGTAAAGTTAAAATCACCACTACACTTCTCGCCGCTCACGCCATTCCGCCAGAGTTCCAAGGCCGTGCAGATGATTATATTGAGCACATTTGTCAGGACATAATCCCTGTTGTCGCAAAGGAAGAATTAGCCACAAGTGTCGATGTTTTTTGTGAATCGATTGGTTTCAATCTTGAACAAACAGAAAAAGTGTTTGTAGCTGCAAAACGCCACGGCTTAAAGGTTAAAGGGCATACAGAGCAACTTTCGAATCTCGGTGGTACAGCCCTCACTGCGCAATACAACGGTCTGTCAGCGGATCACATCGAGTTTTTAGATGAGCAAGGTGTTAAAGCACTTGCTCGATCAAACACTGTCGCCACTCTATTGCCTGGCGCTTTTTATTTTCTAAGAGAAACTCAGTTACCACCGATTGAGTTGTTGAGAGAGCATAACGTGCCGATGGCAATTGCTACGGACGTCAACCCAGGTACATCACCGTTTTCTGATCTCACACTCATGCTGAATATGGCGTGCACACTATTTCGCCTTACACCGCAAGAAGCACTGCGTGGTGTAACGCAACATGCAGCCAAAGCTCTGGGTTATCAAAATTCACGTGGCGAAATCAAAGTAGGGTTTGATGCGGACTTCTCTATCTGGGATATCGAAAGCCCTGCAGATTTAAGCTATCAAGTCGGAGCAAAACGTCTGGTAGGTCGTATAGTAAATGGTGAATACATTTCACACGGAGGCCAATAATATGTCTCAATTCGACTTACACTCTCCCCTATTTCATTGGCAAGGCCGTCATGATGCCGAGGACGGCAAACTTGGTCAGCGAATTCATCACGTGGTTCAACGCCAGAAAGCAGATGAGTTGGGGGGCGTTGCGCATGGCGTCTCATTACTGGGTTTTGCTACCGACGCTGGCGTAGCCAGAAACAAAGGACGCATTGGCGCGAAAAAAGCGCCAGATTTAATCCGACGAGCACTAGCTAATTTAGCATGGCACCAAGACGTCCCACTATATGACTTAGGCACCGTGGTGTGCGAAGACGACTTACTGGAAGAGAGCCAATCTCTATGTGCGGCAACCATTTCAAGCGCACTACCTCATACGCCAGTCATCGTGTTAGGTGGTGGGCATGAGATTGCGTGGGCCTCGTTTTCCGGCTTAGCGGAGTATTTTAAAGCGCACCATCCAGAAAAGAAGCCTAAAATCGGTATTATCAATTTCGATGCGCATTTCGATTTACGCGCATTCGAGAGCAGCATCGCCGACATCAAACCAAGCTCTGGCACCCCCTTCAACCAAATTCATCATTTTTGCCAACGTAACGATTGGGACTTTCATTACGCTTGCATTGGCGTAAGCCGCAGCAGCAACACTAAAGCGCTGTTTGAAAAAGCAGATGCGTTAAATGTTTGGTATGTAGAAGACAATCAGCTTTGCTACCTAAACCACAGTTATCACTTAACCCAGCTTCAACACTTTATTGACGACTGTGACTACCTCTATTTGACCATTGATCTGGATGTATTTCCTGCGGCAACCGCACCTGGGGTCAGCGCCCCTGCGGCTCGAGGAGTAAGTTACGACACAATTGCACCATTTTTAGATCGAATTCTTCATTACAAAAATAAGCTCATGCTGGCTGATATCGCCGAATACAACCCTAATTATGACGTTGATAGTCAAACTGCACGCTTAGCTGCCCGTTTGTGTTGGGATATCGCCAACGCGATGGCGGAAAAGCAACACAAACCATAACGCATCCTAGATGCCACTTATTATTACGACCAAGCAAGTACTTGGTCATCACGAGAAACTAAAGGAGTCTGAAATGACACAGCGCCAGGGACAAGATCCACGACTTGATACAAGCAGAACAATTCGTGCACCTCACGGAGATAAACTGCGCGCAAAATCTTGGCTAACCGAAGCCCCTCTTCGTATGCTGATGAACAACCTCGATCCTGATGTTGCAGAACATCCACATTCGCTGGTTGTATATGGCGGCATTGGCCGTGCGGCACGAAACTGGGAATGTTACGACAAGATTGTTGAAGTACTTGAAAGACTCGAAGATGACCAAACGCTTTTAGTTCAATCAGGCAAACCTGTTGGTGTTTTCCCTACCCATAAAAACGCCCCACGCGTGCTTATCGCAAACTCAAACCTCGTTCCTCATTGGGCAAACTGGGAACACTTCAACGAGCTCGATAAACAAGGCTTGATGATGTACGGCCAAATGACCGCTGGCAGCTGGATATACATTGGCTCACAAGGCATCGTCCAAGGCACATACGAAACATTCGTGTCTGTTGCGAAAAAGCACTTTGACGGCGAAGCAAAAGGCCGATGGATTCTAACTGGCGGTCTTGGTGGTATGGGTGGTGCTCAGCCTCTAGCTGGTACGATGGCGGGCTTCTCCATGATTGCGGTAGAGTGTGATGAATCGCGTATCGATTACCGCCTACGTACAGGCTATGTCGATAAGAAAGCGACATCTTTAGATGAAGCGCTTGCTATCATCAAAGAATCGGACACACCAGTATCGGTTGGTCTACTAGGTAATGCAGCAGACGTTTTCTCTGAGTTGGTAGAACGTAATATCACGCCTGATGTAGTAACAGACCAAACATCTGCACACGACCCGCTCAATGGCTACTTACCACAAGGCTGGAGCATGTCTCACGCTGCAGAAATGCGTTTGCAAGATGAAGCAATGGTTGTTAAAGCAGCCAAAAAATCCATGGCAGTGCAAGTTCAAGCCATGTTAGAGCTACAAAATCGCGGCGCCGCAACACTCGACTACGGTAACAACATCCGCCAGATGGCCTTGGAAGAAGGCGTAGAAAACGCATTTGATTTCCCTGGCTTCGTTCCAGCCTACATTCGCCCTCTATTCTGCGAAGGTATTGGTCCTTTCCGCTGGGCCGCTCTCTCTGGCGATCCTGAGGATATCTATAAAACCGACCAAAAAGTAAAAGAGCTAATTCCAGATAATCCACACTTACATAACTGGCTAGATATGGCGCGCGAGCGCATTCAGTTCCAAGGTTTACCTGCACGTATTTGCTGGGTTGGTCTTAAAGATCGTGAGCGTCTTGGTCAAGCATTCAATGAAATGGTGAAAAATGGCGAACTTAAGGCGCCCGTTGTCATTGGTCGTGACCACTTAGACTCTGGCTCTGTAGCAAGCCCGAACCGTGAAACCGAAGGTATGATGGACGGTTCTGACGCCGTATCAGACTGGCCATTATTAAACGCGCTACTCAACACGGCGGGCGGCGCAACTTGGGTTTCACTGCACCACGGTGGTGGCGTAGGTATGGGCTTCTCGCAACACTCAGGTATGGTTATCTGCTGTGACGGCAGTGAAGATGCCTCAAAACGTATTGCCCGCGTGCTGCATAACGACCCAGCAACAGGCGTGATGCGTCATGCTGATGCGGGATACGATATCGCTAAACAATGTGCAGCAGAGCAAGGGCTAGATTTGCCAATGCTCAACGAAGAACTGAAGAAGCTCAAGTAAGGATGAAAGAGATGTTAAATTTAACGCTAAAGCCAGGTCATATTAGCTTAAACGAACTACGCCAAGTGAGCCGTTCACCAGTCAACCTTACTTTGGATCCTGAAGCCATTCCGGCCATTGAAGAAAGCACGCAAGTCGTGGATCGTGTCATCGCGGAAGATAGAACGGTTTACGGAATTAACACTGGTTTTGGTCTATTGGCTAACACACGAATAGCACCAGAAGATTTAGAAACTCTGCAACGCAGTATCGTTCTTTCTCATGCGGCAGGTATCGGTGAGTTTATGTCAGACGAAACGGTTCGTCTGATGATGGTATTAAAAATCAATAGTCTGTCTCGTGGTTTTTCTGGTAATCGCCTAAAAGTCATTAATATGCTGACCGACCTAGTTAACGCACAAGTTTACCCTTGTGTACCTAAAAAGGGCTCTGTTGGCGCATCAGGTGACTTAGCTCCTCTGGCCCACATGAGCACAGTATTACTAGGTGAAGGACAAGCTCGTCACAACGGTAATATCATTTCTGGGCAAGAAGCGTTAAAAATCGCAGGTCTAGAACCCATAACTCTGGCGCCGAAAGAAGGTTTAGCGCTGCTAAATGGTACCCAGGCATCAACAGCGTTCGCATTAGAAGGTCTGTTTATCGCGGAAGATCTTTTCGCTTCGGCTACAGTATGTGGGGCAATGTCTGTCGAAGCCGCTCTCGGCAGCCGACGTCCATTCGATCCGCGCATTCATCGTGTACGTGGTCATCGCAGCCAAATGGACGCTGCACTGGCCTACCGTCATCTATTGGATACATCAAGTGACATTGGTGATTCGCATACTAACTGTGAAAAAGTACAAGACCCGTATTCGTTGCGCTGTCAGCCTCAAGTAATGGGGGCGTGTTTGCAGCAAATCCGCAACGCCGCCGAAGTATTGCAAGTAGAAGCGAACTCCGTATCAGATAACCCGTTGGTGTTTGCTGAAGATGACGACATCATCTCTGGCGGTAACTTCCACGCTGAGCCTGTTGCAATGGCAGCTGACAACCTAGCACTGGCGATTGCTGAGATCGGCAGCCTGTCTGAACGTCGTATGGCATTGCTTATCGATAGCGCATTATCAAAATTACCACCGTTCTTAGTTGATAATGGCGGTGTGAACTCTGGTTTCATGATTGCCCAAGTCACCTCTGCTGCGCTAGCAAGCGAAAACAAAACGCTCGCTCACCCAGCGTCAGTAGACAGCTTGCCAACATCAGCAAACCAAGAAGATCACGTGTCAATGGCAACCTTCGCGGCTCGCAGATTGAAAGAAATGGGGGAAAACACTCGCGGCATTCTGGCGGTCGAATACCTCTCAGCAGCACAAGGCCTAGACTTTAGAGCACCAAACAAGTCTTCTGAGCGTATCGAGATTGCCAAACAAATGTTACGTGAAAAAGTATCGTTCTACGATAAAGATCGCTACTTTGCGCCGGACATTGAACAGGCCAATACTCTGCTTAAGCTGGCTATCCACAACACGCTTATGCCAGAGAGTCTGTTACCAAGTGTTCAGTAATCCAGCTTTACCAGCACTTAATCTAAAAACCGGATGATAATTTGAAGGCTCCATGTTTCGCGTGGAGCTTTTTTATCTCCTCATTAAACGTATTCCCAGCGATCTTTATGAACACTTGCATATTGTTATTGCTATACTTTTAAAAACAGCCGGCGTAATAAAGTCGCTGTTTATTGCTTTCACAAATAAAAGCGTTGCTAAAGTATGCGTTTTTAACGATTTATCCGCCGAAATAGTGTCTTATTGTTAGGATACGATGAAGTTTTCACTGGATGGACCATTGCTACGCAGATATTCGCATATAATCCCACACAGTTTTGGTTACTACGTAAAAATTATGTTTCTAACACCTTATTTTTCAAACACTAATCACCAGTTTCAGTTCACTCGCGAACAAGCAAGCCACTTTGCAAAACGTGTCGCAGGTGACTACAACCCAATCCACGATGAAGACAACAAACGCTTTTGTGTCCCTGGGGATTTACTTTTCGCTGTGCTTCTTAGTAAAGAAGGCGTCAGCCAAAAGATGCGTTTTAACTTCTCTGGCATGGTAAACGATGGTGTAGCACTTCATATTGAAAATAAGTGTGAAAAAGAAAGCGCCGTTGTTGACGAGGCCGGTAAAGAATACTTACACATGTCCCGTGAAGGTGAGACTAATCACGATCCCGCATTTATTGAGCATGTCGTAACAAATTACGTGCAATTCTCTGGCATGAACTTCCCTCACATCATGGTTCCTCTTATGGAAGAGAAGCAAATGATGATCAACTGCCAACGTCCATTAGTTATTTATGAAAGCATGGAAGTTGAATTTTCACGCTTAGACCTTACGCATCCTGAAGTGGATTTCACTGGCGCAACGTTCGACGTGGAAGGCAAACGTGGGGTAGTCACCTTAAACTTTGCGTTCAAAGAAGACGGTGAAGTCGTTGGCAAAGGCATCAAACGCATGGTTGCAAGCGGCTTGAAGCCATATGACCAAGAAGCGGTTGACGATCTTGTACGCCGTTTCAATGAACGTAAGGATGCATTCCTAGCAAAGTTCGTTAAGGCAGCCTAATCGACTGCCCTATCAGAAGCGCTCAAAAAACGTGTTTACTAAAAGAAAGCCCAACGTCGATCGTTGGGCTTTCTTTTTATGTCTCATCCAAATAAAACTAAACGCAATGCTTAGATCCAGCGGCGGACGTAGTTTTTATAATCCACATACTCTTCACCAAACAATCGCTCTAGAACACGTTCCTCTGGCTTGATTTGAAATCGATTCATATAACTGACAAATACGACGCCACAAAGCACCACACTCAAATGCTGCCACCACAAACCAATTGCAATGATTAGAAGCAGTAGCGCCATATACATCGGGTTGCGCGAAAAAGCAAATACGCCAGTTCTCACCACGGAAGAGGCCGTGTCAGGCTTTACAGGGTTAACCGTCGTTTTTACTTTATGGAATTCATACACACCAGCAATGCCCATATAACCAGAGAGCAAAGTTAGTCCGCCAACCACAACCTCGACAAAGGGCACGCTAATATTCAGGCTCGGCACCAGAACTGTCAGTCCATACATGAGTAGTATGACCAACAAAAACACCGCAACAGGTGGGACTTTGAGTTCAAGTTTTCTCAAGATTCATATCCTTTGAAATTGTTGTATGTGACTTCTAAAAAAGCCCAGTAAAACTGGGCTTAATTTGATGTGATTATATCAAAGTTAACAGCGCCTGAACGGGATGTTTGGGCTTTGTTCCTTCAAAGCGTTTCACTTGGCTGCGGCAAGAGTAGCCAGTAATCAAACATCTCTCGTTATTTAACTTATCTAGGTTTGGCTTCCAGCTTAAATTGTAAATGTCTTTCGACATCGACAACTTATCGACCTCGTGACCAAACGTACCCGCCATACCACAACAACCAACCGGTACCGTATTTAAAACCGCACCAAAGTGAGCAAAAATAGCGCCCCACTCTTTTTCCGCATTCGGCATTTTGGTTTTTTCAGTACAGTGCGCAAACAGATACCAAGGTTCCTGCGCCTTATGCTCTCCGCTTTCAAACGCTTCTAGTCTTGGGTAAAGCCATTCGTGGGCCGTTAGTACATCGAAATCACCTCGCTTACTGCCAAGTACTTCAGCGTATTCATCTCGATAACACAGCACCAATGCAGGGTCGACACCAACTAATGGAATATCCAGATCCGCTACCATCGCCAAAAACTTCGCGGTATCGGCTGCTGTATCCTTAAACTGACGTAAAAACCCTTTAATGTGTTGTGCTTTACCATTCGGCTTAAATGGCAGAAGCACCGGATGCATGCCCAGCTTTTTCAATAATTTAACGAAGTCTTCTACAACATCGGCGTCGTAGTAGCTAGTGAATGGGTCTTGAACAATTAAAACATGCTTGCTCTTTTCAAACGAAGACAAACCGCTGAGCGCTTGCAGATCATAAGGCGTTGTCAGCGACTCTACTCGCTGTTTCAATGTAGGTACTGATAACAACGGCGCATCGACATACCCAACTGTTGAAGCCGTTAAGCTCTTGACCCACGACTGCTTCAAAACACCGTTTACGACACCTGGCGCTTTCGCCATCATCGGCAGCATAGTCTCTATGTTCGCAACCAGATAATCTTTTGCTGGACGTTGGTAACGAGAGTGATAAATGTTTAAAAAGCGTGAGCGGAAGCTCGGAACGTCGACTTTAATCGGACACTGGCTCGCACACGCTTTACACGCTAAACAACCATTCATCGCTTCATACACTTCGTGGGAGAAATCGTATTCGTGACGACGATTGATAGAATGACGTACACGGTCAATCATGGTTTTGATTGATGTTCTGTTTTCTAGCGTTTGCTTTTCTAAGTCAAGAATATCAATGCCTTGTTCAGTGAGCTGACGCAACCACTCGCGAACCAAACCCGCACGACCTTTCGGTGAATGACGACGATCGGCTGTTACTTTCATCGATGGACACATTGGCGAGCTGGTATCGTAGTTAAAACACAAACCGTTACCGTTACACTCCATCGCTTGCTTAAAGCTGTCACGTACTTGAACGTCAATCTGACGATCGAAGTAACCACGTTTGGTATCGGTAACTTTTACTAACTCTGCATCACTATCAAGCGGCGTACAGATTTTGCCCGGGTTCATTTTGTTGTGTGGATCGAATGCCGCCTTCACACGTCTCAGCTCAGTAAACAACTCATCACCGAAAAACTCAGGGCCATATTCTGAACGGAAACCTTTGCCGTGTTCACCCCACATCAAACCGCCGTATTTCGCCACCAGCTTAACCACTTCATCAGAAACTTCGTGCATCAATGCTTCTTGGTGCGGGTCACACAAATCCAACGCAGGACGCACATGCAGCACCCCTGCATCCACATGACCAAACATGCCGTAATTCAGCGATTTACTATCTAATAGTTCGCGAAACTCAACAATGAAATCAGCCAGGTTTTCTGGTGGCACACAGGTATCTTCAGCGAATGCGACCGGTTTAGCACGACCTTTTGCTGCGCCTAACAAACCCACCGCTTTTTTACGCATGTTGTAAATACGCCCAATGCTCGCTACGTCGTTACAAACTTGGTAACCGATGATGCCCGCTTCTTCTGTTTCCAGCATGGTATCGAGCTTGGCGGTCAGCGCTGCAACCTGCGCAGCAACCTCTTCTTCGTCCTGACCTGCGTATTCCACCATATTGATGCCAAGCATCTCTTTATTTGGAACATCGGTAAGCAAATCACTCACGGTGTGCCAGACGATATCTTGCTTCGCGAGATTAAGCACTTTCGAGTCAATGGTTTCTACAGATAGCGCTTTCGCTTCGACCATAAGCGGTGCATTACGCAGCGCAGAGTCAAAGCTGTTGTATTTAACGTTAACCAAAGTACGTGCTTTCGGAATTGGCGTCAGGTTTAGCTTCGCTTCAGTAATAAATGCCAATGAACCTTCCGCGCCACACAGCACTCGTGTGATGTCGAAACGGTCGTCGTCTTCATTCAAGGCATTTTTTAAATCGTAGCCCGTTAAAAAGCGGTTGAGAGGAGGAAACTTATCTACGATCTGCTGGCGTTTTTCACGACATACGGATTCCGTTACACGTAGCGCCTTGGCAGCAAACCCGCCTTCTTTTGGGTAGCCGTTGGACAGATCTGATTCTAAAACTGAGCCATCAGCAAACACCGCTTGTAGAGACAATACATGATCGGATGTTTTTCCGTATTTCAGAGAACCTTGACCAGAAGCATCGGTGTTGACCATGCCGCCAATCGTTGCACGGTTACTGGTAGATAAGTCTGGAGAGAAGAAGTAGCCATAAGGGCGAACAGCGTCATTTAACTGGTCTTTCACTACACCAGTTTGTACACGAACCCAGCCTTCTTTCTCATTAATCTCAAGCACTTTGTTCATGTGGCGAGACATATCCACCACAATACCTTTGGTTAGCGACTGACCATTGGTCCCTGTGCCGCCACCACGAGGTGAAAAGGTAATTCGTTCGTACTTTTCTTTATTGCTCAGTTTCCCGAGGAGAGAAACATCTTCTGTCGTTTTGGGATGAACGACAGACTGAGGAAGTTGCTGGTAAACACTGTTGTCAGTGGCAACCGCTAGTCGGCTTGAATATTGGCTTTCGATATCACCAGTGAATCCGGCGTGCTCAAGCTCTTTCAGAAAACTAAGAACAAGAGGATCGACATCAGTTTGCGAGTGTAATCTTGGTAACATTTGCTTCCTGCCCCTACGACGCTGAATCCGATCAGCTGCGGGTTATGTAATTATTTGCTCACTTCTCATACAAGTTGGCGTTCAGCGAAACAAAACACCACAAAAGAGTAAGTGAAGTAATATTCTTTGAATTTCGTCACTTTACAACATTTAAAAAGACGAGCAAATCAGAATCTCGATACAATAATTAAACTTATGCTTTATTTTTTCACGCTTGATGCCTTACATTGGGGAACGAATCGCGTTTCTAGATGAGTTTTCAGAATGAAAAAAAATAAAATTGTGACCACTGAAGATATCCTTCTCAAACTTTGCCAGTCTGTTTCTGGCGTCCTAACTTCGGCGACATCTTCTCAAGTAAATTACTCTGCAATGGTGCAAAAAATCCACAAGACTAGCCTCAAGCCAGATTTTGGCTGTTTTGTTCTGTTTGATGGCGGGTTTACCGGGCTGGTCGTAATTAATTTTACGGCAAAAGCCGCATTAGAGATCTACACCAACTACATGCGTAATATGGGTATGCCAGAAGAAGAACTGGCAATATCTCATACTTCTGACGAGGTGGGAGATGTTCTGGGTGAGCTAATGAACCAACTGGTTGGAGATTTCACCAATAAAATTCGTAAAGAGCTGCAAACGAACATCACACAAAACCAGCCAAAAATGATGGCGCTGAATAAGCAAGTCATCTTACAAGTTGACACCAACCTTGACCGCCCTCAAGCTCGCCGAGTGACGTTCTCCACCGAAAATAACAACATTTTCTATCTGGAGTTAGCGATGGACAAAACTGAGTTCATCCAACTAGAAGAGTTTGAAATCGCAGAAGACGAAAATCCAGACGATATTTTAGAAGCAACACGTAAAAATATGGCTGAGAAAGAATCTAAATCGTCGAGTTCAAACGATGACGCCGATGATTTACTCAACCAGCTCGGATTGTAATTCCAACTAATCTTAATGAAGAATGGCTTCTTAGACACAAGTACGACTTCATACTGATTATGACGAACTAAAACGCCTAGCCTCGCCTTCCGCGGGGCTTCTTTTTATGTCCATAAACCACCTTCACTCCCACCTTGTATTTCGTTTTTATGTCAAAAAAGGTAATATGTCTGACTTCATAAATTTTCTGCTTTCGTTACTGGTTGTCGATGGATAAACAAAAAGCTCTGAAAAAAATCGCCAAGTGCTTAGAACTGGGCAATTCCGCTAATGTTAATGAGGCTGCCAATGCTATCAAAATGGCACATCGCCTCATGCTCAAATATGGTCTGGATAAAGACGATATTGAGTTTATCAGAATGGGGAAAACACAGTCTTCCCACCTACTACCAGCGAATATCAGTTCTACCATATTGCGAGTGATTCGCGGCATTAACACTAAATTCGGTGTTGAAGCGGTGTTGTTGAATCACAAAGGGCTCAAACGTGTCGAGTTTATCGGTGAAGCAGATCGCGCGATTTTTGCTGCATTTGCTTTCGATATTATTTATCGCGAGATGAACGAAAGTACCGGACAATTCCGAAACAGCTTCGCAGGTACGGGCACCTCTTCTCAAGAGGTGACTCGCCGCGTGAACTCATTTGTATCTGGTTGGGTAGAGGGCGCGATAGAGAAACTTCCAGTCATTTCCCCAGACGAAGAGTCGGCCAACAAAATCAATGATTATATTGATAAAGAATTCCAAAACATTGACCGCGAAACCTTCAAGAAGCAACTGAAAGAAGCGATGAAAAACCTAACCGAAGACTACGAAGTGGGCTTGAAAAAAGGTAGAAGAGTCTCCGTTAACCGTGGTGTTGGCGGCGAGCAAGCGCGTAAAATGTTGGGCAATCCATCGAAATAACCAGAGCAGCAATTGATTGACGTAGGTTCCAATATTTCAATGTTATTGGGACCTACTTTTTGAAGTTGTGATAGTAACGATAAGAATTTTCTTACAGAAACTCTTATCAATCTTACTTTCTCATAACAAATATCAATGCTTACTTATTCATAATTCGCATCCCATTATGAGGCATGGTTTCGCCTCAGTTTTATACGGAGATTTTCCCTTGAAAAAGATGCCTATTGCACTAGCTCTAGTGCTAGCTCTTACTGGCTGTCAAGCCACTCAACGCCAAAATGCAACAACGGGTGAATACGAAACTAACTCAACCACGCAAGGCGCGCTTATTGGTGCTATCGCTGGTGCAGCAATCGGTCTAGCAACGGGCGATGACGCTAAAGAACGTCGTCAGCATGCGCTCATTGGTGCGGCCGCAGGCGGTGCGACTGGCGCTGGCGTTGGTTACTACTTTGACCAACAAGAAGCAGAATTGCGTCGCGCTTTGCTAAACTCTGGTGTACAGGTTCAGCGTGTTGGTGAGAACCAGCTTTTACTGCGTATGGAAAATGGTATCGGCTTCTCTTCAAGCTCTTACCAGCTTGATGCTAGCATTCATAATACGCTACGCGGTGTTGCTAGCATCTTGGTTGAATACCCAAATACCAGCCTTGTTATCGACGGTTACACTGATAGCACGGGCAGTGAGTCATACAACCAAACGTTGTCTGAGCGTCGTGCAGAGTCCGTACGTCAATTCCTAGTATCTCAAAACGTTGCACCTGGTCGTGCAATTGCACGTGGCTACGGCGAACGTAACCCAATTTGCTCAAACCAAACTTCTGAAGGTCGTGCGTGCAACCGTCGTGTTGAAATCCAGATCTTGCCACTGAAGTAATTTGGTTGCACCATAGCGGTAATAATAAAAAATTACCGGAGCAGGCCTAACCATAATCGTTAGGCCTGACATATCAATGTCTGTCAAAACGTCTGCCCTACTCTGCTTATTTAGCCTCAGCTTTTCTGGTTACCTGCTTGCCTCTCAGGCTCCAAATGACCCCATAGAACAATATGAGTATGCACAGCAATTATTGGCATCAAACAAAGCTGAAGCCTCACCAGAAACGCGTTACTGGCTAGAGCAATCCGCCAACCAAGGTTACCTCCCTGCGCAAAAACAGCTCGCGAACGACTTTGCTAAAGGGATAAATGGCGAAAAAAATGAAACACAAGCGTTATATTGGCTAACCTCTATCGCACTCAATGATCCAACCGATCAGGGCTTTCTTCTCGCTAACTTTATTCAGCGCAATCAAGATAAGGTCACAACTTCTCAATTGACTGAAGCCTTGTATCAAATGGCTTCTCAGCATAATCCAGCAGCAGAACAGGCTTATAATCAACTGTTAGAGCAGCGCTTCAATCAACTGCGAGCTAAACAAGTCTCACAAATAAAGTCGCTCGATAAAAAGGCGGAGCAAACACAAGAAGAGAAAAGCACAACAATTGCAAAACCCAACGTAGAATACTCGCAATTTTTATGGCTGATCTGGCTAGCGGCGATACTCATCATCAGCGGCTTAAGCTTCCTCGTAATCAAGAAACATAAGCAGAATAGAAAAGCGCTTGAAGCCAAAGAGGAAAACCAAAATCAGCGAATGGCGGCAAAAGTTAAAGAGCTAGAGTTTACGAACAAGCAACTGAAACGCCAGCTAGAGAAAGTATTCAAAGAATTTAAGAAATCCAAAACCCAGGCAGAGAACCATAAGCTAAGCGTCGCATGCGCCATGTTTGGCTACACACCACAACACATCCCTGATTTACAAGCAATAAAGCTACGCTATAGACAGCTATCAAAGCTTTATCATCCGGACACAAGAGGCAGTGAAGAAGAAATGAAGCGACTCAATCATGCCTTTAAGCTTGTCTCACAAAATGTTACAAAACAGTAAAAACAGGTCAGGAAACTTTGGCTAGCATGCTTCTAGAGCCATATAATCAAGCGCCGCAATCGATCTCCCTCTCAAACAAATTAACAGACATTTAACTTAAGTCTCGCTTTTATGCCATAATGCTCAGCGCAAAATAACACCTAACGACTCAAATTAATCTAGGTGGGGAGAAAATCAATGTTCACTGAAGAAGGCACCTGTGATTGGTGTAAAAAACCTAGTCTTGTAACTCGTCACGATTATTTAGATGGCAAGCACCATTACTCATGTAAAGCTTGTTACGACATGGCAAAAATCGACGTGCGCCTATTTAACCAAGGCGAATTGCAAATGCGCGAACGCTTGCAACGAGCGAGCTAAGCAAGACGGAATCAACGGAACTGATTTTCAAAAGCGCCTTTTAAGGCGCTTTTTTGATCGGCCAAGCCCTATTTCCAATCTCTATCTCGTATTCCCTCCTATCCTACATAGCATGTCGCATCGGTTATCAGCCCCTCTCCTACTGTATACAAACCACTGCCCGTGAAAAAACACCTGTATATACAGTAGTAACCCCCTGTATGTCTCTCGTCCAATTTTCTACTCATCTCACATTTTTAAATTGATGTTAGACATATCAGAAATGAAAAATAACCAAATAAATTCAGATACTTAAAATAAAATCCTTTTGTTTCCTTCTCAAAAAAACGCAAATAACTTTTGATAAACGGGTTGATCAGGTCGTCAAAACAAACTACTGTATACACATACAGCATGTATAAAGGAACAGTAAGATGCAGTTACAAAGTCAATCTCATACATACTCTCGTTACAACGTATTGGCACAAGCAACTCAGCCCATGGCCGTTTCGGATCAGCTTCTATCTAAGCTGGCTGTTTTATCGCAGCAGAAACAATGGATTTTGTTTACAGCAGACTGCCCTCGCCCTGACTTTGAACAACTCACTGCTTCTAATATTTGCTGTAGAAACGTGATTCAAATGAAGCCTTCTCAACAGCTTTCAGAAGTCGAGATCGTGATCAAAGCCATCCGATCAGGTAATGCCAGTGCTGTTGTCGCATCAAATAAAATTGCACTTATGAATCAATCGATGTTGCACGACATGGCGCAACGCTATCAGTGTGAAGTCTTTTTCGTCGAAGGCAGAGTTAATAAGTACCACTAATAAGTTCGACGTTATCCATCCTGCATCTCGCCTCCTTTTTAAGGGGGCTTTTTTTTGTATTAAAGAAAACAGGCAAACGTTTGCTTTTTCTCTGGCGAGTTAAAATAGTTCTGGTATGATGCCCACATTCGATTTATTCAGCGCCCACATTTTGCTGAATATCTTCTCTTTCTGACGTTTGATTAAGATGATAGGAATGTCGCAATGAGCCTTGCTAATCAAGTACTTGCCGTCAATGACGACCTGCCAATTCGCACCCATAAACCCGTTCATAGCGGAAAAGTTCGTTCAGTTTACTGGTTAACTGAAGAAGACAGCGCCCGACTGATCAAAGAAAAAGGATACGATGTCGCTCCAGATGCGCCTTTGGCTATCATGGTGATTAGCGACCGAATCTCTGCATTCGATTGTATTTGGCATGCTGAAGGTGGTCTTAATGGTGTCCCAGGTAAAGGGGCTGCGCTTAATGCGATTTCTAATCACTGGTTCAAACTGTTCAAAGAAAATGGCTTAGCAGATAGCCACATTCTAGACATTCCTCACCCTTTTGTTTGGATTGTACAAAAAGCCAAACCGGTAAAAATCGAAGCTATCTGCCGCAAATACATCACGGGTTCGATGTGGCGCGCTTACGCAAATGGCGAGCGCGAGTTTTGTGGAATCCAACTTCCTGAAGGGTTAGAAAAAGACAAAGCACTGCCAGAGTTGCTCATGACCCCATCCACAAAAGGCATTCTAAAAGGCATTCCCGGTGTGCCAGAAGCGGACGACGTGAATATTACTCGTCAAAACATCGTAGACAACTACGAAGCATTTAACTTCTCAAGTGCCGACGATATCGCACTCTACGAAAAACTGCTGAAAGAAGGCTTTAACGTTATCAGCCAAGCGTTAGAAGAAATCGACCAAATCTTTGTCGATACCAAATTCGAATTTGGTTATGTTCATGATGCTGCTGGCAATGAAAAGCTGATTTACATGGATGAAGTGGGTACACCAGACTCGTCTCGTATATGGGATGCTAAAGAGTACCAAGCAGGTCACATCGTAGAGAACTCAAAAGAAGGTTTCCGCCAGTTCCTACTGAACCACTTCCCTGACCCAGATATCTTGCTAAACAAAGAACGTATGCCAGAGCGCGAAGCACTCGCTCGTGATAATGCTTTACCCGTCGAATCTTTGATGGCGATTTCGAGCACCTACATTGGTATTGCCGAGAAGATTACAGGAAAGCCGATTCATTTGAGTGAGAATCCGAAAGCGGAAATCATCGAAGTACTGAGCAAAGAATACGGATTGATTGACTAGCACTGTCGCTAGATTAGCTAAACGCTTTCCAATAAAAAGTCCGCAATAGCCTGCGGACTTTTTTCGTATTAGGCTCATTTTAGCCGATATTTAACGTAGTGCCATCTGTTGTAAAGGCTGACTTGGTCGTCACCTGATATGTTTTGTCTTTAATCGTTGATACGAAATACCAGGTCGACTCTGCTTTGTCGGGCGTAAAAGTAACGCGCATAAAGCCACGCTGCTTGATATCTGCCCACTGTAATTCTGACACTAAGTGCGGCAACGTGTATTCCATTTGAGCGATCGCAACAGGATCTAACGCTAGGTAGGCCTCTAGCCCAGGGGAACTCACCGAGCTAGTTGCAAACTCTATCCCGATAGGATGCTTAGATACGTCTTTAAGCTCACTTGCCCATGCGTTGTGCGTATCTCCTGCCAAGCAGACAAAGTTACCACTGTTGGCTTTGGCCAGTTGATAAACTTTCTCTCGCTCAACGTAGTAACCATCCCATGCATCTAGGTTATATGGCAAAGCAATGGTATCTGAACTTGGGTCAGAGAGGTAACCCGTAATCGCAGAGTTTACTGCTAATAACGCCTCTGTTTTTTGTTCTTCAGTGGCAGTAAACAATTGAAACATCGAGGCCATAACCGAACTTGGCAACTCCATACGAGACATTAACACTTGTTGCCCTAGCACATTCCAAGTTGCGTCGTGCGTACTGAACGCATCCATCAGCCAAGCGAGTTGGTCAGCGCCTAACAGCTCTCGGTCTTCGCTGCGCGACTGAGCAACTAAACCGCCAATCGCTTCCATCGTTGGAGAGCTGAGCGAGAAGTAATCCAACGGTTTATCACGCCCCACAAGTCGCGTATCGAGCATCATCAAATTGACTAAGCTTCCAAACGAAAACTGACGGTAAATCAGCATGTTTGAGAAAGTGTTTTCACGAACGGGCAACCATTCTGTCCACGCGGCAGCCGCAGCTGCACGACGATCATTAAAACTGCCTTCCTCTTCTTGATGGTTTTCCGCACCATTTTTCCAAGTATCATTTGCAAGCTCATGGTCATCCCAGACAGCAATCATTGGTAGGCTCGCATGTAACGCTTGCAGATCAGCATCTTGGCGATACTGCGCATACCGTTTTCGGTAATCATCTAAGGTAATGCATTCAGTGCCTTTGCTTGGCTCTCGCCCTAGTGCCTCAGCATCTTCACTAGCGTAGCCACCAGCCCCATACTCATAAATGTAATCACCGAGATGAAGTACCACATCAAACGGTTCTTGCTCATGTTGATTTAAGATCTCTCGATACACATGGAAATAACCAGCAGGATAGTTTGCGCAAGAAACAACGGCCATGGATGCCTTTTCTACACCACCCTCTGGTAATGTTTGAGTTTGCCCGACTTCGCTAGTGACATCTCCAACCATGAATCGATAGTAGTAGCGAGAATTTGCGTTGAGATTTTGAACATCGACTTTTACCGTGAAATCTCGGCTCGTGTCTGTGGCAAAAGTGCCACTTTGCACGATATCAGTAAAATTTTCGTTAGATGAAACTTGCCAGCTTACATCTGCGTAGCTCGCTGAGGTTGTAACACGAGTCCAAATGATTACTTGTGTTTGAGTAGGATCTCCACTCGCCACTCCGTGCTCAAAGGTAACCGCAACAGATTCACTAGCATCGCTACCACAGCCCACCAGCCCGGTAACAATCGCCGTTGAAGAGGCAGCTTTCATAAAGTCTCGACGAGACAAAGACATATTGACTTCCTTTCTTATTGTGTTTGTTTTTATGCCCAAATGACGTGGTGACTCAATCATCCTTGTGTGCCAATAAGGGACGTTAATTCGAACTTACAGTACCAACCACTTAGTCGGTAATTTGTCCTAAAAACACAAAGTTAGAAGCTAGTTATGACAATTGCATTTCCAAACGTTACATTTTTGTTAATTTAAGTGCAAATACTCTATATTCATCACACTTCCAAGACCTGTGACAAAAACCTCAAAATAAAAAAGCGACCTACTTTGAGGTCGCTTTTCATTGCACTATTGTTAAGTAGTACATCGATGAAGTGGAAATACTCAGCCTAAAACTTGATGTTAAGGACATCTTGTTCTGACGTGTCCACTTTCAACTGACTGCGAGATTCTATGTACTCGATTTGCTGAACATCGAGCGAATATGGCATAACGACTCGCAATTCATTGATCCCTTCATGTTTAGCTAACTGGGTTAAGCGGACCAAATTGGATTCATCACTTTTACGAGAAGACATCGATTTTAATGCGGCATCCCACAACCGATCTTCAGGCTTGCTCAATTCCGCAATGTTCTGTTTCCACATCAAACCGAAAATAGGCGCGATGGTGGCAAATGCCTCTAAAAAGGTCCATTTTTTACTACCTGTCGCTCCTAAAAAGCTAGTGTAGTCGAATTCAATGCACGTCTTTCCTTGTTGATCCATTCTATGCCCCCGACACTCGAAGATGAGATATACCAAATATCGTTCAACTGTTTTGATATAGCAATGGGATATAAAACATTCGTCTTTTATGCCCTAATTTACATACAAAAGGAAATATTAAAACCAGCTTTGTAACAACTGATGTACAGCTTCGCCATATATAAGCATTCAATTGATTAATATTTCAATTAAGAAACTAAAAACAACACGTAAGTAACGCTATCAATATGAAATCATTATAGATTCACCAAGAAAATATCAATTCTTGTCACAACGTCATCCGCCTACCTACTTCACATCAATCACTCGACTGGCCTTTTTATACTGTATCTTCCAACCAGCCCAGCGTGGCAGCTCCCAGCGCTTCGGGTCTCCCTTACGGTTTCCCTCTCGATAAATGACCTGTACCAGCTTGCGAGACGCGTAATACTCAACATCCAGTTGGAGTTCTGGCAGCGAAAGTTCTAAAGGGTACTGCTCCGTGAAATCGTCGTATTCCCATTCTGGAACACCGTTAAATGTTAAGTCTTCCGCTTCAAACAACGCCATATCATCGACATTTTCAACGCCTAATGTTTCCAACTGATCCTTTAACCAGCTAGAAAATGTCAAGGAGGCCAAGTCGTTAACCTCTTCTCCTTCGACATTAAGGCCCAATGCGTTGTAGAGTTTCCAGTGTTGGATTTGTTGTTTTCTTTGAGAAGCAAAACCTGGTAACAGTGTCTCATCTTCTATCATTTCGACAATAGACTGAACAGCAACATCACCTTGTAACGCTTGGTGTTCAGAACAGACTGTTCGCCCGGCGTAGACCAAATGCATTGTTGCTCTTGGCGTCTCTTCTTCATAATTCGTCTCACCTTGTTGCCACTCCCCAAACTCAAGTTCGCGTAATAATGTTAGCGGGATAGGCATCATGACCGATGCGAGGTTCAGTGTTTGCTTAACGCCTCGTCCTGGCACGCTATGGCTATCTAGCACAATTGCCGCTTCTTCTTTATCAGGAAAGCGGCTGTTACGCCCAACCAGCATCTCGACTACTCCATTTCCTAGAGCATCTCTTCGACGAGCTCGTCGGACAAACACAAGCTCAGGGTGTAATGAGGCGATGGAGAAAAAGAGCGCTTCACGGTTATATCGAGAGGCAACGTCAAGTTCCGGTAATTCAAATACTTCTCGCATTTGTTTCGCTAAACCTTGTGCCTCTTCGAGTGCGCTGGCATCAATGACAATGCCCGGAAGTCGCTCCCCCCGAACCAAACGGATAAGCAAAGAGGCATCACATCCGTATGGCTCCTCTTGAGATAGAAGCTCAGCGACTTCGCCACTTTGTCGCTGATAGAGCTGCGCAGGCACAGATAAGGCGGCAGCCAAATCAATCATTGCTTCCTTCTCTGGCTTCGCTTGAATTCTGGTAACAAGATCGGCAAACAGTGCATCAATGGGTAGTGGATATACTTTTCTCCCATGCTGCGTGACATTGCCATCCTCATCAATCGCTTCCATAGATAACAGCGTCGAATGAGATGCCTCTAGCGACTTTGGAGGAATTGAGTCGAGAAAATCGAGTGTTGAAAGACGATATCCACAACAAGCCGCTGCCAGCATGGGCTCGACGAGCTCTTCTCTGTGCAATTCTGGAGGCGTCACTAATTCTAAAGGCGCGTGTTCACCATATAGACGAATACAAGCCCCTTCAGCAACACGGCCCGCCCGCCCCATTCGCTGCGCGGCGCTGGCCTTAGAAATGTGGGTCAGCGTTAAAGCTGTGCGACCGTTACGTTGAATGGTTCGACGCTCTAAGCCGCTATCAATGACAACTCGGATGTTAGGTATCGTTAAGGAGGTTTCCGCAACATTGGTTGCCAATACGACTTTTCGTTGTTTTTGCGTAGTTAACGCGCGGTGCCGTTCTTCATCACTAACCGAGGCATGAAGTTTGACCACCATGACATCGCCGCAACTTTGTAACATCTGAGCACATTGGGTGATCTCTTTGCGTCCAGGCAGGAAAACAAGAATATCGCCATCTTCATCTTCCAATGCTTCTTTTACCGCTCTGACAACCTCTTGTTCACATCCCTTCTTATTCGGTAAATAACGGCTGTCTAAAGAACGATATGTCACTGTGACTGGAAAGCAACGCCCTTCAGATCGCAGACGCTTCGCATTCAGGTAACGCGCTAGCTTTTCGCCCTCCAGCGTAGCGGAAGTGACGATCAACCGATGTTGATTTTCTTGCTTCAAAATTGCGGTTAATAGATCAATATCCCAGCGTCGCTCGTGAAATTCGTCCACTATCACGATATCGAAGCCTGCTAGCTTGTTTTCCGCAAACCAACGCAGTGCGACTCCCGGAGTCACAAATACAACTTCGGTTTTTTCATCAAAGTAGGCATGAAGCTTGATCGCATAACCAACTTTGCGACCTATTGGCTCACCAGATTGCTCCGCAAGATATTCAGCCAGCGAGGTACAAGCAATTCGACGTGGTTCAATAACCAGCACGCGTCCGTGTTTTGCCGCCCACATAGGCAAACGGGTAGATTTACCTGACCCGGTTTCGGCTTCCACCACGAGATGGTTTTGGTTCACATGTTGGTCAAACTCAGCTTGCAGGCTGTCGATAGGTAGTTGAAACATAGAAATTGGATTTGATTTGATGATGCAGAACATTATACCCAAGTAAAAAAATCCTGCTTTAGGTATCTCTAAACAACCAATATTGCCGATATTTTCGGCGGTATCTGAGTTTTTTTGCGACATTACATTGATGTGCATCAACGCATGTTTACAACTAAATGGTGAACCCGTTAAAATTTGGTGCGCATCCTTCAACCCTACATAAGGCACCCAATGAACAACGATAAACGCCCACTATATATTCCATATGCGGGTCCGGCTCTTTTAGCAACCCCTCTTTTGAACAAAGGCAGTGCATTCTCTGCTGAAGAACGTAGTTCATTCAACTTAGAAGGCTTGCTTCCAGAGTCTACCGAAACAATCCAAGAGCAGGTGGAACGTGCCTACCAGCAATACAAGAGTTTCGAAAGCGATATGGATAAGCACATTTATCTGCGTAATATCCAAGACACCAACGAAACACTGTATTACCGCCTAGTGCAAAACCACATTTCTGAGATGATGCCTATCATCTACACGCCAACTGTCGGCGCAGCATGTGAAAACTTCTCTAACATTTACCGCCGTGGTCGTGGTCTATTCATTTCATATCCGAACCGTGACCGTATTGACGACTTGCTGAATAATGCAGCAAACCACAACGTTAAAGTGATTGTTGTGACAGATGGTGAACGTATCCTTGGCTTGGGTGACCAAGGTATCGGCGGCATGGGTATTCCTATTGGTAAACTGTCACTTTATACCGCGTGTGGTGGTATCAGCCCTGCTTATACGCTACCAATCGTGCTTGATGTGGGTACCAATAACCCACAACGTTTAGCTGATCCGATGTACATGGGTTGGCGTCACCCTCGTATTACGGGTGCAGAATACGATGCATTTGTAGAAGAGTTTATCCAAGCAGTACAGCGCCGTTGGCCTGATGCCTTGATCCAGTTCGAAGACTTTGCTCAGAAAAATGCGATGCCTCTTCTTGAACGTTACAAAGATCGCGTGTGCTGCTTCAATGATGATATTCAAGGCACGGCGGCCGTTACTGTTGGCTCTCTACTTGCCGCCTGTAAAGCAGCAGGCACTCAGCTTTCTAAACAGCGTATCACCTTCTTGGGCGCAGGCTCTGCTGGTTGCGGTATCGCAGAAGCGATCATCGCACAAATGGTATCGGAAGGGATTTCTGACGAGCAAGCTCGCTCACAAGTTTACATGGTTGACCGTTGGGGTCTGTTACAAGAAGGCATGCCTAACCTTCTTGATTTCCAACAACGCCTGGTGCAGAAACATACCAATACGAAAGAGTGGGAAAATGAAGGAAATGGCTTCTCACTCCTCGACGTTATGCGTAACGCCAAACCAACGGTACTAATTGGTGTTTCTGGTGCCCCTGGCCTATTTAGCCAAGAAGTCATCGAAGAAATGCATAAACACTGTAAGCGTCCGATTGTCTTCCCACTGTCGAACCCAACAAGCCGCGTAGAAGCAACACCTAACGACATCATTCGTTGGACAAATGGTGAAGCACTGGTTGCAACAGGTAGCCCATTTGAGCCTGTGGTTCATGAAGGTCGCACTTACCCTATTGCACAATGTAACAACAGCTACATCTTCCCTGGCATTGGCCTTGGTGTACTTGCTGTAAACGCAAAACGTGTCACCGACGAAATGCTAATGGAATCGAGCCGTGCGCTCGCAACATGCTCTCCTCTAGCAATCAACGGTCGTGGTGCACTACTTCCACCTTTGGAAGAGATTCACTCGGTATCGAAAAAAATCGCGTTTGCTGTTGGTAAGAAGGCAATCGAACAAGGTGTGGCATTAGAAATTACTGATGAAGCATTAAACGTAGCGATTGAGCAATCGTTCTGGCAGCCGGTTTACCGTCGCTACAAACGCACTGCGTTTTAAGCTTGAGACATTTCGTTTAATAATTAGCCCCTACCATGTAGGGGCTTTTATTTTTTTATCATCCTAACCAGATTTTGGCATAAATGGGCTTCTCTCTTTTTGTTTCTATCAGATATGATGAGAACTACATTTTTAGTTAAGGATATAAAACGTTTTGTTGTTTTCTCGCATAAGATCAAAGTGGAAGCTGAAATTTTCCTGGAAGCGACTTGCTTTGATTTTGTCGATCTCTGTACTTAGTCTGCTTGTTTCTGTTATTGCCATCGACCGGTGGGTGGTTTTACAAGCCAAAGAAAGCATTTTCACTGAATACGAACAAATACCTCAACATGAGGTTGCTGTGGTTCTCGGTACCAGTAAATACATCGGTAAGATCCTCAACACTTACTACACTCATCGTATTAATGCGGCGATTGAGCTTTACAACCAAGGCAAAGTAAAACAGTTTTTATTGAGTGGCGATAACGCCCATCGCTCCTACAACGAACCGTGGACGATGAAACGCGACTTACTTAAAGCCGGTGTGCCTGAGGAAGTGATTCACCTTGATTATGCTGGCTTTCGTACTCTAGATTCGATTGTGAGGGCGAAAAAGATTTTTGCTTCGGAGCGCTTTCTGATTGTGACTCAGCGCTTTCATTGTGAGCGAGCGCTGTTTATTGCCGATGCTTACAACATTGATGCGCAGTGTCTTGCGGTAGCAGGACCTACGACAAACAAACAAAAAACATCAATGCGTATTCGAGAGTTGCTCGCCCGTGTGAAAGCCTTTTTAGACCTCTACATTATTAATACGCAGCCCAAGTTTCTTGGTCCTCAAGAGCCTATCGTTGCAGTAAAAGAGCCTGAAAAAATATCTAATGAGCCTCTGCAAGTTCCCGTCGAATAGAGGAACAACGCAGCTCACAAGGCTAATAACATTTCTATAAAACAAATGGGTAGTTTTCTACCCATTTCCAATTCTCAACATCACATTTTCTAATTTGCTCTACGATTCAGGCAAAACTCTTTTTTGTATTCCAAGTAACATTTAATCAATAAATAACTACAAGTCAGTTACTTTGCCATAAAAAAACCGACAAAAGGCAATGCAAAAGGAGCACTACCCATGACCGCACTCGCTGTGACATTGAAGAACTGGTTCTTCACTCGCAACAGCATGATTTTGAACGCGAATATCGTATTGTTCATTATCTTGTTTAATACCCTACCCTTTGAGCCACAAGTAGTAACCGGCCTGAGCATCTTAGTTTTTGTTGCTATTCTTTGGCTAACCGAAGCGATTCACGTCAGCATAACCGCGCTACTCATACCATTACTTGCAGTATTTTTAGGCGTGTTTAACACTCAGACCGCACTGAACAACTTCTCCAACTCCATCATCTTTCTATTCTTAGGTGGTTTTGCACTTGCTGCAGCTTTGCATAAACAGAAGTTAGACCAAGCTATTGCTGATAAAGTGCTGTTACTCGCACGAGGCAAAATGTCTGTCGCTGTATTCATGCTATTTGGTGTTAGTGCTGGCCTGTCGATGTGGATTTCAAACACCGCCACTGCCGCTATGATGCTGCCCCTTGTACTGGGTGTGATGACAAAGCTAGACGCGAAGAAAAATCACAATACCTTTTTGTTTGTTCTGCTCGGCATCGCTTACAGCGCTTCGATTGGTGGTATTGCAACGCTGGTTGGTAGCCCACCAAACGCCATTGCAGCAGCTGAAGTCGGCCTAAGTTTTACTGAGTGGATGAAGCTCGGTGTGCCTATCTCATTAGTACTAATGCCAATCGCTATTCTCGTTTTGTACACCATGACTAAGCCTGACCTTAGCCACAAGTTTGACCTTGACCATCAACCAGTCGAGTGGACAAACGGCAAAATGATTACGCTGGCGATTTTCTTACTGACGGTCACGTTGTGGATTTTCAGTAAGCCTATTAACGCTATGCTAGGTGGCTTCGCTAAGTTCGATACCCTTGTCGCAATAGGTGCGATCCTTCTGCTTGGGGCTTCTCGCGCCGTCGAGTGGAAAGATATTGAGAAAACAACCGACTGGGGTGTGTTAATCCTATTTGGTGGTGGCATCTGTTTGAGTAACGTCCTAAAAGCAACCGGTACAAGCGTATTTTTGGCTCATAGCTTGTCGGGCTTCCTTGAGCAAGCTGGTATCCTTCTGACGATTCTTGCTGTAGTTGCTTTTGTTGTCTTCTTGACTGAGTTTGCAAGTAACACCGCTAGTGCTGCACTACTGGTCCCTGTATTTGCAACCATCGCAGAGGCCTTAGGCATGTCTCCGGTCATTCTCTCTGCATTGATTGCCGTCGCCGCTTCTTGTGCATTTATGTTACCAGTTGCGACGCCTCCAAATGCGATTGTGTTCGGTACGGGTCATATCAAGCAAAAAGAAATGATGCGAATTGGCTTCGTCTTAAACATTGCCTGTATTGCTGCACTAACGCTTTTCGCTTGGTTGTTCTGGTAAAAAATAGCAAGTTCGATTAGCACTACACTGCTGCTCACGGTAATCATATCGATGACCTAAACTTCCCCCTAAGTGGTGTTCAGCAGTTTCCCTCTTGGTGGCCAGTTGGCCACCTTTTTTTATTCCTTTGAGTGACGAATCGTTAGGCTTGCTTCTTTTCGCAGGCAAGCAAACCATAATGAACCTCGACCCGGTTACGACCATTGCGCTTCGCTTGATAGAGCACTTCATCTGCTCTCGCCATGGTTTCTGAGACGCGTTCATTTTGCATTTGGGCGACGCCAATGCTGCATGTTAATGATTCACCGTGTACCCACAAATGACTCTCCACATTTTTGCGAATCATTTCCGACTTCTTCACAGCTTGATCAATATTGGTGTCAGGGCAAAATACAACAAATTCTTCTCCCCCCCAACGAACAAGTCGGTCATCTGGGTAGATGGAACTTGCCACCACCATGACAAATTCGCGCAATATGTCATCCCCCATTTGGTGCCCAAATTTGTCATTCACCTTCTTAAATTTATCCAAATCCATATAAAGGATACTGAATGTACTATGCCCCCAGCGAACTTGCCGTGATTGCTGCTCAAGCCAGTGCTGAACTGCGTGACGGTTCATCGCTCCCGTCAACGCATCGCGATGCGCCAACTCTGCAAACTCATAGTTTTGAGCTCGCAACGTACCATTCACCTTCTCTAAATGACGATGACGTTTTTTCGCTTTTTCATAAGCGACTCGATTTTTTCGTAATTCGTGCAGCGAAAATGCCAGTCCAAGCGCCATCCAAGAGAGTAAGAGCGCATACAGTAACGTTTCTTGTGCAAGGTAAGCGCCTTCAAACTCAATTTTATCAATCACAATTTTGTGCTCGCCAAGTGCCGCACCAGATCCGGTCGCGATATCAATACGTGTGATGTTTGAAAATTCAGGTGCAGAGTGTTCAATCGCGACTTTGTTGTCTACTAACCACCACGTCATCACCTGTAAATTTTTAATCGGAATTTCGATGATGTCGTTTGAACCGGACGGAGAAAACTGCATGCCATTGTATTTAATCGTGTACTCGTCGTCTGGTTTGGAATACTCAGGGTTATAGTTGCGCAGATATAAACGCAAATCATGGCTCGGATTGGGCCCCACCCCCGCCTCTTCATATCTCACTTTCAATCGAATCGTATGGTAATTGGAAAGGTCAATCCCCTGTGTTGGCGTTGTGGAATCGGTATAAACAGAGATTCCGCAATAAGGCCAAGCATACGAGCTTTGCTTTAAGTCACAGCTGAGAACTAGGCTTTGCTTATCGTAAATAATATCAGCCTCACTCAAGCCACCTTCGCTGGCGTCTTTAGTCGCATAGATATTGAAATGTTCTGGTGTAATGGTCAGCTTTCGTGTATCGCCAAGAACACTATAAAGCGCAACCAAACTAATAGTGCAAATAGAGAGGGCAAAGATAAATTTATGGATCCACTTCATGGGCGAGTGACCTGCTCAGCTTATATACAACACAATGTACTCAATGATTTTTCGAACTTCAAACAAAGTCATTTATCAAGAAACAAAATTACTTTTAGTCTTCGTTCTTACTTTCGATACATGGTAACGTGTTTTGAACCGTTATCACGTTTTTAAATCTCTCAAAAATGCGGTTCACTTGTTATTTGCGAAGCATTTCACAGCCGTATTTCCTAACCCATGAAGGCCAGTGCATAACATTTCAGAGCGATACATTTCGCTTTAATGTGTCTGTCAACCCTGCATCTCATCACCACTTCGGATATACTGTGCAAAAACACAATAATGAGTAATGTCATGTCATTAATTGCAACTGGTACGCTAAATAAAATGCGTGCATCTCTGGACGGTGCTGTCAGTTACCGTCTACCTGTTGGTGAGGAAGAGATTGATCTATCGCCGTTTCTGGGTAAAACGCTCACACTGACTCACACGGGCAATATTTTTTGTTGCTCATGTGGTAAGAAAACGAAAAAGAGTTATTCGCAAGGCCATTGTTTTGTCTGTATGAAAAAGCTAGCAAGCTGCGATATGTGCATCATGAAGCCAGAGACTTGCCACTACGACCAAGGGACTTGTCGCGAGCCACAATGGGGCGAAGAGAACTGCATGGTGGATCACTTTGTCTACCTATCCAATACATCCAGCTTAAAAGTTGGTATCACTCGTCATACGCAAATCCCAACTCGTTGGATTGATCAAGGTGCGACTCAGGGTTTGCCAATTTTTAAGGTAAAAACTCGACATATCTCCGGATTAATTGAAGTTGAACTGGCGAAACACATCGCAGATAAAACCAATTGGCGCACACTGCTGAAAGGCGATGGTGAACCAATGGCACTGCAAGATCGTTTTGCTGAGCTATTACCTTTAGTCGAAGATAAGATTGCTGAGATAAAACAGCAATTCGGTGAAGATGCAATTGAAATATTAAGCGAAAGCATTACCGACCTTAGCTACCCGGTGCAACAGCACCCAACTAAGATCACCTCGCATAATTTCGATAAAAACCCGGTTGTTACTGGCACTTTGCAAGGCATCAAAGGTCAATACCTCATTTTTGACACTGGCGTGATCAACGTAAGAAAATTCACTTCCTATGAAGTGGAAGTAAGCGCCTAGCTGCATATACATATATATAGCTGGTTTGTTGAAATAAAAACGAAAAAGCTCGAGTTTGACTCGAGCTTTTTTTTCTATCAGGAAGATATAATCAGTTACGCATCAAGGATGTTTTCTAGTACATCGAACAACATGTCGACTTCTTCTATTGTGTTGTAATGCATGCAACCAATTCGTACCACACCACCCGACTCTTCTAGACCAAGTTGACGAACTAAGCCCAGCGCATAAAAGTGGCCGTTCCAAACACAGATGTTGTGTTCACCCAGCGTTTTCGCGATAAACTCTGGAGAATATCGGTCGAATGTTAGCGCAAAAGTTGGTGTGCGGAGCTGGCTATCTTCTTTCGCAATGCCAAATAGATTGACACCATCTAGTGCACTCAGACGCTGTAAGAATCGCTCACTCAAGCGTTGCTCATGTTGTTCATACAATTGGTAACTTTGCTCCAATCGTTGACGAAGGGGTAAACTGGCTTCACCAAATTGAGCCAGATACTCAACCGCAGCAACGACACCAGCAAGACCTTCAAAACTTTGCGTCCCCGTTTCAAATCGGCCTGGGCCAATATTGGTAGCAGGCTCGACTTTGTACGGACGAATACTGTGCAGCCACTGATCGGCTATGTAAGCAATACCAACGTGCGGGCCGAAAAACTTGTAAGCTGAGCAAGCTAAAAAGTCACAGCCTAACGCTTGAACATCAACCAAATGATGCGGCGCATAATGAACGGCATCCACATAAACTTGTGCCCCAACGTTGTGCGCCATGCTTACTACTCGCTGCACATCCACGATAGAACCTGTCGTATTCGATGCATAGGTCACCGCTACAAGGCGCGTTTTATCAGAAAGAAGACTGCTTAAATGCTCCAAGTCCAACGTACAATCATCTTCGTTGATACGAACCTGATGAACCGTAACGCCTTTATCTTCTGCCGCTTGCTGCCAGCTAGACACATTCGAATAGTGGTCCAAAGCAGAAACAATGATCTCATCTCCCTCTTGCCAATCTCGGCTAATCGCACGACTAAGCTGAAAGGTTAACGATGTCATGTTCGCACCGAAGACGATATTGCCAGATGACGGCGCGTTAAGCAGAGCTTGCGCTGACTCGCGTGCATTTTGCATCACGTCAACCGTCTTTTGGCTAGAAAAATAATGCCCGCCTAAGTTGGCGTTGAAACGACCTAAATATCCCACCATGCTATCTAGCACTGATTGAGGTACCTGTGACCCGCCTGGACCATCAAAAAACGTCACAGGCTTGTCGTTATGGTATTGAGCGAGTGCCGGAAACTGCTCTCTGATCAGATTAAGATTGAAGTTCATTGCGCTTATCCGTAGCCGTGAGTACAAACACATCCATATGACCCGCTTCATCATCAATGACAGAACGGATTGGGCACGCGTTGTGCCACAGTTTACTGTCTGCCAATATTGCAACCTCACCCGTTTCTAACACCTTACGGAAAAATGGGGCTTGGTTATGACTGCTGTACAGCATGATGTCACCACCAATGATGTTATGGCGTCCTACGCCAACCATTGCAATGTGATCAAAACCGTCTTGGTGCACACCTTCAGGTGCCACTTGAGTTTCTTCTTCTAGCGCTGTGATTCGGATTTGGTGAATTTCTATTTCCTGACCGTTAGGCAGATGATTCGCATTGACAAACAATTCGCACATTTCTCGGAAACCATCACTGGTGAGAATGTCCTTCTCAATCGGCTCAAATTGTCTTACAACATCACCTTGGAATCGGTTGATATCAGACGATTGAACAAAGCTGTTTTTGTTTAAGTCAATGACTTTGCCATTATCAAAACCAACCACAGAATAACGTCTTAGTCGATACTGACCATCTGCATGCTCGGTACGAGGCAGTTCTTCAAACGATGGGGAAAGCTGCTCAATTGCTGCCATGCTGAGCTGTGTTAAATGCAGAGTATTCTCACGTGAATGTAACATCATTGTCTCCTTTAATGAGGCACATTAATTAACATTTAATTTACACACTAGATTACGCAAATATTCTGCAATTGCCAGCTTTTAACGTTGATAGCTTCAACAAAATAACAAAAACAACATAACAAACCAATCCAAAGCAAAAATACAGAGCCATGTTTCAGTTTTGCGCTTTGGCGATATTTGAAACTAGACTTCTCTACTACGAATAGAATTTTATGCTAGAAGTCAACGTTCTTTATCAATCTTTAGTGGGTTCTAATCTATAACCAATTATTCGATCACAATCGTTGTTTATGCTTTTAAAGCACTAAGAATTTCCATACAATCGAGGGAAATGTTCAGCCCTTTTTGGAGCCATAATGAGCGACGTAAAACATTGTAAACTATTAATTCTTGGTTCTGGTCCAGCAGGATACACAGCTGCCGTCTACGCAGCGCGTGCCAACCTAAACCCTGTGCTTGTGACGGGAATGCAACAAGGTGGTCAGCTAACCACCACTACTGAAGTTGAAAACTGGCCCGGCGACGCTGAAGGTCTGACAGGTCCTGCATTGATGGATCGCATGAAAGAGCACGCCGAGCGTTTCGAAACTGAGATCGTGTTTGATCACATCAACGAAGTAGAACTATCACAACGCCCATTTCGTTTAAAAGGCGATTCTGGCGAGTACACATGTGACGCATTGATTATTTCTACGGGTGCATCAGCAAAATACCTTGGCCTTGAGTCTGAAGAAGCATTTAAAGGTCGCGGCGTTTCTGCTTGTGCAACCTGTGACGGTTTCTTCTACCGTAATCAGAAAGTTGCAGTTGTGGGCGGTGGTAACACTGCTGTTGAGGAAGCACTTTACCTATCTAACATTGCGTCAGAAGTTCACCTGATCCACCGCCGCGATTCATTCCGTGCAGAGAAGATCCTTGTGACACGTCTGATGGATAAAGTTGAAAGCGGTAATATCGTTCTTCATACCGATCGAACTCTCGATGAAGTACTTGGCGACGACATGGGCGTAACTGGCGTTCGTATTAAAGACGTCAACACAGGTGCGACTGAAGACCTTGAAGTGATGGGCGCGTTTATTGCGATCGGCCACCAGCCAAACACACAAATCTTTGAAGGCCAAGTAGACATGAAAGATGGCTACATCATCGTTAAGTCTGGCCTAGAAGGCAACGCTACACAAACTAGCATTGAAGGTGTATTTGCAGCAGGCGACGTTATGGACCATAACTACCGTCAAGCTATCACATCAGCAGGTACAGGTTGTATGGCGGCATTAGATGCTGAGCGTTTCTTAGACTCACTTGGTGACAAATAACTTTTCACATTTGTGTCATATCCTTAAAGCCCAGCGGTATTCCCGCTGGGTTTTCTTTTGTATACTACCGCCTCATTAAAACAATTATCATTAAGCCTTCACGATGGATAAGAAAAAGCAAAGCAGCTTGAATAAGTGGCTTAAGCAACAAAGTAAGTTAGCCAAGCGCTGGCTTATGATTGCGATAGGCCTAGGCGTACTTTCAAGCGTGTTTTTATTGGCTCAAGCAGCCCTGCTCGCCTCCATTCTGCACCAGTTAATCATTGACCAAGTCGACAAAGCCGACCTCATTTGGCATTTTGTTGGGCTTGGTGGCACGGTTATCGGTCGAGCTGCTTGTACCTGGGGTCGAGAGCTTGCCGGTTACCGTTGCGGTGAGCAAATTCGAGTTTATATTCGCCAACTCATTTTAGATAAAGTTCATAAACTTGGGCCCGCTTACATCAAAGGCAAACCTGCCGGCAGCTGGGCGACGCTCATCTTAGAGCAGGTAGAAGATATGCAAGATTTCTTCTCTCGCTACTTGCCTCAGATGTCATTATCGGTATTAGTGCCTTTCATTATTTTGGTTGTCGTATTCCCAGTAAACTGGGCGGCAGGCTTGATCTTCCTCGTCACAGCACCACTAGTGCCTATTTTCATGGCACTGGTTGGGATGAAAGCCGCAGAAGCAAACCGTAAAAACTTTAAAGCGATGCAGCGTTTGTCCGGTCACTTTTATGACCGCTTGCAAGCAATGACGACCATTCGCTTATTCGATAGAACAAAATCTGAAACTGAAACTCTGAAGGGTGCTTCGGAAGTCTTTCGTACTCGTACCATGGACGTTCTGAAAATCGCGTTTCTATCTTCTGCGGTTTTAGAGTTTTTCACTTCCATTTCTATCGCAATTACCGCCGTCTACTTTGGCTTTAGTTATGTCGGAGAGCTCGATTTCGGCTACTACGGCACAGGTGTTACGCTGTTTGCTGGCTTGTTCATTCTGATTCTTGCGCCAGAGTTTTATCAGCCATTACGTGATTTGGGCACGTTCTACCATGCGAAACAGCAAGCGGTTGGCGCAGCAGAAAGTATTGTCGAGTTTCTAGATTTGGAAGTCGATCAAATCAAAGATGGTACCCAAGCGTTAGATAAAAACAGCCCTATCTATATTGAAGCGGACCAGTTAACCATTTTTAGTCCGGAAGGTCAGCAGCTCGCAGGTCCCCTATCCTTCTCTCTTGAAGCCAACAAAAGTACGGTTTTAGTTGGACCAAGTGGCGCAGGTAAAACAAGCTTGGTAAACACCATCCTCGGTTTCATGCCTTATCAAGGTAGCTTGAAGATTAATGGTTGTGAATTGTCACAACTGGATCTAGCCACATGGCGAGAGGCCGTAAGCTGGATTGGTCAAAACCCAATGCTATTACATGGCAGCATTCGAGATAACGTCACGTTAGGCAAACACAACATTCAAGATGCCGACGTTCATTCTGTTTTGAATGACTCTCATGCTGCTGAATTTGTTGAAATGCATGGGTTGGATTACCCGATATCTGACCGCTCTGGTGGTTTATCTGTCGGCCAAGCCCAGCGTTTAGCGTTGGCTCGCGCTATGCTACAAAATGGTCGTTTTTGGTTATTAGATGAACCGACCGCAAGCTTAGATGCTCGTAGTGAAAAACTCGTCATGGAAGGCATTAACAAGTACGCACATGCCACAACGAATTTGATGATTACTCACCAGTTGGCACCTTTACAAAGCGTATCGCAAATTCTTGTTATGCAGGACGGCCAGATTGTTCAACGTGGTGATTACGACACACTGTCGACAGAAGATGGCTTATTTAAAGACATGTTGGAAGCGAACCTCGCACAACGTGAAACAGACAAGGGGAACTTAGATGCGTGATTTACTCCCTTATCTAAAACTCTATAAGAAACATTGGTTTGGTCTTTCGCTAGGTATGCTATTGGCATTTCTGACCTTAGCTGCATCTATTGGCTTATTAACGCTATCGGGTTGGTTTATTTCAGCCGCAGCGGTGGCAGGCTTGACGGTTGCTCGTGAAACCTTCAACTACATGTTACCAGGTGCCGGGGTACGCGGCGCTGCAATGGCTCGAACCGCAGGTCGATGGGGAGAACGTGTCGTCAGCCACAATGCGACGTTCAAGTTACTTACCGATCTACGTATCTTCTTCTTTAAGAAACTTGCACCACTGATTCCGGGTCGTGTCTCTACGATGCGTGATGCTGATCTGCTCAACCGCCTAGTGGCGGACGTTGACGCGATGGATCACGTTTATCTTCGACTTATCAGCCCTGTCGTGATTGGCATTTTTGGCATATTGAGTTTAACGGCTGTCCTGGCGTTCTTTGATTGGCATCTCGCGCTGCTGCTTGGCTCGATTCTTACCGTCATGTTGTTTGTATGGCCAGTGTTGTTCTATAAACTTGGTAAAAGTAATGGCGAGAATCTCACTCATCATAAAGCGCAATTGCGAGTGGCGACTCTGGACTGGCTTCAAGGCTACAGCGAACTGAGTATCTTTGGAGCAGAAGAGCGTTATCGCAATCTCATTCTAGAGAAGCAAAAGCAGCTGTTGTCTAATCAGTTTGTGAACGCGAATTTAACGGGCATGGCTTCAGGCCTGCTTATGCTTGTGAACGGTCTTACACTGGTTGTGATGCTTTGGTTTGCTGCAGACGGCGTAGGAGGTCGTGCTCCTGATCCTTGGATTGCGTTGTTTGCATTTGCAACGATGGCAAGTTTTGAAATTTTGATGCCTATTGCGGGCGCGTTCCAGTACCTGGGTCAAACGTTGACTTCTGCTCGTCGTTTAAATGAAGTAATTTTGGCTGAACCTGACGTTGTCTTCCCTGAGCAATCGAAACATAAAGGCACAACGTTAGACATTGAATTCGACAACATTGACTTCACTTACCCTGACGGGCAGCAAAAGGTGCTGAAAGACTTGTCACTCTCACTACCGTTAGGCACTAAAACAGCGATTGTAGGTCAAACAGGTTCAGGTAAATCAACACTGATTCAGCTTCTTTGTCGCTACTGGGATGTAAACCAAGGTGAAGTTCGAATCGGTGGTACAAAGCTGCAAGATTGGAGCGAGTCTGACCTGCGAGAAGCAATGACAGTGGTCAGTCAACGCGTTGATGTACTGAATGGAACACTGCGTGACAACTTACTTATGGCCGCTCCAGAAGCAAGTGATGAGCGACTGTCTGAGATTCTTCAAAAAGTCGAACTTGGTGGCCTTCTTGAGGCTCCAGGGTTAGATGCTTGGTTAGGCGACGGTGGTCGTCAGTTATCTGGTGGTGAGAAACGCCGAATCGGTATCGCTCGCGCATTGCTACGTGATGCCCCAATCCTACTCTTAGATGAACCGACTGAAGGCCTCGATAAGCGTACGGAACAAAAAGTGATGGCGCTTTTCAATGAGCACTTTGCTAATAAGACAGTGATATTCATTACACACCGACTAATAGAATTAGAAAGCATGGATAGCATCTGTTTGATGGAACAAGGTGAGATCATCGAGCAAGGCGATCATCCAACGCTACTCGCTCAGAAAGGTCGTTACTACCAGCTATTACAGTCTCTATAATTCGATATTCAGTGACGAGAAGGGCTCATCGTTTGATGAGCCCTTTTGTTATTCCTGTATTGTTAATTGCCTAGTTAAGTACGTATACAGAGCTCATTTACCGACCTGATTTTTTGAGATAAGCCGCCATTTCATCTTCCGGAACCATGCCTCCACCTGTTGCCCAAACAAGATGCGTGGCGTTTCTGAGTTTTTCTTCGTCAAACTGCATTTGAGACTGATAAGCATGGTTATTCGAGACGTGCACTGCCCCAACCATACCAGCTAATGCAGAAGGCTCTAGGTTAATGCCTTCGAGTTCACTTAACTCACCCAAGTGGTGATACATACGAGCATCATCAATGGTGTAAAAGCCATTAATTAGCCTTTCCATCGCTCTACCGACAAATCCCGACGCACGCCCTACTGCTAACCCATCAGCAGCGGTCATGTTGTCGATACCCAAATCTTGTACCGCAATCTCGTCATGCAAGCCGGTATGCACGCCCAACAACATGCACGGAGAGTGCGTTGGCTCTGCGAAAATACAATGAACATGATCACCAAACGCGACTTTCAAACCAAATGCCACGCCACCAGGCCCACCGCCAACACCACAGGGTAGATAAACAAAGAGCGGATGATACTCATCAACCACGATTCTCAAGTCATCAAACTGCTGCTTTAGACGCTCACCCGCAACAGAGTAACCTAGAAACAACGTCTGCGAGTTTTCATCATCAATAAAGAAGCAGTTAGGGTCTTGCTCAGCCTCTTTACGACCTTGCTCAACGGCAACACCATAGTCTTGCTGGTACTCCACCACTTTGACGCCATGTGACCGGAGCTTATTTTTCTTCCACTCCCGCGCATCAGAAGACATGTGAACTGAGACTGAAAAACCAAGCTTTGCACTCATGATGCCAATGGACATACCGAGGTTACCCGTTGACCCAACCGCAATACTGTACTGCTTAAAAAACTGCCGAAACTCATTGCTGAACAATTTGCTGTAATCATCGGTTTCGCAGAGTAAGCCAGCTTCAAACGCCAACTTTTCTGCATGGGTGAGCACTTCATAAATGCCACCTCTCGCTTTGATAGAACCAGAAATTGGCAGATGACTGTCTTTTTTGAGCATTAAACGGCCCAATATTGGCGTGTCGTATTGCTGCTCCAAACGCAATTTCATCTTGGGAACATCCACCACAGAAGACTCAATGATGCCATGCGAAGCTTCCGTTTCGGGAAACGCTTTCATCAAATAAGGCGCAAATCGTGCTAGCCGTTCACTCGCAGCTTGAATATCTTTCTCATCTAGCCTCACATAGGGCAAACCTTCTGCTAAAGAGGTTATGTTTGGGTTAAACCAGCAAACCTCCTTAAGATCGATAAGTGGCGCCAAGAGTGGGAACTGCTTGATCAGCGCTTCAATATTCGCCTTGGTCATATTACCTTCCTGGAGTGATGTGAGTTGAGATAAACAAAAGCGCCGCAATTGCGACGCTTTCATGAATAACAGTGAATTTGATTTTATGCGTAGTTTTTCTCAAACTCTTGCATAAAATCGACTAACGCTTGTACACCTTCTAGCGGCATGGCGTTATAAATGGAAGCTCGCATACCACCAACGGCTCGGTGTCCTTTTAGTGATTTCAGCCCTTTGGCATCGGCTAGTTCAAGGAACGTCGCATCCAGTTCAGGTTTCGCAAGTTGGAATGGCACATTCATCAAAGAACGGTTTGCTGAGTGCACGCCATTACGGTAGAAATCAGACTGATCGATGTAACCATACAGTAGTGCGGCTTTAGCGCGGTTCACTTGCTCGATCGCTTTTACCCCACCCTGCGCCTTCAACCATTTGAAAACAAGACCAGACAGGTACCATGCAAAGGTTGGTGGCGTGTTGAACATTGATTCTTTCTCAGCCAGAACAGTATAATCCAAGATACTTGGCAGTACCTGCTTCGCCATACCTAACAAGTCGTCGCGCACGATAGCGATAGCAATGCCTGAAGGACCAATGTTTTTCTGAGCGCCCGCATAAATCACACCGTATTTCGATACATCAATCTCACGAGAAAGAATCGTCGAAGACATGTCAGCAACGATTGGTTTGTCGGTGACAGGAAGATCGTTAATCTCGATACCGTCAATGGTTTCATTTGGACAGAAATGCACGTAAGCCGCTTCTGGAGCAATTTTCCATTCCTTTGCAGGTAGAACGGCTACTTTTCCGTTGATTTCTGTTTTTGCATCAAATACGTCTGGCTCGCAGTATTTCTTCGCTTCAGCTACCGCACTTTCAGCCCAATAACCGCCGTCGATGTAAGTTGCCGTCTCGGCATCACCAAGTAAGTTTAGAGGAACAGCAGCAAACTGAGCACGAGCACCACCTTGGCAGAACAGCACTTTATAGTTGTCCGGAATATTCAGAAGATCACGTAAATCTTGCTCGGCTTCTTCTGCAACTTTGATGAACTCTTTGCTTCGGTGGCTGATTTCCATGACCGAAGTACCAAGACCTTGCCAATCAATTAGTTCCTGTTGTGCTTGCTGCATAACTGCTTTAGGCAGACCTGCTGGCCCTGCACTGAAGTTAAATACGTTGTCCGTATTTTGTTCCATGATGCTCATTGCTCCTGCTATGTAAATATTACGAAATTAATATCACGTTTTCGCAGCGATAAAAACAAGAAAAGAGGTCTTACGACCTCTTTTTAAAGACTAAGCGTTAAATTGGATTAATTCCGCAACAATACTTGGCTACTGTTGTTGCATCAAGGCAGGCATAAGTAGCGCCACCAATGGGAACTCATGTCCATTTTCGAACTTCAATTTGCCTTCACCGATTTCTGCTTTGAGTTGATAACCACCCTCAACTTTCTCGATCAGCTCCATGATGAGCAGCTCATCGATTCCTTCTTGAATAAATGGGTAGTGCGTCACTAATTCGTCAGAGAAGTAAGTGCTGAGCTCACCAGTAGTCGCCGTCATCAACTTCATTGGGTCTTGAGTAATGTGGTCAGTACCTTCAGGAATGGATAATTGCCACTCGTTATGGAACTTACCGTCACCAAACGCAAGTGAAAGCTCATTCACGGATAAATCAAAGCCTTTGCTAAACAGCGTGTCAACATGCGGCAATAAGCTCGCAATTTCCTGCTCGTCTAACATTGGAGAGCTTTGATAGATAGACATAATTTGGTCAAATGACTGGCTATCCACATCTGCAATTGAGAAATCCAACTTAAAGTTATCGACATCCGTACCATCAGTTAAACGCAGTTTCTTAGCATCTAGGTTCAGCTGACTGTTCAGCTTATCACCAGCCTCATTCATCGTAGTGTTGCCGCGGTAACTCGCATTCTCAATCAAAAAGACAGGCGTTAAGTTCGAATCAACCACATCCAGCTTCTCTAGAGAAAAAGATTGCTCACCCAGCCAATAGCCTTTTGCTTGCTTACCTTTACCCTGACCTGTCAATGCATTCAGATGAAGCTCTTCACCGTTTTCAAAATCCACTTGAACAGAAGGAACAGAAACTTGGTAATTGAGATCACCCAATACCGTCACATCCCCTGTCACTTTTGCAGGGCTTGTAGAAACAGAAACACCTTGCGCTTCGTTACGATAATGCCAACTGTCTAGGTCAAGGGTGAATGCCGTATTGCCATTTAGTTGGGTCTGACTATGCATCGTGAGAGGCAAAAAGTCATTGTCCACCAATTTTGAATCTGCTGTTAGGCTTGTTAGACCATGGCTAACATCACTGGTTACATCAAACGTCGTTGGCATGCCATCACGCTCTAGCTGCGTTTTAAGCTCAGGGTCAACAACTGAATAACGAGTCAGCACGACTGAAGACAAATAGCCACGTTGATACTCGACCACTTCGCCTTTAATCATTTCATCATTCATATTGGTAATACCATCTTCAATGATGGACTGACCAATTTGTCCGACAGCCAATGGCCAACACAGCGCTAATGAGATAGCACCACCAATGGCGCCGATTTTTTTAAGATTTTGCATAACGTCACTTATTAGGTATTTTCGGTCAGTCTACCCCAAACCACCTGCGGAGAAAACATTGAGACAAATCAGACTATTGATGCTTATTCTAGTCCATTAATCAGGAATCATACTTGGCTCCCACTCATCATGTCCTTTTATTGTTAAAGTTTACGTGGCGAAGTTTTAACCGGAGCTAAAACATCTGTGAATCGTTATGCTGTGTTGTGTCTCGACAACAACCCAATCAGTGCTGAACAGTTTCGATTGGAGCTGTCTGCCTTCTCAAGTAAGTTTGATATTTTTTCTGTCGAATCGATAGAAGAGGCTCAAAGCGCTTTAGAGTATCTAGAGGAAAGAGAGCAGACTGTTGCTTTAGTTATAGCGAGCCATCACGCTCATTTTAATGGCGTGGATTTTCTTATTGGTTTAGACCGGATGCCGCATACCGAGCAAGCAAGAAAAATTCTTATTAGCTGCTCGTCTGATATCGACGCAATTCTCACTGCCGTTAATGAAGGCAGGCTCGACCACTGCCTCACAAAACCTTTGCCAGATCACGTCTTATTTAACACAGTGCAAAAAGAGCTGACCCAATTTATCTTGCGAAACGGTAAAGAAGACCTGCTAAGTTACAGTCAGATATTGGATCATCACAGCTTGTTGCGAGCGCACATCAATAATCAGATGAGCCATTATCAAGCGGGCTTTTTACACGACTACCACTCGATGTCTGATGCCGAGTTAGCCGAGCAAGTGATCTCCGCTCTCCAGCAGTTTTTTAAAGACAATGACGAAACAAGAGCGTGCCGTACATACTCACCTGAACACTTATTAACCGTGGAAGGCGAGCCAAATAGCTTTTTGTGGTTTATTACCGATGGTGAAGTGGCTCTGTACAAGCGCGATGAACAAGGCATGCAGCGAGAGGTTGTACGCCATAACAAAGGTAATATTGTCGGAGGCATGTCGTTTGTTACTGGGGAATGTTCTTTCTCGACAGCCCTAACGCTGACAAAGACAGAGGTCATCAAACTCGATCGCAACGTATTCAATAAAGTGATGCAAAGCGACTCAAACTTGCTGCCTCTTTTTACAAACTTGCTTTTACGCCACTTCAACCGCCGATTACAAAGAAGCATCAACACCAAACTGCAACTTCAAAAAACGCTCGAATCTTTAGAATCAGCCCACCAGCAGCTCATTGAAAGAGAAAAAATGGCGATGCTTGGTCAATTGGTTGCGGGCGTGGCGCATGAACTAAATAATCCGATAGCAGCGATATTGAGGGGCGTAGAGAATTTAACGCATACGCTTGCACGATTACTTAACGAAGTACCCAGTTCCGATATACAAACCAAAGGCATTGAGTTGCTGAGCAAAGCTCAAACCGCAAAACCCGCTTCAACCGCAGAGCTCAGATCACGCGTTAAAGCACTTAATCATGCCCTTCCAGACCGAACACTGGCTAAGAAAGTGGTGAACCTTGGGCTAGAGTCAGATCACGAGTTACTCACTCAACTAACGAAAAAACAGCAAGTGTCTTCTCATGTTCTCGATACTCTTGAGCAATACCACAAAGCAGGTTCCACTCTTCGCTCGATTAACGTCTGTGCTGCGCGAATTGCAGATATGGTGAAAAGCCTTAAAGGTTACGCACGCTCAGATGATGAGACCCAGCACTATGCTGATATTCATGAAGGTATTGAAGATACCTTGGTGATCTTCGAAAACAAACTAAAAATGCATCAGGTTTCCACTGATTATGCGGATTTACCTCCTATCCTTTGTCAACCAATCGCACTCCAACAGGTATGGACGAATTTGGTCTCTAACGCCATTGATGCATTTCCGGAAAAAGGCGTTTTAAAAATACAAACACGTCTTGCAGAAAAAGATCATACACATTACGCCGTTATCTCGTTTGAAGATAATGGGTGTGGCATTCCTGAATCGCAAAGAGATGCCATTTTCGAGCTCAACTTCACGACGAAAAAAGAAGGCAACTTTGGTTTAGGCATTGGGCTGTCCATCTGCCAGCAAATCGTGACAGCACATAAGGGATGGATTGACGTCGAATCAGAGCTCGACAAGTTCACACGAATGACAGTCTGGTTACCAGTCATCGAAAAAGGAGATGAAATATGACCAAGTATTTAATTTTATGTGTCGATGACGAACGAGAAGTCTTGGATAGCGTGCTCCAGGATCTCGCTCCCTTTGAGGAACATTTTATTGTCGAGGGAGCAGAATCAGTCACTGAAGCAAGGCAAGTGATCGAGGAGATGGCGGAAGAGGAAGTTCAGCTTGCGCTCATTTTATGCGACCACATTATGCCGGAGCAAACTGGGATTAGCTTCTTAATCGAACTCAGTCAAAATGGTGACACAAAATCGGCCCGCAAAGTCTTACTTACAGGACAAGCCGGCTTAGAAGACACCGTTGAGGCCGTCAATAACGCAAGTCTGGACTATTACATAGCCAAACCATGGAGAGGTGAAGAGTTGAGAAAAGCAATCGTGTCTCAGCTTACTGCTTTTATGATTGCAAATGATGATAACTTACTATCTTGGACTCAAGTCCTTGATTCTGAGGCGATCCTCAATGCCATGGCTGAACGCAGAGCAAGCTTCGGCGAGTAATATGCGTGGCTCTAGCTTGAATGTCACCAAAGCCAGCTGATCCACGTTATTTCGCGCAATAGCGCGAGTATGGAAAAGCATCACTATTTATCCGATTGATGCTCTTAGACGTTATGTATATGGCGTAGTTTTTGCTTAAACCCACTAACTATTAAGTTAATTGACAAAACATCGACACATTTTTGTTGGTCGTGGACCTTCCTTTTTATTATGATGTCGGACAAATCAGATTACGGTTCAAGTGGTTGCTTGAATCCATGGAAATAATGAACAAGGTTTATCGTTAGTTATGCGTAAAACACTATTAGCCGCTGCCTTACTAGTGGCATCAAGCCATGCCCTAGCCGCAAACGACCGCAATGCGCCAGCAACTATGAGCAACTTTAGCTACGACTATTTCGAAGCACGTATTGGCGCAAGTCCTGTGACATTTGGTGCTGGATTCAGCAAATCAATTCACCCTAACGCACATGTTATTGCTCGTATCGACTCTGAGTTTGAAAGTGATTTTGACTCAGCCGCTGGTTTTGGCTTTCATTCGCCACTAAACAACTGGGCTGACCTTACAGGTGAAATGCTAATGCGCGTTGTACAACCTTCAAGCGATAGCAGCACTGACGTAGGTATGGAACTGAACTTAGGTGTTCGTCAATGGTTAGGTCCTCAATTAGAAGTAGGCGGCAAAGTCGGCTACGTTTCTATTGATAACGATGACGACTGGACCGGTGCAGCATACGCTCGTTTCCACTCAACTGAGCTTTTCTCTCTAGGTGCTGAAGCGCGTATCAACGACTTTTATGGTGATCAGGTAATGTTCACCACGCGTTTTAAGTTTTAAGATTTGTGCTTTAAGAAAAGAGCAAATTAAAAAACAAAAACCGAGGCCCATGCCTCGGTTTTTTGTCTAATCTAATGACTAACTCAATGAAGTGGTCAAAAACTTCAATGTCCTTTTTCCGCTTTCAACACTTGCCTTTACGACCCGCTAACTCCATCAAAACGAGTCAATCATCGTGCGTTCAGCTTGCTTACTCACACAGCGCCAGTAACTGCTTTTTACGCGGCTCTTGAATCAGTTTCCAATGAACACCGTCAGTGGCACCAGCGAATTTCCAAAGCAACTTAACATCAACGTCATTGCCATAAGCCACTTTAACTTTGTTGAAGACTTTTACAGGTCCAAGTTCTAAAAAGGTTTCTACGTCATCAACACCTGCTTTCTTGACCATTCGCTCAAGAGTTAACTGCATATTTGGCAGATCTCTCAAACGTCTACTGGCAGAAGACTTTTGATATTTTCGTTCCTTAATTGAGTATTCAATTGATTTTTGTACCAGTTCATCGAGTCCTGCATATCCGGATTCAAACAAATCTGTTACGTCATAATAATTTACGGTTGCCGTCGTCTGTTTTTTGACGTGCTTATATTTTTCGCAATTCAGTTGAGTAAACACTTCGTCCAATCCATTACCACCACGTAAGTAGCAGCAATCATTGCTGACAAGCGCAAACATAGCGTCATCGGTGAATAAACCGATACCACCGAACATAGAACGTTTTTGATACTCACTAAAGTTGCGTACATATTTAAAAAAAGCTTGGTCTGTCATGTCCATTGACCTCTTTAATCTGAATAAATTACCCCGATTAGCGATGTCACCAGATAAACAGCAGCTTATAGCGAATTATAAATGTCGATTTGTTGGCGATATTTTTGTGAGTTGTGCTCACCAACTTGCTTAATCATACTTAACGTTGAAAAATAAGTTAGGACATAGGTCACATATAAAAAAGTATATATTCAGCATACGTGATTAGTTTCACACTTATTATTCATGTGGTGATATTTTTTTGACGCACGGCATGCCCAAAACACGCCATCATTATGATCTCGCTGGCAATTACGAGCACGTGATACGCATTTAATTGATAAAGAATACGCTGTAAGGGTACACTGTACGAAAGATCTCAAGTACAGCGTCACAATGGAACATTTATCATTTTTTTGGCTGCCAAATAATAAAGATAAGCTTATAAACGCACTGGAATCCGAGTTTGCTCAGCTGGTAGAACAGTCCATCTCAACGGGTAAGATTTCATTACCCCCTATTCCTGATGTCGTGCTTAAAATTCAGCAGTTATGTGTCGAAGAACACACCACTATTTCAGATGTTGCTAACTGTTTGTTAGAAGATCCCGGCTTGGCGGCGGTCGTTCTACGAGTAGCAAACTCTGTAATTTTCAATCGTAGAAACATTACCTGCAACGACTTAACCACCGCGGTATCTCGCCTTGGTATACTGCGCGTGCGTGATATTGTTACCGCACAAGCGATTGAACAACTTAAACATTCAGTAAATTTAACCAAAGAATGTAATGCCATCTTGGTGAAAAGTGCAGCGGTATCCCGAGAACTCGGTGCCGTCATGGTGATATTGGTTCAAGCGTTTCGTAAACACGAGCCAGGTACTTATGGGCACTTGGAGCAAGAAAAAGCATTGCTGGTTGGTCTGCTAGCCGATATCGGTTTGTTTTGTCTAATTAACGAGTACCACCTGTACTTAGATAGAGGCAATTACCTAGATCCTGAAATTGCGTTGCAAATCTTCCAAACTCGTTGTTCAGCAACAAGCAAACTGGTGCTCGAGCGCTGGGGATTTGACAATGACTTTAGAGAGGTCTCCTCAAACGAGAAGTACGAGCAAACGCGACCGGAAGTGAGTTATTTAGACATTGCAAGAATCGCGCATCACCTATTGATGTTCCGCAATCATGATGAACGCATTGATGAACACGAAGTTGAATTCAACTTAACAGGTGCAGAGGTCTTGTATGAACTCAGCAATATGAGTGATACTGACTTCAATGACCAAATACGTGCAGTGCTAAGTGCTAGCGGCTTGTAATTTATCGTTTTCTCACACCTAATTCGCGATAAACGATTCGCTCAAGGCTGAGCAGCGTTTGGTATTTGGTGAAATATCTCTCTAATTTCAACCGATAAATAATTTGATTTATGTGTGTTGGTATTATCTCAAAAAAGGAATCATAGAGCTTTATGTTCTCAGGGATGCTATTTATTTTCGCTCCACTTGTTGTGGGGTATCTAATTCCTATATCTCGAGCCTCGTTACTGGAGAAGATCAATCAATCAACGTCCTACCTTATTTACGTCATTTTGTCGTTGATGGGACTAAGCCTAGCAGCGCTCGATAACTTAAGTAGCAACTTACAGAGTATTCTCCTCTATGCGAGTACTTTCTTTTTATGTTTAAGTACCTGTAATCTGTTGGCGCTGCCTATTATCGATAGGATTATTCCTCTCCAGACCAATCAGAATCAAAAGAAGCTGCCACTATCCTCGATGGCTTTAGAATCAGTAAAGCTGATTGTTGTCGTTGGTGGCGGGCTAGTAGTTGGTCTGCTGTTACCCATCGATTTAAGTTGGGTGGATACAGCGAGCGAATGGATACTCTTCCTGCTCCTATTTTTTATTGGTATTCAGCTTCGCAATAGTGGTCTTACTCTTCGCCAAATTCTATTAAATAAACAGGGTATGGCCATTGCGGCAGTTGTGATCGCAACATGTATGCTTGGTGGCGTTATTGCAGCGATACTTTTGGACCTTCCTCTCTATCAAGCCCTCGCGATGGCTTCAGGCTTTGGCTGGTATTCACTCGCAGGAATTTTGATGGGAGACGCTTTTGGCCCCGTGTTTGGGGGAGCATCTTTCCTGATCGAATTGATGAGAGAGCTGGTCGCGCTGGTAGCCATTCCTCTCTTTATTCGCAGCTATCCGTGCACAGCAATTGGTTATGCAGGGGCAACAGCGATGGACTTTACACTACCTGTCATTCAGACTACAGGTGGTGTGCGTTGTGTCCCAGTCGCCATCGTTAGTGGGTTTATTTTGAGTTTACTGGTACCAGTTATGATGCTTTTCTTTGTATCACTTGCTAGCTAGATCTCAGGTTTTCGCTTTAACATCCATTACAATACGGCAAAAATTCAAATACCCAGTTAACGTCAAAGTGATCAAGGTTTTGGCAATAATCCGCTTTCCTTTTGTCAATTAGCCCAATGATTTATCACGACTAAAGAGAAAGAAGGGTGGAACATCAACTTATGTGCCTTGCGTTAATAAAGGGATAACAACCAGAAGGAAGAAGAATGAAACGCTTTGTCGTTGCAGCGCTCCTCGCTACAAGCTCAACTTTTACGTTTGCCGCAGATCAACAATGTCTTGCTAGCAAATACAACGGCTATGTTGATGCCTCACTACAGTGGTATCAAGATCTTGTTGATTTGACGGTTACACAGTATCCAGATCTAAAAGAAGTTAGCCAGTGGTTCTTGGACGGCCGTAAACATCACTTTGAATTAAACCGTGAAGCAGTTCACTATTTTCTAGAGAACGATCCTAGCCGTGTTGCAACAGAACAGCCAATCGAAGCATGGCTAAAATTAGAACAACACGACGTTAAGCAGCTAGCAAGCCGAAGTGATAAGTTAGGTGAAGTTGCAAAACAAACGTTTAGTGACCGTCAATCGACTAACCACCCCAAAAACTACGAGCTTCGTTCAGCATTCGCCGACCTGCTTAGCCATCCACAACAAATTGATACCGCGCTTAATAAGTACAATCAGTCAATAGAGAAGATTGAAAAGCAGAAGTGTGATTAATTAATCGTTGGGGATGCTCGAAAACACCGAGTGTTTTAACACATTAAAATCAACGATTTTTTAATGCGAAGATTGTAACCCTCACCTAAAATTTTCATTTCAGCAACATGGGTTTCAACAATTAAAACGGGACTTTGCGCCCGTTTTAGTTTAGATTGTGCCGCTCGCATTACCAAAATAACTACAAAGATTCTTTGCTATGGTTAAGGAACAAAAAACCGCTGACGTTAGCTTTGAGAGCTTGCTAAAGATCTTCACTGTCCCAGAAGGTCCTGACTCAACGTTAACCAAAATTGACGAGAGCCTCTCGCGAAACCTAAATCAATTTCTTCGTGAACACATCGTGGCAGAAGAAAAGCCTTTACGCGAAATCGAAAAAGACTTTTCTTCTGCTCAGATTCCTGAGCAGCCAGAGTTCGTGTCAGATCATACAGAACACTTACTCGACACTTTGGTGTCGCACTCCGTTCACACTTCTTCACCAAGCTTCATTGGTCATATGACATCGGCGCTGCCTTATTTCTTGATGCCACTGTCAAAGATCATGATCGCCTTAAACCAAAACCTGGTAAAGATAGAGACTTCTAAAGCCTTTACCCCGCTTGAACGTCAAGTTTTGGGCATGCTACATCGCTTGATCTATGGTCAGAGCAATACGTTTTACGATCAGTGGATGCATAGCGCAAACCACTCATTGGGCGCATTTTGCTCCGGCGGTACCATTGCCAATATCACTGCACTTTGGGTAGCACGTAACAAGGCGTTAAGAGCCAATGGTTCATTTAAAGGCGTTGAGAAAGAAGGCCTATTTAAAGCCATGAAGCATTATGGCTACGATGGCTTAGCGGTATTGGTGTCTGAGCGTGGTCACTACTCCCTTAAGAAAGCAGCCGATGTACTAGGTCTAGGTCAAGAAGGCTTGGTTGCGGTTAAAACAGATGCCAACAACCGTATTATTGTCGACGACCTTAAAGCGAAAATTGTTGAACTAGAGAAACAAAACATCAAGCCTATTGCTGTTATTGGTGTAGCTGGTACAACAGAGACAGGTAATGTCGACCCGCTACCTGAAATCGCAGAAGTCTGCCAAGCTCACGGTTGTCATTTCCATGTGGATGCCGCATGGGGTGGCGCAACACTTATGTCTAATCACCACCGTCACCTTCTTAACGGTGTGGAAATGGCAGACTCAGTAACCATTGATGCGCACAAGCAACTCTACATCCCGATGGGCGCTGGTATGGTTCTGTTCAAAGATCCTGACGCAATGAAATCCATAGAGCATCACGCTCAATATATCTTGCGTAAAGGCTCAAAAGACCTAGGCAGCCATACATTAGAAGGCTCTCGTTCGGGCATGGCAATGTTAGTCTATGCCGCAATGCACATCATCAGCCGCCCTGGCTATGAGCTGCTGATAGACCAAAGCATTGAAAAAGCTCGCTACTTTGCAGATTTAATCAAGCAGCAAGATGATTTCGAATTGGTTTCTGAACCAGAGCTTTGTCTCCTCACGTACCGCTACTTGCCGCCATTCATCCGTGAGGCATTAGCAAAAGCGGAAGGTTCACAAAAAGAACAACTGAATGAACTGATTAATGAATTAACACAGTTTATTCAAAAGCGTCAGCGCGAAACGGGCAAATCGTTTGTTTCACGTACAAGACTGAACCCAGACCAATGGCAGCGCATGAACACGATTGTGTTCCGAGTGGTTTTGGCTAATCCGCTGACGACCAAAGAGATTTTGAGTTCGGTGCTTGATGAACAGCGTGAAATCGCCAAGCAAGCACCAAATTTGATGGAAAGAATTCAGCAGGTGGTCACTAATATCCAATCGTCTTAATGGCCCGAAAGAGTTACATCAATTTGAAATTTTTTTTCGTTTTGATGTAACTCAAACATCATTCTCGTGCGACTGGCGCAACAAAACATCGATTACACATCCAATTCTGTAGTTTTTACAACATTTTGTTTGAGGCCTGTCAAATTCTCACTAAATAGTATCCGTTATTGGTTTAGACTGATTGAAGATCAGGTTTATACTGATTCTATGGCGCTGGTTGTTTTCGTTAACGCCCCACTCTACTCTGGAATCTTCGTGTTTCCTTTCGTTAACAGAGCCAGCGAGTTGTTCTCTATACCCTCGTGAACACTATGAATACATTAGAAAAAATTCAAAAAAACCTGGAGAATTTCAGTAAGTCAGAGCGCAAAGTTGCGGAAGTAATTATGGCGTCTCCACAAACTGCAATTCATTCAAGCATTGCAACGTTGGCTAAAATGGCTGATGTTAGTGAGCCCACTGTAAACCGCTTCTGTCGTCGTCTGGACACCAAGGGCTTTCCAGATTTTAAGCTTCACTTGGCACAGAGCCTAGCCAACGGTACCCCTTACGTTAACCGTAACGTGGAAGAAGACGATGGCCCAGACGCGTACACCCATAAGATTTTCGAATCGACCATGGCGTGTTTAGATGTCGCGAAAAACAGCCTAGATCCAATGCAAGTGAACCGTGCGGTCGATTTGCTAACGCAAGCGAAGCGCATTTCATTCTTTGGCCTTGGTGCATCATCTTCTGTCGCCCGAGACGCACAAAACAAGTTTATTCGCTTTAACATTCCAATTACTTGTTTTGAAGACATTGTCATGCAGCGCATGAGTTGTATTAACTGCAGTGATAATGATGTTGTGGTTCTTATTTCTCACACAGGTCGAACGAAGAGTCAGGTCGAAATAGCAAACCTTGCTCGTGAAAACGGCGCGACGGTCATTGCGATTACAGCAAAGGACTCACCGCTAGAAAAGGCAAGTTCACTCGCTATTACGCTTGATATTCCTGAAGATACCGACGTTTATATGCCAATGGCGAGTCGAGTTGTACAGATGACGGTGATTGATGTACTGGCAACTGGCTTCACACTCCGCCGTGGTACAGGTTTCCGTGAGAACCTAAAACGCGTAAAAGATGCGTTGAAAGACAGTCGCTATGACAAACTAAGTCAGTACTAAGTCCTGCTGTTTAGTGAAAGATTTAATAAAGGGGAGCTCAACGCTCCCCTTTTTTCAATGTGCTTTAGATCAATACATCAACCCAAGTCGTTCACACTCGATAAGTCCGTTCTTGATTCAAGCACTTCTACAGAGCTCACGTGTTGTGTGCTCTCTGCCACACACTCTCCACTGCAATCACAGACTTGCTGCAATATGTATATCAAACGTTCCTGATTAAGGGGTAGCGGGTTGCCTTTGATCGCCATCGACTTAAGCGCATCGTTCGCCACTTGTTCAAAAGAAGTTTGGCATACTCCGAATTGACCAAGTAACGGCAACGCTAACTTATCTAACACCATATTTACCCAAAGAACCCCATCGTGCTCATTCGCGTTCGCACGATCGGTAACCAGTTGGGCAAGTTTACGATAACGATTTATCACATCATTCCTACCAGCGAGCTTCGCGGCGTTAATATTTTCCTGCATCACGTGCGGTGCAAGACGCGCCGTGATCACGCTGTGGGGAGCATCTAACTTACCTCCTAACGCCGACGCAAGCCCATGCGCAGCACCTAATTTGGCATTAGTAATGGCCATGCCACCGAGCAACGCAGCGAATGATAAATCCGAGCGAGCCTTATGATTATCTTGCTTACAAGCAGCAATCACTGAATGGCTTAAACGACGAAGTCCCTCTTCGCACACCATATCTGTAAGAGGGTTTGGCTCACCACACACATACGCTTCCATCAAATGAGTGAACGCATCCATCGCGCCACGCCCTGATGTGTATTGATCGGTTCCATAAGTGAGCGTCGGATCCACAATGGCAACGTCTGCCAGCATATCTGGGCTTCGAAGACTCACTTTCACTTTATCTTGTCCAGACTTCAACACCGCATTTCGAGTCACCTCTGAACCCGTGCTTGCTGTCGTAGGAATTGCAATAAAATGAAGAGGTTTTGCCTTTAATGGTACGTTTCTTCCTACCACCTCGACGTAGTCGTAAACATTGCCTTGATTAGGAATAATAGCGGCTAGAGCTTTACCCATATCGATGACACTGCCACCGCCAATAGCAATCACCATATCAGGCTGGAATTTTCTACCGAGTACCGCGGTCTCTTCTACCATTGTGATATAAGGTTCGCCATTGATTGCTACGTGTTGGTAACGCATATTTTGAGCTTTAAGGTAGTTAATGATGGGCGTGGCTCGTTGGGTATCCTTCCCGGTTACCAGCAAAACACTGTAGCCAAATTGGTTGATAACGGATAATGAAGACTGAAGTGCACCTTCACCAAATATAATCCTTGTTGCAGTCATAAACTGAAACATACACATCCTCCAAAAATAATATACCCAAATAACCTCTTGCCCTCTGATTTAACACTTATGTAAGAGTTGAAGTCATTTGCGTATAGCCAGATTAGATTGCTATGTTTTTGAATAAAAAAAATTGACCAATTCCACCTTGCCATCATTAACCCCTTAAAATGTATGTTTTTTATGCGTCACTTCACATACTTTAGAGCCATAGAATAAGGGAGCGCGTTTAGTTTTTATTCGATAGATTTCACCTATAGAACCAAGAGGTAATTGCCGCTTTATTTCCGTATCTGGATCGGGCATAGTTACTGCAACAAAAGAGAGCGCACTCAGCCGCTATGTTTTGTACGCTTTCAAAAAAGAATAGATTTAGGAGAAATAAGATTATGTTCGTTGTTATCTTTGGTCGCCCTGCATGTCCTTTCTGTGTTCGTGCAAAAGAACACGCAGAAACGCTAAAAGCGAAGCGTGACGACTTCAACTACCGTTACGTTGATATCCATGCTGAAGGTATTTCTAAAGCAGATCTTGAGAAAACAGTTGGTAAACCAGTTGAAACTGTTCCTCAAATCTTTATCGACCAAGAGCACATCGGTGGCTGCGACGAGTTCGAGGCATACGCGAAAGAGCACCTAGGTCTATTTGACGAGTAATAAAGACAGTTTTTAAGAAAGCCGCATCATGCGGCTTTTTTATTATTTTTCAGTTGGTTATTACCTTACGTCAACTAATGGTAAAACCTAAAAAAATTCACTTATCTTTTTGCTATATTTAGTTACAATTCGCAATTCTTAATCTTTTTGGCACACACTTTACCGAGCCACACAGTGAACATAGACGTCGTATACCTTCTTGAGCAAAACCCTATCCTTCTAATCTTCGTCGTATTAGCCATTGGCCTTGCCATCGGAAAAATCCGATTTGGCAAATTACAACTAGGCAACTCCATAGGCGTTCTAATTACCTCGTTGGTAATGGGTCACCTTGGCTTCTCATTCAATGCAGAAGCATTAACCATTGGCTTCATGCTGTTTATCTATTGCGTTGGCATTGAAGCTGGACCAAACTTTTTTGGCATATTCTTCAGAGATGGTAAGCATTACTTTATTTTAAGTATGACCGTTCTCGTGTCCGCAGTCAGCTTAACGTATGGCTTGAGCCACTATTTCGGCCTCGATTTTGGCTTGTCAGCCGGTATGATGGCTGGCGCGTTGACAGCAACACCTGTACTGGTTGGTGCACAAGACGCTCTTAACTCTGGCCTTGCGACTATACCGCGCAATATGGATTTTTCTTTGGTATTAGAAAATCTATCCGTAGGTTACGCGATGGCTTATCTGGTCGGCCTAATAAGCATGATCATGTTCGCGAAGCTGTTGCCAAAACTACAAAAGCAGAACCTGTCTGATTCTGCGCAGCAAATTGCTCAAGAACGTGGCCTTGGAAATTCAAGCCAAAGAAAAGTGTACTTACCGATTATTCGTGCTTACCGAGTCGGCCCAGAATTGATTGACTGGACTGACGGCAAGAACTTGCGTGAACTGGGCATTTATCGTCAAACTGGCTGTTACATTGAGCGAATCCGCCGTAACGGTATTCTCGCCCATCCAGATGGTGATGCTATTTTGCAAGAAGGTGATGAAATTGCACTGGTTGGCTTCCCTGATAGCCATGCTCGCTTGGATCCTAGCTTCCGCAACGGTAAAGAAGTATTTGATCGTAACTTGCTTGATTTGCGCATCGTTGAAGAAGAAATTGTCGTAAAAAGTGACGCTATCGCAGGCAAGCGTTTATCGGATTTAAACTTATCTGAGTTTGGCTGTTTCTTAAACCGCGTGGTACGTGCGCAAATAGAAATGCCGATGGACTTAGACATTGTTCTCGCTAAAGGTGACGTCCTTCAGGTGAGCGGCGAGAAAAGCCGAGTACATGGACTCGCGGAAAAAATCGGTTTCATCTCGATCCACAGTCAAATGGCCGATTTACTCGCTTTTTGCAGCTTCTTTATTTTGGGTATTCTGTTTGGCCTCATCACGATGACATTCGGCCAGGTTTCGTTCAGCTTGGGTAACGCGGTAGGTCTTTTGTTATCTGGTATTACACTTGGTTTCTTACGAGCAAATCACCCTACTTTCGGCTATGTCCCGCAGGGGGCGCTGAATATGGTCAAAGATTTGGGTTTGATGTTCTTTATGGTGGGAATAGGTCTAAGTGCAGGCGGAAAGATGTTCGAGCACTTGACCCAAGTTGGTCCAAAGGTGATTGGTTTAGCATTCATTGTTAGTGTCGTACCTGTAGTACTGGCCTATTTAGTGGGCGCACACATACTCAAGATGAACCGTGCCCTGCTCTTCGGTGCCATTATTGGTGCCCGAACTTGTGCCCCAGCTATGGATGTCGTCAACGACTACGCTAAATCCACCATCCCTGCTCTTGGCTATGCGGGTACCTATGCGATTGCTAATATTCTGATGACGTTAGCCGGTACGATCCTGATAATATTAAGTTAATAACTTTGACTGATGAAAGCAAAAAAGGCGCTCAATGAGCGCCTTTTGTATATCGGTTGTCTAATCAGTCATTCGATTAGATTTGGATAAAATCAGCTTCAACCGCTGGATTTACATCCGCTTCGTAATCTACGCCTTCAACACCGAAACCAAATAGTTTCAAGAACTCTTCTTTGTACTCTACGTAGTCAGTCAGTTCTTTTAGGTTCTCAGTCGTAATTTGAGGCCATAGCTCACGACAGTGCTGCTGAATGTCGTCACGAAGTTCCCAGTCATCCAGACGTAGACGGTTCATCTCATCCACTTCTGCTGCGCTACCATCTTCTTTGTACAGACGTTGGCTGAACATACGGTAGATTTGTTCCATACAGCCTTCGTGTACGCCTTCTTCGCGCATTTTCTTGAATACCATTGCAATGTACAGTGGCATAACAGGAATTGCGGAACTTGCCTGAGTTACAACAGATTTAAGTACAGCAACATTTGCACTGCCGCCTGTCGCTGCTAACTTGTCGTTTAGCGCTTTCGCCGCACGATCTAGGTCCATTTTCGCTTTACCTAGTGCGCCATCCCAGTAGATTGGCCAAGTTAGCTCAGTACCAATGTAGCTGTACGCGACTGTCTTACAGCCTTCAGCAAGAACACCAGCATCAGACAGTGCATTGATCCAAAGCTCCCAGTCTTCACCGCCCATAACGGTTACTGTGTCTTTGATTTCTTCTTCTGTTGCAGGCTCGACACTTGCTTCGATGATCACATCTTTGTTGGTATCAACAGCAGTTGATGTGTAAGTTTCACCGATAGGCTTAAGCGCTGAACGAACTAGCTCGCCAGTTTCTGGCATTTTACGTACTGGGGAAGCCAGTGAGTAAACCACCATATCGATCTGACCTAAATCTTCTTTGATCAGTTCGATAGTTTTCTGTTTCGCTTCATTTGAGAAAGCGTCGCCGTTTAGGCTTTTTGCGTACAGGCCTTCTTCACGCGCTAGCTTTTCAAAAGCAGCTGCATTGTAGAAGCCTGCCGTACCTGGTTTCTTCTCAGTACCTTCTTTTTCGAAGAAAACACCGATAGTTGATGCACCGCCACCAAATGCCGCAGCGATACGAGAAGATAGACCGTAGCCACTTGATGCACCGACAACAAGAACGCGCTTAGGTGCGTTTTTGATTGGGCCTTGCGCTTTAGTGTACGCAATTTGTTCTTTTACGTTAGCTTCACAACCAACAGGGTGCGTTGTAGTACAGATAAATCCACGAATTCTAGGTTTGATGATCATATTCAACTTCCTTTAAAAAACCTTGTTAGGATAAAAGTTTCGTCGGGATTTCGCATCTAATTTCTGTAAAAATGCTCTGAAAAGGCAAGTGGTTGGAGCACTATCCCAACATCCACTCAGCAAGAACACAAAAAAGCACCTCATTGAGGTGCTTTTCTGTATTAACGGTTTACTATGCCGCCGGGTTCAAATGCGACTTTTTTGGGCAATCGGTTCGTACTTCAGAAAAGTCATGACTAAAGTGGTCAACTTGAATCGCCTTGTAACGCAATTTGTCTGCCGCCATGATTTGGTCAATTTCTTGCTCAGTTAACACGCCAGCTTCAAATGCTTGCTGCAAACGGTCGTGTAAAAGACCTTTACGAGCCACTTTCCCATCCTTCGCCGCCTTCATAAGCTTACGCTCTAATGGTTTGATTTCGTACATTGCGAGGAAGGCATTCTCCATTAAGCCTACGCTGTCGTCGTCGGATTTTCCGATGTAGCAAAGATGCGTGAGTCGATCACGTTGTGCTCCTGGCGTCATCATCGCTTCCGCCAAATTCACACACAGTTCATCGCTTGGCTTATTGAAATGATTGCCAAGTGGGAACAATAACCCTTTCAGCACACCGCCAACGTATTTCACAGGGAAGTTGGTATAAGCCTCATTTAATGACTTAGATGCGTTATACAAACAATGTTGCACGGCGTAGTGGACAAAATCTAGATCGCCTTGTTGACGTCCTTCATCTTCATACTTTTTCAGTGCGGCAGACGCCATATATAGATAACTTAAGCCATCACCCAGACGTGCAGAAATCATTTCTTTACGCTTCAAATCACCGCCTAGTGTTAACATCGCGAAGTCAGCACTAACGGCAAGCGCTCGGCTTAATCTTGTGATTTCTTTATAGTACTGCTGTGTTGGGCCACTCATGTGCGCTTTTACAAACCGAGAACCAGTTAGCGCCGCGCCAAATGCACCAAATGTATTGCCTACCGCATGTTTGATATGTTTAAAGAGCAAGTTGTCAAATTCTTTCGCCCCTTGTTCAGAATCTGGATTCGCCGCGGCTTCCATTTCTTTCAGTACATATGGGTGACAACGAGTCGCACCTTGACCAAATATCATCAGGTTACGAGTCAGAATATTCGCGCCTTCAACAGTGATCGCAACTGGAATACCGAGATAATGTTTAGCAAGATAGTTCATTGGGCCATCTTGAATCGCACGACCCGCATGGATATCAAACGAATCATTTAGAATAGTACGCGCGATTTCCGTCATGTGGTACTTGGCAATCGCGGTTACAATCCCAGGTTTTTCTTTCATATCGAGAGAAGTCGTCGTCAGCGTACGTGTCGCTTCTAGTAGGTAAGTAAGACCACCAATGCGCCCCATTGCTTCTGCGACACCTTCAAACTTACCGATCGACATACCAAACTGTTTACGCACGTAAGCATAAGCACCGGTTGTACGTGTAGTAAGATGACCAATCGCTGTGCCAAGCGCTGGGAGAGAGATACCACGACCAGCAGAAAGACACTCAACCAGCATACGCCAACCTTTACCTGCGTAATCAGCGCCACCGATCAACCAGTCCATAGGGATGAAGACATCTTCACCACGAGTCGGACCATTCATAAATGCAGAACCCAGAGGATCATGGCGCTCGCCTATCTCGACACCTTCATGGTCAGCGGGGATCAGCGCACATGTGATTCCAACCTCTTTCTTATCACCAAGTAGCCCTTCTGGATCCTGTAGCTTAAATGCTAATCCGAGCACTGTCGCCACTGGCGCAAGTGTGATGTAGCGTTTATTCCAGCTAACTCGCACGCCAAGCACTTCTTTGCCTTCGTGAGTGCCATAACAAACTACGCCTTGATCTGGTATACCACCGGCGTCAGATCCCGCTTCGGGCCCTGTTAATGCAAAACAAGGAATGTCGGTACCATCAGCAAGACGAGGCAACCAGTAATCTTTTTGCTCTTTTGTGCCATAGTGCGATAAAAGCTCACCTGGACCAAGAGAGTTCGGTACCATTACCGATACAGCGGTGCTGATGCTACGAGTCGCAATACGAGAAACAATGGTTGAGTTCGCTAAAGCGGAAAATTCACGACCACCATACGCTTTTGAAATGATCAGTGAGAAAAATCGCTCTTTACGTAAGTACTCCCATACTTCAGGCGGTAAATCCCTGTCTTCTTTGACAATCTTCTGGTCATCAAGCATTTCTAGCAGGGTTTCAAGCTCATTATCCATAAATGACTGCTCTTCTGCTGTCAGTGTCGGCGTTGGATAATGGTGCAATGTGGTGAAGTTAGGCTTGCCTGAAAATAGTTCGGCATCCCACCACACACTACCCGCTTCCATCGCCTCTTTCTCGGTGCTAGAGAGAGGTGGCAATACTTTTTTGAACACTTTAAAAGCTGGGTCACTAATCCATTTTCTTCGTAGAGAGCTCATAGTTCAGATCCTTTTGTTCACGTAACCGCTCTGGGCATAATTTTATTATTGGTTTAACTTTCTTATTTGTCTTGTGCCAACTGCTTCGCTGACATTCCTGCTGACAAATAAGGAATCAGTAAATCGACGACAGATTTCACATCGACTTCCTTTTCAAATTTACTTTCAGCAAGCTCTGAAAGAGCCTGGCTTGAAGCCATCGTAAATACGCAGGTACCTAGCGTGAAGTGCAGTCGCCAAAACAGCTGCTCCTCACATAGTTCCGGGTTTGCCTTCATTATCGAGAAGGTGAAGAGGTTAAGTACCTCTTCATATCGAGTGGTGATGAACCAACGCAGATGACCTTGTACGTCTGTGTAACCACGGCCAATTAACAACATGAATAATGCAGTACCATTGGGGCGCACATCATTTAATGTACGCAAAGGTAAACGCAATGACTCAAAGACGTCGTCCATGTCGTAGCTATCACGCGTATTTAACTCAATTAGTGAGGTTTTAATGCTCGGCATGAGCGCTTCTAGGTATCTATCTAAAACCGCTCTAACTAGCGTTTTTTTATCGCCAAAGTGATAATTTACCGATGCTAAGTTGACGTTCGCTTTACCTGTTATCGTTCTTAGCGAAGTATCATTAAAACCATGTTCAGCAAAGAGTCCTTCTGCGACATCGAGTATTTTTTCTTTTGTTGATGTTCTCGGGGCCATTTTAATCACTCGTATTAAACAACTGTTTGAAAATATACTCCTGAAACTTTAGATTAACAAATGATTAACATCACACTTTCACCAATTGGTCTGACCAGAACTTAGAAGGTGTGATCTAATCTTTTGAATTTAAGTCTAATAAGCAAATGATGCTCGCCTGAAGAAAATGACCAAGTTTCGCAAACCATCGTATTTGAAACGCTAGCAATGTCGTTAGGCGGTCGGAGCAGGAGGTGCGGGTTTGAAATGCAATTTAAGTTTATAGCTACTATAGAAAAGAGGGCTATCGAGTTTCAAACCGCCATTAAGTTGGTTACGCTGTTCGCCTCTTCTCTTACTTCTTTACGATACAAGCGGGCAGAAAGAATTAAATCGAATTTTTTTGAAAAAAAAATGGAACTGTTTGGAAAAGGCTCGGTCTGAATAAATGTAACAACTAGGGCATTTTAAGTTTCACTGGCCGTCAAACTTGTTTCCATCTAATTGTTACGTTGCTGCTTTTTTCTTATTAACTCCTATGTTTGTATCCGCCCAGTCAAATTTTCGGCTGGGCTTTTTTTCGCCCGCAGATCTACCACCTAACTTTTCGATGATTCCGTTCATCTCCATGGTCTAGACATCCGCTCAATACGAAAGTGTCGCTATTAAGTCGCTGATGTACTGAACTATGGGTATAAAAAAGCCTCCCGATTGGGAGGCTTTACAAAATAGCGCATTTTTATCTTACGCTTGCGCTTTCTTAGGCAAAGAAAAGTGCAGTAAGGCATAGCCAAGTAATGCTGCTGTCGTCGAACCCATTAAGATACCGAGTCGAGCATAGGTATCAAATTCAGGACTTACATTTCCGAACGCTAAAGAGGAAATGAAGATAGACATTGTAAAGCCAATACCACACAACACAGATACCGCAAAGATATGCTTGAAGTTAACGCCTTCAGGTAACTTAGCAACGCCCATTTTTACCGCTGCCCAGCTAAAGGTAAAGATACCTAGAGGCTTACCAACCAGTAGACCCAAAGCAATACCGAGTGGCAGCATTGAAGTTAGACCTGACATCGATACGCCTTCTAACGAAATCCCCGCATTGGCAAATGCGAATAGAGGCAGAATACCAAATGCCACGTATGGGTGAAGCGCGTGCTCCATATGTTTAAGTGGAGAATGTTCGCCCTGCTTTCCCTTTAGTGGGATAGCAAAACCAATCACTACACCTGCCAATGTTGCGTGAACACCAGATTTAAGCACCGCGAACCATAAGATCGCACCGACGATCATGTATGGCGTAAGTTTTGTTACTTCCTTCGCATTCAACATGAATAGGACACCAGTCATGATGAAACCAACAAGCAACGCCATGGTCGACAGGTCACCGGTGTAAAATAGCGCGATAATAACAACCACACCTAAATCATCGATGATAGCAAGCGCCAGCAAGAACACTTTTAGGCTTACTGGTACACGCTTACCTAATAACGCCATGATACCTAAAGCAAAAGCGATATCTGTCGCCGCTGGAATTGCCCAACCAGAAATCGCCTCAGGATCGTTGGCATTAAAGGCTACGTAAATAAGAGCAGGAGCTAACATACCGCCAACCGCTGCAATCGCAGGGAAAATTGCGGTTTCTTTTGATTTTAACGCACCTTCAAGCAGCTCTCGCTTAACTTCAAGGCCAATGAGTAAGAAGAAAACAGCCATTAGGCCGTCATTAATCCAGTGAGAAACTGACATACCAAATACATAAGTATGCAGTACAGATTGATAAGTTTCGCCCAGCGGTGAGTTAGCAATGGTCATCGCAATTGCCGCGGCAATCACGAGAAGAATACCACCAGCTGATTCCATTTTGAAAAAGTCACGAATGACATCGTTCATGGTTTCGTCCTTATATTTATTATCTTAATAAACGATTAACAAAGAATGATAAGAGTGTATAGCGGTCGAAAACTTTAGAATAATCGCTTCTTCAGAGTATAAACTTCGATTTTTCCGATATGAAGTTTACTATACATCGTATTTTCCAACATAACACTCAATTTTGATCACAGCGCGTACTTGTTGTTATCGCGCCAAATGTTTATCAAGATTATGAGAAAATCAGCATAACATGGCATGTACTGTCATGATAACCCCATACTTTTGAGAAAAACTCAGGAAGTTTCATCCACTAAAAAACCACCCATTAGGGTGGTTTTTATCAGAATTTAATAACCAGTGAGCTGCATAAAGCCCCAAGCCTCGTTGGAGCCAGAAGCTAAGGTAGGACCTTCCCAATACGGTATAACAAACGGAAGCCACATATCTGATTTGATAATACGAGTGGTCAAGTTAATTTGATGCTTTGGAATATTAATAATCCACTGCAAAGGCAGCCTTCTTCCATTTGATAAACTGGTCACTTGCATTGGTTTAATACTGATATCATCATCTGAGAGATTAATGACTTTACCTGAGCGTGTGGACAAGGTGCCAAATACATGCGGTGTTTGTCCATGGTGGCGATAGCGGCTGACTGTCAGTGCTCGACCATCATCTAAATTGAATACAAACCAATCCCAACCCTGTTGCCCTTCACCAATTAAGCCACTGCCCCACTCTTTCTGAGCCCAAGCAGAGCCAGCAACAGAGAAGCGTTTGCCATTAATATTCAAACTCCCTTTCACCTTTAAAAATGGCGCACTAAAACTGAAAGAGGCAACAGATTGTAACGCGTGTTTAACCTGAAAACCTTTGTCTCCATTCACGACAAAGGGGCCATTTGTCATAGTATTGAGATCTAAACCAAACGTATCGGTAGTCACATTCAAGTTACCAGGGAAAGGCGTTGCACCAAGTGAACGCCACGTCCAATTATCAATCCATAACCTGAAAGGACGATTAGTCATGCCAGCTTGGCCTATCCCGCCTCTCGCTACACGTTGCTCTTTCCAGACGTGCGAACCATGGCTAACGACAACATGTGAAATGTACAGTTGAGGGTTTTGCCATCCGCTGGTTTCTCGCTCATCCGTCGCGACCCTGAAGTAGCTCCATTGAACATTGTATATTTTCCCTTGCTCATCTTTCAGCTTCGCAAAGTAGTGCCACCATTCATGTTGGTACTCGGGATGAAAGCGAAAGTCTGACGGTAAAGAGACATGCTCGTCAGGTAATACAGGTTCGAAAATCGTTTGATTTTCACGCGTTAGAATAGAGTTAAGCTCGCTTTCTTGTGTCGCTGTCGCTTCCAACCAAAAAGTTGAGTAAAAAGCAGCACCGGTCAAAAAGGCAAACGTAATAACAATGATCGTTGAAACTAACAAGCGTTTTTTAGAGCCCACTTTTTTCATTACAACGCATCCCTTAATGACTTCATTGGCGTACTCTTAATCATTCTAATAACTGGCAATGCGCCAGCAATCATGATGGCAAGCATCGCCCAAGCAATAGTTTGAGCGTATTCCCAAGGGATCGTTTGAAGCTCCAGAGACCAACCGAATGATTGCTTAATGATAATATCAACGATCAAGTGTGCAAGTGCCAGACCAAGTGGCACCGCAATAATCGCGGAAATGGCCCCGAAGACAAACAACTGCAAGCCACCCAATGCGACAAGTTCCTTTCCGGATACACCCATACATCTCAGCAAAGAGAAGTGCCGCTGCCGCGACAGTTCACCCGCCAATGTCGCGAAGAATAAACCAAACACAGCAATAATCAGCGTGATGTTGCCCAAGGTTCCTGCAATAGCGAAGGTATGATCAAATACCCTCATTGCCTGACTATAGATATTACCATTATCAAACACACGGTCTTGCGGGAGGCGGAATACATTTTCTAAGCGATTTTTCAGCCCCTCCCCATTAACGCTATCTTTTAACACCACACCAAGGCCAACATTGCCCGTCCCTGCAAATGCATACAGCCAATTTCGGTGCGACATCATCACCTGGTTATACGGGTTTCCATAATCGTAATAAACACCAACGACTTGCCAGTCTCCACCCAGTGGTTCCTGCAAGTTAATGAAGTCTCCTGGGCGAATATCCAACTTCAAAGCCATCGATTCACTCACCATCAAGCTCTTGGTCGCGTGCAGTTGATACCAGTAATTCGGGACACCTAGTTTTACCGTCAGTGCATCTAGCTCACCTTCAGAAGAGCCTGTACTCACCACTTGCAAAGCACCATGTTCGGTTGGCATATCTTTTTCCCAACGCCACCAAACCGAGTTGACTTCTGGTTGGTTTTGCAGCCACGCACTCATCCGAGCTGCTGAGTTATTTGTCGGATAGATATAAATATCCGCTGCTAATCGCTGGCTCAGCCATTTATCGGTCGTATCCCTAAAGCTGCCTACCATCGTTTCTACGCCGATGTTTGCCGCCAGTGCCAACATAAACGCCATTGTTGCCACACCGCGATAACTCATGCTCGCAGCCGCATCGGCAAAAAACCAACGTACACGTACCCAACGCATGGTGTAAGAAAAGCTCTGGAACATATGCCACATAATAAATGGCATGAACAAGGCCACACTAACCAACATCAGCGCAATAATGGCAAAGCCAGTTTCTTGTGTTTTCGGTGCTTGATACACTGCGATTGCCGCGACACAAAACGCACACGCAGCAAGAGCCTGCCAAGAGAACTCACGCCCTGCAAATCGCATTAATGACAGTCGAGAAGATAGACGAATTGGCTGTGACTTCAACAAACGAATCAATGGCCACAAACACGATATTAATGCGCCCATCGCTGCCATGATCAGACTATATAAGCTGGACTGCCAAGACCATCCTATTGTTAAGCCTACGTTGGCATCGTACAAATCGCTCAGGCTCGATGAGACTGCAGGGATCAGTTCATTTGCCAAGATCAAACCAAAAAAGTTACCACACGCCCACGCAATAAAGACGAGCAACGACAACTCTAACAACAATGCTTGAGCCAACTGCGTTCCGTTGACCCCCGTCTGTCTCAAAATACCCACCAAACGTTGTCGCTGAATAAATGACAAAGACATCGCTTGATAAAAAATAAACAACCCGACCAAAAATGACAGCATCCCCATCGCAGTGAGATTCATGTGGAATGCATTAGTTAACGACTCAAGCTCCGTACGCGTATTCCTAACGAGCGTCATGCCATTGGGAAGCATATTTTTCAGTGCTATTAGCTTTTCCTCTGGCATTTCACCACAAGAAATCGCAGATAAACCTGAGCTCCGCTTGAGCATACGCAGTAATGAGATGTCGGTAACCAGCCGAGTCCCTGAGAGCATTTTGTTTTTATCGACTTGAATCGGTCCGAGACGACTTCCGTCATTCATCTCAATAAAGTCCCCATCCTGCCAACTCATGTAAGCGGCCAAATCTTGACTGACTAGAATGGGATAAGGAGGTTTCATTAATGATAGAACGGGCATCTCACCCAAAGATTTGCCTTGCTGCAATGGAATCATCGCGACAGGATCAATCCCCACCAGCATCAAGCTCATATCGGTTTTAGCATCTAGATGTAGCACGTCAAACGGCGCACATTGGTTAAACCCAGCTCGACGCAACTGGATATAGAAACCTTGAGGGATTTTATTGGCAGAGTGTTTAGTTCGGATTCGGTATGGCAAAGGATTGGAGAAAAGCTTTTCTCCTGTCGCATAACTTTGTTTTGCATGCTGATTGATAGAAGTAACACCAACAAGAAGGGACACGCCTAAGGTTAACCCTAGCCAGACAAGAATAATTTGTAGTGGGTAACGACGGTAATGACCGAGTAGTGCCTTAACTACGGGCCATAACATGCAGTTGCCCTCCTTGAAGTCGAATCTTACCTTCCATATGGGCCGCCACTTTTTCACTGTGCGTCACTAACAGCAAAGTACACTCCAGTTGGCGAGCGAGACTCGTCAATAAGCGCATTACCGCTTCTGCGTTTCGCTCGTCTAGGCTACCAGTTGGCTCATCAGCGAGTAGGATTTTAGGTTCCATATAGAGTGCGCGAGCAATAGCAGCACGTTGTTGCTGACCACCAGATGCTTCTTCCGGGTAACGGCCTAGCAGAGGCATTAAATCCAGAGCAGAAAGAATTTGACGCCACAACTCTTTATCTTCTGGCAAACCTTTTAACTGACGACAAAAACGAATATTGTCGGCAATATTGAGCGTAGGAAGCAGGTTGAACTGTTGGAAGATATTACCAATATTGTTGCGGCGATAAAGGGTTCTCAAATGCTCTGGCGCATCATGCATGGCAAAATTTGGAAACTGAACTTCACCAGAGTCTGCAGTATCCAGTCCGGCAATTAAGTTCAGCAAAGTACTTTTACCCGAACCACTTTCTCCCATCAGAGCGACTTGGTCACCTTGCTGTAATGTTAATTCTGCCCCTTGTAATACAGGGTGAAATTCACCCCCGTCTACATAGCCTTTACATAGGTCTGACAGTTTTAACATTGATTATGCCGCTCGGATGGTATTTAAAAATTGGGATCAGAATCTACACTAAAATCCTGTTAGTAGAAAGTATTTTGAATGCTTGATCACACTATGAGAGTACAAATGCAACTCGATTCACTTTCTGTTCCTAATTTTGTTGACGTATTGAGCAGATTTTTGCAGCTGCAGAAAGCTCTGTTTACCTCTATTGACCGATAAGGTTTTTCATCCATTTTCGGCTCACCATTCTTGGCAGACAAATCGTCCACTTCACAACTTCCTCGGTCAAAAAGAGTAAGTAAACCCATTGCGGCTCCCAACCGAGCTGAATCGCTGCAAATGCCGCGAGTGGAATCCCAATCACCCACTGCGCAAGAATGTCTTGATACAAACAAAACTTAACGTCGCCACCCGCACGTAATACCCCAACAATGACCATCATCGGCACCGAGCGTAATACGACACCTAAAGCAAGAATCACCATAAACTGTTCAGCTAACTGGCGAGTATCCGCTGTCAGTGCACTAAACGCATTAAGGATCCATTGATTGGACACTATCAATACAACTGCGACCACAAATGCGATAAACACATTCAAAATGACCGTAGCCCAAGCTTGGTAATACACAGGTTCAAAGTTTTTCGCGCCGAGTTGGTTACCCACTAAAACCGCAGCTGCATTCGATAGGCCAATCATCATAGCCAATGCGATTGACTCAACGGGCGTCATCACCGACAACGCAGCCAAACCTTGCACACCCGCTTGCCCCATGATGGCATGGTAAGCGAACAATCCACCGGCCCATGCCAAAAAGTTAAATGTGGTCGGTAAGGAAAGGCTCAAGAAACGCGTTATTTTGTCTAAAACCAAACCTGCGCGTATATCATCCCAACCAAATGCAATTATGTGTTTCTTCAGCCATAAATAGCCAAATAGACAACCGACTTCGATAGCGCCACTGATAACCGTTGCAATGGCTGCCCCTGTAATCCCTAAAGCAGGAAAACCTAAGTGACCAAAAATTAACACCCAGTTGAGGAAAACATTAGACAGAATGCCTATACCACTAAAAAATGTGCTCAGCCCCGGTTGGTGCATCGCTCTCAAGCCCACCGACATACTAGCGACACACGCAACAGCAAACATGCTAACGGATGAAATAATTAGATAGCTGGCCCCTAACTCAATCACTTCTTGTGAGTCTGTAGTCAGTTTCATGACTGGCTGTGGGAAAATAACAAACAAAGCAACAGCAATGCCGGCAAACACCATGGCTATCATCCATGTTAAAGCGGTACTGCGACGTACCCCGACTTTATCGCCTGCCCCCCAATATTGTGCGGTCAGTAATGCACCACCCGTCGTCACCCCAACTAACATGATGGTAGTAACAAACGTCGCGCGCGCCGCTACCCCAACAGCGGCTATTTCAGCTTCACCAAGTTGGCCGAGCATAAGCACATCAACGAGGCCTCGACTAGAAAACATCATGCTTTGCAGCGTAATTGGTAGCGCGATCGCGAATAAGCGACGTAAGAATGCTTTATCTGCATGTATTGAGAGTTGAGAGAGAAAAGTCACAAGCGCTCCAACGACAACTTATTGATAGAATGGGGAAAGTGTCTCATGATTATACTCTGTGGTGTTTATTCCACCAACGATTAAAAGGACAGATAATGAAAAAGGTGTTGGTGCTAGGCGCCTCGGGTTACATTGGTTCTCAACTTCTTCCGTTACTCTTAGATAAAGGTTACGCCGTCACGGCCGCAGCGCGACATATCGATTATTTGGAGTCAAGGACTCGGCCCCATCCTAATTTAACGTTGCGGTATCTGGACCTAGCCGACGCAGAAGCCACGCTCGCTGTGGTGAACGATTTTGACTTGGTATTTTTCCTAGTGCACGGAATGGCACAAGGCGATGACTTTGTTGAGTACGAGCTAAACCTTGCTTTGAACTTTAAATACGCATTGGAGCAAAGCCGTGTCAAACATGTCATTTATTTAAGTGCCATCCAACCGCAAACCGGAAACTCGCGTCATTTAGCCGCTCGTAAAGCCACTGGAAAGATCATTCGACAATCCGGTGTTCCAGTAACTGAATTGCGTGCTGGCGTCATCATTGGCCCCGGCTCCGCGGCTTTCGAGATCATGCGAGATTTTGTCTACAACTTACCTATTTTGATCGCGCCTAAATGGGTCGACTCAAAAGCCAACCCTATTGCCCTACCCAACCTCAATCACTATTTATTGCAGCTGGCCGAAGCATCACCCCCAGAAGAAAACCAAATTTATGAAGTTGGTGGGCCAGATACACTCAGCTACCGCGAGCAGTTTAAAGTCATTTGCCGAATCACCAACAAGCCTTATCGGCTGTGGTCTACACCGTTGCTTACCCCAAAAATGGCATCGTACTGGCTCGGCTTGGTCACCTCTGTACCAGCAAACATCGGCAAAGCATTACTCGCGGGGTTAGAGCATGACTACATTGCCGATTCCAAAGCGATTGAAGCACGATTTCCGCAAACGCTGATCAGCTACGAGCAAGCGGTATCCGATACCATTCAAGATGAAGGCACGTTTGTACGCAGCAATGTTTGGGGCTTTGAACCAGCGGCACTTCGTCGATGGCAACCAGGGTATGGCTACTACCCTAAACAAGCCGGTGCGAGCATAAAAACTCAAGCCTCCGCTGCGGCATTATGGAAAGTGGCTCAAAAAATCGGGAGTCGTGAAAAAGGCTATTACTTTGCCAACATTTTGTGGCGCACACGTGAATGGCTCGACATCTTTTTTGGTGGTGGAAAACCGATCCGCGTTTCTCCTCCGGGGCCAGAGCTCAAGGTCGGCGATTTTATTGACTCTTGGAAAGTGATTCGCTGCGAGGAAGATCAGTTCCTCTCACTGTTTTTTGGTATGAAAGGCCCAGGGCTTGGACGTTTAGAAATTACCATCAAAGACCATGGTGATGAACGAGAACTGGATATCACCGCTTGGTGGCACCCGCAGGGGTTTCTCGGGCTGCTTTACTGGTTTGCCATGATGCCAGCCCATCTATTCATATTCAAAGGCATGGTCAAAGCCATCGCGAAAGAAGCCGAAAGTATCAGTATTACTCCTCAGGTGGGACAGTCTCTGGAGAATCTAGAGAAATAGGCAGGTGATGGGCAATCCCCGCATGGCAATCAATGCACGATTGCTCTCGACTTTCCATCATTTGATGTCGACGCGCAACGGTTCGTCCTTGCGCTTCGAAATCCATCTTGTCAACGGAATGGCAGTATCGGCACTGTTTTGATTTATTCTCGATAAACTGTTGTGTGACTTCAGCAGCCAACCTCGGACGATGCTCCGCCTCGAAATTCTCAAGTGTAATATCACCTGTCAGTTTGTGATAGATGTCGGCTGTAGCGCCGATTTTCAATGCGATTTTAGCAAAAAACTCCCTAGGGACATGGCAATCACTGCACGTAGCGGCAATCACACCCTGAGCATTTTTGAAGTGTGGGGATGCTTGGTACTCCTCAACTATCGTATCCATCCCAATATGGCAACTGTAACAAAACTCGTTGCGATTGGTGTAATCCATACCAAAGTGAAAAACACTGAATACCGCCCCACCAAGGATAAACGCCAATAAGCCACCAATTGGTATACCGAGCATCCATTTTCTGTTTGGTTTACGCCATAAACTCATTGGTGTTCATCCCAAAGCAGCGCTAGCGATAACTCGCATAGTATTCTACGAGCGCGTTTAAATCATCGGCACTAAGCCCTTTGAACGCCTCATCCATTTTTTTATCAACGGAGCGTTTGCCTTGCTTAAACTGTTGCAACGTAGTGGCGAGATAGCCCTTCTGCTGACCAGCTAAAATCGAAGCTTCATCCAGAGCGTTACTGCCACCATCCGAATGACAGTTCTCGCAACTTTTCGCGTGGATAGCCTTACCTTTCATCGCTAACGCTTGATCGAAAGACTGCTTAACAGGCACAAACTCAAGCCCAGCATAATGTTTTGCTAACTCTTCAATCTGCGCTTCAGATAAAGATTTGACTATCGTCACCATGTCGCCTTTTTGGCTCGTGTCTCCGTATACGTGATTAACCGAAGCTGAGGGTCTGCCCTCAAGGTAACGCAACATCTGGTCGAAAAAGTTGAACTCGGGAATCCCTGCGATGGTCGGAATATTCGTGTCTGAGCTAACACCGTTTGGCCCATGACAAGCTTCACATTCATGTTGTGAAATTAGCTCACTTGGTGACGCTAAACTGTGGGAGGCCAAAACTGAGCTAATGGCTAACACCGAGGAAAATTTTAGAGATAATTTAATTAGTTGGTGCATATTAGACTGACTCCGTAGTAATTATCTTTGTTAATCAAAACCAGACAGCGAATAAACGATAAGAAAATCATTTTATAAACGCGACTTAAAACCAACGATATCCAAGATAAAAATATTAAGCCGTCAACCATTTAAAGTAGCGTAGTTCAATACCCTTACTTTTTCTGCACCGACCTCTTCAAGAACAACAAACCTCAACACAAATAATTGATTTAAAAACACAATAATTTAAAACCCAAAATTCACACATAGAAAAAGCGGTTTATTTTAATAATATTTCATATTGCGTCTATACTCTTACAAGCCATGTATTTCGATTTATTCAAGCGATGTAAATATGGATATTTTGCTTTTGGCTTGAATACAAAATTAATATTTCAATCAATTGCTTATTGAGATATTTAACCATTCCAACGCAATCCCACTTACTTTAGGACGAATCGAGAGGGACTATGAACGGTTTAAAGTCGATCGCTACATTAATATTTTTTATTTTACTGCTCACCGGATGTGGTCCAGACAGCAAAAACGATCAGAATACATCACCACCTGCACTTGGTGATTTCGAAATCAGTGTTTCCGAGCCATCATTGGTCACTCAAGAAACCGGAGAAACCAAACTGGTGGTCGATTTTACCGTCAAAGACGGCAGTGGCAGATCTCATGAGCTAGACGAAACGAAAGACTTTCGCATCGCACTTCTTAAAGCAATGCCCTCTCGTGTCGATACACAAAATTCGAGCGATCCAGCCTTTGCCTTCAATGGGCGTCATGGCAATACCTATTGGAAGAGTTTCCATCACTCAAGTAATACCACAAATAACCGTGCCAGCATGGAGAGTGTTTGGGATGGAACACTAGTAAAAACAGACGAGGGGTATCGCTACACGTTTGCCATTCCTGACGTTTTGAAAGTATCCGATCCTTATACTGCCGACTCTTCTAGCAACAACGGTTTTATCGCTTGGGATGCGGATAAACTCCACCGAATCGTCATGGCGTATGGCGAGCAAGGCAACGGTTTTACCTACGTGTTTGAATGGGTGCCGCAAGAAAGTTCAGATGCAGTGGTCTCCCGCAATGTGATTGAAACAGGCACGTGTGAAAACTGTCATATGGGCGAACCGCTTCATCATGGACCGGGCTATCGCTCAATTGATAACAACATTGCCGTTTGTACCGCTTGCCACAATGACAGTAATCCTGGCGCTGCGCCAGCCAGACGCCCTCTCGCTGCCGTTGTTCATCAATACCACGGTAATGTTTTCAAATTAGGTAGCGACAGAAATAACACCGATACTTACAAACAGCCTGTCGACGAGAATGACGTGCTCGTTACCGACATCAATGGTTTAGTCATTGAAGGCAACCCTTTCCCGCAAGATGCCCGCAACTGTACAACCTGCCATTCAACCGATGTCGCGAAAGCATCAGACGCCAACAATTGGTTTGAACACCCAAGCCAAGTTGCCTGTGAGACCTGTCACTTGTACCGAGACAGAGGCGCGCATGATAACCAAATCGGTACGGTTTGGGTAAGAAACGGCGAGCCACAAAACTCCTGCTCGGGCTGTCACCGACCTTATGACCGAGATGACAATGGCGATCCAATCATCGGCCAAGACGCAAGCCGAAGTGCTAAAACGGTTCACGTAATGCGTTTAGAGAATCTTGCAAAGGCACGTGATTCGCTCGAAATCAACGTTGAAAGCGCGCGATTTATTGATGACCAGTTTGAGGTTGAACTAAGAGTGTCGAAAGCGGGCACAGGTATTGGATCCATCAACGAACTGACTCCTTTCATTAATGAACATGGGCACCTCAATTTGTTGCTGAACTGGGATAACGGCCAAGGCCCGATAGTCGCAAACAACAGTCTCAACGTCGCCGATGATGGCGCACTTGGTGACGGCTGTGAGGCTCAAGGAGAAGGCCTATTCTTGTGTCATAAAGACTTCACTGACGCTGCGATTAAGCCAACCTCCAACTCTACGTTGACGGTTAACATCGCCGACATGCCACTTTGTGCCAACCGTAGAGATGGCGAGCTCGCCGAATGCGTCACGTTTGAAGGCATCGATCTTATCAAATCGCCTTTCGTCATTGCCGCCAATAACGCATCTGGCTCGTTTGATGTGTCTGGTATCAACAAGCAACACAAACTGCCAGTGGGCGCGGACATTTCATCGTGTAACGATTGTCACAAAGAGCTGACTATCCATAAGCTTGGTGAGCATCCACATGCCGCCACCGACTTCCAACAATGTAAAAATTGCCATAACTCTGAACGTTCTGCGTTTTATCCTGGGATGGCAGCTGATCTAAAGTACCACGTGCACTCATTCCACGCCTTTGGCTCCGCTCATAGCGGTGAAGCGCCTTTCCCTGGCGCAGTCAACAACTGTGAGGCCTGCCATACCAATGCTCAATACAACTTACCTAGCCAACAAAATACGCGCCCTTCTCTTGCGAGTGGTAAGTACTTTAGCCCTGCATTAGTCGCCTGTGGCGCGTGTCACTTAGAGTCATCTTTAGCTAATGCTGACCCGGATAGTGTGGCAGGAGATGCGACTCTGAACCATATGCTGAATCACGGCGCCGTATTTGGAGCAGACACAGCAGCACAAGCCATGGGCTCCGAGCAATGTGCAACTTGCCATGCCATTGGTCAGTCACAAGGGGTAGATAAGGTTCACAAGGTATACGACTACCGTTGAATTCGTCATTGAACACAATGCTTTGACAATTAAGGACAAGAAAAGGAAGAGCTATGAAAGCAATGTTTCTGCGGTGGTTGGTAGCTGGGATACTTGGGTTAGGCGTCATCTTCACCGTCAGTTCGGAAGATATCGCCAAGCCAGACCCCAAAGCGGCGACGTTAACTCAAGAAGAAATTGAAACTATATTGGACACCAAATTTTCTGAGGGGAAATACTCACGCCGTGGAGCAGATGGCTGCCTTCGTTGCCATGACGATACCTCAGACAAACCTGCAACCGGTATTTTCGACAACATCCACGGCAAGTCAGCGAACTTGCATGGTCCAATGAATGATAAACAATGTGAAGCATGCCATGGCCCAGCAAACAATCACGCGCGCAATCCGCGAAAAGGACAAGTTCGTGAGCCAATGATCACTTTTGGGCCAAACTCCCCTGTTCCGGCTGAAAAGCAAAACAGCGGGTGTTTATCTTGTCACCAAGATGCGAAACGCTCGACTTGGCATAGTAGCGAGCACGCTTTTGAAGGGCTGTCTTGTGCAAGCTGTCACCAACTGCATCAAAAAGACGATCCGATGATGGTTGCCGAAATGCAAGCAGACAAATGCACCGATTGTCACTCCCGCACCAAATCGGATATCCACAAACGCAGTCGTCATCCTATTATCGACGGCGTCATGACTTGTTCTAGCTGCCACAATCCACATCAGACATTAAATGAAGCGAGCTTGAACTGGTCAACCGTCAATAACGCTTGTTACGAGTGTCATGCGGAAAAACGCGGCCCATTTTTATGGGAGCATGAGCCAGTAACTGAAGATTGCACATCCTGCCACACACCTCATGGTTCAGTGAACAAAGCCCTGCTCAATAAACGACTGCCAATGCTATGTCAGGAATGTCACCGTGTGCCACATGCAAACGTAGCCATTCCTGAAAACGACTTGAGAGTGCGAGGCGGAAGTTGTTTGAACTGCCACAATCAAGTGCATGGCTCTAACCACCCACGTGGTCAAACATTAAGTTATTAGGAGGGAGGCATGAAACTATCTCAACTGTGCATCGCTATTTCCCTTGCTTTTGCTGTGCAAGCGCACGCCAACGATTATTCGTTACAACATTCTCAACCAGCCGACACTAGCCGCTGGCAGTGCAGTGAATGCAGCAGCGATGGCACGTGGAGTGGAGAAGTCAGCGCCGGCGTCGGTTACCTTAACAACGATGGTTCCTCGCGATTCTATAATTGGAATCCACCCGTTTACGGTACAAACTCTGACAATAAACACTTTAACGCGAGCCTAAACGCCGATATCGAACAATATGAAGACGACGGGTTCTACAATCGAATCGTCGTCGAAGATCTTGGTTTGCAACGCTTCTTACTGCAGTGGGAAATGGGCCAGTACGACGGATTACGTATCCTCGGCAGTTACAGTGAAACTCCGTATTTCTGGAATCAGTCCTCACTCAGTGCGTATCATCCAAGAGAAGATGCACTCGTTAGTGGTGACCTATCGAAATATGAAAACTCAGTGACGCGAGAGACGTTTAAGTTAGAACTCAAGTACACACCACATACGCCATGGAAGCCATATGCATCCATGAAGCACGAACGTAAAGAAGGCACAACTTCGCTCTATTCATCGACCATTCCGGGTTACGCCAACGCGCCGGGATTCATACCCAAAGCCGTCGATCATGAAACCTTAAATACTCAAGTAGGAGTGAGCTACATTGAAGATTTGTGGCTGGTGGATATTGCGTATCGCGGCTCATTTTTCCGCAATGAAAAGTCCGCACTCTATTACGGCGGTGTTACTAACCCTTACGCCAACCACCTTGCGTATGAGCCTGACAACGACTTTCACCAATTTGCTGTCACTGGGAATTATCGGTTGAATCAACAAACGTTCAGTGGCCGCTTACTTTGGTCACAGACGTCTTCTGAAGGCGGGTTAAATCCATTCCCGCAGTCCCCCGTTAACTCCAATACATTTCATGGCGAAACTAACACTTGGCAAATGAGCGCGGATTACCACAACAAACTTTCGCGAGACACTGCTTTCGCCATTTCTTCGGACTATTCAGATAAAGACGATAACTCCGATAGAAACACCATCATCGGATCGACGAGAGAAAAATACGACCACACCAAAACCAAACTGGAAGCAACACTCAAGCATCGTGTTACTTCTGATGTAAAAGTGAATACGGGTTACCATTTTAGACAAGATGAGCGAAGCTATGCCGACCGAAAACGTACCGATGAACAACGCGTTTTTGTTGGGGCCCAGTACCGACCAAATAGACCGTGGCAATTAGGCGGTAAAGTCTCCTACTCTTTTCGCGATGGCTCTGATTGGCAGGACGACAGCAGCGACTCGCCTAATTTGCGCCAATACTATTTAGCCGATAAAGAGAGGATTGAGCTCCGTGGCGACGGCGGCTATGACGTAACAAACGATGTCCAATTACTTGCTGAGCTTTGGTACGGAAACGACGACTATGTTAAACCCGATATAGGTTTAAGCGAAGGAGAAGATTACGGCTACGATATCAGCGTCAACTTCAATTTACTCGACGGACTAAACGGGCATGTTTTTTACAATCAACAGGTCATCCGCTCCGAGCAACAACAAGCAAACTCTGACGTTGTCGGTTGGAATCGCTACACCACCAAACTCAAAGATGACATCACAACCATTGGCTTTGGTGTGAATAAAGAGCAGCTACTAGACGACAAACTTTCTATCTCGTTTGATTACAGCTACAGCCAAGCTGATGGAAAATCTTCAACCACATCTGGTGGCTACCAATATCCCGATAACGAGGCGAACTCGTACCGATTTGAGGTCATCGCTGACTATGAAGTATCTGAAAATCAAAACGTGCAGCTTAACCTCCGTTATGAAGACTACTCAGAAGAGGATTACTTGTTTAACAACGAAACCGGAACGATGGGCGACGTTTTGCAAAGCTATGAAGGTCTGTATGGCGGCGTCTATTGGAAATATCGCTTTTAAGCACAGTGTGACGTAACAAAAAAGCATCAGACGTTTCAAACGCCTGATGCTTTCGTATTTCAATTCTACTGCTGTGAGAAGTTGATTAAGCTTGGAAGCTCAACGGAATCTCAGCCAATTGGTTACCTTCGTTTGCAGGAAAGATAAGGTACTCGCCGTGGTATTTCACCATCGATTTGTAGTCCGTCACTTTATGCACCATAAAGCCCGCTTGCGCTGCTTTCTCAACAAACTCAGCATGGTTGCCACGTACAAACCAGCTCATTGGTTTGACGAGCAGCTCGCCGTCGAAGCAGCTTTCGCATTGATCTGCACATAGCGCCAAAGAGTTTTGACCTTCCGTGAAGATTTGGATTTTGCCACAACCAACAAGTTGCTCAGACGTTGATACTTCCCAGCCAGCTTGCTCCATCAAATCAAGAAATGATTCAATATCGGAGTCTTTTATCACTTTGGACTCTTCACCTTCAGGAAAAAACTGAGCGTAAAAAGCGGAAATACGCTTGAAGATAAACAACAAACCAGCGTCATTACCCTTTGAACGACCCGCTTTTTGCCAACGTGTTAAGTCATCGCCTACGGCTCGACCGAAACGCTGAGATTTAAGTGCTTTGGTAACCCAGCGCACTAAATAATGGTTATTCGCAACAGGGGCATTGGCTAACTTACCTGAGCGATGCTCTTGATCTAACTCTTCAAGTGCTGAGTTAACTAAGTTTTGAATTTCTTTGGTGTAATTCGACATTACGCCTTTCTTCCTAAAGTCCAATAAAACAGTGCTGAAAGCACAGAACAAGCAAACATCACAATGATCATCGGCCAAGCAACATTACCGGGTAGTGATGCCACCAGCGCACCAACCAATGAACCGATACCGAATCTTAACGTCCCCGCCAGAGACGATGCTGTACCTGCCATTGATGGGTAGCCACTTAAAAGCAGCGCCATCGCGTTACTACCTATCGTCGACAATGTACCGATAAACAGCACAACAAAAGGTACGATGCCCCATAATCCGAAGTCCATTAACCAACTTACGAATAAACCAATCCCCGCCAAAAGTTGCACGAACAACCCAAAACGAAGCATGGCATGAGAGCCAACTTTTTTCACCAAGCGACCATTAATACTGGTCATGATGATCATCGCAACAATGTTCAAACCAAATAAATAACCAAAGTGGTCTGGTCGAACACCATATAAATCAATATAAACAAACGAGCCCGCAGTCAGGAATGCAAACATTCCGGAAAATGAAAACGCTCCAGAAAGCATCAAACCTATCGCTTCAGGGTTGGAGCATAATCTGGCGTAGTTTCTCATCGTAGTGCGAAAACGAAGCGGCTGACGATTTTCTGGTTTCAACGTCTCTGGGATTTTCCAAAGTACCAGTAGAATTACCACCACAGCGAAAATGGCTAACACCCAAAAGATTGAACGCCAACCAAACCAGATAGCTAAGTGACCACCGATCATAGGCGCGACCAAGGGTGCCATGGTGATCACTAAGGTGACGAAAGACATTGCACGAGCAAAGTCTTCACGGTCAAACATGTCACGCACGACAGCTTGGATAATGACCGCCGCTGCCGCGCCAGCAAAACCTTGTGCCGTACGTACATAGGTCAGCGCATCAATGCCATTTGTTGTCGCACTCACAACAGCAGCCAAGCCGAAGAAAAGTACGCCTAAAATCAACACAGGTCTGCGACCAAAGCTATCGGCAAGCGGCCCGTGAATTAACTGGCCGATCGCAAAACCCGCCGTATAAGCCGTCAACGTAATCTGAACCGCGCCGGGCGCAACACCCAAATCTTTCGCGATGGTTGGCATTGCAGGCAGATACATGTCGATCGCCAAAGGCGTCAAAGCACCAATCGCTCCTAATACAAGAAACAATAGAAAACTGATTTGGGATTGCGGAGCGCTTTGAGCTTTTTCTGTCATTCTTTTACCTCTTGTTGGAGCCCTTTCGTCAATACTTTCAGAGCGAAGTGAACGTAACGGACGGTTCTCATATCGCTGAATCTAGAAGCCAAAGGCCTGTTCTATCAACGTTCGAGAATCATAAGGGCAAATATGTACCAAGGTGTGACCTTGACGAACTCGACATAGAAAAGCGTGTGAAAGCGAAGTGTGTTTATGGGAAATAAACACAATGCAGTAAAAATGATGGAATTGATTCCACCATTTACTCACCACTGCCGAAGGCTTTGCAATAAGAGTATGCATGGCTCAGCTAAATGCAAAGGCATATCACTGAGATGAGTAAGCACACCGGAATTGTCTAGGCACTAATTTTGGTAGGAAAATTAATTTTGAGCCAATTCCTACCAAAAAACTAGTTCCAATTGGGAACTAAAGAATTTCCCATGCCGATAATTAATTCCAAATAGAATCAATTTCTTCCTGCGTGAGGTAGCGATAATCACCAGGTTCTAGTGCCTCATCGAGTTCAATCGAACCAATACGCTCACGATGTAAGTACTCAACTTTATTTCCTAACGCCGCAAACATGCGTTTCACTTGGTGATACTTACCTTCCACAATAGTTAACAATACTTCATTCTCTGCCTCGTTCACGATCTCCAAACGAGCAGGCAATGTTGCTTCTGATTCATTGCGCAAAATGATGCCTTGTTCGAGCTTTTCCGCGTAATCAGGCTGAATCGCATCGACAAGCCAAACACGGTACGTTTTCTCACACTTATGCTTCGGTGAGGTAATGCGGTGAGACCACTTACCATCATCCGTAATCAACACCAAACCGGTTGTGTCTACGTCTAATCGGCCCGCAAAGTGAAGGTTTTCAATTTTAGGCTCATCGAGCAATGCGAATGCAGTTTGGTTGTAGCCATCTTCATGTGAACAAACAAAGTCAGCAGGCTTGTACAACATAATGTAACGAGGACCAGGAGCACCAATAACACGGTCTTCCCACATCACTTCCGCACCTTCAGGTACTTTAAATGCACCACTTTTTTGAACCTCACCGTCAACGGTGATGTCTCCACTTTTGATGATCTTTGTTGCCTGTTTGCGTGTTGCACCCAGAGCGTCACACAAATATTTATCTAAACGCATGAATACCTCATTGAATTATACCCAAGTGATCTCCAAATCTTGGTTTAAAGGTCACTTGGGTATAAAAGTCAGGTATTATAGCGTTCCTCGTTCGAATAGTTGAGCAATTTCACATATTTTCATGTACACACTTCGTCCTTATCAAGCCGACTCGGTTAAAGCAGTCATTCATTACTTTCGTAAACACTCGACACCAGCAGTGATCGTGCTGCCAACCGGTGCCGGAAAAAGCTTGGTGATCGCAGAACTTGCTCGCCTTGCGAAAGGGAGAGTGTTAGTCCTCGCTCACGTTAAAGAGCTGGTCGAGCAAAACCACGCGAAGTATGAAGGTTATGGTTTAAAAGGTTCCATCTTCTCAGCAGGATTGGGGCGAAAAGAAACTGACCAGCAAGTCGTGTTTGCTTCGGTTCAATCGGTGGTGCGTAACTTAGATTCGTTCAAAAACCAGTTTTCTCTGCTCGTTATTGATGAGTGCCATCGTGTGCCGGATGACAAAAACAGCAGCTACCAAAAAGTTATTACTCACTTACGAGAACTGAACCCAGGCATTAAGGTTCTGGGACTAACTGCAACGCCCTATCGTTTAGGAATGGGCTGGATTTATCAGTACCATACCCGAGGTCAAGTACGCACCGAAGAGCCGCGATTCTTCCGCGATTGTATTTTCGAACTGCCGATCCGTTACTTGCTCGACGAAAACTTCCTCACTCCGGCCCGCATGATGGACGCGCCCGTTTTGTCTTACGACTTCTCGCAACTGAAACCCGCAAACACCGGACGCTACAAAGAAGCAGAAATGGACATGGTGATCGATAAAGCCAAGCGCGCCACTCCGCAAATTGTTGAGCAAATCATGCAATATGCGAGAGAACGTCAAGGTGTCATGATCTTCGCCGCGACTGTCCGACACGCACAAGAGATCCACAGTTTACTGCCAGAAGACGAAACTGAAATCGTCATTGGTGATACACCTACGCCGGAACGTGACGCGATCATCCAAGCGTTCAAGAATCGTCAAATAAAATATTTGGTCAATGTTTCGGTACTGACTACCGGGTTTGATGCGCCGCATGTCGATTTAATCGCGATTTTGCGACCAACAGAGTCAGTCAGTCTATACCAGCAGATTGTAGGGCGAGGATTACGCTTATCAGACGGAAAATCAGAATGTTTAGTGCTTGATTACGCAGGCAACAGCTACGATTTATACCAACCTGAAGTCGGTGATCCCAAACCAGACTCTGACAGTGAAATTATCACGATTCCCTGCCCGGCTTGCGGATTCAATAACAACTTCTGGGGTAAGTTGGATAGTAACGGTTTCTTGGTTGAACACTTTGGCAGACGTTGCCAGGGTTACTTTGAAGATGAAGACACAGGCGAACGTGAACACTGTGGATACCGTTTTCGTGCCAAATACTGTGGTGAATGTGGTGCCGACAACGATATCGCTGCGCGCATTTGTCATGAGTGTGACGCAACGCTTGTTGATCCAGATAAAAAATTAAAAGAAGCCCTTAATCTAAAAGATGCATTGATATTTGAATGCACAGAAATGGACCTGTCAGTATTTAAGTCCAGTGACGGTAAATCTCAACTCAAGGTGACGTATTCTGGTGAACCATACCAAGGCGAAGGCAATGCGTTAGTTCATGAGTTTTGGTCATTGAGTACCAAAAAACAAAAACAAACGTTTAAAGACCAATTTGTGCGCCCTCACTTGGCAGACAAGCATCGCCCTTTTGAAGAGGCTTCACCGACACGTGTTGTTGCCAATCAACATCGTTTCCGTTTACCTCAGTTTGTTATTGCAAGGAAATCCGGTCGCTTTTGGAAATTGCGAGACAAAATTTTTGAAGACGAGTTGAAATAACGTCCGCAACATTTAGTAAAACTGAACTCGATGATTCACTCTCTGTTCATCTATATCCGATATACTGCGGCTAACGTTCTAGAAAAGGTTTGACTATGTATAAAGCAACGACTTCTCAACATTCTGCGTTACTTTTCGGCCTTATCGCGACATTGATGTGTGCACCAAGTTTCGCCAAGCATGACGACTACTATGCATCACAAAATGGTCACGCCATCGTGCAAGATGTCGAAAAGCCTGGAACACGTATTGAATTCGATGAAGATCAAGATGAGGTCTATCGCGCGGTTCAACAAGGATATATACGACCATTTTCGGACCTTTACGCCGCAGTAGAAAACGACCTATACGGCCGTATCATCAAGGTCGAGCTTGAAGAAGATGATGATGCTTGGGTGTATGAATTGAAAATCCTGTACAACAATAGCGTCCTGAAAGTTGAGTATGACGCCGCCACGCTGGAAATGCTTGAGATCAAAGGTCGCAGCTTTAACAAAGCGTTAAAGCCACAAAACAACTAAACTGGTCTAATGCGTAATCCCGACGCAATGCGTAACTTACTTCGATAACATTCCAAACATAATAAGAATCACCAATATGAAAATACTTGTCGTTGAAGATGACCCTCGTTTAGGCGAGCAAATCATCGAAACATTAGAAAGTACCGGCTGGGTACCAGAATTATCTCAAGATGGCATAGACGCTCTGTATCGCGCGACATCGGAAGAATGGGACGCTATTGTTCTTGATCTAGGACTGCCGAAATTGGATGGCCTTACCGTGCTAAAAGGCATTCGAGATGAAAACATCAATACCCCTGTCGTTATCCTGAGTGCTCGCGATACCCTAACGCAGCGAGTTGAAGGTCTAAACGCAGGGGCAGACGATTACCTAACTAAGCCGTTTGAAATGGTTGAGCTTATCGCTCGTATTCGCGCGCAACTGCGAAGAGCATCAGGTAACGCCTCTCCTGTGATGCAAATTGGCGACTTGAGCTTGGATACGCGCACTTCTAAAGTAATGTGGCAAGGGCAAGCAGTAAGCTTAACGGCACTGGAGTATAAAGTGGTCGCTTACTTTATGCATAACCCAGAAAAAGTAATTTCTCGCACCGAACTCGTCGAGCACATTTACAAACAAGACTTTGATCGTGACTCCAACACAATCGAAGTTTTTATCGGCCGAATTCGCAAAAAAATCGCGCCAAAGATCATAAAAACTGTCCGAGGGTTGGGATACCAATTAAATGCCGAATAAGAACAGGCTACCGTTGAACGCAATAAAACGACTGAGTATCAAAAGTCGCCTCGTTTTAGCGGCGATCGTTTGGTTGACGGCAATGATCCTCGCAGCTGGTGTGACGATACCGACCCAAGTGTACAACTATATGGTTGACGACACTCGCTCACAGCTTAGCATTTTTATGGATGAAATCGCCGCTCAGTTAGAAGTCGATGAGACTGGGCACCTCTCACTCGCTGCTCTGCTCTCAGATCCTCGATTTAACCGACCTTACAGTGGTTTATATTGGAGTGCCTCCACTGAGACGAGTCTCGAGCGTTCTCGTTCTTTGTGGGACAAAAAAATCGAATACAAAGGTCTGGATAACGATGCTTACGGCGCGAGAGGCGAAAGGCTGATTACCATCGAAAAAGCTCTGTACTTACCAGATTACGATGGGCCTATCCATATCATTATTGGTATTGACGAAGAGCCTATCAAAAGCACCCTGCAAACGCTAATCGGGCAACTCTGGCTTATTTTAGGCTTATTATTCGCAGGGGTTCTTGCCGTCATTTTGCTGCAAATTGCATGGTCATTGAGTCCGCTTACGAAGTTACAAAAAGAGTTGGCCGAGCTGAAGTCTGGTAACAAAAAGAGTCTAGAAGAAACCTATCCGAAAGAGATTTCTCCTCTTATCTTCGACCTCAACGCTCTGCTTTTCCATTATCAGGAGTTGTTAGAACGAGCTAGGAATCATGCAGGCAATCTCTCACATGCGCTAAAAACCCCACTTTCTGTCCTAAAAAATGAAGTACAGACGTTAGAACCTGATACGCAATCCCGTCTGCGTACTCCGATCAATCAAATACAAGATCATATCGATTACCATCTGGGCCGTGCCCGCATGGCGGGGTCTATGAATATTTTATCAGTGAAATCGAACCCAGCAGAGCGTGTGGATGCTATCTCAATGGCGTTTGATAAAGTGTATGCGAGCCGAGATATCTCCTTAATTAATGAACTTGATTCAGAGCTGAATGTAGCGGTAGAGCAGACCGATCTCGACGAAATGCTGGGTAACTTGCTTGAAAATGCCTATAAGTGGGCCAACAACATGATTCGTGTGCACTCCTCTCAGGATAAAGACAATATACACATCATCATTGAAGATGATGGGCCAGGCATCCCTAAAGAGAAACTGAGTCAAGTAATCAAGAGAGGCGTTAGATTGGATGAAGCAACCCCTGGGTCAGGTCTTGGTCTAAATATAGTAAGTGAAATGGCACACAGTTACCGAGGTCAATTAACACTGGAAGCGAGCGCTTTAGGTGGCTTAAAAGCATCTTTAGTCTTACACCTCAGCCGAACATAAAGCATATAACGCATAAACTTTGTTCTTCGGACCATGATTAGTAAACCGATGAAAATGAAGCCGATGTGAACAAAATCCAAGCAAAGCGTTAAAAGGGATAGCCTTACACCCAGATAAATCATACCTTTTTGTTGATTTGGGTACGATTTGGGTTGCCCATTTATAAGTGGAATGATAGTATCCGCGCTCGCTTGAACAGTTCCTGTTTCAAGCTTTACCACGAACAACAAGGTCGCATTGTTGATTGTGAACATTTGATTTTTACTAATTTGAGAGTAAATACTATGAAATTCGAAGCAGTAGTACGTACTGAACTAGGTAAAGGTGCGAGCCGCCGCCTACGTCACGCTGGCAAATTCCCTGCAGTTGTATACGGCGGTGAAGAAGCAGCAGTAGCTATCGTTCTTAACCACGACGACATCGTAAACCAAATGGACAAGCCTGAATTCTACGAAGGCCTAGTTCTAGTTATCGATGGCAAAGAAGTTAAAGTTAAGCCACAAGACGTTCAACGTCACGCGTTCAAGCCAAAAGTTGAACACATGGACTTCATCCGTATCTAATTCCCTACCAAGGAATTAATCGGATTAAATCCAAACCTTTTGCATTCAAGATAATCGGACTTACCAACCGAGACATCTAAAAAATTTCAAAACCCCGGAGTCTTACCACCTCCGGGGTTTTACTATATGTGGCATATAACAATTGATTTACGAACGGGCAATGTACTTCACTAAAGTGAGATCCGTCAGCGTCATACGGTCAATGATTTCCGCCTCTTCCTCTCCAGTACGCACAAAACCACACTTCTTGTAAAAGTTAAGCCCCTGTTTATTGGTATCCAGTGCTTTCAAGCTTATCTGCATAACGGGCGTAGAGAGTAGACGCGTTTCTAGTTCATCTAACAATGCACTCCCTGCCCCTTGCCCATAATGCAAAGGAGAGACATAGCAACATGTTACCCACGCCGTTTTATCTTCACAGGTGTGGTTAGGTAGTTCGTAACTTAAAAAGCCGACGATTTCCCCTTGTCTCTCAACCACGATCAATTGGGCCAGTTGCTCAGTCATGACTCGCGTCCACATCCTTTCTCGGCGCTCAATCGTAAACTGATCGATGTAGCTCTGTGGCATTAACCCTTTGTATGCTACCTGCCACGAATCAACATGTATCTTGGCGATTTGAGTTGCTTCCTCTCTGACTGCGTTCCTTACTGTGTATCTCATTACTATCCTTTCTTAAAATTCGCCACTTACAAATTCTTTCAACCTTACTCTTTGAATCGAAGCTCAAAGCGAGCAGCCACAGATGCAACGCTTTACATTACTCCATTTCATTTTCATTAATTCAATGATAGTGCACATCGTAATATTCGAGAAAACGCCACGTTATTTACGTTTCACTTTCGCTCATTAGATTGAATCTATTTGTTTTAACATCCGGGTATCGAAAGCGGGATAAACACGGTAAGGTATCGAATAAGAATAAATAAACGATATCTAAGGCATAAGATTTCTAAACGGTCGCAATTATAGTAAAGAGAGAAATACCCTTTCTGGTTGTATTAAACAGAGTAAGCCAAGATCAAACGAGTTTGGGTTTTACAGTGATCATTTTATATACAAAACATTTCCCTCATCATCAGAGCGAAAATTTATAACGATTTGTGTCATGGCTGCTAAGAAAAACATGAACTTGGCAAAATAATCACCAAAATCAGCGCTATACTTCGCAAAAATGCGCATTGATTCACACAAACCACATTCATTCAATTGGCCACTTCACAAAATAACCCCCTCCCTCTAATTTCAATATACTAAAAACTATTTCTGTTTAATTGGAGACGTAGTTTGCAGGCTTATTAATTCATGTCTCCGATAGAAGTATAAATAAGAGATAGATCACTAAAGTTTCACATTAATTCCGTATATTTCACGCCGTAACAATAACAAAATCACAAAGAAAGGATCCCTTATGAAGTTTTCCAAATCTCTTTTGGTAATGGCAGTGGGCGCTGCGCTAGCAGGATGCGGCTCAGACAGCGATAATTCTCCAGTAACCTGCGAGACAGCAGATTCTTGTACTAAGTTCACCGTTCTCCACACTAACGATAACCACGGTCGCTTTTGGCATAACAGCGACGGCGAATATGGCATGGCTGCGCGTCACACTTTAATCGAATCTATTCGCGCAGAAGTCGAAGCAAAAGGCGGTGAAACCATTCTGCTATCTGGCGGTGATATTAATACCGGCGTACCAGAATCAGACATGCAAGATGCGGTTCCAGACTTCGTAGGGATGAACCTACTTGGTTACGATGCAATGGCTGTCGGTAACCACGAGTTTGATAACTCACTAGATATTCTCGATATGCAAGCTGAGCTAGCTGACTTCCCTATGCTGGCTGCGAATATCTATAAGAAAGATACCAATGAGCGTTACTTCGACCCTTACAAAGTATTTACTATCAACGGCCTTAAGATCGCTGTTATTGGTCTAACCACCCAGGACACAGCGAAGCTAGTTAATCCAGACAACGTATCAAACATCCACTTCGAAGACCCTCAAGTTGAAATCAAAAAAGTACTTAAGGAAATCGAAGAAAACGAAAAAGTAGACCTAGTATTTGCAACGACGCACATGGGTCACTACCAAGATGGTAATAATGGTAGTGAAGCACCAGGTGACGTTAAACTCGCTCGCTCTCTTGAAGAAGGACAGCTAAACGCTATCATCGGTGGTCACTCACAAAACCCTGTATGTATGGAACCAGGTACCAATGAGTATGCTGATTTCAAACCTGGGGATGATTGTGCCCCAGACCAACAAAAAGGCACTTGGATTATGCAAGCGCATGAGTGGGGTAAATATGTGGGTCGTGCGGACTTCGAATATTATGACGGCAAGCTTCACTTAGCGAACTACGCACTGATTCCTGTAAACCTTCTAGACGAAAATGATGAAGTTATCGGTGAACGAATTCAACAAGATGCAACGGTAAAAGCGTTACTACTGCCATACCAACAACAAGGTCAAGAGTTATTAGATGAGAAGATTTCTAATACGACGGGTAAATTAGAAGGTGATCGTAACGTAGTTCGCTCTCAACAAACTAACCTAGGTCACCTACTCGGCGAGGCATACCGTACTTACAAAACGGTAGGTGCTGACTTTGGTGTGATGAACTCTGGTGGTGTGCGTGATTCAATCCAAGATGGTGATATCACTTACCGTGATGTACTAACCGTTCAGCCATTCGGTAACTTCGTGACTAAAGCGACAATGACTGGTCAAGAAGTAAAAGAGTACCTTGATGTCGTAGCAACGAAATCTGCAGGCTCTGGTGCTTACGCTCAACTAGATAACATCACTTTAGATGTAGATTGTGATGCTGGCTCAGTAACCATTACCGACATTAACAATAAAGGCTTCGATCTAGACGCAACGTACACATTCTCTGTAATCAGCTTCAGTGCTGCTGGTGGCGATAACTATCCAATCATCGATGTTCAATCTACCCAGCTAACCGATGCATACGTTTTACGTGAGTTCTTCGTAAATAACCCACAGATCTCTGCGGATAGCTACAACAAGAACTTAGAAAACATCAAGTACTTCAGTAACGGTCAAGCTGTGAAAGGTTGCCCGGCAACTAATAGCTAAAAACACCTTACACTCTGACGTGAAGCGCTTTTAGAAGTTGTTCCGTCAGAGCCTCCCTAAAAACCGAAGCGTGACGCTTCGGTTTTTTTATTTTCGTTAAAGTGCTGAAAATTATCGCCCTTAATAAAGTGTTCAAAATTTATTCATTTGTGTTGTTGACGCCCATGTGCTGGGCTTCTATGTTTGATAAGGTCTTTCGAAAATACAGATTCATCAACTGACTTTTCGCTATGAAGTTTCGTAGCTTAGTGGATGATTCTAGGAAAGATGTGAATGGCGTTACAAACACTGCTCTCAAACAATTTGTCTTTTTGACCTAAAACGAAGGTGATTCGCCGCCAAGCGTTCACCAATGAGCAGCGATCTGGACGTCAATATGTTCAAACTGCTGCCATCGAGTTCAGGAGGTCAAAAATGAAACGAGCCAGCAATAGCTACAGACTTCAAATGATCAAAGAAGTGGTTACCCGTAGAGAGCGCGAAGCTTGCACGGATCCTATGGCGAGATACATTCATCAGCTGATGGATGAACGACCCACAAGTAAATTAGATGTTGAATTCAATCATCGATTTTCAGGAAGCCACTTTGACGAACATGCTGGGGGATGGGTCAGTGACCGTTGGTCAATGAAGTAGCGCTAATTTAACGAGTTTGCCTTACACGCACCGCATAGTAAGAGCTAATACAGTCCCGGCTCATCATTGATTATTGCCGAGCCGGGATAATTCGAAATTTAAAAGAGATTTTGCTGTGGTGATAATTCTTCTTGAGACTCTTCTGCCTTTCCCTTCCCTGCCAATACCTTTCTTCTATAGCGCTGACGGCATAGCTTAATTACATGCAACTGTTGAGCAGGCGTATAAGTGAGCCAGTTAAATCGCTCTTCTCTTTTACGCATACATCCTTTGCAATACCCTTTTTCGTCCACACTACAAATACCAACGCAAGGGTTTGGGACGGTAAAAAACTCTAGTTGCTCCATGCTCTAACCGTTTTTTGCTCGCTGTGCTGTAATGATATTATAACGACTTCAATATACGCTCCCAACAGTGCTATACATCTTGCACCTTGAAGCCGTTTGAGTATATAAACTGGACTCTGTCACAGTAATACGAAACTATTACCTTATGCTGACAAAAACAGTGTTTTATTACCTATACTTACCACGTTTTCTAAAAACGGAGTCTATAAAATGAAGCTTAGCCTAAAAACGTTAGTTACAGCAATCTCTCTTCCTGTTCTTATGACTGCATGTGCTAGCAACGGTGACAATGTGAAAGAAATTACGGCTCAAGATTTACAGCACCATAATTGGGAGCTGGTTCAGATTGATGGTAAAAACATCGAATTAAAAGAACGTCAGCAAGCGCCTCGCTTAGAAATCGGAGAAAATCTGACTGCAAATGGTAACGCGGGGTGTAACAACTTCTTTGGTCAAGCTGAACTAAAAAACAATCAACTACGCATCGAAAAAATGGGAATGACCATGAAGATGTGTATGGATGACCAAATGAAAATTGAGCAAGCGATGTCTGAAACTCTTACTGAATGGAGTGATATAACGCTAACCAAAGAAGGGCTAATGCTTAAAAATGACGATCACGAACTAACGTTTCAGTTGCGTGATTGGGTAAACTAAGTCCCATTTCATATTCTAAGAGCAGCCATAAAATGGCTGCTTTTTTTATGCCTCCTAATCCATATCAAAGCAGGCAGGATGTCTGTTTCGCACGTTTCGGTTAGCAAAATCGTTTAAAACGACAAACTCTTTCCCTCTTTACGCCCTCAACGCCACGTCTACGACGCGGGTTCAGTCTTCCAAATCAACATATCGAAGTTGCTTGAGGACAATAATTTTCAATTACTTGAAAGAATATCGTCAAACAAGCGGTCCACTCTTGTATACCTAAAACGACACCAGAATTGTCCTTTCTTCGTTTTGCTTCACATTGAGAATAATTCTTTGAATCAATGAGTGATTCCGTTTGGGATTGGCATTGATAATAGAGAGAGATGGATTACTATCCTTGTAACAAAGCGGAGCGACTTGTTTAGACGTCAATAACGTCGGAAACGAGAATAAAAAGACATAACACGGAATAGATATGAAAAAGCTACTCAGTACCGTTGGCATTTTAGCCACCACTTTCGCGACATCTTCTTTTGCCAACTCATCGGTTGCTAGTGAATGGCAAAAAATCGAACAACAAGCCGACGGACAATCCGTCTACTTTCATGCTTGGGGCGGAAGCCAGGAAATTAATCGCTACATCCAGTGGGCGAGTAGAGAGCTAAAATCGCGTTATAACGTGACGCTAAACCACGTTAAAGTCACCGATATTTCTGAGACCACCACTCGACTTATCGCAGAAAAAGCCGCTGGTAAAAACAGCGGTGGCAGTGTTGATATGGTTTGGATCAATGGCGAAAACTTCAAATCAATGAAGGATAACCAATTGCTGTTTGGTCCTTTTGTTGAAGGTTTGCCAAGCTGGCAATACGTCGATAAATCATTGCCAATTGATGTGGATTTTTCAGAGCCGACTGAAGGTCTGGAAGCACCTTGGGGGGTGGGGCAATTAGTGTTTATCCATGACGAGCAAACCCTGCATAACCCTCCTCGATCATTTGCTGAAATGCTGAGTTACGCAAAAGCGTTTCCAAATCGCCTAACTTACCCTCGCCCACCAGAGTTTCATGGCACAAGCTTTATTAAAGCACTGTTGATTGAGTTGACCAACAACGATCCCGCTTTACAAAAACCAGTCACTGGTGAAACATTTGAGCAAATCACTCAACCGCTATGGGCTTACCTAGATGAGTTCCATAAAGTTGCTTGGCGTGGCGGTAAGCAATTCCCAGGAGGGACGGCTGAAACGCTTCAATTACTGGATGATGGTCAGATTGATCTTGCGATTACCTTTAACCCAAACGCGGTTTTTTCTGCGCAATCGAGTGGTAATCTTGCAGAAAGCACCAAAGCGTATGCGATGGACGCAGGTGCACTCTCAAACATTCACTTCTTAGCGATTCCTTGGAACGCAAATGCCGGTGCCGGTGCACAAGTTGCGATAAACTTTTTATTGAGCCCTGAAGCACAATCTCGCAAAGGTAACCTTAACATCTGGGGCGATCCTTCAGTGCTAAGCAGCCAATACCTAACAGGTTCGGCTAAACATACTCAACAATTCAAATCTATCGCTGAGCCGCATCCGAGTTGGCAATCTGCCTTAGAAAAAGAATGGTTGAAACGCTACGGGAATTAATAAGAGCCCATGTTAAGAGCGCTATATTTAGTCATTATCGCTGTTTGTATTTTACCTACCATTCCGGGACTACTCGGAGTGGCGGTTTCTGCGCTCGGTTATGTACCTCCTATCGGCTTGCACCACTTTTCTTTGGATGGCTTTAACGCTGTTTTTGATTGGGAGGGTGTTTGGACATCCATCGGGCTGACTTTCTACTCTGCCATTTTCAGTAGCTACTTGGCTTGCTTGATCACATTTGCGATTTTGCAAGCATCGTGGGGCAGCAAGTTTTGGCGAAAAATTGAAGTTAGCCTTTCCCCACTTCTCGCTATGCCGCATGTCGCGTTTGCAATTGGCTTTGCGTTCTTGTTTGCACCAACTGGTATGGGCGTCCGTGTTCTCAACCAACTGTTTGGTTACGATCCCAATGCACAAACGGTGAATGACTTAGCATTGCTGATTAAAGACCCGCATGCACTCGGTTTGGTCATCATGCTTGCGATTAAAGAAGTGCCGTTTTTATTGTTGATGAGTATTCCAATTCTTCAGCAATTGAAAGTCGATAAGATTGAAAAAGTCAGTCACTCAATGGGCTACAGTTCGGCGCAAGCGTGGTGGAAATGCGTGTTCCCACAGTGGATAGCAAAACTGCGCTTTCCAATGCTGGCGGTATTGGCTTACAGCTTGTCGGTTGTTGATGTTGCATTGATTATTGGCCCTACCAACCCACCAACATTTGCGGTTTTAGTGTGGCAGTGGTTTAACGACCCAGATTTATCGCTACTACCAAGAGCTGCCGCAGGCGCGGTAGTGTTGTTTGCGATCGCTAGCCTTTTGATTGGATTTGCACGCTTGATGGAATGGTGTATTACCAAAGGCTTCAAACGCTGGCAGTACTCTGGTCGAAACGGGTTTCGTTTACCCGGTAAGACCCTGTTTTCACTGATTGCGCTACTCGCACTTCTAATGATTCCACTCATGGTGGTGTGGAGCTTTGCTCAACGCTGGCGCTTTCCAGATTTACTACCGAGCCGCTATAGTCTGCGTTTTTGGGAATACGAATGGCACAGCATTCTTGGCACGCTGGAGCAGAGCATGCTGATTGCCGTTATCAGCGCGACCGTCGCTCTAGTCCTTGCCTTGATCGCACACGAGTATCGCCTTCGTTATCGCTGGCAGGTGCCCGGTTACATCATCGCCATCCCAATGCTGATTCCTCAGCTATCGGTGCTATTCGGTATGCAAGTAGTGACACTGTATTTTAACAGTAACGCGTATTTCTTTTGGGTATGCTGGGCGCATGTGTTCTTCGCATTCCCATTTATTTACCTCTCGCTAGACGGCCCGTGGCGCAGCTTCGACAACGGCTTAACTCGCGTCGCACTCAGCTTGGGTAAATCACCGATGCAAGCTTGGTTAAAAGTGAAACTGCCAATCCTCCTACCTGCAATTGCATTCGCATGGGCGGTCGGTATTAGCGTAAGTCTAGCGCAATACCTGCCGACACTGGTGCTAGGGGCTGGGCGCATTAGCACTATCACAACCGAAGCCGTTGCGCTATCCAGTGGTTTTGACCGACGTGTCACCGCGATTTACGCCATTTGGCAAGCTCTGCTGCCATTCTTGTTCTTCTCTTTTGCGATACTACTAAGCCGCTTACACGTGAAGTATCGCCGCTTGTCTATAAAAGGTTTACTACTGAATGAGTCTTTTTCTCGAAAACCTCGCCATCCGTAAAACCAATGGCGATACGCTTTTTTCAGCGTTCAACATGACCGTAGAGAAAGGTGAAATTGTTACTCTGATGGGACCAAGCGGTTGTGGTAAATCCACTTTGTTGGATGCCATTGCTGGACATCTCTCCGCCGAGTTCAGCTACTCTGGATCCATTACGCTTGATAACGAAAATTTGGATACCCTCCCTGCCCATAAACGTCAGGTCGGTATTCTGTTCCAAGACGATTTGCTCTTCCCTCACTTAACGGTGTGGGAGAATCTTGCATTCGCGCTGCCAAACTCAATCAAAGGTGAGGAGCGTAAAGCACACGCCATGCAAGCACTGAAGAACATTGCATTGACCAAACTTGCCGAATCCTTCCCAGATCAAATCTCCGGAGGACAACGTGCCCGTATTGCTTTGACTCGTATGCTGTTGGCAAAGCCGAAAGTTGCGCTACTCGATGAGCCCTACAGCAAGTTGGATAAAGATCTGCGCGTGCAATTCCGTAGTTGGGTGGTCGAGCAATTGCAGCAAGCGAACATCCCTACTTTGATGGTAACGCACGATGAAGACGATATCCCCAATGGCAGCCGCTGCCTAAACTGGCCGTGGGAGACAAATCATGCTTGATAGCCTGAGTATAAAGCTCATCCGCAAACCGCTGGCACTCAGTGCGACATACCTCAACAAATGTAGCATCACCGCAAATCAAACGACAGTATTTGGTTTTGTGCTTGGCTGCTTTGCCCTACCGGCTTTGATCACCGAACAGTACTTGCTGGCGTTGCTTTTTATTTTGCTGAACAGAATATGTGATGGATTAGACGGCGCACTGGCGAGGATTCAAGGCATTACCGATGCGGGTGGTTTTCTCGATATCAGCTTGGATTTTCTGTTCTATTCCTTGATTCCTTTTGGTTTTGTGTTGGCAAACCCAGAACAAAATGCCATTGCAGGGGCATTTTTGATTTTTTCCTTCGTCGGCACTGGGAGTAGCTTTTTGGCTTTTGCCATCATGGCAGGCAAACAAGGCATCGATAATCCAGTGTATAAACACAAATCTCTCTACTACATGAGCGGTTTAACCGAAGGTACTGAAACCATTGGTTGTTTGGTTCTGTTTTGTTTGTTACCGCAACACTTTGCCGTCATTGCTTATATCTTTGGTGCAGCATGTTGGTTTACCACATTCACACGTATTTACTCTGGGTTTCATACGCTTAAAGGCCATTAAACCACTTAGAAGTTCACGTTGCCTTGATAGAACAGCCGCTAAGCACCTGTTTTATATAACACTAAAGCATATATTAAATTGGGGTATATACTCTTTGGATGGAGAGAAATCATTCGGAGGCTATATGAAAAAATACGTCAAGCTAGGTATGCTGCTCATCATGTCTTGTATTGTTATGCTTAGCGGCTGTACCTCACCTAACCCGTACGGAGATGCATACGGCTCTTCAGACACGCGCAAAGTTCAGCAGGTTTACTACGGAAAGATAGAGAAAGTTGAACCCGTAACCATTGATGCCTCTACCCAATCCAACGCCATAGGTACAATCGCTGGTGCCGCCGTGGGTGGTATATTAGGCTCAAAAGTCGGGGGCGGCTCTGGCTCGGATATCGCAGCTATTGGTGGTGGTCTGCTGGGTGGTTATGCCGGCAGTAAAGCCGCTGAAGCAACCGCGAAACGAAATGGTGTGAATCTGACTATTCGCTTAGAGGATGGAAAAATAATCTCTGTCGTTCAAGAAGCAAACCCAAACATGATTTTTCAGCCAGGACAAGCCGTTCAAATCAACATGTCTGGCAATGAAGCAAGGGTTGTTCCTCGCTAACTTGAACGCGGTAACTCCTTTCCATTGGTCTGCTGTTTTGTTTCAAAGAGCTTAATCCGCGCAAGCGTACGTTGCTTACTCATCGGCTTGCGCGACTCTATTTGTATCAAGTTTGATCGTCGTCAATGGAACATCAATCTCCCACACCTTTCGATGTTCAAATGACATCAAGTTGCTAGCATGAGCCCATTCTAGATAACTTTGGGCTTGTTATGACTCCGACTGTTGACCACGTACTCCTTAATATCGCGCTAAACCTCAGCTCTAATCGCTCTCACGAACAGCAATATCAAAACCTCATTGATGGGGTCGCGCAAGTATTCCCATGTGATGCTAGTTGCCTGTTTATCTTCGATGAGGATGGGTTTCTGACTCCTGTCGCGGTGAAAGGCTTATCCAGCTCGGTCTTAGGTCGTCGCTATTTCCCCAAAGCGCATCCACGCTTAGATGCCATTATTCATAGCCGCGAACCGGTGCGTTTCGATGCCGATTGTTCACTGCCTGATCCTTTTGACGGCACACTATTAACCGAAGACCAGTGCATTGATGTTCACGATTGCATGGGCTTTAGCTTGTATGTAGAAGGCCAACTTGTTGGCGCACTAACTATGGATGCACTAACGGTGGGCGCGTTTGATGACATCGATCCTGTCGCTATCGAAACCTTGGCGGCTTTGACCGCTGCGACATTGCGTAACATTGCCCAATTAAAAGCGCTCAAAGCACAAAACCAAAAGCAGAAAAGCGTCACTCAAACCCTTATCCAACAAGCCCGCTCCCAACATGGCGAAATGGTGGGCTTGAGCCCGCAGATCAACCAGTTACGAAACAACATTGCGACCGTTGCTCAATCGGATTACGCGGTACTTATCACAGGTGAGACCGGTACTGGTAAAGAACTGGTCGCGCACTCGGTGCACGCGCAATCTCATCGTAGCGATAAGCCGATGATCTACGTAAACTGTGCGGCCCTGCCTGAAGGTCTGGCTGAGAGTGAACTGTTTGGCCATGTCAAAGGCGCATTCACTGGAGCCAATAGCCACCGCGCCGGTAAGTTTGAACTGGCAGACGGCGGAACGATTTTCCTTGATGAAGTGGGCGAACTGCCTTTGATTTTACAGGCAAAATTGCTGCGTGTGATTCAACAAGGCGAGCTGCAACGTGTGGGTAGCGATCAGCATTTGATGGTCAATGTGCGCATCATCGCCGCGACCAATCGACAATTAGAAAAAGAGGTCGAAGCTGGCACGTTTCGAGCAGACCTTTTCCACCGTTTGAACGTGTTCCCAATCCAAGTCCCCCCACTGCGTGCCCGTGACGGTGATATTCCCGTTTTAGCAGGATACCTGTTAGAAAAAGTACGCCAACAATTTAATGCGCCCAATCTGCACGTTCATCCTAAAGTGTTGACTCAGTTGGAGTCTTTACCTTGGTACGGAAACGTACGCGAGCTCGAACACACTTTAACTCGCGCGGCTTTACACGCCATTCAACAAGGTGCGAGCACGATCATGCTTAACCATTTCGACACCTCACTGGCTCTCGATGATGTAAAAAACACATCGCATTATCTGCCTAAAGAAAGCCAGCCAATGCGAGAGCTAATAGAAAGCTATCAGCGTGATTTAATTGAACATGCTTTGAGCCAAACTGGTGGCGTTTGGGCAAAAGCAGCGGAGTTTTTGCAAATGGATCGCGGGAACTTATATCGGATGGGTAAAAAGCTCGGGATCAATAAATAACCAACCACAAGAAGCCGATGTAATTAAGACATCATATGCGTTGTCTTAATTACATCAACCACTCATCTAAAAACGATAAAATTAAATATAAATCAATAAGATAACAATTGGCACGCATTCTGCTCTCTAGTGGTCAACATCACGACTATTAAAACAATCACTGGAGAACCCAATATGTTCTGTATTCAATGTGAACAGACAATTCAAACCCCTGCTGTTAAAGGTTGTTCTTTTGCACAAGGCATGTGTGGCAAAACTTCTGAAGTATCAGACCTACAAGACGTGTTGGTTTACACACTGCAAGGGGTTTCTTTTTGGGCATCAAAAGCACTTGAATTCAATATCATTAACGATGAAATCAACCAATGGGCACCAAAAGCATTTTTCTCTACATTGACGAACGTAAACTTCGACCCTGAACGTGTCCTAGAGCTGACTTCTCAAGCTGCAACGTATAAAGCATTGCTAAAAGAGCAAGTGATGTCTGCAGCCACGCTCGCCGATACCGAAGTCGCTGACATTCCTGCGGTTGCTCACTTTGAGCTACCAAACAGCGCAGAAGCAATCTTAGCTTTTGCTCCTCAAGTTGCCGTTAACCGTGGTAAAGACCAAGTACATGAAGATGTTATTGGCCTGCGCCTACTTTGCCTATACGGCCTTAAAGGGGCCGCAGCGTACATGGAGCACGCACGTGTTCTTGAGCAAACAAACAACGATATCTATGCCGAATACCATGAAATCATGGCGTGGTTAGGTACTGACCCTGAAGATCTCGGCGAACTACTTGATTGCTCAATGCGCATTGGCCTGATGAACTACAAAGTGATGGAAATGCTCGACCAAGGCGAAACAACGACCTTCGGCCATCCAGAACCAACCACGGTGAACGTCAAGCCAGTAAAAGGCAAATGTATTCTTGTCTCTGGCCATGATTTGCATGACCTAGAAAAAATCCTGCAACAGACTGAAGGCAAAGGCATTAACGTTTACACCAACGGTGAAATGCTGCCTGCACACGGCTACCCTGAGCTGAAGAAATACCCTCATCTTGTCGGCAACTACGGCAGCGCATGGCAAAATCAACAGAAAGAATTCGCAAACTTCCCTGGCGCAATCGTAATGACGTCAAACTGCTTGTTGAATCCAAATGTGGGTCAATACGCAGACCGTCTATTCACCCGTAGTATTGTTGGCTGGCCTGGAGTGGCTCACATCGAAGGCGATGATTTTAGCCAAGTGATTGAATGTGCGCTAGCGCAAAACGGTTTCCAACACGATGAAATCGAACACCACATCACGGTTGGTTTTGGTCGCAATGCACTGATGAACGCCGCCCCTGCGGTTATCGACCAAGTGAAGCAAGGCAACATCAAACACTTCTTCCTAGTCGGCGGTTGTGATGGTGATAAAGCGGAACGCAGTTACTACACCGATTTTACAGCTGAAGCGCCAGAAGACACGCTAATCCTGACCTTGGCGTGTGGTAAGTTCCGCTTCAACAAGAATACGTTCGGCGATATCAACGGCATCCCTCGCCTATTGGATGTGGGCCAATGTAACGATGCTTACTCTGCAATCCAGCTTGCACTTGCACTGGCGAAAGAGTTTGACTGTGACATCAATGAGCTACCACTCACGCTTGTGCTTTCTTGGTTCGAGCAAAAAGCGATCGTTATCTTGCTAACGCTATTTGCATTGGGTGTGAAAGGCATTTACACAGGCCCTACTGCACCGGCATTCCTAACGCCAAACCTAATCGCCATCATCCAAGAGAAGTTCGATATGCGCAGTATTGGCAATGTTCAGGATGATCTAAAAGCCATCCTAGCAGCTTAATAAACCTGCTTGTTACGCGCCTCCTTACGTGGAGGCGCTATCTATTTCGAACTAAAAATAGCCACAACCAAAGAGATTGTTATGTTTTTTGAATGGCAAGGTAACCAACCCGTCACACTCCGTTGCATCGACAAATACTTCGAAACACACGACACCGTCAGCATCAAATTGGCCGAACTAACCGAATCACTTCTGTTTCAGTTTAAGCCTGGCCAGTTTATTAACTTGGGCGTCGAAATTGATGGAAAAATGGAGTTTCGTGCCTATTCAATCAGCTCGATCAATGAAGACGATCACCTTCAACTCACCATCAAACGAGTATCTGGCGGTAAAGTATCGAACTACATCGTTGACTCGCTGCTGCTCGGTGATACCGTTCAAGCATTACCACCAACGGGCGAATTTAACTGCATTGACCATCCACCCGTTTTACGTGATGGCGAAACAAAAACCTTGCTTATCAGTGCAGGTTGCGGCGTCACGCCCGTATTTTCGATGGCAAAACACTGGCTGAGTAATCAAGATGAAAACGACAACGATGTGGACATCGCATTTCTTCATATCGCACGCAGCCCTGAAGAGACGATTTACTACGATCAGCTAGAAACATTCGACGCTGTGTATCCCAACTTCCATTTAAAGCTGTTGCTGAAAAACCGCGAAGGAACGTCACACCCACAAGGTCGTTTGAATGCCGACTGGCTTAAAGAGCTTGTTCCTGATTTCAAGCAACGTACCGTTTACCTGTGTGGTCCAAGCCAGTTTATGCAAGATGTTCACGGCTATTTGAATGACCTTGGTTTTGACATGACAAACTTCTACCAAGAGAGTTTTACGCCTGCGACTGGCGCAGAAACATCGGTCTCCGATGAAGTTGTTCGTGTTTCTGTTCCCGACTTTGCTCAAACCATCGATGCGCAAAAAGGTCAGGTACTGGCCGATGTGCTTGAAGGCGCAGGCTTACCATTAATCGTCGCTTGTCGTAGCGGCATTTGTGGCTCATGCAAATGCAAGGTTCGTCAAGGCAACGTCTCTTCCACCAGCCTAGAAACATTAACGCCAGAAGAAATTGAACAAGGCTATGTGCTCGCCTGCTCATCAACCATCGAAGCGGATCTTGAAGTGCAGATCGGTTAATGCTGCTGGTATCGATCTTTTATTGTTTCCCGTCATTCCGACGAGCCTAGGCGAGGTCAGGAATCTAATATCAGTGTGTTGGAAATAACTCACTCTGAGAATAGACTCTGAATCACACTCGTGTCTCGCTATTCAGATTGACGGGGTATCGCGGAAATACCAGCCGTACTCAAACGGCTGGTATTATAGATAGGTACAACTTTCGTTTCGTCGTCATTGCTTCTCGCTAAACAACAACACTTTCAATGCTGCTTCGCTGTCTACGTCCATAAACTCTGGCGGGTTATCCAGACGCTCACGGAATGTCAACTCTGGCGCTTCTTCTTTCATGCTTTCAATCAAGAAGTCGCTTGTCACAGATGGCGAGTTCACACATGCCATCACTTGACCGCCTTCTGCCAACAAATCTGGCAACCGACGTAGAATCTTTTTGTAATCTTTAGTCAGCGCAAAGCTGCCTTTCTGGAATGAAGGCGGATCGATGATAATCAAGTCATACTGACCAGATTTTTTAATCTTACCCCACGATTTAAAGATATCGTGCCCCATAAAGCTTACTTGGTTGATGTTATGACCATTTAGCTTATGGTTCTCACGACCTTTAGACAGCGACGCTTTCGCCATGTCTACATTAACCACCTTATCTGCGCCACCCGCAATGGCAGCCACAGAAAAGCCACACGTGTAAGCAAACAAGTTAAGCACGTTTTTATGCTTCGCATTTTCGCGTACCCAATCACGACCGTAGCGCATGTCCAAAAACAGACCGAAGTTTTGGTTGCGGCCAATATCCAATTGGTATTTCAAACCGCTTTCTTCAACGACAGGGCGAGCGTCCAATTCACCAACAAGCACTTCTGAAGGCGCACCATCGGCATAACGGTGCTGAAGAACCATAGTGCGACCTTGCTTGTCTGCCCACAGTTGTGATTGTGCCAACGCATTAAGGCCGCTTTTCAGCTCAGCGAGAAACGCGTCGTCGACTTCTTTAAACAAGTTGATGATCAACTGACCTTGTAACCAATCACAGGTGATTTGCTCTAGGCCCTCAAAACGGCGGCCACGACCATGAAACAGTCGACGAATTTCATTCGGAGCTTGCGCGAGCTCGGTTTCTAGATGCTGAAAGAACAGCGGAAGTTGTGATGCTTGCATCGAGTTCTCTTATTAGTTTTCTTTGTGACGGTTATTTGATCGTAGGCCAGTTCAGTTCCCAAGGGGAAAGCCAAGTATCCAAACCCTGAGAGACGATTTCACTGTGCCATTTGTTACCCAGCACTTGGTATTCTCGTGGATCGCAAACAAAGCGATATTGCTCATCTCGGTATTGGAAGCAAAGTGAAAATGCATGCAGGTAACCGCGATCAGCCTCATTGCCTGCATTGTAAATCGGGTCGCCAACAATACCTGAGCCAACCGATTTTAATGCCACGCGGATTTGATGCGTTTTACCAGTGTGTGGCTTACATAAAAATAGGCGCTCTCCGGGCTCTGCCGCAAGAGAGAAAAACTGGGTGACGGCTGGGTTATTTTTGCTGTTGACCAGCTTCCATGATGAACGGCGCGAACGCTCCATATCACCAACGACCAAACCTTGTTTCTTTTTCGGCTTTTTAGAGCCAATCGCCAGATAGAACTTTTCCACTTGGCGGTCAGCAAAAGCTTGCGATAACGCACTGGCCGCTTTGGCGTTGCGTCCGAGGAGCAGAATACCCGATGTCATTTTATCCAAGCGATGGATAAGATAAAGCTGCTCATCACCACTCTGCTTAGCCACTTCTTGCAGCAGCATTGTGTCGCCATCGTCTTTATGAACAGAGACGTTGGGATGCTTATTGATGATCAGAAAATCGGGATGGGTATGTAGAATATCGAACATAAAAAACTGGCTCCACGTTTGGAGCCAGCAGTATACATAAGTTATCGGACAAAGCTATCGAGGCTTGCCCCAAGGCCTGAGCTAGAGCTTTCTAGAGAAAATACCAGCAAGACCAATGATTGCGATACCCAGCAGCATGATTTCACCTTTGCCACTGTCAAAGCCAGACTTAATCCCCATGAAGGCAACAATAGCGATCGCAACAGGAATCAGGTATTTAACTAGATTGTACCACAATCCAAATAGCGGGAAGGATACTTCTCCGTCATTAGTGATCTCTTTTTCTAGCTCAGCACGGCTTAGGCGCCATCCAGCAAAGATACAAACCAACATACCACCAACCGCTAGGAAGATTTTGTCCGTTAGCAAGTCGAAGATATCAAAGGCACCGGTACCGAACAGCGTTGGCCCCATTCCACCTAACGATAGTGACGCAAAGATACATAGTGCCGCCATGACAGCACTTGCAGACAGAACAGCGTTAGAGCGCTTCATGCCTTTCTCGTCGATTAGGTAAGACACGACAACTTCCAATAGTGATACTGAAGAAGTTAATGCCGCCACCGTCAAGCCGATGAAAAATAGCAACGCGAATAGCAACCCAATCACACCGCCCATTTCAGCAAATAGTTGAGGAACGACAACGAATACAAGACCAGGGCCTGCCGCAGGCTCCATGCCAAAGGCAAACATAGCTGGGAACATAGCAACACCAGCAAGAATCGCTACACCTGTATCCATCGCAGTAACCATACCGGTTGTTTGAACTAGGTTCTCTTTCTTCTTCAGGTAAGAACCGTACGTCATCATACAACCCATACCTAAGCTAAGTGAGAAGAACGCCTGTCCTAGTGCAGCAAGAACCACGTTGCTGTCGACTTTAGAAAAGTCCGGCATGAATAAGAACTCAAGGCCAGCCATTGCACCTGGCAGCATCAAGCCTTTAACAGAAACAACGATTAGGATTAAGAACAGAAGCGGCATCAGAACCTTACCGGCTTTCTCAATACCACCCGAAATCCCTTTCATCACAATCATGACGTTAAGGAACAGGTAAACACCCATCCACATTAAAGGTTGAATCGGATCTGAGATGAAACCGCCAAAGCTGTCGCCAATTGCTTCTGGCGCGCTGAGTAGACCACCGCCCACTTTAAAGATGTAGGCCAATGCCCAACCACCAACCACTGGGTAGAAGCCCATGATCAAAAGACCACTAAAGACTCCCATGACGCCAGTGAACGTCCAGCGTCGGTCAGTTGTTTTGAATGCACCTACGGCAGAAAGACCTGTCTTACGACCAATAGCGAACTCTGTCAGCATCACGCTAAAGCCGATAAAAATTACAAAGATAAGATAGATAGCAACGAATGCACCGCCGCCACTCTCACCTGCTGTGTAAGGGAATTTCCATATATTGCCTAAACCGACAGCGGAACCCGCTGCTGCCATTACGAAGCCTAGTTTAGACCCCCACGTATCACGTGGTGCTGCTGTATTAGTTGTAGCCACGCTTTTTCTCCAAAATTAGTTTGTTGTGTATGCATAGAGATAGGCGTCTAAAAAGTTTATGTAAAAATTATTGTACACTTATAAAATAAGCGTTCGACGCACTATGTCTAGAAAGTAAAGCAGCTCCCCTTTAAAATTGGAACCCCAAAAAAGTACATTTATCGCACAAGTGTCGAGTTACGCAGGTTAAATGCTGCTTTTTTGTTCAAAAGTTAAAGAATGACCTTATTTTTCACATTAAAATAACAGAATCAGCTGTTATGAAATTCGTTCCTCATATAAGGTCAATCCCACGTCTAAATGGGAAATCTATTCCCCCAACCCACTTTTATGCTTAATATCCTAGAAGGGCATATTACTCTGAGCGTATATGGACAAGTTTTATCACTTTCTTACTTTAGCTGGCATCGGGCTATATTGGTTACTGGTCGCAGGTGTGACCATTCGTGTCGTTTTAAAGCGCCGTGCAGTGAGCGTGTCTTTAGCTTGGCTAATGATCATTTATATCCTTCCCGTTCTGGGTGTCGCGTGTTATTTCCTCTTCGGTGAACTGAACTTAGGCAGAAAACGGGCCGAACGCGCAAAAGAGATGTTTACACCATTCGAGAAGTGGTTCAGTCAGTTGAACGACTGTAACGCGCACAACCCAGAAACGATGGGAAGGCACATCTACCGAATTGATGAACTTTGTAACAACCGCCTTGGTCTTCCCGCATTGAGCGGTAATACATTGTCGCTGCAACAGTCACCTAATGAGATTTTGCATTCCATTATTGAAGACATCGAAAACGCGCAGAGCAGTATTCGAATGGTATTCTACATTTGGCATCCAGGTGGTTTGGCTGACTCTGTCGCTTCTGCACTTATCCAAGCGGCTAAACGCGGCGTAGATGTCAAACTATTGCTCGATTCAGCAGGTAGCCCGCGTTTTTTCAGAAGCCCTTGGTATCGAATGATGCAGGATGCTGGAATTGAAGTTATTCAAGCGTTAGAAGTGAAGATGTGGCGTATTTTCTTACGTCGTCTTGATCTTCGCCAACATCGCAAGATCATCGTAATTGATGATGAAATTGCTTATACAGGTTCAATGAACTTGGTTGACCCGGCTTACTTCAAGCAAAATAGTGGCGTTGGGCATTGGGTGGACATCATGGTTCGCATTACAGGACCAACGGTAAACGTATTGAGTGCCATCCACTGTTGGGATTGGGAAGTCGAAACTGGCGAACGTCATTTACCAAGACTACCTGAATGCAAGATCGATGAGAGTGAATTCCAACACCCTATTCAGGTTGTGCCTTCTGGCCCAGGTATGCCGGAATATCTGATCTATCAAGTATTAACATTGGCAATAAACCAAGCCAATCGCTCGGTACGAATCACAACACCATATTTCGTGCCCAATGCTGATTTACTCGAAACGTTAAAGATGACAGCACAACGAGGCATTGACGTTGAACTCATTATTCCACATAAAAATGACTCTATGATGGTGCAATGGGCGTCACGCGCTTTTTATAGTGAGCTCTTGAGTGCAGGGGTCAAGATTTATGAATTTTATGGTGGTTTGCTGCATACAAAATCTGTCGTAATTGACGACCAATTCTGTTTAGTTGGCACCGTAAACATGGATATGCGCAGCTTGTGGCTGAACTTCGAAGTGACCCTCGCCGTTGATGACGAAGAGTTCACCAAGCAAATGTCTTGGTTACAAGATAGCTATATTAAGCAATCTCACACTGTTGTATTGGAAGAATGGGAGAAAAGGAGCCTATTTTCTCGGTTCTTAGAGCGAGTGTTCTATCTCTTCAACCCACTCCTCTAATACCTCAAATACACAGGCTAAAAAACCTCCAGCGCTACATGCATCCTGCTGGAGGTTTGTTCTTTTAGCTCCCTATCTACACGATACCTCTCGACATCATTACCTGTTCATCTTGGCTGTTATTGGCTGATAGTCGACTTTTCCCTTGCATAACCTACGTCGTCCATGTTTTAAATATTCAAAACCGCAATATTTAAGACAGGGAACTTTTATGTCAGAGGGAAAAAAAACCAAACTCATTACCGCTGGCCGCGATAAAAAGTGGACAAATGGTGTTGTAAACCCACCCGTTCAACGCGCTTCAACCGTGGTATTCAACACGGTTGCAGAGAAGAACCAAGCCACCATGAACCGCACCAATAAAACATTATTTTATGGTCGCCGTGGCACCAACACGCACTTCGCTTTTCAAGATGCAATGGTTGAGATTGAAGGTGGATCAGGTTGTGCTCTCTACCCTTGTGGCACGGCAGCAATTTCAAATGCGATTCTCTCTTTCGTCGAAACTGGCGATCACATTCTAATGGTGGACACTTGTTACGAACCAACTCGTGACTTTTGTAGCACCATCATGAAAAAGATGGGCATCGAAACTACCTATTATGATCCGATGATTGGAGAAGGTATTCGTGATTTGATTCAACCAAATACCAAAGTCCTTTTCCTAGAATCTCCGGGGTCAGTCACAATGGAGGTGCAGGACGTACCAACATTGGCGCGCATTGCTCACGAGCACGATATTATTGTGATGCTTGACAACACATGGGGAGCTGGCGTGAACTTCTCACCATTTGAACATGGTGTCGATATTTCCATTCAAGCCGCCACCAAATACATAGTTGGTCACTCTGATGTAATGTTAGGTACAGCCGTAGCTTCCGAAAAATACTGGCCCCAACTGCGTGAACAAAGCTACTTGATGGGTCAGTGCGTTTCTCCTGACGACGCATACCTAGGCCTTCGTGGTATTCGCACGCTGGATGTTCGCCTAAGACAACACGCAGAAAGTAGCTTGAAAGTCGCCAAGTGGCTAGCTTCTCGTCCGGAAGTTGATCATGTCCGCCACCCAGCTTTGGAATCATGCCCTGGCCATGAGTTTTTCAAACGTGACTTCACTGGTGGAAACGGCTTGTTTTCATTTGTTCTCAAAACGTCTTATCCAAAAGCGACGACGGCTCTGCTTGACGGTATGAAACACTTCAGTATGGGTTATTCTTGGGGCGGGTATGAAAGCCTCATTCTAGCTAACGAACCAAAGAGCTTTAACAGCTTGAGAACCGTAGCGCACCCACACTTTGAGGGCACTTTAGTTCGTATTCATATTGGCTTAGAAGACGTGGATGACTTGATCGCCGATCTAGAGGCTGGTTTTGCACGCTATAACGCGTTAATTTTAGAAAAAGAAGTCTCTCTAAAATAGTAATTGAATCGCCCTGCTTCGCGGGGCGTTTTTATAACTCGCTGACTTAATTAGAATTACCTAACATTCCCACCACCCATTCGTTAATGTTAATCATTTGTGTTGTTTTTCAATTGAGCAGTCACAGAATGAAATAATGCGCCACAAATAGGCTTTCCAAATTTAGAGTTTCTCTCCTACTTTTTATCATTCATAAGAGGTCATACCACAAGGAGATAGTTTTGAAACTCAAATTCATAGCGCTAATGCTTTTTACCTTAATTACCGTCCCAATAACCTCCGTACACGCCGCAACGGGTTATACCCAAACCAAGTATCCGATTGTTCTGGTTCATGGATTATTTGGTTTTGATACCCTCGCAGGCGTAGATTACTTTTTCGGAATACCACATTCCTTAACGAAAGACGGCGCTAAAGTTTATGTAGCGCAGGTATCCGCGACCAACAGCAGCGAAGTTAGAGGGGAACAACTGCTTACTCAAGTAGAAACCTTACTTGCTGCAACAGGCGCAGAGAAAGTCAATCTCATCGGTCACAGTCATGGTGGTCCAACAACGCGCTATGTTGCCTCTGTCCGTCCAGACCTAGTTGCATCAGTTACGAGTATAGGTGGCGTTAATAAAGGGTCTAAAGTGGCAGATTTAGTTCGTGGCACCGTATCTGAGGGTTCTGGTAGTGAGCAGCTCGCGGTAAAACTGGCGCAAGGCTTAACCACTCTTATTAATCTTCTATCAGGCGGTTCTGATCTCGACCAAGACCCTTTAGCCTCACTAGCAGCATTAACCACGGAAGGATCATTAGCGTTTAACCAACACTACCCAGAGGGAGTCCCTACCAGTGAATGTGGTAATGGTGACTTGCTGGCTTCAAATGGCGTTTATTACTACTCATGGACCGGATCATCCACTTTTACAAACGTTTTCGATCCGACCGACGCTGCCATGATGGTACTTGGCTTAGCCTTTGATGGGCCAAATGATGGCTTAGTTGGTGCGTGCAGCACACATTTGGGCAAAGTCATACGTGATGATTATCAAATGAACCATTTGGATGAAATTAACGGCCTACTCGGTATTCATCATCTTTTTGAAACCGATCCAGTCACGCTTTATCGCCAACATGCAAATCGTCTCAAACTTCAAGGTTTATAAGAGGTCATGACAATGAAGAAAGTCGCTCTCACCACTTTTATCCTGCTCTCGATATTTGGCGTGGGAGCGCTTTCTCTGTTGCAAAGCGACAAACAACAAGAGATAGCCTCTAACCATTCGCAATCTCAGCAAGATATAGCCGCCGATGTCTCTTCCCCAAAAGACTTCTTCGAATATTCTCTTAGCCGGCTGGGCGAAGAAGATCTCGATACGATCAAAGCGGAAGTCAATGAAGACACTTTAGCAAAACAAACACTGAATATTGATGCCAAACTCTTCCAGACCTACCTTTCCTACAAGCAAGCGCTCTCTGCATTAGAGCCTTTTGAGCATAACCAACTAACGATTGAACAGCTAACCATGCTGAATGAAGCGATACTGAATTTACAACTTCAATACTTTAGCGAGGTCCAGATAGCTCAATTGTTTGACGAAGAAAACCGACTTCGCCAACTTGCATTGGAAAAGCTGACGATTAAAAAACAGGCATCGGATATCGAGAGTCAAACACACCTTCTCAATCAAGCGTTATCAGAACAACCAGATTATATCCGAGAAAGTGAACGCAATAACGCATTAGCGGAGCAACTCGAGCGAGCTTCTCAGCTTGATTCACAAGATAAGTACATCGCCCGTGTTGCATTGGTGGGAGACGCTGGAGCGCAAAGGCTGCAAAAGCTTGATGAGCAAAGAGCATCATTTGAGACTCAACTCGCCACTTACTTAAAACAGCGTCAAGAGATTCTGAATAGGGATTTTCTAGGGCAAGACGAAAAACAGGCAGAAATCATTGCTTTAAGAAAGCAAAGCTTCGATGCCACTCAATGGCGTCGAATCGAAGCTTTGGAACGTATTCATGATAGCCAGAACTAACAACATAAACTTAATAAGCCAAACGTTACTTATTCTGCTTTTTAGGACATCCAACGATATGGTCATCCACCATGCCGACGGCTTGCATGAAAGCATAACAGATGGTTTCACCGACAAACTTGAAGCCTTTCTTTTTTAGGAATTTACTCATGGCTTTGGATTGCTCTGTCGAAGCTGGTACGTCACTCATATGTTGCCATTGATTGACGATTGGTTCGCCGTCCACGAACTGCCACAACGCGTCTGATAAACTCCCGTATTCAGCAATTAACGCTTTGGCCGCTTTGGCATTACTGAATACCGAGTTAATCTTTCCGCGATGTCTCACAACATCGAAGTTTTCCACGATGTATTCAGCGTGTTCTTCATTTCTTTGTTCCAACGCATCTAGATCGTAATTCTCGAACGCTTCTCTGTAACCTTCGCGCTTTTTAAGAATGGTGATCCAACTAAGCCCAGCTTGCGCACCTTCCAAAGTAATAAATTCAAACAAGACTTGGTCGTCATATACTGGTACGCCCCATTCGGAATCATGATATTCGCGCTCTAATGGGTGATTCATCGCCCACGCACACGTTTTTTGTTCTGTCATTATTCTTCCTTAAAAATCGCCTCTAACTGATGAGCTAGAGGCGCGATGTTTTTCATCATTATATCAGTAGCACTAAGCCTGTTTCGGTACTGCCACTTTATGGAACAAACGATACAACACTGGCACGACAATCAGTGTCAGGACTGTCGCAAAACCCAAACCAAACATAATCGTAACCGCCATTGGTTTGAAGAAAATATCTGGCAACAGTGGGATCATACCAAGGATCGTCGTGATAGCTGCCATACAAACGGGACGGACGCGACTTACCGCTGCATCAACGACCGCATCATAAGCCTCTTTACCGGACTTCATTTCTATTTCAATTTGGTCCAGTAATACGATGCCATTTTTGAGCACCATTCCCGATAAGCTTAAGAAGCCGAGCAATGCCATAAAACCAAACGGCGTGTTGAGTGCCAACAAACCGGTGGTGACACCAATTAACGCCAGCGGCACGGTAAGCCAAACAATGAGTGGCTCTTTGATAGAGTTAAATAGGAATACAGTGATCAAGAACATGAACAAGTACCCCATTGGCATGGTAGTAAACAGCGACTCTTGAGCATCACCTGAAGATTCGTACTCACCACCCCACTCTAGTGAATAGCCAGGAGGCATTTGAATCGCTTCGATTTGGGGCTGTAAACGTTTTTGCAACGTCGATGCGGTTTCTTCACCTAGAATATCAGGGTCTGCCATCACAGTGAGCATACGCTTACGGTTCTTACGTACGATGATAGGATCCTCCCAACGCATGTCGTAACCCATTGTGACTTGTTGAAGTGGGATAAACTCACTCTGTGCTGGGCTCCATATTTTCATGCCTTCAATGTTACGAATATCAATGCGTTCATCTTCAGGTAAGCGAGCCACGATAGGCATGAGCGTCGTGCCGTCTCGGTAGAGGCCTATCGTCATTCCAGAGAATGACATGGACAAGAAGTCATCGACGTCCGATTTGGTAATGCCATAGCGACGTGCCTGACTCTCGTTAAACTGAGGTTCAAGAACTTGGGTTCGTTCACGCCAATCATGCCTGATATTTGTTGCCTGAGGATCGGCGTACATGATGTCCTTAACCTGAGCGGCTATCGTACGAAGGACGGTTGGATCAGAGCCAATAATGCGCGCTTCAATTTTTGCACCACCACCAGGGCCTAACTCAATCTGTTTGAGCTTGTAATTGATTTCTGGGTTGTTGGCTTTTAAATACTCTCGAAACTTCGCCATTAATGGTTTTAACGCTTCGTAGTTTTCCATACGAGTGGTTATCTCACCATAAGCCGCATAACTTTTCTCTGGCGCGTACGTTAGCATAAAGCGCTGTAATCCTTTACCCGCGGTCGTCGTGATATGGTCAACATGCTCTTGCTTAGCTAGCCAACTTTCTAGCTCTTTAAGCGTTGTGTTGGTGGCGCGAATATCAGTTCCTTCCGGCATCCATACATCTAACTGAAAAATAGGCGTTGTCGACGATGGGAAAAACGCTTGCTTCACAAAGGTGAACCCATAAACACTTGCCGCTAATCCCGCAATCAGCACCACAACGGTAAACCAAGCACGACGCATACAAAACTGAAGAAACTTTTTATAAATAACGAAAATAACCCCGTTATATGGATCATTTTCTTCCCCTTCACCTTGTTTAATCTTCTGGCCTTTAAAGAAGATGTCAGCGAAGAACGGTGTCAACGAGATAGCGGTAAACCAACTCAACATCAATGAGATCAGCAGAACCGTAAACAAAGTGCCACAATATTCGCCCGTCGAGTCTTCAGACAGTCCTATGGGCGCAAATGCAGTTACCGCAATCACAGTTGCCCCAAGTAATGGCCACTTGGTTTGGGTAACAATGTCAGTCGCTGCTTGGAGTCGAGTTCGTCCTTTTTGAGTACCAATCAAAATCCCTTCAACCACGACGATTGCATTGTCCACCAACATACCTAACGCGATAACCAAGGCACCTAATGAAATCCGCTGCAAATCTATCGCGAGATACTTCATGAAAATGAACGTACCCAACACCGTCAGCAGTAAAATTAAACCGATAAGCAGACCTGAACGTAGCCCCATAAAGAACAGAAGTACGATAATGACGATACCGACAGCTTGAGCCAAGCTGACAACAAAACCGCTAACCGATTTATCCACTTCTTTAGGCTGACTGTAAATTTCCGAGATTTCGATACCAACAGGTTGTTGGTACTTTAGCTCTGCAAGGCGATGATCAAACGCTTTTCCGACTTCAACGACATTGACGCCTTCAGCAAAAGAAACACCCACGTTTAGTGCGAGGCTGCCGTTAAAATTAATAATATTATTCGGGACTTCTACATAACCACGTTTTATTTCCGCTACATCTTTCAAGAAGATGAGCCCCTGAGCACCCGACTCAGCAATCAACAAATCGCCTAGCTCATCCACACTCTGGAATTCGCCAGTTGGCTGAATTCTGATGTACTCGTCACCAATTCTGATCGCCCCTGCGTCAGAAACCACGTTTTGCGTCGAGAGAAGATTAAAGACCGTATCGGGAGAAAGTCCTATACTGCTCAGCTTTTTCATCGATACTTCGATGAAAACTTGCTCTTGCTGTTGCCCGGATACCGAAACTTTACTCACGCCATCAACCAGTTCGAGCTCTCGGCGTAAGTAATCGACGTAATCCAGTAGCTCTTTATAGCTATAACCGTCGCCAGTCACCGCTAACAAAATCCCGTAAACATCACCAAAATCATCGATCACTTGAGGTTCATTCACACCCGGAGGCAACGTCCCTTTAAGGTCATTCACTTTACGGCGTAACTCATCCCAGATTTGTGGCAGATCATCAGGGCCATAATTGTTCTTCATCGTGACCGTGATTTGCGATAATCCTCGGCTGGAAATCGAATTCACTTCATCAACATAAGTAAGCTGCTGAATCGCTTTTTCGATCGGATAAGTCACTTCTTCTTCGACTTGTTGCGGCGTCGCACCAGGGTAAGAGGTCACCACCATGGCATCTTTGATGGTAAAAGCAGGGTCTTCAAGACGCCCTAGCCCAAAGAATGCAGCGATACCACCAATCAAAAAGATCAGTGCGACCATCCAACTGATGACGCGATTTCGGATGAAGTACGCAGCAATACCGGTCACATCATCATCACTTTGAGGCGCTGATTTATTAAGATCGTTCATAGACCGGCCTCCTGCGTAGCCATTTCCTGTATCACTTCCACTTTCATGCCATCCCTTAACCGAGAAACACCGGCAATCACAACTTTGTCTTTGAGCATGAGACCATCAAGGATTTGAATGGACGTTTTAGATGCTTTACCTGCTCGAACCTGTTTGCGCGATACCGTATTGTCATCATTCAGTACCCAAACAAATTTGTTTTCGCGCCCCAGCTCGTCACCGTCCGCATTGAAAATGGCTTCAATAGGAACATTAATTCCTAAATTGAGATCCAAGCCAACGTTCTTATCTTTGGAGGTCACCTCAACGGCCATCCCATCTAGGATGTATTCTTCTTCCGGCATAGGAAGCGATAATGTGACGGTAAACGTACCTGTTGTTGGGTCTGGCTCAGTCGTAAATTCTTTCACGGTCGCGTTGTACTCGTTACCACTAGGCACGCGCACCAATGCCTTTATCGCGGTAAGTCTTTCTTCCGTTGGCGGTTGGTTAACATAGAGCCGGTCTGGAAGTTGAATCAGCACCTCTACTCGCTCCAAACTATGAATATTGACGATGTGCTGTCCGACTTGGACATTTTCGAATTGCTCGATATTAACTCGAGAAATGATCCCATCCACAGGCGCCTTTAAGGCAGTAAATGATAAACGGAGTTTCGCTAACTTAAGCTCAGCCAGAGCGATTTGTCGTTGTGCTGCAATTTCATCAAACTGAGACTTAGCTAATAGGCCTTTATCAACCAAAGGACGTGAACGGCGATACTGACTGTCAACAACAGAAAAACGCGCACTCGCATTATCTACATCCAACTCATAGTCCGTAGGGTCCAACGTTGCGATAACATCTCCCTTCGTGACTTTATCACCCTCTTTTACCATGATGCGGCTGACTTCTCCTGCCACTCGGAAACTCAAATGAGAGCGATCCGCTGCATTCGCAACCGCAGGGAAATATAAGTTGTCATCCACCCGATTTCCCGCTAATGAGGTAACTCTTACACGCGGTGTCTCAAGAGCTTTTTCTGGTGCCTTATCGCCACAACCAACAAGAAGAAATGTTGAAAATAATGCCGCTAGAGAGATGATTCCTTTCATATTACAACCCTCTTTCCTTAATCCAGGCTCTTACCTTAATTCCGGGTTCAATTACACTAACACCAGAGATAATGATTTGATCGCCATCGTTAAGCCCAGCTAACACTTGGTTTTTGTCATTCATCTCAATAGCGGCTTTGGACACAATGCCTTGCTCGTCAACACGCCAAACGTATGTTTTTCCGTTCTCTTCTAGCAGCGCGGAATTAGGAATTTTTGTTGCACCAGCATTTTTAGATAGGAGGTAAGCATTGCCAGACATGCCCGGTAAAAGGCCTATTTCTGCTGGTCGCTCCATAACCATAGTGACTTTGTAACTACCGGTTTTAGGATCGGCTTCTGTATCGATTTCTTGAAAGGTCAAGTCAAATGACTGCTCGGGGAAAGCGTCAAAGACCATTCTGGCAGAGACATCGCTCCCCTGCGTGTAACGGTTTAGCAGATAGTCAGGGACTTGGAATATCACCTTAAGCAGTTGGTTGGATTGAATATTCATCACGCCTTCTTTTGCGGCGACATACTCATGGTTTTCTGCTGGAATATACGAAATCGTACCATTATATGGCGCGACAAGTTTGGTATACCTTAAATTTGCCTTTGCTTGATTCCACTGAGCTTTGGCTGAGTTGTGATTCGCTTTTGCCTCATCAAAGTCTTGTTCGGACACCACTTGGTCTTTACGTAACTTTTGGTATCGCTTGTACTGCACGTCTGCGAGCGCGAAATTTGCCCGAGCTTGCTGTTCAAGCAGAGCATATTCATCAGGGTTTAATGAAGCCAATACATCGCCTTTGCTGACGACTTGACCTTCATTCACCTCAATCGTTTGAAGAAGTCCAGGAACTCGAAACGTCAGTACCGCTTTATCACCAGCTTCCGTCGTGGCAGGAAAGTGTCGTTCAAATTGGGCATTGCCAACAGATACTGTAAATAGCTTTGCGGGGCGGGATTCAGGTTCTGGAACAGGGGGAAGTTCTTTACCACACCCCGACAACACAGCCGAGATGGCGACAGGAATGAGCAATCTTCTCATTACATTCATCCATAAAAAATTAAGGGATTATTTTTAAAGTAGATGAATTCTGGGCGAACTTCCAGAGTTGAAAAGATTAATAGTGCTTTAAAATTAGTAATTTGTGACAAAAAAGCAGGCTTTGCGCCTGCTTCGTTTAAATCTTCTTTGGATGCGGAGTGTTTAGAGCTTACTGAACTCCCGATTCACCCTATATGTATCAGACGTAACATACGCTTCCATGTTACGGATTTTGCCATCAAGACTGTCAAAATCGCGTTCCAACACACTGAGCAATTGGTCCGGACTTTGTCCTTTCTGCCAAGGCTTACTTTTAAGTGTGTGCTCTTGTTGCGCTCGGATATTTTCAGAATACGTCACTGGTTGCTTTTCTAACATAAACGCCATCGCGACGTATGCTAACAACACCAAAAACGTACCGCCCAACAGCGCTGCAGAAATCACTACAATACGAATCAACCAAACCTCTGCACCAAAGTAGTTGGCAATTCCGGCGCAAACACCGGAGATTTTGCCATTTACTGGGTCACGATACAGCTCTCGATTAGTCATACTTGCGTCTCCATGTTGGTGACTCAGCATCCAAGATGCGCTCCAATGTATCGACTCGGGACTGCATAGCTTCCGCTTTTTCAGATAGTACCTGAAGGCGCTCTAAATCTTGGCTCGACAGTGCACTATCTGTTTTGCGTTTGCTGCGATAGTGTAAGAAGAGCCATAGTGGAGCGACAAAGATTAAAAAGACAATCACTGGTCCTGCTATAAAAAATGCCGACATAAATGGCTCCTTTGTTATTTATCTTTCGATGACATCTGTTTTTTCAGTTTTGCCAACTCTTTTTCGATTTCGTCTTGAGCTTGAAGCTCTGCAAACTCTTGCTCTAGCGATTTTGCATTACCAGTTTGTGCGTACAAATCTGCTTCCGCTTCCATTTCATCCACTTTACGCGAGTACTGCTCAAACTTTGCCATCGCTTCATTAGTACGGCTAGTGTGCAGGTGTTTTTGCACATCACGACGGTTAGAGGCGGTTTGGTTACGAATTGCTAGTGCTTGCTGTTTTGCACGCGTTTCTGCAATTTTGCTTTCTAACTTACCGATCTCGCCTGTAAGCTTGTCGATCGTTTCTTCTACTAACGTCTGCTCAGTGTGAAGGCCTTTAATCACTTGCTCAAGCTTTTGCTTTTCAATTAATGCTGCACGAGCCAAATCTTCACGCTGTTTTACCAACGCTAGGCTCGCTTTTTGGCTCCATTCGCCAATTTGCTCTTCTAACGTTTCAACTTTACGAGCCAACTCTTTTTTGTCTGCAATCGCTTTAGCCGAGTTAGTACGCACTTCAACAAGTGTGTCTTCCATTTCTTGAATGATAAGACGGATCATTTTTTCAGGATCTTCCGCCTTGTCCAGCAATGCACTGATGTTTGAGTTAACGATATCTGCAAATCGAGAAAAAATACCCATAACGGAACTCCTCTTTTTTCCTATTAAAACTCGACAAGGTGGTGATTGACCTTGCGTCTCCCTGAATACATTACAAGTAGCATGCCAACTTAAAATTACATTTAAAATCAGTAGTTTATGCATTTTGTTGTCGTTATGCACTATTATGCTATGATGTTTTTCACCAACTGTTGGTGAAATTCACCAACTCCATATGTAAATCATGGCTCGGCTGTTAAATAAGAAGGACTTTATGAAGCAAAACCTGATTGGTGAATCACCTGCTTTTCTCGCAGTACTAGATAAAGTATCACAACTTGCGCCTATTGAGCGTCCAGTCCTCATTATCGGTGAACGAGGAACGGGTAAAGAACTCATCGCTCAGCGTTTGCATTATTTATCAAGACGTTGGGATAAGCCACTACTATCACTCAACTGTGCGACCTTAAGCGAAGGACTAATAGATTCAGAGCTATTTGGTCATGAATCCGGTTCTTTTACAGGTTCTAAGGGCAAGCATAAAGGACGTTTCGAACGCGCCGAAGGCGGCACTTTGTTTCTTGACGAACTGGCCACCGCACCACTTTTAGTTCAAGAAAAGCTGTTGCGTGTCATCGAATATGGTGAATATGAACGAGTTGGCGGTCATACCGCTCTCAATGCGGATGTTCGACTTGTTTGTGCAACCAATGCGGACTTACCAAAATTGGCGGAACAAGGCGATTTCCGTGCCGACTTACTCGATCGTTTAGCGTTTGATGTCATCATGCTGCCTCCTCTTCGTGAACGAAAAGAAGACATCCTCTCTTTAGCAGAGCACTACGCGATGAAGATGTGTCGTGAACTTCAACTGGAATATTTTGTCGGTTTTACCTCAAAAGCACAGCATTCGCTTCTTGAATATGAATGGCCAGGTAATGTCCGTGAACTAAAAAACGTGATTGAACGTGCTATTTACCAACATGGTCTCAGTGCCGATCCAATTGATGAACTGATTTTCAATCCTTTTGAAACAGTTTGGAATAACACGCTTGGTCATAACGCCGAGCAAGCCGAACAGCAGCAAGAAGAGGAAGCACCAAGCAGCGCAGTTCAATTCCCTCTAGACTATAAACAGTGGCAAGAAGAGCAAGACATCCACTTACTCAATCGCGCATTGGAAGAAGCCAAGTTTAATCAACGACAAGCAGCCGAGTTACTTGGTTTGAGCTACCACCAATTACGAGGGATGGTTAGAAAATATGGTTTAGTCGGGCAAAGCTAGCTAGGTCGAAGGTGCTTGATCGGTTAGCGAGCGAGTGACAGCGCTCTAATTTGTATGTCTTTCAAGCATAACACCTTACAGTGTATGGATTTTATGTTTGGAGCGAGTTCACAAAGGTGATAAATTAGCGAGATCATTTTCGCTTGTTAGCTCTGAAAGAGTAAGATCAAATGAAACAAGCAAGATCCAATGAACATTTCATATTATGAATGCTTTTATAAGATTATCGCTGAGCCTTATTGGGATTAGCCTACTGACCGCTTGTGGTGATGAAATTGACCACAATGACATTCGCAAAGCTGGCTTTGTGTTTTGCGGACAAGGTAAGCCAACTACGTTTAACCCTCAGCTTATTGATAGCGGTATTACCGCAGAGGCACTGAGCCCGCAGTTGTACGATACGCTGCTCACGCTCGATCCTAAATCACATCAGCCAGTAGCAAATATCGCTGAGAGTTGGTCTGTGAATGAGTCAGGAACGGAATACACGTTTAAGCTTAAACGTAATGTTCAATTCCAAACCACGTCCTGGTTCACTCCCACTCGCCCATTGAATGCAAAGGATGTGGTATTTAGCTTCAAGCGAATCATTGATGTAGACCATCCTTTTCACCAAGTAGGTGGTGGTTTTTATCCATGGTTTGCAGGGTTAGATTTTCAAAACCTGCTGCAAGACGTGACTGCGATTGACGAGCATACGGTAAGGTTTACCTTATCTCAGCCAAATTTTTCCTTCTTGGCAAATATTGCCACCAGCCATGCTGTCATATTGTCTGCGGAGTACGGACAGCAACTGGCAGCAAAAGATCATAAAGAAGAAATCGACCAACTTCCTATCGGTACCGGCCCATATCAACTAAAAGAGTACCAAGTGAACGACTTGATTCGATTAGAGCGTCATTCTAATTACTGGAAGTCACCAGCAAAAATGGAACAAGTGGTGTTCGATATCTCTCATCGAGGCACTGGTACCTTGGCGAAACTTTTAAGAAACGAGTGCGATGTGCTCTCTTCGCCTATTTCGAGCCAAATACCCGTTATTCAAGAAAATGACAATCTTGAGCTAACTGCTACGCCAGCCAACAACGTATCCTTTATTGCGATCAACACTGAAACGACGGCACTGAGTGATGCTCGCGTCCGCCAAGCACTTAACTTAGCGATTAACCGTCAGAACATTTTAGATTCGGTTTACTACGGAACTGGCTCGCAAGCTTATACATTGCTACCGCCTAATTCATGGGCTTATCAAAAGGACAGCGTAAAAATTCGTTATGACCGTAACTATGCATTAGCACTACTCCGTGATGCTGGCTATGAAGACGGTCTAGAGCTGACCATGTGGGTACCACTTGAACCACGCGCCTTTAACCCAAGTCCTCGTAAGACCGCGGAGCTAATCCAAGCGAATTTTGCCGATATTGGGGTTGAGTTAACGTTGCTAACCGATGATAGATTCGAACGTGTGGATTTAGAGAATATCAACGACATCGATTTACTTTTAACTGGTTGGATTGGTGATACCGGGGACCCTGACAACTTTTTTCGCCCGTTATTATCTTGTGAGTCTGATCGCGTTGGCCTCAACGTATCGATGTGGTGTAACGATGATTTCGATTTCTTGCTCGATTTGGCATTGGAAACCCAAGAACCGCGTTACCGTCTGAACCTATATCGCCAAGCGCAGAACATTTTAAATCAAGAATTCCCGGTAATTCCTCTGGCACATGGTGTGCAATTCCGTGTTCACGACAAATCACTGACAGGCTTCAAATCAAGCCCTTTCAATGCCCAACCGTTTGATAGAGTTGAGAGAATTCACTGATGTTTTGGTATACCGTTCGACGCTTTAACCTATTTTTCATCACTTTGATGATCCTCACATTAGTGGGCTTTTCTCTGCTGCGCCTTGACCCTCTCTCGCACTGGGCAAACGTTGATTTTTGGTCTGGTTGGCAAACTTACTTAATCAACCTTTCTCAGCTTGATTTTGGCATAAGTAAAAACGGCAACGCGATTTATGACGAGCTCGCCGTCGTATTCCCTGCCACTTTGGAACTGTGCTTTTTTGCCTTTTTGGTGTCCCTTCTGATCGGCATTCCACTTGGAACCGTGGCTGGGATGAAGCAAGGTAAATGGCTCGACACCAGCATTTCATTCATGTCGATGTCTGGTTATTCCGCTCCAATTTTTTGGGTGGCTCTGCTACTTATCATGGTTTTTTCATTGGAATACCAACTCTTTCCCGTGGCAGGACGGTATGACCTGCTTTACGAAATTGATCATGTAACCGGATTTGCCATTATCGACGCTTTCATGGCGAAAGGTGAATACCGCGCTCACGCACTGCAAAGCGTCATTGAGCATATGGTGCTGCCATGTTTGGTGCTCGCTTTGGCTCCAACCACGCAGGTTGTCGGACTAATGCGTTCTTCGGTGGCGGAAGTGATGAGCCAAAACTACATTCGTGCAGCGAGAATCAAAGGTCTCTCTAACCGCGAGATCGTAACTCAACATGTCTTGCGTAATGCGATACCGCCTATCATCCCCAAAGTCGGTGTTCAGCTTTCCAGTATGATTACCTTGGCTATCATCACTGAATCTATTTTTAACTGGCCGGGTATTGGTCGTTGGTTGTTAGATGCATTGGCAAACCAAGATTATGCATCAATCCAAGCTGGCGTGATGGTACTTGCGACTTTGGTTCTCACCGCTAATATTCTCTCTGATTTGATTGGCGCGATGATTAACCCTCTAGTTCGAAAGGAATGGTATGCTAACAAATAACGTTTATCAGGAAGAGCGCATTCCAACTCAGTTTGAGCGATTTTGGCGAAGTTACCGCGCCAACGGGCTAGCCATGTTTGGCCTATGGTGCTTGGTATTTATCGTCCTAATTACCATTTTTGCGCCACTGCTTGCGCCGTTTGATGCCCAAGCACAGTCAGGCGAATTGCTTGTGCCGCCATCATGGGCCCCAGCTGGAACGGTTGATTACTTTTTGGGAACCGATGACTTAGGCCGAGACATTCTGTCACGCTTGATCATGGGCTCTCAACTTACATTTGGTGCAGCCGTTGCCATCACTGCGATTGCCGCGGTCGTAGGTTGTTTGATTGGCGTATTAGCAGGTATGACGAAAGGCTTACTGTCGAGTACCCTCAATCACTTGCTCGATACTGTCATGTCGATTCCCTCGTTGTTATTAGCGATCATTTTTGTGGCATTTCTAGGTTTTGGTGGGTTCAACATTTTACTCGCGATCTGCTTGGCTTTGATTCCGCGTTTTATTCGCTCCGTTTATATCGCAGTCCACACCGAAGTTGAAAAAGACTACATTATGGCGGCACGTCTTGATGGCGCGAACGATTTCTACTTGTTGTGGAGTTCAATTCTTCCCAACATATTGACGGTCATTGCTGCTGAAATCACACTCGCGCTCTCTGCTGCGATTTTAGATATTACTGCGCTGGGTTTTCTTGGCTTAGGCGCACAAGCACCAAGTACTGAGTGGGGAGCGATATTAGGTGACTCTGTCGAGTTGATTTATATTGCACCTTGGACCGTAACCCTACCCGGCCTAACCATCATGTTTACCGTTATTACCCTAAACTTAGTAGGTGAAGGTGTACGTCAAGCGCTTAATGCGGGGATCGAATAATGCCGTTGTTAGATATTCGACATTTGACTATTGAGATCGAAACCCCTCAAGGGTTGGTCAAAGCCGTGGACCGAATGAGCCTAACTTTGAATGAAGGCGAAATTCGTGGTCTTGTAGGTGAGTCTGGTTCAGGGAAAAGCTTGGTTGCAAAAGCGATTGTTGGGGTAAGTAAAGATAACTGGCGCATTACCGCGGACCGTATGCGCCTTGGCAATATTGACTTGCTTCAGCTTACGCCAAAAGAGCGTCGACGTGTCATTGCCCGTGATATTGCGATGATCTTCCAAGAGCCATCAACCTGTCTTGATCCTTCAGAAGAAGTGGGACGTCAATTGATCGAGTCCATCCCATCTCGCGCGTTTGAAGGGAAATGGTGGGAGCGATTTAAATGGCGTAAAAAACAAGCCATCGCGCTTCTGCATAAAGTAGGCATTAAAGATCACAAGCGTTTAATGGGTAGCTACCCTTATGAACTGACTGATGGTGAGTGCCAAAAAGTCATGATTGCCATGGCGATAGCGACCAAACCAAAGTTGCTAATCGCAGATGAACCAACGAACGACTTGGACCCAATTACCCAGTCGCAAATATTGCGTCTGTTGAGCCGTATGAACCAGCTCAATAACACGACCATTCTGCTTATCGGTCACGACTTAGCAACCATCACACAATGGGCGGGCCGCATTACGGTAATGTATTGTGGTCAGTCGGTAGAGTCTGCCGATACCAGTAAAATCATTGCAGCACCCAAGCACCCGTATACAGATGCCTTGCTTAAAGCGATGCCAGACTTTAATGATTGGGTACCACACAAGCAAAAACTCCAATCCCTACCGGGCTCGATTCCGCCATTGCAGCATCTGCCAATCGGTTGTCGACTCGGTCCACGTTGTCCGTATGCGCAGAAACAATGTGTTGAAATTCCACACACCAGACGAATTAAGAATCATAAATTTAACTGCCACTTTCCATTGAACACGGAGAAAAAGTCATGAGTGCGTTACTTGAAGTCGATAATTTATCGAAGCAGTTTGTTACGCGCTCCCGACTATTCAAACGTCAGGTTAATGAGGCTGTCAAACCGGTGAGCTTTACGTTAGAGCCGGGGCAAACTATCGGTTTTATTGGCCAAAACGGTTCAGGAAAATCCACTCTTGCCCGTATGCTTGCAGGCGTTGTAGAGCCAAGCTCCGGAGAGATCCGTGTGAATGGCGAACGTTTGGAGCACAAAGATTACGCAACACGCTGTAAGCTCATTCGCATGATTTTCCAAGATCCAAACACATCGCTCAACCCGCGTATCCAGATTGGCCGTATTTTGGAAGGCCCATTAAAGCGAAACACCAACATGCCGCCAGATGCACGCATGCAGCGTGTGAAGAACACCCTACTCCGCGTCGGATTGTTGCCTGAACACGCCTATTTTTACCCACAAATGCTAGCGGCAGGTCAAAAACAGCGTGTGTGTTTAGCTCGTGCGCTTATTCTTCAACCTTCCATCATTGTCGCTGACGAGGCGTTAAACGGTTTGGATATGGCAATGCGCTCACAGATCATTAACTTATTCCTCGAGTTGCAAGAAGAGATGGGATTGTCATTTGTGTATGTATCTCAACACATTGGCATTGTTAAGCACATTACTGACAAAGTGATGGTGATGCATGAAGGTGAAGTGGTCGAGTTTGGCGAAACTAACCAGGTACTCACTAGCCCAGAACATCCGATTACTCAACGCCTAGTCGAAAGCCACTTCTATAAGGCGCCAAGCCACCAAACAAAATAGCCTATCAAAGATGTCATCGTTCAAATGTAAAGAAGCCTGCGTTAAAGCAGGCTTCTTTATTAAATGGACACGAATCGAAAAATTAGCGGCGGCTCGCTTGTTTGCGCAGTTCAAAATCAAACTCGTCAGGAAACAATACGACCCCTTCTTCATTTTGATTTGGGAATACAACAATCGATAGCTCGTCATCCTCTAGACCTGAGGTCCAACGACTGTGCCACTTGTTTAGAGAGATCGCTTCTGGCTCGCAATCTTCCCAATCACCATTCGCCCATTGCAAAGCAAACTCTTCGTTTGGCCATACTGGTACACAATCATCATCTTCTGTATTTAACATGACACAGCCATGTTCATCTTTCAGAATCCAAACTTTACGATTCGCCACAATCTCTTTTACGCAGTACTTTAAACGTTGCTCTTCGTTGTAACGATTGATGGTATCCATCTGCTCTTGGGTCAGTTGCTCAGACATATTCGTCTCCTATTTCCCATAGAAAAATGCCCGCAGCTAGGCGGGCATTTAAAGTATATGCTAGAAAATTAAGCTAGCTCAGTTTGAAGCCAAGGCCAACCTTGCTTCTTACGGCTTAGCGTGTTTTCCATCATTAGCATGCCGTCTTTTTCGTGCTTAACAAGCTTCTCAGCCCACTCACCTTTGTATAGAAGACGAGTTTGAGCAGTCGTGATGTCTGTTAGCATTACAGCAGCAAATGCAAGGTTGTCTTTTTCGCAACGCGCTTCTAGATCCGCTTCTAGTGCTTCGATCATACCGTCAACTTGCTCTAGTGTTGCAAGCTCAACCTGACCTACTACTACGTCACGACCGTTGAATGGGTAACCTTTAAGGTCTTTCTCAACAAGCTCAGCAGCAGATAGACCTTCGATGTTTGTCTTAGCAATTAGAAGATCTTTAGTGAATGCGTCAACATCTTGTACGTCTGCGATTACCGCTAGCTCAGCAACGGCATCTTTGTCTTTTTGTGTACAAGTTGGAGAAGCGAAGCCTACTGTGTCAGATAGAATTGCTGACATCATTAGCTTAGCGATTTGTGGAGTAATCGCGTGACCTTCAATCTTGAACATGTTGAATAGAACAGTGTTGGTACAACCAACAGGCCAGATCCATGCTTCCATTGGGTTTACTGTCATCACGTCACCTAGGCGGTGGTGGTCAACAATACCCGCAATTTCAGCTTCTGCGATATCGTCTGGTGCTTGTGCTAGATCTGAGTAATCTACTAGCCAAACGGTCTCACCCGCAACTGATGTGCGAAGCTCAGGAACTTCAGCGCCAGCAACTTCTAGGATGTGCTGAGTTTCACGGTTGATTTCACCTTGGCGAATTGGCATAGCTTCAACGCCACGCGCTTTTAGAAGTTCAGTTGCAACGAGTGCACTACAAATACTGTCACTGTCTGGGTTCTTATGACCTACAACTAGAATCATGTTTCTTCCTATTCAAGTCAATTTTATACGCCGCCTAATACAGTTAATTAGGGCGTGTTTGCTCACAAAGGCCGATACTTTACCTGATTTCAGAGAGTTTGACACGAAGAAAAGTTCACAATGCTATTGCGAATAAATCTCATTTACATACAATGGTAATTATTCCCATTTGCATTTGAGTAAACGATGAACGCGACCCAATTTTTACACTCTGCACAACAGTTGTTTCAGCCTACTCAGTTTCGTTTAGCTTATAAGCGATTGCTGATCCCTATCGTCATGCTCATTTTGCTAGGCAATGAAAATACACGTGACGTTGCCGTACAGACGCTATCCGACTCATTCTGGGCGGTGTCATGCTATGTTGCCGCCACCTTGGCAATTTATCATTATCTTTCAAACTTTATGTCGAAAACCAATCGAATCACCGAGCTATACCACCGCTCGCGTAATCATCAGGTTTTCTTTGCTTCTTTATTGGGCGCTTTGCCTGGCTGTGGTGGCGCTATTGTTGTGACAACGCAATTTATTAGTGGTCGAGTAGGATTTGGTGCGATTGTCGCGGTACTTACTTCAACAATGGGTGACGCTGCCTTTTTACTTCTTGCCGCCAAACCAAGTGTTGGATTAGGCGTGGTTGGATTAGGCATAATCGTGGGTACTCTTTCAGGGCTGGTCGTTAATGCTTTTCATGCTGATAACTTTCTGCGCCCAGAGCCAAAAGAAGCACTTCAGACACATGCTTGTTGCCAACACCAGACAGACCGACACACGCCTCTTGAACAACGTGCAATCAATCTACAAGGCGCATTTTGGAAATGGCTTATTGTACCTGCTAGTGTCGTTGCTGTGTTAATGTCTTTCCAAATCGATATTAATCAGCTGTTGTCTTTGCAGGCCAATACCATTGAATGGCTGGGCGCTATCTTCGCGGTGATCACAATGTCGTTGTGGGCGATGACAAAAGAGCTCGGCGATTATCAGTCAACGGTCTCTGAAGATGAAAAAATCGTGGACTCACACCCGATTCAAAAAGCAGCCCAAGATACGAATTTCGTCAGTGCTTGGGTGATCGTGGCGTTTCTGGCGTTTGAACTGACAACCTATTTTTCTGGAATCAATCTCGTAGAAACCTTTTCTCATTGGGGAATTTGGATGCCATTAGCTGGCTTAGCCATTGGTATGCTACCTGGTTGCGGACCGCAAATTTTAGTCACTAGCCTATACATTTCTGGTGCTGCTCCACTGTCCGCGCAACTAGCCAATGCGATATCTAACGATGGTGACGCCCTATTCCCCGCCATTGCAATGGCACCGAAAGCCGCTTTGGTCGCGACTATTTATTCGTCCATTCCTGCTTTTATCGTTGGATACGGGTATTACTTTTTATTCGAGTTCTGACGCTCAGGACGTCAAAACGAAAAAGGAGCCACAGTAGGCTCCTTTCTTGTTTTTATAATCGAACGATTTGGTTCACGTTATGCCGTGACGATCGCTTTCGCATTTAACCCTTTATCAACGCTAACCATTAATAACTGACAAGGTTCTTGGTTTAGCTTTTCTCCTGTCCAGTAATCATACCAATCCATCGGTTGATCAGACGTCAGCGTAAATTCCATCGCCCCGTAGCTGGCATAGTTAAACAAGCAGTGAAGGTCATTCTTCGTCGTTAGTTTTAAAAACGCATGATTTAAACTCAAAGCCGTGAACTTTGCTGACTCTTGGTTACGTTGTTGACGTAGCATGAGCTTAGCCAATGTCTTCTTTGCAAATGGCGTAATCTCAGGGAGCGGATCGCCAGACAGCAGCAAACCACCACACGCCAATAACACCGTGCGATGAAATTCATACTCTTCTCTGGATGCGGCTTGATTAGCTAATGACGTGAATGTCGCGCAATCCGGATCAATTTGCCACAGTTTTCGATGCTGCCAACTACGGTAAAAGGTTTCTTTGGCTATCTGCTCGAAACGACGACTATGGCGTTCTACGTCATCAGAAACACGCATTGCATCCACAAGCCCTAGAGATGGCCACATTGGCGCGTTGCAACCTAAAAGCCACGCATCACCAGCGCCTTTAGCAATCGCTTCCATTCCTAAGCGATACGCCTCAACGCCTGTAATACCAGATTGTTTACGCACACCTTTCAAGGTGCCCCAATAGTTCGCGTCTAGCTTGAACAATTCAACGCCCCACTCTTGTCTCATGACAGAGACCACATTCGTCAGATGGTCTTGCACTTCTGGATTTGAGGTATCGAGTATGTACCAAGGCGTGCAGCGCCAACCACCGTATGTGACATCTTCTGCTTTAAGTAAGCTTCCATCTTTGTGACGAACAAACCACTCTGGGTGTTGTTTGAAGATCTCCGACTCAGGTTGAGCAATAAAGGGTGCCATCCAAATTGCCGGCTTTTTGCCTTTTGCACGGATACTATGAATGAGCTCTTTCACACCACCAGAAAACTTATCCGATGGGATTAACCAATCGCCCATAAAGGCTTGATAGCCATCATCCAGAAGTACCCACTCTAGGTCTTCAAGCTTATCTTGCATGCAATCAACGTTCTGCATGATGTTTTGCTCTGTCACGTCTGCGTAGTAGGCATACCACGAACACCAACCGACAGGCGCATCTTGTGTCACACCTTGGCGAACAGGATGATGCTCTGCAATCATCTCGCCATAGATTTGATAAAGCTCAGACAGAGATTGGCCACAGAGTACCGCCACGGACTCAAGTTGATTACTTTCCCAATCCGCCACTTGAGTAAACTCACCATCAATCGCGGCCGATAAAACCCAATGTCCATCACGCAGGACAACATCAAAATAGCCCGCAAAACGGTGACATGAAGTAAAACCAAACAAGGTATAGCCAGCCGAGCCTTCCACCACTAAATAGTTGTAGTAACGCTTAGGGGCATCTTTGGGATAGATTCGATAAGAAGGGTTGTTGTCTGGACAGCGACCAATCTCAACGGGATGGCTAACCGTTCCCGCTGTTTGCGCTAGCATTTGGAAGCCATCACCAATCACGTTGGCCTCGTGCTCGTATAAAAACGGCATCTCGAACAACACTTCACGGTCGGTAAACGTTTTATTGTGAAGCCCAGCAAAAGAAAAATGTAATTGATTACCCTCAACTTCAACTTGGAGGTCGTTGTTATTCACAGTGATCTCAATGTGATTTGCCAATTGAATGCTCTGAGCCATAAAGAGTCTACTCACTTAATTATTATTGTTTAGCTTGGTTCATTATCCCCTGCTTGTCCCACCCAATTCGTTATCGACGTCACGAATCCTACTGTCGTTTAGCGTCACAAATTTATTATTGAGATAACGCTCACTGAAATTTTGGTTAAAAAAATACCAGCCCGAAGGCTGGTATTTCGATTGATGTGAATTGCATTAGTTAAGCAACTTCGATTGGGCCACCGAATGAAGTCACTGGCGGTACTTTGCCGGTGAACTTCTCGAAGTCTACGATACATGTGTTCGCAGAAGTCGCCTGCGCAAGTTCAGAAGAGCCAATGTCTTGCGTTAGCGTGTTAGGGTCACCGTAAGTACAGATTGCGCCCTCTTTCTCGTTTAGAGGACCGTACCATGCACCTTCTTCGATACGGATAACGCCACGTGGGTAGCTGTCAGTAAGAACAGCACCAGCTAATAGCTGACCACGACCGTTGAATACGCGCACTAAGTCACCGTCTTTGATGCCTTTCGCTTTCGCATCCGCTGGGTTGATGTAAACAGGCTCACGACCTTGCACCGCGTAAGTTGCACGGAACTCTTCAGATTCACACATTTGAGAGTGCAGACGCTTGTCTGGGTGACAAGACTGCAACCAGAATGGGTATTTATCTGAACCAGGGCCACCGTGTGAACGCTCTGATTTTTCGAACCACATTGGGTGTTCTTGACAGTGTTCGTAGCCGTAACGGCCGATCTTACGAGACGTGATCTCGATGAAACCAGACGGCGTACCTAGTGGGTTAAGCTCAGGGTCTTTACGGAAGTCCGCATGACGAACCCAAGGTTTACCTTCACCGAAGTCTAGTACGCTCTTCTCCCAGAACTCGTTGAATTCTGGCATTTCAAACTTACCTTCGTTCGCTTTCTTACAATCGTTGTAAAGGCTTTCGATCCATTCCATCTCGCTCATACCACGAGTGTATTCTTCGCGGCGACCAAAACGCTGAGTTAGTTCACTCATGATTTGGAAGTCAGGCTTAGATTGGAACAATGGATCGACGAGACGATGCATTGCAATCAGACCTTTGTTCGAGTATGAACCGTATACGTCGATGTCGTTACGTTCCCATTGCGTACACGCCGGTAGAACGATATCTGAGAAACGACATGTCGCAGTCCAAGCAAACTCGATCGTTACAACCGTTTGAAGCTTGCGGAACGCTTTCTTCATGCGGTTACGATCTTGATGGTGGTGCCATGGGTTACAACCCGAGATAACCATCATCTTGAAGTCTGGCAGTTTCACTTTACCGCCGTTGTAGTTGATCTCTTTGCCAGGCTCTAGCAGACAGTCGATCCAACGTGCAACAGGGATAGTACGACTGTAACCGTTAAAGTCGTTGTTGTCCCACTTCGGTTTCATACCTTGGTCAAGGTTACGAGGGAAACCACCAGGGCCCGCGAAACCAGTAGAAGGCACACCGATACTTGAGTAATGGTGACCGTAAGAGATACCACCGCCAGGTAGACCGATTTGACCAACCATTGCAGCAACCACAGCCGCTGCCCAGTATGGCTGCTCACCGTGCTCTTGACGCTGGATACACCAACCCATCAGGATCTGTGTACGACCGCTGACTAGCATGCGTGCGAATTCACGGATCTTGTCCGCTTTCACGCCACAAATCGCTGCTGCCCATTCAGGCGTCTTCTCTACTTTGTCTTTTGTCTTACCTTGAACGTATTGAATGAACTCTTCAAAGCCTAGACAGTAAGTATCAATGAATTTCTTATCGTACAGGTTTTCGTTGTACAACACGTGTGCCACAGCGAGCATGAACGCTACGTCTGTCAGCGGGTTGATGTACAAGTGATCGTTCTCTAAGTAGCGCTGAGTTTTGTTCTTCACTGGGTCTACAGATAGAACGTTGATCTCACCTTTTGCCACTTTTTCTTTTAGTTGTGCAAGGTACTTAAACGACTCATGCGTTTCACAGTTCCAACCTACTTGAAGGTTTTTCACTGGGTCGTTAGCCCAAAGAACGATGTTGTCAGAGTTTTCTAGGATCTCAGACCAAGACGTACCTTGTGCATAAACTTCGGTTGAGCCTAGCACGTACGGCATAATGGTTTGACCTGCACCCGTCGAGTAGTCACCTACTTTAGTGATGAAGTTGCCATGCATACCTACTGCACGTTGCATGTGCGCAGTACAGTTGTTAAATGAACCCGTTTGGTTCCAACCTGTTTGACCTGCATGCAGCGCCCATGGGCCGTAGTCTTTTTGAATACGTTCTAGTTCGCGATAAAACAAATCTAGCGCTTCATCCCAAGTTACTCGGATGAAACGGTTGTTACCGCGAGTATCTGCGCTGTATTTATGTTTCTTCAACCAATCTAGACGAACCATTGGGTAACGAACACGTGAAGGGCTGTAGATAATACCCTTAATGCCGTTCAACATTTCTGTTGGGTTTTTGTCTAGCTCTAGCGGCTTGATCTCTTGAACTTTACCCGCGTAGATGTGGGCGCGAAACGCGCCCCAGTGAGAACCGGTTACTTTCCAAGTACCTGTCGTCTCAACGGCATTTGCAGAGGCGGACGCCAATAAGCTAGGACCAATTACTGACGCTGCACTTGTGGTTGCTACACCTTTAAGAAAACTTCTTCGTGTAATAGCCATTTAAAATTACTCCAATCCGACGCTTATTAGTGGTGACCTTCAGCATAATCTGAAGAGTGTTTCTGTAGATACTTCAAGATCAGTGCTTCACTGTCTGTATCTAGGTTAACGAACGCCAACATACCGTCGAACATACCTGGCCAGGTGTTCGCGTCGAAGTGCGCTTCCGCAGGTTGAGTGTGACATACAGAACAATTGGTCTTGTAGGCTTCACGAGATTTTTCCCAAACAGGATTGATGTCGTTCAGCATAGACTCTTTCTTAATCCATACTTTCGCCGCTACTTTTTCCCAAGGAAGGCCTGTTAACTCATCCACTTTTTTCTCACCAGTCGTCACAATGCTGCTGTCTGTTGCTGCTTCTTTCATCAGAGACGCAGTCGCAATGTTCTTACCGAAGTCTTCTTGAATTACACGACCAAAACCTTTTGCTTTGCGCCAACCGTCAATTTCGATCTCAACAAACTCGCCTTTGTCTTCAAGAACTTTAACGGTCGATGCTGGATTAAGAAGACCAGCTTCTTTACTGCCTTGCGCATCAAAGTAAATTGGTAGGTGACGAACGCTCACGAGTTGCTGACCAACGCCGTAATCTGTGTTAGAAGTCATACCCTCTAGATCACCCACGATACCGCCAATGCTGTCCATGCCTGCTGGTAGGTTGTGCGCAATACCCTTGTGACAGTCAACACAGCTTTGATCTTTCTCAGCGGCTTGCTTCATTTGGATACGAGCCGTAGGAGACATTTGCTCGAAATCCATCGATTCGTAGTTGTGACAGTTTTTACACTCCAGAGATTTGTTTGCCGAGAAACGATCCCATTCGTGTTTAGCAAGTTCGATACGACGCTCTTCGAACACACCCGGTTCGTCGTAGTTGCCAAATACTTGTGCAAATACTTCTTTAGAAGCTTGCATCTTACGAGCGATCTTATCTGTCCAGTTATGTGGAACGTGACAATCAGGACAGGTAGCACGAACACCAGAGTGGTTTTTCCAGTGCACCGTTTCTTGTAGCTCAACGTACACGTTGTCACGCATTGTGTGACAACTAATACAGAATTCTTCTGTGTTGGTTGCTTCTAGAGCGGTGTTAAAGCCACCCCAAAAGATAACACCAGCAATGAAGCCGCCCATAGTCAGCACACCTAGGCTGATATGTACAGCTGGGCGCGTCATGGTACGCCACAGTTTAATGATTAATGATTTCATTATTTGCTCTCTTAAAATCTTTTCAAAAGTGTGGTTATGAGCTCACAGGCTTACATGCCGTGCGCGCCTGGAGGTCCAAAGAAGAACACTTGCAACATCCAAACGATGAACCCGTAACCGCCGACAAAAGCCACACTCAGAATTGGGAAGAGAACAACTGCAATGAAGAGGAACGACTTCCACTCCAGGGAGCGTTTTTCACCACTCTCAATTTTATTAACATCACTCATACATTTGCCTATTTTGTATCTAGTGTTATTGAAAAGCCCGCGTAACCAAGCTTAAGTTTTTTACAATCTCTAATGGAAAATGTTAGACCATACTAATAGTAAGGTTCAATCAAATAAGAGCTCTCAGGCCTTGTAATTCAACACTTTTTTGAGCTCATCCAGAGATGTGATTGATTGATGTTATTTATTAAAAAACATGAACAGATGTGACAAAATAAGTCTTTTAACCAATTGTTAAAACAACAACATTTAACAAACATAAGTTACATTTGGATAGTAATTAACGGGTCATAAATTGGCTTAAAAACCCGTCAAAAGATAATCAATTGTAAATAAAATGATGCAAAATAATGACGAGAATAGCGCTAAAGGTTTACGTTGAGAACATCAAAAAATGCACATTGATGTTCATATAAAGGAGGGGCTTAGTTACAATTATTCGCGGATTTTCGAGGAGCGATTATGGATAGCGTGGTGGATATAAGTTGGGCCAAACTGGCATTGTTTGGTCTGATTTTGTTGGTTCCCTTCTTTATTAATGCCCGCTACAAATTAGGGATTGCGAAAGACACAATAATTAGTGTTATTCGTATGACACTTCAGCTCATATTGATTGGCGTGTATTTAGAATATCTTTTTCAATTAAACAGCTTACTTGTCAATATACTTTGGCTTGCCATCATGTTACTGATTGGCGCAAGCTCAATTGCAGGAAAAGCTCGCCTGCCTAAAAAGCCACTTATGCTTCCTCTTCTTACAGGCTTAACCTGTGGTCTAATTCCACTTCTTATAGCGATTACCGCAGGCCTAGTGCAGCCATCCCCTATTTACAACGCCCAGTACATGATCCCACTTGCGGGCATGCTATTGGGTAACAGCTTAAGTAGTAACATCATCGCACTGCAGAATTTATTTACGGCTTTTGAACAGAGACAATCAGAATACGAGGCTGCTATCTCACTTGGTGCCTCTCCTCGTTATGCATCATTCCCCTTCATTCAAGAGGCCCTTAGAAAGTCACTTGCTCCAACTTTAGCCTCTATGGCCACTACAGGGCTGGTTACCTTGCCAGGCATGATGACTGGTCAAATTCTAGGTGGCGCAAGCCCGATGGTTGCAATTAAATATCAGTTGGTGATTATGCTGGCTATTTTCGTCATGTTGAGTACCTCCGTCGCTATTACGCTGGAGATGACACTGAGCTGGGTACAAACGAAAGAAGGCCGGATCAAAATAAAAATCCAACAACCAGAACCTACCAAAACTCATAGATAGTTTAAGCGTGTGAACAAAGCCAGTGAAAGGGCTTGTATTATCAAGTCAAACGCACTTTTAACTGAATAACTCATTCATTCTTTCAACATTCATCAAGATGCTTTCTGGAGAAAAGTCAGACAGAATTCTCTCGAGTATAAGCCTCTAATTTTATGAAATTTTCTTTGCAAGTTTAGATACGCACGGCCTTTGAGACAGGTTATCCACAGAAAATGTGGATAAACACCCTAAACCCATACGCAACCAGAAACATAGCAGCATAAGTGATCAATCTAATCGTCATGCTTTGATCACTTGTCTGACATATTCTAATTTTAAAGTAAAGATAGTGACCACAAACTTGGAGAGACGTACATGGATGTCTTAATGATCAAAGAAAATTACGATGAACTCCTATCCGATGCACCTCTGGACTGGCTCGTTCAAGAACCAAAGGAAGTGACTTCTCATTGGCTCCCAACCGATTTTGGCATCAATGAAGAGCTGATTTAACTCTCTCGATTTGTGTTAAACTTATCGACATGAATAAAAGAAAGGCGAACCATTTGGCTCGCCTTTCTTTTATTCTTTTAGATTTATCGCAAATGCTTGTCTTCATCACGTAGATAAATCATCCAATACCACATACCAACGAATACACCGCCACCAATGATGTTCCCTATCGTTACAGGGATAAGGTTATTTACGATGAAACCCATCATGTTTAAGTCCGCATAGTTTGCAATATCCGCCCCTGTCATTTGCCAAAATGCTTCCGGTGCAAAATATTTGATTCCAATCGCCATGGGTACTTGGAACATGTTCGCAATACAGTGCTCGAAACCTGCCGACACGAACATAGCCACTGGCAGAATCATGACCACTATTTTGTCAGTTAATGTACGTCCACTAAACGTCATCCAAACAGCAATACACACCAGCACGTTACACATGATGCCAAGCGCAACTGCAGCAAAGAAACCATGGTGCAATTTATGTTGAGAGATAGCCATCGCGTTGAGGCCAACTTGGCCGTGATCAAACATATACTGCTTGGTGACCAACATGCATGCTACCAACAAAAGAGCACCAACCATGTTGCCGAAATAAACTACAAACCAGTTTTTGATTAGCGCTTGCCACGAGATCTTTCCACTCGCTCGCGCTACCAATGTTAATACTGAGCTAGTGAAAAGCTCACCACCTGTAACGACAACAAGAATCAAACCAAGACTGAAGGCTAGGCCACCGATTAGCCTAGTAATACCCCATGGAAGGTCGCCTGCGCCTGTTGTCACCGTGGTGTAAAAGATGAACGCAATACCAATATGAAGTCCGGCAGAAATTGCCAATAAAAAAGATTTGATCGGTGCTTTAGTTGCTTTACCTACCCCCACTTCAGCCGCGCGTTCCGCAGCCTGAGGCGGTAATAGTGAGTCAAACTGATTGAAGTTCATTGTGGTGTAACATTTAGAAACAATTAAAGAGGCGCGGATAATCGCTCCATTTCCCTACTTTTTCAAGCGCTATTTAACATGTTTACTAAAAATGTTGTTATCGAGAGATCAACCAATAAAGGTCAACTATCATTAGCAATCGTAACTATCATTGATACTTAACAAGTATTCTGCCTTTCGAACAAAGATCCTGCGTTATATCAGCCTGATAGCGCCATACTTAACACTTCTTATCGTTTAATGTTGCTCAACTCTTCTTTTCAGACTAGCTTGGTAAAAAAAGCGTAAAGGAATCATTTATGAAATATTCAGCTGAACATATCGCCGAATTGAACCTACTTCTTCAGTTCGACTTAAGTAGTGCTGCAACTGGTATTAAAGTTCATACAGACGCGTCAGAAGAAATGCAGGCAGCCGTTGCTCGTCTATACGAGAAGCAACTTTGTACACAGCCTGATGGTGGTTATTTAACAGATGAAGGTATTGAAGTCGCAGAGCATGCAGATAAGATTTTAAGAGTCCTTTCTGTGTAATTTGAACAAAAACGCCACCGAATTCGGTGGCGTTTTTTATTGGTCCCTGCATTTTGTTCCTGCCGAAACCTGCGGTGCTAATCGTTTTTTCATTTTGCTAAATGGCTGAACCTTGTCGTACAACCAATTAAAGCCTGTGGCATAAAATAGGAAGAACACTAGGAAGCCAGCTTCCAACACCAGAGCTTGGAGAAGCGTAATTTCTAAGAACCAAGCAATGACGGGTATAGAGATAAAGATCAACCCTCCCTCGAATCCAATTGTATGCCCAAAACGCATCGCTAAACTTCGCTCAGTTCGATTGCTGCCAAACCACTTATCAAAGTACAAGTTGTAGATGTAATTCCACACGACGGTATACATGCTCAACCCAATCCCAACTAACGCGAGATCACTCGATCCCTTTCCGGTGATCAATGAAGCCGCTGGCACAATGATCGCGAGTGCGATTAACTCAAAAAGTACTGCATGAAAAATTCGTTCGTTACGAGTCATATTTCTCTGTCCAAATAGTTCTACTCAATGCTTAGAATTTTATCTATTATTCAGATAACAAAAAGTTAGATACCATCGGCAAAAGCGATATGTTTACCATCGAACAACTGCAAGCTTTCATTGCTACATCAGAAACCGGATCATTTTCAGGCGCGGCAAGAAAACTGGGGCGAGCTCAATCCGTAGTCAGCCAACACATCATAAATATGGAGGTCGACTGTGGTGTTGATCTATTTGATCGCTCTGGTCGATATCCGAAATTAACCGAGAGTGGCCTCGCGCTCATACCTTATGCACAAGCGGCAATCAGCCAACTCGACCGATTGAACAACAGAGCATCACAGCTTTTTTCAACACCAACTAATAAATTAGTTTTAGCCATTGATGAAGGGATTCCTCTGACTCGCTTGCCCGACGTGCTAAAAAATTTAGAGCAACGCTTTCCACACTTGCAAGTTGAATGCTTAACAGCTTCAAGTCCGGATATCATTGAATTGGTCAAATCGGAGCGCGCCACTACTGGGATTATTTTGAGTGACTTACAAATGCCAAGACATATCGATTTCACTAATCTTGGTAACATTGCGTTCGATGTCTATGTCTCTTCAACACACGCTCTGGCACAACAACGCGTCACTCACATTGATCAACTCAAACAACATCGTCAACTGGTCATACGCTCCAAAAACGCAGAGCCATGTGGTCTCAATCAAGCATTCAGCCCGGATATCTGGTACGCTGATAACTACTATATTTTGTTGGAATTAGCGAATAAAGGGTTTGGTTGGTGCTTTCTTCCGGAGCATTTAGTCGCGTATTCACCGAACACACTGACAAGAGTTGGGGATGATTTCACAAAGCTGGCTTGGCAAGTCAATGTTGACCTTATTCAACATCAGAAATGGCATTCAGATCCCCTCCATCAACAAGCCAAAGCAGAGCTGCTCAATCTATTCGAGCAGACATAAATAAGTAAGTAAGTAAGTAGGAAGACCCAAATGGCAAATACATTGATCGTAGGTGCAGGCTGGCTCGGAACTCCGCTAGCAGAAACTTTGATGAAAGACGGACACCACGTTGTCGTTACTCGTCGTAACCAAGCTCGGTTAAACGAGTTACCCGCTTCATTAACTCACTCCGCATTATTCGATTTTAATCAACTTAACGCGGCGAAACGGCTAGATGAGTTGCTTAAGCAACATCAAATTACTCACGTTGTCGGTGCTTTTCCCCCTGGTTTTCGTAAAGGACGCGGACAAGAATACGCCCAACAATGGCAAATGCTCGCAAACGCAGCAAAGCAAAACAACGTTGAAAAGCTCGTTATGATTAGCTCTACAACGGTGTATCCCAACCTAGCTTCTGATATGGAAGAAGCAGATGCGTCACTCTCTTTAGCAGCCGACAGCCCTTATTTCTCTGACAATGCACGTATTATGCTGCAAGCCGAGCAGCATGTTATCGACTCTAATATTAGCTTCGTCATTATGCGTTGTAGCGGGCTAATGGGGCCAGACAGGCACCCTTCTCGCTTTGCAATGAGACTAAAACAAGTCAGTCGTAAAGCGCCTGCTAATATGCTTCATCAAGACGATGCAGTATCGGCGGTCAAATTTGCTTTAGATAATTTAAGCAACCAAGTTATTAACGTGACCACACCGCATACCGTCAGCAAGGCGGAGTTCTACCAAGCCGCTATAAATAAGAGCGAAAGTGAGATACCTCTTCCACCAGTCACAGAACAAACAGATAAACGCATTCTCGCAGACAAACTACTCTCACTTGGCTATCAATTTCATTTCAACTCAACTTTGGACGCGCTATGAAACTCTATCGACACATAGAAACACTTTGGGATTACATGCAACTCAAACATGAGCTGAAACCCGCAGACTGTTTATTTGTGATGTGCAGTAACGATGTGCGTGTAGCAGAGCATGCAGCAAATCTGTACCACCAAAAGTTAGCGCCTTTGATTGTATTTTCAGGGGGAGAAGGTCGTTTTACCGATGGACTGTTTGAAAAAAGCGAAGCGGAAACTTTTGCCGAGATTGCCAAGATGTCAGGTGTGCCAAGTGAAGCAATTTTGCTCGAAACTGAATCCACCAACAGTGGCGAAAACGTTCGCTTTACTGAGCAACGATTGAAAGAAGAAGGAAAACATTGCTCATCGTTTATTCTGGTGCAAAAACCATTTATGGAACGCAGAGCCATAGCGACATTTGAAAAACAGTGGCAGTCACCCTACTCCCAGCTCCAGGTAAGCTCTACGGCTCATCCGTTTTTTGAATATATTAATGAAGACATGCCATTAATGATGGTACTAGAGGCACTAATGGAAGATTTCTCTCGCGTAAAAAGCTATCCAGAGAAAGGATTTCAAACCGAGCAGAACATCCCTCAGCAAATCGAATCGTCTTACCAGGTTTTGCTAGAGAGATTTGGTTTTGACTTAGTCTAAGCCCTTTCTAGCAGACAACAAAAAGCCACCGATTACGGTGGCTTTTCTGTATTAATACGGATTATTTACCGAGTGCTTCTTTGTAATGCTGACGGCACACGGAGACATATTTGTCGTTACCGCCGATCGCAACTTGATCGCCCTCTTTAATCGCCACGCCATGTTCATCGGTACGAATAACCATATTCGCTTTGCGACCGCAGTGGCAGATCGTTTTGAGCTCAACCAACTTGTCTGCCCAAGATAACAGGTACTTACTGCCTTCAAAAAGTTCGCCTAGAAAATCGGTGCGAAGGCCGTAACACAATACTGGAATATGTAGTTTATCAACAACTTCAGTAAGTTGGTAAACCTGCTCTTTCGACAAGAACTGACACTCATCAACAAGAATACAGTGACGTTTCTCAACCTCATTCAGAGCTGCGATCTCTTGATATAAATTGGTATCCTGACGAAACAAATGTGCGTCAGATTGAAGACCAATACGAGAGCTCACTTTACCGACACCAAAGCGATCATCTAGTGCCGCCGTAAAAATAACTGGCGTCATGCCGCGTTCTTGATAGTTGAAAGAGGATTGAAGAAGCGTTGTTGATTTACCCGCATTCATTGCTGAGTAATAGAAATACATCTGAGCCACAGAGCATTACCTAAAGTTAAAGTTTTAATTTATGGAAATGGAAAATAAAAGGGCTGAATTATCAGCCCTTTAAAATTGAAAATTCAATTACTTACGACGCCACGTTGTGCCTTCTGGACCATCTTCCAGAACAATGCCCATTTCGGTTAGCTTGTCACGAGCCATATCTGCATTCGCCCAATCTTTCGCAGCGCGAGAGTCGTTACGCAGCTTGATAAGAGCTTCGATTTCAGCCACTTCATCATCGTTACCTGCATCACCTTTTAGAAAGGCTTCTGGATCTTGGTGAAGAATACCGATCACATCTGCTAGTTCACGCATTAGCGCACCTAGCTCGCTCGCTTTCTCTAGGTTTTCTGTTTTCAGACGGTTAACTTCGCGCGCCATGTCGAACAGAACTGAGTACGCTTCTGGCGTATTGAAGTCATCGTTCATCGCTGCTGTAAAGCGAGATACATACTCTTCACCACCAGCAGGAGCAGCATTTAGATCCAAACCACGTAGAGAAGTGTATAGACGCTCAAGCGAAGCGCGTGCTTGGTTTAGGTTCTCTTCGCTGTAGTTTAACTGGCTACGGTAGTGACCAGACATAAGGAAGTAACGAACCGTTTCTGCATCGTAGTGACCAAGTACGTCACGGATAGTAAAGAAGTTGCCTAGAGACTTAGACATCTTCTCGCGATCTACCATCACCATGCCACTGTGCATCCAAGTATTTACGTACTTAGTGTCGTGTGCACAGCATGATTGCGCGATTTCGTTTTCGTGGTGTGGGAACTGAAGATCAGAGCCGCCACCGTGAATATCAAAGTGATCACCTAGGATTGAAGAGTTCATAGCAGAACATTCAATGTGCCAGCCTGGACGACCAGGGCCCCATGGTGATTCCCACGTAGGTTCACCTGGTTTAGACATCTTCCAAAGAACGAAGTCTAGTGGGCTGCGTTTGGCTGTTTCGACATCAACGCGCGCGCCCGCTTGCAGCTGATCCAAATCTTGTTTAGACAGTTTGCCGTATTCGTCAAACTTGCGAACCTCAAACATTACATCGCCATTATCCGCAACGTAAGCAAAGCCACGTTCAATCAGTTTTTGAACAAGTTCGATGATTTCTGGAATAAACTGGGTTGCACGAGGCTCAATATCAGGACGCTTCATGTTTAATGCGTCGAAGTCTGCGTGCATTTCACCGATCAAGCGCTCGGTCAGTGAGTCACAAGACTCGCCATTTTCAGCCGCACGTTTAATGATCTTATCATCGATGTCTGTGATGTTGCGTACAAACGTTAGATCGTAACCTAGGTAACGAAGGTAACGTGATACCACGTCAAAGGAGACAAAAGTGCGACCGTGACCGATGTGACAGAGATCGTAGATGGTAACTCCACAGACATACATGCCGACTTTGCCAGCTGTAATTGGTTTGAATTCCTCTTTCTGTCTTGTGAGTGTGTTATATATCTTTAACATGATCTCTATCTATGATTGTGAATGAATAAAAGAAGGTCGAGTATATCAACTCCGACTTGGTTAGGTAATAGCAATTAACCGATAAAACGATAATCGGCTAAACTTCAAGCACAAAACGAAGAATTTCCTCTTCCTGAGTTTTTAAAGCACTAGAACTTAGGCTAGAATCTCGGGCTCAACACAACACAGTAAAGGAAAGTAGCATGATCACCCTTCACACTAATTTTGGTGACATCAAGATTCAACTAAACGAAGAGAAAGCGCCAGAGACTAGCGCAAACTTCCTTCAGTACTGCCGCGATGGCTTTTACGACAACACTCTTTTCCACCGTGTTATTGACGGTTTCATGATCCAAGGTGGTGGCATGGAACCTGGTCTACGTGAAAAAGCATCACGTGCACCTATCAAGAACGAAGCAAACAACGGCCTAAGCAACAAAGTGGGTACACTTGCTATGGCGCGTACTATGGAACCGCATTCAGCAAGCTCTCAATTCTTTATCAACGTAAACAACAACACATTCCTAGATTTCCGTAGCGAAAGTCTAGATGGTTGGGGTTACTGTGTATTCGGTGAAGTTGTAGAAGGCATGGACATCGTAAATAAGATCAAAGGCGTTAGCACTGGTTCTTACGGCATGCACCAAGACGTGCCTCTAGAGGACGTAGTAATCACTGGTACAACAATTGAAGAATAATTCGTAAGAATTATTTCTAAGAGATAAGTTAATGGGGAGGCATCGCTTCCCCTTATTTCTATGACAACATTATTTATTTCCGATCTTCACCTCACCCCATCGCGTCCGGATATTACGGAATGTTTTGTGACGTTCATGCGAACAGAAGCAACGAAAGCCGATGCACTTTATGTATTAGGCGATCTGTTCGAGTTTTGGGTTGGAGACGATGACAAAACTCCTTTTGCCAATCAAATCCGTACAGAGTTCCAGAAACTAACAAAGACTGGCGTTCCTGTTTATTTCATTCAGGGCAATCGCGACTTCCTATTGGGAAAGCGCTTCTGTAAAGAGACAGGCATTACATTATTGGATGAAGTTAGCCTCATAGACCTTTATGGTACTAAAGCGGTTATTCTCCACGGTGACACCCTGTGTACTGACGACATTGATTATCAAAAATTCCGTAAGACTGTTCATCAACCTTGGTTGCAATGGCTGTTTAATCACATTCCTTGGTTTATTAAGAAGAAAATTGTCTCAAAAGTTCAATCCGATATTCGTGATGATAAAATGAGCAAGTCTTTAGACATCATGGACGTCAATCAAAATGAAGTCGAGAAAGTGATGTCTCAGAATTGCGTCAACTTAATGATTCATGGTCACACTCATCGCCCGAATACACATTTTTTTGACGTCGATGGCGTTAAAAAGACCCGGATAGTTTTAGGGGATTGGTATACGCAAGGCTCAGTTTTACAAGTAAATTCTGATGGCTTTGACCTACAAACGAGACCATTCATACAGAATTTGCGTTAAGCATGTAGAGCGTGTAGAAGATTCACGCTCAAGTCGTAGATATTTTGTAAAAAATCGCTATTATCATAATACTAAGTTAAACAGAACGAAGTACCTAATTGAAGTATTCTTACGTAGCTCGCCAACCGATTCTGGATAGAGAAAAACGAACCATAGGTTACGAACTTCTCTTTCGAGACGGTCCTAAAAATACCTTCCCTGAAGTAGAACCAGAGCTGGCTACTAGTCGACTGCTATCCGATCATTTTTTGTCGACGCATTACAACACATTAGGGAACAAACTTGGCTTTGTTAACTTTCCGCATCAAAGCTTGGTGAATCTGGTCCCAACTCTGTTTCCCAAAGAGTCTCTCGTCATTGAAGTCCTTGAAGATTGTGAACCGACAGAAGAGTTGCTAGAAGCCATCAAGCACCTTCATGAATGCGGATACAAAATTGCTTTAGATGATTTTGTGCCGACGAAGGCTTGGAAACGTTTTCTTCCATACGTTTCCATGATCAAGTTTGACATTCGACTCGTACCGATTAAGAAAGCCGCTATTTTTATTCAGGCATTAAGCCCATTTAAAATCGACTTTCTTGCGGAAAAAGTAGAGACCTACGAAGAGTTTGAGCAAGCTTTAGAAGCCGGCTTTAACTATTTTCAAGGGTATTTTTTTAGCAAACCTGAGATGATCCAGAAAAAACGGTTGAACCCCGCGTTTCTTACAGTCATCCAGCTTTGTAAAGAGATTGCAGATAAGCCCATCGACTTCAATGAGGTTGAACGTCTGTTTTCGATTGATGTGACGCTGTCATACAAGCTGCTTACTTACGTAAATTCAGGATATACATTAACGACTAAGATTAAGTCGTTCAGACAAGCGCTTATTTATCTGGGTGAAGAGCGACTACGACGCTTTATTTCCTTAGTTGCCATTGCGTCCGTTCAAGAAGATAAACCAGATTCTCTTTACTCCTTGGCGATTCAGCGTGCAAGAATGTGTGAACTGTTACTTAGTCAAATGAACACTAGGTATGACCCTGGGCAGGCTTTTTTGACAGGCATGTTTTCTTTACTCGGATCTTTGCTCGATCAACCGCTCTCGGATGTCATTGAAGATATCCCCGTTGACGAAGATATAAAACTCGCATTAACCAGTCGAAAAGGCGTACTTGGTCACTTACTTTCAATGACGATCGCCTACGAACAAGCAGACTGGGAATTAGCTGAGCGGTATTGCACCGTTCTTAAATTAACCGAGCCTCAATTAGCAGACGCTTTTAATCAATCTACCGAGTGGGCTCAAGAACTGCTGTCTCAAACGCCCTAAATCGCTATAATGCCTCACCTCCAGCCTCGCAATTGTGAGGTTGTTTGTTTTTCCCGCTTAATTAATCGAGATTTCATTTTATGGCTTCTTCTTGTCCTTGCGGCTCTAACCGCTCCTACCAACAGTGTTGTGAAATTGCCCACAATAACCATGCTGACGTTACCACTCCGGAGCAGTTAATGCGCTCTCGTTACAGTGCGCATGTGTTAGGTCTAGTAGATTACGTGGTGAACACGTACCACCCAAGCTGTAATGCAGAAGAACAACGAGAAGGCATTGCCCAATCTATCGACAGCGATTGGTGCAAACTTGAAGTATTAAAAACAGAAGCTGGCAGTAATGACAATGAAGGCTTTGTCGAGTTTAGCGCTTATTTTGATGAAGACGGCAAACGCTACTGTATGACAGAGCGTTCTCGCTTCGTAAAAGAAAATGGGCTTTGGTACTACATTGACGGCACATTTCCTGAAGAAGAGCCAGAAGAAGAACCAGAACAGGATCCACGCTTGAGCCAGCCAGTGAATAGCCTAAAGCTAGGTCGTAACGATCCGTGTATCTGCGGAAGCGGTAAGAAGTTTAAGAAGTGTTGTGGGTAAAGGCATCCACGCTTAGCTTATTGAGCTCGCTTTAATGAGATTCCTGATCTCACCTAAGCTCGTCGGAATAACGTGAATATGTACTTTCGTTTGAAATAGATAACGCGACTTCAAATACCATTAGAAAATATACCGTCATTCTGAACAGCGAGGGACGAGCGTGATTCAGAATCTAATCGCCACCAGCACTGTTGCCGGTTTTTACCCCCCGAATCAAGAACACTAAATTAAAAAAAGCCCCTAGACTCGAGAGCATAGGGGCTTTCACTTATCTATAAGCAAGTTTACTTATGACGTTCTTTCAACTTGTTCACTACGTCATTCATCGATAAGCCTTGGTCTTGAAGCAATACCATTAGGTGGTAAATCAAATCTGCTGACTCACACACTAACTCCGCCTTATCGCCCGACGTCGCCGCAAGCGCGACTTCAACGCCTTCTTCGCCCACTTTTTGCGAAATACGCTTGGTGCCACGGGCATAAAGACTGGCAGTATAAGAGGAATCTGGGTCGGCACTCTTGCGGGCAGCCAATAGCTGCTCAAGTTGATGAAGCCACACCATTTGTGACTCCTCTTGCGGATCTCCATCCCAACAAGTTGTTGTTCCAGTATGGCAAGTCGGACCAATGGGATTCACTTTTACCAATAGCGTATCGTTGTCGCAATCTAGCTGCATGTTCACTAGTTGCAATACGTTGCCGGAGGTCTCACCCTTCGTCCAAAGACGCTGCTTGGTACGAGAGAAAAACGTCACTTGACCCGTTTCACCCGTTTTTGCCAACGCATCTTGGTTCATGTAACCCATCATCAGCACTTGGCTTGATTGAAAATCTTGTACGATGGCAGGTACCAGACCATCCACCTTTTCCCAGTTGATTCGCTCAGCTAGCGAACTTACTTCGGCGGCTTTTACACTCATAGTCGTACCTCAATGCCTTGTTGTTTCAAATACTGCTTTAATTCACCAATGTTGATGACTTGTTTGTGGAATACCGATGCGGCAAGCGCGCCATCCACATTGGCTTTTTGGTATGCTTCCGCAAAGTGCTCCATAGCACCCGCGCCACCCGATGCAATCAGCGGTACATTACATACTTCGCGCACCATATTCAGTTGTTCGATGTCGTAGCCGTTACGCACACCGTCTTGGTTCATCATGTTCACTACGATTTCACCAGCGCCGCGTTTTTGTACTTCTTGCACCCAATCACGCGTTTCCCATTGGGTCGCTTTGGTGCGTTCTTCATCACCAGTAAACTGGTAAACCTGATACTTGCCCGTCTCTTTGTCGTAGTATGAATCGATACCAACGACGATACATTGCACACCAAACTTATCAGCAAGGTCAGTAATCAACTGAGGGTTCGCCAAGGCAGGAGAGTTAATAGATACCTTATCTGCACCGAACTCAAGAATGCGCGCCGCGTCCTCTGCTGATTTAATGCCACCAGCTACACAGAACGGAATATCAATCACTTCTGCAACGCGAGCGACCCAACTTTTATCAACGACACGCCCATCACTTGAAGCGGTAATATCGTAGAACACAAGCTCGTCAGCGCCTTCTTCAGCATAACGCTGCGCAAGAGGAACGATGTCACCAATGATTTCGTGGTTGCGGAACTGGACGCCCTTCACCACTTGTCCATCACGAACATCAAGACATGGAATTATTCGCTTTGCCAACATGCAAATGCCTCCTCTGCTGTGAACTTACCATCTAACAATGCACGACCAACAATCACACCAGCCACACCGCTGCCTTTTAGCGCTTCGATATCCGCTAATGAGCCGATGCCACCTGAAGACTGGAACTGCACTTGTGGGTACTGTTTACATAGGTCGATGTAAAGCTCAACGTTTGAGCCTTCTAGCGTACCGTCACGAGAAATGTCCGTGCAAAGCACATGCTGTAGACCTACCGTCAGATAATCGTTGACCAAAGCTTCGATAGTCACGCCTGAATCTTCTTGCCAACCAGAGATCGCCACTTTACGCGTGCCGTCTTGATCGATGTTGATGTCTAGCGCGAGAACGATTTTCTCTGCGCCGTATTTTTCCATCCAACCTTTCACAAGCTCTGGCTGTTTTACTGCTGTAGAGCCAACGACAACACGCTGAGCACCGGCTTCTAACAGATCAATCACGTCTTGCTCTGTACGCACACCACCACCGATTTGGATGTTCGCTGGCGTGCTTGCTAGTAGCTTTGCAATCAAATCAAGCTGGCGTGCTGTCGTGTCTTTCGCGCCAGTTAAATCCACCAAGTGCAGCCAGTTAGCACCGGCTTGGTGGTACAAGTTGAACTGCTCTGCTGGGTCGACTTTGTACTCGGTTACTTGGCCGTAATCACCTTGATAAAGGCGAACCACCTGTCCTTCAATTAAATCAAGAGCTGGAATAATCACACTAAATCCCTTTTATAATTCTAAGAAGTTTTGAATAAGCTTCGCGCCCGCTTTTGAAGAACGCTCTGGGTGGAATTGCACACCATAATAGTTACCGCTTTGAACCGCAGCAGTGAATGGATTTCCGTAATCACATTCAGCAATGGTGTAGTCTCCAACTGGCATCGCAAAGCTGTGCACAAAATAGAAGTACTCACCCTCTTCAATGCCTTTGAACAACGGATTGCCTGCTTTTGCAGAAACGGTATTCCAACCCATGTGCGGCAGCGGCAAGTCTCCAGTTTGTAGCAGCTTCACTTCGCCATCACAAAGTCCGAGACATTCAACTAACTCGTCGGCTTTCTGGCCTTTTTCTTGAGACACTTTGCCCAACAGCTGCATGCCTAAACAGATACCTAATAGCGGCTTTTCTACCTGTTTTACCAAGCTGATAAGGTCACGCTCTTCTAGGTTCTTCATCGCTTCACTGGCGGTTCCCACGCCCGGTAGAAATAGCTTATCTGCCGACAATACAACTTGTGGATCTTTTGAAATAGTCACGTCATAGCCTAGGCGTTCAATAGCAAACTTCACCGAAGAGACGTTGGCACAGCCAGTATCGATAATGACAACTTTCTGTTCTGTCACTGTTTTTCTCCTTGCTAAGGTTAGCCTTAAAGTACGCCTTTACTACTCGGTAGCTCAGTGCCTTCTACTTTGATTGCTTGGCGTAACGTTCGACCAAACGCTTTGAACAGGCTCTCAATGATGTGGTGATCATTATCGCCAGCAGAAGAAAGGTGCAGCGTACACGCTAGGGTGTCAGTCAGAGAGCGGAAGAAGTGAACCACCATCTCTGTTGAAAGGTCACCTACTTGCTCACGGCTAAACTGCGCGTCAAACTTAAGGTAAGGACGACCAGATAGGTCCAGTGCACATTGTGCCAAGCACTCATCCATTGGCAGGCTAAAACCAAAGCGACCAATACCACGTTTGTCACCCAGTGCTTCTTTCAACGCTTGACCTAACGCAAGAGCCGTATCTTCTACTGTGTGGTGATCATCAATGTGCAGGTCACCTTCCACTTTGCACACCATTTGGAATCCACCGTGCGTCGCAATTTGATCCAGCATGTGGTCAAAGAAGCCAAGACCTGTAGAGATGTCATTGCCGCCTTGCTCATCAAGATTAACCGAAACTTTGATGTCCGTTTCTTTCGTGGTGCGAACCACTTCAGCTACGCGCGCCTTCACCGTCAGATCTTTTAGGATCTGTTTCCAACCCATGGTTTCTGGGTTGTATTGAATGCCACGAATTGCCATGTTTTCTGCAAGTTGAAGATCGGTTTGACGATCGCCAATCACGACAGAGTTTTGGAAATCAACTTTGCCACCTTGGAGGTACTCTTTTACCAAGCCCAATTTAGGCTTACGGCAAGAGCAGTTATCTTCATCGAAGTGAGGACAAATCAGCACGTCATCAAACTTCACACCTTGAGACTCAAAGATCTCCATCATCATGTTGTGCGGTGCATCAAAATCTTCTTGTGGGTAGCTGTCAGTACCCAAACCATCTTGGTTAGTGACCATCACTAGACGGTATCCCGCATCCTGCAACGACAACAGGCTTGGGATAACAAATGGCTCTAGTTTTAGCTTATCTAAACGGTCTACTTGAAAATCAACTGGCGGCTCAACAATTAAGGTGCCATCTCGGTCGATAAATAGGATTTTTTGTTGCTTGCTCACTCGAACTTCCTTATTACTAATCTTGTTTCGTTCTCGGCATAAACCGAGAACGTTGAGAATTCTATTTATGAATAGTAGTTTCTAATGAAACCCAGTGTCTTTTCACACTCGTCGCGGTTACCAACACTGATACGCACGCAGTTCTCAATTGGCGAGTTACGCAGGATAATGCCCGTATCCCAAGCGGCTTTGAAAAGAGCATCGCCATCTGGGAATTTCACCAATAAGTAGTTACCCCACCCTTCAAAAACCTCCAGACCCGGAATCATCGACAAACCAACTTGTAAGTAAGCTCGGTTTGCGTTCAAGTCGAGAACTTGGAACTTCGCTCGCGCTAATCCTGCTTCTGAGAGCGCTTGAGTAGCAATTTCTGCAACTGGCACCGGTACTGGGTAAGGTGCGATAACTTTAAGAAGTACATTAATCAGCTCTTCGTTCGCAAGCGTAAATCCACAACGCAGACCTGCAAGCGCGAAAGCTTTCGACAGAGTACGCAGAATCGCTAGATTTGGATATTCTGCCAGTAAATCTACTGTTGACGCTTCTGGACAAAAATCGATGTACGCTTCGTCCATGACCACGATTGCGCGGTCTTTTGTCATCTCAAGCAGAGAGACAATATCGTCACGCTTAACTAAGTTACCCGTTGGGTTGTTTGGCGAGCATACGAAAACCAGTTTCACGTTATCCAGGCTCGCTTCGATACCTGCGAGGTCTAGTTGCCAATCTGACGTTAGCGGCACCGTTTTGCGCTCTACACCGATGGTTTCTGCACTGATGGCGTACATACCGTAAGTCGGTGGGCAGTATAAAATCGCGTCTTCACCCGGTTCACAGAAAGCACGAATCAATAACTCAATACCTTCATCTGCACCGCGAGAAGTCAGCGTTTGTTCTGGCTTCACTCCAGCATACGCGGCGTAAGCAGAAATCAGTTCTTTCGGCTGGCATTCGCTGTAACGATTAAGACGAGCAAAGTCTGTTTTGTATTCATTGTTGAATGGCGATTCGTTGGCGTTCAGCCATACGTCACCTGTACCACCAATTCGGCGAGCCGAAAGATAAGGTGTTAGTTGTTGGACTTGTTTACGCGCTAGCTTTTCCATCTCTTTACTCTCTTATTCTTACTTACTTACTTACTAATTTTTCTACACGGATAGTAACAGCACGTTTGTGGGCGTCCAGACCTTCTGCTTCAGCCATGGTGACAACCGTTGGCGCAAGATTTTTAAGACCGTCAGCTGAAAGCTCTTGAACCGTCATTCGTTTAGAAAAATCAGCCAAACCTAAGCTTGAATATGTCCGTGTGTAACCGTAAGTAGGAAGAACGTGGTTAGTGCCCGATGCGTAATCACCTGCAGATTCAGGCGACCAATCACCAAGGAAGATCGAACCTGCGTTGTCTAATAGAGGCAGAAGCTCGCGTGGGTTCTTAGTCTGAACAATTAAGTGCTCAGGGCCATAATAATTAGAAATAGAGATCGCTTGGGTGATCGATTCAGCAATAATGATTAAACTCGATGCGAGCGCTTTTTCTGCAATCTCTGAACGAGACAACTCTTTCAATTGACGACGAACGGCATCTGTCACCTGATCTGCAATAATGGCTGATGGCGTCACAAGTACAACTTGAGAGTCAGGTCCATGCTCTGCCTGACTTAGAAGGTCCGCCGCAATAAAATCTGGGTCCGCTGTTTCATCCGCAATCACAAGAACTTCCGAAGGACCCGCTGGCATATCAATCGCTGCGCCACGGAAATCATTGCTCACCTGACGCTTTGCTTCCGTCACGTAAGCGTTACCCGGGCCAAAAATCTTATCAACTTTTGATACGGTCTCTGTACCATATGCCATTGCAGCAACAGCTTGACCACCACCGACGTTGTACACTTCATCAATGCCACACAATTTTGCTACGTAAAGGATCTCGTCAGCGATTGGAGGCGGAGAGCAAAGCACAACTTTACGACAGCCAGCAATTTTCGCAGGCACGCCAAGCATCAAAACCGTCGATGGCAATGGCGCGCTACCACCAGGAATGTACAAACCCACTTTTTGAATTGGACGTGTTACCTGTTCACAAAGCACACCCGGTTGAGTTTCGACTTTAATTGGCTGTGGCTTTTGCGCTTTGTGGAATTTAGAAATATTGGCATAAGCTTGCTCTAATGCGTTTTTCATTGATTCAGACAAGCGCTCTGAAGCGGCTTTAATTTCCTGAGAAGAAACACGAATGGACTCAGGTTTAACGCGATCAAACTTTTCTGTCAGCTCGTTGAGAGCAGAGTCGCCTTCATTTCTAACTTTAGCGATAACCTCAGACACTGCTGCAGTGATATTTGCACCTTCTGCAATAGCAGGACGTTCTAAGATCGAATCTTGCTGCTCTTCACTTAAAGATTGCCAAACGACTGTTCTCATGATGTTTACTCCATCATTTTTTCAATTGGTAGCACTAGGATTGAGCTAGCGCCTAACTCTTTTAGCTGTTCCATGGTTTCCCAGAACAGGTTTTCAGAACTCACTAAGTGAACAGCCATTTTCTGCTTATCTGCAGAAAGAGGAAGAACCGTAGGATCCTCAGCACCAGGAAGTAGTGCTTTGATTTGATCGAGCTTTTCAGCTGGCGCGTGAAGCATGATGTACTTAGACTCTTTCGCTTGTTGTACGCCTTGCATGCGAGTCAGTAGTTTTTCAATCAGTGCTGTTTTGTCTGCATCAAACTCACCGATACGTTGAATCAGCGTCGCTTTAGATTTAAAGATCACTTCCGCTTCTTTTAAGCCATTCGCTTCTAACGTTGCGCCAGTCGATACCAAATCAGCAATAGCGTCAGCTAGACCTGCGCGAGGTGCAACTTCTACAGAGCCAGTTAGCATACATGTGGAGAATGGAACACCTGCTTCATCCATGTAAGCTTTTAGGAGTTGAGGGTAAGTTGTGGCAATACGCTTACCAGCTAAGTCTTGTGGACCGTTGTACTCTTCATCCTTGTCGATAGCGATAGACAAGCGACAACCGCCAAAATCCAGTCGACGAAGTTGAACAAACTCACATGGCTCACCCAAAGCTTTGCGATCAAGACGAACTTCTTCTAGTTCGTTTTCTCCGATGAAACCAAGGTCAACCACGCCATCCATGATCAAGCCAGGGATGTCATCGTCACGAACCAAAAGCAAATCAATTGGCATGTTCTCCGAGTGAACCACTAAACGCTCACCCATTACATTAAATTTTACGCCGCACTGTTTTAGCAGAGCTTGGCTCTCTTTGCTAAGGCGACCTTTTTTCTGAATTGCGATTCTTAAGCGTTGTGTTTGCATTGCTTTTTCCCTGTGCAAGATTTTGATATCTAAGTAATTTTTGAATTAATAAAACTAAAAAACCCTCGAGAGATTGGAGTCTCCCGAGGGTTTAAAATCTGCTTTTACTTTGATTTCACCTCCGGGAGTTTCCTGCCTCCCGGGTATGCGTACATCGCCCGAAAGACTAGATTGGGTGATGATGGTGATGAATGTTCATTACAAAATTACGCATACTTATTTAAGGCTCTATTGAGTTGCTTCGTTAGTAACCACACTAACCAAGGATTCTATATTTTTCAATACTGAATTTAGCATTTTCTAACTATTTTTTATAATTATTTGATTTTAAAGGATTTAAATTTAATTTCAGTTGAGTATCAGGGTAGAAATTAGGTTTCTATTCAACCCTATTCTTAAAGAAAAAGAAGAATAGTATGAATTTTCATCAAAACAACTATTTAGATCTCACCGCCCTTAGTAATTGACATCATTCTCAATAAAGAGACATCCACTCACGTTTGAGACGACTCATTCAAAACTATTATTTGAGTGGGGCAAAAAATAGTGATTAACCATGAAACTGCGTAACGGTAGTAACAAACAAGCTGTGGATTTCAGCGATACAACACTATACCCATTAATCGGCAATAGTGCATGTATCCAAGAACTTCGCACGGCAATCCAAAAGTACGCTCAATGTGATGCTGAAGTACTCATTCAGGGTGAAACAGGGGTGGGCAAAGGTCTCTGTGCTCGTCTTATTCATCAGTTGTCGAACAGACACTCGGCACCTTTTGTTGAAGTTAACTGCGGCGCAATTCCAAGTGGTCTTATTGCGTCCGAACTTTTCGGTCACGAAAAAGGAGCATTTACAGGAGCGATTTCAGATCGTATCGGTTTTATTCAAAAAGCACATAAAGGTACCCTATTCCTAGATGAGATTGGTGATATGCCGCCGGATCTACAAATCCACCTTCTGCACTTTTTAGAGAGTAAGCAAATCCATAAAGTCGGCGCTGATAAATTCATTGACGTCGACTGTAGAGTCATTGCTGCGAGCCACGTGGATTTGAAAAATGAGGTTGTACAAGGTGGATTCCGTGAAGATTTATTCTATCGGCTTAATATCTTGCCATTAACTATTCCTCCACTGAGAAAGCGTGGGAAAGATATCCTTATGTTATCAGAACACTTCTTGACAGATTTGTCTCATGGTCAGGTACAAAAAATGTCGGATAAAGTGAAAGCCAAGCTCCTCAAGCATCGTTGGCCAGGTAACGTAAGAGAACTGCGAAATGTAATCCAACGAGCGATTGTCATGTGTGAAGATCACACGCTTCTCGTCGCTGACTTGGGCCTTGATAATAATGAAAGGCAATTACTCCCTTCAGTGGACCAAATTGATCTTGACTACCTACTGCAAGCTATCGAAGAAAATAAGCACAATATGAGTGCGGCTGCACGTCATCTTGGTATTTCAAGAACAACGCTTTATCGTCTAATAAAGAAATACAACTTAAATGTTTAGTTGCTGTACAGGTGTAACGTGACACTGTGTAACAGACAACTCATCATATATCATTTACTTAGCCCCTCATCATAAATCTCCTGATATTACCGCCTTTAAAATCAACAACTTAAACTAGGCATAGTCTTTGCTTAGAGCTAAGAAGAAGTCGGTTGATAGATTTTCTATCACAGCACAGAAAGGAGTGCTCAGAACACAAATAGCTCGCTTTTAACACGAAACGATTATCCCCAAAAACGCGATTGCCCCCCTCACCTAAATCGCGTTAAAAAAAAGCTCCGCTAAATTTAGCGGAGCTTCCTCTTTATTAAAAATACTGAGCTGTACTAGACATTTTGGCACGATGCCATTTTAGACTTCGACAACCAAGAAAGTGCTCCACATACAATAATAAATGTGATTGATGCAGCGATGAATGAGAATGCAATTGACGCAGTCATCCCCAAAGTAATGAAGCCAACACAGGAAACTAGCGCCACGGACAATGCATAAGGCAACTGGGTCGATACGTGATCAATATGATTACAACGTGCACCAGTCGACGACAGAATAGTGGTATCGGAGATAGGTGAACAATGGTCACCAAAAACGGCACCGGCTAAAACTGCACTTAGCATTGGGAGCATTAGCGCAAGATCGGTTGCACCAGCCATATCACCCGCGATTGGAAGCATAATGCCGAACGTACCCCAAGAAGTACCGGTTGAAAATGCCATTAGACCAGACAACAAGAATAGGATAACCGGTAGCCAATGTGGATTGATATTGCCCTGAGCCATTGTAGAAAGGTAAGAACCCGTCTTCATGTCACCGATAACCGAACCGATAGTCCAAGCAAATACTAGGATTAGAATCGCGCCAAACATAGACTTAGCACCAATCCAAAGTGTGCGTGCAATTTCACCCATTGGAAGACCTTGCTTCACAACAGTAAACAGTGCAACTGCTAAGCCAAGCAAGCTACCGTAGATTAGTGATGTACCTACATCTGTATTTTCAAACGCACCTAGAAGCGCAAACTCTTTGCCGTCAGCAACCAATGCTTGGCCACCCGTGTAAAGCATAGAAGCGATAGTCGCAATAATCAGCGTCACGATAGGAAGTACCAAGTCTGACACTTTACCCTTTTCGCTTTCACGGATATCTAGCTCTTCGTTTAGATCATGCGCTTCTTGCGAGTCGTTTTCTTTGTCTTTATCAAAGCCGCGGCCTTGAGATGCAGAGATTTCATGCTCACGCATCTTACCGATATCGAGGCCAAACCACGCCACAGCAAACACCATAAGCAGTGCAAAAACTGCGTAGAAGTTCATTGGAATAAGACGAACGTACGCGCCAAGAGCCGAATACTCAGTGATCCCATGTGAGACTAAGATACCGCCGATAATCGTAATAATGTAAGCACCCCAGCTAGAAGCAGGCATGATCACACACATTGGTGCAGCAGTTGAGTCTAGAATGTACGCAAGCTTCGCGCGAGACACATAAAAACGATCGGTTACTGGACGAGAAATGGCACCAACAGCAAGACTGTTAAAGTAATCGTCGACAAAAATGAATACGCCTAAAAAGGCAGCAAGAAGTTTGGAGCCGCGTTTACTCTTTACTCGAGATTGTGCCCATTCGGCAAATGCACGAGTACCACCAGATAGCGTTAATAACGCAGTTGTCATACCTAATAAGATTAGGAAACCAACAATGCTCATGTTCCAAGTGTTAATTCCGCCATCTTCAATAAAGACAGAAGAAACTTGAGAACTCACGTAACTAACGGTATCACCGATAGACCAGCTATTAAGTAGAACCGCACCCAGCACGATACCTACACCTAAGGAAACTAATACACGTCGAGTCAGAATCGCCAAAGTCAAAGCGACAATAGGTGGCAATAATGAAACAGGAGAACTAGAAAAATCTATTAAATTCATGATCTTCAAAAACCAAAGTTTGGCTAGAGATCTACTGCAGACAAGTCACGTAGCATACGATACGTGCTCATGTTGAACTTAGCGACAGGGAAGCGAACACTCCACCCAACCCTACAGTAGCGCTCCATAGTTTAATGTGAATATATACTATGGCAGTGTTGTTCCTTTCAGATACAACCCCAGCAAGTAACTTTGATGAGTTACTTACTTCGGCAATCTTCGCCTTCCACTATTATTCATTGGCATCACCCCAATAATAGCTACTCTTCGAGACCGCGCCTCTACGGCAACAACAAACAATTAACCACTAACTGTACAAATTAACAACAAATTGTCTGCAATATTGCATCAGGTAGCAGCCATTGTACTTATGATGAGAGTCAATGCAACACATCAAACTAAATTAAACAAATAAATAATGACTGAGATAATTTATAAACCTTGTCTACTTCAAGTTAGTTTTGTGCAACTGAAATCACATCAATTTTGTTATTTATGAAACATTATTACTACCTTAAAAATATCATGGTTTATCTTGTATCAATAAATTAAGGATATATGACACTCCATCAAAGATGGACGCTTCATATTTTTAAGTAATAACTCAACTTTTTTTATAAAAACCAAGCTGGCTCTATCTCTATACAATAACGAGTGTTGATTTCAATTCTCATCTAATAAGATTTATTTCGAGTGTAATAATATTTATTGCTTTAAAAAAATAGCTAAATTTAAACAAAATCTTGATTTAGTATTTGCACATAAGGAAAAGATAAAGTTAAATATAAGGACTCTTTGTTTATTTATAGATTGGCATTATTTAATCGTAACGATAAAAAGTGCCCAACACATTAACCTTTTAATAGGAATCGTTATGTCAGAGCTGACTAAAACCCTTCTAAATATCCGTAGCCTTCGTGCATTTTCTCGTGAGCTGACTCTAGAACAATTGGAAGAAGCTCTAGATAAACTAACTACTGTTGTAGAAGAGCGTCGTGAAGCAGAAGAAGCAGAACGTGCAGCACAAGCTGAGCAAGAAGCTAAGCTAGCAGAGATCGCAGAGAAAATTGCTCAAGACGGTATTGACGTAGAAGCGCTTATTACTGCGCTATCTGGCGAAACTAAGACGAAAGGCAAAGCGAAGCGTGCACCTCGTCCAGCTAAATACAAATACACAGACTCAAACGGTAATGAGAAGACTTGGACTGGCCAAGGTCGTACACCTTCTGCAATTCAAGAGCAACTTGATGCAGGTAAATCTCTGGATGATTTCCTGATCTAAATCCGCGCTATTTTTAAAAGGCTCCCAATGGGAGCCTTTTTTATTTGGTTCATTACAAATAAAAAAGGCGCATTTTTTAATGCGCCTTTTACTTTAGTTATAGAATGGTTAATTAAACTACTGTGTATTAACGTTCCCAGTATGCTTCTTCTAGGCTATCTTCTCGCTCAGGAAGCCCACGTGACAAACGTGGAGAATGTTGCACGAGAACTTCGTAGCTCGCACGGTTTGCGTATTTACATACTTGAGAAAAAGAAGAGTATGTTAAATATTCGTTACTGTGCTTGCTTGAATTAGGCACATTTTCTTTATGGTATTTGTTTGCCGCCATATCATGAAGAACAGCAGATAACGCAGCATCACCTGCACCATTGGTATTCTTGATTTTTTCTGGACCACCCATATATGGCGAGATATGTGAGTACACTTTTATTGGTGTTTCACATGTATCTTTTTTCGCCGGACGACTAAATTCATAGCGATTAAATTCAGCGATTGACCCCGGAAGTAATGGCAAAGAAGTTTCGCGCTTCGCGCTATCTTCCGTATAACCCGCCATAAATAGGCCTACAGGCCCCGCGGTGCACAATACTAGATCTGCCCACTCCAGTGTTTTATCAGATGCAGCAAGTGGGTCTGACTCACCCGTCAGAGCTTCTGCTTCATCTTCATTCATCGCAACGACTGAAACGTTATCTCGAATGAATTCTTGCCAATATTTCGGGTCATCTTGAATAACGAACTTCGTCCCAAGAGTCAGAACAACGGGTACATCATTCTTTTTCGCGTACTCAATCGCTTTCATTGTTGCTTCAGGCATTGGGTCGCCTTCTTTACAACGTACTAAATATGACGTTAGTACAAGCGCCGATGCATTTTTAAAGATTTTTTCTGGAATGCTATCAGGATGCAGTTGGTTCATTTGCCCTTCACTGATCGCAAAAGTACGCTCACCATCTTCTGTAATAAGAGCGAAACAACGACCGATAGCGCCATCAACACCTTGTAGGTAGTTCAAGTCCATGCGGCTTGATGTATTACAAAGGTAACGGTAGCCATAGCTGCCAATTTTGATATCCTGGCTCATCACTCCAAGCAGCGTAGAGCGATCATCTGCTAACACAGAGTAGTTGTGTAGCGTGTTACCAATTGTGCCACCCGCATACTCATTGGTAATTAAGTTCTCTTCTTTAAGTTGCTGGTACAACTCTTCTGCTCTTTCGTCATCAATAACCAAAGAGTGACCTTTACTCAGACCGTACTTTTCAATCACATCCGTTGTAACTTTAGCTTCAATATCAACCAAAGTTTGGTCAATACCAATGATGTGAGTGCGCGTCATCTTCTTGCTTTCTTGTGCTTGGCTCACCAGCGGGTCACGAGCATGAACAGGAAAATAGTGCTTCGATTTGCGTTGTCCAGGAAATTTCATATTGTCAGTCTGAGTAAGGGGATGAAAAGGAGAACGGATTCTATACCGCTAATAATAAAGCGGCAATAAAAGCAATTATAGCAAACGTTTGCTAGCCACTTTTTTCTTCTAGACTCCTTATTCACCTTCCATAAAACTTAGATCTGGCAGTTGCTCAAGGTGCTCGCAGTAACGCTTTAGGTTGAACTCACCTTCATTTTTCATCACATCGAAAATTTCAATCGACATGGCACATGCCATCATTGCAACCGCTTCTTCTCTAGGTGTCCCTGTCATCATTAAGCGCATTAGCGTCTCTTTAACTTTTAATGGATTGCCGTCCTCAAGTTGGTTTTCAACAATTTCAATCAACTCGGCTTCTTGCATAAACTGGTTTTCTTCGGTCATTTGGACTTTCCTCTTGGATTTTTGCCAACTATGCCATATATACCATCTCTATACTTATGAAATTACCAACTTGCGATTTTGTTGGAGAAAAGTGCAGCAAATCGAAGTGTGATTTCGATCTCGGATCTGTCACCGGCCTGTGGATTCTGGTAGAATCTGCGTCCCGTTTATTTAAGTGGTGTTTAGTAATGTCTGATAACAGCCAAAAGAAAGTCATCGTCGGTATGTCCGGCGGCGTTGATTCATCTGTTTCTGCGTATCTTCTCAAGCAACAAGGCTACCAAGTAGAAGGCCTGTTCATGAAGAACTGGGAAGAAGATGACAACGAAGAATATTGTACAGCAGCAGAAGATCTTGCTGATGCTCAGGCAGTATGTGACAAGCTAGGCATTCATCTACACACCATCAACTTTGCTGCCGAATACTGGGATAACGTATTTGAGTACTTCCTTGCTGAATACAAAGCGGGTCGTACACCGAACCCTGACATTCTTTGTAACAAAGAAATCAAGTTCAAAGCATTCCTAGAATTCGCTGATGAAGTGCTTGATGCTGACTACATTGCAATGGGTCACTACGTACGTCGCTCTTTCCCGGATAACGGTGAGAAACCAGCGATGTTGCGTGGCCTAGATGGCAACAAAGACCAGAGCTACTTTCTATATACACTAAGCCACGAACAAATTGGCCGTAGCCTCTTCCCTGTTGGTGATTTAGAGAAACCTGAAGTACGCCGTATTGCGGAAGAGCAAGGTTTAGTAACAGCGAAGAAGAAAGACTCGACAGGTATTTGTTTCATCGGTGAGCGTAAATTTACCGACTTTCTCGGTCGTTACCTTCCTGCTCAGCCTGGTAATATCGAAACGCCAGAAGGCGAAGTGATCGGTCAACACCAAGGTTTGATGTACCACACACTAGGTCAGCGTAAAGGTCTACACATCGGTGGCCGTAAAGGCGGCGGTGGTAACGAAGAGCCGTGGTTTGTTGGTGAAAAAGACCTAGAGCGTAACGTGCTAATCGCAGTCCAAGGTAAAGACCACCCGATGCTAAAATCAGAAGGTCTACTTGCGTCACAACTTCACTGGGTAGATCGTGAGCCAATTCGCGATGTTATGAAGTGCACAGTGAAAACTCGTTACCGTCAGGAAGATATTCCTTGTACAATCATCCCGGTCGATGATGAAAACATTAAAGTGATCTTTGATGAACCACAAATTGCAGTTACGCCTGGTCAATCAGCAGTGTTTTATAAAGATGACGTATGTCTAGGTGGCGGCATCATCGAGCAACGCATTAAATATTCTCAAGCTTAGGAGTCGTTACGTGGCGAATACACTTTATGACCGTACTATCGCTTTCGCTGGTATTTGCCAAGCTGTCGCTTTGGTTCAACAAGTTGCGAGAAACGGGCATTGTGATCAAGATGCTTTTGAAACATCAATCAACGCTATTTTGAACACAAACCCTGCTAACACCGTTGGCGTATTCGGTCGCGAAGCCGATCTAAAGCTCGGTCTGGAGTGTCTGGTTAAAGGGATTGATAGCACCCCATCAGGCAGTGAGATCACTCGTTACATCATTAGCTTAATGGCGCTAGAACGTAAGTTAAGCGCTCGCAACGATGCCATGTCCCAGCTTGGTGACCGTATCCAGATGGCCAAGCGCCAGTCAGAGCATTTTGAACTGCTAGATGATCAAATGATCAGCAATTTAGCAAGCATCTACTTGGATGTTGTTAGCCCTATAGGACCACGCATTCAAGTAACAGGCACGCCTTCTGTACTGCAACAAACGGCCAGCCAACACAAAGTCCGTGCTCTACTGCTATCTGGCATTCGTAGTGCTGTTCTGTGGCGCCAAGTAGGCGGTAAACGTCGTCATCTAATTTTTGGCCGAAAGAAAATGGTCGAACAGGCTCAAATCCTGTTAGCCAGAATGTAGAATACTCTGCTAGCTCGCGTTTATCGCGAGCTACTTTTTTTCGAATAAAACAAATCCCGCGCAAACGTTTGCGCAATATTCGTGACAATTGCCACAGTTATTGGTATAACGCTCACGAAATTTAGAAACCCAATTCAGGAGAACATCATGGAACTGTCAGCATTGACTGCTGTTTCACCAGTAGACGGCCGTTACGGAAGTAAGACGATTGCGTTACGCGAAATTTTCAGCGAGTACGGTCTACTAAAATACCGTACTATCGTAGAAATTCGTTGGCTACAGAAGCTAGCGGCTACTGCTGAAATTGCAGAAGTGCCAGCATTCAGCGCAGAAGCTAACCAATTCCTAGACGACCTTGCTGCTAACTTCTCTGAAGAAGATGCACGCCGTATTAAAGAAATCGAGCGTACAACTAACCACGACGTTAAAGCGGTTGAGTACTTCTTAAAAGAGAAAGTAGCAGACGTTCCTGAACTGCACGCTGTTAATGAGTTCTTCCACTTTGCATGTACTTCTGAAGACATCAATAACACCTCTCATGCGTTAATGCTAAAAGAAGCACGTGAGCAAGTGATTCTTCCAGAAATCCGTAACCTAATTGACGCTATCAAAGCACTCGCAGTTGAATACCGCGACATTCCTCTTCTATCTCGTACACACGGCCAGCCTGCTTCTCCATCTACAATGGGTAAAGAAATGGCAAACGTGGCGTACCGTATGGAGCGTCAATTCAAGCAAATCGAAAACGTTGAGATCCTAGCGAAAATCAACGGTGCAGTAGGTAACTACAACGCACACCTTTCTGCTTACCCAGAGCTAGATTGGCACAAGTTCTCTGAAGAATTCATTACAGAGTCTCTAGGCGTAACTTGGAACCCTTACACAACACAAATCGAGCCGCATGATTACATCGCTGAGCTGTTCGACGCTATCGCTCGTTTCAACACTATCCTGATTGACTTCGATCGTGACGTTTGGGGTTACATTGCATTAGGCCACTTCAAGCAAAAAACCATTGCTGGTGAGATCGGTTCTTCAACAATGCCGCACAAAGTTAACCCAATCGACTTTGAAAACTCTGAAGGTAACCTAGGTCTTGCGAACGCAGTATTTGGCCACCTAGCACAAAAACTGCCTATCTCTCGTTGGCAACGTGACCTAACTGATTCAACGGTTCTACGTAACCTTGGTGTTGGTGTTGGCTACGCAATCATCGCTTACACTTCTACGCTAAAAGGTATCAGCAAGCTAGAAGTAAACCGTGAAGCGCTTCTTGCTGAACTAGATAAAAACTGGGAAGTACTCGCTGAGCCAGTACAAACAGTAATGCGTCGCTACGGTATCGAAAAGCCATACGAGAAGCTAAAAGAGCTAACTCGTGGTAAGCGTGTAGACGGCGAAGCAATGCGCAACTTCATTGACGGTCTTGAGCTCCCTGAGCACGAGAAAGCACGTCTGAAAGAGATGACGCCAGCGAACTACATTGGTCAAGCGGTTGAGCTGACAGATAAGCTGTAATCACACCTTGATTATCTGCAATTGAAAAGGTTGACGTGAAAGCGTCAACCTTTTTAGTTAGGAAGAAATAATTTCGGTTATTTGGTAGTAATGCAAGAGGATAAATCCCTCAACTATTATGGCTGTTTTTGGAAGAATAAGGTTATTGTCCCGACCTCTATACCAAACTTTTTAATTTTGGTGAGGTTGAAAACATGCTTCTCGTCCTGACGATAAAGCCAATCATCAAAAGCGACCGTTACTGTTGAGTCATCCATTTGCAACTCAAAGTCATACCGCCACTGCAACGCATTGCCTTGCTCAGCCCCTGTTGCTACACCAATAATATCCTCTGCTTTACCTTCATAGCGTCCATCTTCTAATTTGGTAATAACCCAAATTCGCTGGTCAACCTCTCCATCATCAAACACAAAGTCTTCCACCAGCGTCAACGTGTTACCTTCCACAGTACCCACTATGTCGACTTCAAAACGACGAGTTTGTTGTTCAGTGTAATCTTGGACCATCCCCCACGCCTTTGTATCGCCCTCAAAATAGCCGAATAAATCAAAAGTCGGTGTAGAAGATTGATAATTATCGATATCTGCTGAGCATGCTGAAAGTAAGGCCGCAGCGGCCAAGGCGACTGATTTTAAAATTCGTTTAAGCACTATCTAACCTGCCCTATTAATTGTTTTCGAAGTTTCGGGAACTCTGTATTAGGTGACAACCATATAGACAAAAACGCATCGTTCATTCGCTCATCTTGAACGAAGCCAACTGTCTTGATTTGTGCAATGCCAGCTTGTCGGTAAAGAAGCTGACCAGTTTTACCATCGGTTAAGTAAGTAAGCTCATCCCCTTTTTTTATATCAGGGAACATACGGTTTAGCTCACTAATCCAACTTTTTCGATATGATTCAGTAAAACCAAGTTTTGCCCATTGCTCATCAGTTACATCAAGCAACTGCTGCTTGCTGATGTCTCTTTTATAGTTAATTTCCAATGCCAGAGGGTGTGGTGATACATCGCCATTTACAATAAACTTTCCATCAGGTGCTCTTAGTCGAGACTGATATATATCGAAGATGAACCATGTGAGTTGTGCCTCACCGACGGTTTTCCACCCCTTCCAACTCGACATCTTATCTGCGTTTTCACTGTTTCCAACTGGCTGAGCTTGTAGAGCAAAGGAGCCCATAACTACTAGAGAAGCAACTACCTTAATCAGCCTCTGGGTTAAATCTCTCTTCAAGCTTTTCATATCCGTATACCTTGAGTATCAAAAGCGTCATGGCAAACCATTCAGCAAATAGAATGACCAACGTAACGCTGGTATTAAATCCATATTCAACGACTTGGAGCTTGTAACCGGCGTAGTAACTGACGGTTCCTCCAACGCCACCTACAATTGATACGTAGATTTTTGGGAAACGGTACAAAACAGGCTTGAGCTGATAGGCATACCAAGAGAACAGAACCCAAAGGCACAACAACCAAATGGGTAACCATTGTGTTGGAAAGACAAAAACAGAAAACTGTTGATTGAGCGTATCGAGCACTACACCCGCCAAAACGATACTCGCGATGTGCTTCAAGGCAGAAGCGTCCGTCCTCCAACAATAGACAAGAGTAATAAATGTTAAGATCAGTGTTAGCCACTGCCATTGATAGGTCCCAAGCACTGCAGAGAACCAACAGAGCTGGAACCATGTAGAGGCAATCAGCAACTTCATAACGGTTTAAGGTCGCTGGAATGTCATGTGAACGGCACTGATACTTCGAGCTAAAAACCCACCTTCACAATAACTAAGGTAGTAGCGCCACATGCGGACAAAGCGGTCGTCATAACCGAGAGAGCGTACGTGATCTTCAGCTTGATTAAATCTAGAGTGCCACTCGCTCAAGGTTTTCGCATAGTCCAGACCAATATCAAATAAGTCTCTCACCACCAAGTCACTGTATTTGGTCGCAGCTTGAGTTAAAGATGTAACCGAAGGTAAGAACCCACCTGGAAAGATGTATTTCTGGATAAAGTCAACGTTGTTACTGTAGTAATCATAACGCTGGTCAGCGATAGTGATGGCTTGAATTGCCATTAAACCACCCGGCTTGAGTAATGATTGGCATTGCTTGATGTAGGAAGGCAAAAATTGTTTTCCAACCGCTTCGATCATTTCTATCGAGACTAACTTATCGTAGTGACCCGAAAGGTCTCGATAGTCTTGTTTTAATAGAGTGATCTTGTCGCCCAAATTTCGCTCTCTAATTTTTTGTTCAGCGTAAGCATGCTGCTCTTCAGAAATCGTCGTTGTCGTTACATGACAACCATATTGCTCTGCCATGTAAATGGCCATAGCCCCCCACCCTGTACCGATCTCAATCACTCGATCGGATGGTTGAAGCTCAAGTTGCTGGCACAAACGATCCATTTTGTTGATTTGCGCTTGTTCCAAAGTATCGTTGTCTTGCACATATAAGGCCGATGAGTACAGCATGTTGTCGTCTAAAAATGACTCGTACAAATTGTTGCCCAAGTCGTAATGCGCATGAATGTTTTTACGAGAGTTCTCTTGAGAATTGCGGTTGGTCCAATGACTGAACTTGTACAGTATTTTAGTCAGCCAACTTCCTTTCTCTTCAAGTTTATCTAGCGCTCGCATATTGAGAGCCATAAGTTTCATTAACGAGGTTAGATCCGGGCTGTCCCACCAACCATCCATATAAGCCTCACCCGCCGCAATGCTGCCACCTTGCAAGATTCGCGAGTAAAAGCCAGGATGCTTTACCTCAATCGTCGCCACAACAGGCTGACCGCTGTATTCACCGTTGGGCGCATTAAAGCGCTCGCTTCTTTCTTTCGTTTCCGTCTTAAAGCTTTCAATAACAGTTAAGCTGCCGATTTCCATTTTTTGCAGACATTGAAAAATAACTCCGCGAGCCGCCTTTTGTGTTGTCGTCAATTTGCGCGGCAATGTCATAGAACTGGTATTTAACATGCAGAATTCTCCTTGTGCTTTTTATTTTTTTTGTCTGTTTTTTTAGTGTCGGCTTCTATTTCGTCGTGTGTTGAATATTTAGGATGAGAATAAAAAGGCGCGCCTTTCACCCAAAGTTTTAATGCGTGCCAATAAATACCAACCATTACTTTTACCGTCTGTATTGGCGTAACGATCAAACACTTCGATAAGCTTTTGCTCGAAAACACTTGAGCTTTCATTGTCATCGTCGCATCAAAGTGCTTTTCGCTTTTGTGGCATTCAAGATGAATCCTTAACTTGTCCGTCAGTGGTTTAATCTTCCAGTGATACTGTTGGTCAATTGGATTAAACGGAGAAACATGAAAGGCTTTCTCTTGTTCCCATCCAAAGTTTTCATCGTTTTGCTCAGCAGCGACTGCGTAGTAATGACGCTCGTTCCAAGGTGTATTGCTGACTTCAGCTAAGAGGTATTTCCATTCCCCTTCTTTGTTATAAACGTAGTAGAAATTCACCGGACTAAAATAAAGTCCTAAATAGCGCAAATGACAAACAGCGATGACTTTGCCGGTACAACGAACACCTGTTAACTCTTCAATTTTGTCGTGCACGGCCACCTTTAAGCAGCCCTCACCAACATAGTCACTGCGTTTAAAGCGTGCCCAATGCCACCAACGAGAGCCAAAACCCCAAACTTTTTCCTCTAGTTTTTTTAGCTCATCGACGTCAATAGCTGGCATAAACAATGAGTAGTTCAATTCATGTTTTATCGGCGTGAACCTGCGATGTCGAACGTTGCCAACAAACAACTGGCTGTTCATTTGGCTATCCATATCACGCTGCACCTTTTTCTAAGTTGACAGCAGTTTGAACGCGATATTTCTCTTCAAGCCCTTTCACTACGTCCAATGCGCTGCGAACGCCATCCTCGTGGAAACCGTTGTACCAATAAGCGCCGCAGAACCAAGTATTGTTCAGCCCTTGCACCTCTTCTTTACGTTGCTGTGCAGCGATAGAGTCGGTGGAGAACACTGGATGGTGATAGGTAAACGTCCGTAATACTTTGCTCGGTTCGATCTGCTCAGTGCTATTTAGCGTGACACAGAATGTGTGCTCAGATTGAACATGTTGGAGAATATTCATGTTGTAAGTAAGCGAAGGGAGACGTCGCTGTTCGTCTTCACTGCCCTCCAGTAGGTAGTTCCACGAAGCCCACGCCGCTTTACGCTTTGGAAGTAAACTCGTATCAGTGTGAAGCACCACTTCATTCGCTTGATAAGCCATATTACCCAGCACCTCTTGCTCGACTGGGCTAATGTCACCTAACATGTTCATCGCTTGATCACTGTGACAAGCAAAGATGACATCATCAAACCAATGCATTTCACCGTTGACTTTTAAACCCACACCATTCTCACTACGTAGCACTTTTTCTACCGGACTATTGAGTCGAATTTTATCGATAAAACCTTGAGTCAAAGGTGGAATGTACTCACGAGAGCCACCTTTAATTACATACCATTGCGGCCTGTTAGTAACATCAAGCAATCCGTGATTTAAGAAAAAGCGAAGGAAAAACATCAGCGGAAATGCGCGCATGTCCGCTAAAGTCGAAGACCAAATTGCAGCGCCCATCGGCAAAATGTAGTTATCTGAAAAGAAAGTACTGAAGTTGTGCTCATCAAGAAACTCACCTAGCGTCTGAGAATGACTCGATTGTTTGCTAGCGACGCTTTTGGCAAGTTTGTTGAAACGAAGGATCTCGAAGATAAAACGATAGAACTTAGGATTTACCCAATTACGCTTTTGAGCAAATAATGTCGACACGGTGTGACCGTTATATTCCAAACCATTGCCGTCGTTTCTTACACTAAAGCTCATCTGGGTTGGCAACCCTTCGACACCAATCTCGTTCATCATTTTGATGAAATTAGGATAAGTGCGATCGTTGTAAACAATAAAGCCCGTATCAATCGCATATTCTTTACCATCGAGTTTTACATCCACCGTCGCGGTGTGCCCGCCAATGTAATCGTTAGCTTCAAATACGGTGACATCATGCTCTTTATGTAGATAGTAACCACACGTAAGGCCAGAAATTCCGGTTCCCACAATCGCTACCTTCTTTCTTCCTACTGTTTTCATTTTTATTCCTTCTTATGATACGAGTTTAGCAGTTAGACGAGCTTGCCAACTGTATGGAAGTAACGAGATAAAACGTAAAATACTGGTAAACCTCGCGGGGAAATAGATGTGAGTCTTGTTGGCAGCCAACTGTTTTCTGATAGAGTTCGAGGCTTGCCGCGTAGAAATAATCATCGGCATTTCGAAGTCATTTTTGTCTGTTAACGGGGTTTCCACAAAGCCTGGGAACACGGTCACCACTTGAATGCCCTTCTTCTTCAAATCAACAGCTAATGTGCGAGCAAAGTAGCTCACAGCGGCCTTAGAAGCGCCGTAGGCTTCAGCCCTTGGTAACGCGACTTCTGAAGCAATAGAACCCACGATAACGATGCGATGCCCTTTATCTAAGTGTGGTTGGCAACCTTCTACGCAGTTGGCAACACCAACGACGTTTACATTCATCACACGCGCCATGAGTTTCGCGTCAACCACACCGTTGTCCATATACTCACAATCCCCTGCATTAAAAACCCAGGTACTCGGCGTGAAAGGCATACTGGACAGCGCCTGCTGAGTTTGTTCATGGTTTGTCACGTCAAACTGCAATGTGTGGATATTAGAAGAAGCAGCCCCCAATTCAGCAAGAACGTCTTTGTTTCGCCCACAAGCAATAACGCTCCAATCAGAGTTCGCGTAATCTAAAGCCAGTTGCTTCCCTATTCCGGAGGTAGCGCCAGTGATTAAGATAGTATTGTTCATTGTCCTAACCTCTGCTTGATGGTTTTTACGACGGAGCCAAGTAAAGGTAAGTTTTCGTAAAGCATTTCTCCGAGATCAAAGTAATCTCGGTGATAAATAACTTGGCCTTCGCTGAATTTAAGATGCGACACACCATTAACGAGAATAGGTGCACCTTTTTGAAGTTTGGGATGCTGAAGATCCATGGTCCACGTTAGGAAGCCAGTATCTCCGACTTGTTGATGTTCGTGGATAACAAAGTCACAGCTTATTACGTTGGCATATAATGATGTGAAGTAATCTGAAAGTGCAGGCCACCCCTCTAAACGATGAGCAGCATCTTCAAAGACGACATCTTGGTGATATACGTCTTTAAGCAGATGTAAGTTCGCTTTATTCAGCTTTTGATAGATATTGCCAACAGACTGTATGTCCATGTGTTTACTCCTACATGCCCATCAAGTTGTACAAAATTATTATATGTACAAGATAGTTCATTCCTTAAAAGTTGTACAAAAATTATTTTGTATAACTTTGTTTCTGTAGGTAGATACGTGATGAATCTCGCAAGCGATCAATCGATCAAAAAAAAGGCTTGGTCAAAACCAAGCCTTTTCAGGAAATTAACGATTACTTTCGTGTGCGCTGTCAGCTTTTACAACTAGTATTGCTGACTACGTAACGCTGCAATACGTTTATCTAGCGGAGGGTGACTCATCAGTAGTTCAGTCAATGACTGCTTGCCATTGATACCGAACGCCATCATTGTGCCATCAAGTTGAGATTCGTGACTCATCTTCAAACGTTCCAATGCCGCGATCATTTTCTCTTTACCAACTAAGTGAGCAGCACCTGCGTCGGCATGGAATTCGCGATGACGGCTGTACCACATGGTAATAAAGCTTGCTAAGAAGCCAAACACTAGCTCAAGCACCATAGATACACCGAAGTAAACCATCATGTTTGTACCTTGACCTTCTTCATCATCGTTCGATGCCACAATATTGGCGATAAAACGGGATAGGAAGATAACAAACGTGTTCACAACACCTTGCATCAATGTCATCGTGACCATGTCACCATTTGCAATATGGCTCACTTCGTGGGCCAGTACCGCTTCTGCTTCATCACGAGTCATATTGTGTAAAAGGCCAGTGGAAACCGCGACAAGAGAGTCATCTCGCTTTGCACCCGTCGCGAATGCATTGATATCTGGTGAGTCATAAATAGCCACCGTTGGCATACCAATACCCGCTTGCTGAGCTTGACGACCCACTGTTTCGACTAACCAATGCTCAGTTTCGTTACGCGGACTTTCAATGACCATACCGCCAACCGAACGCAGTGCCATGCCCTTTGACATCATCAACGAAATCAGTGCACCACCAAAACCAAATATGGCGGCCATAACTAGCAAACCAGAAAGACTGCCAGGTTGCATTCCAGTGGTAGCGTAAACAATATTCAGAACAACACTAAGCACTAGCACGACAGCTAGGTTAGTTGCTAGGAATAACATAATTCGCTTCATTACTTTTCTCCGAGGAAGCTTATCGTTTTTTTTAAAACGGATTGTTATAAGGAACAGGTGGTAATCGCTGTAAAAGCCAATTCCGCTAAGTTTCATGCTCCGTGCGTTATAGATATAGTCTATCCGCGATAAAAACAAGGTTAAGCAATAAATTGCAACATTTGTTTTCGAGACTGAAAGATTATGTTCAAGCGATTTCTAGGCACGTTCTGATAAAAGCCATTACCTCCATTCATATTCATTCCTTACCGTGATGAAAAGCACTTTGAATCGCACCTCATCTATCAATGGATGACCTTGATGTTAAATCTATCACCTCTAGGCAACTTAGCTAGAAATATTTTACTAGACCAAAAACAGTATGTTAGCCCCGCTATAGACTTTGGTCTTATTGTGCGGCGACATGGACATGCTAGATTCAGGTGAGATGAACAAAACAGAGCCACTCTAAGTACATTAAAAAGGTACATTAGGCGAGCTCAAAACTTCCATGTATTGAGGGAAAAACCATGGTAGAAACTAACGACTATCAAATGGCTATTGATTTACTACGTTGTCATCTAGGCATCTCAGAGGATGAGGCGAAGCAACAACTTGGTATTTCAACCGATCATCATATGTCTCAGCGTGTTGCAGAAACTCAGCAAGCATTGATGGGGCTTAGCCAAGATAAGTAATCTGATGTTATAGATTACACCAATAAAAAAGGGCTGCATTACGCAGCCCTTTGGTTTTTAGTATTTTAAACACAATCAGTCAGTATTTAGCAAAGGCTCGACATTAATGTACTTGCCCAGCTCTTTGCGCTTAGCACTTGGAATGTATGGGATTTCGCCAAGCTTAGGCGCACCGATACGCGCTTCAAGCATCTCGATAATATCAGCATAGTGCTCGGTGCCAGGGTTCACTCGGTTTGCCACCCAACCAACAAGATTCAAGCCATCCGCTTTAATACTCTCAGCCGTGAGTAAAGCATGGCTCAAACAACCTAATTTAATACCAACCACCAAGACCACGGGTAACTGCTCTGCTTGTACCCAAGTAGATAAACAGTCGGTATCTGACACAGGCACACGCCAACCACCAGCGCCCTCAACGAGAACGACATCAGCTTGCTGCTTGTGTTGAGCCAGCTTTTCACTGAGGAGTTCGTATTTTATTTCGACATGTTCATGTTTTGCCGCGATGTGGGGAGAAGCTGGCAATTCTAAAGCGTATGGATTCACATCATCATAAGCGACATCAAGTGTCGCGGCCGCTTGTAAATGTAAGGCGTCAGAGTTACGCCATCCAGCTTCAGTCTTATCACTCCCTGCTGCCACTGGTTTATAACCAATAGTGTTTAGTCCTTTTGCTGCCAACGCTTGCAAAATGGCTTTAGACGCTACCGTTTTTCCTACATCAGTATCCGTACCAGCAATAAAAAAAGCATCAATCATAGATGTATTACTCCAAAACAAACCTGATAACTTGCAGGTAGAAGACCTTGATCATTTTTAAACGCTTGGTACTCATGCTCAACTTGCAGCAAAGTCTCTCGACTGGTTAAACCATGTGAGCGCCCGCTTACGTGATTTGCACCTATACCTTTGAGGTCACGCATAACTGAAAATGCTGAGTCGTACCAAACTGTGATGGTGGTCAAGTCTAGTTGATGGTTGTCACATCGAGATTGCGCTAACGCAATTTTTACCTGATTGAGCGATAGAAAGTTATTGACGTGTTGATATGCATCAATTTTTTTCCATGATGCTCGCAACTCGCACAGTGACCCTTCAGCTAGTGTAGAAAAAGCCGCCTTCCCATTAGCTTTTAGTACACGACGAACTTCTCTCAGGGGATAACTTAAATCGGCACACCATTGCAAAGCCAAGCTAGAGAATACGTAGTCGAAGCTTGTATCGTCGAAAGGCAAGTTTTCTGCGTCGGCTAGCACATAATTCATTCGTTCATGGCCACAGCGCACCATAGCTTTGCTTAACATCTCTTGAGAGATGTCCACACAAAACACTTCAGCGCCACGCTCTTGAAGAAGTTGAGAAAAATAGCCCGTACCACATCCTAAATCCAAAACACGTTTATGAGTTAAGTCATTCGGAAGTCTGTCTAGTAAGCGATGGCCGACATCACGCTGGAAAGCGGCATGTTTGTCGTATGTGTCAGCCGCCTTACTAAAGGAAGCGGCGATCGCTTGTTTATTAGGCAGTAAGCAATCCAACTTCATTTGCTCTGCATTATCCATTACTGCGTTCCTAATGCTTGCTTCAATGCCATTGAAAGCGTTTTAACTTGTTCGTTAGTGTGATTAGCAGTGAGTGTGATTCGCAGACGAGACGTCCCTTTCGGAACTGTTGGAGGACGAATAGCAGTAACCCAAATACCGTTTTGGCGACAAGCACCTGCTACTCGCAAAGCCAAATCAGATTCACCAATCACAAACGGCTTAATCGAAGTTTGAGTCTCAACAAAGCCCTCAACGTCGCTGAGGCTATCTCGATACACTTCACTTAACTCTGTGAGCTTTTCACGTCGCCAAGACTGCTCTTGAACCATCGAGACAGCATGCGTGAGCGCATAGGCTTGTGCCGGAGGCATCGCCGTGGAATACACATGGTGACGAGCGAACTGAGTTAAAAAGTCCCCCGTTGCGCGGTCACATAAAATAGCCGCGCCAGACATACCAAACGCTTTGCCGAAAGTCACGATCAGTATCTCGGGTTTAACCGCTGCCAACTCGCAAGAACCACCACCAGATTGGCCAAGAACGCCGATACCGTGTGCATCATCGACGGCGAACCAAGCATCATGACTGCGAACGACTTCAGCTATATCAGCAAGTGGGGCACAATCACCGTCCATGCTGAATACCCCTTCAGTCACAACTAGATGGTTGTCTTCGCTATTAATCAGCGACTTCAGGTGTTCGATGTCATTGTGCTTGAAGCGCTTCATCTTAGCTGGTGACAACGCCCCCGCTTCCATCAAAGAGGCATGGTTCAAACGGTCTTGGATGAGTACGTCTGATTTTTCTAGCAAGGTGAATAACAAAGCTTGGTTAGCACTGAATCCAGAGCCAAACAGGACTGCCCTTTCGTAACCCAGCCATTCGGTTAGTGCCGCTTCTAAATTGCTGTGCGCGGCACTAAAACCAGTCACCATCGGTGATGCTCCACTGCCACTACCATATACGCTTAAACCTTGCTGCCAAGCACGAACAAGCGCTTGGTCATTAGCCAAGCCTAAATAATCATTACTTGAGAAGTTGATGTAGCGTCTGCCTTCGTATTCCAAAATCGATTGGTTGCCGGAAAACACCACATTCATCGAACGATTCAGCCCCTGCGCTTTACGATCGGCAAGGGCGGACTCGATACGAGATTTAAACGCTGGCATCGTAGAAAAGGTCGTCTTTTGTCGGACGAGCAGCAACGCGCTCTACGACGCGATCCAGCAACTCGTTTTCTTCGATTTCATCAGGTTTTTGAGACACTTCTTGTCTGTTAATGCCAAGCTTATTAAACAGCATCATGTCTTTGTCTTCAGAAGGGTTTGGCGTGGTCAGAAGTTTGCAACCATAGAAGACGGAGTTTGCACCCGCCATAAAACACAGCGCTTGCATTTGTTCGTTCATGTTTTCACGGCCAGCGGATAAACGAACGGCTGATTGAGGCATCATGATTCGTGCTATTGCAATCAGACGAATAAAGTCGAACGGCTCAACGTCGTCCACTTCTTCTAATGGTGTACCCTTCACCTTAACCAGCATGTTGATTGGCACGCTTTCAGGGTGTACCGGCAAGTTAGCCAGTTCAACCAACAAACCAGCTCGGTCATTGGCACTCTCACCCATGCCGATTATGCCACCGGAACAAATCTTCATACCAGCATCACGAACGTGAGAAAGCGTATCTAAACGGTCTTGGTAAGTACGTGTGGTAATGATGTTGCCGTAAAACTCAGGTGAGGTATCTAGGTTGTGGTTGTAGTAATCCAGACCAGCGGTTGCCAATTGCTTTGCTTGATCTGGCGTCAACATGCCCAATGTCATACACGTTTCTAAACCCATGCCCTTCACGCCTTTGATCATGTCGGTCAAATGCGGCATGTCACGCTCTTTCGGGTTTTTCCATGCTGCCCCCATACAGAATCGAGTAGAACCAGCATTTTTGGCTTTTTGCGCAGCATCGAGTACGCGTTCTACTTCCATCAAACGCTCTTTCTCGATGTCTGTGGTGTAACGAGCACTCTGAGGACAGTACTTACAATCTTCTGGACAAGCACCTGTCTTAATCGACAGAAGCGTGCTTACTTGAACATGGTTGGTTTGTTGATATTGACGATGTACAAGCTGCGCTTCGAATAGGAGATCCATGAATGGTTTTTCCATGAGATCGCGCACTTCAGCATGCGTCCAGTTATGACGAACTTCCACGTGTATTCCTTTAGTCACTTTTGTTGTTGTGTTGACAGTCTACTGAGTCTCGATAAACTGTCAACACAACACAAAACAACAAAGTTTACACCTGTTTATTTTTTAATCTTAATTATTATTGGAATCGCACATGGATCTCGCCTTCGACCGCCAGCATATCTGGCATCCTTACACTTCGACATTAACACCTCTGACCTGCTACCCAGTAGAATCAGCAAGTGGTGTTCACATTAAATTGGAAGACGGTACTGAACTGGTCGACGGCATGTCTTCTTGGTGGTCGACAATCCACGGCTATAATCATCCGCACTTAAATCAAGCGGCTCACCAGCAAATCGATCAGGTCTCTCATGTGATGTTTGGCGGGATTACCCATCAGCCAGCAATCAATTTGTGTAAGAAGTTGCTGTCCTTAGCACCAAGTAATCTTGAACATGTATTCCTTGCCGATTCAGGCTCCGTTTCCGTAGAAGTCAGCTTAAAAATGGCACTGCAATATTGGCATGCAAAAGGCGAACGCCGACCGAAGTTTCTTACTTTGCGACACGGTTATCACGGCGACACTTTTGCGGCCATGTCGGTTACCGATCCTGATAACTCAATGCACTCTCTCTACAAAGGCTTTTTGCCTGAGCATATCTTTGCGGAGTCACCAACTTGTGGCTTTTGGGATGAGTGGAAGCCAGAAGACCTTACCGACTTCGAGCACAAGGTTGAAACGCACCATCAAGAACTTGCTGCGGTGATCCTAGAGCCTATCGTTCAAGGCGCAGGTGGCATGCGTATCTACCATCCAGAATTTCTCAAAGGCGTGCGTAGGCTTTGCGAAAAATACGGTTTGTTATTGATTGCAGATGAGATCGCTACCGGTTTTGGACGCACAGGCAAATTGTTTGCCTGCGAACATGCAGATATTCAACCAGACATTCTGTGTGTCGGGAAAGCACTCACTGGCGGCTACATGACCCTCTCTGCGACCCTCGCGAGCAAACACGTAGCAGACACTGTTTGTGGTGGTGATGCTGGTTGTTTTATGCACGGTCCAACCTTTATGGGGAATCCACTCGCTTGTGCTGTAGCTACTGCAAGTTTGGAATTGATCGAGCAAGGTGATTGGAAGCAACAAACCCAACAAATTGAAACGCTGTTTTCTGAGTTACTACCAAAACTTGAAGAATACGACTTGGTGAAGAACACCCGTTGGTTGGGTGCCATTGGCGTTGTGGAAACGCATCGCCCAGTGAATATGGAAACCATCCAAGCCTTGTTTGTTGAACACGGAGTTTGGATTCGTCCATTTGGCAAACTGATTTATATGATGCCGCCGTTCATCAGCAAGCCGGAAGATATTGAGAAGCTAGTTAACGCAATTGATGCAGCGTTGCAACGTAAAGACTGCTTCGCTTCATAGTCCAACTCAACACGAAAACGGTTTGAGTATGAGACTCAAACCGTCTCTTTATTTACGAGAAAAGCAAAGCTATCGAAGTTGACTGTCTTTACTCGCTCGTCGATTGAATAATACTTGGCGTTGAGATGTCAATTCGATTGTTGACTGGCATTCGATACACAAACGAACGCCTTTCATTGCAAGACGACGCGCTTCGGGAATCTCATCACCACACTCATCGCAGTAATGGGCGCTCTCACCCTCTGTGATACTGCCACGAACACGGGAAATCTCGTCGTCTATTGTGTTTTGAATTTGTTGGCTGACGCTATCGTCGTTTGCCCACCCTACGGCCATAAGCCCTCCTCGTTACTTGAATGAGAAAATCTACTTACCGTGGTAAGGTGGATGATTATATCGATTACAAATAACAAGATAATTAGGGTAAATTCGAAAACACTATTACGATTCGGTAATAATCAATTTTCACTCGACGCAGATAACAAAAAACCCAGCACTATGGCTGGGTTTTGGTGTTCTAGTGGCTAATGCACTAACCGATGTGCGTTGCGCCGCCCATGTACTTCTGAAGTACTGTAGGGATTGCAATGCGACCGTCTGCTTCTTGGTTGTTTTCTAGGATAGCAACCATTGTACGACCTACAGCTAGACCAGAACCGTTTAGCGTGTGTACAAGCTCAGGTTTCTTCTCGCCTTTACGACGGAAACGCGCTTGCATACGACGAGCTTGGAAGTCCCACATGTTAGAACATGAAGAGATTTCACGGTAAGTTTCTTGAGCAGGAACCCAAACTTCTAGGTCGTAAGTTTTACGAGCGCCGAAGCCCATGTCACCTGTACAAAGAACCACTTTACGGTAAGGAAGCTCTAAAAGTTGTAGAACTTTCTCAGCGTGACCTGTTAGCTCTTCTAGCGCGTTCATTGAATCTTCTGGCTTAGTGATTTGTACTAGCTCAACTTTGTCGAACTGGTGCATACGAATCAGACCACGAGTATCACGACCGTAAGAGCCTGCTTCTGAGCGGAAACATGGCGTATGAGCTGTCATCTTAATTGGTAGATCCGCTTCGTCAGAAATCGTGTCACGAACTAGGTTCGTTACAGGTACTTCTGCAGTAGGGATTAGAGACAGTTTACGTGGCTCTTCGTCGTTTACTTTTTCCGCTAGAGGCTCTGTGTGGAAAAGGTCTTTACCGAACTTAGGAAGCTGACCAGTACCGAATAGGCTGTCAGAGTTTACTAGGTAAGGTACGTACATTTCTGTGTAGCCGTGTTCTTCTGTGTGAAGATCTAGCATGAACTGAGCGATTGCACGGTGTAGACGAGCAAATTGGCCTTTCATCACGATGAAACGTGCGCCAGTGATCTTAACTGCGCTTGCGAAGTCTAGACCGCCACCCATTTCACCTAGGTCAACATGGTCTTTCAAATCGAAGTCGTAAGTCTTAGGCTCACCCCAACGAGAGATTTCAACGTTGTCGTTCTCGTCTTTGCCATCTGGCACTTCATCTGCTGGGATGTTTGGTACAGAAAGCGTGAATTCGTCTAGTTGAGCCATTACTTGCTCAAGTTCAACTTTCTTCGCATCAAGATCGCTACCTAGAGTACCGATTTGTTTCTTGATCTCTTCTGCGCCTTCTTTGTCGCCAGCCGCCATTTTTTGGCCGATTTGTTTGGAGATGGAGTTACGCGTGGATTGTAAATTTTCTACTTCTACTTGAATGGACTTACGTTGTTCTTCAAGTTTACGAATAGTCTCTACGTCTAGCTTAAAGCCACGACGCGCCAGTTTAGCAGCTGTTTCATCCAGCTCTGTACGAAGTAATTTAGAATCCAGCATTGTTAATCCTATGCTTTTTGTTGTGAAATCACGCGCACTTTCCAAGCGTACGCGTTAAAAAAATTTACTGAACAAATGTATCCAAAAACGCCTACTTTTCATAGCGCTTTTGTTGGCTATTTGCGTCTAATTTAGCCAAGTAATCTAACTTTTCGCCGATTTTGGTTTCTAGGCCGCGATTTGTTGGCTGATAATACTTACGATCTGCCATTTCTGGTGGCAAATATTGCTCACCGGCTGCATAGGCACCCGGCTCATCGTGAGCATAACGATACTCTGCTCCATAACCCATGTCTTTCATCAAACTGGTAGGTGCATTTCGAAGGTGATGAGGCACTTCATATTCAGGTAAGTTATGAGCATCTGTGAGCGCTTGTTTCCATGCCACGTACACCGCATTACTTTTTGGCGCGCACGCTAAGTAAACGATCGCCTGTGCAATCGCACGTTCACCTTCTGCCGGACCAACACGGGTAAAGCAATCCCACGCGGAGAGTGCAACTTGCATGGCTCTAGGGTCCGCGTTGCCAACATCTTCCGATGCTATCGCAAGTAATCGGCGAGCGATGTAGAGCGGATCACAACCTGCAGCGATCATACGTGCAGCCCAATATAAAGCGGCGTCTGGATTTGAACCACGAATGGATTTGTGAACCGCAGAGATTAAGTCGTACCAGATATCACCTTTGTTATCAAAGCGAGAGACCTTTTCTCCTGCCACTTCCGCAAGCAACTTAAGCGTGATTTCTTTTTCACCTTGCGCATTGTCCTCTGCCATGTCGTAAAGCAGCTCAAGATAATTGAGAGACATACGAGCATCACCGTTAACTAGCTCTGCTAGGCGATCTAGTACGTTATCGGCGAAATGTGCTGGTATATTCCCCAAGCCGCGCTCTTTGTCGTTAATCGCTTGATCAAGCGCCAGCGATATTTCGCTCTGGCCAAGAGAAGTCAACTTGTAAACGCGAGCACGCGAGAGTAATGCGTTGTTTAACTCAAACGAAGGGTTCTCTGTGGTCGCACCGATAAACGTAACCGTACCGTCTTCAATATGCGGTAAAAACGCATCTTGCTGCGATTTGTTAAAGCGATGCACCTCATCCACGAATAAGATAGTGCGGCGACCTGCCATTTTGTTTTCACGCGCTTTGTCGATCGCAGCCCGGATCTCTTTAACGCCAGACGTCACCGCAGATACACGCTCAACTTCGGCGTTGGCATAGTTTGCTGCCACTTCCGCTAATGTCGTTTTACCTGTGCCAGGTGGTCCCCACAAAATCATCGAGTGAATGTGTCCGGCCTCTAGCGCTCGGCGTAGGGGTTTACCCGGACCTAAAATATGCTGCTGTCCAATATACTGTTCGATAGTTTGTGGTCTCATACGAGCAGCAAGGGGACGAAAATCTTCGTCCCCTGAGAAATCTAACGTGTAATTACTCACTAACAATTAATTCCTTTGGTCATCCACTTCCACGCCATCTGGAATTGTGAATGTAAATCTGTCTACCTTTGGTTTACCAAGCTTAACATTACTAAAAGTAAACAGCCCTTTCTGACCATCTTGCTCAATGACGTTAAAGCCCTTCACTACGCCTTTTGCATCAATATTAATCTGGAATTGGCCTTGAGTAGAGTCAATTGCCGTTGGAATGAGCGTAAACTCATTACCTTTCTGAGAAATCTTATAGTTATCCCAGTCGCTTGCTCTATTGCGAGTTAACAGCACAAATGGTGTTTGCTCGGTCGCTTGCTCTTGCCAGTAAATGCTTACTTGCTCAATGAATGGGCTGTAATACCACAACGTCTTGCCATCAGATACTAAAAGGTTTTCATCAGGAAAAGTCGTACTCCAACGGAACAAGCTTGGACGAGCGATTTCAACCGTGCCCTCACCTTCCATTACCGTTTCACCTTCAGGGCTGATCACTTGCTGGGAGAAATCGGCACTGAAACCTTCGTTCATTGCGAGACGTTTATTGAGTTCATCTTTGGGAGATGCTGCATTCGCAGCTGAGAAGAAAGAAACACTTAAAACTAGCGCTGAGAAAAATTTCGCTGAAAATCGTTTTTTCATTCAGATACCTATCAGAGGGTCAAAGACCTAAAGTTACTCACCTCAGTTGGACTGAAGTGAGTAAAACAAGTTCATTAATCTTTTGGCGGCGCAGGAGCTAAAACTTCGCGGTTACCGTTGTGACCCGGTGCACTCACGATACCTTGCGCTTCGAGTTGCTCAATAATACGGGCGGCACGGTTGTAACCGATCTTAAATCGACGCTGTACGCCAGAAACAGAGCCTCGACGTGACTGAACTACGTGCTCAACGACTTGATCGAAGAGTGGATCCACATCTTCATCCGCTTCCATTTGCTCACCTGGCAATAAGCTTTCTGGACTTTGATCTCCGCTGATGATCTCTTCAATGTAGTTCGGTTTACCACGCGCTTTCCAGTTGTTTACAACAGCATGAACATCATCATCTGATGCAAATGCACCGTGGACACGAGTTGTATGACTTGAGCCCGGCGGTAGATACAACATATCACCCATACCAAGCAGTGATTCTGCACCACCTTGGTCTAGAATCGTACGGGAGTCTGTTTTAGTCGATACCGTAAACGCAACACGAGTTGGAATATTCGCTTTAATCAGACCCGTGATAACATCCACCGATGGACGCTGAGTCGCAAGAATTAAATGAATACCTGCCGCACGCGCCTTTTGTGCCAAGCGTGCAATCAGTTCTTCTACCTTCTTACCAACCACCATCATCAGGTCAGCAAATTCATCGACAACAACAACGATGTAAGGCAGTTTTTCTAACAATGGCGGTTCCGTATCCATACTGTCGCCTTCTTGCCAGAATGGATCATGGATTGGGTGACCCGCTTCTGCCGCCATCTTCAACTTCTCGTTAAAGCCTTTCACATTACGAACGCCCAATGCCGACATCAATTTATAACGACGTTCCATCTCACCCACACACCAACGTAGAGCGTTTGATGCGTCTTTCATATCAGTCACAACTTCAGAAAGAAGATGAGGGATACCTTCGTAAATAGAAAGCTCTAGCATTTTCGGGTCAATCATGATGAAGCGTACATCTTCTGGGCCAGCTTTATACAGCATGCTCAAAATCATCACGTTCACACCCACCGACTTACCAGAACCGGTTGTACCTGCTACTAGCACGTGAGGCATCTTCGCAAGATCGGCCACAACAGCTTCGCCCGCAATGTCTTGACCTAACACAACCGTTGTGGGTGACGTTGCTTGCTCAAACTGAGGACTACTGATTACATCAGATAAATAGACCGTCTGACGGCTCATGTTTGGCAGTTCCAAACCGATGTAAGGCTTGCCAGGGATTACTTCTACAACACGTACAGCCATTGCAGACAATGCACGCGCTAAGTCAGTTGAAAGACCAGAAATACGGCTTACTTTTACCCCCGGCGCCAAATCAAGCTCAAAACGAGTGATCACTGGACCAGGATAAATCCCCACCACGTCGGCTTTGATTTTGTAGTCCGCTAGCTTGCTCTCAACCAATCGAGCGACCTGCTCTAGCGCATCACGGTCGATAAAGTTTTCGCGTTTTTCTGGATGGTAAAGCAACTCGAGCGTTGGAAGTGGCTCTTCCGGAACAGGCAGGTTTTCTTCTTTCTGTACCAAAAATGGGTTCTGTGTCGCTGCTACTTTGGCTTGCGCACTAGAAACCATGTCTTGGAATGCCGCTACATCTTCGTCGCCGTCTTGAACCTCTTCAACCTCCGCTTTTTGAAGTGCAGGTTCAAATGTTGTTGAAGGTGTTGCTGGAGCTGGCTGTACTTGTTGTACAGACTGTGACTCCACTTCGTCTTCATCGTCTAACACGTCAAAATCAGAGATCGTAGGTTCAATGTGTTGACTCGATTCTGTTTGCTCCGTGATGCTATCTAGCGCAGCGGAATCAATTGCAGGCTCTTCATGCACAGGATGCTCAATACTTGGCTGCTGTACTTGCTCTGCTTCAAATTGTTCGTACTCCGCATAATCTGGTTCAACACTGATCGGTTCTTCTGTAGCTGTATGTTGGTCTACATAGGAAGAGTAAGTGTCTGCAAATGATGGGGCTACCTGTTCTTCAGTTCCCCAGTCATCTGCTTGTTGCGCTGCAGCTTCAAGCTCTTCTATCGTGACATTCAGCTGCTTGGTACGCTCCAGAAGCGGGTCAACGTTATCAGTATTCACCGCATGGACAGGTTGCGTTTGGTGCTCAGGTTGAGCATAAACTGGCGCAGCATTAACCGTAGCCTTGCGTTGTGGTGGCGTTGGTTCCACCATCATTTGTTCCGCTGGCTTCTCAGGTTTAGCTTGCGGCATATAAATAGGATACTCATGTACAGGCGCCGATTCTTTCGGCTCATCGACATCGAACGCCGTTAAATGAGGAAGCGGCTCATCATCAATGTCATGGTCTACGTTATGTCTAGGCGTAGAGACTTTATCTTCCACGAACTCATCTAGCTGAGGTTCTAAAACTTCTTGCTCAGAGCCTCTTATCTTATTTGCAAACGCCGCAATTAGCGCTAATGCACGATCTCCAAGCCACTCAACGATGTTAAGCCATGAGATGCCAGTAAAGAGAGTAAAACCCGCTCCCCATAAGAACAGCAGTACCAATGTCGTGCCAAGTACATTCAATGTAGGTAAAGCTAGGCTAGACAACACGTCCCCGACGACACCACCGGACGAGAAATACCAAATATCATCAAAATTAATATCGGCTAGACCACAGCTAGTCATTATAAGGACGACAAGGCCGAGTAACCTCGTACCCCATAACATGAAATCAATGGGCTCATCTTCTCCTCGTTTACGGCAAATCACCCATGCAGCCGCAGCTAGCAAGAAAGGGATGGGATAAGCGAGAGAGCCAAATGTGAAGAATAGTGTGTCCGCAAGCCAAGCGCCGAAAAGGCCACCAGCATTGTCGATCTCCCCTCCCCATGCGGTTTGGGACCAGGAAGGATCGGCCGGACTGAAGGTAAATAGTGCAACCGCAAGCAATACCGAGCTAAGAACGCCAACGATAAAGCAGCACTCTTTTAAGCGTTGGAAGCCATTTAAGCGTGAAGACTGGGGCTCTTCACTGGTTTTGATAATGGTTTCGACTTTCTTTGCGTTCTCTTTGAACATAAATCAACTTGAATATGGAAATGAAATAGGAAATTGCAAAACATTCCGAGCGGCATCAAGCCGCTCGGTAAATTGATTTAACCATATCAAAGAGAAAAACCCAATTACTCTCTGGCGAAAGCGGAAGCATATACCGCTTTCTTTGCAAGAAATTAACGAGTTTTGATCACAAGCTGGTTAGATTGTTTCACTTCTTCCATTACAACGTATGTGCGAGTGTCATTTACGCCAGGTAGGCGTAGTAACGTATCGCCCAATAGTCGGCGGTAAGCACCCATATCTGATACACGGGTTTTAAGAAGATAGTCAAAGTCACCTGATACAAGATGACACTCTTGTATGTCGTCTAGCTTTTGAACAGCTGAGTTAAACTGCTCAAATACATCCGGCGCACCACGGTTTAGTGTAATCTCAACGAATACTAATAGTGACGCATCCAGGAACTGCGGATTCAATAATGCAGTGTATCCTGTGATATAACCCTGACGCTCTAAGCGACGTACACGCTCCAAACATGGCGTTGGAGAAAGTCCCACACGTTTTGAAAGCTCAACGTTTGAAATACGACCGTCTTTCTGCAGTTCATTAAGAATGTTGCGGTCGATACGGTCTAGTTCCTTGGACGGCTTTTTATAGTTGTCTGCCATTTTTTATTCCACCTTATTACTTCCTTGCAAAAAAATATACTACAACTTTTTAATATTTGGTGCCAAATTTTACAAATCTATAACTATACTAGTTATTAATTCGACAATAACACCCTACAAACAGTTAATACAACCATTATAGAAAGAGGATACAGGATGATCATTGGCGTACCTAAGGAAATCAAGAACCACGAATATCGTGTTGGTATGATCCCAGCAAGCGTGAGAGAACTCATCTCACATGGTCACCAAGTTTTAGTTGAGACCAATGCAGGTGCCGGCATTGGTTTTTCAGACGATGATTACATCGCTGTCGGCGCATCCATTCTCCCTCATGCTGCAGACGTATTCGCGCAAGCAGACATGATTGTAAAAGTAAAAGAACCCCAAGCAGTAGAGAGAGCAATGCTCCGCGAAGGGCAAATTTTATTTACTTATTTACACCTAGCACCAGATTTTCCACAAACTGATGAGCTAATCAAGAGCAAAGCTGTCTGTATAGCCTATGAGACTGTAACAGATAATATGGGTCGTTTGCCACTGTTAGCACCAATGTCAGAAGTGGCAGGTCGGATGTCTATCCAAGCTGGTGCGCAAACATTGGAAAAATCACACGGCGGTCGTGGTCTGCTACTAGGTGGCGTACCTGGTGTTGAGCCAGCGAAAGTCGTCATCGTTGGTGGTGGTGTTGTTGGTGCAAACGCAGCTCGTATGGCTGTTGGTCTTCGCGCTGACGTAACCATTCTAGACCGCAACGTAGATACACTTCGTAAGCTTGACGAAGAATTCCAAGGTCGCGCTAAAGTGGTTTATTCTACTGAAGACGCTATCGAGAAGCATGTTCTAGAAGCTGACCTTGTTATCGGTGCCGTTCTAATTCCTGGAGCAGCAGCGCCTAAGCTGGTAACAAAAGAGCACATTGCTAAGATGAAACCTGGTGCGGCAGTGGTTGACGTGGCTATTGACCAAGGTGGCTGTTTCGAGACATCTCACGCAACAACCCACGCAGATCCAACTTACATCGTTGATGAAGTGGTTCACTACTGCGTAGCAAATATGCCTGGTGCGGTTGCACGTACTTCAACTTTCGCATTGAACAATGCAACACTCCCTTACATTGTGAAACTCGCAAACAAAGGCTACCGTGAGGCACTTCTAGAAGACAAAGGCTTCCTTGAAGGTCTAAACGTTATTCACGGAAAAGTAACATGTAAAGAAGTAGCAGAAAGCTTTGACTTGGAATATGTTGAACCAACTCAAGCTATCGCTATGTTCAATTAATGACAAAATAAAACACAATTTGTCACGTTTTGTTTACAAAAGCCCACACATAAGTGGGCTTTTTCATATAGAGCGTTTAGCTATAAAAAATAACTAATTCTTATATGCACAAATTAAAATATTTCTAGGTGTAACTGATTTAGGGCAAAACTCTGACAATCTAACACGATAACCACGTTCTTCAAGATAAAGTGCTTTGTCCAATGCGAGCCAGATCTCCAATGGACGTTGAAAAACCAGTTGCACTAAGCTCATTCTCTCCATTTGCCAGAAACGTTGTTCGCTTAACTTTTCAAAATGATCGAAATCGATTTCTTGAGAAAGAACGATACCTTTCTGCTCCGCCGCCCAACGACACAAAGATTCAAAGCCTTCACTTAATTGCGACTTACGAATACTGGGGACAGGTTGATACTCTGCCATGCCTAACGCTCGTCGAGTAATCAAATCGAAGCCAAGACGAAACACCATTTCCTGCTGACGATGGCGACGTACACGCTCTCCCCCTGTCACCGTTTGCTGTAACGGGATACGCAGTTCTTGCTTAGACAATGAGAGAGAAGAAACCCTCCCCGGTTTCGACATCGGCTGGTATTGTTCCGACTGAATCAAGTGATAACAACAAGGTGAGATGGTCATCGCAGCAATCCCATTCTCACTGCCGTACTGCATTAGACGAACATGGAGGTCACCACACGCATGCAGTGCCACCGCGTGTTGCGTTGGCTTGAATACCGCTTTTGCTTTGCTATCGAACGCGTCACCTTGAATAAACGTCATTTTCCAATGGTGTTCATTCGCTGCTTGTTGCCCCGAATCACACAGTACTTGTTGATATTCGAAACTGGTCACTGGCTGATCGGTTTGTGTTGCCAGGATTCGTCCTAAATAACCTTTCCCTGAACACCACTCTAACCATTCTTCGCCACAGTGTTGTTGAATTGCAACTTCACCCATCGAGCTAATTTGCTCCAGCTTACGACCCGGAATGCCGTTATCTAATCCACGAGCGAGTGCCAAACCATTTAATGTTAAAGACTCTAAACGCGTGTGATAAGCGAGTTGTTCGAGTTGAGGCACGAACGCGCTTATCGCTTTTAAGGCGAGTTCAGGTTCCGCTTTATACTCTTCGATTTGAGAGGGAGAAAGAGACACTAACCACTGGCACAACTGAGGGTGTTGCTCTTGCCAAGGTAATGAGATGTGGATGCTACTTTTAAATGGTTCAAACCGCCATAGCGATTCGTTTTCCAATAAGCAGTCATTAATAAATTGAAATTGCGTTTTCATAGCTCCCCCTACAACGAGCGCATTGTAGAGGGAATCGAAACATCAATGAAGTGTTATCTCACCGGGAGCTCGATGTCCTTAAACATCTCTTCGATTTCTGCATTAGATTTCAAAGAAATAGCCTGCTCTACCACTGGGCGAGTTAAATGTGGAGCAAAGCGTTCCATAAAATCGAACATGTATGAGCGCAGGAACGTGCCGCGACGGAAGCCAATACTTGTCGTACTAGCCCCAAATAAATGGCTCGCATCTATTGCGACTAAATCGCTGTCCTGCTCTTCATCCACAGCCATGCTAGCAATGACGCCGACACCAATACCCATGCGAACATACGTTTTAATAACGTCCGCATCAGTTGCAGTGAACACCACTCTCGGGGTTAAACCTTCACGATTAAATGCGGTATCTAACTCTGAACGGCCCGTAAAACCAAACACATAAGTGACCAATGGATAAGCGGCAAGATCGCTGATCGTTACTTTGTCTTTCTTCGCTAATGGATGATCTTTGGGCACGACAATTGAACGGTTCCAGTGATAACAAGGCAGCATGATGGCATCTTGATATAAGTGAAGCGCTTCTGTCGCAATCGCAAAGTTCGCCGTACCTTTAGCAATTGCCTCAGACATTTGTGACGGCGTACCTTGATGCATGTGTAATGACACTTTTGGGTAGCGAAAAGTGAAACCTTTGATGACATCCGGCAAAGCATAACGCGCTTGCGTATGTGTCGTGGTGATATTCAGCGTCCCCATTTCTGGGTGGGTGTGCTCCCCTGCTACAGCTTTGATACTTTCTACACGAGCGAGAATTTCTTGAGAGATACGTACAATTTCTTCACCAGCAGGTGTCACCTGTGTTAAGTGCTTACCGCTACGTTCAAAAATCTGAATGCCTAACTCATCTTCCAGCAACCGAACCTGCTTACTGATACCTGGCTGAGAGGTATACAAGCTTTCTGCCGTCGCGGATACATTCAGATTATGGTTTACAACCTCAACAATATACTTCAGCTGCTGCAGTTTCATCGTAATCCCTTACTTGTTCATGAGATAATTTATTGGCCACTCGGACGAGCGATATAATAATTAGTTATAACGCGTTCAAATCGAAATGAACAGTAATTTCTAACTTATACCTCAATCACATACTGATAATCCTCAACATAGAAACAATATGCACAAAGTTGAGCCAATAAATGACTGAATTTCTATGATGTGACTTCTATCAGTAGCTAAAACGTGGGAGAGACAAAATAATCAAACAAATAGGGTGCCGAGTAAGATAAGATTCATGTATTCTTTAACGCTAGCCGTAGAAAAGTAAAGCAGACGCAAAGATATGAATATTGGTTTAATAATCGCTTTGGTAGCCATCCTACTGGTGTTGATCCTAGGCTATAACATTATGTTGCAGTATAAGGTCAAGGTAGAGACTGCGAAAAGACAGGAGTCCGCACGCTATGTTGCCTTGATTGATGGCACTGAAGAGTTGATTGGTCATGCGCACCATATCCCTTTTAGCAAGGAGCTGTTGCTGTGTCTAAACAATCGTATTCTTGACGCGCTAGAAAGCATGCATGAGCTTGACCCGAAGAATAAGCAGCTTGCTCAACGTATCGAAAACATGAAGCAACAGATTGAGCAACTGAAAGAGAATGGTCCCACTGGCGAGAGTACCACGTTCAAAATGCCGAGCAGTGATAAACAAGCCATCGTCATGCTTAAGTTGGTGAAACGCCTCCGCGATACTATCCGTAACGAACACAATAAAGGCCGTATCGACACCCAGACTTATGTCGCTGAAAATGCGCGTTTAGAAACGATGCAGATTCGTATCAACATCGAAAACGTCATTAAAAGAGCAAATGACTCAATCGCTCGAGGTCAACCTGGTACAGCACTTCAACTGCTACGCAAAGGTATCGATGCATTGAGTACAAAGAGCGATCCCTACTCTATTCAAGCGAAACAGAAGCTTGAAGACATGCTGGGCGACCTAGATAAAAAACGCCAAGATAAAAGTGATGCCGAAATGCAGCAGATCGCCGATAAAGAGCGCGACAATGACATGGAAGCACTCTTCGGCGAGAAGAAAAAGTGGTAACATTCACTTAAGGTCAATAAAGGCTGCAATCGCAGCCTTTTTTCTATCCGTAAGATAGCGGATATGCCCAATTAGAATGTGAAGTACTAAAACTAAAATGATGAATCTAGACGCCTATCAAGATCTTCTTGCTCCCATTAACCAATTTCTGCAATGCAGCACACCTGATGAATGGGTAGAGGAAGCAAAGAAACCAGAAAATCTTCAAACCATTTTATTAGACCACCTACTGTGTGAGCTAAAAGCTGGCCAATCTGCGATGTTTTTAATTCGTAAGTATGCCGTTGACCAATCCAGTTCACATGCTCTGCTTGACTGGTTTAAACCCTATGAAAATTTTGCTTATCGCAATGTAGGCTCACTAGAAACTTTAAAAGGTAAGAGCAATATTTCCAAAGCGATCATGGCTAAGTCCAACTCACCTTACAGCCAAGATTTGATCGATAAAATGGTGCTTTTGATTAAAGAGGAGTTACACCACTTTTATCAGGTTTTAGAGATCATGGAAAGTCGTGGAATTGAGTATAAAAATATTCCAGCAAGTCGCTATGCTAAAGGGCTCATTTCGCATATGAAGACTCATGAACCGGAAACGCTGATCGATAAGCTCATCATTGGTGCGTACATCGAAGCCCGATCTTGTGAGCGTTTTGCCAAACTAGCACCACATATGGATGACGATATCGCAAAATTCTACGTTTCTTTACTGCGCTCAGAAGCACGCCACTATCAAGATTATCTTGTATTGGCAGAGCAAATCGCGGGCAAAGACATCAGCGAACGCATAGCCTATTTTGGTCGAGTTGAGGCGGATTTAATTTCTACGCCAGATACAGATTTTAAGTTCCATAGTGGTATTCCAGCCTAGCGAGCATATTCTCCCAAGATTGAGCATGCTCTGAACTTATTTATATAGACAGAGAATAAATAAGCCGGACATTTCGTCCGGCTTATTTTTTGTAGCAATGAGGTTAGGAATAAAGCTGAAACACAACAACTAGAGCTGGAATGAACCCATTCGAGTTTTCAAGTTGTGCGCTAGGCTACTGATCTGCTGGCAAGCTACAGCCGTTTGCGAAGCTCCCTCAGCCATCTCTGTTGAAGCACTATTAATATGCTCCACACTTCGATTCAGTTCTTCGGATACAGAATTCTGCTCGCTGCACGCCGTTGCGATTTGTGTGCTCATTTGCGCTATGTTATCGACAGAATGTTCAATTTCTTTTATCTGGCTATCAGCGTCATTGACTTGCTCAACACACTGAGAAATCCCCTCCTGACAATCACGGCTTGAATGCCCTATTTTGCTGCTGCTCTCTTGTAGTTGATTAACAATTTCCACAATTTGTGAAGTGGAGTCTTGAGTGCGTTGCGCCAGAGAACGAACCTCATCTGCCACAACAGCAAACCCACGTCCTTGTTCACCGGCCCGAGCAGCTTCAATTGCGGCGTTCAGTGCTAACAAGTTTGTTTGCTCCGCAATCCCGCGGATCACATCTACGACCACATTGATATTGTTTGAGCTCGATTCAAGCTCACGTGCCAGTTCATCTGACTCTTGGATCGTATGTGATACACGCTCAATTACTGCGATAGTTTGTTGTAACGTCGCCGTTCCTTGTTTAGCCACTTCCGTTGCCGAGTAAGCAGAGGTCGCGCCAACTTCGGTATTTTGTGCCACTTCACTTACAGCAGCTTGCATTTCTGTCATCGCAGAAGCCACCGAACTAAGTTCAATTTGTTGATTTTGCATACCAGAAGCGGTCTGAGAAGAAATAGCACTCACTTCCTCTACTGCTGCCGTTAGCTGAATCGTTGAGTCATTAATCTCAGAAACCAGCGAATGTAAGTTTGTTTGCATACCGACAAGCTCTTTGAGCAACGTTCCTAACTCGTCTTTGCTCAATTCACTTTCGTCGATTTGATTATTCAATTGACCCTTGGCGATTTTAGAAGCGAATTCCAATGCTCGATCAACAGGCCCGCAAATGACTCGAGAAAGCAACATGGCAGACATTACCATGACCAATGCGACGACAAGCGCCCCAACAGCAGCGCTGTATTGTGTAAATGCCGCTTCATTTTGTACTTCTTCGCCAATCAAATTCACCAACTCATCGTTCAACGCGAGGGTATCATCCAAGCTGCTCAACGCTTTTGAGTAGGTATCGAAACTTGATAAAATCACATCATTTGCACTTTCAGCATCGCCTTGGCTTAGCAATACGTTGTAAGTCTTCGTTTCTTTGATGTATTGATTCCAAGTTTCTTTAAAAACGCTAAAAGACTGCGTTTCACGCTGATTAAGGTCGAGCTTTTCGTATTCTGCAATACCAGCCTGCACATCAGAACGCCATTGGTCGAGGCCTTTTAACCACTCACCAATTTTGGGGTGATTTGCGTTTGGCAATAAAGAGAACTCATCTTTACGCACTTTGGTAATATCAACTTGGATACCTTTCAAAATCGCAACAGAAGGTAAACTTTTATCTGTTAGCACTGAGATGTCTTTATTCAGTGTTAACAAACCTTGTACCAACATTACTGACACTAAACCAAACACGGCAAAAACGGTTAAATAACTAACCGATATTTTCTTTACGACACTTAAGTCTTTAATACGCATGCACTTTCTCCCTGCAGCCTTTCCAAACCTCTCACTTAAGTGAAAGCTTAACCTCTAAAACACACTGTTTTTTGCGCTCGATATCATTGAGCGCTCTTATATACATCGGCCTGAGAGATCAAATCTTGACCAGTAATTGATATTTTTATCACGTGCTATTTTAGAGATAGGCTCGCATGCTCGGTATTGTGTCTACATTTTTTTATGAGCGCTTCCCGGCGCAACTCTAAGATCTCATCGATGAGTTTTTCTTTAGCGTTTATGCCAAAGTGCTGGGCATAATTTTTGACTTTTTCAATCTCATTAGGCTGTAAGCGGTATACCTCTTTCTTTAAACGAGCTTCTGCTTCGCTTCTAATCAAACCTTGGTCTTGTAGTAATTTAATGATGGTTTCATCGATTGGATTTACTGCTCTAGCCATGGTGCTCCATCTATCAATTTAAGTTCTAGCCATGTGGCTGGATGAATGACGCCGCACAACTTATAGAGCAAAGATTACAACTTGATTGCAGTGAGTACGATTCGTTAACCATCGCTATTATTTACAGCCGCTTAGGCAGCCATTAACTCTCTACCCCGACTCCTCACCATTGAATAAAGATCACATTCTGATAACAATTTTCAGTACTGGCTTCGATGTCATCCATATTTAACGTGCAAGTAATATTTATAAACAAGAATGATTGCTCTAGTTCAAATGATGGAAAAATAAGATGAAATTATCGCAGTGGGGTCTTTTATTAAGTGGCTTGGTGGCATTGCCAAGCATTGCAGATACAGATGTTTATCTAACCAATAACTCTGATCAGCCTTTAACTATTCAAGTAAAGCACGAAGGCAGTGATTTACTTCAATACGGAGAAGAGTGGCAGCAACATGTGCAAGTACTTGGTCCGTGGGAAACCAAACCTGTATTGAGCTTCAATCGTTGGGAAGGCGTGAAATCAAACCAAACTTACCGTTTTGAAACTGTGGTTTCTAGCCCTAAAGGTGAAAGCATAACACTCAATCAGGTCATGGAAGGTCATTGGTATAATTCAACCATTGAATATGGCTTATCGGCGGCCGATGTCGATTTATCTCTTAAAGATGATCGTGGTATTCATCGTGTCAACACTAACGCTTTTGGCATCCGAGAAACCGAACTGGCATTTAAGTCAGACAGTACCGCTCGATACGACGATCTTTATTACACGATCACGCCAAGCAAAGTAAATGAATCTGTCGATAACGAAGAACAAAACCTTAAGTTGATGACATACAACATCTGGGCTCTTACGGCTATTGCATCGCACATCGGTGATCGTTACGAACTGATTCCTCAATACGTCAAAGGTTATGATGTATTAGCGCTGCAAGAAGTGTTTGCAAGCGGTCGTGAAGCATTCCTACGTGAGTTAGCTAAGGAATATCCGTACCAAACTAAAATGTTAGATAAAGAAGGCGTTAATATTCATGATGGTGGGGTGATCATTGTCAGTCGCTATCCTATCGTGAATGAAGCGCAATATGTCTTCCCCGACTGCTCTGGCACAGACTGCTTTGCCGACAAAGGCGTTAATTATGCGGAAATTATTAAAGGTGGTCAGGCTTACCATGTGTTTGCTACCCATACCGCATCTTTCGATACAGACACCGCTCGCGAGTATCGTCAGCGCCAGTTCAAACAAATCCGCGCACTCGCTAAATCTCTCAACATTCCTTCAAGCGAAACTGTGGTATACAGCGGCGACTTTAACGTAAACAAAAGAAAGTTCCCTGGTGACTACCAACAAATGATCGCCAACTTAAGCGCCATCGAACCTCAGTATTCAGGTTACACGGAGTCAACCTTTGATCCCCGTATCAATAACTTCGCAGGTGAAGCGTTATCAGGCGGCGAAAACGTGGAATACCTTGACTATGTCATGGTGAGTAGCGAATACGGTGTGAAATCATTCAATGACAACCGTGTGGACGTGCCGCGTACAACTTCAGAAAGTTTATGGAAACACTACAACCTTTCTGACCATTTCCCAGTTAGCGCAACAATCAAGCCATGAAGAAAATCGCGTTGATAATCATGTCCGCCATTATGGCGGGCATGATGTTTTTAACTTTCAGTCAAGATGGGCAGCAAGAAGCGGCCGTGTCCGCTTCTGCTCCAAAGGCAAAAAATAAGAACGGCCCTAGTACATCACTAAAAACAAGCAATATCGCTCCCAGTGCAGATGCTTCACCACAGACCGCAGAGCTCCCTTCTGCGACTCAAATAACGACTGAGAGACTAACTCTGCTCAAAGGGAGAGAACTCGTCGCAGAGCTTGAGTCATTTTGGCATGAGTGCATGTCGAACCGCGACTGTGAGGAACAGTTAGCCTTGCTCGAGCCTTATTTATCTTCAGCAAGATTTCAACTTTTGGCGAGCTACCATCAACTCAACAGTCAATGGCAAGAAAGTGTGGGTAATTTGTTGTTTGATGAGCAACAACCACTAGCCTCACGTATTGCACAACTTAAAGCCGAGGCAAGAGGCATTTGGGGCGAGTTGGCTGATGTTATTTTCGCGGATGAGTTCGCCCTATACGATTTCAATTTAGAGGCCCAACAGCTCAACACGCAAAGTCCAGAAAGCTTTTTGCAAGCTTTCGAGCAACTCATCATAGACTGGCAAGAAAATGCAGAGGCTATCGGGCTTACAAACGACCAAGCAAAATATGAGCGTGCAGTCGCCCTGATACCCAATAGCATGAGCTTTCCAGATCGCCAAACCATCATCGCAGAACTGGAAAAAACTTACTTAACGAAGGACGAAAGCGAAGAGATTCACGATCGTCAGCAACAAATTGCCGAGCAAAAAGAGCAAGTCAGAGATTACCAACAAGCATTGCAACAACTTGAGTCCAGACTCAGAAAAGAAAGATCCACAAGCCATTCGAATTTGTCAGAACCGGAATGGCAAAGGTATTACCAACAAGAAGTAGCGGATTTTCGTCGTGAGTTCTTTTCTTCTTAAACGTCAGCTTTCATTGATGGGAATTGAAAGTCCAAAAGGCACGTTACGAATAAACAGCCGTGCCTTTTATTCAGAACCCTGTTTTTTAATTCAGAACAAATTCAAACCAAATACATCTTTCACATCAAATAGCACTTTTTCGGTTTTCTCGCGAGAACGCTGACTGCCTTGTTTTAAAATATCAATCAGCTGTGCTTTGTCATTTAGATACATGGCACGCTTTTCTCGAATAGGACGAAGCATCTCTTGTAGGCATTCTTCTAACACTTTCTTGGTCAAACCATCACCTAATCCACCTCGTCGATAATGCTCTTTTAGCTGTTCGATATAATCTTTATCAGGGTGAAAGGCATCGAGGTAGGTAAATACGATATTACCTTCGACTTGGCCAGGGTCCTCAATTTTCAGGTGATTGGGGTCGGTATACATAGATTTCACCGCCGCAGAAATCTCCTTTTCAGACGCCCCTAGGTTGATTGCATTCCCCATGCTTTTAGACATCTTATTTTTGCCATCAGTACTCGGCAAACGAGGTGCATCACTAAGTAAAGGACGGCACTCTTTAAGAACATCTTTTCCACCCAGGTGGTTTATTTTTCTTACGATTTCATTAGTTTGCTCCAACATCGGCAGTTGGTCATCACCTACCGGAACCAACGTCGCGTGGAACCCCGTAATATCGGCAGCTTGAGAAATTGGATACGTTAAAAAACCAGCGGGAATAGAGCGTTCAAAGCCTTTACTTTGAATCTCATTTTTAACCGTGGGATTACGCTCTAAACGCGCAATAGAGACAAGATTGCTGTAATACATCGTTAACTCTGCTAACGCTGGTATTTGAGATTGCAACGTGATCGTGGTTTGTGTGGGGTCGATACCAACGGCCAAATAATCCGCAACGACATTGAGAATATTGGAGGATACTTTTGATGGATTGTGGGCGTTATCCGTCAACCCTTGCATGTCTGCGACTAAGATCGTTTGCTCATGCTCCGTTTGCAATTTGACTCGTTGTTGCAATGAACCGACATAGTGCCCGAGGTGTAACGGACCTGTAGCTCGATCGCCGGTCAGGATAATTTCACGCTGTGGTGTACTTTGAATGGTGTTCATATTTATCTCCAAGTATTTAATAGATCGCTACTGGAGATAAAAAGATCAAACACTCTTAGCTACCATCCAGCAGCTTAAGAATGTGAGTATTCCGTGCCGCTCTATTTAGAGCGCCACCAAAAGAAGGTTGTTGATGAAGGGCTAACGTGTATTTTCATGTTTTCAAACTAACAGTAGATCAAGCTGAACTCAATCTGTTTTTGTATTGAATTAGCGTAAGTATTCAAAGAGCCTACAGAAACGATTACATTGGTAAAGACATCGCAATGACTAAAGCTGCACCAAACACCGAACCTGAGACAAATGCACAAAGTACGGTTTTGTTGTGTTTCCTTTTCATCGATGAACTCCTATCCATAACCACAATGACCAACCCTTTTATTTAATACGCATGTGGATGCATCACGATAAGTAGTAAACCAACATATCGCGCATAGAACCAGTGCAGCTTTGTTAAACTGGGACCTCGTCCATAACTTGGAATGCAAATGGTTCTGGAAACAACAAAAGAGGAAAATTTCATCACTTTTCTGTCCTGTCTCCCAGAGTTTATGGCTTAATAGACAGCAGGAATATTTTTCTTTTGCTGCGGGTACTTACATGGAAGCTGTTCTACATCAGTTGCAATTCTCTTTGTCGATAACCGGCCCTATCTGCTTAATGTTAATACTTGGCGTGGTGTTCAAACGCATCGGACTGATCAACGATAATTTTATCGAAGTAGGCTCCAAACTGGTGTTTCAAGTTACGCTACCTGCGATGTTATTTGTCAGTATTGTGGCTTCAGAACACGATTTTTCCGCGGCGAGTGGCTTTGTCAATTTCGGCGTCATCGCTAGCATTTCGTTTTTCATTTTTACCTACCTTTCGGTCAAGCTTCTGTTCAAAGCATCGCCTGACCAAGGTGTTCTTATCCAGGGTGGGTTTCGAGCAAACACAGGTATTATTGGCATCGCGTACGTTGCCAATGCGTATGGTTCTCAAGGTGTGGCGTTAGCAGCGCTTTATGTCGCGGTCACCACGTTTATTTACAACGTCCAAGCGGTAATTTGCTTATCTCCCAAGGGCGCAACTTCTGTCCCACAAGCCGCAAAAATGATGGGCCGAACACTGACGAGGAATCCACTGATAATCTCAATCGTCCTAGGGATGGCTTTCTATTTGCTCTCTATTCCAGTGCCGAACGTTGTTATTGATGCAGGGGACTACTTGTCCAAAATGACATTACCTTTAGCGCTGTTGTGTACGGGCGGCTCACTCGATTTTAGCTTGATGAGAAAAGAGAAAGGTCCATCTTGGTTTGCAAGCAGTTACAAGCTCATCGTGGCACCCGTAATGATCACTATTGGTGCTTACTTAGTAGGTTTTCGAGGAATTGAGTTAGGTATTCTTTTCTTTATGAACGCTTCCCCAGTGGCAGCGGCCAGTTATGTCATGGCACGTTCGATGGGAGGCAATGCCACATTAGCCGCAAATATCATCGCACTCACTACGGTGCTTTCTACCGTCACGTGTACTTTGGGCATTCTATTTCTTAAGTTTTACGACTTAATATAATTGATCACCGATAAAGTAAAGGCGCGCTAGATAGTATTAAGATAAGCTACTGGTCGTGATTCGCAAAAGTGAGTTTTCTTACCAGACGAAAAAACTCACTCGCTTCTGATTCAGACAAACAAGCAAAAAATTCTTTCTGTAAATTCGTCATGATTTGATGCACTTGCTTTAAAGCATTTGCCCCCTCTTTTGTCATGCTGAGCATTTTGAGACGCTGATTCGATTTACTTTTAGAAACTTGAACAAACCCTCGCTTTTCCAAATTATCCACCATTCGCTTTGCTACACTTCGCTCAGTTCGAACCGCGTCAGCCAACGCTTGCTGACTCATGGGTTGAAACTCTTCCAAAGCGGCCAGTGCACTTGCCATCTCGAGTGTCATTAAATTTTGCCGAGAGAGCTCAGCTTGAGCACGATTGCGGTACATTCGCTGCATCACACCGCAGACAAACATAGGGCTTTGATCCAAAACGGAAATTGGGGATATTTTCTGATCTTTCATCGTCGTTTGTTCTTCTTAGGCTTTCATTCGGTCGGAAGGAGTAAGCAGATTCTGCATCAGGCAAAACGCTCCCCCTTCAAGTTTGCGTCAAAGACGATAACCACCAAGTGAAAACATAAAATAAAGAGCGCCGAAGCGCCCTTTTATCGTGTTTATTATCACCAGTATAACTCAGTTACAGCAACCAAGTCTTACTCGCTTTGCTGAGCTGGTTTAGGATTAGTCTCAGACAACTCTGCCTCCGATTCTTTTCTCGCACGTCGATCAAACAATCGCTCAACCACCACAAAGAAGATTGGCACAAAGAATATACCTAAGATCGTCGCACTGATCATGCCACCAAGTACACCAGTACCTACCGCATTTTGACCTGCTGAGCCCACACCTGAACTGATAGCAAGCGGTACTACACCCAGACCAAAGGCTAGCGATGTCATAATAATTGGGCGCAGACGAACACGAACGGCATGCAGGGTAGCTTCGATAAGGCCTGCGCCTTTCTCGTAGTAATCTTTCGCAAACTCAACAATCAGAATGGCGTTTTTAGTTGCCAAGCCGACCGTCGTTAATAAGCTCACCTGGAAGAATACATCGTTGTCCATACTTCGCGTCATTACCGCGAGCACAGCGCCAAGCACACCAAGTGGCACAACTAACACTACGGCGAAAGGTACTGACCAACTTTCATACAAAGCGGCGAGAACTAAGAATACGACGAGGATAGACAGCGCATATAACATTGGCGCTTGGTTTCCGGAAAGGCGCTCTTCATACGAAATGCCATTCCAGTTCACCGTAAAGCCTTCTGGTAGCTTTTCTACCATTGCTTCAATTTCTGCCATCGCTTCACCAGTACTGACGCCAGGAGCTGCGCCGCCTTGGATATTCATCGCTGGCAAACCATCAAAACGCTGCAAAAGAGGTGAACCATACGTCCACTCTCCGCTCGCAAAGGCAGAGAAAGGCACCATCTCACCTTTTGAGTTGCGCACGTACCACGAATCGAAGTCTTTTGGCTGCATACGGTATTCCGCATCACTTTGCATCATGACTTTTTTCACTCGACCGCGATCAATATAGTCGTTAATGTACGCTCCGCCCCATGCCGCTGACAGGATTTGGTTGACGTCATTAATGCTAACATCCAGAGCACGCAGTTTAACGTGGTCAATGTTCACTTTGTACATTGGCGCATCTGCTTGACCGTTCGGACGAACACCGACAAGTTTCGGGTTTTGTGCAGCCATGCCAAGCAGTTGACCTTGCGCAGCGACTAATGCGTCGTGACCTTTGTTCAACGAATCTTGAAGATAGAAATCAAAGCCTGTCGAGTTACCCAATTCTTGAATCGCAGGAGGTGCAAATGCAAACACCAGTGCTTCTTTGATGGTCGAGAAGTACCCCATCGCTCGACCAGTAATGGAAGCTGCATCAGCACCCGGCGCTTCACGCTCTGACCAATCTTTCAGACCGATAAATGCCATCCCCATGTTTTGGCCTTGGCCTGCGAAACTAAATCCAGCAACGGAGAAGACAGACTTTACATTGTCTTTTTCGTCTACTAGGTAAAAGTCACGCATTTTCTCAAGTGTTTTTTCCGTCTGCTCTTGCGTTGAGTTAGGCGGCAAAATAGCCATTGAGAATACTGTGCCTTGGTCTTCATCCGGCAAGAATGACGTCGGAAGGTTCATAAATAGCCAGCCCGCACCTGCACTCATTGCCAAGAATACAACCAACATACGACCTGTACGCTTTAGGAGTTTAGCAACGCCGGTTTCATAGCCAGCTGTCATCGCATCAAACTTGCGGTTAAACCAGCCAAAGAAGCCTTTCTTTTCTAGAAGCTCAGCATCGCCTTTTTTCAGTAATGTTGCACATAATGCTGGAGTCAGAATTATCGCTACCAAAACTGAAAGTGTCATCGCCGCCACAATGGTTATCGAGAACTGACGGTAAATAACCCCTGTAGAACCAGACATAAACGCCATAGGGACGAATACCGCAGAAAGCGTCAGACCCACACCAATCAGAGCACCAGTGATCTGCCCCATCGATTTTTTGGTTGCTTCTTTGGGCTCTAACCCATCCTCATGCATCACACGCTCGACGTTTTCCACCACAACGATGGCATCGTCCACCAGCAAACCGATAGCCAGAACCATCGCGAACATGGTTAACGTATTTACGCTAAATCCAGTCGCGTACAAAATAGCGAAGGTGCCGAGTAGTACGACAGGCACTGCGATCGTTGGAATGATCGTCGCACGGAAGTTCTGCAAAAACAGGTACATGATTAAGAACACAAGAAGAATGGCTTCTAATAGCGTTTTAACCACTTCTTGAATCGAGGCTTTGACGAATGGCGTCGTTTCAAATGGGTAAGCAATCTGTAACCCTTCTGGGAACGTAGCACTCAGTTGGTCTAAGCGCTCTTTTACCGCATTGGCTGTCTCAAGCGCGTTTGCGCCAGTACCTAATGAAATACCTAAACCCGATGCTGGGAAGCCATTATATTGGCCTCGAATGTCGTAACTTTCTGCCCCACGTTCAACGCGAGCTACATCTTTCAAATAAACATTCGAACCACTGGCGTCAGACTTAAGAATGATGTCTTGGAACTCTTCTACACTGCTCAAACGACTTGCAGACGAAATCGTTGCATTCAACAGCTGACCTTCCTGCGCAGGTGCTGCACCAAGTTGACCTGAAGAAACTTGCGCGTTCTGTTCACTGATAGCATTTGCTACATCGATTGCGGTCAAGTTGAACTGCGTAAGCTTAAATGGGTCCAGCCAGACTCGCATCGCATACTGCGCACCAAACGCCTGCACTTGTCCTACGCCAGTTACACGACTTATCGGGTCTTGAATATTCGTTACAACAAAGTCGCCGATATCGTTTTCTGTAAAGTCAGGATCTTCAGAATAAACTGCCACCACCATGAGAAACGCCGTGTTGGATTTATTCACGACGATACCTTGGTTTTGTACTTCCATCGGCAATGATGTCAATGCCAATTGCAGCTTGTTCTGCACCTGTACTTGCGCGATATCAGGATCAGCTTCGCTATCAAACGTCAGGGTAATTGTCGCATTACCGAATGCATCACTGCTCGATGATAGGTAGCGAAGATAATCTAATCCCGTCATATTTTGCTCGATAACCTGCGTTACCGAGTCTTCAACGGTTTTCGCTGATGCACCTGGATAACGAGCACTGATGGTGATCGTTGTCGGTGAAATCGTTGGGTATTGCGAGACGGGTAAATTGAATAATGACATTACCCCCGCCAACATCGTGAGAATTGCGAGAACCCAAGCAAATACCGGACGATCGATAAAAAATCGTGCCATGATTACTCCTGTTCACCGTTTTGGATAGTTACAGGGCTGCCTGGACCTACCTTTTGTAACCCAGCAGTAATGACTTTATCGCCCGCGTTTAAACCATCAATAATACGCCATTGATTATTGATCGCTTCGGCTGTCTTCACTGGTCTCGCTTCCACTTTGTTCTCACCATTCACCATCATCACTGTCGCTTTGCCTGTCGCATCGCGAGAAACGGTATTTTGTGGTATCAGAATCGCGTCAGGGTCAACACCAGTAATAACCGTCGCACGAACAAACATTCCTGGTAGCAACAAACCGTCAGGGTTTGGGAATTCAGCACGAAGCGTCACGCTACCCGTACTTTCGTTCACATTGACCTCGGTAAATTTCATCGTGCCTTTATGTTCGTACGTGCTGCCATCTTCAAGCATCAATGTAACTTGCGCAGAGTTATCTTCTTGCATATGACCTTGGGAAAGAGCCGCTTTTAAACGCAACAGTTGCGCGGATGATTGCACAATATCAACGTTGATAGGATCAAGCTGCTGAATGGTCGCTAATTTGGCTGCTTGGTTAGCCGTAACCAACGCACCCGCCGTCACACTCGATTTACCGATCACACCGCTAATCGGAGCTTTCACTTGCGTGTAATCTAAATTGATTTTTGCCGTATTGATCTTCGCTTTTGCGACTAGGACCTGTGCTTGCGCTTCCTTGTATGCTGCTTCTGCTTCATCCAAATCTTGTTGGCTGATGGACTTTTTGGTGATCAAGGTTCTGTAACGCTTCACTGTGGCATGGGTCGATTCTGCCGCTGCTTGAGCTCGGATTAATTCCGCTTCAGCACTCAGCAAATCCGCTTGAAATGATGAATCATCAATTTGATATAGGGACTGTCCTTGTTCAACAAGGCCCCCTTCAACAAAATTTCGCTCTGAAATAATGCCTGTAACTTGCGGACGAACTTCCGCTTCTTTGAATGCACGGCTACGACCTGGCAACTCGACAGTTAACGCTTGGCGAGTTGGTTCCACCGTTAACACTTCAACTTCGGTTGCGGGCACAGGACCACTACCTTGGCTCGATCCTTCTTCGCTAGGTTGACATCCAACCACAAAAAGGCTCGACGCAATCAGCAGAGATAGCGTGGTTTTACGTCTCATGAATTTTTCTCTCTTTTACCTACAAGCCTTCAAGATTCCTTGCTAAAAACTTCTAGAATGACTTAATGATGACTAACGGATGTATATCCAGAACAAATTAATTAGGATGATAATTACCCAGTGTTGTACATACAACAAAATTTACAGTTCTATACGCTTACGAAAAACGTTTATGGTAAAGGTGTAATGAAGTTCTCAAATTTGAAGATTTTGGGTTGGAAATCACACTTTCCTGTGAGCAATTGCAATGGTTAAAAAGCAGCAAAAGTGATGATAAAAGCATCATCACGCTGTACAGAGTTTGTCACCGCTGTCTAGGATTATTTGCACCTCTGGTATACAAAGTTAAGTAAAAGAGGAATGTAAATATAGTCGTGCCTTCACAAGTCAGGTTCGACCCTTATCTAAAAAATAACCCGCTAAGAAGCGGGTTATTTCGTCAGTGAGATTGCAGTTCTCAAGCTTATACTTTGAACTGACTAACCTGATGATCTAAGCGCTGGGTTTGCTCTGATAACATGGCTAAAGATGCTTGCGCTTGGTTGACGATTTCCACAATAGATGTACTGCTATCTGCAATGCCTTGTACGTTGCTATTTACTTCGTCACTTACCGTACTTTGCTGGCTTGCAGCCGTTGCAATGTGTGTGTTCATCTCGTTCATACGTGAAATCGCGTTTAAGATTTCAGAAAGGGATTGACTCGCTCTCCCTGCCGATTGAATTGTTTCATCACTGCTATTTTGGCTACCACGCATCACTTCTACGGCTTGTCCCGCACCAGATTGTAGCTTTTCAATCATGGTTTGGATTTCACCCGTGCTCTGTTGTGTGCGACTGGCTAACGAGCGGACCTCATCTGCGACAACAGCAAAGCCTCGCCCTTGTTCTCCTGCACGAGCCGCTTCAATCGCTGCGTTAAGCGCCAATAAGTTCGTTTGCTCTGCGATACCACGAATGACATCCAATACAGAAGCAATGTTACTCACATCATGATCCAATGTGTTAATGACGTGGCTTGCACTTTCGATTTCACTTGCGAGGCTACGAATTGAGCTAACGGTTTGATCCAAAATAACATTGGTATTGGTAAGTTCATCATTCGCTGTTTGGCTCGCAACCGCAGCTTCGTTAGCGCTATCGCTGACATTTCTGCTGGTGACTTGCATTTCATGCACTGCCGCCGCTACCGCCTCGCTGTCTTTTTGCTGTGAAACGGTCGAGTTCGCGATGGTCGTGGTCAACGAGCTAAGATTTTCCATCTCATTACGCAAGGTATTCGAACTTTCAATTACTTGAGAAACTGTCGCTTGGATTTTAGACACAAACTGATTAAACGCGTTCGCTAAATTGCCAATTTCGTCTTGTGTTTTCACGTCGATTCGCTGGCTTAAATCACCTTCACCAGAAGCAATTTCTGTCATCGCATTTTTGATATCGTTGATAGGCTTCACGACGGTTTGCAACAACAAAAACGCCATCGCAATAGCGGCCAGAATAACAATCACAATGCCCGCTTCAAGAATTAACTCTGCTCTTGATGCAGCTGCAGAGATTTCATCTTTCAATAAGCTTTGTTTTTCTTCTATCGCATCTTTCACAACATTAAGTTGCGCTCTTACCTCGATAAACTGATTTTCAAAGGTGTGTTTGTGTTCGTTGTAGTAACCAAGCCATTGTGATTGAGGTAAACGCAACATCGCTTCATAACTCGCCAACCATTTTTCACCTAGGGAGACAAGCTTTCTCACTTCATTACCGTGTGAAGAAGGCATCACGCCAGCTTGCGATAGCTCAATCATTTTCTCCATACGTGGCAGCGCTTTATATGCGTTGTCTTTGTATTCACCGATGTGGTGGTCAATATCGGTTTGAGTATCAGAAAGAGCAACACCTTGGATTGCAGATGTAGCTTGGTAAAGATCGCGGTAAGCATCCTCAATCGTTAATAAGTTCGGCACTATCTGTTCGTTAAGTGTTTCACTCAACTCAGATTGTTTCCAACTTGTCATAACGTTTAATACAGAGCTCACAATAAACAATCCAATAATCAGTGACAGCGGAATCACTATCTTCTGCTTGATCGTTAAGTTCTGGAACATGAATAGACTCTCTTTAATTATGGTATACAAACTGCCAGAAATTATATCAAACAAATAGAGTATCCCATTAGGTAAAAGACTCTATTAAACATGATATCTGATGACTTTTTGACAAGCGTTCTAATTTCAACAATTAATTGATTTTATGGAAAATTTAATAAGGAACGCTCATCACAACATGCGAATAAAAACGCACTACCTGTACGGAAAATGTGTAACAAAAGATGAATAAAAAGGAGGCTTTTTTGAAGGGCTTGCCGACTCAATGAGTAATTGAGAATCAATACGATATACAGCTCTGGGATTGAACTTGTCGCGTAATACGAAAAAGCCCCAGCATTTCTGCTAGGGCTCAAATGTGGCGGTGAGTGAGAGATTCGAACTCTCGATACGTTGCCGTATACACACTTTCCAGGCGTGCTCCTTCAGCCACTCGGACAACTCACCGAATCAATTTTTGGTTAGCATCATTGGCTAACGAGGCGCTAATTTAATGATTATGTGCCTGATGGTCAAGGCTAAACATAAAAAAAAGCGCCCTTTTCCACTCGATTGCTCACTAAGTAACTAAATTGAGCAAAACTGGGTCATTTAGATACTTTGAGAATAACCGGGAACACGGAACCAACGGCGGCACATGTCCAAGAAGTACCCATACAACACACCCATACCGCAAGAAATAATGGCGTTACTTGTCACCGAGGTCACTATTTGGTCTGTAGACGCACCAACTGCGAATAAAATTCCTGCATAAACTGGAGACTGAAAAAGCACATAAGCGACCAGATCAGATACGTTTTTCATAAATGAAGACGGCGATACCTTGTTGCCCTGACGTAGCACCCAATCACGAAAAACGCCATACGGCCAAGCAATAGCAATATTCACTGGAATAGATAGTGTACGTGATGCTAAAGATTGCTCAAACGTCATCCCTGAAATCAAAATCTCGACAATCATCCCTGTGATAAAGCAAAAAACAACCATAGCAAAGGTATCCGCTGCGGCGTGACGAATACAAAATGGTCCGCGAGACTTCATTAACCAACCCCCAAAATTAAATACCACCAACAATAAACAAAATAAAACTATCAACCATCAAACAAATACATGACCAGTTAATAAGACAATTAAATCACATAAAAAGCAGCGCATGGCACTGCATTTGAAATCAAGTTGTAAATTTATAACCATTTTTTAAAATGAAAGTAGTTTTTTTCACCACTAACAACTAAACACGCTTAAAATGACGTAAAAATGGTAGAAAAATACGGATTTAACTTACACAAAAAGTGGGATAAGTGATTGTTTGGATGGAGGGTTAGGATAAAGTTCGGGGAATAAACGATCATTCTAATAACTTATGCTACTGAGTTGTAAAAATTCAGAGTATTCCCGATGTGAGCGCAACTGAGAGCCGCACCGTTGCTCTTATGACAGAATCCAACAGCAGCGCTAAGCTCATTGAAAGTAAGGAAAAAACAGACGATTCAGCTAAGGTTAGGTATGAAGAGTAAAGACAATTCATGATTGCGTTGAATCGCGCTATATGGATTAAGCTATGATGATGCGAGCAAGAGCGTTAATGTATCGATATCATCTTGGTTTGGAGACTGCTGACGCTTTAAGTTACGCCTTATTCGCTCGGCAACTAAAGAAACGTCTTTATTAGCATCAGGGGTGACTTGAGCAATAATCGCTGAAATAGCCTCTAGCGCTTCGTTGAGATGACCATTATCTAGAGCAACATAGAAGTTTAGTAGCCACTTTTCCGCATCAAGGATATCCGTTGTATTATCACCAAAGTCCGACTGGTATTGGTATAACCGTGCTGCATGGAGATATAACGCATCATTTAATTCAGACTCCACAATTGGTTTCGCAATTATGTGGTCGGCTCCTACATTTATCATGCGCTCTTGTGTTTCTTTGAATACATCTGCTGTGCAGCCAAAGATCAGTACCGACTTTACAGGCGAACTCATCGCTCGAATGGCTGATATTGCCCCAACACCATCAAGAACAGGCATATGATTGTCCATTAATATCAAATCAAATGACTGAACGGCCACCTCATCGACGGCAAGCTGACCATTTTCAACACTTGTGCACTCAAAGCCTTTGGCTCTTAGGAAAGTTTCCATAATGATTGCATTTGTTCGGTTGTCTTCGACAATGAGCGCTTTCAAACCTTTGCAATTCAGCTTATGTGCATTGACTGCTTCCACTTTCCCAGGCTCACAAGGCGTAAGCGCGATCTCGACGGTAAAGGTTGTCCCGACATTCTCTTGACTCTGCACAATCACATGCCCTCCCATATGCTCGGCAATTTCTTTTACTATCGCTAAACCAAGCCCTGTACCACCAAACCGCCTAGTCGTCGAGGACTCCGCTTGTTCAAAAGGACGGAAAATGCGTTTTTGCGCTTCTTGAGAAATACCGATACCCGTATCTTTCACCGCGAGAATAAGCTTAGTACCTGCCTTGCTCGATTTCTCGGTCAGCTCTACCTCTACGATGCCTCGGTCGGTGAACTTGACAGCGTTGTTTAGTAGGTTAAACAATACTTGGCGCAGACGGGCTTTGTCATTGTTGTACCAGCGCCCTGTTGGCAAATGAGACACTACTCTAAAGCGAAGGCCTTTTTCTGCACATAGTGTTTGATAAACACTTTTTATGCTGCCGATGATCGACTCAATTGGGAAAGGCGTATTTTCGAATTCAACATGCCCTTGTTCAATTTTTGAGTAATCTAAAATCTCATTGAGTAATGTCATCATGTGATCACCTGAATCATAAAGTGTTCTCAGGTGCTTACGCTGCTCATCGGTAAGTGGTGTTTTTAACAGTATCTGGGCAGTTCCTAGTACACCGTTCATTGGTGTGCGAATCTCGTGGGACAATGTGGCTAAGAATGCCGTTTTAGCGTTTGTCGAAGCCTGAGCTTTTATTCTCTCCTGCTCTAAATAGATCGTCTTTTCATTGAACTTCTCGATAAGCTGTCCGATTTCGTCATCGCTATCGTAGTCAATATCTATGATCCCACCAGTTTTCGAGTCATCAATCTTAACGGCAATGCGAACAATTGGTTCAACAATATAGCGATTCAGTAAGTAGTAACCGACCAAGACACACAAGAGCAAAAATGGAATGATCCTCCCCTCAACGCTCATCACTTGTTCAAACACTTGATCGGCGACTTTAGCTTTTGCGTTGACAACTTCCATGCGCCAGTCGAACTCTCCGAAATCAAGCTCGCTGACATAAATTTCGTCCGTCAGTTGAAAGTTGTGTTCAATAATCACGTTTGAGTCAGCATCGCGAACCACTACCCCCAAAGAATGCTGGTTCGTGTGCTCTCGAATAAACTGAAAAAGTGCATCTAGTGATAGGTCTACCGTTACAACTCCAGCGAATCGACCGTTTTGGTAATATGGAGAAGATGCGGTAATCATCTGGACCTGAGTAAAGGTGTCGATGTAAACCGTAGACCAACTAACAGAACCTACCGGAGCATCGGCGGCAGCGACATACCAGGGTTCATTATCATAACCGCCAGATTCGGGGTTATTGTAGGAGTGAATTTGGTCAATACCACTATCACTGTTTTTATTGAAGAATAGACTTTTATATCTCCATTGTTCTGCTTTGAGTTCGGGTTTAGGCCATACGCCACCACTAACAAGCATCTTGTCACTCAATTGAAGTATATGTGGAATTATTGTGTTGAGAGATTGAATATTTTCAGTCCCTTGGGCTAGCCCTACTAAGCTGCTCAATACACCTGTAGAACTGAGGAGGGGCTCTTTTATCTCAAGAGCCAGGAGTTGGGTACGTAACTCTAGGTTTTGCTCTAGCTTTTGTCTAACCGGTGGCTCAACAACCAAATAGGCGACAGAACCGATAGTGGCGATAAAGAAGCACAGGTAAAGTGTTAGGGCGAGAATGCTTTTTTTTCTAAGTGATGAGCGAATTTCCATAGATGTGTGAATCATTCCCTAATATCGATTTATCACTAATTGATTGGTAAGATGAGCGCAATCAACCAGCCCATTAACAAATGGTATTCTATTTTGAAACTACAAGACATCCTTTCTCTCCCAGAACTTGACGGTAAACTACTAAACCTAGCAAAAACTCAAGGCTTTGTAACAGCGATGGCTGCAGCGCCAAACGTATTAATGCCTCAAGAGTGGTTGCCATTCTTATGGGGTGGAGAAGAAACAGCGCCATTTACTGACGGTGAGCAACTAGAGCAATACATTGACGAGATTGTACAAATGTGGAACCAAACTCGTCCCGCTCTCCTAGAAGGCACTTGGCAGTGGCCTGCAGGGTGCGCGCTAGATGAGCAAGACATTGTAACAAGTCAGGCTCGCGATTTCTGTGAAGGTGTATTACAAGGCTGGCAACTTGCGCGTGATGACTGGGAAACGTTGATGCCTGAGGATAGCGAAGATAATGCCCTACTCGGTGGTGTTTTACTTTCTCTTACTATGCTTTACGACCCAGAAACGACCATTGAAACATTGGCCGAACAAGGTATGGAAGGCTTAGAGCAGTTTGAGGAAATCTTCAATGCAATGCCAGTGATGTTATGTGGTCTTACCCAGCGCGGTGTTGCATTAGCTGAAGAACAATAGACGCAACGCTGTCGACCATCAAGATTGAACGGCTGAATAGACAAAAAGCTCTCCAAATGGAGAGCTTTTTTGATCATGTTAAAATTACATGTGGAATATACCGCGCCATATCTTGAGTCACTAAGCTACTGTCTTCCCTAATCGAAATACCGGCAGCTCTATCATTGACCAACCAACTGCCAATTAACGTATGGTTTTGCCCAAACTTAGGTAGTGGATGGTATTGCTGGACGATATTGAATTGAGATTCATAAGGCCCTGACGTTTTAACAAAACGTTTTCCATCGATGACGATCTCGATGTTCGCGCCCTCTCGAGAAAATAGTGGCTTGATGACATAATCTCTCATAGTGTTCGCTTTTGAATCGTTAGCAAAATAAGCGGGCAAAAGGTTCGGGTGGTTAGGAAAGCGCTCCCACAATAACGGTAAAAGTGCTTTATTGGATAGAATCGACTTCCACATCGGTTCTAACCAGTTTACGTTCGCAGTCGCTAAGTACTTCGCATATTCCTCTTCAAACATAAACTCCCAAGGGTAAAGCTTAAACATCCAACGAATCGCTCTGTCGTCAGCATCCACAAACAGACCATCTTCCGTCACTCCAATATCTTCGACATGCACGAATGCCGTTGCTAACCCTGCCTCTCGCGCGCAATCCTCTAAATACTGGACAGTCCCTTTATCTTCTTCAGTGTACTTGCAGCAGCTAAAGTGAAGTGTTTGTCCTGGTTGGTATTTTGCTATTTCGGCAAAGCGCTCGATCAAAAAGTCTTGAAGAATATTGAATTGATCCGCGCTCTGGTGAACTCGACCTTTATTTACAACATCTTCTAGCCACACCCACTGCCAAAAGCCAGTTTCAAACAAGCTGGTTGGCGTATCCGCATTGTTTTCCAGTAATTTTGCTGGCGAGGTCCCGTTGTACGCGAAATCCAGCCGCGAATAAAGCGAAGGTTCGCTTCGTCTCCATGAAGAAGCGACCTGCTCCCACATAGATTCAGGGATCGCACATTGCGTCAGCAACCGCTCACTCCGAACGACTTCATCCACAATAGCCAGGCACATCTGATGCAGCTCTTCAGTGGGCGCTTCTATATCGCGCTCAATTTGCTCCAGCGTGAATTGATAGTAAGCACTCTCATCCCAATACGGTTGGTCATACATGGTATGGAAACCAAAACCAAACTGGCGTGCTAATTCACGCCAGTTTTCGCGCTCTTGTATTTCTCGTCGAAACATAGTGCTTTTTAACCGCCTCGACTGACCGACACCGCTTTACCAAACCCGCCTCGAGACATCGCCCTGCCAATGGTGCCGCCACCACGTTTGTTAAGGCTATTCGTCGCGACTTTGGTCGGCTGATTTCAGTAGGAGCCAAAGAATTGTCCTGCTCCATTATAGAATTTGGATTTATAACGGTACATCGGCTCTGAGTAATAGCTCTTGTTATAACCTTTCAACCCGCTTAATGAGCGACTGTAAAAAAAACCGCCAAAGTTAGGTACATAAGCTCGGGAACTGGAACTGTAGTAACAATCATCCTCGTAGAAATCATTCTCGCATTCGAACTCGCTGCGGTAGCGAGGGGCATTTTGTTCGGCACGAGCTAAAGCTTCTTGGTATGCAATGTCACACTGTTCACTAAACTCAGGCGAGTTAGATTTACACTCATCGGCATCAGAAAAAATGTACCCTTCTGTTTTTGACTCGTACGTAGCAAAGAAGAAAATACCACCAAAGGCAGCAAAGGGAAGAATTTTCCCAAGCTTTAAGCTTTTGTCCATGGAAGAACGTTTAACGTTAGAACTCCGCTTCATCGTTCCTCCTAGTAAGTCATGCAAGCGGCATTCAATACGCCGACCGAAACAGAAACTGCTGCTAATACGATACCGGCTGGCAGTTCATCTTTTTCGATACGCTCTGCCACTTTCGGAAGTAAAATAAAGCGTACAATTGCAAATGCGATAATTTGAGCAAGCATTGCGACAACGCCCCAAACCATAAAATCGACGATATTGACTGAGTTTTTTGCCGCCCCCGAAATCGCGAGACAGTAACCAAGGAAAGCCCCACTTAGCGCAATCGCTGCTGCTGTATTTTGTTTTTCTTTAATCAGATGCCACTCATCGTATGGCGTCAACTTGACGTAGATGAACTTAAACGCCAATACAAAAATAATAGAAACAGAGAAATAGAGTAAAAAGTTTGGGAAGCCTGCTAACAGGCCGGCAATCATGTGCATTATTGTTCCTTGTTCATTTCTTTCCAGGCAAAATCTTCAATACGTTCATCTGCAATGTAAAACAGCTTGGTACTCGCGGGTACTTCAGCATCTAAATCTGGGTTGAGTTGAATACCATCGCCAATATCAAAAGCAATCAGCGTGGCATGATGGCGTCTTTTGAGAAAAACGAAGAGATTCTCAATAGTGGTGGCAGACTGCCCCTCAGGATAAATAACTGAGTATTGCGTCATACCTCGTGTTGAAGCCAAAAGCTCCTGATGAAGCGCACTTGAGCCCGGGTCAACCGCCGCTTTTGCCAACATTTCTGCGCCAACAGCAGGTATGCATTCCGCTTTCGGGCAATGCTGACTTAGAAGTCGGCCTAGCGCTTCATCTTTAAAGTAAGCGACCAAATGAGCGGAAGGGTTTACAGATGCGCAGTATAGAGCGGCTGACAAGGTAATGTCGTCCGAGAGATTATCCACAATAATGCAAGCGGCTTCGGCAATATTGGCGTTTTTCATCTCTTGCGAATCGGTATAACTGGTCACTTTGATAAAACTGATTTCGCCAGGTAACGGGTTCTCTATTTCTGAACGGCTGCATAAAACAATCGGGCGCTTTCCCTCTTCTTCATGTTGTAACATGCGAATAAGGTGCATCGTTCTCGATCCATTCCAGCCCAACAATACAATATGGTTTTCCACTCTTACTCTCCGTTTTCCTAAAATACCCGCTCGCCAATAGTCCATCGCTGCTCCAGCGACACGCCCCAATAATGCGGCGAATAAGCTCAAACCGCCGGGGATTACAAATAGTACGACAAACCATTTACCCATATCTGTTACTGGAGAATGGTCGCCATAGCCAACCGTACTCGCCGTAACCATAAGGTAATAGATAAAGTTAGAGAAGCTGTCTGTTAATGCGGTTTCACCAGCGAGAACGAGCAGTCCCCATGAAAGGCTCACATATAAGCCACTAAAGATGAGAAGACTTCGGTTGCTCAATTTAAAAAGGTGTGAACTAAGCCACTTTTTAACTACTAACCACACCGCCATAAATTTATAACCTCGACATTCATTGATTGCATCAATAGTAACTCATTGATAGTAAGACACAAAAAAACCAGCCATATTCGGCTGGTTTTTGAGATTTACTTTCAGTTACGCCTACTTTTTAAGCATTACCTTTCACTTGCATATTTAGCTGCTCAGCAAAGTCCAACATACGATTTAACGGAATGAGCGATTTAACACGCAATTCTTCATCAACAAAGATCTCGTGTTCTTCACCGCCTTCACTAAGCGCTTTCTCTATCGCTTTCAAACCGTTCATTGCCATCCAAGGGCAGTGTGCGCAGCTACGGCATGTTGCGCCAGCACCTGCGGTTGGAGCTTCGATAAGTTCTTTCTCTGGCACAAGTTGCTGCATTTTAAAGAAAATGCCTTTGTCTGTCGCAACGATCATTTGTTTATGAGGAAGCGCTTTCGCTGCTTTGATCAACTGACTCGTCGAGCCAACGGCATCGGCAAGTTCAACCACACTTGCTGGTGATTCAGGGTGAACCAAAATAGCCGCATCTGGATACACGCTCTTCATTTTGCGTAGCGCATCAGCAGAAAACTCATCATGAACCACACACTCACCTTGCCATAGCAGCATGTCTGCGCCAGTTTTATTAGCGATGTACGATCCTAGGTGACGGTCCGGTCCCCAAATAATTGGCTTATCTTCAGCGTCTAAGTGTTCCACGATTTCAAGTGCAATACTCGATGTAACGACCCAGTCGGCACGGGCTTTAACCGCTGCTGAGGTGTTTGCGTAAACCACAACCGTGTGATCAGGGTGAGCATCACAGAACTCACTGAACTTATCCGCTGGACAGCCAAGATCGAGCGAACATTCCGCTTCCAACGTTGGCATTAGAATTCGCTTTTCTGGTGTTAGGATTTTGGCCGACTCGCCCATAAAGCGAACACCGCCAATGATCAGTGTGCTTGCAGGATGACGATTACCAAACTTCGCCATTTCCAACGAGTCACCAACAAAACCACCCGTTTCTTCCGCTAGGGCTTGAATCTCAGGATCGGTATAGTAGTGCGCGATAAGTACCGCATCTTTTTCTTTGAGCAACTTTTTAATACGCTCAATGTAAGATGCTTTTTCTTCTTCGCTTAATGGAACTGGTTTCGGTGGGAATGGGTAAACAGTGTCGATTTTATCTAATATATGGCTCATTGCTCTTGCTCTACGCAACTTCCTTTAATCCGAGTATTGTAACCTCGTTAATTTTCAAAAACCAACTTGTCGCGGGGATTTCTAGCTATCTAGCCGTATATCTTTGTTACAGGTAGCATTTCTGATTGAAAGAATCCGTTGCAAGATGGGGATAAAAGGCTCGATGCCATTCCTCTCGATTTATTCAATCACCACCGATAAAGAAACGGAAAAGAAAAAGGAAGCCGAAGCTTCCTTTTTAAAACATAACGTCTTACAGCTTAGAGCTGGCAAGTTTTGCAGATGCACTACCTGGGTATTCATCAACCACTTGTTGGTAGTACTTTTTCGCTTGAGCTGCATTGTTATTACGCTCAGCGATTTCACCTAACTTGAGCAAAGCATCGGCTCGCTTATTGGAGTCTTTATAAGACACCACCGCAGCAAAACTCTTTACAGCATCTTTGTCCTGCTTCTTAGCGAAGTACAATTGGCCTAGCCAATAGTGAGAATTCGCTGAGTATGTGGAGTCAGGATAATCTTTCTGGAACTGCTGGAACGCTGCAATTGCGCCAGTGTAGTCACGCTTTTTGAGAATGAGGTCAACTGCATTCTGATATGCCGTTTGCTCATCAACATTTGGAGTGTACTGGCCACCTGTTTTAGCCGGTTTCGCTTCTTGTGCAGGTGCGGATTTTATCTCTCCACGAACACGATCCAGCTCGACAAACAACTCACGTTGACGTTGCAACATTTGTTTCATTTCGTAGCTATTTCGCTCTAATTGACCACGCAATTCACTGATCTCTTGTGACATTTGGTCAATTTGCTGTTGCATTTGGAGCTGAACGCGATTGCGGTTTTGGAGCAAACGTTCTAGACGCTCTACTTCCGTTTCAGATGAACGGCTCTTAGAGACGGATGATGTGCTGTTGAGATCGGATACTGGAGCTGGTGCAGCGAACGCAAAGTTCGCTGCACTTGCCAGTAACGTAAGCGCAACAGCGCGCTTAGTGTTACTGAACATGAGGATTACCTCGAATTAGTATACTAGAACCGCGCGACGGTTCTTAGCGTAAACTTCATCTGATTGACCTAGAAGAAGTGGCTTCTCTTCACCGTAGCTAACGATTGAGATTTGGTCAGCTTGAACACCTAGTGCTTGCAGGTAGTTCGCTACTGCTTGTGCACGACGCTCACCTAGAGCAATGTTGTACTCAGGTGTACCACGCTCATCAGCGTGACCTTCGATAGTTACGTTAAGAGCTGGGTTCTTGCTTAGGTAAGAAGCGTGAGCCGCTAGCATCTCTTCGTAATCTGCTGCAATTGTTGAGTTATCAAAAGCAAAGTAGATTGTTTGAGTTTCACGTAGCGCTTGCTCTTTTAGCTCTTGCTCTGTTAGCTGACCGCTTTGATCAATTGGCGTAGCTACTGTTGTTTCAACTGCGCCATTGTTGTTTGTTGCTGCACCAGTGTTAGAAGCAGCGTCGTCGCTTGAACTACACGCTGTAACAGCCATTACAGGAAGCGCGATTAGTAGCCCTTTTAGAACCTTGTTCAGTTGCATCTTATTTTCCTTTATTAATCAAACTTATTACTACAAAAACGGTGACCATGCAGGCGCTCTAACACGCCCATTTGTTGCCGGTAATCTAGCTTTGAATCGACCATCAATTGACACCATCGATAGTACGTTTTTCTTGTTGTAAATCGAGCTATACACAACCATGCCACCGTTTGGGGCAATACTAGGAGACTCATCAAGCAAGGTCTTAGTTAAGACTTGAAGAGCACCAGTTTCCAAATCTTGTTTCGCCAAGTTAAATCCTGCGTTGCTGCGGTTCACCATTACTAGGAATCGCCCATCAGGAGTAATCTGGCCACCCAAATTTTGGCTGCCTTGCCAAGTCAAACGGTCAATAGAACCGCTGCCCAAATTTACTTGATAAATCTGTGGTTTACCACCCCTATCCGATGTGAAAATCAACGATTTTCCATCTGGATGCCAGAACGGTTCAGTATTATTTGATCTGCCACGCGTAATTTGCGTCAGCTTGCGAGTGTTAAGATCGAACGTGTAAACATGAAGCGAGCCTGTCTTAGAGAGAACAATCGCTAACTTATTGCCATCAGGCGAAAATCTTGGCGCACCATTATGACGAGGGTATGAAGTGATCTTCTCACGCTCACCGGTGTAGATGTTCATGATGAAGATTTCTGCTTGACCATTTTGGAAGCTAACATACGCAAGCTTTTTACCATCTGGCGACCATGCTGGTGACATTAATGGTTGCTTAGAACGTAAAACCAAGCGCTCGTTGTAACCATCGTAATCAGCCACACGAAGTTGGTAAGGAAAACGGTCTTTATCATTCACCACCACGTATGCAATACGGGTCATGAAGGCGCCACGGTCACCCGTTAACTGCTCATACACCAAATCAGAGATGCGGTGAGCGTACTCACGCATGCGAGGGCCTTGAACGGTCGCGACCTTATTGAACAGCACATGATCTTTTGACAGTACTAATTCGCCATCGCTACCAAGCGCTTTACTTTTTCCACCCGTTAGCTGGCCACGCACAATATCAACAAGTTGATAGTTGATAACGTAATCACCTTGAGCGTTTTGTTTGATTGAGCCAGTCAGCAGAGCATCTACACCTAAATTCGTCCAGGCGTCAAAATTGACTTCTGATTCGCTGAACGGAGTTTGTGGCATCTTGCTCGTTGGAACGGGGCTGAACTTACCACTGCGTTGCAAATCCGAGGCAATAACAGCAGAAATATCCGTTGGAAGCGCTTGAGTGCCCTCCCACTTAAACGGAACAACAGCAATTGGTCGTGCTGAATCAATACCATCGGTAATGACCAACTCTAATGCGGCATTCGCCACATTTGTCATACTGCTAAACAGTACAAACATTCCTAGTAAAAGGCGTCTAATCACGTCTTATTCCTTTTAGTCCAAAGCAACAGTTATGTTGATGTCTTTTAGTCTTTCGTTTACCGCAGCTTCTGAAGATTTAGGGAACGTCCCTACCTGAGCTATCGCTCGCTTCGCAGCTGCACATACTCGAGTATCGCCACTCAAAACGGTAACACCAGAGACCATCATATCAGTTCCTGTCGGAATCAATTTGATGTTTACCCTACACTCCTTTCCCAGCAAGTAGTCATCCTTAATCAACTTTTGCTGAATATTTTGAGTATAGATGGATGACATTCGAGAAAGTTCATCGTCAATAAATTGATTTCGAGCAGCACTATTTTTACTAACCTCATCCTCAAGGCCCGCAAAAATATCATCTAGCGCGGCTTCTTGCGCTTTACGCTCGCGCTCTGCACGTTCCGCAGCTTCTCTCGCTTTGCGCTCTCGCTCTGCCGCTTCTTTTGCCGCTTTCTCTTTTGCGATGCGCTCTTGTTCGGCTTTTTCAGCAGCTTCACGCTCACGACGTGCTTTGTCTTCCGCTTCTTTTGCTGCCTTCTCACGAGCTAGACGTTCTTGCTCAGCTTTTGCTATAGCCGCTTCTTTCGCTAAACGCTCCTGCTCAGCTTTACGCACAGCTTCTTCTTTTGCCTTACGCTCTTTCTCTAGCTTAGCAGCTCGCTCTTTTTCTTTGCGAACGCGTTCTTCTTCCTGCTTGCGCTCTTGCTCTTTTTTCTTACGTGCAGCTTCTGCTTCTCGTGCCGCTTGAGCATCTTTCGCTTGCTGTTCTTTCAACTTGCGAATTTGCTCTTCTTCAGCTTTACGGTTTTTTTCTAGCTGCTCTGCTTCGCGTCTCAATTTATCAAGACGCTCTTGTTCTTTTTTTGCTGCCTTTTCACGTTGCTGGCGAATTTCTTTCGCTTGTTGCTGCACAAGTTTTGGATCGATGACAACAGCTTGAACCATTTGCCCTGTAGGCTCTGGTTTAGACATGTTGAAGTCCGTCCCCCAAAGCAGGGCTGCAACGAGAATTGCATGCAAACCAACCGATATTGCTATCGGTTTGGCGTATTGGTTGGGCTTCTTCTTGTGATCTTTCATAGATAATTGATGTCTATTCCCTGATATCGGTCATTAGACCTACCTTAGGGATACCAGCTCGACTTAGTTCATCCAGTAATAGGACAACATCGGCATATGGTGTTGCCGCGTCGCCACCTACCGCAACTGGTGAATCTGGCTTAACCTCTCGCTCCGCTTTCACTCGCACAATAACATCTTGCAACGACAAACCTCGTTGAACTTCTTCATCGTTTACGCTTAGGCCTAAATTACCCTCGCTATCAATTTCGATGATGATAAAACTACTGTCAGTTTCGCCAGCAAGGTCTTGCATAGATTCAGCGGTCGATGTTTTCGGAAGATCAACATCGACGCCTTGAGTCACAAATGGAGCGGTCGCCATAAAAATGATCAACAGTACGAGCATTACGTCAATGTACGGAACAACGTTGATCTCCGCTGTCATTTTTCGCTTTTTAGGTTGATAACCCGCCATGCTTTATTCCTTATCCGCGCTGTCTCGGCCAGCCATCGCTTGACGATGAAGGATGCTGTGGAATTCTTCAGAAAATGTTGCGTAAGTGTGCTCTAGTTTGCTCACTTTATTGCTTAGGCGGTTGTAGGCCATTACAGCCGGGATAGCCGCAAATAGACCCATCGCTGTCGCGATCAATGCCTCGGCGATACCCGGTGCAACCATAGACAACGTAGCTTGCTTTACTTCACCCAGCGCAATAAAGGCGTGCATGATGCCCCAAACGGTACCAAATAGGCCGATGTAAGGACTGATAGAACCGACTGTCGCTAAGAACGGTAAGCTTGTTTCTAGTTCATCAACCTCACGAGAGACAGCAACGCGCATTGCGCGGCCAGTGCCTTCCATGATGTACGCTGGTGAGTTTGCGTTGCTCTTACGTAGACGAGCAAACTCCGTGAAACCTGCGTAAAAAATTTCTTCTGTGCCTTCAATTTCGTCTTTACGCGCTTTTACTTTTTGGTAAAGCTGAGAAAGATCAGTACCCGACCAGAATTTGTCTTCAAACTGCTCTGCATTCTTTGACGCTTGAGAAAGCACTTTGCTGCGCTTGATGATCATTGCCCATGACACAATTGACATGCCAAGCAACGTCAGCATCACAAGCTTTACCAACAGACTGGCCTGAAGAAAGAGATCTAAAATGGAAATATCAGCAGTCACTATTTGTTAGCTCCGAATTTATAAAGGTTGGAATAGCTATTGGTTTCATTTTCTTATTATCGATACATGCTACCTTAACAGAGGCCTTGCACAATATCTTGCCTTGATCATTGACCAACTCTTGACAGAATTGCAGGGAAGCACGTTTTATTTCTGACACTCGGGTTAATACTGTCAAATGCTCGTCCAGCCTTGCACCTTGGTTGAAATCAATATCCATGTGTCGGACAACAAAGCCGATATTTTGTTCCAGTAACACATGTTGAGAAATGCCTTTGGCACGTAACATTTCTGTCCGCGCGCGCTCAAAGAATTTTAGATAATTAGAATGATATACAACGCCGCCCGCATCGGTGTCTTCATAGTAAACGGTGATCGGCCAGCGAAAGAGATTTGATGTGCCTTGCAAGGGAGTCCCAATATATTCAATTCTTTAAAGTAATTACTATAACTGAAGCGACAGCAATTGGTACCGAGCTAAGGGAATATTTTTGAAATTTGTAGAAAAAATAAAAGCTAGGCGAAATACCTAGCTTTTATTCGATGATTTAGTAACCGACTTTATTACAGCGTATTTCAGCCTAAAAGAAATAAAGTGCCGTTAAATAAATTAAGATAGCTAACGAAAAATAGGGACTAAACAAAACTTGCCAGTACCAGTTTCTCGGTTTGAAGCCCACACCGTAAACCATGCTTGAGCATACAGACCAAATCAGTGCCGGTGCGATGATTGAGTTAAAACCACCAATCGCTTGATGATAAGCTTCAGGATCCCACATCACCAATCCTACGTGCATAAAGCCAAGGATGAGAGATAAGACTCTTAACAGAGTCTTATCCATCGGAGCGTGAAGTTGCGCTACCTTATCAGCGAGATTACTCACTGTCTTTGTCCATCATTTCTGAGTGCTCTAACCAAAGAGCGTTGATGATACCGAATGCACAAGCAAGTAGTACACCTAGAATCCATGCGAAATACCACATAGTAAATGCTCCTTAGTAAAGTGAGTTTTTGTTGTCTTCAATGTACTGATCATCAAGGCGACCAAACATCTTGTAGTAAGTCCAAGACGTGTAACCAAGGATGATTGGTACCATAACAAACGCAACGCCTGTCATTAGGTTCAGAGTCAGTTCAGATGACGTTGCATCCCACATTGTTAAGCTGTGGCTTGGCATTAAGTCTGAAGGCATGATGAATGGGAACATCGCAAAACCTGCAGTAAATATAACGCCAGCAACACCCAGACTTGAAGTAATGAACGAAATCGCACACTTTTCAAGACGAGATGCCAATACGGCAAGAAGCGGCATTGCAACACCTAGTACAGGAGCAGCCCATAGTAGTGGGTAGTTTTCAAAATTCTTCATCCACGCACCAGCTTCACGGATTACCTCTTTGTTTAGAGGGTTAGAAGCTGCATTAGTGTCGATACCGCCAACAATGACGTAACCATCGATATTTTGGATCCAGAAACCAGCCGCTACAAACGCTGCAACCGTCAGTAAACCTGCTAACTGAGCAACGTTGCGAGCACGCACGTGCACTTCGCCCGTTGTTTTCATTTGTAGCCAAGTCGAACCTTGCATCAAAATCATGAACAAGCTAACTAGGCCACACAGCAGTGCAAATGGGTTTAGAAGACCAAAGAATGAGCCATGGTATGTTGGCATCAAGAACTCACTCAATTGGAATGGTACGCCCTGTAGTAGGTTGCCAAACGCTACACCAAAGATGATTGGTGGAACAAAACCACTGATTGAGATACAGATATCCCAGGTATTGCGCCATTTTGGATCTTCGATTTTAGAGCGGTAGTCTAGGCCCAGAGGACGAAGCCAAAGTGCTGCTAGTGTCAAAATCATCGCTAAGTAGAAGCCTGAAAATGACGTTGCATAAACCAAAGGCCAAGCTGCAAACAATGCACCACCAGCAGTGATAAGCCAAACTTGGTTACCATCCCAGTGAGGGGCAATTGAGTTAATCATGACGCGACGTTGCGTGTCGTTTTTACCGATAATAGGTACAAGCGCGCCTACACCCATATCGAAACCGTCTGTTACTGCAAAACCAACTAGTAGAACACCGATTAGTACCCACCAGATGAGTCGCAAGATTTCGTAATCAAACATCTTGTTATCTCCTTACCTTACGCTTCTACTTGGCGACTAACTTTGTCTTCAACAGAGTCAGCATTTTGTTCGAAGTGGTAGCGACCCGTTTTCAGGCTACTTGGACCTTTACGAGCGAATTTCAACATTAGGTAAACTTCTGCAACCAGGAATACCGTGTATAGCGCCAGAATTGCGAATAGTGAAGTCCAGATTTCGCCAGCAGTTAGTGCAGAAGCTGCAACATGCACTGGTAAAATTTCACCTACAGCCCAAGGCTGACGGCCGTACTCAGCGACGAACCAACCCGCTTCAATCGCAATCCACGGTAGTGGGATGCTGAATAGTGCAGCTTTAAGAATCCATTGTTTTTGTTCGATCTTCTGACGACACGTTTGAACAAATGCCGCACCGAAAACGAATAGCATGATGAAACCACAAGCAACCATGATACGGAATGACCAGAATAGCGGCCATACTGTTGGGATTGAATCGTCCGCAGCTGCTTGGATTTGCTCTTCTGTCGCATCAACAACATTGTCTGTGTAGCGTTTTAGAAGTAGACCGTAACCTAGGTCACCCTTCACTTCATCAAACGCAGTCATGTTTTCTTCTGACTTGTCACCTGCGCGAAGCTTCTCTAGAAGTTCATACGCGTACATACCGTCACGAATACGATCGACGTGCTCATCACGTAGGTCACGAAGACCTGTTACTTGCTCATCAAAAGAACGTGTCGCGATGATACCCATTACGTAAGGGATCTTGATTGCGTAATCTGTGTGCATGGTTTCTTGGTTAGGAACACCAAACAACGTAAACGCTGCTGGAGCTGGCTCTGTGTGCCATTCTGCTTCAATTGCAGCAAGCTTCACTTTTTGAACTTCACCAAGCTCGTAGCCAGATTCGTCGCCAAGAACGATGGTAGATAAGATAGCTGCAATACCGAAAGATGCAGCGATAGCAAATGAACGACGAGCAAACGCAATGTCACGACCTTTTAATAGGTAGTATGAACTGATGCCTAGAATAAACATTGCGCCACAAGTGTAACCAGAAGCAACCGTATGCACGAACTTAACCTGAGCAACTGGGTTTAGTACAACTTCAGAGAAGCTTACCATTTCCATTCGCATGGTTTCGAAGTTGAAGTCCGCGCCTACTGGGTTTTGCATCCAGCCGTTTGCGATAAGAATCCAAAGTGCAGAGAAGTTAGAGCCCAGCGCCACAAGCCAAGTAACCGCTAAGTGTTGACGTTTAGATAGACGATCCCACCCGAAGAAGAATAGACCAACAAAAGTTGACTCCAGGAAGAATGCGACAAGGGCTTCGATCGCTAGCGGCGCACCGAAGATGTCACCTACATAGTGGGAGTAGTAAGACCAGTTCGTACCAAACTGGAATTCCATGGTAAGGCCTGTCGCCACACCAAGTGCAAAGTTAATACCGAATAGCTTACCCCAGAACTTGGTCATGTCCTTGTATATTTGCTTGTTCGTCATTACGTACATCGATTCCATAATGGCCAGAAGGAAGGCCATACCAAGGGTCAATGGTACGAATAGGAAGTGATACATCGCTGTCAGTGCAAACTGCAACCGCGATAGATCAACTACGTCAATCATGGTAACTCCTATGTGTCGGCTGAATGACACTCTCTACATATTGCAATCCAGATTCAAGTGTTATTTACACTTGAAAAATGTTGAATTATCACAACTCATTGTTGCAAAAATGTGCTTCATTGGTTAGTTAATTGTTAAGCATCAGCTAATATAGCTAGGGCTAATATTACTTGTAAAAACAGATTGTTTCAAAAGGTTTATAGCCGGAATGCGCTTTGATATACATCAATGTTTATGCGCGGAATTTGCACAAAAATCCATCACATTGATCCAGATCAACCAGTATTAGATACGGATGTTAAGAGAGAGTAATCAGGAGAGAAATTAACCAGTTGCGAGCAAACATAGAGTTAACAATCAATGCTTTTTACTTACCAAACTGGTATGAGAAGAAATTCAAAAAATGTGAGTTTGGTCAACTTTAATGAAGCGCTGGGCAGCAAAGGCCCAGCGCGGGAATCTTATTTTTCAATTCCGAAATGCAAATACGCACGATCTGTCGCGATTCTTCCACGTGGAGTGCGTTGTAAATAACCTTGCTGAATAAGATAAGGCTCAAGAACGTCTTCGATGGTATCCTTTTCTTCACCAATCGCTGCCGCCATGTTATCGAGTCCGACCGGACCACCACCAAATTTCTCCATAATTGCGAGTAGTAGTTTGCGGTCCATGTAATCGAAACCTTCGGCGTCCACATCAAGCATATTCAGCGCTTTGTCGGCAACCTCTGCACAAATGTGACCATTTCCTTTCACTTCCGCATAATCGCGAACACGACGTAGTAGACGGTTAGCAATACGTGGTGTGCCACGTGCACGTCTTGCCACTTCCAATGCACCTTCAGGTTCCATTGACAAACCTAAACAATCCGCGCTGCGCTGCACAATATCTTGGAGGTCTTTTATCTTATAAAACTCAAGGCGCTGAGTAATACCAAAGCGGTCGCGCAATGGTGACGTTAAAGAGCCTGCTCGGGTCGTTGCACCAATCAAAGTAAACGGCGGCAAATCGATCTTAATAGAACGAGCGGCCGGACCTTCACCGATCATAATATCCAGTTGATAATCTTCCATCGCCGGATACAGGACCTCTTCAACCATTGGGCTTAAGCGGTGAATTTCATCAATAAATAGAACGTCATTTTCTTCTAGGTTGGTTAGTAACGCTGCTAAATCGCCTGCTTTTTCAAGAACTGGCCCTGAAGTAGTACGGATGTTTACTTCCATCTCGTTGGCGACAATATTTGCTAGCGTGGTTTTACCCAAACCCGGAGGGCCAAAAATTAACAGGTGATCAAGAGCTTCACTACGTAACTGAGCAGCTTTAATGAAGATCTCCATTTGGTCACGGACATGGTCCTGACCTTGGTAATCCGCTAATTTTTTTGGCCGAATAGCACGGTCAATGACATCTTCATCACGAAAGGCAGGGTTTTCTGGCGCGATTAAACGATCGGCTTCAATCATCTTTTTACCTTGAAAAATAGTTACCTGAGAGAATAATGCCGCTCGTTTAACAACAAGTGGCATATTTCTATATCTCGTCATCCTGTACAGCGACGAAGGAGCGTGATACAGGATCTTCTATCCGAGCACTTTATGGTCAAAATTGTTTCATTAACCGCTCAGCGCGCTGCTATTAGATTCCTAGTCTCGCCAAGGCTCGCTGGAATGACACAAAAACATCGTTAAGCGACTGGCATTAACCTTAGAGAGTGAGTTATCTTGAACAAATGCTCACTGTGAAACCAGCGTTACACCATTGATTTTAGAGCTTCACGGATCATTTGCTCACTGCTCATGTCCGGTTTAGCAATTTGAGACACAACTTTCGACGCTTGAGTCGGCTTGTAACCCAAAGCTAGAAGCGCGCTAATTGCCTCTTCTTCCGCGTTGTTGGATGTCGAACCAGAATCCGCAGGAGCAGCATCCGTAAATGGTGTAAATAGATCGCCAGCGCCCCACCCTTTCAAGCGGTCTTTCATTTCAACAACCAATCGCTCTGCGGTTTTCTTGCCAACGCCTGGAAGCTTAACCAGCGTAGAAACGTCTTCATGTTCCACACAAGTAACAAATTGCGTTGCTGTCATACCAGAGAGAATACCAAGACCGAGTTTAGGACCAACGCCATTGGCTTTGATCACTTCACGGAAAAGTGCTCGTTCTTTTACTGTGTTGAAACCGTATAGCAATTGTGCATCTTCACGGACGACAAAGTGAGTATAAATAATGGCTTCTTCGCCAACATTTGGCAGCTCGTAAAAACAGCTCATTGGCATCTGTACTTCATAACCAATGCCATTAACTTCAATTAATACTTCAGGTGGTTGTTTTTCAACCAGTGTGCCACGAAGACGTCCAATCACTATAAATACTCTTTGGAAATGAATTTGCGACAGGATAATAAAGAACTGGATAGACATCCAGTTAATTTTATCGGTAGCGCCCTTTTCTGGCACTGGTTGCTTTGCCCGCTAAGGCAACGAGAGTTTTGTTCGTATTGGCATGACAAATCGCCACACCTAAAGCATCGGCTGCATCCGCTTGAGGCTTGGCGGGCAGTTTAAGCATCTGCTGAACCATATGCTGAACTTGCGCTTTGTCCGCACCACCAGTACCGACTACAGCTTGCTTAATAAGACGCGCGGCGTATTCGTATACCGGCAACTCTGCATTCACCGCAGCAACAATTGCGCTGCCACGAGCCTGGCCAAGCTTTAATGCTGAATCCGCATTTTTAGCCATAAACACTTGTTCAATCGCAAATACGTCCGGTTGAAACTGAGTAATGATTTCCGTGACGCCAGCGTAAATCTGCTTAAGACGGCCCGGAAGTTCTTTTTCTGAAGTACGAATACAGCCACTACCAAGGTATTGCAAATGGCGTCCATTTTGACGAATGACCCCATAACCGGTAATGCGTGAACCTGGGTCAATGCCCAAAATAATTGACATGAATGTTCCTAAAAAGGAGGCCGAATACGGCCTCAATTTCTTATTATTACTTTCTAATTTCGGAGCGAATACCGCTCACTGCACATTGAGTTTACTCTAGAGAGGCCGCAACGTCGTCAGAGATGTCACCGTTGTGATAAACCTCCTGAACATCGTCCAGATCTTCTAAAGCGTCAATCAAACGAAGCAGTTTTGGCGCAGTGTCCACATCCAGTTCTGCTTTCGTTGAAGGGATAAGCGACACTTCGGCGTTTTCCGCCTCAAAACCTGCAGCATCAAGGGCATCTTTTACGAGCCCAAAATCGCTTGGCGCGGTGTAAACATCAATCGAGCCATCTTCTGATGTTTCGATGTCATCAGCGCCACTTTCTAACGCCACTTCCATCACCGCATCTTCATCTAAACCTGGGGCGTATGAGATCACGCCTTTCTTGTCGAAAAGATAGTTTACACTACCATCCGTACCCAGATTGCCTCCAGACTTCGAGAACGCATGGCGTACGCCAGATACTGTGCGATTTCGGTTATCCGTCATACATTCGACCATGACTGCAGTGCCACCCGGACCATAACCTTCATAGATTACGGTTTCCATATTGTCGTCGCCTTCACCACCAGCACCTCGGCTGACAGCGCGGTTGACAGTGTCACGTGTCATGTTGTTAGACAACGCTTTATCAATTGCAGCTCGCAAACGTGGATTATTTTCTGGCTCACCGCCTCCCTCTTTTGCAGCAACAACGATTTCACGGATTAATTTGGTAAAGATTTTGCCGCGCTTCGCATCTTGCGCTGCTTTACGGTGACGAATATTCGCCCATTTACTATGACCTGCCATAATTCACCTTTTAATGTATTTTGACGCTTAATAGCAAACATGAGCTAAAAAGCGTTGCTTGGGAAATTGCTTTGGAAGTTTCTTAGGTTTATTTAAACAAAAACTCCCGCAGTTGCGGGAGTTTTCTTCAAATGTTGTGCGCTTATTCTGCGTCTTTTTCTTTCGCTGCAGTCACTGCGATTGCTAGCTCTTCTAGCGCAGCTGGGTTAGCAATGCTTGGTGCGTCTGTTAGTAGACACGCCGCTGCTGTTGTTTTCGGGAATGCAATAACATCACGGATGTTCTCGGTACCACATAGCAGCATCACTAGACGGTCAAGACCGAATGCAAGACCAGCGTGTGGAGGCGTACCGAATTTCAGTGCATCAAGCAGGAAGCCAAACTTAAGCTGTTGCTCTTCAGGTGTGATGCCTAGAATATCAAATACGGCTTCTTGCATATCTGCGTTGTGGATACGAACAGAACCGCCGCCAACTTCGTAGCCATTTAGAACCATATCATAAGCGTTAGAGTTTGCCGCAGCTGGGTTCGCTTTTAGCTCTTCCGCAGTCACACCTAGAGGTGACGTGAATGGGTGGTGCATCGCGTGTAGGTTGCCTTCGTCATCTTCTTCGAACATTGGGAAATCAACAACCCATAGTGGAGCCCATGCAGATTCGTCAGTTAGCTCTAGGTCTTTACCTAGTTTCAAACGTAGCGCACCCATTGCTTCTGCAACGATGCCCGCTTTATCAGCGCCAAATAGGATGATGTCACCAGATTCCGCTTGAGTGCGATCTAGGATAGCGTTGATCACATCTTCGTTTAGGAACTTAGCTACTGGAGATTGGATACCTTCCATGCCTGCTGCACGATCGTTAACCTTCATCCAAGCTAGACCTTTCGCACCGTAGATACCAACGAATTCACCGTAGCCATCAATTTGCTTACGAGTCAAAGATGCACCACCTGGAACGCGAATAACGGCAACGCGACCTTTCTCATCGTTTGCTGGGCCAGAGAATACTTTGAACTCAACGTCTTTCACTAGGTCAGCAACGTCTACTAGCTCTAGTGGGTTACGTAGGTCTGGCTTGTCAGAACCGAAACGGCGAATAGCTTCGCTGAATGGCATTACTGGGAACTGACCTAGGTCTACGTTTAGTAGCTCTTGCCACATATCGCGAACCATGTTTTCTGTCACTTCACGTACTTGGTCAGCCGTCATGAATGACGTTTCGATATCGATTTGAGTGAATTCTGGTTGACGGTCAGCGCGTAAGTCTTCATCACGGAAACACTTAACTATTTGGTAGTAACGGTCAAAACCAGACATCATTAGAAGCTGTTTGAATAGCTGTGGAGACTGAGGAAGCGCGTAGAAGCTGCCTTTGTGAACACGGCTAGGTACTAGGTAGTCACGCGCACCTTCTGGTGTCGCTTTCGTTAGTACTGGAGTTTCGATATCTAGGAAGCCGTTGTCATCTAGGAAACGACGAACAAAGCTAGATGCTTTAGCACGTAGCTTGATGCGGTCACTCATTTCTGGACGACGAAGGTCTAAGTAACGGTACTTCAGACGTTGCTCTTCAGAGTTCTTTTGGTTGAAGTCTAGAGGCAAAACGTCACTGCGGTTGATGATTTCAAGACCTGTCGCAAGGATCTCAACTTCACCTGTTGCCATGTCTTTGTTTGCTTGGCTTTCTGGACGAACGCGTACTTCACCCGTTAGTTTGATACAGAATTCATTACGAAGTGTGTTAGCCACTTCATACGCATCCGCCATATCTGGATCAACAACTACCTGAACGATACCTTCGCGATCTCGCATATCAATAAAAATAAGACCGCCTAAATCACGACGACGGTTAACCCAGCCGCAAAGTTCTACAGTTTGTCCTGCAAGGGACTTGTTCAGGTGACCACAGTAATGGGTACGCATAATGAAATTCCCAATCTCTCAAATGTTGTTAACTACGCTCTGTCAGCCTCATTGCCAAGCAGAGTAAAGATTCAGTTATACGCTGAATGTCCACGAAAATCGACTACTCAACATACAATTAAGTGTGTTTTATCATTCACTGGTGCTTTTTAGTACAACAAATGTTCAAAAGCGCACCAAAGCGAAAAAATTGGTGGGGATTATAGCGTGAAATTACCTATTTCAGCAAAACTCTCGTAAAGTATTCACACGAGTAGCAAGCAGTAAAGAATAATGGATAACTTACCTCTTCGACTTGGATTGACGATGTGGTCGCACAATCAATGGCAACAAAGCTTTTACGGCAGCGGGACAAAGCCCGCTGAACGTTTAGAAAAGTATGCACAGGTGTTCCATACCGTGGAAGGCAACACGACATTTTATGCCACGCCGACGCTCAACACGGTGCAAAACTGGAGAGCAGCAACCCACGATGATTTTCGCTTTACTTTCAAACTTCCTAAAGCCATCACTCATGAGCAAATGCTAAGAGGTTGCAGCGAACAGCTGAGAGACTTCATGAAAGTCATGGAGCCGTTGCATGACCGTGTGGGGCAATGGACAATTCAATTGCCAGCGGCATTTGGTCCTGAGCACCTTGATCGACTGAAAAAGTTCTGTGCGAGCTTTCCACCTAACTTCCCTCTTGGTGTTGAGGTTCGTCATATGGCATTTTTCTCCAAAGGTGAAGAAGAGCGAGCGCTTAACCAATGGTTAGTAGAAAATAACATTGACCGCATTATTATGGATAGCCGCCCTGTCTTTGCCGCTAAGCCAGACAATGAAGCGATCATTGATGCGCAAATGAAAAAACCAAGAGTACCAGTCCACGCCATTGCTACCGCTTCACACCCTTTGATTCGCTTTATTGGTCATCCAGAAGAACAGCAAAATTACGAGTTTTTTACACCATGGCTCAGCAAGTTGCCGCAATGGATTGCAGAAGGTAAACAGCCGTATGTCATGATCCATACTGCGGACAATATAATTGCGCCGGAGTTGGCAGCCAATCTGTATAAAGACATACAAAAGCGTATAACACTTCCTGACTTGGCATCTTTCCCGGCTAACGATGGCAACTCGCAGTTGCAGATGTTCTAACGCAACACATGACAGAGGCGTGAAATTCCCATAAAATACGCGCCTTTTTTGGTGCCTGACGTTTTCAGGCAGCTTGTATGCAGAGACTTGGTTATGAACCCTAAGAGCAATCCAGATACTATTTTTTCGGCTCCAATCGATAAAATTGGGGATTTCACGTTCGATGAACGCGTAGCGGAAGTATTTCCTGACATGATTCAACGATCGGTACCGGGTTACAGCAATATTATTTCTGCAATCGGTATGCTGGCAGAGCGTTTTGTAAAGCCCCACTCAAACATCTATGACCTTGGCTGTTCTTTGGGTGCTGCAACATTGTCTATGCGTCGCCATATCAAACAAGAAGGTTGCCAAATCATCGCAGTGGACAACTCTCCTGCGATGGTTGAGCGTTGTAAACTTCACGTCAACGCGTACCGAAGCGATACTCCTGTAGATGTGGTTGAAGCGGATATTCGTAATATCGATATTGAAAACGCATCAGTTGTCGTACTGAACTTTACTCTGCAATTTCTTTCTCCAGACGATCGTTACGCCCTGCTTGAACGAATCTACGCGGGTCTACGTCCAGGCGGAATTTTGATTTTGTCGGAGAAATTCGTCTTCGAAGATGAAGTGTCAAACGAGCTGTTAATTGACCTTCACCACGACTTTAAACGTGCAAATGGTTATAGCGAACTAGAAATCAGCCAAAAGCGCAGCGCGATAGAAAACGTAATGCGCCCAGATTCAAAGAAAGAGCATAAAGAGCGTTTCGCTAAAATTGGCTTTTCTAGCTACGATGTTTGGTTCCAATGCTTTAACTTTGGCTCTATGTTCGCAATTAAATAAACCGTGCATATAAATGCCCTGAATCACGCCGATTTAGGCTGTTATTTAATAATTTTAATACCATCAACTCAGCGATTAACTAACTATGTTTAACTTTGCAAACTTCTACCAATTGATTGCCCAAGACACACGTCTTCAACCTTGGCTCAATGTGCTACCACAACAGCTAACGGATTGGCAAAATGCAGAGCACGGTGACTTTGGTCGCTGGTTGAAAGCACTGAACAAGATTCCAGAAGGCTCACCGGATCAAATTGACATCAAGAATTCAGTGACCATCAGCAACGACACTCCTTTCCATGAAGGTGAGCTGAAGAAATTAGAGAACTTACTTCGTACATTCCATCCGTGGCGCAAAGGGCCATACCACGTACACGGCATTCATATTGATACTGAGTGGCGCAGTGATTGGAAATGGGACCGCGTGCTTCCGCATATTTCTCCATTAAAGAACCGCAGCGTACTCGATGTTGGTTGTGGTAACGGCTACCACATGTGGCGTATGCTGGGTGAAGGTGCACGCTTAACCGTCGGTATCGATCCATCTCACCTGTTCCTAATTCAGTTCGAAGCAATTCGTAAACTAATGGGAGATGACCAACGTGCGCACCTACTGCCATTGGGTATTGAACAACTACCTAAGTTAGAAGCGTTCGACACGGTATTCAGCATGGGCGTGCTTTACCACCGTCGCTCTCCACTGGATCACTTGGTGCAGCTAAAAGATCAATTAGTGTCTGGTGGTGAACTCGTACTAGAAACACTAGTGATTGAAGGTGATGAGAATTCAGTGTTGGTTCCAACTTCTCGTTACGCACAAATGCGCAATGTCTATTTCTTCCCTTCAGCAAAAGCACTGAAAGTATGGTTAGAGTTGGTAGGATTTGAAGATGTGCGCATCGTTGATGAAAACGTCACTTCGGTTGATGAACAACGTACCACAGATTGGATGACGCATAACTCTCTACCAGACTATCTAGATCCGAACGACCCAAGCAAGACTGTAGAAGGTTACCCTGCCCCTCGCCGCGCGGTTCTTGTCGCTCGCAAACCATAATTCGCTGAGATTCCTGACATTGTCTTAACTCATTTTACGAGTTAAGACATTACCCTCTTTCCTCGTACTGAGCGTGTTTGTTTTTCGAGTCCATTTGTTACATCAAAACATAAGCACGCTCTAAATAAGGATGCGCTTTTATGTCCTTGATTTTTAGCTTTTCATCACTATTCCTCAAACAATAAGTAATAGAGAAACATTCTTACTTGTGAGGCTTTATCGATATGAGCTAAACTCCTAAAAAATAAACAACTTAATCCAATCCCAAGGTTTTCAATGTTATTACGATTGACCCCGATTGTTGCCATCGCCTTACTATCTGGATGCTCACTAACCAAAGGCGAACAGTACCACCAAGAAACGTTAGCGGCTATTCAAACTTCAGAAGCGAATGTCAATAATCGCATTACTAACTTAGAGCTTCAGCTCAGCAACCAATCGGACTATATCGACAGCCTTGAAGAACAAGTCGATAAACTACAGGTTGAACTTCTGACATTTCGTGATGAAGCAATGGCAGAAGTGAAAAAGCCAAAAGAGCCGATTATTGTCCAATCTCCTGCTCCTGTGGAACCAACACCAACTCATGATATTGTCCTTGGCTCAATTGAAAAGGTCACTATCGACTCCATTAAGCAGACTTTTGATGCACGTGTCGACACCGGTGCCGCAACCTCATCTTTAAATGCAGTTGATATTGAAGAGTTCGAAAGAAACGGCAAAAACTGGGTTCGATTCCACCTGGCAGATACCAGTAAATCTGAAGAAGAAAAAAATACTTGGATCGAAGCGCCAGTCATTCGTTACGTAAAAATTCGCCAAGTTACCAGTGAAGAACTAGAACGTCGCGCTGTAGTCGAACTTTGGGTGCGCGTTGGAAAAATTCATGAAAAAGCGCAATTTACGTTGGCAGATCGCTCGCATATGAACCATCCTATTTTACTGGGTAGAGAATTTATGCGCGACATCGCACTTGTCGATGTAAGTCGTACCTATATCCAAACGGACGAAGATAAAAAATAATAAGGTAGATTATGACGTCAAAAATACCGTTTTACCTTTCAATCATCTTATTGGTGATTGCGGGCATTGCTTTGAGTGTTTTCAGACATGAAAACTACGGCGTGCCTTGGACACCAGGCGAAACTCGTCAGGTATGGGATGTAGAGGCACGTATTGAGTTCAATGCTAACGGCAATGAAGTCAAAGCTTCACTCGCAGCACCTCATACACAAAGTGGTTATACGCTTATCGGTGAATCCGCTTCCTCTTCTGGTTATGGCGTTTCCTACATTAATTCTGATTCTGGACGTCGTGCCGAGTGGTCAATTCGTCAGGCCAAAGGTCCTCAAACCATTTACTACAAAGCGCAGTTCTTAGTGGACCCTCAGGCTAAAGTTACGCCTCTACCACCAACTGAAGACATTACGCCACCAACGCTATCAGCTCCACAAGCCGCGGCGGCAAATGCCCTTGTAGAGCGTGCGATGAGTCGCTCTGCCGACAATGTGACCTTTACTCGTGAGCTCATCAAAGCGCTTAATGACCCAGACAGTCAAAACTCATCGCTACTACTGAATGACTTCAGCCGTACTGATGCATTGCACAATATTCTGCTAACGGCTGGCATCCAAAGCAAAACAGTTGGTGTGATTGAATTAGAAGATGGCCGTCGACGCCAAACCATTCAACCAATGGTTCAAGTTTGGTCAGGTAAAGATTGGGTGCTGTTCTCACCAAATTCCGAACAGAAAGCCGTGAAACCAAACTTATTAGTTTGGGATGAGTCGAATGTATCCCTGCTTGATCTTGTTGGTGGTAAAAATAGCCAAGTTCATTTCTCAATGATCAAGCAAGAAATGACTCCACAGCAAGCGACGAACAACAAGATAGAAGCTGATGGGCTGCTGAATATTTCAATTCATAGCTTGCCTCTTGAAGAACAAGCAATGTTTAAGACCATCATGCTGATCCCTATCGGTGCCCTTATCGTGGTGTTCTTGCGTGTGATTATCGGTCTAAAAACATCCGGTACTTTCATGCCAGTACTGATTGCTGTTGCATTTGTTCAAACCCAGCTATTAACGGGTATTGTCGGTTTCTTACTGATCGTTGGCACAGGCTTGATTATTCGAAGTTACTTATCGAGGTTGAACTTACTGCTTGTAGCACGGATATCAGCGGTCATTATTACCGTTATTATGATCATTTCGGTGTTCACAGTAGTCGCATTTAAGATGGGCTTAACAGAAGGCTTAACAATTACGTTCTTCCCGATGATCATCTTGTCTTGGACAATTGAACGTATGTCTATCCTATGGGAAGAAGAAGGCGCGAAAGAAGTTGCTCTGCAAGGTGGGGGCTCACTGCTCACCGCAGTATTGGTTTACTTAGCGATGACGAACTCATACATTCAGCACCTAACCTTTAACTTCATTGGTCTACAGTTGATTGTTCTGGCCGGTATTCTATTACTAGGTACTTACACAGGTTACCGTCTAACTGAGTTACGTCGTTTCAAACCACTAGCGGAGGACTAAACGATGTTCGAAAGTTTTACTTCGCCAGCTAAGCTTCGCCATAAAGGCATTATGGGGATGAACAAACGTAACCACAGTTATATCGGCCGTTACAATGATCGTTCTAAATACCCATTAGTTGATGACAAGCTCAAGACTAAAATTATTGCGCAGGCAGCAGGGGCGACAGTCCCTGCCCTGATCGGCGTTATTCATAACCAAGCAGAAGTAAAGACCATCCATAGAATGGTGCAAGATTGGCCTGGTTTTGTTATCAAGCCCGCTCAAGGTAGTGGTGGTAAGGGTATTTTGGTTATTACCTCGCATAAAGATGGGGTCTATACCAAACCTTCCGGCTCTACAATTGGTAAGGACGAAGTTGAACGTCATATCAGTAATGCGCTTGCTGGCCTTTTCTCTCTTGGTGGTAAAAACGACGTCGCAGTCGTTGAGAACCTGATTAAGTTTGATGATTGTTTCGATGGCTTCAGTTATGAAGGTGTGCCTGATGTTCGAATCATCGTATTTAAAGGCTACCCTGTTATGGCAATGATGCGCTGTTCTACGGCGGCGTCGGACGGTAAAGCAAACCTCCACCAAGGCGCTGTGGGCGTGGGCATTGATATCGCCACAGGTAAAGCAATCCGAGCGGTGCAATTCGACCATCCAGTCACCCACCATCCGGATACAGGCAAAGACCTTTCTACCCTCCAAGTCCCGCACTGGGAGCGCTTGCTTGAGCTTGCGTCTAGTGCGTGGGAGATGACAGGGTTGGGATACATGGGTACGGATATGGTGCTGGATAAAGAGGAAGGACCTATGGTTTTAGAGCTCAACGCTCGTCCTGGCTTGGCAATCCAAATCGCTAATGGTGCAGGCTTGCTTCCTCGTTTGAAACACATAGAGAGCCTCGGCACACCTGCCGAGTACCCAAAGCCGATTGAACGTGTCGCCTACGCAGCAGAGCAGTTTGGGGTAAAACCACAGTTCTAATCGCCAATCGCAATACCATTCGCCAGTAATTGTTCGGATTGCTGGCGTTTTTATTTCCGTTTCCAAAACCGTCTACCTATTAATCTTATTAAACAAACCCATCTCACCTATAACTTGAATCAATGATCGAGCTAACAGAATCAACATAGATCGTTTCTTTTCTCCTTTAACTTTTGAGTATGATGAGGTCTCCCCTTACTCAACTTGAGAGGTTGAGAAATGCTAACAAAAGAAACAGATAACGATGAACCAGAGCTTGAAGAACAAGAGAGCTTAGACCAGCATTTACAACGCTTGTCTGAGCTTTCTGTCCAAGCACTTGAAGAGCTTGCTGAAATGATCGATATCAGAGACGACATTTCAGAGGAATAGAACTTAGCCTCCCCGCTAAGTTCTATTAATAAGCCGAGACTGTCGTCCTACAGTCTCGGCTTATTTTATACGCTTTGAAGCCTCCAGCTAACAAATACAAAAACGCCCGCGTTCATTGCGGGCGTTTTGCTAGATTCAGAGTTTACGATTCAAACTCTTCGATCATCTCTTGCGCTTCGGTCTTAGGCTTATCCGTTTGACCAAAACCACGTAGACCAACTACGTGTACGTGCTCATGGTCTTTAAACACCTTACGCACCAACTTGTAGGTAGTCCCTTTCTCTGGGCTGATGTTTTCTGGTGCCGCGATAAGAAGCTGCATATCCAGACGGTCACACAATTCGAACAATGTCGCGATCGATTTCGCATCCAGACGCGCAGCTTCATCCAAGAAGAGCAGACGACAAGGCACAATGTCTTTGCTGCGTAGACGACGAGATTCTTCTTCCCAGCTTTGAACAACCATCAGAAGGATTGACTGACCAGTACCGATCGCTTCACCTGTTGATAGCGCGCCAGACTCAGCCTGTAGCCAACCATCTGTACCACGGTTCACTTCTACACTTAGCTCTAGGTAGTTACGGTAATCCAGTAGCTCTTCACCCAGAACCTGAGGAGAACGTTGACCCATATCGATATGTGGGTTCACACGTTGGAACAGTTTCGCCATTGCTTCAGAGAAGGTAAAGCGAGTCGATTCGAACAGATCTTTATGCTGCTCTTGTTGTGTCGCTAGACCGTTCAGTAACACTTCGTGACTTTCACGAATTTTCACGTTTAGACGTACGCCCTTGACCTGACCGAACGAGATGTTCGACAAGCCTTGGTTCAGCATACGAATACGGTTTTGCTCACGCTGAATCGTCTTCTTGATGATGCTCGCTACCGACTCAGAGCTGATCGCTAGGCGGTTTTCACGTTGCGTTAGCTCTTCCGTTAGACGCGCCAGTTCCACTTCCATCTCTTCGATCGCTTCTACTGGGTCATCGGTGCGGATGATGTCCTGACGAATACGCTCACGAAGGTGTTGGTAAACAGCAATGTAGAACAGAACTTTACGCTCTGGGCGAGCGTTGTCTTCAGACAAACGGAGTGCATCACGCAAGTCATCATTGTTTGCAACAGCAAGACGCAGCGCACCCAATGATTTATCCGACATGGAACGCAATTCATCTGCCGACATATACGCCAGTTCACGTTTGTGTAGACGACGCTCAACATCGTTTTCACGCGCTAAGCGAAGTACTGAACACCAACCCGCTTTCGCTGCAACGACAAATTTGCGCAGCTCTGCGTATTCTTTCTGCACTTTCTTCAGACGTTTCGCCAAGCCTTTCATCTCAAGCTCGGTCGACGTTATCGTGCGCTCGTATTCACTCTTACGGCTACGTGAAGTATGTAAGCGTTCTTGCAGCTCGTCACGACGGCGCATTGCACGCTCTTCCGCGCCTTCATCGGCATTTACGCCATACTCTTGCAGCTCTTGTTTGAACTCTTGTACGGTTTCTTGCTTCGCTTGATGCGAACTCTTCAAAGACGCCAATACTTGGTTGTATTGGTTCATTTGTCCTTGTGCTTGCTTCAACTCTTCACGAGAACGAGTACGAGTCTGTTCAGCTTGAACCAACTTCGCTTTTAGCTGCTCACTCAGTTCGCTACTTTTGTTCAGAAGATCAACCGAGTCTGAGTAAGCGAAGTAGTGACGACGTTCAACCAGATCCGAGAGTGCAAAGATTTGCTTCTTAAGATCTTGTAACTGTTCATCTGCCGCTTTGTATTCTGCTTCTAGTGCATCAAATTGCTCTGGGTCAGCATCAAGCGCAGACGCAATATTCTCTAGTTGCGCGACGGCTTTTGCATGGTTGTTTAAGAAGTTTTTCGCCTCTGCAAGCTGAGCGATTTTCTCTTCTAGCTCATCAAAACGCGCTTGCAATGATTCATCTTCAACAAGCACCATGTGTGATGATAACTTGTCCAGAGAAGACAGTGCTTGCTTACTAGTTTGAAGCTGAGAGCGTTGCTGCTGCTCTTTTGCATCCAGATCCGCCAGCACGCGAGCGATTTGGTTACGCTGATCACGAATGGTTGCGAGTGCTTGTTCTGGATCGGCGTCAAAAGCAACTTGAATATGGTTAGACACAAATTGGTTAAATGCTTGGTACAAACGCTGCATTTTCTGAGAATCAAACGCCGCTTTTGCGTGTTTCTCTACCACTTCTTCTCGTTCGTTACGCAGCAACTCTAAACGCTGCTCACGTGCTGCACGACCAAACAATGGGATCTCAGGCAAGCGAGAGTAACGCATTTGGCGATCGTTCATGCGAACACAAACCGCGCCCTCTAACTCTTCTGCATCGAACGAGCTGTCATCAAAGGCATCGATGTCACCTTCAATGATGTACAAGTCTTCTGGACAGTCGTCTAGCTCTACCAGTTTCTCTTCGATACCTGACAGGTCAGAAACAACGATAGCGTGACGAGCCGGACCGTACATCGCACTGAAGTAAGGCGCGTCATCCATCGTGATGTCATCGTAGATCTCAGACAGTAATACACCGCCTAAAGTATCAGCCAAACCTTTCAGGCGAGGGTCGTTTGAACCACCAGGAGAAGCAAGACGTTCAATCTCAGTGTCAAGCTGACTGCGACGCTCAGCAAGTTTATCTTTAGCTAAGGACAGCGCCCTTTCTTGCTCAAGAACAACCTGCATGTGGTTCATTACCGCATGGCGATCCTCAAGGTCTGCCCCGCTCTGCTCTCTCAGTTTCTCTAGCGCATCATTAGCCGCAATCCAAGCTGGCGCTATCGCTTCAAGTTTACTGATTTCTGCCGCCGCGTTTTGCTCTAGACGGCGCTGTTCACCACGCTGATCACGAACTTCTTCTTGAGCTATCTCTAGTGATTCGATTTGCATCGCATGACGTTCACGTTCTTGTTCAAACGTAACTTCATCGGTTAGCTCAACGTGATATTGCTTTTTGTACTCAGCAACCAGCTCACGTGCTTGACGCTGCTGGTTAAGGCTACGCTCAAGATCGCGATGCTGCGCTCGCCATTGCTGTTCGTTTTGTGCAATTTGCTGTGATTCTCGAGCTTTAGCGATTGCCAATTTTGCGTGCTTAGAGGCTTCTTTGCGCTCAACAGGACCAACGATGCTCTGTACAAGCTTCAATGCAGTATCAAACTGCTCTGCCGCAGCTGATGACATATCGAGCTTATGTTTCACAGACAACAACGTATTGGTATTTTCTGTCTCTTTGTTTTTCAGCTCCGCCACTAACGCTTGTGCGGATTCTGCCGTTAGGCTCTCATCACCAAGTAGCTGCTTCGCTTTCTCCAACGCTTGAACGGCTTGTTGGTATTGAAGTGCGCGAGTTTGCTGAACGTCAAGAGCTTGCTGGTAATCAGCAAGTTGCGTCTTAAGGCTGTCCACCTCTTCTTCTGCAACGGTCGCTTGCTCTTCAGCCATCATCACGCGTTCTTGCGCTTCTTCCACTACCATCATTTGTTCTTCAAGACGCTCGCTCAGCTCTTCAAGATCTTCTTGGTAGCGTTCTATCTTCTCTTGCTGACGCAGCGCGTTTTGCACCAGTTGCAAGTGATCCGAAGCCGCTTGGTAGTCTTGCTCTAAAGAAGATTCTGATTCGATCAGCAGTTCCAGCTCTTCTTGAACGCGGTTAAGCAGGTTGTTTTGCTCAATCAAGGTCTCGCGAGAACCAAATAACTCTGAACGCAAAGACAGTGTCTGTTCTAGTTTTTTACGACGCTCGTTGGCATGGCGCATATAGTCCGCTGCCACATAATTGGTCGACTCTGTAATCAAGTGTTTGAACAAGTCACGGTCTGCTTGCGTAGTTTTGATCGCTTCTAGCGTCATGCGGTTTTCACGCAGCGCCGATTCCATATCTTGGAATGCTTTCTTCACACCACCGTTTTGTGGCAGAAGGTAGTCACGTAGCGAGCGCGTAATCGCACTTGAAATACCACCGTAAAGCGATGCTTCGATCAAGCGGTAGAATTTAGAGCGGTCACCAGAGTTACGCAGTTTCTTCGGAATCACACCGAATTCAAACATCTGCGCATGGTAATCAACAATAGAAGAGAAGGCTTTGAATTGAACACCTTCAAATTCCGCGATCGATTCTTTTACTTCGTTGATTTGACGTACACGAGCTTGAGTCGCAGATACGCTTTCAACCAAGATATCCGTTGGTTTCACATGGCTAGGAAGACCTTGGATAACAAACGGTTTGATGTCTACTTTCTTATCACGACCCGCAACTTGCTGTAGTTTTACTGCAAACAGTAGGCGTTGGTTACGTGAGTTCACCACGTCTAGCGCCGCGTAACATGCGCCCGGCTGTAACTTACCGTACAAACCTTTATCGCGAGACGATTGGCTGCTGCCTGCTTCTGTCGTGTTACGGAAATGCAGTAGCGTTTGGTCAGGAATCAATGCGGTGATGAACGCCGCCATTGTGGTTGATTTACCTGCACCGTTACCACCTGATAGCGTGGTGACCAGACCATCGATGTCAAACGTACGGGCAAAGAAGCCGTTCCAGTTGACCATGGTCAGCGATTGGTATTTACCGCGTTCAATCATGCTCATGCTTCACCCTCTTCTGTTGTTTCTTCTTGGGCTTGGTCGTCTTGATCTTCTTCAGACAATAGGCTGCCTTGGCTTGGCTCTTTGGTGTGCACTACCGCTTCACCATCACGGATCAGACGTAGCTGCGCTTCACGCATATCATCGCCAATACGTACATCGGCACCAAAGCGGAATACCGCTTCACTGATGCTGAATTTACCGGTCTCACCAATGTTGATGATCATGCCTAGGCGGCGTAGACGACGAAGTGACGTGCGTACTTTTTCAAACAGCTTTTCTTTATCAAGGTCAGAACCGGTAGCACGGTTGGTCACCAGCTTCATCAGCTTGTTTTCATCTGCTAGTGCAAGCAGTTCGTCGTACAGCTCTTGGTTAGTGAAGATACCTTCGTGCGCAAGACGCTCTGGGCTTAGGTAAAGGAAACACAGTACCTTACCCACCAGCATATCCAGCTCAGAAAGCACACTGCGGCCAATCAAAGAAGTTGAACGAGGACGAAGGTAGAAGAAACCTTCTGGCGCTTTCACCAATTCGGTATTGTAGCGCTGGTAGAAAGAAGAAAGCTCAAGTTCGAAGTCCGATAACAACGCGTGGTTATCCAGATCTTCACTTGAGATATGACGCCCTGCTCGTAGCATGCTGTCTAGCGCTGGGAACAGAGGGTTAGAGATTGCTTTTGCCAGATTCTCTGACATGTATTCATTAGTATCGGTCGATGACATTCGCTTGTACCTTTGCCCCAAATTCGTTGATTGCTTTCCAGTCCGGTTGAATCGCTTGGTAATCCGATTCTGAATACCCCAGACGTACGGCTTGATCGACGATAATGCGAGCTAAATCAAAATGATGAGTGTAAGGATGCTGTGCAAGGTAATCTCGCAATACCACACTCAAGTCGATTGGCGTGCCTTGATCTTTATGCGCTTTTAGCATGTCACCAATTCGTTCAGACAACTCATCATTGACTTGTTGAAATTCTTCATACTCTACTTCCATCGGAACTTGGCCGGTCACTTCGTCATCACGTAGCACCAACGCCTCATCACGAAGGTCAGAAAGCCTTTCCGCATCTGCATAAGTCAGATACCAAGGCGCATCGAAGTAATCTTTGACGGATTGACGTAGACGCGAGCTAAACGCACGGTTCTTATCCATATCAATTGCAGTACGGATGAACTTGTGCACATGTCGGTCGTAACCAATCCAAAGGTCGATCGCTTGCTGGCCCCAGCTTGTGATTCGATCCAGCTTCATTTGCAGACCAAACAACGCTTCTTCGATGAACTCTAGCTCAGGATCGCCGTAAACAATTTCTTGAATATCTAGGATCTGAGTTTGCAGTTCATCACTGGCGGCTTGCAGCGTATCTTGAAGTTCACGCAACGTGCTCGACGTTTCTGACAGTAGCGCTTCACAGTTGTTGATCGCTTCACGCCAGTCTTTGTTAAGCAGATCAGCAATCTGTTGTTTTACAGACTGTTGCTGCTCATCCATCACACGTTGGTTAAGGTCGATTTGATCGAAGATCTCGCCTACAGAATATTTTAAAACTCCGTATACGTTTTTCTTCCAGTGGCCCGGTGTGCCACCTTTTTGTGCTGCCTCAATCGCTTTCGCCATTTCATCTGCCACCATAGACAGTTGAATAGAAAGGCGCAGTTTCGAGAACTCACGATGACGCACATAGTAATCGGTAATTCCTATCGCTAAAGGCGACAAGCGGTAAATGCTCGCTCCATCAGTAATCTCACTGACAAAACGGCTAATAAGGCGCTGCTTTACCATCTCGTTGATGGCGTTGTTAGCACGAAAAGCGGATGCTTCGCCAGTCTCATCAAATAATCGAGTGACGATGGCAAACGCATCATGCAATTCACCTTCACCCAATTCTTCATCGAACCTTTCATTACTCAGTACGGCAATGGCTATTAAGAATGCCAATCGCTCTGTGGTCAGGTTCAACGAGAAATCGTGCTGCTTAACCCAGCCAACCAACTCATCGATTGGTTGCTCTGCAGCATTGAGAGTCATCTCACTCATTGTTATTCCTGTTTATCGTTCTTTTTAGCCCACACATGAATGTAGCGGCCTAATGAGAGGTATGGCTCTTGTCGACAAAGTTGTTTTTCTAGCGCCAACACATCTTCAAACTCGTAATCGCCCATGTATTGCATATTACCTATGTAATCACTAAATGAGCGGATACCAGATTTGCCACAAATACTAAAGCCTGAATCTTCTATCCATTGGTAGACTTCTTCAGGTTTTAAGCCTTTTTGCGGCTGTAGTTTAAATCTTTTTCGGTGGGGCATGCCGTCTAATATATGAGGAATGTTGCCACAAACCACGTTTTTATAGACTAAACCATGGTGGTTATAGAACATCACTGATGCAATGCCTCCCGGTTTTACTTGTTCTAGTACCGTTTCAAGTGCGGCCTTAGGATCGACCAACCACTCCATCACAGCGTGAAACATAACAAGATCCACCTGTTCATCCATATGCTCACCAATGGATTGGACAGGCGAATGAATCAGGCGATACTGCTCAAGCAAACCGTTTTTTTCAATATCCTGCTTAGCCAACTGCAGCATTTCCGAAGATAGATCACATAAAGCGATTCGATGTCCGAGCTTAGCAAGCTTTTGCGACATTTGTGCCAAACCACCACCAGCATCCAACACCTCTAGGGGTTGCTGGTCAGCATCTAATTCACTTAGAATCTGTAGAAAATCTTCCCACACAATGATTTGGCGGATCTCCCCTTTGTCGGAGCCGTAAATATTTTTTGCAAATTTGTGGGCGATATCGTCGAAATTGCGGTCTTCTGTCACTTCTGCTGAGTTATCATAACGGATTGTGCCGCTATTCTGGCACAAGGAAAGCAGGAATAAAGAGGGGTACCCTCATTTTTATTATCAATTGATGTTTTTTCGGACTATTTATGTATGTTTGAGCTGAAAAAAGTAGTGTCAGCCTTGCTTATGCCACTTCCGGCATTGCTGCTGATAGGCTTGTTGGGTCTTGCTCTCATTAGTTTTACCACAAAACGTAAAACTGGCTGCTTCGTTGTTCTGTTCTCTTTTGTTGGCATTTTTCTTGTTGCCTTCCAACCTGTTTCAACCAAGCTTCTTATGCCATTAGAGCGAGAGCATAAAGCCTTTTTGCCAGTTTCTGGCACCATCGACTACGTGATGGTTTTAGGGAATGGTCATGTTATCGATGACGAAATTCCACCCACCTCGCAGTTAAGCCGTGCAGCATTAATGCGCTTAACTGAAGGCATTCGTATATTAAGAATGTATCCAGGTGCTAAATTAATTTTGTCTGGCTATGCTGGCGGATCTGAAATTAGCCACGCAAGAATGATGGCGAACGTTGCCCTTGCGTTGGGAGTCGCGAAATCCGATATCATTTTATTAGAAGATGCGAAAGATACGTGGGAAGAGGCGCGTCAAGCGGCTGCATTCGTTCAACAAAAGGAGATTGTGTTAGTCACTTCTGCGAGCCACATGAGCCGTGCATTGTATGAGTTCAACGCAGCAGGCATTAAACCAATCCCAGCCCCGACCAACTTCTTAGCTATTAGCGAAATCAGTCAACCTTGGGATAAATACTCACCTAAAGCGCGTTACTTAGAACAAACAGAGCTTTATTGGCATGAGTACTTGGGCAGCATTTGGCAAAGGTTGCGTGATACTGTCGGCCAAACACCAATGGTTGAAGCAAAGTAGTACTATCTTGAAACCACAAAAAAGGAGAGCCGAAGCTCTCCTTTTTCTTTTTAAGACTTAGGTTTGTTCAGTTTAATCACCAGCAAACATATAGCCTTCGCCGTGCACCGTCACAAAAATTTGTGGGTTCTTTGGATCAAACTCCATTTTTGCGCGCATACGTCGAATAAGAACATCAATAGTACGATCATTGGGAGCATCAACTCGGTGGCTGATCATATTCAAAATACGCTCGCGACTTAACACCTGGTTAGGGTAAGACGATAACGCCACCAAAAGTTCGTATTCTGCTTTGGTCAATTTTACGGGTTCGCCGTTACGGCTCAGCGCACGACGTTGAATGTCGAATGTCCACTCTCCAAAACGTACAATATGTTCTTCACTGGTTTCGTTCGCTTTCGCGCTACCGCTACGCGCTGCTGAAATACGCCACAGCAAGTTTTTAACGCGAACCAACAACTCCCTCAGTTCAAAAGGTTTTGTCACATAATCGTCAGCGCCCATTTCTAGGCCTACGATTTTATCAATGCTATCCGTGCGTCCTGTTACTAATATGATACCAATATCCGATTGGCTACGTAATTCACGAGTAAGCATCAGGCCGTCTTCACCCGGCAGGTTGATATCCAGCATGATTAGGTCTACATCACCCGCTTGCAGGACCTCACGCATTTCTGCGCCACTCTCTGCTTCGCTGACTTGGTAACCCTCATTTTGGAAATATCCCGCAAGCTTACTACGAGTTACAACATCATCTTCTACGACTAATACGTGATAGCTCATTTACACCACTTTTCTGTCTTCTTATTATCCAAGACGTATTCTATTCATAACTAGTAACATTTCTAGTCATAGATACATTAAAAAGCAAGATTTAGCGTTTTTATTGATTCAAAACAAGCTTACCCATCGCTATTAATAAACGTTAATTTTTGACCATAAAACATAATAATTATAGTTACTGCTATTCATTTTAATTGATTACACTTAGGGGATATCCCTAATTGACTTTGTGATGCACAACTTGAAGCATCATTCAGGAGCCCAAGATGCAAGAAGTGAAAGCTTTTAATGAAAAACGCGCTGAAATTTACTGGTGGTTTTCGAGCTTGTTCGCAAAAGAGCTAACAGAGAAAGAGCTGGAAGCCTACCACAGTGTTGAAATTCGCAGTTTTCTAGCAGGTTTAGGTGAAAATGAGTCACTGAAACCAGCCGTTGATAGCCTCGTTGATGCGCTAAACCGATTGCAAGATCGTGAAGACGCTCAATTGGAGCTTGCTGCTGACTTTTGTGAACTGTTTTTGAAGACAGAAAAATACGGCGCTCTTCCTTACGCATCGATGTACATCGGTGAATCAGGTTTGCTGAATGACAAGCCAGCCGAGGAAATGGAAAAGTTGATGGCAGAATTTGGCGTTCAAGTAGATGAAAATCTAAAAGAGCCTGCTGACCACTTAGCCGTTGAACTCGACTTTCTCGGCAACATGATTATCCGCTCAAACGAACTTGAGCAAGAAAAACACATGGAAGAAGCCTTCGTTAAACAAAACGACTTTATCCAGCAACAGTTGATGTCTTGGCTACCTCAGTTTGCAGACAAATGTAAACAATTCGACGAATTTGGGTTCTACTCGAGCGTCGCGAAACTATTAGTTGCATTTTGTAAACTAGACAGCGCTTACCTTCTTGGGGAATAATTGCCGCCTATTTTTTAAGGAGCCCGCCTATCGGGCTTCCTGTATACCTGAAATAACTGAATGTAAGTAAGTTGGGTATATTATTCGTTTGCCTTAACTTAGCTCAAAGACGCTTGGTTATTTAGCAGTCAAAATGTGACTTCAAATACACAAATCTCTTGCTGAAAACATTGCTAGTCAGTCCACATAGGGCTAAAATGTGAGCGCAAACGATTAAATATGATTTATATGTAAACCGCTGAAATATAGCGGTTTTTGTGTTTTTTAACAGGTTGATGGCAATTTCTCATCAGATAGAAAAAAGATAAAATTCATCGACCGATGCTGCTACGTACCCTTTTGTCGTACTTGGACCAACCGCTGCCGAAACACTTAGCGCCAACCTTAGATTGCTGGGTGTAAAACCATTAGAGCATCAGGTACATCCAACACGACATATTTCAGTAGCTCGATACAGGACACCATTTATGGCCACTATAAAAGACGTTGCTCGCTTAGCCGGCGTTTCCACTACGACAGTTTCGCACGTTATCAATAAAACGCGTTTCGTTGCAGAAGCAACGCAAGAAAAAGTAATGAAAGCCGTGGACGAGTTGAATTACGCGCCAAGTGCGGTTGCACGCAGCCTAAAGTGCAACTCAACTCGTACTATTGGCATGTTAGTAACGCAGTCAACCAACCTATTCTTCTCAGAAGTGATTGACGGGGTTGAGAGCTACTGTTACCGCCAAGGCTACACTCTGATTCTGTGTAATACGGGTGGGATTTACGAAAAACAACGCGATTACATCCGTATGCTGGCTGAAAAACGTGTTGATGGCATCCTAGTGATGTGTTCTGACTTAACCGAAGAGCTTAAAGAGATGCTTGACCGTCATGCCGACATTCCTAAAGTGGTCATGGATTGGGGTCCAGAAAGCTCACAAGCGGACAAGATCATGGATAACTCAGAAGAAGGTGGCTACATCGCAACCAAACATCTGATCGACAATGGCCATACTGATATTGCTTGTCTAAGCGGTCATTTTGAAAAACTTGCTTGCCAAGAGCGCATTGCAGGTTTCCGTCGCGCGATGAGCGAAGCGAACCTAACTGTAAATGAGGACTGGATCCTTGAAGGTAACTTTGAATGTGATACGGCCGTATTAGTCGCAGATAAAATTACAGCAATGGACAAACGTCCGACAGCGGTATTCTGTTTTAACGACACAATGGCTCTGGGCCTAATGAGCCGCCTACAACAAAACGGTATCAAAGTTCCTGATGATATTTCAGTGATCGGCTACGACAACATCGAGCTTGCGGAATACTTCTCTCCACCGTTAACAACTATCCACCAACCTAAACGTCGTGTGGGTAAAAATGCGTTCGAGATCCTACTTGAGCGAATCAAAGATAAAGAACACGAAAAGCGAATTTTCGAAATGCAACCTGAGCTTGTAATTCGAAACACCGTGAAGAAAATGAACTAAAATTCGCCAAATATAACGATGTCAAATAAGCGCTCTAAAAGGGCGCTTATTTTTTGTCTCTAAATAACTTTTCCCTGACTTAGGTTTGTTAGACAAAAAATCTCGAATCTCTAAGTCTCTGTTTTATATGTAGGTAAATCACACTCCCTCACAACCTCGAGATCATCCCGCCTTATTCTCAAATATGCACAAATATGCGCTTGTCGACACTTTTTATTGAACCAGAATCACACTTTTACGGGTAAAACGTGATGTTAATTCAATATACGAAGTATGCTCATTCTGTCACGCACAGGGCAAACCATTCGAAAGGGTGGGACGCAAAGCCTCCGGCCTGAACCATAGTACTATATGGAAGGTAGCGGGGTTACCGATGGCAAGTGTGCAAGCGATGACTTTACCCTGTAATGACATTGCTTTTGCGCATGTTTGCTACTCTCTCGGACCTGACTTTTGGTGGCGTAATATTAATTACACCGAGATAACAAAACATGGATAAACCGATACTCAAAGACTCTATGAAGCTATTTGAGGCACTTGGTAATATCAAGTCGCGCTCAATGTTTGGTGGCTTCGGACTATTCGCTGATGAAACAATGTTTGCACTAGTTGTAAATAATCAGCTTCATATAAGAGCAGACCAACAAACTTCATCTGACTTCGAGAAACAAGGGCTAAAGCCTTACGTTTATAAGAAACGTGGCTTCCCAGTCGTTACTAAGTACTACGCAATTTCCAACGATTTATGGGAGTCTAGCGAACGCTTAATCGAAGTAGCTAACCAATCGTTGAAAAAGGCAAAGCTTGAAAAAGAACAGCAAGCAACTACAAAGCCTAATCGCTTAAAAGATTTGCCTAACTTACGACTGGCGACTGAACGCATGCTGAAAAAAGCAGGCATTGAGTCAGTAGAAAAACTGGAAGAGGAAGGTGCACTTAACGCTTATAAAGCGATAAGAGATACGCACTCTGCAACCGTCAACATTGAGCTGTTATGGGCACTAGAAGGGGCTATTAACGGTACTCATTGGAGCGTTGTGCCTCAAGCTCGCCGAGATGAGTTGATGAACGGCCTCCAATAAAAGTCGGCCTTAAAAACTATCTTGTAAAACCGCAGTCTAATCTGCGGTTTTTTTGTGAAATTTTTTCGACTTTCCTTCTGTCTTATTACATATATCCCAAATTGGAATCATAAATATGAATAAGAAACTGATATTAGGCCTAATCCTGGTCGCGATCATTATCTTTTTAGGCGTTAACTTTAGTCAGTATTTAACGTTGGAAAATGCAAAAGCCCAACAAGAAGCGCTGACCACATACATCGATCAGAACTTTGTTTTTTCGGCAGCTATTTACTTTTTTGCCTACATTGCAATTACCGCTTTTTCTATTCCTGGTGCTGCTGTGGTTACATTACTTGGTGCGGCTCTATTTGGTTTTTGGACGAGCTTATTACTAGTTTCTTTCGCCAGTACTATGGGTGCAACGCTAGCATTTTTAAGCAGCCGATATTTGCTGCGTGACTGGGTACAAAACAAGTTTGGCAATAAGTTAATCGCAATTAACCAAGGTGTCGAAAAGGACGGTGCATTTTATCTATTTTCCTTGCGTCTCATTCCGGTATTCCCTTTCTTTCTTATCAACTTGTTGATGGGCTTAACGCCAATGTCTGTAGGTCGATTTTACCTTACTAGCCAAGTAGGTATGTTGCCAGGCACTGCAGTTTACTTAAACGCCGGTACTCAGTTAGCAACAATTGAAAGCCTGTCAGGCATTATTTCACCTGCGGTATTGGCCTCTTTTGCGTTACTGGGGCTGTTTCCAATCATCACTAAATGGGTTATGAATAAAGTAAGGCCAACACCGAGTCAGCAAAACTCATAATTAGTAAGTGGACGTGTTTAATGAAAATATTCATTGCTAAAAACCCAGCAGAAGCGCATATCGTGTGCGAATTATTGAAAACCGAGCAAGTCTATTGTGAAGTCCGCGGAGAGGGTATTTTCGGTTTAAAAGGAGAGCTGCCGTTTAGTGATGATACCGATCCTTATGTCTGGCTTTTTGACGCCAAACAACAAGTAAAAGCAGAAGGAATAGTACAAGCCTACCGCAAACAATCCGATGGAAATGAGTATCAAGATTAGCAGTGCCCGAAGTGCCATGAGGTAAACGAGGGGCAGTTTGGTGCTTGTTGGCAATGTGGACATCAAATAGGGGAGCCTTAATAACTCCCCTACTCCTATTCAATCGATTTATTAAGCGCTAAGCAGAAACCGTTTGCTGCTTAATAAATTCGATGGAATGTTGATTGAAATCTTCAGGGCGCTCAACATTACAAACATGACCACAGTTGGGGATCTCTCGTAAAACACTAAGCTTATGCGCCGCAACCATTTCTTTAACAGGCTTAATAAACATGTAATCTCTGTCGCCCATTAAATAGAGTGTGGGAATGGGTAACTCTCGATCTTTAAAATACTTCATTAAAGGATTTACATCAGCGGCAAGAATAAACCAACGTTTAAATTCTTTTTGGCAAAGCTTCTTGGCCTCACGAATAAAAAGATGGCGAGACTCTCGCTGGCTTCTCTGTGGCATAACAATGTACGCAAAAAGTTTGTAGAGCCACATGTACGGCAGGATATGCTTACAAAAATTACCTAATTTAACCAATATTTGAGAACGAGTATTGAGCCTTGTGACAGCGCCACCGAGTACCATTGAACGCACGCGCTCTGCTGATAATTCAGCAAGGTTTCGAACAATAATGGTACCAAGTGACATACCGACAAAATGAGCGGATTGGATCTTTAAATGATCCAATACTTTCAAAATATCTTGGGTAACTTCCGTAAAGGTATAACGGCTGGCAATGAGCTCTTTAAGTAACTGATTTGACTTTCCATGACCTCTTAAATCGATCAGCAATAAGTTAAAGTGTTGCTTGTAAGCTTTGATTTGCTTGAACCAGATAGAAGAGCTACCGCCAGCACCATGCACAAATACAACCCACTCATGACTAGTAGGGTGCAAATAGGTTTTATGAAAAAGTAGCGGCTGGGTCATATTCAAGTATCAAAAAGGTCGTGCTATTGAGTAAAAAGCCATCCTACCACACTCCCCTTACTCAAGATAATAAAGGCACCTCATTCGGTGCCTTTCGTTACAATTTTAAGTCAATTTAACGCCGAATTGTAAAGTTGCAAATAAGCTTCTGCGGCCTTTTGCCAACAAAAATCTTGTTGCATCGCATGCAACTGTACTTTATTCACTTCAGGTTCGTTTTGAGCATAGAGCAACAGTGCCCTTAGCATCGTTAACAACAATGCCTGCGGTGTCGGTTCGAAAAAAACAAACCCCGTCGCTTCAGAAGGGTTCACATCATAATCGTTGACGCTGTCTTTTAGACCACCGACACCACGTACTATCGGTAATGTCCCATAAGCCATACTATAGATTTGATTCAAACCACACGGCTCAAACTCAGAAGGCATCAGAAAGAAATCAGAACCCGCTTCAACGATATGCGCAAGTTCATTATCATAAGCTTCTACGAAGACAAATTTACTAGAAAACTGTGCAGCAACCTCTTCTAGCTGAGCGGCTAGTACAGGGTCTCCGGTCCCAACGACAACTAGTTGAACATCGTGCTTCAAAAAATCGGCCAAAGCAGGCAACAAGTAATGCACACCTTTTTGCTGGGTCAACCGACAAACCATACCGAACATGGCTACATCTTTTTCAGGCAAATTTAGCCGCAGTTGTAATGCTTGTTTACACGCTTTCTTGCCTTGCGTCATACTTTGTTGGTCAGCGCAGTAATTAACTGGCAAGTAAGTATCCGTTTCCGGGTTCCAAGCACTGTAATCACAACCGTTCAAAATACCAACTAAGTCCTGCGCGCGTTGCTGAAACTCCCAAGCCATTCCATGACTGCCAAGCTCTGTTTTGAGTTCCTCTGCGTACGTAGGGCTGACCGCGTTTATCTTATCTGCATTCATTACACCAGCTTTGAGCATCGTAATATGCGTTGCACTCACCGCAGCATCGGGAACGTTTCGACAATGAAACTCTGGCAAGCACTGCACGTCTTCATAACTAAATACGCCTTTAAAGACCGCATTGTGAATTGAAATGACGCTTTTAGTATGAGCAAAAAACGGATCATTGCCATACCTGTGCTTGAGCAAAAATGGAACAAGACCAGTGTGCCAATCGTTCGCGTGTATGATATCTGGCTGAAAAGCAAGCTTTGGCAACATGTCTAAACATGCCGCACTAAAAAACGCAAAGCGCTCACCGTTATCGGTATACGCTTGGTTGTTCTCCGCATACATCGATGGTCGATTGAAATACGGCTGACAATCAATCAGATAAACAGGATTTTGACCTAGCATGAGCCGCAGAACTCGATACTCCGTATGCGGCCATGATGTTAGTTCTGTTTCTAATACAACTTCTGCGTCAGCGAGTTTATCAATACTACTGTACGCAGGGATGGTAATTCTTACGTCTTGCTGTAGGTTTTGAAGGGCTTCCGGTAGTGCCTTGGCAACGTCTGCCAAGCCACCACTTTTAATGAGACCTTCGACCTCAGAAGCTACAAACAGAATAGATAAGTTGTTAGTAGCCAACACGAGCTCCTTTCGGAATAACAACAATGCCCTCCTCAGACACATGGAAGTGTTTTTTATCTTCTTGAAGATTCACACCAATCTGAGTACCAGGAGCAATATCGGCATCCTTATCGACAATCACACGACGTAAAACACAGCCTTCGCCAATTTTCACGTCACCAAGAAGGATACATTCGCTGATATCGCAAGCAGATGCAATATTACTGCGGAACCCAAGCACCGACTTTTCTATTCTTGAGCCTCTGACGTAACTGCCATTACATACCAAACTGTCGATGATCTGAACACGGCCATTATCAGAGTCTGTAAATGTCGCTGGCGGCAATGGAGGATAATAAGTATGCAGCGGCCATTTACGGTTATATAGTGAAAACGGTGCGTCTTTTTCTAGCAGATCCATGTGCGCTTCCCAGTACGCATCAATGGTTCCCACGTCACGCCAGTACACCTCTTCTCTTTCACCGCTGATTTTGTTAGTACTGAAGTCATACACGAACACGTCACCTCGAGGGAACATCTTAGGAATAATATCCTTCCCAAAATCATGTGATGAAGCTTCATTATCCGCATCTTCAACCAACTCAGAGAATAACACCTGAGCCTCAAAAACGTAGTTACCCATTGAAACTAAAGCGTAATCAGGATCGCCAGGAATTGACTTCGGGTTTGCTGGTTTCTCTTCAAAGCCTATCATGCGACCTTCACTGTCCACTTCGATAACCCCAAATTGCGACGCCTCTTTTAGTGGCATACGCAATGCAGATACCGTCAGAGAAGCCTGCTTTTCTGAATGGAAGTTCAGCATTTGTTTGATATCCATCTTATAGATATGGTCAGAGCCAAAAATACAAACTTGCTCTGGTTCCTCTAATTCCATAAAACGGAGATTTTGATAGATCGCGTCTGCCGTTCCTTCGTACCAACGCTTACCAGTGCGCATTTGAGCAGGAATAGGATCGATAAAGCGGTCAGTGATGCCATTAATGTTCCAGCCCTTTTTTAAATGATGGAACAAAGATTGAGATTTAAATTGGGTGAGGACGTAAATGCGCATTAAATCCGCATTTACAAAATTGTTTAGAGCAAAATCGATCAATCGATAGCTACCACCAAACGGTACCGAAGGTTTACTACGAGATTCTGTTAAAGGTCTCAAACGAGAGCCTTCACCGCCAGCAAGAATCATTCCCAAAACACCAGCCATTTGTTGTTCTCCATATCGTTATAGCTTGGATTTGGTACTCGCTTGAATGAGTCATACTCGGGGAGTCAAGCGAATACATTTAGTAACCGTATCAGGAGTTTCTTTGAACTCTTACAACACGATAAAAAAGCTACGGCACTTCCAGTATGCAACGTCCACTCTTTTCTTATTTTTCGACGCAAAATGCACACAGTTGCACTAATTTTTGTAATAAATTATCTAAGCAGGTTCTAAATTACAATTTTTAATACGCCATTCTGTGTTCCATACAGTTCTTGCTTACTCAAGACGATATCTAGATCACACATGCAAAAGCAAACGATTACATTATGAAAACAATTTACGAACGGATTCACTACACCACCGACTTTTTGAGCTTAATATATAACAAATATATGAACGCAAAATGAAAGTTACGACGAATGTTTTTTACATAAAAAATACGTTCACTACTAATAAATCGTGACTCTGGTGTTTTCTAGCGACAATGGTGCTTGTTAAAGTGAGGAAAGGTCGATTAGAGGAAGAATGCGCAGAAGAAAACTGTAGGCCCCTACGCAAAAAAGGCAGCGATATCGCTGCCTTTTTACATTACTTTAATGGTGCATTTTTATGCTTTCGCTTTTTTACGCTTATCTGTGACTTCCCACTTACCTTCAACAAAGAGCGCTGTCCAACCAGATGGTTTGCCGTTCTCTTCCGAACGAACGTAGTTCTCTTTTGTTTTGCGACTAAAGCGTACAACTGCAGGACGACCATCAGGATCTTCTTGCGGTGCGGTCGCTAGGTATTTGAACTTCTCAGGTAAACGCTCTTCAAAACGTGCCAGTTCAGCAACCAAAGGAGCACGTGTCTCGCGCGATTTCGGGAAGTTGCTTGCCGCCATAAATAGACCTGAAGCACCATCACGAAGTACGAAATACGCATCTGAGTTTTCACAAGGCAACTCGGGGAAATGAACAGGATCTTCTTTCGGTGGCGCGACTTCGCCATTCTTCAGAATCTTACGAGTGTTCTTACACGTTTCACTCGTACAGTCCATGTATTTACCAAAGCGACCGTTCTTAAGCACCATATCAGAGCCACATTTGTCACATTCAACAACTGGACCATCATAGCCTTTGACTTTGAACTCACCGTATTCAACAAGGTAGCCTTCACAGTTCGGGTTATTACCACAAACATGCATCTTACGCTTGTCATCAATCAGGTACGCATCCATCGCCGTTTCACAGATCGGACAACGCTTTTTAGCACGAAGCGCGGCCGTTTCAACGTCTTCTTCTAAAACGTTAATAATACCTTCTTCGTCACCCAAGTTGATGGTTGTCTTACAACGCTCTTTTGGTGGTAACGCGTAACCAGAACAGCCTAAGAACACACCTGTCGAAGCAGTACGGATACCCATTGGACGGCTACACGTCGGACATTCGATATCCGTCATGACGATATGGTTTAGCTTCATACCGCCTTCTGACTCATCCAATTCCGCTTTTTCAAGATCGCCAGTGAAATCAGCAAAGAAGTTATCTAGCACTGCTTTCCAGTTCACTTCACCTTCAGCGATTTGGTCCAGTTTCTGTTCCATGCGGGCGGTGAAGTCGTAGTTCATTAAATCGTTAAAGCTGTCATCAAGGCGGTCGGTAACAATTTCGCCCATTTTTTCGGCGTAGAAACGACGCTGATCAACTTTTACGTAACCACGATCTTGAATCGTAGAAATGATCGATGCATAAGTCGAAGGACGACCAATACCTCGTTTTTCCAGCTCTTTAACCAGTGCTGCTTCAGTGTAGCGCGCAGGTGGCTTTGTAAAGTGCTGTTTAGGGTCAAGTGACTCTAAGCTTAGCTTATCGCCAAGTTGTACCGCAGGAAGGATTGTATCCTCGTTTTTGCCCATTGGACGTTGTACACGAGTCCAGCCGTCAAATTTAAGGATACGGCCTTTCGCTTTAAGCGTGTATTCTGCTGCTTTTACGCTGATGGTTGTTGAATCGTATTCTGCTGGTGTCATTTGACACGCGACAAACTGATTCCAAATCAAAGCGTAAAGTTTGTGCGCATCAGCATCGACACCTTGCAGGTCTTCCGCTTTAACACCCACATTTGAAGGACGGATCGCTTCGTGCGCTTCCTGTGCCCCTTCTTTACTGCCATACGTCAGCGGTTTCGCTGGTAAATACTTATCACCAAACTCAGAACCAATAAAGTCACGTACAGCGTCCACAGCCTCGGCACTTAGGTTAGTCGAGTCCGTACGCATATAAGTGATGTAACCGGCCTCATAGAGGCGCTGAGCTAGCATCATGGTCTTTTTCACGCCGTAGCCCAGACGTGTACTCGCTGCCTGTTGAAGCGTAGAGGTGATGTAAGGTGCTGAAGGCTTGCTCTTCGTCGGGCGATCTTCACGCTTACATACTTCGTAACTTGCATTCTCAAGCACAGACATCGCTGCTTTGGTTTCTGCCTCATTAACTGGCTTAAACGCAGAACCATCTTTCTGAGCAACAAGTAGTTTAAAGTCCGCTTTGTCTTTCGTTTTCGTATTCGCATGAATATCCCAGAATTCTTCTGGTACAAACGCGTTAATCTCACGCTCACGCTCAACTAATAGTTTCACCGCAACAGACTGCACGCGACCAGCAGATAAACCACGAGCCACTTTCTTCCAAAGTAAAGGTGAAACCATAAAACCAACGACACGGTCCATGAAGCGACGCGCTTGTTGGGCATTAACACCATCCATGTTCAGCTCACCAGGTGTCTGGAAAGCTTGTTGGATCGCGTTTTTCGTAATTTCGTTAAAAACTACACGTTTGTATCGCTCTTCATCGCCACCGATGATCTCACGAAGGTGCCATGCGATTGCTTCCCCTTCGCGGTCCAAGTCGGTTGCGAGATAAACGCAATCTGCGTCTTTGGCGAGTTTTTGTAGTTCGTTGACAACTTTTTCTTTGCCTGGAAGGATTTGGTAATTCGCTTCCCAGTCATGATATGGGTTAATCCCCATTTTTTTGATCAACGCTTTGCGGTCTTTCTCTTTTTTAACGCGCGCTTTCTCTTCCGGACTCATCCCTTTTGTTGAGATGGCTGCGGCTTTTTTCTCACCAGTGCTTTGACCGGCCGTAGGCAGATCACGCACATGACCAACACTAGACTTAACAATAAAGTCTTTACCAAGGTACTTATTTATCGTCTTTGCCTTGGCTGGTGACTCCACTATAACGAGTGATTTACCCATAACTGACTCTAACGTCCTTCATAATAATGCGGGTAGAAACCTTGTTTAAAGGCCACCCGCATAATGTTCTATTTCATTGCTTCTTTTTTTACTATTGTGCGAGATGAAAAGAAGATCAACTGCTTTTTTGAAATTCAGATCCGATTGGTTGACAATTCATCGTCTTTATACTTCAAAGAGACAGGGTTCTGAAAGGTATTGAGCGGCATATCTAAACAGGCAAACTTAGCATCCGCTAATCCAATGCAATAAATTTTGTTACCCATCACAAAATAGTTTCGTTCAGTGGCTCTTCCATATCCTCCAACTAATCATACTTACACTCTAAAAATTGATCTGTTTAGGCTAAGTGAACGATTGACTGAATTAATCATGCAAACCCATTTTAGTTGTGGGTATACTCAGCGTTCTCAACTGAAATGAATGGTAGAAAAAGTATGTCTGATAGAACGTTTATCGAAGAGTTCGACCTTCTTTTGATCGCTAACCAAATCATCCAAGAGCACGATGATTACATCGAGGGAATGCGAGCAACAAGCGTAGAAGAAAAAGAAGGTGTTTTAGTTTTTAAAGGTGAATACTTCCTTGATGACAAAGGTTTACCAACTTCAAATACGACTGCAGTATTCAATATGTTCAAATACTTAGCGCATCACCTTTCCAAGGAATTTACGCTGGTTAAATAGTAGCGGAAAACAAAAAAGCCAGAGTGTTATTCACTCTGGCTTTTTTGTTTCAGGTCAGAATATTTAGCAGCTTAAAGCCTTAAGTTTGTCGAAGTAGTCAGGGAACGTTTTCGACGTACACTTTGGATCGTTAATCGTCACAGGCGTATCACTAAGTGCCACCAGCGAAAAACACATCGCCATTCGATGATCATCGTAAGTATCAATCGCAGCATGCTTTAACTGAGAGACAGGTTTGACGATGATGTAGTCGTCCCCTTCTTCCACTTCCGCACCAACTTTACGTAATTCCGTCGCCATAGCTGACAAACGGTCTGTTTCTTTTACACGCCAGTTATAAACGTTACGAATAGCGGTAGTGCCTTCGGCAAATAACGCTGTTGTCGCGATGGTCATTGCAGCATCAGGGATATGGTTGTAATCCATATCGATGCCTTTCAATTGGCCAACACGTGAAATTACGTAGTCATCACCCCATTCAATTTCTGCACCCATTTTTTCAAGCGCATCAGCAAATTGAATATCACCTTGAATGCTGTTTTTACCGATACCCGTGACTTTAACTTCTCCGCCTTTGATGGCTGCCGCCGCCAAGAAGTAAGAAGCAGAAGACGCGTCACCTTCAACCAAGAAATCACCTGGAGCGATGTATTGCTGACCGGCAGGAATCACAAACTCTTGATAGTCGTTGTTGATCACATCGACCCCAAACTGCTTCATGATATGCAGGGTGATATCGATATAAGGCTTAGAAACCAACTCTCCTTCGATGTTGATGCGAATTTCACCTTCAGCCAATGGCGCAGACATTAAGAAAGCGGTCAAGAACTGACTTGAAATGGATCCATCGATAGAAACTGTACCTGCTTTTAGGCCAGTACCGACTATTTTGAGAGGCGGAAAGTTCTCGTTTTCCATGTACTCAACCTTCGCACCAGCATCTTTCAGTGCCGTGACAAGGTGACCAATTGGACGCTCTTTCATACGAGGTTCGCCCGTCAGTACATACTCCCCTTCTCCAAGACAAAGAGCCGCAGCTAACGGTCGCATCGCAGTGCCAGCATTACCGAGAAATAACTCTACCGGTTCTGAGACAGAAAACGGACGCCCAAGGCCTTCAACGAGACATTCTGTTTTATCTTCGGAAAGTTGGTATTGAACGCCGAGTTTAGTCAGCGCATTCAGCATATGACGGATATCATCACTGTCGAGGAGGTTAGTAAGGCGAGTTCTGCCTTTAGCAAGAGCAGCAAGTAAAAGAGCTCGATTAGAAACGCTTTTAGAGCCAGGAAGGTTCACTTCCCCTTGAATTTTATTGATAGGTTGTAACGTTAGGCTTTCCATTAAAAGTTGATAATCCTTTGTGCCCTCAACATACGATTTTTATGAGGGCTAAACAATTCTTCGTGAATTCAGACTACCCAAAAAAACACGACAAAACCAGAGTAAATCGGCGCTAATTAATGAATATCCTCAAGCAGCCTAAAGATACAGAATTAAAGGCATTACCAGCGATGTAAATAAGAGCGAAAGAAGCACGACGAAACAGCAAGCTATTTCGACTTTATTTGACGATAAGCCAGCCCTACTGTGCATGCCTGGTTAGGCTACCTTATGTTAAAATAACATAGGATTAATAAGCGATATCAACCCTGACTCCATCATCAAAATATAAGATACGAACTTCATCCCCTCGACTAAATAGCATATTTTTATCAACATCTTGGATAACATTAATCAGCTTGTCGCCCTTCACTTTAATGAGTAGCTCAACTAACTTATATTCAACCGTGTATTGGTAATTACTTTGATTTTGTGCAACCGCTGCACCTGCAAGTGCACCCACTGCCGTCGCAACTTCTCGTCCAGTACCACCACCAAATTGATTGCCGACTAAACCGCCTATTGTGGCACCAAGTAGCGTTTTCCAACCATTATTTTTCGATTGAACGACCTCTTGCTGAGTAATATAACGGACAGAGTCAATCTTCCCATACACCACTTCATTTACCGGCTTGGCAACATTTCTTTCATATGCTGCGTTGGCGGCAAGTGGGAAAAACAGTATGATCCAAAGCCATACTTTCACAATATTTCTTGACCAGGTCATCATAAACTCCTCTGACTCAATGTTGGTAACGACTTCTTATGGCTATTTATTTAACTGAACTCGATGATACGTTCAACTTTCCCTCTCCGTATAAAGCACTCAGCGATCCCAATGGTTTGCTTGCTTTTGGCGGTGACTTAGATCCCATGAGAATCCTCAATGGTTACTATCAAGGCATTTTCCCTTGGTATGGTCCTGGAGAACCTATTCTATGGTGGAGCCCTTCCCCACGCGCTGTTTTTGATCCCTTAGCGTTTAAACCGTCTAAAAGTCTCAAAAAATTTCAGCGTAAACATAACTATAAAGTAACGCTCAATTTCGCGACAGAAGAAGTGATTAGACTATGTTCATCAACACGTCCTGCAGAGGAAACTTGGCTCAACGAGGAAATGCAAGCGTCTTACATTGAGTTAGCTAAACTTGGTCACTGTCACTCTGTAGAAGTATGGCATGACAACGAGCTCATTGGGGGACTATATGGCATCTGCGTTGGTCAACTTTTTTGCGGAGAGTCGATGTTTAGCCTAAAAGATAACGCATCTAAAATTGCATTGTGGTACTTATGCAACCATTTGGCGTCAAAGCAAGGTCAATTAATCGATTGTCAGGTTATGAACTCGCACTTGGCATCACTTGGCGCATTTGAACTAGAGCGTAACGAGTTTATGCAAAAACTACTATCTTTAAGAGAAAAACAAACACTATTTGATACCTATAAGCCCCAAGTTTTGCAGGATTCAGTATGAGTACGGATATACAACATATTCGAATTGGATTAACGAATAATCACCCTTGCAGTTACTTGCCTGAACGGCAAGAGCGTGTGGCGGTGGCACTTGATGCAGGGCTGCATACTGAAGAAAACTATCAACTGCTGATGGCCAACGGCTTTCGTCGTAGCGGAGATACCATATATAAACCGCACTGTGAGCATTGTAATGCTTGCCAGCCAATTCGAGTCTCGATTCCGGATGTGACGCTATCAAAAAGCCAGAAGAGGCTGCTCAGTAAAGCTCAGTTTTTACGCTGGGAAATGAAACCTGAAATGGATGAGGAATGGTTTGCGCTTTACAGTCGGTACATCTGCAAACGGCATAAAAACGGCACTATGTATCCACCAAAGCGTGATGAATTTTATCGGTTTGCCCAAACCAGCTGGTTGACCACTTCATTTTTGCATATTTACGATGAGTCAAATCAATTACTCGCCATTGCGGTAACGGATGTAATGACTCAATGTTCGAGTGCATTTTATACTTTTTTTGACCCTGACTACCCGTTATCTCTTGGCACTTTGGCAGTGCTCTATCAAATAAAATACTGCCAAGAAAACAAACAACAGTGGCTTTATTTGGGTTATCAGATTGATGAGTGTCCAGCAATGAACTATAAAACACGCTTTCAACGCCACCAAAGGCTAGTAAATCAGCGTTGGCGAGGGTAGAATACGCCTCAACTTTACATAATTACTATTTAGCGGCAGAATATAGCCCGCTAATATTGCCTAATTTCTAAAGAGGATTAAATGGCTAAAGAAGACGTAATCGAGATGCAAGGCACGGTCCTTGACACTCTACCAAACACTATGTTCCGTGTTGAACTTGAAAACGGTCACGTTGTGACTGCTCACATCTCTGGCAAGATGCGTAAGAACTACATCCGTATCCTAACGGGTGACAAAGTAACTGTAGAGATGACTCCATACGACCTGTCAAAAGGCCGCATCGTCTTCCGCGCTCGTTAATCTCTGATTTTCGGATGCAATAAAAAACGGAGCAGTTTGCTCCGTTTTTTATTGCATGATTTTTATTTCCGAGTAGGTTCAGGCAAACAAAAAGCGCACGATAAAATCGTGCGCTTTTACTTCCCTTACGGGGCAGCGATTAATGCATCGCTGCCTCTTTCTCACTCAAATATTCAAATTTAAGTGTGTCGTTCACTAGCGTTACTTTCACAGTGCCGCCGTCGACTAGAGAGCCAAACAACAATTCATTAGCCAAAGGTTTCTTAAGTTGCTCTTGGATAACGCGTCCCATTGGGCGAGCACCCATCGCCTTATCATAACCTTTATTCGCTAACCAATGGCGTGCATCTTGCGATACCTCCATTGATACGCCACGAGCATCAAGTTGCACCTGCAGTTCAACAATAAACTTATCAACAACTTGATGGATAACGCTTTCATCAAGGCTGTTAAACCAGATGATGTTATCAAGACGGTTACGGAACTCAGGAGTGAATACCTTCTTAATTTCCGCCATCGCATCGTGACTGTTGTCTTGCTGAATCAAACCAATTGATTTCTTCTCAGTTTCAGCCACACCCGCGTTGGTTGTCATAACGAGGATGACATTACGGAAGTCTGCTTTACGACCATTGTTGTCCGTTAATGTACCGTTATCCATCACTTGCAATAGCAAATTAAAGATATCTGGATGCGCTTTCTCAATCTCATCGAGTAATACGACTGAATGTGGGTGCTTGATAACAGCGTCTGTCAGCAAGCCACCTTGGTCGTAACCGACATAACCAGGAGGTGCACCAATTAAGCGACTCACGGAGTGACGCTCACCATATTCCGACATATCAAAACGAAGTAGCTCGATCCCTAGAAGCTTAGATAGCTGCACCGTCACCTCTGTTTTACCCACCCCAGTAGGGCCAGCAAACAAGAATGAACCAACTGGTTTGTTATCCACGCCCAAACCTGCACGTGTCAGCTTGATCGCTTCGGATAATGCATCAATCGCATTATCTTGACCAAATACCAACATCTTCATCTTGCTATCTAGGTTCTTCAAGATGTCTTTATCTGAAGAAGAAACCGACTTCTCTGGGATTCGTGCCATCTTGGCAACCATCGCTTCGATATCGGCAACACCAACCGTTTTCTTACGGCGGCTTGCAGGAGCAAGACGACTGCGAGCGCCAGCTTCATCAATGACATCAATGGCTTTATCTGGTAAATGACGTTCATTGATGTATTTCGCCGAAAGTTCTACCGCGGCACGCAGTGCTTTATTGGTGTAACGTACTTCATGATGTGCTTCGTACTTCGGCTTCAAGCCCATCAAGATTTTAGTTGTGTCATCCAGAGAAGGTTCTACAACGTCAATCTTTTGGAAGCGACGGGACAACGCACGCTCTTTCTCGAAAATGTTGCTGTATTCTTGGTATGTAGTCGAGCCGATACAACGCAACTTACCGCTACTTAGTAGAGGTTTGATAAGGTTTGCGGCATCAACTTGACCACCAGAAGCCGCACCCGCACCGATGATTGTGTGTATCTCATCGATGAACAAAATTGCATCTTCTTCTTTTTCAAGCTGTTTCAAAATCACCTTGAAGCGTTTTTCAAAATCACCACGGTACTTAGTACCAGCCAGTAGAGAACCAATATCCAATGAGTAAATCACGCTGTTTTGAATAACTTCCGGGACCTGCCCTTCTACAATTCGCCAAGCAAGACCTTCTGCGATGGCTGTTTTACCTACCCCGGCTTCACCCACTAGTAATGGGTTATTCTTGCGGCGGCGGCAAAGTACTTGAATAGTGCGCTCTAGCTCTTTATCGCGACCAATCAGTGGATCGATATTGCCATCTTTAGCGACCTGATTAAGGTTAGTCGCAAAGCTTTCCAAACGTTCTTCAGAATTCGGCTCTTCGACACTCTCTGAACTGAACGAATCTGATGATGGGTCTTCGCTTGCACCTGACGCTTTAGTAATACCATGGGAGATAAAGTTAACAATATCTAAGCGGGAGATGTCGTTTTTCTTCAGTAGGTAGGCGGCATGCGACTCTTGCTCACTGAAGATCGCCACAAGCACGTTTGCACCTGTTACTTCGTTGCGGCCAGACGACTGTACATGAAAGACGGCGCGTTGTAGCACACGTTGAAAACTCAAAGTCGGCTGGGTTTCACGCGTCTCATCACTGTCTGGGATAAGAGGCGTAGTTTGATCGATGAATATATCGAGTTCGTTACGTAAAGCGTCAAGATCCGCTTTACAAGCTAAAAGGGCTTCCTTAGCTGCATCATTTTCCAATAATGCAAGTAGGAGGTGTTCGACAGTCATAAACTCGTGGCGTTTATCTCGCGCCCGAGCAAATGCACCGTTAAGGCTTGACTCTAGTTCTTTATTTAGCATAAGTACCTCCCGAAAAAACAACTTGGGTTGTTCGAGCAAGTCTTCTTTGTTTACGCTTGCTCCATAGTGCAAAGTAGCGGATGTTCATTTTCCCTTGCGTACATCGTAACTTGCGCTACTTTTGTTTCGGCAATTTCTGCACTGTATGTGCCACAGATTGCCTTTCCTTCATAGTGAATCTTGAGCATGATCTGAGTCGCTTTATCAATGTCATGTGAAAAGAATCGCTCAAGTACCTCTATGACGAAATCCATAGGTGTATAGTCATCATTATTTAGTACAACATTGTACAGCTTAGGTGGCTGAACTTTCGTACTTTCTCGCTCCAGAAGATCAGAGTCCGGAGTGACCCATTCAAAATTTTTACTCATGGCAATTCAAAGATATCGTATCAAAGGGTTGATGTTTTCGACCTATAAAAACAATCTACCACAAGCGTGCAGCGCGGTGTAGTGAGATATGGCACCGAATTCGATCTTTGATCGATAAAAGTTGCTACCTAATATAGAGACTAATGCAGGTCTTGAGGGGGCGCAAATAAAAGATGCTTGTCGATAAGTTACACATTTTTACTTATAAAATAACTTTCTTTTTACCCCCTCCGAGCTATTGCGAAACATCTCTCAGTCTTCTACCGAGATCACACTTCCTAACTGAGAATGGGGTAATTATCACGAAAACTTCATTTTTTATTCAGTTAGAGGATTCATCTATCATAAGCAACACGAACAGTATGGTTTTTCCAGTGAATACTACTTTGCAGGCTAATTGACCAAACTTCCGCGTATATACGAAAAACTGTTTGCAAATTTGTTAATCTCAAAAGTGATTTGTTTTCAATTATGTTTCTGTTTGTTGCTTAATGCTATTGACTGTCGGGATTCATTGACTACAGTGGAAAGTGTTGATGCATAAATCGTCATTTTGAATCCATTTGTTTTTAAGCAGCTTGGTGAATGTGATTTCTCATTGACTAGATGTTTGTTAGCGTTCGCTGACAATAGTAGTACCAGGTTAAAGGTATAACTTGGTTGTTGTAACAACTCAGTAAAAAATGCATGAGGGATGTAAAAGCATGGCTACAGGTACAGTAAAGTGGTTTAACAATGCCAAAGGATTTGGGTTTATTTGTTCAGATGAAGAAGAGGGAGATATCTTTGCCCACTACTCAACTATCCAGATGGACGGTTATCGTACACTGAAAGCAGGCCAACAAGTCTCATACGAGATTGAAAAAGGTCCCAAAGGCTGTCACGCGAGTAGCGTCGTGCCTCTTGAAGGTCAAGCCAAATAATTAGAGCGCTGTCGAAAAATAAAAATATTGCTCTCGAAACATCATTTTGATGTTCTGAAGAGAAAAATAAACCCGCCAAGATAGCGGGTTTCTTACTATTTGTAGCTTATGAAATGCAGATAGACCACATACAAAGTATTGATAAAATAAGAAACACGTCGAAAGCGACGTGCTCTTCTCATCTATTTTACTTGTTAATGATCGCGTTAAAGGTTTCGCTTGGGCGCATCAACTTAGAAACCAATGCATCGTCTAGCAGATAGTAACCGCCCAGTTCTCCTTTCACACCCTGTGCGTTGTTTAGCTCAGCGACGATTTTTTCTTCATGCTCTGACAACGCTTTCGCAATCGGTGCAAACTCAGCAGCGAGATCAGCATCGTCTGTTTGCTCGGCAAGTGCTTTCGCCCAGTAAAGTGCGAGGTAGAAATGACTACCGCGGTTATCTAATTCGCCCACTTTACGTGATGGAGACTTGTTGGTATCTAAAAACTCACCAGTCGCTTTGTCTAGCGTATCCGCCAAAACTTGTGCTTTCGGGTTGTTTGCCACCACACTTAGATGTTCTAGGGATGCAGCTAGTGCTAAGAACTCACCTAAAGAATCCCAACGAAGGTGATTCTCTTTTTCTACTTGTTGAACATGCTTAGGAGCAGAACCACCAGCACCAGTTTCAAATAGACCACCGCCATTCATCAATGGAACGATAGATAGCATCTTAGCTGACGTGCCTAACTCTAAAATTGGGAACAAGTCTGTTAGGTAGTCACGAAGAACGTTACCCGTTACAGAAATAGTATCTAGACCCGCTTTCATACGCTCTAGCGAGTACTTACAAGCATCAACAGGAGATAGGATCTTAATCTCTAGACCGTCAGTATCGTGCTCTGGTAAGTACGTATTTACTTTCTTAATGAGTTCAGCATCGTGCGCACGGTTTTCGTCTAGCCAGAATACGGCTGGAACACCTGTTGCACGTGCGCGAGTCACTGCTAGTTTAACCCAATCTTGGATTGGTGCGTCTTTAACCTGACACATACGGAAGATATCACCTTCTTCAACCGCTTGCTCTAACAGTACGTTACCTGAAGCATCAACAACGCGAACAGTACCCGCAGCGTCTAGAATGAATGTCTTGTCGTGAGAACCATACTCTTCAGCTTTCTGAGCCATTAGACCAACGTTAGGTACGCTACCCATAGTGGTTGGATCAAATGCGCCGTGCTCTTTACAGAAATCAATAACCGCTTGGTAAATACCTGCGTAGCTACGATCTGGAATCATCGCTTTGGTGTCTTTTTGTTTACCATCTGGTCCCCACATTTGACCCGAAGAGCGAAGCATTGCTGGCATAGAAGCATCTACAATAATGTCACTTGGTACATGTAAGTTTGTGATACCACGATCAGAGTCAACCATCGCAAGTTCTGGTTGAGTTTGGTAAACCGCTTGAATGGCCGCTTCAATTTCTGCTTTTTGCGCTTCAGGTAGAGACTCAATTTTTGAGTAAACATCACCGATGCCATTGTTTACATCAACGCCTAGCTCTTCAAACAGCTTACCGTACTTATCGAAAACGTCTTTGTAGTAAACTTTTACGGCATGGCCGAAAATGACAGGGTCAGACACTTTCATCATCGTCGCTTTCATATGAAGAGACAGCAGCACGTCTTGTGCTTTCGCTTCAGCAATCTCTTTCTCGAAAAATTCAACCAACGCCTTCTTCTTCATTACTGAAGTATCAATGACTTCTTTATCTAGTAATGGGAACGCAGACTTAAGCTCTTTAACTGTACCATCATTACCGACAAACTCGATTTTGACCTCTGTTGCACCAGAGATAGTTGTAGACTTTTCGCTACCAAAGAAGTCATTGTCTGACATGCTCGCAACATGAGACTTAGATTCTGCTGACCATGCACCCATTGAGTGTGGGTTTTTCTTCGCGTAGTTCTTAACCGAAGTCGGAGCACGACGGTCTGAGTTACCTTCACGAAGTACTGGGTTAACCGCACTACCTTTGATTTTGTCGTAAGCCGCTTTAATCGCTTTCTCTTCGTACGTGCTCGGCTCTTCTGGGTAGTTTGGTAAATCGTAACCTTTCGCCTGAAGCTCTTTAATCGCCGCTTTAAGCTGAGGAACTGAAGCTGAAATGTTAGGTAGCTTGATGATATTTGCTTCTGGAGTTTGAGCTAGTTCACCAAGCTCAGTCAACGCATCGCCAATGCGCTGTTCTTCTTTTAGATGCTCTGGGAAGTTAGCGATAATTCGACCTGCTAGTGAAATATCACGAGTATCTACATTGATGCCAGACGATGCTGTGAATGATTGAATGATTGGTAGTAATGAATAAGTTGCTAGCGCCGGCGCTTCATCAGTGATGGTGTAGATAATTGTAGGTTTTTCTGTAGGCATGAAATTTCCCTATTTTTTAATCAACTTGTTGGCTGATCAACTCAGCGTCTGAGTTGGTTTAATTGACGCATTGCTGCACGTTAGCAGTACATGTCTCCTCACTAACGCCACATGCGGTTCGCACTCTTTGTTGTAGTTTGAAGCTCTAAGCTCTGAATCCATGAGTGCACTGATATAATTAAACAAATAACACGAATTAGTCTATCATTCTGTGCGCGTTTGTTAGTTTTAGGCGCGCAAATCATATCCGATCATGAGAAAACTTAAAACTTTCAAACACAGTTCATTTACATTTTTGCAGGGTAGTTAACATGTCATCTCGTACAGGTCAGGAAAAAGGTCGCAGTCGTAACCAGTCTAAAACGGGCCATTTTAAACACTCAGGAGCTCGCAATGGCTCGAAGACTCGTACTCAGCAAGACCGCCGCCCTAATCGCCCAACAAAAAGCCAAAAGCCAAAAGTGGCCCCTAAAGATCGTAAAGTCATTATTTTCAATAAGCCTTACGATACGCTCAGTCAATTTACCGATGGCGATGGTCGCAAAACGTTAGCGGACTATATCCCAATCAAAAATGTCTATGCGGCTGGCCGATTGGACCGAGACAGCGAAGGTTTGATGGTACTCACTAACGATGGTATCTTGCAGGCGAAGCTAACGCAGCCAAAGTCAAAATCGCCGAAGACTTATTGGGTTCAAGTTGATGGCGCTCCTCAGGAGCAAGATCTTGAAAAATTGAGAAAGGGAGTAGAGCTAAAAGATGGTATGACTCTACCAGCCGAAGTTGAAGTTATTCCAGAACCACAAGTCTGGGACAGAACGCCTCCGGTTCGTTTTCGCGCAAATATCCCTACCACTTGGTTAGCCATTACCATTATTGAAGGAAGAAATCGTCAGGTGCGTCGCATGACTGCGCACATTGGCTTCCCTACTTTGCGCCTCATTCGTCATTCGATGGGTGATATCGTCCTTAACGACCTAATGCCTGGTGAATGGAGAGAAATCTCTCTCTAACAAGCAGAAAAGATAAAAGCAGGCTTAAAGCCTGCTTTTTAGATTCATACTTTTTCAGTTAAGCCCTATCTAATGAACTAAGGGATTACTGCTCAGCGAGCCAGTTTTTAAAGGCCTCTTTTTCCGCCGGAGACGCTTTCTGGTACATCGTCTTTAATACATCAACCATTGGGCTGTCGTTCGATGCGGCTGTTGAACGGGTATCACTAGTCTCAACTCGAGGCTCGATATCACTTACTGATTGTTGATGCTGATTCACAGTTACATAACTAACGGCAACACTCGCGATACCGCCAGCAATATTGTAGTTACGAGATTCTTGAGGGTAATTACGACCAATTTGAACACCATCTGACTCTAATACATCTTCGACCAAAGCAATAGGTTGGCCTTTGGTATCCAGTAATTGCCAATCTAGAGGCGAGATGTTGTTTTGCGCTTGGCGAAGAGTTTTAAACTCTGGCAGTTCAAACGTTAGCTTTTCGTTTTCAGCATCAAATTTAGCAACGATTACATCACTGTAAACCGTCTTAAGGTTTTCGTTAATTTCAAATGTAGGTTGATATTTGAAGACAATTTGATTCGTTCCGTCAGGTAGTTCGATTGTCTTCTCACTAGAAAAAAGACCACCTTCTAGATCTGGCTTCTCCATGTTGACGGCCAATAACTTCACGTCTTCTGGAACCACTAAAGTCGTTGCAGCGTAGAGGTTTGTACTGGCAAAAATAGACAGTGCCATTGCCACTTTTAATGATAACTGCATAGAATTTTTCATCCTTATCTTCATAGTAAAAGACCCAGCATATAGCTGGGTCTTACAATATCAAACTGGGTATTGATTACCAGTAGAAACGAGCACCAACACCGAAGTTAGTTGCGTCGTCTGTGTCTTTGTTGTCGAAGTCAGTACCTTCGAAAGTGTAACCCGCTTCTGCGAATACACGTGCCCATTTAGAGAACTTGTATTCAACACCAGCGTAGAACCAAGAAGAGTCTGCGTCTACTTTACCTGCTTCGTCAGTAGACTGAGCTAGGTACTCGTAACCAGAGTATAGAGTTGTTTTAGGAGCAACAGCGAACATACCAGCTACAACGATGTAGTGTGAATCAACTGTTGATTTACCTAGCTTATCTTCGTTTTCGTTGTAGTAGTACGTAGCACCTAGAGTGTGCTCGTTTAGTGCGTACTCAGCAGTTACTTCAAAAGATAGGTTTTCGTTATCAGTACGCTCTGTGTGAGAAACTGTTTGCTCTACACCATTAAGAACTAGTTTTTTCTCTTTAGTTACGTTGATGTCGTTGTTCGCAGTAAGTACACCAGCGTGTAGAGATAGGTCGTTGAAAGATTTACCAACGAATACTTCTAGTACTTCTTCGTTAGAATCTTTTTCGCCTAGCGCGTAACCAGCTTTTAGCCAGAATGCGTCATTTTCGTAAGCGTATTTGATTTGAGAATCGTTGTTCCAAGCGTGACCGTATGCAGTTTCCGCTGCGTTACCACCGAAGAAGTAAGAGTAATCTGCGAAGTATACATCATCAGCCCAAGTACCTTCTTTACCGAAGCGAAGAGTACCCATATCACCCATATCAAAGCCGATGATGTGGCGACGTACGTATACAGAGTCATCTGTACGCTCGCTTGAATCAGCACCTGCGTCGTAGTTGTCACCTAGAGCAACACCGATTTCAACTTCACCCAGAACTTTTAGGCTTTCGTCAACAACGTAAACCGCGTTCACACCAGTACGAGAAGAGCTAGTGTTTAGCTCTGCTGTGTGATCAGTTTTTTCTGTGAATAGAAGAGTTGGACGTAGCTGACCGTAGAAATCTACAGAACCTTCTTCAGATTTGAATACTTCAGCTGCGTTCACTGAAGTTGCAGACGCAACTACAGCTAGTGCTAATAGAGTTTTTTTCATAATTAATCCACTGCCTTTTCTTAGTTCGGGATATCCTTGTCCGGTTCCCTTTTTTATATGTTTGAGGTAGAGCGTTAACAAAACGTTATACAGCACCTCCTCAAAATCTGGAGCTAAGAGTGCAAAAGATTATTCTGGCTGTCAAATTTTCTAAATACCAATGTAAAAAAAACAAAATACCATTACAAAACAACAACTTAATAAGTTTACCTTTATTTATTCGACGAACATCTAACCAATCCCCATTATTATTTGTAATTTACAAAATTATTAACAAATGGTTTTTTAATCCAATAAGTAAATTTTAAAAAAACAAAAAAAGAATAAAAACCTACAAATCAGACCAAGTTGGAGTTTTATATTTTTCATATAATGAAATTAATTTCATTAAGATAAGGTTCAATATTTTTTTGTGAAGGAGATCTACATTCCTTATAAAAGCATTCCGTTTTGTGAACTACTGTACAACTAGTGATGTGTGCTACTATTCGCCTCCAACGCATTTGAGGCCCGTATGCTGACCAGTAACATTCAAAAATCGATTCGTAATAGCTATCAAAACCTTCAAGATCAACTTGATAACTTTGTGCCTAGAAGAGCACAAAACTACCTTGTTGCAGAGATTGCAAAAACGCTGTGCGGTCAGTATCACAAATCTAACCGAATACTCGTTGCAGAAGCAGGGACTGGAATTGGTAAATCGCTCTCTTATCTAATGGCGACCATTCCCGTGGCTGTACATAACAATAGGAAAGTGGTTATCTCAACGGCAACCGTCGCTCTGCAAGAGCAGCTCATAAATAAAGACCTCCCTCTTTTTCGTCGGATTACCGACCGAGAGTTTTCTTTTATTTTGGCAAAAGGCCGTCAACGCTATTGTTGTGCAGAAAAGCTCGCCACTGCTAGCGGTGCTGATGGTGGCCAGTTAGCCATGTTTGAAACCAAACCTAAGCAAAAAGATATAGAGCTGTTAGAAACAATGCATCGCTCTCTTGCGCAAGGTAAATGGGACGGTGACCGTGATTCTTGGCCTAAACCCATCGACGATAAGCTTTGGCAACTGATTGTCAGTGATAAACACAGTTGCAATAACAGTTTACCAGGCCACCGCGGCTGCCCATTCCAAAAAGCGCGCTCAGAGTTGGATAAAAACGATGTCATCATTGCTAACCACTCTCTCGTCATGGCAGACGCAGATTTAGGTGGCGGCGTGATTTTACCTGAGCCAGAAAATACAATATACGTCTTCGACGAGGCACATCACTTACCTCACGTCGCTCGTGACCATGCTTCAGCATCTGCGAGTTTAAAAGGCGCGGCAGCATGGCTTGAGAAGTTAAATCAGTCGATTAGTAAGTTTTCATCACTCGCAGACGAGAAACGCGTAGCTCGATTTCGCAACGACCTTCAAGACGCGGTTCAGAACTTGATACCGGCACTGACTCAATTGCCCAAACAGTTCGACCCAGCCCAATTTGAAGAGGGTATCTACCGCTTCGAACACGGTGAACTACCTGAGTGGCTAGAGAACCAATCCAAAGAACTAAAACAGTCCAGCAAAAAAGCAAATCAGAGTGTGGCAAAAATTGCCGATCTTATTGCGGAAAGAGTAAAAGACGGGGAGCTTGCGACAAGGTTGGCTGAACCAGCGCTTGCAGAGCTCGGTTTCTACATTCAAAGGTTAGAAAACTTAGCGCAAGTATGGCATTTAATGGCTGAACCAACTCGTGAAAAAGGTGCGCCTTTAGCTCGCTGGTTAGAAACCCACCCCGTTCGCGAGGGTGATTTCATTGTGAGTGTTTCGCCACTTGAAATTGGATGGCAACTCGACCAACAGATTTGGAGCAGATGTATTGGCGCCATTTTGGTTTCCGCAACGATGCGTGCATTAAACTCTTTCCATTACTTTTGCCATCAGGTTGGTATTGATGGAAAACCAGAATCAGGCACTCAGTTTTTAGCGCTTGCGTCACCATTCGATTACCAAAACCAGGCAGAATTACTCATCCCTGCGATGAAATATGAACCACCAGCGCCTCAATTTACTGAATATCTTATTGAGATCTTGCCTAAGTACTTGGAAGACAAGAAAGCCAACTTAGTATTATTCTCATCCTATTGGCAGATGAACCAAGTCGCGAAGGCACTCTCTTCGGAGTTCATAAAAAAAGGCTGGGCGTTGCAAGTTCAAGGTGAAAGCTCACGTCAAGAAATTCTAAAAAAACATAAAAAGTTAATAGAATCAAATAAAACCAGCGTCTTATTTGGTACTGGCAGTTTCTCTGAGGGGCTAGACTTACCTGGCGAATTACTTGAAAACTTGGTGATTACAAAAATTCCATTTGGCGTTCCAACCTCCCCTGTTGAGCAGGCTCATTCCGAATACATTGAGAAAAAAGGAGGAAACCCGTTTATGCAAATAACTGTACCAGACGCAAGCAAAAAGCTGATCCAGAGCGTAGGTCGCTTACTGCGTAAAGAGAGAGATTCTGGTAGAGTAACGATTCTTGATCGACGCATAGTCACTAAGCGATACGGACAAGCCTTAATCGACTCACTACCTCCATTTAAACGTAAAATAGAATATTAGAAGAATCACCATTTATGGAAATGATTGAGCCAACCATGCTGTTGGTGTTGGCGCTTGTCGCTTTTGTCGCAGGATTTATTGATGCAGTTGCCGGTGGTGGTGGCATGCTTACCGTACCTGCTCTACTTTCGCTAGGCTTGCCGCCTCATATTGCACTAGGCACCAATAAACTTGCCGCTACCTTTGCTTCTTCTACTGCAGCATTTACGTACTACAAAAAACGTCTATTCAAACCTCAATGCTGGAGGCGTGCATTCGTGGCAACACTCGTCGGAGCGACATTAGGTACGCTATTTGTAGATGCGATTAGTACGGATTGGCTGGAAAAAGGATTGCCGCTTGTTATTTTGGCGGCAGCGTTGTATACCGTTTTTCATAAAACACCCCACTCTGCTCATCAAAGTCCAATACCCGAGCCTTGCCCAAAACTTCATAAAAAACAGTACATGCAAGGCTTATCCATAGGATTCTACGACGGACTCGCAGGGCCTGGAACTGGGGCTTTTTGGACAGTAAGTTCAATGGCGCTGTACCGGCTGAATATCTTGCTCGCTTCTGGCTTAGCAAAAGCAATGAACTTTACCAGTAACTTTACCTCTTTGATCACTTTTGCATTCCTCGGACATATCAACTGGGTGCTAGGCTTAACAATGGGAGTATGTTTAATGGCTGGTGCTTTTGTTGGCGCGCACTCCGCTATTAGATTTGGTTCTAAATTCATTCGTCCTGTATTTGTTACTGTCGTCAGCATACTAGCCATTAAATTGGCTTATGACGCATGGTTTGTAGGTTTGTCATGAACATTTCTCAACTCCAGGAAAATCTAGAACAAATGGCGAAGCAAGCCGCTGTTCTTGACCGTCAAAGAGGCGAACATCATGTTCCGCTTTTTGATGAGCGTTTATTTGGTTGCCGCTCTCGCTTACTTACTCCTTGCGTAAAAGAAGCAAAAGCCACGCTGGATGCGATTGTGCGTGAGCAAAATGAAGGTAAGCTCACCGCTTTGCGCGCTGAGTACCTCACTGAACGGTTAGTGGCGCAAATCGGTGCGATTCAACGCGAGATTTCTACCACTAAAATTCGTAAGAATGAAATCAAACATAGCAGCCATTTCCGTAAGCCTATCAACGTGCTTTATCAGGAGCTCGCTCAACACCAAGAGTGGGCAAGACGCTTGCGCGAGATGGTGTTAGAAAAAGAACGTGCTGTCGAAAGCGCTCCGAGTTTTATGCGTGCCGACGCTCAAAAAGTATTACTAGCAACCGAGCAACGTTTAGCGCGTTGTGAAGCAGCACTTCTTAAGCTAGAGAACCAAATTACACATAGGGAAAAACATCAATAATGGCTGACCAACCAACCTCGCCTTTAGATGACGCACCTGAAGAGATCAAACTGGCTGTCGATTTAATCTATTTGCTTGAGAGCAATGAGATAGATCCAGAAGTTGCGCTTAACGCTTTAAAGATCGTGCAAAATGACTTAGAAAACAAATTAAAAACAAAGTAGCCCAACGTTTCGCTCCTTTCACCAAGACTCGTTTTCAGTGCTCTTGCACAATGATACTATTCATAAAAAAAGTACGCCCTCAAAAAGGATAAACAATGAAAGTAATCAGCTTTAACATCAATGGACTACGTGCGCGACTGCACCAACTCCAAGCGCTAATCGACAAACACCAACCAGATGTGATTGGCCTTCAGGAAATTAAAGTTCACGATGAAGCATTCCCGATTGAAGCTGTCGAAGCCATGGGCTACAAAGTGTATTTCCATGGTCAAAAAGCGCACTACGGCGTCGCAATGCTTTGTAAGCAAGAGCCTCTTCTCGTACAAAAAGGGTTCCCGACGGATAACGAAGAGCACCAAAAGCGCATGATCATGGCAACGTTTTTAAATGAAAACGGCGAAAAAATCACGGTGCTAAATGGCTACTTCCCTCAAGGGGATAACATCAGCCACGAAACAAAATTCCCATACAAACGTCAGTTCTATAAAGATCTGATGACTTACCTAAACGATCATCACAATAGCGACGAGCAATTGATTGTTATGGGTGACATCAACATTAGCCCTATTGATGCAGATATCGGTATCGGCGAACCAAACCGTAAGCGTTGGCTAAAAACAGGTAAATGTTCATTCCAACCGGAAGAGCGCGAATGGCTGAAAACCTTGCTAGATTGGGGCTTTGAGGACACCTTCCGCAAGCTATATCCAGAAGTGAACGATAAATTCTCGTGGTTTGATTATCGCTCTCGCGGGTTTGATGATAACCGAGGTCTACGAATTGATGTCATTTTGGCGACCCCTTCCCTCGCGCAAAAATGTATTGAGTCGGGTATCGATTATGAATTGCGCGGTATTGAAAAACCTTCAGACCACGCTCCAATTTGGTCGACGTTCAAGTAATACATAACTGAGCAATAAGCGGGACTCAACGCTAAGCTTACCCCATGAAAAAGGGAGACTCTGTCTCCCTTTTTCATGCAAGTTACTTTCTACTCAGCTAGTTCAGCGGCCAAACCGTTTGACCATCAACACTGACTGGCGTTTGAGCAAATTCGTTCAGACAGTAGCCGGTATTGCTGCTTGCAAAGTAAGTGAGAGGCATCGGCGGTAGATTCAGCGCCACAACCTGTTGTTTCGCTTTTTCTGTAAACGAGAAGCCCCACATATCTAAATAGCTCGTCATGTCTCGCTGAGAGATGTAGCTCAGAGCAATAAGCAACCAGTCGTTGTTTGAGATGCTATTTGCCTCTTCACGAGAGTAGTTGGCGAAACCAATACTCAATCGTCTCTCATTCCAAAGCGCATCATCCGATTTCAAGCGGTTAAACTCACGTTCAATCAGGTGCAATCGCGCCAATAAATGCCAACCATTTTGCAGTACACCTTCATGCTGCGTCGCCATCATCATTTGAATGTAAACGCGAGCTCCCCAACTCCAACCAGTTTGATTTCGCGCTGCCATGTAAGCGTTTGGATCCGCTTGAGTTCGGCTTGCTTGCAATAATTCAAACTGGCCTTTGAAATCTAAGCTTTGGCAAGTTGAAACTTTCCCCGTATTCTGGAAGAAACGAGACTTACTGTAATACGAGTAGTAATTGGTCGTTGAATGCCCTTCCCAGCCTGCAAATCGGAATCGACCTTTTTCCAAGCCATGACCAAGCTCATGTAAATCACCGTGACCGAGTGGGCTGAATGACCAGTAAGCATCGTATGGGTTACCAGAACAGCCGTAACCACACGTCGCTTGGTCAGCGTTCATATGCTTCACCATATCAATATTGGCGATTTCCCAACCTTGATTTTTGGCATACTGGATAATTTCCGGAACCTCATCGATACCCGGCCCTTGGAAACCAGCCAAGACATGTGGGTAGTTATGAACATACTCTTCTGTCGCCAGGGCCATTTCAGCTGGTGTCGACCACATCTCATCGTTGACAGATTCAAGCATTTTGTCGCGTTTAGAGTGTACCTCAAATCCAGGCGTGATCAATTCAGCCCAATCGAACAAATTCGCTTCAAGCTCCTGAATAAACGCATCGTTATCCTTTTCACTTCTCCATACAGGGTGTTGCGCTACATGGCTAAATGTTAGAGCTACTGGTACATCATTATTGTTAAAGTTAACCTGGATAGGCCCGCCATAAGGTGAAGTCAGCGTGATGGTTTCACCCGGCTTCACCTCATAGGCGAAAGAAGTCAGCATTTTTGGTCGCGTGTATCCATCTTTGCTGAACTCATGAGTTGCGCCACTCCTTAAACTGTTGATGACAATTTTAGTCGTCACTTCACTACTGTCATTGCGCGTGACCGTAAAGGTCTCCCCAGGAAGCGCATACACACCAGCAGAGCGGAAGTTACGCTTTGATTCCATATTAATCGTTGCGCTGATTCTCTTTACTTCAGGGCTAAACTCACTACGGCTGAAGTTCCCCATATTTGGTTGTTTTGGGTTTACGCTTCGGCTGTTGTATTGCACGTAATCGGCAAAGTACGACTTTAGGAATTCGGTCGTTTGGGTTGACTGTTTGTCCATTGGGAAGACAACCGTTTGACGATAATGATCAGCCAGCAATACCATGAGTTTTTCGTATTGGTAGCCGTCTTGATTAAACAAATCTACTTTTTGTTCATCAAGCTTTTGCAACCGATGGCGAATACTGTTTGCCCCTGCATAAAATTGACTTTCCATATTCGCAGTGTCAGGACAAGATTTGTCATCACACTGTGACAAGTCAACATTGAAGTTTTGAGATTCAAAACGAGACAACAGCGCTTGTTGCGTAGCAACAGAGTCTGGCACGAAGTTCATGAGTGATGAAGGCGCCCAATCAACCAAGCCTAACTTACGCCAATAGTTATCTCCCACATAATCAACATGGAATTTTTCCAAAATGTCTCGGCCAAGTTCAGTTAGTCCTCCATCCCAATGCAGGTATAGAACAGGAATTTGGGCTTGCTCAGCGTATGCCAGAGCATCGAGTACTTGTTGGTTGGTGTCGCCAGATTGCAGATGCTGTGACAAGATCAATAAGTTTGGAGTATTGGTTTGCAAGCAGCTAAGTAGCTTCGAACCATCGCATAGGTTGGCCTCGTTAAACGCCAACTCTTGTGAAACATTGTCTTTCAGCCAATTCCGAGTCGCTTGCTCATCAGGGAAGTAATAAGACTGATCCATTTGCGCGATGACAACGTTTGAAGTAGTTCCGCCTGACAACCAAGTGACCAGGTTGCTTAGCCATTGAGTCATCGCTGCATTCGAAGACTCGGGAAAGCGTTGTGCCGTTCTAAATGGGTTACTACCTAATAGCGCATAACGTTGACCATTAGCTTTTTCTCCAGCAACGCCAATTGACAACGCCTGATCTTTATAACCGTTGGCCATGGCCTTGTTGGTCATCAAGATGGTGTCGTTGAACCCATACTGAGGTGCCAAGATCGCTGCATCATGGGTTGGATCCCAATAAAGGCCAGAAAGGTTTTTCGCAATTGCAGATTTGATCGTATTCGACTGTTTCTTGTGCCCTTCCACAACTTGCCGACTTTCTCGAATGAAATCGTTCGGGTCAGAAACGAGCAGAGCATTACCAGTATCCAGAGCTTGTTGAACTGGAGCTGGCGTTGGTTTTACTTGAGCATTAGATTGTGACTCTCCCTCTCCCCCACCACATCCAGTGGCAACGGCGGCAAGGCCCAACGATAGAATTGTTTTTTTCATTTTTACTTACTAAACAATGGGTTTATCAAATATTAATGTAAGCACATGAATAAAAAGAAATAGTCTTTTGTATCGGTAGGAAAAATAGGAATGAAGATAACAAAATCATCAAAAAGCAATGGTACCCATTCCGATACCATTGCTGACATTAATTATTAACTTAAAGGACGTAGGTATGCCAAGAAGCGCTTCTCTGCCACTTTAAAGCACCACAAGATCATAAATGTCAGTGCCATGTAGAACAGCCCCGCCGTAAGGAAAGATTCAAATGGCGCATAGTAACGTGAGTTAACTAAGCGCGCAGCGCCAGTTAGATCCATAATGGTAACGATACCCGCGACCGCACTACCGTGCAGCATGAAAATCACTTCGTTTGAATAAGCTGGTAATGCTCGACGCAGTGCACTAGGCAAGATAATACGTCTGTATGTCATAAACTTACTCATCCCATACGCTTTGGCAGCTTCTACTTCACCTTTGGGCAAGCCATTAATCGCACCACGAATAATTTCTGCTGTATAAGCCGACGTATTAAGAATAAAAGCGACTAAAGCACAAAACCAGGCGTTTTCCCACAAGGTATCTTTCACAGGAAAGAACTGATCCATACCGTAATAAATCAAATACAACTGGACCAACAACGGTGTTCCACGGAAAAAGTAAATGAATCCCCAAGAAGGTAAGCTAAAGGCATAATTCGTACTATTACGTGCCACAGCTAATGGAATCGAGACACACAAACCGATAACCAACGCTAATCCTACCAGCCAAACTGTCGTCCAAAGTCCCTGAAGATAAGTTGGGAAGCTTTCAATAATCAAAGAAAAATCCATAACTTACCTCGCATGAATACTGAACTTACGCTCAACAAGCTTGAGTAGCCCGGTCGAAACACTGGTAAAAAACAGAAAGATGAGCGCGACAGCCATGTAAAAGGTAAACGGCATTTTCGTCGTACCTGCCGCCAACGAGCTCATTCTCACCATGTCATCCAGGCCAATGATGGAAACTAACGCAGTGGTCTTGAGTAACACTAACCAGTTATTACCAAATCCAGGTAATGCATGACGAATCATCTGAGGCAGTAAGATTCTTCTAAACGATAAGGCTGAGCTCATACCATAAGCTTTCGCCGCTTCTAGTTCACCTTTGTCCACCGCCATGATCGCTCCGCGAAAAGTCTCCGCCATGTAGGCACCAAAGATAAAACCAATCGTGAGTACACCTGCAATAAATGGGCTGACATCAATATAGTCGGGTAAGTAAGACGTCCATTCATGGTTTGGATCACTCGAAGCAAACCACTCATTGAGCGTTTCGTTAATGGAGTACAGGCTATTGTTTAAAAGTATTTGTCCACCAAAGAAAATCAGCATCATCAGAACCAAATCAGGAATGCCGCGAATGACGGTGGTGTAAAGAGTGGCAATCGCCCTTGCCCATTTGTAAGGCGCTAACTTAGCTAATGCGCCAAGCATACCTAAGATCACGGCAAGAAGGAGTGAAAGCACTGCAACTTCTATCGTTACTAAAGCCCCTTTTAAAATCGAAGCTTCGTATCCTTGTAAATCTAGCATAGGTGAGTTCCTAATCCCTAAACTCAAAAAATCGACCGTTGACTACTTCTAGGAACAAGCCAACGGTCGCTTAATTACGGTTTATTCACCGTACACATCGTAGTTAAAGTATTTACCAGCAATTTCTTGATAAACACCTTTCTCACGTAGTGAAATTATCGCCGCGTCCAATTTCTTCGTTAGATCTTTATCTTGTTTACGCACGGCAATACCAAAACCTTCACCGAACCACTTAGGATCGGTCAATGACGGACCAACAAACTCGTACGCGTCGCCGCCCGCTTTATTAAGCACACCTTCTTCTAGAGCAGAGGCGTCTCCCAATACAGCGGCAACACGACCATTGGCTAAATCTAGGTAAGCCTCATCAAAAGAACCGTAACGAACAATCTCTACTTTATCGCCATAGTTATCTGTCAGATATTTGTCGTGTGTTGTTGCACGTTGAACGGCGATTTTCTTGCCATCTAGGTTTTCAAAATCCAGATTCGCACCCTTCTTGGCAATAAATTTGTTTGGAATCAGTGCGTATTTGCCAGTGAAATCGACTTTCTTCTTACGTTCTTCAGTAATAGACATCGCAGCGATGATTGCGTCGTACTTACGCGCTAATAGAGAAGGAATGATGCCATCCCAATCTTGCGCGACAATCTTACATTTCACTTGCATTTCTTCACAAAGCGCGTTGGCCATGTCTACGTCGAAGCCTTTCAGAGAACCATCAGTTTCTGTCCAGCTAAACGGAGGGTAAGCACCCTCAATGCCGAAGCGAACTGTTTTCCATTCTTTCGCTTGAGCGACACCAGATACTGCCGTTGCAGCGATCGTTGCTGCTAATAACCACTTTTTCATTTCCATACTCCTGTGATTGCTATTTTATTTCGTTTTGTTTGTTGTGCTGGCTTAGGAGGCAATAGTCTGCCGCCTAAAAATATTAGTAAATGGATGAGATAAACTGCTGTAATCGTTCTGAATCCGGGTTTGTAAATAGCTTAGCTGGATTTCCCTGTTCTTCCACTAAGCCTTGATGCAAGAACATCACATGGTTTGATACGTCTCGCGCAAATGCCATCTCGTGCGTGACCACCAGCATGGTTCGTCCTTCATCTGCCAAATCTCTCATTACCCCTAATACTTCCCCAACAAGTTCTGGGTCAAGCGCAGAGGTTGGCTCGTCAAACAACATCACTTCAGGGTCAACTGCTAGCGCACGGGCAATAGCGGCACGTTGCTGCTGACCGCCAGATAAGTGCCCAGGATAATAGTCTTTACGCTCATATAGGCCTACTTTCTTAAGCAAGACTTCTGCGTTTTCAATCGCTTGGGCTTTTGGTACGCCTAGAACATGAACAGGGGCTTCAATCACGTTTTCTAGTACTGTCAGGTGTGACCATAAGTTGAAACCTTGGAACACCATCGCTAGACGTGAGCGAATACGTTGCACTTGCTTTTCATTAGCAGGAACGGATTCCCCTGCTCGGTTGTTCTTCATTTGGATTAATTCACCATTCACCCAAATTTCGCCTGCGGTAGGCGTTTCTAGCAAGTTTATACATCTAAGAAAGGTACTCTTACCAGAACCGGAAGAGCCAATGATGGAGATGACATCTCCTTTGTGCGCGGCAAGAGAAATTCCCTTGAGAACTTCATTTTGTCCAAATGTTTTGTGCAGGTCTTTTATATCTAGCGCTGGTACATCATTCATGCGCTCTACTCCCTGTGTTTTTGTCACTGCAATTAAGGGACTCCGCCCTCTCTAATTCGGAACAAATTAGCACCACACCCTGAAACTTGCAACAAATTATTAACCTAAATAATTCGAATAGAAAGATACGATAGCCAAATTAATATGCAATATATAGCAACTTATTCTTCAAAAGCTGAATATTAAATATAAAAAAGCCCCTTTAGAAGGGGCTTAATAAATTTACAAAAGTGTTAAGACGCTACTTAACCAATACCATAAAATCAGATTTCTGAGCATTCGTATTGACCTTCTCAGAATCAACTTCACTGATCACAAGACCATCGTGATCCACTTTAAGATCGGTCACATCACCATGAGAGAAAAGAGAAACAAAGTCATAGCTATTTAGGTTTGCTTCAGCAGACTCCACGACAATAGATTGTGAGTAATCACTTGTAGAAGAAACTTTCAAATCTTGTTTCACACTGTCATCGAATGTGTAGTAGAACAACTCCGGAACAACGACATCACTCTCTAAAGTTGTAAATATCTTGTGTGTTACTCGGTGTAGTGTTCCAGAGTTAGACTCTGCACGATATGCAAGGCGGCTAAAGCCTTTATCTTGGTCAGTGAAAGCAAAACCAGTATCAATAGTTGAACCTCTCACCACATGCGACGCAGGCAGAGCATTTAGGTTGTAGTAAGCGCTTGGATCAATTGAGATATCCCAATTTGCGTCCTGATACATCTTTTGGTTCAGCGCTACCGTCCAACCATTGATAGGTTTTTCAGCTGCAACACTGTAAGTCCAAGTTTCCGTTTTTGGCTCAAGCGGGTGGTAGAACTTCGTCGTTGACATAGGTAGCTCTGCAACTTCGTAGTTGTAATCACCAACAAGTACACTGATGTCTAAAGTGTCATATTTGAAAGATGTTGGGTTCAAGATTGGAGAAGAACCATTCATGCCAACCAATGGCAATGGTGATTCACTCGACCAATCGCGAATACCATACTGGTGCAGTTCTGTTTTCGCTGCGTCTGCATATTGCAGCACGACTGTCGACTCCATCTTCGAACCAATTGCTCTTACATCTAAAGAATCAATAGAATAGGTAGGCTTAGACTCTTTCGCAATTTGAGATATGAAGTTGTACTCTAAGCCACCAGCCTCCGTTGCTTCATATTTAAGGTCAGTTCGGGTAGCCTTACGGAAGTTGCCATTTTTATTACAAGCAGACACCGCCTCTCGATTCATTGAGAACGTTGAGTTTCTAAGGTTATTGTCCTTTAAAAAGTCTCGACTGAAGCTGTTTGCCGTAAATACGGTTCCAGAAGCATCAAGCAACTGATAAGTAAAATAGCCGTCCTCAGGAATGTCTTCTAGAACAAATTTCAAAGTAGTGCCTGATGGGTAGATAAAGTCGCCTTGACGGACACCATTCTTGTCTGAATAGAAACCGACAACCTTACCTCCTGTTAGCTGTGCACTTACGGCTGGTTGATAGGTCAATACCTGCTCGATGCCATTGCCATCTACTCTACGGTCGTAAATAGTACAGCTGTCTTTTTGTGCATTTGTTTCACTAATGACATTTGGAGCTGCAAAAGTAAAAGTGAATGTAGTTCTTGGTGTGGAACCACCGCCGCCACCGCCACCGCCGCCACAACCGACCATTAACCCTGAGATGATTGCCACTAGTGGCAGTACTTTAAGCTGTTTCATGTCTTTTTCCTAAACTGAGCGGCAATGATTAGCCAAAAAAATCGTCTTTGCCCTGTAGAAAGCAAGAATAAAGCCAGCTTTATATAATCATCATGAATATTGATATTTACCCTGCATCCCAGAACGATAAGAGCAACAAATTCTAATTTTATGCAACTTGTGTAATGAAATTACACAAGATTTCACCATCTCATTCGCATGCCAGAAACTTTCTGTAGTTTTATTTCACAACCATTCTTAAAGTGATCTAAATCAATCACCCTAAATGGCTATCTTGCTAGACTCCTGCCAAAAGATGAGGATTTTTTTGTGCCTCAACACAATAAGTTATTAGCTATGCTTAGGCACAATGTCGACGTGTAACAAATCTAATAATAGCTAGCATAAGCGTGCCGCAGGATGCGGATTAACACAATTGAATGAAGAATTCATAACTTTTAAATATATGAGGAATCTATGTCAGACGCAGTTAACAAAACGCACTCTGATTCAGATATCGAGACCAAGAGCTACCGTGAGCTTCATCGTCCAGCATCTGAGTTCGCAAGCCGTTCAGACTACCTAGACCACGAACTACAAATTATGAAGCCGCGTCGTTTCGGCTTAAACTTGCCAGGTCGTGACTTCCGTTTTGAACTTGAAGATCTTGTTCCAGCACTTGCCGGTACGATTGGTATTATCGCGATGTACTCTGCGGTAATGATGTCTTGGGCTGAAGGCCTAACTGCCGCATGGGACCATGTTAACCTGGGCAAAGATTTCGCCATCGAAGTTGCCCGTGTAGAGATGCTCATCCCTGCACTTCTTTTCTGTGTACTTGCTTCTGGCTTTATTAACCCTAAAGCCAACCTAGCAGGTAACCACGGCCCAATGATCCCTCTTATTGGTACCATCGCGCTTGCTGGTGCTCACCCTCTTGCATTGGCAATTCTCATTGGTGTGTTTGGTTTAATTCTGAGCCTGTTAAAAGGTGGTTCAAAACTGGTTAACCTCACCTCTGAAGGTACGGCTGGTGGCCTTCTCATCTTCTTGGGTTTAACCGGAACGATGAGCCAAATTAATTCCATTCAAGCTTGGGCTGTTGGTTTGCAATCCGACACAGTTGCCGCAGGTAGCATGGGTTACATCGGTCTAATCGTTCTTGCGGTTACTATTGGCCTATACGCGTTCCTTGCTAAAGTGAACAAACGCTGGCTAGCAATCCCTGTTTGTGCCTTCACTGGCCTTGCAATCGCACTTGTTCTTGGCGCAGGCTTCGATATTAAATTCGTAACCGAGACGGGTCTTCCAAACCTAAACCCAATCTACTGGTGGGGTTCAACAGAAGAAGGTTGGATGCTTGGTCTTCCTAATATGGAACACTTCATTGCTTCTCTACCATTCGCAATTCTTGCTGTAGCAATGTGGTCTCCTGACTTCTTGGGTCACCGCATCTTCCAAGAAATGAACTACCCACGTAAGAGTGAAAAAGTACTGATGGACGTTGATGACACAATGACAATGTGTTCTGTGCGCCAAATGGTCGGTACCGCTGTCGGTGGTGGTAACATCACATCATCTTGGGGGACTTACATGATCCCAGCAGCAATCGCGAAGCGCCCTATTCCTGGCGGTGCAATCTTACTAGGTTCTCTATGTATTATTGTTGCAATCCTTGGTTTCCCTATGGATGTTGCTGTATGGCCACCAGTTATGCGCGTTGCTCTTCTCGTTGGTGTCTCTCTACCACTACTTGAAGCAGGCATGCAGATGGTGAAAGACTCAAAAGATTCACAAGCAGCAGGCATCTGTATCTTTGGTTCAGCAGTCGTTAACCCTGTTCTAGCTTGGGCACTAACTATGCTTTTAGATAACAACGGCTTAATTGGTGATAAAGAGCGCGCGTCTCGCTTGTCGTTTGTAGACAAGATTGTGATCCCAGTAAGCGTACTTATTATCTGTTTAGTTGCTATGCTTGCAGTTGGTATGCTTGAAGGCCAATATGGCATCCAAGCTTGGCTGTAAAGCTGACAGTTCAGAAAATGTGTGGGTAGCGCTAGTCGCTACCCCATTTTTATCGAGATTTTTGAGGATTTATTGATTTAGTTTAAGGTTTGCAAAAAAATTTTAGTTTAACCTCTAACTGTTGCTTAAAAAGAGAAACGTTAAAACTAGTGACAATATTTATAGTTTTGTAACTCGAACATTTAAATTTAAGACTATAAATATTGTTATTCATAAGAGTGTACTGTTCCCCTCTTTAACTTGGGGATAGCTGGCTCAACGGCGAAGCAGTACGTATTTTTTTCTACTAAAAAGGTAGGTATGTCATGGCAGAGCAATTTGCTAAAGCTTGGGAAGGTTTTGCTGCAGGCGACTGGCAAAACGAAGTAAACGTTCGTGATTTCATTCAGAAGAACTACACTCCGTACGAAGGCGACGAATCTTTCCTAGTTTCTGAAGGTACTGAAGCGACTAACAAGCTTTGGGCTAAGGTAATGGAAGGCATCAAACAAGAGAACGCGACTCACGCTCCTGTTGATTTTGATACTTCAGTTATCTCTACCATCACTGCTCACGATGCAGGCTACATCGAAAAAGACCTAGAAACTATCGTAGGTCTTCAAACTGACGCTCCTCTAAAACGTGCGATCATCCCTAACGGTGGTATCCGTATGGTTGAAGGTTCATGCAAAGCCTACAACCGCGAGCTTGACCCACAAGTTAAGAAAATCTACACAGAATACCGTAAAACTCACAACCAAGGCGTTTTCGACATCTACACTCCACAAATCATGGCGTGTCGTAAGTCTGGCGTATTGACTGGTCTTCCTGATGCATACGGTCGTGGTCGTATCATCGGTGACTACCGTCGTGTTGCTCTATACGGTATTGATTTCCTAATGAAGGATAAATTCGCACAGTTCTCTTCTCTACAAGAGCGTTTCGAGAACGGCGAAGACCTACAAATGACAATGCAGCTTCGTGAAGAGATCGCAGAGCAACACCGTGCTCTAGGTCAAATCAAAGAAATGGCTGCAAAATACGGTTGTGACATTTCTCGTCCTGCTGAAACTGCACAAGAAGCTATCCAGTGGACTTACTTCGGTTACCTAGCTGCTGTTAAATCTCAAAACGGCGCGGCAATGTCTCTAGGCCGTACGTCTACGTTCCTAGACATCTTCATCGAGCGCGATATCGCTGCTGGCCGCATCACAGAAGAACAAGCTCAGGAAATGATCGACCACTTCGTAATGAAACTACGTATGGTTCGTTTCCTACGTACTCCTGAGTACGATGATCTATTCTCTGGCGACCCTATCTGGGCAACTGAGTCTATGGGTGGTATGGGTCTTGACGGTCGTACGCTAGTTACTCGTACAAACTTCCGTTTCCTAAACTCACTATACACAATGGGTCCTTCTCCAGAGCCAAACATCACTGTTCTTTGGTCTGAGCAACTACCTGATGGCTTCAAGAAGTTCTGTGCGAAAGTGTCTATCGATACTTCTTCAATCCAGTACGAAAACGACGACCTAATGCGTCCAGACATGAACTCTGACGACTACGCAATCGCATGTTGTGTATCTCCAATGGTTGTTGGTAAGCAAATGCAGTTCTTTGGTGCTCGTGCTAACCTTGCGAAAACTATGCTTTACACCATCAACGGTGGTGTGGATGAGAAGCTAAAAATCCAAGTTGGTCCACAAATGCCGAAGATCGAAGGCGATGTACTGAACTACGATGAGTTGTGGGAGAAAATGGACCACTTCATGGATTGGCTAGCGAAGCAGTACGTGACTGCACTAAACGCTATCCACTTCATGCACGACAAGTACAGCTACGAAGCGGCACTAATGGCTCTACATGACCGTGACGTTAAACGTACTATGGCTTGTGGTATTGCTGGTCTATCTGTTGCGGCTGACTCTCTGTCTGCAATCAAATACGCAAAAGTTAAGCCAATCCGTGACGAAGACGGTCTAGCAATCGACTTCGAAATCGAAGGTGATTACCCTAAATTTGGTAACAACGACCCACGCGTTGATGATATCGCATGTGAACTTGTTTCTGTATTTATGGGCAAAATCCGTAAGCTTAAGACTTACCGTGATGCAATCCCTACTCAGTCAATTCTTACTATCACTTCAAACGTGGTTTACGGTAAGAAAACTGGTAACACACCTGACGGTCGTCGTGCTGGTGCTCCATTTGCTCCAGGTGCTAACCCAATGCACGGTCGCGATGAGAAAGGTGCCGTAGCATCACTAACTTCAGTTGCAAAACTGCCGTTTGCTGACGCACAAGATGGTATCTCTTACACATTCTCTATCGTACCTAATGCACTAGGTAAAGATGAGGGTTCACAACGCGCTAACCTTGCTGGTCTGATGGATGGTTACTTCCACCACGAAGCGGGTATCGAAGGTGGTCAACACCTAAACGTGAACGTTCTTAACCGCGAAACTCTAGAAGACGCCGTTAAGCACCCAGAGAAATACCCTCAGCTAACAATCCGTGTATCTGGTTACGCTGTTCGCTTTAACTCTCTAACTGCAGAGCAACAAGCTGACGTAATCGCACGTACATTCACAGAGTCTCTATAAGACTTTAATGAAATAACGTTTTAGTGATACAACAAAGGCTGATGCTTCTAAGCATCAGCCTTTTTTTATTTCTTGAATGAAAGTTGTGATATTGCGAAAGATTTTGCCCACATTCTTACGTATGATGCGAAAAAAGTTAGTAAATAAAGTATATGAAACTCAGTAAATTAATTGTTCTTACTCTTCTTTCTCCAGTTGCGATGGCATCTACTAAGTCTACGGTCTCTTTTACACTCGACAATGATGGTATTTTCGGCGTCGACCAAGACTACACAAATGGTATTTTTCTTTCCTACGCAACAGGCCAACTGAAACAAGAAAGCCAATGGAAATGGCTGAGTCTGGCTGACTCAGAACACGCCAATATCGATAAAATAGAGTTGGTTCTTGGCCACAAAATGTGGACTCCGAGCGACATTGAAGCGGATTATCCACTGGTCAATGATCGCCCATATGCGGGTTATCTACATACTGAGATCAACTATCTTTCTTTGACTGATGATAAGGCCGTCCGCTACAACTTCACCATCGGTGCAACAGGTGAAAGTTCGCTTTCAGAAAAAGCGCAAGAAATCGTTCACAGCATAACAGGCTCGACTGACCCACAAGGTTGGGATTACCAGATCGACGATAAAGTGGCGTTTAGCCTTGGCTACCGCGTATTTAATAAATTGATGCGCAGCGAAGAACAAAAAACGCAATGGGAAATCACCAACATTAACGACATCAATGCAGGTAACTTCCGTAGTGATGTCTCTCAAGGCGTCATGTTTCGTTGGGGTACAAACCTAGCAAGCAGCATCGGAGCCGCCAATATTAGTGTTGAGAGCCCGTTCTCAGCGAGTATGCTCGCACAGGATACTTCAAGCTGGTTCTTATTTACGGGGTTTGAAGGTCGTTACCGTTTCAATGACATGACCATCGAAGGCGATCGCCCTGGTATTCCTGAGCCATCCGCGCCATACGACGTCACACTGCAAAATTGGCAAGCAAGCGCCGTAGCGGGTGCAACTTGGTATAACCAAAATTACGGTGCAAGCCTAACCTTTACGATAAAAACGCCAGATTATGAAGAATCCCAAACTGATGTTTATGGGACAGGTTCCTTCTCTGTGTTCGCCTTTTTCTAAAAGCTGACTTATCCCTGTATCCGTACCAATCTAAATACAAGGCAAGTTCTCTCGTTTGGTATTAACCAACCCTGTGATCAAGCATTTATTTAGATTGGTCTATCTATTTTCTTTCTTCACATAACCTTGCCTTTAGTACCGACAAAGCTGTTTTAACCCTGCTTTTTGTAATAAAATAACAGCTAGAATTTACTAGTAATGAGAGCAAAAGATGTCAACAACTGGTCGTATTCACTCATTTGAGTCATGTGGTACCGTAGACGGACCTGGTATTCGTTTTATCGTCTTCTTGCAAGGTTGTTTGATGCGCTGTAAGTATTGCCACAATCGCGATACATGGGATACGCATGATGGTAAAGAAGTTACGGTTGAAGAGATCATTTCCGAAGCGAAAAGTTACCGCCACTTCATGAATGCATCAGGTGGTGGCGTTACTTGTTCTGGCGGCGAAGCGATGCTTCAACCTGAATTTGTACGGGACTTTTTCCGCGCAGCTAAAGCAGAAGGTATTCATACGTGCCTAGATACGAACGGTTATGTTCGTAAACACACTGATGTTATCGATGAAGTACTGGATGCAACAGACTTAGTAATGCTTGATATCAAGCACATGAAAGATGAAGTACACCAAGATCTCATCGGCGTATCGAATCGACGTACATTGGACTTTGCTCGTTACTTGCAAAAAATCGGAAAGAAAACCTGGATTCGATATGTAGTCGTGCCTGGTTACACGGATGATCCTGAAGCAGCACACATGCTTGGGGAGTTTATTAAAGATATGGATAACATCGAAAAGGTCGAGTTACTTCCTTATCACAAATTGGGTGCCCATAAATGGGAAGCATTGGGCTTAGAATACCCACTCGAAGGGGTAAACCCTCCACCGAAAGAAACTATGGACGAGATTCAATCCATTCTTGCGCAGTACAACGATAACGTAAAATACTAAGTGAACAGCAAGACTAACCTCTTTAAAATACCGGCATATTGCTGGTATTTTTTTAACTATACCTAAGTACCTTCAATGAATCTCTATGAGGTGATTTAGGTATAAAAAGAACAATAGAAATGATTGCGTTATGATCGCATAGGAAGGTAGTAACATGGATTGGTTTAACTTGGGCTCGCTGGTTGTCATACTTTGGATAGTACTCGCCTACTGTCTACCAGATTGGAAAAAAGTAGTTTGGCCCAAGCTTGAAAAAGAAAAAGCATTTCAGCACCTCGTTTTTGCAACACTCTTTTTTTTCAGCATCCTATGGGCAACTCAAGCAGGCGTAAAAGAAGGACTACAGATTCATTTTCTCGCGCTAACAACGCTGACGATGATGTATGGTTGGCGAATGGCCTTTCTAATCAGTATCCCCGCAATGCTGGTCAACCACCTGCTACATGATGTGTCGTTGTTGCAGTTACCCACGTCTTTAGTATTGTCTGCCCTGCTTCCTATTTTCATTAGTTACCTCGTCTTTCTTTTGAGTTATCACTACTTGCCAAGAAACATTTTTGTATTCATCTTCGTTGCAGGTTTTTTCAACGGCGCGATAACAGGAAGCCTGCATCTGCTGATTAACTCCTTTTACCATTTATCGGTTGGTCATTACGATTGGGAAACCATTCAACATAACTACTTTATTTTTGTACCGTTGCTTGCCTTCCCTGAGGGCCTATTAAATGGTATGTCACTGGCGGTTTTAACCGTATTCAAGCCAGAGTGGCTAAGAGTATTTTCAGACCGAGACTACATATACAATCATTACCATAAATAAGTGTTTTTAAACTGGTCAAAAGTGACAGTTCTTGCCATTTTTTAGTATTAAATATGTGTTGAGATCATGTTTCACTCATGTCTTAAGCGTTAACCTAAGCACATTAAAAATGTATTAGATATCTAGTGAGGTCATCATGGAAATGTCAAACGCTCAACGTTTGATTCTATCAAACCAATACAACCTTATGTCTCAACTTGATCCAAGTAATGCGGCCAAATACAAACGCTTACAAACGATCGTTGAACGTGGCTATGAGCTACAAATGCGTGAATTGAATAAAGATTTCGGCTGTCTCTCAGAAGCGGAGTGTCGTGAGATCATCGACGTTATGGAGATGTATCACGCGATGCAAGAATCTTACAACATGCTCGATACCGAAGATCGTAGCAAAGTGGATCAGCGCCGCTTGCAGTTTCTTGGGTTTGATATTGCTTCAGAGGCCCAACAAGTCCATTACGTACGCTTCCTTATTGATTCTGAAGGTCTGTACCCTCAATTTGATAAAGCAGACCATCACTTTAACAGCCAAATGCCAATGCTGGATAAATACCGTCGTATGCTACAAACTTGGCGCAACTGTCCTCGTCAGTACCATTTATGCGAAAACGAGCTTGCACAAATCTTCAGCGCATAAAATATTCGTCTACGAAAAGGAAAGCTCTCGCTTTCCTTTTTTATTTGCCCTGTCACAACCTTACCGCTGCTTTTCCGTCTTCTTACGCTTACCTTGTGCGATGTAGAGCAATGAATCACTGAGACCCTTCTGTCTTTGCCAAATATCTGATTTCTATTGCACCTATTCACGACATAAATTCATCTTCTGTGAAAGAGTGATTCAAATGTCACTTTTGCAATAAATTCATAATTGTTAAGCAAAATTGCAAATCCCCGACTAGGCTTAAGTAGAGAAAGGCTGTGATTGAAAGATTCATACCCACCGCTCACCGTTGTAATGAAAAAACTGTCCATAAAGCAAAGTCTTTGGTGTCGCCAATCTTACATTCTGTACGAACCAAATGTGATAACAGGACGTATATTCAAACAACAAGGAGCATAACAATAGGTGGGAAAGCCTGAATCAACGTTCGTCGGTAGACTGACTATTAAAGGGGAAAGCGACATGAGTATTTTCGACCACTATCAATCAAGATATGAAGCTGCAAAAGATGAAGAGATGTCGTTACAGGAGTTTCTAGCCCTGTGTAAGGATGACAAAAGCGCTTATGCTAATGCAGCAGAACGCCTACTGATGGCGATCGGTGAACCAGAGATAATCGATACGGCAAAAGACCCGAGATTGAGCCGCATCTTCTCGAATCGTGTTATCTCTCGTTATGAAACCTTTAAAGATTTTTATGGTATGGAAGATGCCATAGAGCAAATTGTGTCTTACCTAAAACACGCGGCGCAAGGTTTAGAGGAACGTAAGCAGATCCTTTACCTACTCGGCCCTGTCGGCGGTGGTAAGTCCTCACTTGCTGAAAAACTTAAGGCTCTGATGGAACAGATGCCTATCTATGTTCTTACTGCTAATGGCGAACGTAGCCCAGTGAATGACCATCCATTCTGTCTATTCAAAGCCACGGAAGACGGCGATATTTTGAAAAAAGAATATGGCATCGAGCAACGTTATCTTCGCTCAATTATGTCGCCATGGGCCGCTAAACGCCTTCATGAATTTGGCGGTGATATCACTAAGTTTAAAGTAGTGAAAGTTCGCCCTTCAATTCTCGATCAGATCGGTATTGCTAAAACAGAACCAGGGGATGAAAACAACCAAGATATTTCATCACTGGTTGGTAAAGTCGATATCCGCAAACTCGAACATTATTCGCAAGACGACCCAGATGCCTACAGCTACTCCGGTGCTCTGTGTAAAGCAAACCAAGGTTTAATGGAATTCGTTGAGATGTTCAAAGCGCCGATCAAAGTACTTCACCCACTATTGACGGCAACGCAAGAAGGTAACTTCAACGGTACTGAAGGTCTATCTGCGATTCCATTCGACGGTATGATTCTGGCTCACTCGAACGAATCTGAGTGGCAGACCTTCCGTAACAACAAAAATAACGAAGCCTTCCTCGACCGTGTGTACATTGTAAAAGTACCTTACTGTCTCCGCGTATCCGAAGAAGTGAAAATTTACCAAAAACTGCTTGAAAACAGTGAGCTGTCTCAGGCTCCTTGTTCTCCAAGCACGCTCGAAACTCTAGCGCAATTCAGTATTCTTTCACGCCTGAAAGAGCCTGAAAATTCATCCATTTTCTCAAAAATGCGCGTCTACGATGGTGAAACGCTCAAAGACACCGATCCAAAGGCAAAAAGCTATCAAGAGTATCGTGATTATGCGGGTGTCGATGAAGGCATGAATGGTCTCTCTACACGTTTCGCCTTTAAGATTTTGTCACGCGTATTTAACTTTGATCAAACAGAGGTGGCAGCCAACCCTGTACACCTGTTCTATGTGATTGAACAACAGGTTGAACGTGAACAGTTCCCTGCTGAAACGGCAGAGAAATATCTCGAGTTCTTGAAAGGCTACCTAGTGCCTCGCTACGTTGAATTTATTGGTAAAGAGATTCAGACCGCTTATCTCGAGTCTTACTCTGAATACGGTCAGAACATCTTCGACCGCTATGTCACCTACGCAGACTTCTGGATTCAAGACCAAGAGTACCGAGATCCAGAAACTGGTCAGCTATTTGATCGATCTTCACTCAACGCTGAGCTAGAGAAGATCGAGAAAACCGCTGGTATTTCTAACCCGAAAGATTTCCGAAACGAAATCGTTAACTTTGTGCTTCGTGCGAAAGCGAATAACAATGGTCAAAACCCGGTTTGGACCAGCTACGAAAAACTGCGCACAGTAATCGAGAAGAAAATGTTCTCCAATACCGAAGAGCTACTTCCGGTTATCTCATTTAATGCGAAAACCTCTTCTGAAGATCAGAAGAAGCATGACGACTTTGTCGCTCGCATGATGGAAAAAGGCTATACCGAGAAACAGGTTCGCCTACTTTCTGAGTGGTACCTACGAGTACGTAAGTCATCCTAACCCAGTATTGAGTTAGGTCGCTTGTGAAACATGAAGAGGGCTATTTCATGGCGCAATTTATAGACCGAAGGCTCAATGGCAAGAACAAGAGCGCTGTTAATCGACAGCGCTTCTTGAAGCGCCACAAAGAGCAAATAAAAGAGTCGGTAGCAGACGCAGTGAATCGACGCTCGATTACGAATACGGAAACGGGCGAAGACGTCTCTATCCCTCACAAAGACATCAATGAGCCGATCTTTCATCAAGGCAAAGGTGGTGTTCGCGAACGAGTTCATCCCGGCAATGACCAGTTCATTACTGGTGATAAAATTGAGCGTCCTAAAGGTGGCGGTCAAGGTAGTGGCTCGGGAGAAGGCAATGCCAGTCCAGATGGAGAAGGCCAAGACGAATTTGTATTCCAAATATCAAAAGATGAGTACCTCGATATTTTGTTCGAAGATCTCGAGCTGCCTAATCTAGAAAAAAACCAAATTGCCAAAATTACTGAATGGAAAACGCACCGCGCAGGCTTTCAAACTGCTGGTATCCCTTCAAACATTGCGGTAGTACGTTCGCTACAACAATCTCTTGCACGACGTACGGCAATGACCGCAGGTAAGAAACGTCTTCTCAAAGAGCTAGAAGATGAACTTGCTCGTATCAAAAACATTGAACCCGCTCAGCAGTTTGAAGAGAACCGCTTGAAGGCTGAAATTGAAGAGCTGCGTAAGAAAATTGAGGGGGTTCCATTTATTGACACCTTCGACTTACGCTTTAAAAACTATGAAAAACGCCCTGTACCATCTAGTCAAGCTGTGATGTTTTGTTTGATGGACGTATCGGGCTCGATGGATCAAGCAACGAAAGACATCGCAAAACGTTTTTACGTTCTGTTGTACCTGTTCTTAACTCGTACTTACGAGAATGTAGACGTTGTCTTTATTCGCCACCACACCCAAGCGAAAGAAGTGGACGAGCACGAGTTCTTCTACTCGCAAGAAACCGGGGGCACCATTGTATCCAGCGCATTGAAACTGATGGACGAAATCGTAAAAGAGCGCTATCCAATTGGACAATGGAACATTTATGCTGCGCAAGCATCCGATGGTGATAACTGGGCAGATGACTCGCCAAGATGCCGCGATCTATTAGTGAACAAACTACTGCCAAACTGTCAGTACTACTCCTACATAGAGATCACACGACGCTCGCACCAAACTTTATGGCATGAGTACGAAAAACTCACCGATGAATTTCCGAACTTCGCAATGAAAAATATTCGCTCTGTGGAGGATATTTTCCCAGTCTTCCGTGAACTATTCCAAAAAGAAACGGCGTAAGGAGGCTAGCGATGAGTACCGCAACGAAAAACCTCTCAGGAGAGGCGCCTAAGAAGCGTAATAGTAAAATGCTGCCTGATGGACCGGATTGGACATTTGAGCTGTTGGAACGCTACCACAAAGAGATTAAGCGTGTCGCACAACACTATCGCCTAGACACTTACCCTAACCAGATAGAAGTGATTACTTCCGAACAAATGATGGATGCCTACTCAAGTATTGGTATGCCCATCAATTACAACCACTGGTCGTTTGGTAAAAAGTTCATCCAAACGGAACAGAACTATAAGCATGGTCAAATGGGGTTAGCCTACGAGATTGTCATTAACTCCAATCCGTGTATCGCCTATTTGATGGAAGAAAATACCGTGACAATGCAAGCGCTAGTGATTGCTCACGCTTGTTACGGGCACAACTCTTTCTTCAAAGGTAATTATCTGTTCCAAACCTGGACGGACGCTAGCTCCATCATCGATTATTTGCTGTTTGCCAAAAAGTATTTAGCTGAATGTGAGGAGCGATATGGGGTACAGGAAGTGGAAAAACTGCTCGACTCCTGCCACGCCTTAATGAACTTTGGTGTGGATCGTTACAAGCGACCAGAGAAAATCTCCATTACCGAAGAGAAAGCGCGACAAGAAGAACGCGAGGCATACTTACAGTCTCAAGTGAATGAATTGTGGCGCACGGTACCAAGAGCCAAAACCAAAGAGGAAGATCTTAAAGAGCGATTCCCAAGCGAGCCTCAGGAAAACTTGCTCTACTTTTTCGAAAAGCATGCCCCGCTACTAGAGCCGTGGCAACGTGAAGTCGTGCGGATTGTACGCAAAATCAGTCAGTATTTTTATCCGCAAAAACAAACGCAGGTCATGAACGAAGGCTGGGCAACATTCTGGCATTACACCATTCTCAACCATCTTTACGATGAGGGTTTGGTATCCGAAAAGTTCATACTAGAGTTCTTACATAGCCATACCAGTGTGGTAGCTCAACCGCCTTATAATAGCCCTTACTTTAATGGTATTAACCCATACGCCTTGGGCTTTGCCATGTTCCGAGATATTAAACGTATCTGTGAAGAACCAACTGATGAGGACAAGGAGTGGTTTCCGGACTTAGCAGGAACAGATTGGTTAGATGCAGTACATTTCGCGATGCATAATTTCAAAGATGAAAGCTTCATTAGCCAATACCTTTCTCCGAAATTAATGCGTGATTTCAAGCTGTTTGCGATCAACGATGATGACCACAAAAACTTTATTGAAGTCGCCGCGATACACGATGAGATGGGTTATAAACGCATTAGAGAAACCTTAGCCGCTCAGTACAACTTATCTAATCTTGAGCCAAACATTCAGGTATTTAATGTCGATGTTCGTGGTGATCGCTCACTCACGTTGCAATACGTACCTCATAACCGAATCCCACTTGATGACAGTTATGAAGAAGTTCTGAAACACGTATACCGATTGTGGGGATTTGATGTCATTCTGCAAGAAGTAAAAGACACAGGTCACCGAGAAGTCTTAGCGACCTGCCCTAAACGGAATCAATATGACACAAACATCTAACTAATACTTGGATATAAGCAACAAAAAGGCTCCTAATTCAGGAGCCTTTCTCGTTCTTAATTCAATGTGACCTTTAGTTATGCTTGCTTCGCCACAATAGCGCGCACCGCCTCTAGATCTTCTGGCGTATCAACGCCGGCTGCTGGCGCTTCTTTCGCTACCGCTACATGAATTTTTTCACCGTACCAAAGCACTCGTAGTTGCTCAAGGCACTCGATCTGCTCCAATGCGCTCGGAGCCCAGTTTACATACGTATTAATAAAACCAGCTCGATAAGCATAAATACCAATATGACGCATTAATGGGTTGGCAATGATTTTGTCTTGTTTGGCAAAGTTATCGCGATCCCAAGGGATAGTTGCTCGACTAAAGTACATCGCATAACCTTGCTCATTAGCCACAACTTTAACTGCATTCGGATTGAACACTTCTTCTTCTGAGTCTATTTCTACGGCTAATGTCGCCATCGGAGCGTCACACCCCGATAAGTTATCAGCAACCTGACGAATGATAGACGGTGGAATCAAAGGCTCGTCCCCTTGCACATTAACAATAATGTGGTCTGCAGGAATAGCCATTTTTTCAACAACTTCAGCAAGGCGTTCAGTACCTGATTCGTGGTTAGGAGAGGTCATACAGACTTTACCACCAAACGACGAGACAGCATCAGCAACACGCTCGTCATCAGTTGCCACGATAACATCTTCCGCACCCGCTTGTAGCGCTTGATCGTAAACCCACTGAACCATTGGCTTACCGCCAATATCCGCTAACGGTTTACCAGGCAAACGGCTCGATGCGTAACGCGAAGGAATGACAACCGTAAAAGACATTAGCGTCCCTCATCCATATTCATAGTACGAGCCTCAGGCTCGAGCAGAACGGGAATACCCTCTTTGATTGGGTAAGCGAGGCGATCCAATTTGCAGATCAACTCTTGATTCTCTTTATCGTACGTCAGCTTACCTTTGCAAACAGGGCAAGCTACAATCTCAAGCAGACGGTGATCCATAAGCCGCTTTAACCTCTTTTATTCTATTTAAAATTTGCTCTGCATCGTTTGGGTCAAACTGGGCAGATACAGGCAGATACCACCAATTATCTTGCGCATAATGGCTGCACTTGACGGCATCTTTCTCGGTCATAATCACATTGGCCCCTTGTTGAGCCAATGCTTCTAATTCTTGTTGGTTAAAGTCTTGATGGTCAGCAAAACCTTTTGTGACTTTAACATCTGCGTTCATCGAGTTTAGTGTATGAAAAAATCGTGGTGGATGCCCAATCCCTGCAAATGCCACTAGCTCTTTTAATTCAGAAACATCCACAAGTTGCTTAGTCTTGAGGTTAATGGCTTTAGATGGCGCTAAAGTCATTGCGATTTCGCCCGTATGTGCTTGACCACCATTGGTGATGATAAAATCGACTTCAGCAAGACGCTCGACCCCTTCACGAAGTGGGCCAAGCGGAATGAGGCTTTCATTCCCAAATCGGCGATTCCCATCTACAATCACTAACTCAATATCACGGCCTAACGCATAATGTTGTAACCCATCGTCCGTAATAATGATATCCACACCTGACTCTAACAGTGCTTTCACAGCGTTTGAACGCACCGGGTCTACCGCAACAGGCGCTCCTGTGCGGCGATGAATCAACTTAGGCTCATCACCACAATGTTTCGCAGGCGTATCTTCTTTTAGCACTAACGGATAGGCCGGAGCTTTTGCTCCATAGCCACGAGAAACGACTCCTGGCTTAAGCCCAAGCTGTTGCAGTTGCTCAACAAGCCAAACCACAACTGGTGTTTTGCCATTACCACCAGCTGTGATATTGCCGACAACAATAACAGGGATAGGCGCGTTGTAGGCTTGCTTACGGCCTGTTTGATATTGCTTTCGCTTAGACTTACTTATTGCTCCAAATAATACACTCAGTGGCCACAAAAGCGGCCACAAGAGGTATTTTATTGGATGGTTTTCAAACCAGATTTTTTCAACCACCGCGTCTATTCACCAAACTGAATACGGTGCAATTGTGCATACGCACCATTTTTTGCAATAAGATCGGCATGGTTGCCACGCTCAATGATGGCGCCATCATCAACCACAAGAATCTCATCGGCTTTCTCGATAGTTGACAAGCGGTGCGCAATCACGAGTACCGTTTTGTCTTTCTGCAGCTCATCTAATGCAGCTTGGATAGCGCGTTCGGATTCCGTATCCAAAGCAGAGGTCGCCTCATCAAGAATCAATACCGGTGCATCACGCAATAGAGCACGTGCAATAGCGACACGTTGACGTTGACCGCCAGATAGACTCGCGCCATTTTCACCAATCATGGTATCAAGCCCATCATCCATTTTGCTGATGAATTCCATAGCATGCGCGAGTTTTGCCGCTTTCTCGATATCACTACGCTCGTATTTTCCATCCGTTGCGTAAGCAATATTGTTTGCAATCGTGTCATTAAATAAATGAACATTTTGTGATACTAGCGCAAACTGCTGACGCAAGTTCTTTAGCTCGTATTCACGAATATCATGTCCGTCTAATGTGATGGAGCCACTATCAACATCATAGAAACGATTGAACAAGTTCGCGATGGTACTTTTACCGGAACCGGAACGACCAACCAGCGCAACGGTCTTCCCTCTTGGAATATCGAAGCTGACATTTTCCAATGCTGGCTTTTCTGCGCCAGTATAAGTAAAGCTTACGTTTTTAACTGAAACATCGCCATTTGCGCGTTCAACTGTCAACTTACCTTCGTTTTTCTCAGGCTCAAGGTCAATCAACGCAAAGAGCGTTTGGCTCGCGGCCATACCACGTTGGAACTGAGAGGTAACGTTAGTAAGCGCTTTAAGCGGACGCATCAAACCAAACATCGCAGAGAAGACAACGGTAAATGTACCTGGAGTCAGTTGCTCTTTAATCGAGTCAATACTTGCTAAGTAAAGAACGGCAACAATAGCAAGTGACGCAATCATTTGGATGATAGGGTTAGCCGCCGCTTGAGCCGTCACCAACTTCATGCTTTGTTGACGCATTTGGTTGCTGACCTTCTCAAATCGTTTACGTTCGATATCTTGGCCGCCGTAGCTCAACACGACTTTATGGCCTTTCAGCATCTGCTCTGCTGACGCAGTCACGTTGCCCATCATTGTCTGCATATTTTTGGATATTTTTCTAAAACGTTTAGAAACGACACCAATACCCCACGCGACAACGGGAGCAACAGCAAACAGCACTAACGACAACTGCCAGCTGTTGTAAAACATCAGGACTAACAGGCCAATGATACTTGCACCTTCGCGAACGATGCTCACTAACGCCTGGCTGGTTGCCGCAGATACTTGCTCTGAATCGTAGGTAATGCGTGACAATAAATTGCCCGTCTTTTCCTTATCGAAGTAAGACACAGGCATATGCATAAAGTGATTGAATACCATACGGCGGACTTGCATAACCACATTGCCGGATACCCAGCTCAAACAGTATGTGGAGACAAATCCACTTATGCCACGGACAAACATCATGGCAAAAATAATCAATGGAAGCGTGCGTAGAAAATCAGATTCAGCGTTCCCAAAACCTTCATCTAGTAATGGCTTTAATAGGGAAATCATATAGGTATCTGATATAGCATTAATAACTAATGCAATGACTGCAACGACAAGACCTGACTTGTAAAGGCGAATAAATTGCCATAGACGCTTAAACGTCTGCCAAGTCGTTTCATCAGTATTTATCGACATAGAAGTGCTTTATTTTCTTACATTAAGACTCTCATTCTACTCCCTTACGCAGCATCTGCCTATACCAAGGCTCAAATGTATCGCTACGTTTGGTTTCTGAGCGCCAATTATCACGGTGAATAGAGAAGCTTACCTGACCATATTCCCCAGTATCAAGCCAAGTAATGTCAAGCTTGCGATATGCTGCAACAACATGTTCTGCTGGCATTCCCCATTGATTATTTTTTGCCAAAGAAGCAACGGCCACACTCGGGTTTACCGCCTCAATAAAGCGAGGATTCGACGAACTTTTACTACCATGATGAGGGACCAACATCACATCACTTTTTAACTTTTCAGGCCCCCTGAGCAAGATCCACTCGCTAATGGTCTCAATATCACCAGTAAAAAGCATACTGAACGTAGAAATAGGGTCGGTAAGACGTAGCACACAGGAGTGCGGATTATATGCACGTTGAACAAGAGCAGGAGGCCAAAGTACTTCTATATTTAATCCTTGCCATTTCCAATGTTCGCCGCGAGTACAAGACTCATATCCGATAAAATTTTGGCTACTGAGTTTGCGCTGTGGCGAAAAGGCATCTTCAATGAACAAGCGTCCTCCTGCATGGTCATTGTCGGAATGGCTGAGGATCATCGTATCGATGCTTTCATAACCTCGTTGATGCAAGACCGGAGTGACGACCTGCTCCGCAATACTGCCATTTTGCCATGCTTTACCTGTATCATAGAGCAACACTTTATCGTCTCTTTCTACAATCACCGCAAGGCCATGGCCCACATCTAGTACATCAATGCGCCAATGTTGCTGATCATATTCCGATGTGAGCTTAATACTAATTACAATGCCAAGTAACAAACACCACGCGTACTGAAACATGAATCGTTGAAACACCAAGCAAATAATTCCCGCCAGAATCAACCCTGTCATTTCTATACTAATGGGTTGCCAGGAGCCTATCGCGTACTGAATTGACGTGCTCAATGGCTGCAATGACCAGTCCACCAACTGCCACAGAGGCTTTGCTATCATTTCAAGAAATAAAGATGAGAACAGGGCCAGAAACATCAAAGGCACAACGATAAATCCGAACCAAGGAATAAACGCCAAGTTGTATGCAATTGATGACAAACTGAAACCAGAAAAGTAATAGCCACTAATAGGCACGATTAACGCACTCAACATCAATTGAGTAAGCAATAACACTTTTAACTTCGCCTTCCAGCCCCCGTTTTGATGCCGAATCAAATTGATTGCAAACAGCACTGCGCAAACTGACAAATACGATAACCAAAAACTCATGCTATACGATGCAAAAGGTTGAACAAGCAGTTGTAGCGCTACCGCGAGCAAAAGTACCCGCCAGGAAGCCCAGTGCACTAAGGTATATTTGAGAACGACGTAAATAACACATACCGACACCGCGCGGGTAGTAGGTAATGAGAAGTCCGCTAACCAAGCATAGGCAACGGCAAACATCAGCCCACATAAGCTAGGCAATAGCTGGTATTGAGGTAACGCATAACGAATGGCACCGCCCACCACTACCCCAAAAGTAAACGCCATACCAATATGTAAGCCCGAAATCGAGACCAAGTGCAGTAAACCACTGTCTCTGAGTGCTTGCCAATCCTCCTTAGATAACCAAGAGCGATCGGCAAAAACTAACGCATTTATTAACGAGAAATGATGAAGGGAGGACACATCCTCCGAAACATCAGCGATAATGGCTTGGCGCAAAGATGTAGTAGAACGAATAATCCAGGTAACATCCTTGTTAACAACACCGCGTGCGATAATACTTTTACCCATTGCGTGCTTTTCAGCGTCAAAACCAGCTTCGTTGCGTAGGCCTGTAATCGGCTTTAACGAGACGGATGTCGTAAACTCACTGTTAACATCGAGTGGAAAAGGCGTAATAAGACGGATTTTAGGTTTAAGAAAAGGTAACAGAGTTTGAGAATTTACCTTTTTTAGAGCCACAATGCCTTCATATCCGTGACTTATTTGCGTAAAAGGGCTGTCAACTTTACCAATTATGGTAATATTCTCCCCTGCTTGAAAAAGGGCTTGTCTCTGAGACTCCAATACATTGCCGTGGACGATGACAACCATAAAGCCCGCAATTGCGCCTATGCTAATTAAGCCACGACGTAATTTGATTATTGAGCCAGTGGTTATTATTCCCAGCAGCAGCCAACGCCAATCTGGTATTGTCGGCCACCAAGCTGACGAAATTACGCTCGCTACAAATAACGCCAAGGTCCAACTTTTTTCTGAGAGAGTCATGCTGTCCTATGCCTAGAAAGCTGATAAAACGCTTCATGCCAGATCATGAATTGATCAAACGCCAAAAAGCATTGAAGGTCTTCGGCAATGTGTTGTACAACCCGAACTTGTGGTGTTTAAATCGTCGCTCGGCGTCTGGGGCTTTTGCTGTCGGGTTATTTATGGCATTTGTTCCGCTACCAAGCCAAATGATCATGGCTGCAGGTTTGGCAATCATGCTTGGCGTCAATTTACCTCTCTCCGTCGCTTTGGTATGGATAAGCAACCCCATCACCATGCCTGTGTTATTTTATTTTGCGTATAAGCTTGGTGCTTTAGTGATGCATGTTCCTCCGCAACCTTTCCACTTTGAACTTTCGTGGGAATTCATCATGCAACAGATGAGCACTATTGGCCCTCCATTCTTATTAGGCTGTGCTATCTGTGGTGTCATATCCGCGATTATTGGCTACTTCGGCATTAGAGGACTTTGGCGCTACTCAGTGGTTCGGAGCTGGCAAAAACGCAAAATAAGATAAGACGTTACTGCATAAAAATCAGCATTTGCGCTATCAGTTGAGGGGCACCTAACAGTTAGAATGAAACACGATGTCGCTCAAGTTGAATAAATACAAAAAAGGACCGAATTCGGTCCTTTTTGCTTTTCTCGTATTGTAAAACGGTTGGTTATTTAGAACTCAGCACCGCTGCCGGATTTAACTTCGCGGCGCGAGAAGCGGGATACCACGTTGCAAGCAAACTCAAAACGATCGCCGTCACCGACACCAATGCTACGTCTGGCCAGTGTAACTGTGATGGTAAGAAGTCGACGAAGTAAATATCACCCGATAAAAACTGATGACCGATTAAGCTCTCTAACCCTTTAATTAACGGAGTCAGGTTTAACGCCACTAAGACACCAATAACACTGCCGACGAGACTGCCAAATACACCAGAGAACACGCCTTGCCAAACAAAGATACGTTTGATTAGGCTATCTTTTGCTCCCATTGTTCGCAAAATTGCAATTTCTGCGGCTCGATCTTTGACTGCCATCATCAGCGTAGACACAATGTTAAAACATGCCACACCAATCACGAGTACCATCACCAAGTACATAATGGTGCGTACGAGCTGAATATCGCGATATAAAAAACCAAACTTTTGCTGCCAGCTTTTCAAATACACGTAAACATCCACCATGCTACCTACCTCACGAACAATAGAAGGCGCATTGAGAACATCATCCGTTTTTAGTGAAATGCCAGTGACCCCTTCCCCTAACCTCGCGTATTGCTGAGCATCCGCTAATGGCACTAACGCTAAAGAATGGTCTATTTGGCCATTCAACGTTAAGAACCCAGACACCTTCACGCGCACACGCTTGGGAGCCTGCACTTTGTTTGCGCCGCCTGTTTGCGGAATCATCAACGTAATGTAATCCCCCACTGCGACATTTAGCTCGTTTGCAACACCTCGGCCTAAGAGCACTTGCTGCTGACCGGCATAAAAGTTTTGCCAAGCTTCTTGGTCAATAAAATTCGATAAGCTCGACACCGCTTGCTCGAAAGTAGGCTCTACGCCACGAACTTCTATCGCTTTTAGCTTACTGCCTTTTTCTGCTAAGCCCGTAAAACGAACGTACGGCGCTGCCGCAACAACATCTTCATGGTTTAGAGCTTGATTCATCGTTTTGGTGTAGTTATGAAGCGGGCCATTAACGCCTTCCAACTCACCGTGTGGAATAACTGACAACACACGCGATTGCAGCTCGCGCTCAAAGCCATTCATTGCAGAAAGACCGATAATGATCACGGCTACACCAACCGCAATGCCAATCGTTGAAGAAAGCGAAATGAAAGACACCATCTTGTTGCGCTTTTTCGCTCGACTGAAGCGACCACCAATCATCAATGCTAAAGAGGTAAACAAAATTAGCCCTCCGCAAACGCAGTATCAGTCACAAAACGATCCACGAGCAAACCATCTTGCATGTGCATTTGACGATCCATTTTCGCCGCCAGCTCTTTATCATGCGTGACAACCAAAAATGCAATGTTTGACTCTTTATTGAGCTCGCGCATCAAATCATAGATAGACAGTGCCGTATTATGATCTAAGTTCCCCGTAGGTTCATCGGCCAAAACCAGATCAGGCTTATTCACCAATGCACGCGCAATCGCAACACGTTGACGCTCACCGCCCGATAACTCAGAAGGCCTGTGTTGCATCCGATGACTCAAACCAACTTTATCTAACAACGCTTTAGCCGCCTGTTTTGCATCCGCTACTTTAGCGCCGCCAATCATCAGTGGCATCGCCACGTTTTCAAGCGCAGTAAAATCAGCTAACAAGTGATGGAACTGGTATACAAAACCAAGGTGCTTGTTGCGTAAAGCCGCCTGTTTATTCGAACTTAAAGCCGATAGGTTTTGCCCTAGAAAATCAACTTCACCATGAGTTGCGTCATCTAACGCCCCTAGAATATGCAATAAGGTACTTTTTCCGGAACCAGAAGAGCCAACAATAGAAACCAGCTCCCCTTTATCGATATCGAAACTTACGCCTTTCAACACTTCCGTATCTAACGAACCCTCTCGGTAGACTTTACGAATATCACGACATTCTAATAGCTTATTCATAGCGAAGTGCCTCAGCAGGTTTAACAGAAGATGCTCGATAAGAAGGATAAAGCGTAGCAGCAAGGCTAAGAGCAATCGCCAACACCACCACTAAAAGAATTTGCAGTGAATCAATCAAAATAGGTAGATGGCCACCGAAACTGAATAGCGCCACACCAGCAGATTCAAGAATCGCATTCAGGTTAAGTGACAAGATCACGCCCGCAGCGCCACCGACAATCGCGCCAATTACACCACTGCTTGCCCCTTGTACCATGAAAATGGTCATCACTTGAGATTGAGTCATGCCTTGAGTTTTCAATATTGCGACTTCTGATTGTTTCTCCATCACCACCATGATTAAGGCGGAGATAATATTGAATGCAGCAACGCCCACAATTAGACCTAGCATAAGTCCCATCATGTTCTTTTCCATTTTCACCGCTTGGAAAAGCTCACCACGCTGTTCGCGCCAATCACTCCATTGCCACCCGTCAGGCATGGGTTGATCAGCAAAATCCGTCACCATAAATGGATCAGAGAAAAAGACACGCCAACCAGAAACCGTGTCTTTCGGAAAACGCATCAGCTTAGATGCATCCGTCATGTTAACAATCATTAATTGACCATCAACGTCCGATCCCGTATTGAAAATACCAGCGACAGTAAAATTGCGCTGGCTAGGAATACGGCCAAGTGGGGTAAACTGCGTCGCGTTGGTCACCATTAAGCGCACTTTATCCCCCATTGATACCTTTAGAGAGCGCGCCAAACTATGACCTAAAAAGACATTGTAATCGCCCGCTTGAAGTGACGATAATCGCCCAGCAATCAAATGGTTGCTAATCGGGTCGCCTTTCTTTGGTTCAATGCCAATGAGGTAACCTGCCGTCAGTTGCGCAGAACTCTGAATTACAGCCTCTCCACGCACGATAGGCTCCGGTTCAGATTCACTCGACATCGCTTGAACAAATGAAGGGGCAGACTCGGTCAACGGCGTTTTTCCATCGTGTTGTGAAACAACAGCGTGAGGCAGCACACCTAAAATGCGCTCTTTTAACTGCGATTCGAACCCATTCATCACAGAAAGAACCGTCACCAACGCCATTACACCGATCGTAATACCCGCCGTCGACATATAAGAAACAAATCGGCTGAACCTATCCCCAGAGCGTCCCCGAAGATATCTCAAACCAATAAATAATGAGATAGGATGATACATATAAGACAAACCAACTGGTTGTTTTGATATAAAGCTTTAGCAGATTATCTTACCTTACTCTTCTCATTAAGAAGACAAGAGAATCGCTAAATTTGTCAACGACATGCAATAAGTCTGTATTTAGGGCAAAAAGTTCAAGGACAAATCAGGTAAACTTGATAACTTCATTCAGTTAGCGATAATCAGTGCCCTACTTCTCTTTGTTTGTTGAGTGAACAGGGAGCGCTCGCTGGCAAAAGGACCGACTATATGACAGAGCAAGAATACTTTACCGTCCATCATAATCTCACTATCAACGTCGAAACGTTGAGTGCGGATTTTGCTTTGCCAGATGAAGAAACCTTTGTCTCCGAAATTCCAGCACCGTTTATTGTTGCCAGCGAATTTAGCCATCTAGATATGTTGGCAGACAATGCACGTCTAGAGCTAAAAAACAAAGATTTAAAGCATGTGATTAACTTGCTTGATACGCAAAACGCGAAACTTAACCTCTTGTTGAGCTTTATGCTTTCACAACAAGATGACGCCTCCATTCGATACCAAACCACAAAGTTTGGCGCCAGCCAACTCAGTTACCGTTCAGATACAGCGCTATCTGCCCAACAACTCGTTCGTGTTAAACTGTTTCTCGACCATCCTGCTGCAGCGATTTACGGTTACGCTCAAGTAGAAGAATGTGAGGCTTCAGAGCAAGATTTCATTATCACTCTTAGATATAAGATGCTACGTGAATCTGACCAAGATTTGCTGATAAAAGCGGCACTATATCAACAACAAAAACTTTTACGTCAGCGCTCGATGGAGCGAGATAAAAAATAACTCCTATGACAAAAGCAACGATTCTTTCCGTCACCAATCCTTCTGAGCGTGGCGACAAAAAACAGCTAGGTAATTTACCGGGCGCGGCTCTACCTCTAGCTATCGCTGAGCTAGCCAAGCAGCATTCGAGTCACTCGCTACTCGTCGTGCCTGACCCGCAAATCGCTTTAAAGCTTCAGGCAGAAATTGAGCAATTCACCGAACAAACAGTAAGCCTGTTCCCTGATTGGGAGACGCTGCCTTACGATAACTTTTCTCCGCATCAAGAAATTATCTCTGAGCGTATCGCGCGCCTATACCAACTGCCAAGCCAACGTAATGGCATTACCATCGTGCCAGTCAGTACGGTGCTGCAGCGACAGTCGCCACGTGATTTTCTGTTGCAACATACCTTAATGGTGAAAACCGGCGATCAACTCTCACTTGAGAAACTACGTGTACAACTTGAAAATTCGGGCTACCGCCACGTTGACCAAGTATTTGGGCCAGGTGAATACGCGAGCCGTGGGTCGATTCTGGATCTCTTTCCTATGGGCAGCGATGACCCGTATCGCATCGACTTCTTTGATGATGAGATAGATACCATTCGCACGTTTGATCCAGAGAACCAACGCTCTATCGACGATATTCAGCAAATCCAATTGCTGCCTGCACATGAATTCCCAACCACTAAAGAAGCGATTGAGGATTTTCGTACACGTTGGCGCACCCAATTTGAAGCACGCCGAGAGCCAGAATCGATCTACATGCAAGTGACCAAAGGCACTTGGCCCGCTGGTATTGAGTATTGGCAACCGCTGTTTTTTGACCATACCGAGACTTTATTTGAATATTTGCCAGAAGACTCTCAAGTCATCACATATGGTGATATTGAATCTGCGGTCGATACTTTCTTAACCGATGTCGAATATCGGTACGACCAGAAAAAAGTTGATCCACTACGTCCTCTTTTGACTCCTGAACAACTTTGGCTGAAAAAAGACGAACTCTTCAGCCAACTAAAACAGCTCCCTATGGCTCAATTGAGCCTAGAGAAAGTGGTGAAGCGTGCTGGTCGTCAAAACCTGCCAGTACAATCGTTAGCCGAGCTTGGCGTTCAGCAACAAAATAAAGAACCGCTTTCGCGTCTTCGTCAATTCAGTGAGCAATTCAGCGGCAAAATTGTTTTCTCGGTAGAGTCAGAAGGTCGTCGCGAAGCACTAACGGAACTGTTGCAAGGCATCAAAGTTCGCCCAGTCGTACATGGCTCACTTTACCAAGCTCTAGATTCGGGTGATCGCTTCAGTTTGATCTTAGGCGCTGCAGAGCATGGTTTCATTCACGAAGAGCTGAACTTCGCTCTGATCTGTGAAAGTGATCTACTTGGTGACCGCGTTATCCAGCGACGCCGCAAAGATAAAAAAGCAGTCAACAGTGACACCGTTATTCGCCACCTTGCGGAACTAAAACCCGGTCAACCCGTGGTTCATATTGATCACGGTATTGGCCGCTACATCGGTTTACAAACACTTGAAGCCGGTGGCATGAAAACGGAATACGTCACCCTTGAGTATCAAAACGATGCCAAGCTCTACGTACCAGTTTCATCACTAAACCTTATTAGCCGTTATTCAGGCGGTGCTGAAGAAAGTGCACCACTGCATAAATTGGGTGGCGAGGCTTGGGCAAAAGCACGTCGTAAAGCGGCAGAAAAAGTGCGTGATGTCGCGGCTGAGTTGCTGGATGTTTACGCTAAACGAGAATTAAAACCGGGCTTCAAATTTGAGCTAGATCGTGGGCAATACGCAACGTTTAAAGCAACGTTCCCATTTGAAGAAACGGATGACCAAGCGATGGCCATCAATGCCGTCTTGTCAGACATGTGCCAAGCAAAAGCGATGGATCGCCTAGTGTGTGGTGACGTGGGCTTTGGCAAAACGGAAGTCGCTATGCGTGCAGCATTTGTCGCAACGGATAACAGTAAACAGGTCGCCGTACTCGTACCAACAACCTTACTTGCTCAGCAGCATTTCGAAAACTTCCGTGACCGTTTTGCCAACTTGCCAATCCGAGTTGAAGTACTGTCTCGTTTTAAATCGGCCAAAGAACAAAAAGTCATTTTGCAAGACGTTGCCGATGGTAAAGTCGATATTGTCGTTGGTACACATAAGCTGCTTTCGAGCGACATTAAATTCAAAGATTTAGGTTTGTTGATCGTTGATGAGGAACACCGCTTCGGGGTTCGTCAAAAAGAAAAAGTCAAAGCAATGCGTGCGGATGTGGACATTCTTACCCTCACCGCAACACCAATTCCACGTACCTTGAATATGGCCATGAGTGGCATGCGCGATCTGTCTATCATCGCGACACCTCCAGCGCGTCGTTTAGCCATCAAAACCTTTGTTCGTCAAAGAGAAGAATCTGTGGTCCGTGAGGCGGTACTGCGTGAAATCATGCGTGGTGGTCAGGTTTACTTCCTGCACAATCAGGTAGAGACTATCGAGAAAACCGCGGAAGACTTGCAAAAGCTGATTCCTGAAGCACGAATTACCGTGGCACATGGTCAAATGCGTGAGCGCGAACTGGAGCGCATCATGAATGATTTCTACCACCAGCGCTTTAATGTGTTGGTGTGTACAACGATCATCGAGACTGGTATCGACGTACCAACGGCGAATACCATTATTATGGATCGTGCAGACAACCTTGGTTTAGCGCAACTGCACCAATTGCGTGGCCGTGTTGGACGCTCTCATCATCAAGCCTATGCTTACTTATTAACGCCACATCCAAAAGCCATGACCAAAGATGCTATCAAGCGTCTTGATGCGATTGCTTCACTGGAAGACTTAGGTGCAGGCTTTACTCTAGCAACTCACGACTTGGAAATCCGTGGGGCTGGTGAACTGCTTGGTGACGAGCAAAGTGGGCAAATTCAATCGGTTGGTTTTACACTGTACATGGAAATGCTGGAACAAGCAGTCCAAGCATTGAAAGAAGGTAAAGAACCTTCTTTGGACGAGCTGCTTCGTGAACAAACTGAAGTTGAAATGCGAATCCCAGCGCTCTTGCCAGACGATTACATCCCGGATGTGAATACACGACTGTCGATGTACAAACGTATTGCGAGCGTTACGAGTGGTGAAGAACTCTCAGAGCTCAAAGTGGAACTTATCGATCGATTTGGACTGCTTCCAGACGCGACGAAGAACTTACTTGCTGTCTCAGAATTGAAAATTTCGGCTGGTAGCCTAAAAGCGAAAAAGATAGAAGCCCATGATAAAGGTGGATTTATCGAGTTTTACCCTGATGCTGACATAAATCCAGCGTATTTGGTTAAACTGCTGCAATCACAGCCGCAAAAATTTGCAATGGAAGGTCCAACTAAGTTCAAGTTTAGCGTACCATTGGCGGACCGACGTAAACGCATTCAGTTTGTTCAAGACTTACTGAATGATTTTAAACAGAATTTATTACCAACGAGCTAATAGTCGAATGAGAATACTGATCCCGTTATTGCTTCTATGTGTCTCAATGCCTTCTTGGGCACAGCGTCAATTTGATATTGAAGTGATCATTTTCAAGCGAGCAGTCGACGCTGAAAGCACCACTGAATCTTGGCCGAATCAACTGCCAAAAATCGATATGGAAAATGTCGGCAGCTTAGAGAGTGAATCATACCGTCGCTCTAAAGGCGTAACACTACTGCCACGCTCATCTTTCCGCCTGAATGCGCAAGAAGCGGCATTAAACAACCATGCTGGGTTTAAAGTGCTTAAACACGTAGCATGGCGTCAAGGTGACCGAGGCAAATCTAGCGCCCCAATTTTCCGTATTGTTGGTGGACGAGATTTTTCTGATTCTTATCACGCAGATGGTAGTCCAATCAATGGCAGTACTCAGACATTTTCCACTGACGGTTACAGTGAAGAGACAGTCAACGGTCCTTTGTATGAACTAGACGGTCGATTCCAAATTTACGTGCAGCATTATCTATTCGCTGAAACGACACTAGACCTGCGCGAGCCAAGTGTTAGAGAAGTGCGTTTTGAACCAACTTCAACCGAGCAATTGGCGGATGATTTAGGTGAGGTCGATGGTAATGTTCAAGTGGGTAACTTGGCGGAAATCTCCCCTACAATAACAGAAGAAAAGTTCCTCAAGAGCTATCGAATGGATCAAAAACGCCGTATGCGTAGTAGTGAGACTCATTACCTAGACAACCCATTGATGGGCATGATCATTCAAGTTCGTCGCGTTCGATAAGCACGAGTGATTCAACAAAGCGCAGCATTTGCTGCGCTTTGTTTTTATCTGTTATGTCCTCAGTTATTCCTAACCAACGCAGAGCAAGGAAAATAACTGCGTTACAGTATGAAGTAGACAGTTTTCAAATTACTTAAACTCAACATGGAAGTCGTATCAGTTCATGAGTCCAGATTTTGAAATCATTGCGCCCCACTTAGCGCTCAAGCTCATCCCTTCTGAAGAAGCTCACTCACTACAACGTTTGCTTGCAGAATCCCCTTCCCTACACCAGTGGCTAGATTGGTGTAATCAAAACGTTACGTTGAAAGATGCACAGGACTTCCTGTTGGCAACCCGACTTAACTGGGTAAAAACAGAAGCTTTCGGTTTCGGTATCTATGAGCGACAAAGTAACACTCTAGTAGGAATGGCCGCCGTAAACGAGTTATATCACACGTTTAATATGGCAAGTATTGGCTACTGGGTTGCTGACCGCTATCAACGACAGGGCTATGCTCAAGAAGCCGTTAGAGCCTTGGCTGAATTCTGCTTTGCAAAGCTGAGTTTAACTCGACTGGAAATTGTCTGTGACCCCGACAACGAAGCAAGCCAAACCTTAATTGAGTCAGTCGGTGCACAAAAAGAAACCATCGCCAGAAACCGGTTTATTTTTCATGGTAAGCCTAAGGATGGCGTTGTGTACTCACTTTTACCGGCAGATCTAACATAAATAAAAAGCCACCGACTTGCGGTGGCTTTTTATATTTCGAAGATACAGCATCCGCGCAATCCGCGTAGATGTGAATTTGGCGTCTTAGTGAAGCTTAAGGTTTGGACGCAGTACTCGGTTGATACGGCCCACGAGCATCATCAGTCCGGTTTTAAATACGCCGTGCAACGCCATCAGGTGCATTCGATATAACGAGATATAAACGACACGTGCAATACGGCCTTCTACCATCATCGACCCTTTGGTTAGGTTGCCCATCAAGCTACCAACGGTAGAGAAACGGCTTAGAGACACCAATGAGCCGTGATCTTTATACACATAATCTTTCAGCTCGCGTCCGTTGATCTTCGCAACGATGTTGCTGAATGCTTGGCTTGCCATTTGGTGCGCAGCTTGCGCACGTGGTGGAACAAACGAACCATCAGCCTGAGTACATTGTGCTAAGTCACCAATAACGAAAATGTCATCATCACGCGTCGTTTGTAGTGTATTTTTCACTACCAGCTGGTTGATACGGTTCGTTTCTAAACCAGCGATATCTTTAATAAAATCTGGTGCTTTAATACCCGCAGCCCAAACCATGATTTGTGCCGGGATCTTCTCACCATCTTTCGTGGTGAGGCCATCTTTTTCAGCTTTAGTCACCATGGTTGCCGTGCGTACGTTTACGCCCAACTTCACCAGCTCCTGATGAGCAGCAGCCGAAATACGTGGAGGTAACGCTGGTAAAATACGCTCTCCTGCTTCAATCAGGTTGACGTTCAGCTTGCTAGAGTCAAGATCGCCAAAGCCGTAAGTACGCAGCTCTTTAACGGCATTGTGTAGTTCTGCAGATAGCTCAACGCCAGTTGCACCAGCACCAACAATCGCGATATCCACCGTACCGTTACCGTTTTTCGCGTGCAGTTTTAGGAACTCATTGTTCATTTCTGTGCGGAAACGGTGCGCTTGTTCTGGACTGTCTAGGAAAATACAGTTCTCACGAACGCCAGGAGTGTTGAAGTCGTTTGATGTTGAACCAATCGCCATGACCAGAATGTCGTATTCTAGCTCGCGGCTTGGCATCAGAAGCTCACCATGCTCATCTTTAAGCTCACTTAAGATGAGCACTTTACGTTCGCGGTCGATGTCTTGAAGGCTACCCATTTGGAAGTCGAAGCTGTGGTTTTTTGCATGAGCTCGATAACTCAGAGCATCCACCCCTTCGTCCAAAGAGCCAGTTGCAACTTCATGCAATAATGGCTTCCACAAGTGGCTCGCTTTACGATCTACTAGCGTAATTTGCGCACGGTTCTTGCGACCTAGAGTTCGGCCAAGCTTAGTTGCCAACTCAAGACCACCAGCACCGCCGCCTACAACGATAATGCGTGTCACAATGATTTTCCTCTACAAAAATGAATATATGGGGTTCAGCTCGACATATGGCTCACAGGCATGCTGTGCCATACATCCAACCGATGAATTCTTGGTTCTTAGAGGTGTCTCAATTTATTTGGATTAAAAACTGCTGCCTAATTTTATTCTTTATCTATCAATAACTTGTTAGGAATCAGCATATTTGTCTGGTACGCATACGACGCCAGAGATTTTTGGGCAAGTTTATTACTCGCTCTCAATTTTTTTTGATATTTATCAAATTATTTTAGTCTGGTTCATTATATAGAGACGTACTTTGAAGGCAACCAAAATCCGTGTGACGAGTACGGATTGACTACTTTTCGACTACTCTACAACAAGGTATTCGTGCCACATAGGATGGAAGTAAGAAAACGGTAAGAAGAACACAATAATTTAAGCGCTAAACCAAAAAATGAGGCCTTTAAAGAGAAAGGGACTCGGCATACTCACAAAAGGGGGTCGCAGCAAAGCAGCCGATAAAAAATGCCGCTTTACTGTTCACACTCAAACACTCTTAAGTATTTTTAAATGCCTTCATCGCTTGTAAATGGTGAGAGATCTTTTTGAACTTGTGGGACTGCGTTTCGTCCCAAATGATTTGATAGTATTTTTCTAACTCAGCTGCAGTTTTCGCATTGTCATGCACTTCATCATCTATGGATAAAATCACCAAGCAGTGCGCCTGATTTTTCGCTCGAAACTGATCAACACATTTTGTTGCGATATCTTCGTACTCTTCTGGGCGATCGATTCGACCAGCCATCGTTTTTTCTGGGTGCAAGTTCGGATTAAACATCACTTGTTTGATACCGCATAGAAAACCAATTCGTTCAGACCAATAACCACCTAAACCAACCCCACAGATTAACGGGTTTGGATCATCAGATTGATCGATAACTTTAGACACCTCTTTTAACAAGTGTTGCATGTCGTGCTTTGGGTGAAGGGTGCTGTAATTAATAAAACGAACGTCGTCGTCGATGAATTGCAGTTGAAGAACTTTTTCGTGGTTACCCGGGCTTGTACTGTCAAAGCCGTGTAAGTAAATAATCATGTGTACCTCTCCCTGTGTGTATCTGGTACTTTTATTAAAACTACCACTATTTCCTTACTGTTAAAGGGGAAAATATCACGAGTTCTCAAAACAGTGATCTTCCATACACAATGAGCCTTTCAACTCATACGCACTGTTTAAGTATTGCTCATCTCCCCACAATTTATAGGCCAGTAAATACCAAAGCATCGCCATCACTAGGGTTCTTGGCTGCCACGCCTGTACACCACTTAACCAAAGAGACGCATCTTCGATACCTCGAATTTGGCAATACTGTTTCACCGCCTCTTCCACAGGCGCATCCGCGACTTGAATAGTCAAGGTCAAATCAAGCCTAGGGTCAGCAATACCAGCATATTCCCAATCAATGACTTTCACCCCACTACCTCCCCGAACGAGGTTGTAACACCCCAGGTCAAAGTGACAAAGAGCTAGTGGAACCGGCGCTACACTCGGTTCCGTGCGCCACTTCATGTATAGAGCCTCAAATTCCGTATCCGCATACTGACCATCAAGCTCAAGCCAATAATGATCGATGCGAGAAATATAAGAAAATGGAACCAAAGGGAGCGCGCTGATCGGGTGCTGATGAATGGTCGCCGCAATGGATAATAAATCTCTTACTGGTAGCCCTACATCCGAAAGTGCTTGCCCTTCGATCCATTCCACCAGTAAACCTTGCTCGTGGATAAACACTGGCTTAGGACCAATTTCTAATGAAGAGATAGCATTCAGAACTTGATATTCATTGTGGCGAGAAATTGAAAAAGCCTTGCAAACATTACTGGTCGGTCGCCAGATGTATACAAGGCCTTGAGAGGATTCCAACCGCCAACAACGGTTGGTTAGCCCCCCGGTAACGGTTTGAACTTTTACCGGAGGCTCAGTAAAGAAGCCATCGAGAGCATTAAGACTCGGATCTAACTGTTTTGCTTGTTGCCAAGAAAACCATGCCATTGATGACTTCTCCATCAGTATCGATTAAAGACCGAATAAGCTCTTCGATTGCGCTTTACGAATTTCCGTTTCATCCGCCCACTCAATCAAACCTGTTTCTAGGTCCATTAGGCGCATGGTCATCTTGTAGTATACATCTTTATCGCTACCTGCATTTTTGACGATGCTAGATAGGTTACCGTAAAGCATGTATTGCGCACCCACCATTTTACCAAATTGGATCGCTGTGCTTTGGTTAACCAGCTCATCCGTGTTTTGGAAGTTAAGCTGTTCACGCACAGACTCAACACGGTCCATATCAACAAAGCGGAACTTACCAGAGTTCAGCATCTTAGTAGAAATAGTGTCGGTAATGGATTCAGTGTCAATGTGTTCACTGGTCTTGTTCTTAATTCGCTCAACAAAAACGATAGGACGTTGATCACGAGTAATTGCTGCTACAGAACCCGACATCATCATGCTATCCACCATTTCAGCCGCGATTTTTTGTAAATCTGTTGAGCCAAAATCGATAGTTGTGGTTTCTGTTGCTTGCGCATCGCCGTAAGAGACTTTGTTAGAACAGCCACCCAAAATGACGGCAAGACCTAAAAGAGCAATAATACTTTTTTTCATGAGAGTTCCTTAGTTTTTCAATACCAGCGCATCGTTAGCGCGGCAGCTTCGGCAAAGCCGTTAAGATTAATTGTCTTGTGCTTCTCTAATTTGAACACGGAATTTGGTGCCATTTGGATTCACAGTAACTTCAGATAACGTGACTTGCTCAAACCCTCGCACAATCATTTTGCGCCATGGGCCAGGCTTGGTATTCACTTCTAAACCATTATTGTCATACCAATAGAAGCGGTAAAGAATGTGCTGGTCACCTTTATAGTTACTGCTTAGTTGCACCACTCCACGTGGACGATCATCAACGTAAGTGGTGGTGATGTTGTCAACTAATAAGCGACTACCCAAAACGTTATCATTAAAAAATACTTTTTGCGTTTGACCATCAATTCGAATACCAGCCGTGTTTTCGGCGCATCCAACTAAACCAATAGCCATTGCTAAACAAATAAGCCATGCTTTCATTACAGTCTCCCTAGCTGTTTATGCCACACGGTTGAGTGTGTTCCCTGACGAGATACCCATACCAATGTAGTCTGCTGTGCAGGCACTTCAAACTGATAGGTTTGATCACCCAAGTTTAAACTTTGTGTTCCCGGTTTCACGACTTTTGATGCCGTTTTCACTTGCGCTGGTAATGTTTGCCAACTTCTCGTATCCGGCTGCTCGGTCAATGTGTTCCATACATTGAAAAGTATGTTACCCACATCATCGCCTTTTTTCGCTGCCTCTTTTCGGATTCGATCTTTTGCCCAAACGCGAAGAGCTTGACGGATCACCATTGTAGTCAGACGTTCATTAAGATCGTTTTGTGCCATCGCATTAACATCAGTCAGCGTGCTAGAAGGCAATACCTGACCATTTAAAACCACATCGCTAAAACGTTGAGCACCCCGATTCGGATAATAAGGAAGCGCCAACGAATAAATGGCCCCACTATCGCGACTGTCGTAAATCGGTAGATCAATACGCCAACCTTTCAAAGCCTCCACAACGCCTTGTTCATCAATAACGATGACTCGACCTTGAGACTGAGTTAACCCAGAAGGTGCTTTACCATACCGTTTCTCTAGCATGCGTAAGTCTTCACGCATGCCTAGTTTCTTAGCGGCGTACAGCGTGCTTTCAACAACTTGTTTGTTGTCTGGCATCACAGCGAGTGCTCGTCGGTAATCAACATAAGCACTGTTTAAATCTCGTGACGCTTCATATAACAAGCCAGAAAGATAGAACAAATAGCCGTTTTGTACTGCGCTTAGTTTTTTACCAGCATCAGGGTAGCTCGCCAACACACTGCCTAAATTGGCAGACATGCCTTGCTTTTTCAGGTCTTTTTCTGCTGCTTTTAGTTCTTTTTCACGCGCCTTTCTTGCCGCTTCCTGAACTTGATTGGCTCGACGCACTTCAACAAGCGCCCCTTCCAAATCGTTTTTCTGTAAATAGTTTAGCCCGAGATAAAGGTGCAGAAAGCCAAGTTCATAATCGGCGGGATGATAATCTTGGAGATTGTCGTTCACCGCGAGAGAGCCGACGCTCGTTGCCGTTTCTGACACAGAAATAGTCGCGCGATCTTGCTGAACACGAACGGCACGATCACCATTTTCCAGCGCTTTCAAACTTGTCGGGTAATCTTCAGCAAGAAAAGAAATACGGCCCTTTTCAAAGTTGCCAAGTATCTCGCCACCCACATCGCTCGATTGAAGTTGTTTCGCTTTCGCATATTCCCCTGCAACAACGGCTTGATAAACTTCTTGATTCTGGTTGCTGTAGTGACTAAACAGATTGCCCGCAGACAAATTCGCGCAGCCAGAGGCCATTAAAGCCCAGCTCATCAGCCCTAACAGCTTTACACCTAGTTTCACATTTATCTCCACAAATGTGGTCATTCGACAGGAAAAAGAAGTGGGTGAACTGCGCCACCCACTTTTTAAAGCTTAGCTCAATACCATTGGACCTAGAGGACGACCGCCTAATAGGTGCATGTGAATATGGTAAACCTCTTGGCCACCGTGCGGATTACAATTAACGATCAGGCGATAGCCGTCTTCCGCAATGCCTTCCTCTTTCGCCAGTTTTTTAGCAACAGTGAACAAACGCCCCATCATTGCTTCATCTTCAGCTTCAACATCATTCGTTGTTGGGATCAATTTATTCGGAATAATGAGAATATGGCTCGGTGTGCGCGGGTTAATATCGCGAAACGCAGTCACCAACTCATCTTGATAAAGAATATCGGCAGGGATTTCCTTACGAATAATTTTACTAAAGATCGTTTCTTCCGCCATGAGGACTCCATTTTATAAAGGTAATTAGACCCCAATTAGTATGCGCCAACCAAAAGCGGAGCTCAATAAAAACAGTGTTCACTTAACATTATTAATCAAACGCTAATTAACGAAGCTTTTTTTGTCGTGTGCGTCATAAAATGCGCGTCACAAACTCAATACAATCCAATGAATTTTGTTACTTTTTTAAGACAATTATTATTTTTATACCCAAGTAAGCTCAAAATTCTTGGGTAGCTTGTCTATTTTGGGAGAGGAAGCTCACTTATGCGAGGTTCAGTTATTAAAAGGATGTATGCGGGCTTTGCTCTGATCATCATCCTATTTGCCGTCACAATTGCCATTATGATGGGAGGAATGAGTGATATTCACGGGAAGTTTGGCACCGTGTCTAAATCATCCCTACCACTGGTATCGTTATCTAACCAAACCAGTGTTGAACTGCTTTCTGCCGACAAATCGTTTAAAGATTTTCTGACGACAGAGAATAAACAACGCATGGATGAAATGCGTCAGGAATTTGCTAGATCTCAACAACGTTTCGAATCCACTTTGGCTCAACTGGAAACTGCAAGCCAAATCTACCCTTCTCTTGCCAAACCGTTTTCACAATTAAAAACGTTAGAGCAGAGCTATTTTACTGAAGCTCTTGAAGCCATGGACAACTACGAAGCGATGTTCGCTGCGCAAGAAAAAGTGCAAAAATCGTCACGTCGCTTCCAAAAGCTGAATACCGAGTTGTCGGTCGGCCTTAAAGAATATGTGGCAGATCAAACCAGCATTTCTGTCAAAGTCATGGCGAAGAGTTACTTCATTAAGCTAAAAGATGCCGAAGTGATAACCTCTGATGCCCTCGCCAGCTCTGATCCTGAGTTTGTTACGCAAGCCGTGACCAAAAACCGCAAAGCAGTGACTCATTTGAACTATGCTTTCCGTGGTTTAGTTACTCAATTACCTGAACTAAAAACAGCGTTTGGTGAGTCGGTAGAACAATTCACACGCGATGTGGGAATGCGTGGAGGTGTCTTAGACCAGCACAATAATTACCTCAATGCTCGTGCAGCGCTATACAACAACATCGCCAACCTAGCGAATAAAGTTGATTCAACCATGGCGATTCTTGAGCAATTTACGACAACCGCAACGGATAAACTTAATGAATCGTTAGCAGACGCTGGTGACATTTATTCTGCGGGTGTGACAAAAGCCATCATCATTGGCGTTGTTGTCGTGCTACTTGCCACAGCGATTGGCTACCACATCGCGCATAGCGTTCGCGAACCATTGACTCGTATTCTAAAAGTGCTTGAAAGCCTGACTGAAGGTGACATGACACAACGTATCGATATTCGCTATAACAACGAGTTCAGCCGAGTAAGTGGACACATTAACTCACTAGCCGACAGTCTTCACGAGATCTTAGTGAAACTCAACGAAGCGTCAGAGAACCTATCTTCGACCGCAGCAACAAACGAAAGCACGTCTTCGCAAGCGCAAAGCAAATTAAGCTCACAACGCGAGCAAACAGCAAACGTTGCGACCGCAATGACGGAAATGTCTCACTCAGTGCAAGAAGTCGCTCAAAGTGCACAAGGTTCACTAGAAATGGTGCAGCGTGTCGAATCTGCCTCTGAAGAAGGCAGAAATGTCATGAGCAGCAATATCTCGACCATAAATCAACTGGAAACGCGTTTGAACGAATCCGTTTCCGCTGTCTCTGAATTGCAAAAAATGAGTGGTCAAATTGGTTCTATCCTCGATGTGATTCGCAACATTGCTGAACAAACTAACCTACTGGCATTGAATGCAGCAATTGAAGCGGCTCGCGCTGGCGAGCAAGGTCGCGGCTTTGCGGTAGTGGCCGATGAGGTGCGTGTGCTTGCATCCAGAACCACTCAGTCCACCACTGAAATTGAATCGATGATCAGTAATCTGCAATCCAGCTCTCAGTCAGCAAATCAAGTAATACAAAGCTGTATGAGCGATATGGAGATGTCTGTTGAGCAAGCATCAAAAGCGAACAGCTCAATGGAAGAGATTCAAGCGCTAATCATCGAAATCAGCCAAATGAGTACGCATATTTCGCAAGCGGCAGCAGAGCAAAGTGAAACCTCAGCAGACATTGCACGCAGTATTGAAGATATCAATAGTATCGCCGATGAAAGCTTCCAAGCTATGTCGAGCATCGCACAGACCAGTGAATCCCTGACTCACTTGTCTCATCAGCAGAATGAATTGGTTCACCGCTTTAAGTTATAAATAATTTATAAATTTGAGCATTAATCAGTGCAATCAACTGTATAAGGGCGACTTTTTGTTAAGTCGCCCTTGTTTTTTATCAGCCATGTCTACATATGATTAATATGGCCAGCTCATCCCCTTGCACATCTCTTTTCGAGCGGCCTCATAAAAAGGAAAATCTATGGCTGTTCATGTTGGTATTATCGACCAAGACCCAGTTAGATTGGTCACTCCTCTATTAGATAATCGTACGCTAAGCACACATATCGTCTTCATCGGAGACAAGAGCCAGTTAGATATATTTGACCGACTGAGTGCCGTTTTAGAGCAACGAAACATTACTTCCGAATTTTTTGAAATCCCATCCGCCGTCAATACTTCGCTGATCAAACAAGCGATTCAAAAACTGGCAAAAGATCTCCATGAACGCGGCGAAGATGTGAAATTGAACGCCAGTTGCGGTCTTCGTCATCGCTTATTGTCTGTTTACGAGGTTTTCCGTACCTATCGCTGGCCAATTTTTGTGGTTGAGCCAAGTAGCGATAAGCTTTGCTGGTTATACCCAGATGGCAAAGAAGATACTCAAGTCGAAGACCACATTACGATTGCTGACTACCTCACTATCTTCGGCGCACGCGGCGAGTTCCACCACGTTGATTTACCTCCTCTTCTTGATAAAAAACTGTATGAACTTGGTGAACGCTGGGCCTCAAATGCGCTTGAGCTTGGTCCAGGCTTAGCGACTCTTAACTACCTTGCAACCACATGCCGCAAAGAGCAAAAACTTGATGTGGAGCTTTCTGAAAAGCAACAAGGCTATCGTGAGCTCAACATGCTGCTTTCGGACTTAGTGGAAGCGCAAATCGCCACTTATGAGAATGGCGTTCTAACGTTTGCAGATGAAGATGCACGCCGCTTTTCAAACGGTGAATGGTTAGAGACTCTGGTACACAGCACGGTCAAGCAAATTCAAGATACGATGCCGACGATTCAAGATCGCTCTTTGAATGTTCAGGTTTATCGCAAACTTGGTGAAAGTGAAGTACGCAATGAGTTGGATGTTGCAACAGTGGTAAACAACAAGCTCCACATCATTGAGTGTAAAACCAAAGGCATGCGAGATGACGGCGATGACACCTTGTACAAGCTAGAATCCCTCAGAGATCTGCTAGGTGGTTTACAAGCACGTGCAATGCTGGTGAGCTTCCGACCGCTTCGTCACAATGACATTACTCGCGCAGAAGATTTGGGGCTAGCTCTGATTGGCCCTGATGAGCTTAAAGACTTAAGAACGCACCTAACGGCTTGGTTTAAAGACGCAGGTGGCTCGGACGAGATCTAGTATCAGTGATAAAAGCTAGAATTCAAAATGATCAAAAGCAGCGTTACAGGCTGCTTTTTTTATACCTAATTTTTAAGTGTGGGTTTAGATAGGTAGAAAAAAACCAGAGGCATGCCTCTGGTTTTTCCGTTTGTTTAAAATGCCAATTATCGCGGCTTACAGCATTTTACGCGCTGCTTCTACTACCACCTTAATTGAACGAGCTTCCGTCTCTTTCAGAGTTGAATGATCTGGAATCTCTTTTTGTGTACGGTTGATGATTACACCCGCTACACAACCTGCTTTTAGACCAGAGCTCGCACACATTGTTAGCAATGTTGCAGACTCCATCTCAAAGTTAAGTACGCCCATGTCTTGCCATTCTTGCATAGAACCTTGGAAACGCTTAACAACGCGACCAGAGAACGTGTCGTAGCGCTCTTGACCTGGGTAGAACGTATCACTTGAAGCCGTCACACCCATGTGAACCGCAGCGCCAGACTCTTCTACTGCCGCTTTCATTGCAGTTGCTACTTCAAAGTCAGCAACTGCTGGGAATTCCATTGGCGCAAAGTGCAGGCTCGCACCGTCAAGGCGAACTGACCCCGTCGTTACGATCATGTTACCTACGTTTACATGCGGTTGAATTGCGCCAGTTGTACCAACACGTAGGAAAGTACGAACACCAAGTTGCGCGAGTTCCTCAACTGCGATAGAGGTAGAAGGGCCACCAATACCTGTAGAACAAACCACAACAGGTTTACCGTCTAATTCGGCACGGTATAGCGTGTATTCACGGTGACTTGCTAGAAATACTGGGTTTTCCATTTGTTCTGCGATTTTTTGAACGCGCGCTGGATCACCAGGAATGATGGCTAGAGTCGCACCATTAAGATCAGCTTCAGTAACACCTAAATGAAATACAGCTTGAGACATAAGTCGCTCCTTATTGTGGCTTATTTTATGAACAATAAGCTCATTAATCAGTTATTGGGTACAAATGCACTGTAGCGAACCTTTTACCAACATAGAGTGATCACAATCACAATGAGAAAATGTAATGAAACTATAATTTCACCCAAAACAAGCAATGATCACACTTTTGGGAAGTTTGGCTCATTTTGTTGCATAGCGATGCGTGATTTCAAAAACAAACTAAAACATATTATTAGATTTCGTCGATACGGTTAAAAAAGCCCGAGACACGAATGCCTCGGGCTTTTTATTAGCTAGTTAGGTAGGTCACTTGGCCTGCTTGGACTCAAAACGGAGCAATCTCAACGCATTTAACGTAACCAGTGCAGTTGCGCCGCTGTCGGCTAATACTGCCACCCATAGACCCGTAATGCCCAATAAACTTGTCACCAAGAAAACACCTTTCAAACCAAGCGCTAACGCAACATTCTGACGAATATTACTTAACGTCGCACGCGATAGTTCTATCATGGCAGGTAACTCAATCAGACGATTGTGCGTTAATGCCGCGTCGGCCGTTTCCAGCGCAACATCCGTACCGCCTCCCATCGCAATACCGATACTCGAAGCTTTCATCGCTGGCGCATCATTAATACCATCTCCCACCATTGCAACGGTGTGTTGCTGTGATAGTTTCTCGACGTAATGCACTTTATCTGCTGGTAATAAGCTTGCTTTATAATCCAAGCCTATTCTGGTCGCCATTGCTTCAGCACTTCTCGGGTTGTCACCGGTTAGCATCACCGACGTTATCCCAAGCTCCTTCAACGTAGCGATAGCTTCTTGGGCATCTGGGCGCAATGTATCTTGCCATGCGATCACGCCAATGACCTCGTAATCGTAACGCACAATAACAACCGTTTTACCTTGTTGTTCCAACGTCACCACTCGCTCTTCGGTTTCTTGAGAAAGTGGGAAATCGGCCTTAGAAGGCGTGACTACTTGGACTATTTTCCCATCGACGTAACCTGTGACACCAGAGCCCACTTGCGCGGTTTTATCTAGCGCTTCAGGAATAGGAAGCCCCTGCTGTTGCACTTTATTAACTAAAGAAACCGCGAGAGGATGGCTTGAGCCAACTTCGATTGAGGCTGTCAGGCTAAGTAACTTGTCTTCATCTACATCAAAAGCAAAGACGTCGGTCACCTGCGGCTTACCTTGCGTCAATGTACCGGTTTTATCAAATGCGACGGACTCCACCTTACCAAGCAACTCAAGCGCCGCACCACCTTTGATTAATGCCCCCCGCTTCGCCGCAGCCGCCAAGCCAGAAGTAATCGCTGCAGGCGTTGAAATAACCAACGCACACGGACAGGCGATCAGTAACAGGGCAAGTCCTCGATAAATCCACGTTTCCCATGGTTGAGCAAACAACAGTGGTGGCGTGACGATAACCATCAGGGACACCAACATCATCAGCGGCGTATACCAACGGCTGAACTTATCCAGAAAACGTTCTAATGGTGCCTTACGAGATTCTGCTTCTTCAATCAAATGGAGAATTCGGTCAATCGCATTCTCGCCTTGGCGAGAGGTCACCTGTAAACGAACGACTTTATCGACAACCACAGCCCCGGCCATCACTTTGCCACCCGTTTGGTGCTCAACGGGAACGGATTCTCCCGTTAACGCGCTTTCGTCAAAACTTGCAAGCGCATCTTGCAACACACCATCCGCTGGCAAACGACCACCGGGGGCAACTTCTATAATATCCCCCGGCTTAAGCTGAGCTGCAGGCACCTCTTTACGCTCACCATCAACAATTAAAATTGAATTTTCTGGGACTAAGTCCATTAGCGCTTGGACACCACTTCGAGCGCGGGATGATGCATATGCTTCTAACTTTTCACCAATAAGGAAAAGCAATAACACCATTGCCGCTTCAGCGGTTTCACCTAAATATAAAGCGCCGAGCGCTGCCACACTCATTAACGTTTCAATCGCAAAAGGCGTACCGCTACGCGCCAACTTGAACGCTTTGAGCGCAATTGGGTATAAACCCAGTAAACAGGTCAACGTGAATAACCAAGTGCTTATTTGAGGGTCGATCTTAGAAATTATTGCCGCGACAACCATCGCACTAGCAATAGAGAGAATTTGAATGTTGTCTTTTACTACCCCACGCCAGCCCTTCGTTGCGGTATTTGGTTTTGGAGCATCGAGTGAAGAAAGTGGAAAACCTGTTTGTTGGGCTGTATGCTCTATCGTAGAGGTCAGCTCGCGATCGTCAAAATCGACAACCAGTTTTTCTGTTGCAAACAAGACTTTTGCTTGGCTAACACCTTCCAAAGACGTAATAGCCTTCTCAAGCTTTTGTGCACATGAAGGGCAATCCATACCTGACACAAGCCACGAGTTTCGAATTGAGGAATCATTCTCCCTTGAGGGCTCTTCTTCCTCACCTGGGTCGGCGCTACAACTCCCTCCGCTGCAACATGAACTTTCAGACACTTCTACGCCAGCTTGAGAAATGTTGAGTGAAGATTTTACTGGTGCGCAGCACGACTCGCTCGCGCCAAGCGGCACCGCAGTTTTGATTTTGCTAGATTGGCAACCTTGATGTTTCGTACACATAATTTATTTTCCTTATTGGTGTAGGCTCTTTGCCTATGACTAAGGATAAACCTTAGAGCTAGCTCCAAGGTCAAGGTGATTTTTTAAAAACTCGTCGATTGAAAATAAAAAAGACGCCGAAGCGTCTTTCCAAATGACTTATTTAAAATCAAGCACCTATGATATTTGATCAAAAAGGTTAAACTGGATGCTTAAAACACTCATTTAAAGTCATCCCGATGGCGCGCAGCACATCTCGCCTAGTGATAACGCCAACCAATTTACCTTTACCGTCAACCACTGGATACATTTTTGGCTTACCAATCTTCATCATGTCAGCCAACTCAATCACTGACATGTCTGGAGAAACAGATAAAACATCGTCATGCATACACTCTTGAACGGTATGCGTGTCTTGGCAGTGATAACTCGCTTTCACCAATTTATCTAACAAGTCTTGTTCTGATAAGAATCCAACTACCTTTTCATTCTCATCAATGACGGGGCCACCTAATGTGACGCTTTGCATGACTTTATTCAAAGCAGCCGAAAGTGACATATCTTTAGTGAAGGTCACCGCTTGCAACGTCATGTAATCTTTTACTTTTAATGAATGCATTCTTATCTCCTTAAGGGCATTTTATTGCGGCCTTTAGATAAGTGTCGCCTAATTTCCTGAATTTACTAAATGGAAATGAGTAATTTTATTTATAGGTGCAGCCTATTGATCTGAATCAAAATTAAGTCATCATCGGCATTCACTGTTGTTTAATTGAGCACAACTTGCAAATGGGCTGATTTTTAACAGGTGGTAAATACAACAAAGCCAGTCAAATTGACTGGCTTCATTATTGGCGCATAGTTACATTAACAATGATGTCGACGCATGTTGTCTAAAATAATACCAGTTGCCATTGCGACATTCAGCGACTCAGCACCACCAAATGCCGGAATCGTGATCTTATTTGTCACGAGCTTCGCAGCGTCTTCACGTACGCCGTGGGACTCGCTGCCCATCAACAAAATACCTTCAGCAGCGAATTCCGTTTTATGAACGCTCTCCCCTTCCAGAAACGCGCCATAAACTGGCAAGTTGGCTTCTTCTAAGTAACTTGGCAAATCCACCAGACTCACTTGTACGCGGCCAAAACTGCCCATGGTCGCGCTGATCGTCTTAGGGTTATACGGATCAGCACAATCTGTACTCGCAATAATGTGCTTGATGCCATACCAGTCTGCGACACGAATAATTGTTCCTAGATTACCTGGGTCAGATACACCATCTAGCGCAATCATCAAGCCTTTTGCTTGAGGCACTTTTACACTCGGGATTTCAACCACTGCAATGGCCGCGTTATTGCTCACGAGAGTGCTCGCTTTGGTCAGGTCATCAAGCGATGCTTCAATGCAATCAAAACTACATAGCGCACTAGCGTTTTGTTCGAGAAATGCTTCGGTTGCAAAGACGTGCTTCACCTTTAATGAACTGCTTGCCAGCTCTAAAACGTTCTTTTCACCCTGAACTAGGAATAAGCCATGCGCTTTACGCTGTTTCTTTTGACCTAAAGCACGAAGCAGTTTTAATTGGTTTTTTGAAATCATTAAAGTATCCCAGGTGAAAATGGTTATTCGGCGAATGTACTCGAAACAATCTTCACGACAGTTCGGTATCAAGCGCGTGAGATTATAAATTATACCTAAATAACCTCAAGAAACTTGATTCATCAGAAGACTTTGAAGAGCAAACGCAGTAAAAGAGGGTTCAAAAACGAAAAAAGCCCTGCGATATACGCAGGGCTTTTAAAGGGTGGGACCCCAGCCACATCCCGGCACACAAGTCACCCGCTGCGGCTGCTTCCTTCCGGACCTGACCGAGTTCACGAGCTATTGTTGCGAGAGGACCAGAGCCCCATAATTCTTTTCGAGAGGACTTGCCTCAATCGATGGGGCGATTATTCAGTATCAGCCCTCATAATGCAAGAGCAAAAGCCTTGAATTTCGTCATTTCATTACCGTTTGGACAAAACTCGATCAATTCATTCCTCTATGATTGAGCCACGTAACGATGCGAAGAAGGATAGCGGCGTGTTGACTGCTTACTTGAATACATATCTTCATCAGCTAAATGCATGGCTTGCTCTAAGCTCATGTGCTGTTCTCTCTTTGCAGAGACACCGATAGAGATACCCACAGACTCTAACTCACTACACAGTTTGCCTTTTACATCAATTCTGCTGAGCTCTTTCATTGCCCTATTTAATTCTGCTTGAGTCGGGTAGCCCAACAAGATGAACTCATCTCCCCCTATCCGGTAACTTTTCCCTGACCATACATAATGAATTTTTAGCGCCAATAATTGCAACACCTCATCACCAGCACGGTGACCGTACGTATCATTGATTCGTTTGAAGTGGTTAATATCTAAGTAAAGTATGGATAGCTCTTTGTTTACGCCTTTTCGATGTTTTACTTGCAACGCGCGGCGATTTCTTAACCCCGTTAAATTGTCGGTATTCGATTGACGGTAAAGATAGAGCGAAACGCAAATCGCAAACAACAATACAAAGACAAACACAGCCTGCGTTTGCGTCGCCAGCCGAACCTCATATTCAAGCGCGGTACGCCAATCTGGGCGCAGGTCGTACTGGGCAATGATCTTATCAACTTCCAACATCGCTATCGCTCGACTGAAAAAAGGAGCAAGCATGGCACCTTTCTCGTTCGCCACCAATCCAACAGAAAGTTGTGACTGGTAAAACTCGCCAATCGCCGTGTCCTGCTCTATCGGAACCAACTCGCTCAGACGTAAAAAGTGGTTGAGCATCGCGGTATCCATCGGAATGTAATCGACCTCTTCATTCAATAAACCCTGAATGAGTTCTTGTTGGGTACGATAACGTTTCAGCTCTTTTAGCGGTAAAAGTTGTGTCATCATTTGGTCGAAAAAGTCGTCCTCAACCACACCAATCCGCTCAGAGATCAACTGTGACACATGAGAGTAAGTGTTCGGCTTGTAACCTAAACGCTTGACCATAACGGATGCTGGTGAGTAATGGGGCTTGGGAAAGTAACTAAATTCATGCCGCTCGCGACTGACCGTTAACGGCGCTAAAATTTCGAAATTCCCCTGCATAAACTCATGATACATGGAACCCCAACTTTCATTTGGCTCACTAATGATCACGCAGTTTAATGCCAAGATCTCACAGCTTCTCAGGACGACATCTGCCGTCATCCCTTCGATACTGCCGTCTTCGTTGTAAACAACATATGGAAAGATAGATTCGAGCTTGATCCGTATAGGCTCACTAAAATCGAGAGGTAATAAGCGAATAGATTCTCGCAATGCCGCTCGCCTTAGTTCAAATTGATACAGGGAGATCTCTTCACGAAGTTGCTTTTGCACTCCTTCCCCATGAATAAACGTAGCGAACGTATCCAACTCTTCGAGATGATGATCTTTTTTACTGATGATCGATACTGGCTTTATCGAAATCTGATCATTTAACATCTTAGCGTCAAAGCCCTCCAGCAACATCGGCTTAAGCTGATTGATGGCATCGACTACGCCTTCAACAGCGCCTGATCTCAGTAACGTTACCGCTTGCTCATGACCTTGATAAGAGACCTGTTTTAGCTCCGGGTAGTATTGTTTGAGTAATTCGGCATAAACCGTATCTTTAGGGACGCCAACTCGTGAAATGCCACTCAACGTCGAGTCTTTTAATCCAAAAAGGTAGGTATATTCGATATTAGTTGGACGGGAGTAACTAAAGCGTTGAGCACGCTCTTCTGTGTAAGTGATATTCGCAGCAAAGTCCGCTTCCCCATTCGCGACGGAATTTAGAATGGCATCAAAGCTGGAATAGTTCACATATTGAACGGTAAAGCCGAACTCTTTCGATGCAGCATTAAAAAGAACACGAGTGACGACATCATCCGCTTCTGTCGCAACTTTATAATGAGCAATTAAAGGTGATTCAGCTTTTACATTCAAACTCAGTAGGCAACAAGTAAAAAGCAACAGTGTTCGAGCAAAGGTAGTCATGACAAACTTATCTTAAATCAACCACTTATATTGTGGTTATTATTATTGGAAGTTTAGTAAATATGAAATGAAGAACATATACTAATCTTCATTTTGTTCCACAACCAATTCGATAGTCTGCCGCACGTGTCACTTTTTACCTGACGAAATACTCATAATTCTGCCTGTTCATCGCTGCTACGTAAGATATAGTCCGTCATCCAAGCCGTTCCTAACAAACAGATCCAAACAACAAAAACAGGGTTTGGTACATCTGTAGTCGGACTCACCACTAAGGCAGCAAAGCCAACGGTCGGTAACGTCCAGCACAATAGTTTACTCCAACGAATGGAGTGTTTAAGCTTCGCGAGGGTTTCCATTGAAGCCAGCATTCCTGTCACGCTCAATGCCACAAGCACGGCATATGGCAAGCCAGCAATCCATAATGGGAACAACAACAGCATCGGCCACCAGCTGTGCTTATTGGATGGGGTCCAATGTACAGCAGACCACCACATCGCCATGACCGAGACAGTTTGAACCACTGTAACCCAAGCGGATCCATCCAGCTTCCCACCTTGTTGCGTGACCATAATACCGACTTGTAGAGTAAGTACGATTAGGCCTGCGGTGAGCAGAACGCCCAACGAACTTCTACGAGAGAACACTACCATTAAAAGTGGGAAAAGGATCAAAATACCAATCGATAGCGCGATTGGTTGCATTGAGAGCGTAGCGCCAAAAGCCATCATTGCGCCCAGCAACACCAAGCCTGCAAACCCGCCTTGTGGCAAGATCCACAACGCCGGGATCATGAGTGCAAGAACGGGAATATCTCCCTCGCTCAAACTCATCGCTCGAACGCACACCACTGCGAGTAAAGTCGTAATGAAAAATTGAAGTGTCGATAAAATCATAGCGCCTCCTGGCTTCCCCACCTACTTGGTAACTCAACGGCAAAAACTGGGATTAAAAGTCGTTGAGAGGGTCTAGATTCAAGCTTAGCTTGTGTTTGTTTTATGCTTTTTAACGCTCATTAACATACGGCACGACTGAAGAGAAAATGTGATCAACAAAAGTCAATCGCGGGCAATATAAACGTTAAGAACCGTTAGCAATATACAAGTCCGATGGTTTACCATTCCTTAGTAATCCACAATAGACACTTTTGAGTATGGACCAATTTTTAGCGCAAATCTTTGCTGTAATTCACCAAATTCCAAAAGGAAAAGTCTCCACCTACGGGGAAATCGCAAAAATGGCAGGTTACCCGGGCTACGCAAGACATGTTGGTAAGGCGCTTGGTAATTTGCCAGAGGACAGCAAACTCCCGTGGTTTAGAGTGATAAATAGTCAAGGAAAAATATCCTTAAAAGGCAGTAATTTAGAACGACAAACAAAGAAATTAGAAGCCGAAGGAATTGAAGTATCTGAGATTGGAAAAATTTCGCTAAGAAAATACAAATGGCAGCCTTAGGCTGCCATTTTTTGTTCGCTGAGTTTGATATTAACGCGTACCAACTAGACGAATATCCAACTGGTGAGTTTGTGCTTCATCTGTGATTACACCGTTATGCGTATCGCTGATAAAACGCAATTTACCATCCACTTCAATACGCGCACGGACGCTGTAACGATGGTTTGGTTTGATTTCATTGTTATCGTAGTTCAGTTCAAAAGAAAGAGGAACTTGTTTACCTTCCGTTTCGAATGTCTGCTTTGCTAGTACTTTTGCTGGCGCGTCAGCCAAAGACACATCTTCTAACGCGACGGTAACCACTGCGTTTGGCGGCAGAGCAATACGCTCACGGTAAGCCACTGTACCTGTAATCGTCTTCATTGACGCCTCTGCAGATTCCATTTCTGTATTTTGAGAAGTTTGGCAACCCACTAACGCAGCCCCAAAGAGTAAAGAAGTAACAAGCAGTAGTGTTTTTTTCATATCTTCCTCGAAAAGAGTATTAAACCGGAGCAATTATAGGTGTGGAATATAAAACTGTCTGCTTCCTGTCAGTTTATTTGACAATAGTTTGACTGAGTTAGAATTTATCAAACAATTGATTTTGTTTCATAATCGGAACAATACTATTTCTAAGTTACTCAATAGTTCTTAACTATGGCACTTCACAAGAGTGAGACTGTTGAGGTAAGTTGGAGTGAAAGACAACGGTGAGGAGACACAATGAGTAAACCATTACGAGAATTGCTCAGCCTACTACAACTCGAAAAATTAGAAGAAGGCTTGTTTCGTGGCCAAAGTGAAAACCTAGGTTTGCCTCAAGTGTATGGCGGCCAAGTGATTGGGCAAGCGCTTTCTGCTGCGCGCTACACCGTTGAAGAAACACGCGCGGTGCACTCCTTCCATAGCTATTTTTTGTACCCTGGTGATCCAGAAAAGCCCATCATTTATGATGTAGAAAACCTAAGGGATGGCCGTAGCTTCAGCACCAGACGCGTTAAGGCGATTCAAAATGGACGCCCTATTTTCTACCTAACGGCGTCTTACCATGGCGATCAACCTGGGTTTGATCATCAAAAGGAAATGCCAGACATTCCTGGCCCAGAAAACTTCGCCTCTGAGAGTGAGCTTGCTAGCCATATAGCCGAATTCCTACCAGAGCGACTACGCAAAACATTTTGTGGTGAAAAGCCAATTGAAACCCGTCCTGTTACGGTCATCAACCCCCTAAAACCCAAAAAAGCAGAGCCTAAACAGTATCTTTGGATTCGTGCCAATGGTGAAATGCCAGAGAACCTGCTTATACATCAGTACCTGTTGGCCTACGCATCAGATTGGGGATTCCTCGTGACAGCAATGCACCCACATGAAGTGTCATTAATGACGCCAAACTTCCAAGTTGCCACCATTGACCATTCAATCTGGTTCCACCGTCCGTTCAAAATGGATGAATGGTTGTTGTACGCGATAGAAAGCCCAACAGCGAGTAATACTCGTGGGTTAGTGCGTGGCGAAATCTATAACCAGCAAGGTCATTTAGTGGCAACCGCAGTGCAAGAAGGTGTAATGCGCTATACCAAGTAACCGCTAAATCTTAAACGACAAAAGGAGTGCTCAGCACTCCTTTTTTGTGGGTATCAAACGATAATTAATTTGGTTGATACTTCATAGTAATGACCGACCATTCGTAAAGTGATTTCGGGTAGCCGTATTCGCTTTTCCCGTAAACGACATTTGGGTCAGCATAGAATCCACCTTTATCCGTTGCTAAAAATTCACGCACCCCACGACGGTAAGTAATGATTGGTGCTGCCGACTCATACTCTATGTCTTCCAAATTAGAATCATCAATCACTAAGAACCGAGTCATACGGATAGTGCTACCGCTGGTGCAATACCCTGGATCACCATAACCAATTGCATTAAAAGGCTTAAGGTCATCAGCAAATAGCTCTGATGTACATCCATCGAATCGAGCAACATGCACCCACGCTGCCTTTTCTTGTCTTCGGTCATCGCTACCAACTGGCTTAAACATAAATAGCACAACCTTACCTTTACCGTGTTTTTGCAACTCGTCATCCGTCGGTTCACGTACCGAACGCGAACCCAAGATACCAAATTCACTCTCTTCTAAATTGGCAAACTGTGGGGCACTAAGCGTGCTCACAATAACGGTTTGTTCGCTATTAAGTTGTGTGTATTTATCTGCAACACCCGACTCTGCCAAATCGACACTAACCGTGACTTTTGTTCTTGGTAACGCTTTGTAATCTCGCGATTCACTCTCAGAGATATCTAGAGCAATAGAATGGTATTGAGAGTAATTGGTTAGCGTCAACTCTGCATTCGCATTGTCTAACGTGGCAAGATCTTTGCTCACAGTATCGCCAAATGAGTAAGTTCGAGTACCGACCGCTCTACCGAAATCTAAGTCAATTGCCTTGAAAGGCGTAAACTCAACGGTTTGAAGTTTCGTGGTAAGACCGGGATGATCCGCTTTATTAATGGTGCCGTTAACCAATACGGTTTTAGTTGTATAGTTACGTGCAGTTAGCGTCACTTCTAATTGGTACTCGCCTGCGTGCAAAACCTTCAAACGCCCCGTTTCAGAAGAGACTAACTCAACCACAGGATCTTTTTGGTTAATAAGACGATAGCTGGCTTTCGCCTCTCCTCCACTCATCACTGGTGAGATAATAGTACCCGCTGAAAAGTCTACCGTTGGATAAGCAATCGATACAGGGTTTGCGCCCTGTTTGATCGTAACAGAGAAACTGCTTTCACCCGGAGTAAATTTATCGTCCCCTGCATCCGATACAACAACTCTTGTGCTGCCAGCATTGAGGATGCGCATCTCGCCCGTTTTGCTGTCTAGGGAAACCACATCCGTTGCTGCATTTTCTGCAAATCGATACGAAACTTCGCCAACCGTACCAGAGATGGTCGGTTTTTGAACATAAGGCTGGCTGGTTTTCCAAGTATCTTCCACATCGGATTGCACATCAATCCGACTCGGCGCACTAAGAATATTAACGTACACTTTCTGATCTGGACCCGCAGTATAATTCGCGCTCTCCTGTCTGCGAACTGTTAACGTCGCTTTACCCGCTTTGTAAACATAGGCACGTCCATCCGCAGTAACCTCTATAACATCTGTAGCAGTGTTATCAACGAGTTCTACATGATCGTTACTTGTACTTAAACCAAAGTCACGACGAAGATCAAAGCTATAGTCTTTGCTATACACCATTTCATAATCTTGTGTCACCATGGCTTGTCCCGCAGCTTTCGCTACTTTGATGACTACATTAAACTGAATTGGTTGATATGAATCCCCACCATCATCTTCAAACTTAAGACGATATTCTCCAGCCGTCTCTACTTCTAACTTGCCATCGGTCATTCTTAAGCCGTCCGGTAAACTACCGACTAGGCTTACGTTGCCTTTTTGTCCTGAAAATGCCAAAGGAATTGAGAGGCTAGGCTGATAAATAAGCGACATTTCAATGTCGTTCATCACTGGATGAGGCGCGCGATTAACTTCAACATTGAAGCGAGCTTTGCTTGCAGGATAATTACGCATTTCATGCTCGTAGATTTCAACTTCAGCCGTACCTACACCTTTGATCAGCAATGCTTCACTGCTCATAGATTTAGCGATAACATCTGTGCCGCTAATAATTCGCAGTGAATAGTCGCCGCGAGCGTTCGTCACCTTAGGGAAAATTCGGCCACCTTCCTCATAAGTTTTCACAACATCCGCTACGCTGATTGCTTCGCGTTGACCTTGTTTTACATCCACAACAAATTGCGCCGTTTGCTGCTTATCTAAAAAAGCATCGCTGTAAGTTGCTGTCGCTTCAACGGTTAGCTGCCCGACATTATGAACAAGGAGCACACCTGACTCCGGGTTGAGTAACTCGGCAACTTTGTTGTCTGGTTCGCTGCGAATGATTTTGTATGTGATGCTTTGCGTTTGAGCTTTATCTAAACGTGCAGGTTCTAACGTCAGCCCTTCTCTATATTCGTCTTCCAGCAAGGCGAATTGAAGTTGCCCGGATGCTACTCCATGAAGCTTCACCGTTGCGCGAACTTGCTTCGGCAGATAAAGCTCGTTACCTGAGTCAGTAATCAGTACCGACGCCTGACCAATTGAGCCTAATGAATATACCGAACCGTTCTCATCAACCCGAATCAAGTTATGACCACTTTCTACTTCATAACTCAATTCACCTTTTTGGCCACGAACGGTCAGAGCTTTCCCTTCAGATTCGATTGCATTGAAGTTTAGATCACTAACCGAAAGGTCTGTGTTAATACCTCGTTCCACAGTGATAGAAAATCGTGCTTCAGAGGATTCATAAGCAGAACTGTTATCCGTAGCCAGAATTGTTGCCGTTCCTGGACGCAAAATTTGTAGCATTCCAGAGTCATTAATTTTCACAACATTTAGCGGATTAGAGTCAATGACTTGATAAGACACCGAGCCATGTACATTGCTCAATTTTGCCTCTGTAACGGTTCCCACGCCCTCAAACTTCAATACCGTGTCTTCAGCTTTTAACTGTGGACGGCTCTGCTTAGTTATCGTGGTTGGTGTGTTTGTATTGTTCGTTTTAGAGTCACCTCCACCACCACAACCAGCGAGTAAAGCCGCGAGAAAAAGCAAATAATATTTTCTGTTCATTTTTAGAAACACTTTGTCACAAATAAGTGCTAGCGATAATAATACGATGTTTTATTAATCACTATATCCATTTTTGAGTACTTTATTACTTAAGTATTTGCTACTGTATTACGCATAAAAATAAATGTTCAGAAGTGGTGACTAAAATACACAAAACAACACAAAGCAAACGTTTAAATTAAACCAATTAATTAATTTAGTAAGAATGAATATTCAACAAAAATAAAACACGAAAAATAAAGAGAAAAAATTGCGTTATTTTTTCATGCGTTTTGCTGTATTGGCGCTTGATGGAGGATAAAAAACAAACAGTTAATGTGGAAATAGAAGAGAGAATAAATATCGTTTATATTTATTCCAACCCAGTAAAAAGTTACGTAGTTAGAATAAACCTGCTACCTGTTAACACTTAAAATACTAACAGGTAGAGTAACCATTAAATAAAATTCGTATAAAGCTATTTAGTTGAGAAGTGGTAACTCAGTCGTATATTTAATGGATTCCATAGCAAATGTTGAAGTCACATTAGACAATCCCTTTACACTATTAACTAAGCGCTTATAAAACTCGTCAAAACACTTCATATCTTTGACTAGCACTTTCATCATGTAGTCGTACTCGCCGGCCATACGATAAAACTCCATCACCTCGGGGAAATCACTCACTGTTGTGACAAAGTGGTGATACCAATCTTCGGAGTGATCGATGGTTTTTAGCTGAACAAAAGCGATAAAAGACAGGTCGAGTTTTTCTGCACTCAGTAACGCCACGCGCTTTTCGATGTAGCCTTCTTCTTCCAACCTTTTCAAACGCTTCCAACATGGCGTCGTTGTCAGATTTACCTGCTCTGCTAACTCATTTAATGACAAGGTGCTGTCGGTTTGTAACAACGCAAGCAGCTGCTTATCGACTCGATCCAAACTCATCCTATAAAAACCACTAAGTGTAGAAAAATTTTCTATCAAAATAGTCATTACCGGCAACTATAGCAAAGTTTTTCTCTCGTATTATAGGTAAATTATTCCCATCTAATGCTTATCTATCGATTTCCAAGGAGAGACGCCATGTGTACTGACCACAACTGGATCAACAATGCAGTGCGTAAAATTGAAGCAGACTTTCAACGTTCTGCTGATACTCATTTATTTAAACTCGAACTGCCTTCTCTTGATGGTATCGATATCTACCTAAAAGATGAGAGCACGCCCCCAACAGGCTCTCTGAAACACCGATTGGCACGCTCGTTGTTTCTTTATGCGATTTGTAACGGATGGATTGGTCCTGAAACCACAGTGATTGAAGCGTCCTCAGGCAGCACTGCCGTTTCAGAAGCGTATTTTGCTCGCTTGCTTGGCTTACCGTTCATTGCTGTTATGCCGAAAACCACCGCACGTAAAAAGATTGAACAAATTGAGTTTTACGGTGGTAAAGCGCATCTTGTAGAGCGCTCAGATCAGATTTATGACGAGTCTCGACGCTTGGCTCAAGAGTTAAATGGTCACTACATGGATCAGTTTACTTATGCTGAACGTGCGACTGACTGGCGCGGCAACAACAACATTGCGAACTCTATCTTTAGCCAAATGGAACTAGAAGATCACCCAATTCCTAATTGGGTAGTAATGAGCCCAGGAACTGGTGGTACATCCGCAACCATTGGCCGTTTTATTCGTTACCAAAAATACGACACCAAACTTTGTGTCGTAGACCCTGAAAACTCGGTGTTTTACGACGCTTTTCAGTCAGGTAATCACTCATTAAAAGGTGAGACCGGCAGCAAAATTGAAGGCATCGGTCGACCACGTGTCGAGCCAAGCTTTATTGCAGGTGTTATTGACGAGATGCGCAAAATTCCAGACGCTGCCAGTGTGGCAACTGCACATTGGGTTTCTCAGCTGATTGGGCGTAAAGTAGGCGCATCAACGGGGACGAACCTCTACGGTGTGCTTCAACTGGCCTGCGAAATGAAACAACGCGGTGAAACAGGCTCTATCGTGACACTTTTATGTGACTCTGGTGAGCGTTACTTAGATACGTATTACGACTTAACATGGGTAAAAGAGAACATCGGTGATATTCAACCTTACCTCGCGCAACTTGAAGTCATTCAAGCAAAAGGCTGTGTCGAACCTGCATGTTGCGGTCCAATTACCGCTTAATATGTAAATTCGAATGTAAAAAAACAGCCCGCTGATGTGCGGGCTGTTTTTTTGGAAATGAGTATTACTTTTTCTGACGCGCTTCAAACGCCGCCAATTGTTCTGGCGTTGCCGCTGGCTGATGATTTTGTTTCCATTCATCGTAAGTCATGCCGTAAACACGTTCGCGAGCGTCATCAATATCTAAATCCACACCGAGATTTTCCGCTTCAGCTTTGTACCATTTGCTAAAACAGTTGCGACAGAAGCCCGCAAGGATCATGAGGTCGATGTTCTGCACGTCTTTATTCGCGTCTAAATGCGCCAATAAACGACGAAATGTCGCCGCGTCTAACTTATCTTGTTCTTCTTGAGTCAGATTTTTATATTTGAATTCAGCCACTTTCCTTTCCTTCTCTCTTATTTGATTGACGTTAATCACCATACCGAATAGTGAGTTCTCCAGCCTAGGAAGTCTGCTTTAGCGCAACAATTCCCAGTCTAAATGACTACCTTTGCGTAAAAGCTGATATGATAAACGCCATCTATCTTATTGATTAAATTAATATTAACACAACTCATTACAACGGTCTTTTACAAAGGTTATCGTCAAGTTATGAAAAACGCCATTCTATTATTGTCTGCCTTGACCATCAGTGTGCCGACTTTTGCTGCTCAAGAACAAACTCATCAATCTTATTTTTATCTGGGTACTGGTAACGTCGGTTTTGATACGCCCTATTTTGGCTCAGACAGAGACAATGAGTGGTCCACACCAAATATCACTGTTGGTTGGGGCTATCATGTCAATCAATACCTTGCGTTTGAAGGTGTGCTTCGCTATTCCCAAAACGAACTGAAGAACGACAAACTGAAAACAGATTTGGATTTGCACTATTACCAAGCGGGTATGTCAGCAGTATTGACCAGTGATAACCTTGGCGATACACCACTTTCTTTGTTCGGCCGCGTGACCGCGTTAGGGACTCAGGCAGAAATGTACGTTCCAAACGAACAAAAAGTCACCGATGATTCAGGAGCACTATTCAATATCGGTGCTGGTGTCCATTGGGATATGAGCAAAGACATCTGGTTGCGCGCAGAGTACATCTATAATGTCGCAGATATGGGCTTTGAAGATTTTTACGACAGCTACGAAGGTGTGCAAGTTAGCTTAGGGAAACGCTTCTGACATTAGATAGCACCAAGTTACCAGAATTGAAATACAAACAAGCCGAGGTTTTTACCTCGGCTTGTTTTACAATCTACGGTGTGTCATCAGTTACTGAGCGGAGAACTTTTCTGTTGTCTCTTGATTCACATGGCTACTTGGTTGCCCGGCATCGAGAGAGTGTAAAATGCCATCTTGACGATCCTTTAGTGCATTCGTTAACGTCGGAAGTGCAGTGGTCGCTAACAACGCCATAACACCCGCAACTAAAAATTTCTACCATGTAACTACCACGTACTTTTTTCAAGAGAACACCTCAAATAATAATAGGTATATGCTGCTTTCCCGGCATGACACCTAACAAGACCCGACATTCAGTCAATACGATGAGCGAGTCCTGTGCCCCTCGAAGAAGTGGCGAAATAATAAACAAAAATAATCATTAGATCTATAAGTAATCACGCTCAATATAAAAAAACACCGAACAACTTTTGTTCGGTGTTTTCAATCAAAGCTTTACGTACAGCGGCTAAGGATGAGCAATACGGCCTTTTGTATCGTGGCTGAGTGCTTTGTTCAATTCTGCTTCTACATGACCTGGCGCCTGTGTTTTCGCCGAAATCAATCGGTACATAGCCGGGATGACAAATAAGGTCACCAATGTTGCAAATCCCATCCCGAAAAAGATCACGGTACCCACAGCAATACGACTCTCATAACCTGCCCCTGTCGAAACGATCAGTGGGATGGCACCAGCAAGCGTGGTAAATGCTGTCATCAAGATCGGGCGTAGACGTCGCGCAGCTGCATCAATAACCGCTTTTTCGAATTCAACACCACGGTCTCGCAACTGGTTGGCAAATTCGACAATCAAAATGCCGTTTTTCGTCACCATGCCGATCAACATGATCATGCCAATCTGGCTGTAAATGTTCATGCCTTGCCCCATCACAACCAAGCCAAGGAAGCCACCAAATACGCCCATCGGCACCGTAAACATCACCACTAACGGGTTCACGAAGCTTTCAAACTGAGCCGCCAACACGAGATACGCCACAAGCAATGCCAACGCAAACACGACAGCAACACTCGCTTGGTTCTCTTTAAAATCTTTTGACTCACCAGAATAACTCACCGAGATGTCGCCTGGTAAGTTGTCTATCGCTTGTTGATCAAGGTAATTCAGCGCGTCTCCTAATGTGTAGCCTTCTGACAGATTAGCCGTAATAGTGATGGATTTCTGTTTGTTGTAGTGAGATAGACGAATAGAAGCTGCCACTTCTTCAATTTTAGTGACTGCGTCTAACGTCACTAACTGCCCACTATTAGTTCGCAGATAAATCTGGCTTAAATCCGCTGCATTATTAAAGCTGTTTTCATCACCACGAAGATACACATCATACTCTTCGCCACGCTCAACATAAGTCGTTTCACTTTTACCACCAAGCATGATTTCTAGCGTATCAGAAATGTCTTTGACACTGACCCCTAGTTCTGCGGCACGCTGTCTGTCGACCGTAACCAATAGCTCTGGCGTTTTCTCTGAGTAATCGATCTCAGCGCCTTCCATCATTGGCGATTCTTCTGCTTTGTTTTTAAACATTTCAGCCCAGACGAGAAGTTCATCGTAATCAGAGCCACCTAATACAAACTGAACAGGCTCACTCGAACCACCTTGGAAACCAGGCATGAATGGGAACACTCGAACATCAGGTATACCAGCCAGTGCGCCACGCACTTTGTTAAGCGCTTCCTGAGCTGTTACACCTCGCTCATTCCAGTCTTCTAGAATCATGATAACAAAGCCGGTTTGGTCGCCTGCCTGTCCACCAAATGCAGGCGTTTGGATACTAAACGACTTCAGATACCCTTGCCCAAGTAATGGCATCAATCGGTCTTCAACAATGTCCATATTGGCTGACATACGATTGTATGACGTGGCATCAGCCCCGCGCACAAACGCAAACATCACGCCGCGATCTTCTTGAGGGGTCAACTGGGCTGGCACTTGGTTCATCAAGAAGTAACTGCCGCCCAAACACGCCAAAATCACCAGCGGTGCAGCCCAACGCATTTTCAATGCGCGTTTCAATAATGAGCGGTAACCACTCTCAAGTTTACTAAATAGGCGATCGACCACTTGATTAAATCGATTTGGTTTTACATTCGCCTTCAAAATCTGACTACCCAATACAGGAGTTAATGTTAGGGCGATCAAAGACGAGAAAATTACTGACATCGCCAACAAGACAGAAAACTCAGTAAATAGCAGACCTACCATGCCATCCATAAAAGAAATCGGCAGGAATACCATCACCAGCACTAGCGTTGTCGCGATAACGGCAAAGCCTACTTCCCGCGTGCCTTTATAGGCCGCAAGCAAAGGCGATTCACCACGTTCGATATGGTGGAAGATGTTTTCAACAACCACAATCGCGTCATCCACTACCAAGCCGATAGACAGGATCAACGCCATCAAGGTGATTAAGTTGATAGAAAAGCCAAAGTAATAAGCGGCAATGAATGAGGAAATCAGCGATACCGGAACCGTAACAGCTGGGATCAAGGTTGCACGAGCTTGACCAATGAAGATGTACAACACCAAAATAACCAAACCGCCCGTAATAAACAGCGTGCTATATACCTCTTCTATCGAACGCTCGATAAACACCGTCGCATCGTAGTCGATAGCAAGCCGCGTTCCTTCCGGCAAGAACTTCTGGATATTATCAACTTCAGCTCGAACTAATTTTGCTACTTCTAACGGGTTCGCATCAGACTGAGGAACAACCCCCAAACTAACATTGACGACGCCATCGCTTTTAAAGGTCGAGTTTTCGTTCTCTGCACCGATAAAAACATCAGCGACATCTTTCAAATAGATAGGCGTGTTGTCGCTTGCCCTTTTAATCACGAGGTACTGAAAATCTTCCGGCGTGTTATAGCTACGCGCTGTCCGTACCGACATGACTGTCGAATCATTACGAACTTCACCACCCGGACTTTCTAAGTTTTCACTTCGCAGTGCCGATGTAATGTCCGAAGCCGTGACTGAACGCCCCGCCATCAGCTCTGGCTTAAGCTTCACGTACATCACTTTGTACAAACCACCAGAAAGATCAATGGAGCTCACCCCAGAGATCAAGCTAAAGCGATCCATCAATACACGTTCGGCATAATCCGTCAATTGAGTGCGGTCCATCTCTGCAGAGCTGAGGTTAATATAGAGGGAGGCCTGACCTGAACCGTTATTCTTGTAGACAATTGGATCGTCCGCTTCATCAGGTAGCGAACGTTGAGCGCGAGCCACCGCATCGCGAACATCACTAACACCCGTATTGAGATCGTAGCCTAGCTCAAAAGTGATCGTAATACGCGAACTGCTGTTTCGCGTCGTCGAACTGATCTCATCGATTCCGCTGATGCCTGAAAGCTGATCTTCTAATACAGACGTAATTTGACTCTCGATGATCGTCGCGGAAGCGCCCTCGTAACGCGTACTAATGGAAACGACCGGACTTTCAATGTCCGGCATTTCTCGCACCGCTAGTTTCGTAAAGGATACAAAGCCAAATACACACAGCAGCATACTCAATACCAACGCTGCGACTGGGCGTTTTACAGAAACGTCAGAAAGTAACATTAGTTTGCTTCCTTAGCCGCTTCGTCTTGCGTGCTTTGAACACCTTGATTACCAGTTGCATTAGCTGTTTTTGACTTTCCTGGTGCGACAATTTCCTTAACTTCAACACCATCTCGCATATTAACGATGCCCTGTACAACAATTTTGTCGCCAACTTCAACGCCTGATTCAATAACGACTTCGTTATCGACACGAGCACCGAGAATGACTTCTTGTCGAGCCGCTTTATTGTTGCCATCGATGACGTATACGTAACGCTTGGTGCCAGAGTATTCTAGTGCTTGAACCGGGATAATTGGCGCTTCAATCGCAGGGAAGGCCAATGATGCATTCATTAACATGCCCGGCTTTAAGAGGTTTTCAGGGTTCTCAAACTCAATACGTACACGCAGGTTCAGCGTTTCTGAGCTAATCCGCGTATCAATGCCTGTGACTTGACCAGTAAACGTCTGTTCACCCCATGCACTGGTTTTGGCAATGACTTCCATACCAATAGAAAGCATCGATAAATAGCGCTCCGGTACTTGTAAATCCAGCTCCATGACGGAAAGGTCATCCAAGGTCAACAGCTCTGTACCCGCGCTAACCATTTTACCGCGACTAAAGTCAATGAAACCAACAGTGCCAGAGAATGGAGCCGTAATATGAAGATCGGCCAAATTTGCTTGAGCGGCGTCCAGCCTTGCTTGTGCGATTTCAACACTTGCTTTTTGTGCGTCGATCTCAGTTTGGGTTATAGCATTTCGCTTAACCAAACGTTGAAACTCTTTTAGCTTACGTTGTTCATCTTTAAGGTACGCCTTTGCCTCAATCAAAGCGGCTTGAGCCTTATCATCATCCAACTTGATTAACAGCTGACCTTGTTGGACATTTTGATTCGCTTTAACAGCGATTTGATTCACTTTGCCGGCGACTTCCGATGCAACAACCACAGACTCCGCCGCTTCTAATTTACCGATAAGCGATAAGGATTGATTGATCTCGTGCGTTTCTACTTGTTCAGTTACGACGGTAACTGCTGAGCCTCGCATAGCTGCGAAAGCTGATGGAGAACTCATTAATATAGAAAGCGTTAAAACAGATAACGATAACGTGGCTTTCATGCTCATGATATTGACTTCTAAACGAATAAACTTATGTCATTAAACTGCTTACATTTTATCAGTAGATACGTGGTTTAACGTCAAGTAGTGTAAATTCAAGTAAAAAGAGCGTTTCTCTTCTGTTCAAAGGACACACAAAACGCTGACTTTCTACCATCTTTGCCCAAAAAGACAGCATTCAACGTAAAAACGCAAGAAAAACGCTTTACAGCCTGAGCGAGTTTGCTATGATTCGCTCCGCACTTGGGAGATGAGTTGGGAAAACATCTTGCTAAGTATAAAAATCCTCTGGAGGGGTTCCCGAGTGGCCAAAGGGAGCAGACTGTAAATCTGCCGGCACTGCCTTCGATGGTTCGAATCCGTCCCCCTCCACCATATTTTTTCTTGTGTTTTTCCTTTAAACATAAGAACAACTTGGAAGCTAGGTTGGGAAACTAACATTCAAGTATAAAACACCCTGGAGGGGTTCCCGAGTGGCCAAAGGGAGCAGACTGTAAATCTGCCGGCACTGCCTTCGATGGTTCGAATCCGTCCCCCTCCACCATATTCTTTCTTGTGTTTTTCCTTTAAACATAAGAACAACTTGGAAACTAGGTTGGGAAACTAATTTTCAAGTATAAAACACCCTGGAGGGGTTCCCGAGTGGCCAAAGGGAGCAGACTGTAAATCTGCCGGCACTGCCTTCGATGGTTCGAATCCGTCCCCCTCCACCATATTCTTTCTTGTGTTT